>CBCPKK010000025.1:0-61202 GCA_965119215.1 uncultured Buttiauxella sp.
TCGGGAACGGCTGGAGGTTGTGATCGTCTGGAACGAATCGCAACCGACCCTAAAAATGAGGGAAAATGGAGGTTTACCGCTTGCGGCGATTTATTGCCGGGAGTCGAGGTTCTTAGGAGAGTGACGGTGAACTCTCCTAAGACGTTCACCGGTTCGGTGGCTGCATAAACCAGATATCGCCTGGTGAACGGAAACTTCCCGATACTGGCAGAGTGAATGTCACCAGCGCTTGTGCTCAAAGATGTGACTAAGAGACAGCCAGAAGGGGAGGGAGTCCAGTATCAAAATGACGCTTAAAGCGGAGAATCCTGGCTAATCTCGTCGAGCGACAGCTGGAAACTTGGCACAAAGACATTCATGAAATAGTCCATTTCTTCGCTATGGCGATCCGCCAGCGTTTTCTCTAGTCGGCTTTTCGCCAGCAAAAACTCATTGTTCCCAGCCGAGAGTTCTTCCAGGCATTTCAGATAGGCGCACAGCGCGTCAGCCTGTTTAACAATGGCTCTGTCTTCATCGCTGCTTTGATGTTCGTCGATAAGCGGCGCCCAGATATCGCGCAACTCCTCTGGCACCATGTCGATGAGCTTTTGCTGTGCGATTTTCTCAATGGCTTTGTATTCGTGGGCTATTTGCGAGTTGAAATATTTCACTGGAGTGGGTAAATCACCCGTCAATACTTCACTGGCATCGTGATACATCGCCAGCAATGCGACGTGCTCGGCATTAATCTGCCCGTTAAATTTACGGTTCTTAATCACCGCTAATGCATGAGCCACCATAGCGACTTGCAGACTATGCTCCGAAACATTCTCAGTACGCACATTACGCATCAGCGGCCAACGATTGATTAATTTCAGACGTGAAAGGTGGGCAAAAAAATGGCTCTGGCTCATAGGTTCACTCAGTGCGTAAGCAAAGAAAATCATTGTGCGGCGAGTCGGGGGAAGATGCAAACATCTCCCCCGCGAGGATTACTGGTGGTAATGACCGAGGAAACGGCCAAATTTATTGATGGCCATCTCTAGCTCATCAACACGCGGCAGCGTCACAATACGTACGTGATCGGGCCACGGCCAGTTAAATGCAGTTCCTTGAACCAGCAGCACTTTTTCTTGCAGTAAGAAATCCAGCACCATTTTTTGGTCGTCGTGGATGTTAAAGCGTTTGGCGTCAATTTTCGGGAACATATACAGCGCGCCCTGCGGTTTCACACACGACACACCAGGAATATCGTTAATCAGTTCCCATGCGCGATTACGTTGTTCGTACAGCCGTCCACCAGGAACAATGAACTCACTGATGCTTTGATAGCCGCCTAACGCTGTCTGGATTGCGTGCTGAGCAGGAACGTTGGCACACAAACGCATCGACGCCAGCATTTCCAGCCCTTCGATATACCCTTTTGCGTGTTTCTTCGGCCCATTCAGCACCATCCAGCCCTGGCGGAAGCCAGCAACACGGTATGTTTTGGACAAGCCATTAAACGTAACGGTCAACAGGTCAGGTGCCAGGGCTGCGATTGAATGGTGTTGCGCTGCGTCATACAGAATTTTGTCGTAGATTTCATCAGCAAAAATAATCAAGTTATGCTGGCGCGCGATTTCTACCACTTCCAGTAGCAACTCTTTAGAGTAAACCGCACCGGTTGGGTTGTTTGGGTTAATAATCACGATACCGCGAGTACGAGGCGTGATTTTAGCGCGAATATCATCCAGGTCCGGGAACCAACCAGCAGACTCATCACATAAATAGTGAACAGCTTTTCCGCTGGAAAGTGAAACTGCGGCAGTCCACAAAGGATAATCGGGAGCCGGGACCAGCATTTCGTCACCGCTGTTCAGCAACGCTTGCATTGATTGGACGATAAGCTCTGAAACGCCGTTGCCGATGTAGATGTCTTCAACCGTCACATCCCGCATTTCGCGTGCCTGATAGTGCTGCATGATGGCTTTACGTGCGGTGTAGAGTCCTTTCGAGTCGCAGTAGCCCTGAGCGGTTGGAAGATTACGAATCACATCGACAAGAATCTCATCCGGAGCATCAAAGCCAAATGGCGCAGGGTTGCCAATATTCAGCTTGAGGACTTTATTCCCTTCTTCTTCAAGGCGTTTCGCCTCTTTGAGTACTGGGCCACGGATGTCATAACAGACGTTATCAAGTTTGCTGGATTTTTCGATAGGGGACATGAACCTGACCTTAAATGTTAGCGCCACTTCCTGCCGTGGAAGCGACCAGGCAACAATGTACTCCTGCCACGCCCAGATTTGAAGGTCGTCGAGGCGAGGATCTCTAATTTATCTTTCAATTGTTGATAGGATGGTAAAATCGATTGAATAACCTATTTGTAGAGTTATATGTCGCTAATTTGCAATTAATCAATGAAAAATACAGGTAAATATTATTTTTGTAATTTAATTAACTGTTGTGGTGTTGCAAATATAGCAGGTGCTGCTGGTCTAATTGAGAATTAAACTGAGTAATAGTTAAGGGAAATTGAATATTCATGCTTAAGGTTAAACAGAATACATTAGTGTGAGTTAATAATATGTATATAAAATTAACTCGGCATGTGATTAATATAAACATCGAAAAGAGTTAAGTTTCTTCTCATTCACCTTGTATGGCGTAAGCGGTTTTGTGAATAACCTATTGAAGAATGAATTAAAAAAAAGAGAATGAGATCAGATAATTCGCAAGAAAAGTTATGAAATGGCGAAATTTGCGGTAAGATATCCTACTGAAAATGGTAGGTGTTTTTTGCTGAATATTACGCAACTCTATGTTTTGTTGTGGGTTGGTGTATGGCTGTTGTGCGGTGGTAATTGCCCGCACAACGTAATGGCTTAAAGACGATTTTCATCGCGCATACGCTCGTTGTTGCGATAAGTTGAATAAATAAAACTCAATATTGAAGCTAGTTTACAATAATTACTCAGTTTTAATTTAAGTGACTAGTACGATAAGCCGAATGTTTGTATGTTGTTTACGTCAGTATAATATCTCTCGGAATACGTGATTAACATTATTGGATCACGCTGGTCGAGGTGCATTAAAAATAAAAAGTCAGAACGACTGTCAGGATGACGGTGCAATCCTTCGGGAGACGTTCTGTAAAAGGGAATTGCTTTATCTTTTTGATAAATCACAGCAATAAAACTAAGGCAGACTCGTAAGAGCAACCTACTAGTGAAAAAATTATGATTAACGCAAATCGTCCGATACTTAATCTCGACCTCGATCTGCTCAGGACTTTTGTTGCCGTAGCAGATTTGAATACTTTTGCGGCAGCAGCAGTTGCTGTTTGCCGTACTCAATCGGCTGTAAGCCAGCAAATGCAGCGTCTTGAACAGTTAGTAGGGAAAGAGCTTTTTGCCCGTCATGGCCGTAATAAGCTTCTGACAGAACACGGTATTCAGCTTTTGGGTTATGCGCGAAAAATTCTGCGTTTTAATGATGAAGCTTGTACCTCACTGATGTTCAGTAATTTGCAGGGTGTGCTCACTATTGGTGCATCTGATGAAACCGCAGATACCATTCTGCCGTTTTTGCTTAACCGGATAAGTTCGGTCTATCCAAAGCTTGCATTGGATGTGCGTGTCAAACGTAACCCGTTCATGATTGAAATGCTAAATCAGCAGGAAGTTGATTTAGTTGTTACGACGGCAAAACCTGCGCATTTTGAATCCATTGCTTTACGCACTTCGCCGACTTTATGGTACTGCGCTGCAGATTATGTCTTCCAGAAAGGTGAAACCGTACCTTTGGTGATGCTCGATGATCCTAGCCCTTATCGGGATATGATGCTTGAGCATTTAAATGCAGCGCGTATTCCGTGGCGCATTGCGTATGTTGCTTCAACGCTTTCAGCGGTACGTGCCGCAGTGAAAGCGGGCTTAGGTGTTACTGCTCGTCCAGTCGAAATGATGAGCCCTGAGCTGCGCGTGTTGGGCAGTGCTGATGGATTACCGGTGATGCCGGATACCGAATACCTGCTGTGCCGCAATCTGCAAACCTCTAATGATTTGGCTCAGGCCATATTTAGTGCGCTCGAGTCCAACCCAAATCCATACCGTTACGCAACTTCACCTGATGGAGATAGCGATACGGTGTTGATGGAACGAGATTTCGATTAGAACGACGATTTTGTTAGTAACAAAATATGAAGTTCGAAAACAGGTCATTGAGGTCATTTTCTGTCTCAATGGCTTGTTTTTTAATCACTGCAAGTTATAGTTATTGCTAATTTGTAAAAACATGTTTTAAAACAATCTGCTTTGTACCTCCCTTTCTTCCTGCCTTGTAAGTAATCCGTACGACTCAATTACCGTTGAATTGTTAAAAAATACGCTGCAATGTTGTCTATTTTTGAGATGGATTAACAAAAGCGTGTCTCAGATCAAGAAAATACTCCCTATAGGGGGGATGAATAGTTGAGATTTCCTGCCAAAATAGAACAGTAGTTATTTTTTCCCTCCTTAACGGACACGATTCACCTTCATTAAAAACGAGTTAGTAACGCGACGTTACCAGCTTTTAACGCACTAAATGTTAATGAAGTTGGCTTCATGTAAATTAATGTGTGGATACTTTTGTTAAAGTTGACAAAAGGTTATAGAAAGGAGTAAAAAACCCCATCAATTTGCTGGTAAATTTTTGATTCCAGCAGTTATTGTAAGGTTTATTGTTCCTCCCCATGAATCGATGTGGTGTTCATCTGCCAACCAAGAGCAGAGACTTTGGCGCCACTTTTGATGAGTAAGCAATGAGTATGTCAACATCCACTGAAGTTATCGCTCACCACTGGGCGTTCGCAGTCTTTCTTATTGTTGCCATAGGCCTGTGTTGCGTAATGCTTCTCGGGGCCTGGTTCCTTGGCGGGAGAGCTAAGGGTCGGCACAAAAACACTCCCTTCGAGTCAGGTATCGACTCAGTTGGTACAGCGCGCTTACGTCTTTCCGCCAAGTTTTACCTGGTTGCCATGTTCTTCGTTATTTTCGATGTGGAAGCCTTGTATCTCTATGCGTGGTCAGTCTCTATCCGTGAAAGCGGATGGGTAGGTTTCGTCGAAGCCGCAATTTTCATTTTAGTGCTACTGGCAGGCCTGGTGTATCTGGTGCGCATTGGCGCGCTTGATTGGACTCCTGCGCGTTCGCGTCGCGCCCAAATCAACCCGGAAACCGACAGTCTCACTAACCGTCATACGCAGTAACAGCGAGGCATTAAGATGGACTATACGCTCACCCGCATAGACCCCAACGGTGAGAACGACCGTTACCCCCTGCAAAAACAGGAGATCGTAACCGATCCTCTTGATCAAGAAATCAACCGTAGTGTGTACATGGGCAAGCTCGAACATGCTATGCACGATATGGTGAACTGGGGGCGTAAAAACTCAATTTGGCCTTATAACTTTGGCCTTTCTTGCTGCTACGTTGAGATGGTGACCTCGTTTACCGCCGTACATGACGTGGCACGCTTTGGTGCCGAAGTACTGCGTGCTTCTCCGCGTCAGGCCGACCTGATGGTCATTGCAGGAACCTGCTTTACCAAAATGGCTCCCGTCATTCAGCGTCTTTATGACCAAATGCTTGAGCCAAAATGGGTTATCTCGATGGGTGCCTGCGCCAACTCCGGCGGCATGTACGACATCTATTCCGTAGTGCAAGGCGTGGATAAATTCCTGCCGGTAGATGTGTATATCCCTGGTTGCCCACCGCGTCCTGAAGCTTACATGCAGGCTTTGATGCTGTTGCAAGAGTCTATTGGTAAAGAGCGTCGTCCACTGTCCTGGGTGGTTGGCGATCAGGGTGTTTATCGCGCCAATATGCAATCAGAGCGCGAGCGTAAACGTGGCGAGCGTATTGCTGTCACCAATTTGCGGACGCCAGACGAGATTTAATTTGCGCCTGTGGGCAGTGTGAGTTTACTTCGCATATTAATAATACTAGCGCGAAGCCACTGCTGACAGTCACCACAGTACCATTTGCAATGGTGAGAATTATGACCGATTTAACCGCGCAAGATGCCAACCAGCAAGCCTGGCAAACCCGTGACCATCTCGATGATCCGGTAATTGGTGAACTGCGTAACCGTTTTGGGCCGGATGCCTTTACTGTTCAGCCAACCCGTACCGGTGTTCCGGTAGCCTGGGTTAAGCGTGAACAACTACTGGAAGTTATCGATTTCCTGAAAAGACTGCCAAAACCTTACGTCATGCTGTTTGATCTGCATGGGATGGATGAGCGTCTTCGTACTCACCGCGACGGTTTACCGGCCGCGGATTTTTCCGTTTTCTACCACCTGATTTCCATCGACCGCAACCGCGATATCATGCTCAAGGTGGCGCTGTCTGAAAACGACCTGAACGTGCCAACGATTACCAAAATTTTCCCGAACGCTAACTGGTATGAGCGTGAAACCTGGGAAATGTTTGGCATCACCTTTAATGGCCACCCGCACCTGACGCGCATCATGATGCCATCAACGTGGGAAGGTCATCCGCTGCGTAAAGATTACCCGGCGCGTGCCACCGAGTTCGATCCGTTTGAATTGACCAAACAGAAAGAAGACCTCGAGATGGAAGCGCTGACCTTCAAGCCTGAAGAATGGGGCATGAAGCGCAGTAGCGAGCATGAAGATTTCATGTTCCTGAACCTCGGTCCAAACCACCCATCCGCGCACGGTGCATTCCGTATTGTCCTGCAACTCGACGGTGAAGAAATTGTCGATTGCGTACCGGACATCGGCTACCACCACCGTGGCGCTGAGAAAATGGGCGAGCGTCAGTCCTGGCACAGCTACATTCCGTATACCGACCGTATCGAATACCTCGGCGGCTGCGTAAACGAAATGCCATATGTGCTGGCGGTTGAAAAACTGGCGGGCATCAAGGTTCCAGAGCGTGTTGACGTTATCCGCGTCATGCTGTCTGAACTGTTCCGTATTAACAGCCACCTGCTTTACATTTCCACGTTTATTCAGGACGTGGGCGCAATGACTCCGGTGTTCTTCGCCTTTACCGACCGTCAGAAAATCTACGATTTGGTCGAAGCGATTACGGGCTTCCGTATGCACCCAGCCTGGTTCCGTATCGGTGGTGTTGCACACGACTTGCCAAACGGTTGGGAACGACTGCTGAAAGAGTTCCTCGACTGGATGCCAAAACGTCTGGATTCCTACGAGAAAGCTGCGCTGCGCAACACCATCCTGAAAGGTCGTTCTCAGGGCGTTGCCGCTTACGGTAAGAAAGAAGCGTTGGAGTGGGGCACGACTGGTGCTGGCCTGCGTGCAACTGGTGTCGACTTCGATATCCGTAAAGCACGTCCTTATTCTGGCTATGAAAACTTCGACTTCGAAATCCCGGTCGGCGGTGGCGTGAGCGACTGCTACACCCGCGTGATGCTCAAAGTTGAAGAGCTGCGCCAGAGCTTGCGTATTCTTGACCAGTGCCTGAAAAACATGCCTGCTGGCCCGTTCAAAGCTGACCATCCGCTGACGACGCCGCCGCCAAAAGAGCGCACGCTGCAACATATCGAAACCCTGATCACTCACTTCCTGCAAGTGTCGTGGGGTCCGGTCATGCCGGCCAACGAATCTTTCCAGATGATTGAAGCGACGAAAGGGATTAACAGTTACTACCTGACCAGCGACGGCAGCACAATGAGCTACCGTACCCGTATTCGTACCCCGAGCTTTGCGCACTTGCAGCAAATCCCGTCGGCGATCCGCGGCAGCCTGGTTTCTGACCTGATTGTCTATCTGGGTAGTATCGATTTTGTAATGTCTGATGTGGATCGCTAACTATGCACGATAAACAACAACCCCAGGCTGAAGCCTTTGAGCTGACTCAAGCCGAGCGTGATGCGATTGAGCACGAGAAACACCATTACGAAGATGCTCGCGCAGTGTCCATCGAAGCGCTGAAGATTGTTCAGAAACAGCGTGGCTGGGTGCCAGACGGTGCCATTTACGCCATCGCTGAAGTTCTGGACATCCCAGCCAGCGACGTAGAAGGCGTTGCGACTTTCTATAGCCAGATTTTCCGCCAGCCGGTAGGCCGCCATATTATTCGCTATTGCGATAGCGTGGTTTGCCACATTACGGGCTATCAGGGCATTCAGTCGGCTATCGAAGCAAAACTGGACATCAAACCAGGACAGACCACGTTTGATGGTCGCTTCACCCTGCTGCCAACTTGCTGTTTGGGCAATTGCGACAAAGGGCCGACCATGATGATTGATGAGGATACTCACAGTTATCTGACGCCGGAAGCAATCCCTGATTTGCTGGAGCAGTACAAATGAAAACCATTATTCGTACTGCCGAAACCCATCCGCTGACATGGCGGTTGCGCGATGACAAACAGCCGGTTTGGCTGGATGAATATCGCAGCAAAAACGGCTACGAAGGTGCGCGTCTTGCTCTGACTGGCCTCGCACCAGACGAAGTCGTTACTCGTGTTAAAGACGCCGGCCTGAAAGGGCGCGGCGGTGCAGGCTTCTCCACCGGTTTGAAGTGGAGCCTGATGCCAAAAGACGAATCCATGAACATCCGTTACCTGCTGTGTAACGCCGATGAAATGGAGCCAGGTACGTATAAAGACCGCCTGCTGATGGAGCAACTGCCTCATCTGCTGGTGGAAGGCATGTTGATTTCTGCCTTCGCCCTGAAAGCGTATCGCGGCTATATCTTCCTGCGTGGAGAATACATCGAAGCGGCAGTGCACCTGCGCCGCGCGATTGCGGAAGCAACCGAAGCTGGCCTGCTGGGCAAAAACATTCTGGGTTCAGGTTTTGATTTTGAACTGATCGTGCACACCGGTGCCGGGCGTTATATCTGTGGTGAAGAAACCGCACTGATTAACTCCCTGGAAGGCCGCCGTGCGAACCCTCGTTCAAAACCACCATTCCCTGCATCAAGCGGCGTATGGGGCAAACCAACCTGCGTCAACAACGTTGAAACGCTGTGTAACGTACCGGCGATTTTGGCGGATGGCGTGGAATGGTACCAGGGCATTTCTACCAGTAAAGATGCTGGCACCAAGCTGATGGGCTTCTCCGGTCGCGTTAAAAACCCAGGCGTTTGGGAATTACCGTTCGGTACTACCGCACGTGAAATCCTTGAAGATTACGCGGGTGGCATGCGCGATGGCCTGAAATTCAAAGCCTGGCAGCCGGGTGGGGCAGGGACTGACTTCCTGACCGAATCACACCTTGATCTGCCGATGGAATTTGAAAGCATTGGTAAAGCGGGTAGCCGACTGGGTACCGCGCTGGCAATGGCGGTTGACCACGAAATTGGTATGGTTCCGCTAGTCCGCAACCTGGAAGAGTTCTTTTCGCGCGAGTCTTGCGGCTGGTGTACACCGTGCCGTGACGGCCTGCCGTGGAGTGTAAAAATTCTGCGTGCGCTTGAGCGTGGCGAAGGGCAACCTGGGGATATCGAGACACTTGAGCAACTGTGTCGTTTCCTTGGACCGGGTAAAACCTTCTGTGCGCATGCGCCGGGTGCGGTTGAGCCATTGCAGAGTGCGATTAAATATTTCCGCGAAGAATTTGAAGCAGGAATTGCCAAACAAGATTTCGGTAACACACGTGCCATTAGTGGCATTCAACCGAACTTGCTAAAAGCGCGCTGGTGATATCTGTACCGCTAAAAGGTGCAGGTAAGAAAAATTTTATAATTAACTGGAAGCATGCTGACTATGGCTACGATTCATGTAGACGGCAAAGAATATGAGGTAAACGGGTCAGACAACCTACTGCAAGCATGTCTGTCACTTGGCCTCGATATTCCTTATTTTTGCTGGCACCCGGCGCTGGGTAGCGTCGGTGCTTGCCGCCAGTGCGCGGTGAAGCAATATCAAAACGCAGAAGATAATCGTGGTCGTCTGGTGATGTCATGTATGACACCTGCCTCTGACGGGACGTTCATCTCTATTGATGACAGTGAAGCAAAACAGTTCCGCGAAAGCGTAGTGGAATGGTTGATGACCAACCACCCACACGACTGCCCGGTTTGCGAAGAAGGCGGCAACTGCCACCTGCAAGATATGACGGTTATGACCGGTCATAGCTTCCGTCGCTATCGCTTCACCAAACGTACTCACCGTAATCAGGATCTCGGCCCGTTCATCTCTCACGAAATGAACCGCTGTATTGCCTGTTACCGCTGTGTGCGTTACTACAAAGATTATGCCGACGGCACAGATTTGGGCGTCTATGGTGCTCACGACAACGTCTACTTCGGTCGTCCTGAAGACGGCACACTGGAGAGCGAATTCTCCGGTAACCTGGTAGAAATCTGTCCGACCGGTGTTTTCACTGACAAAACTCACTCCGAGCGTTACAACCGTAAGTGGGACATGCAGTTTGCACCAAGCATTTGCCAGCAGTGCAGCATCGGCTGTAACACCAGCCCTGGCGAGCGCTACGGTGAATTGCGTCGTATCGAAAACCGCTATAACGGTACCGTAAACCACTACTTCCTGTGCGACCGTGGCCGCTTTGGTTATGGCTACGTGAACCTGAAAGACAGGCCACGCCAGCCGATCCAACGTCGCGGTGAAGATCTGATCACCCTGAACGCTGAACAAGCGATGCAGGGCGCGGCAGATATTTTGCGCCAGTCGAAGAAAGTGATCGGTATCGGTTCCCCGCGTGCCAGCGTTGAAAGCAACTTTGCACTGCGCGAATTAGTCGGTGCGAGCAACTTCTACACCGGCATTGCAACGGCTGAACAAGCACGTCTGCAACTGATGCTGAAAGTGCTGCAAGAAAGTGGCATTCACACTCCGGCACTGCGTGAAATCGAAACTTACGATGCGGTTCTGGTGCTCGGTGAAGACATTACACAAACCGGTGCGCGCGTTGCGCTGGCTGTGCGTCAGGCTGTGAAAGGCAAATCGCGTGAAATGGCAGCGGCACAGAAAGTGGCTGACTGGCAGATTGCAGCGATCATGAACATTGGCCAGCACGCTAAACATCCGCTGTTTGTCACCAACATCGACAGCACTCGTCTGGACGACATCGCTGCATGGACTTACCGTGCACCAGTTGAAGATCAGGCGCGTCTGGGCTTTGCGATTGCTAACGCGCTGGACAGCAACTCCCCAGCTGTTGAACTGGATCGCGACCTGAAGAATAAGGTCGACGTGATTGTTCAGGCGCTGGCAGGTGCGAAGAAACCATTGATCGTCTCCGGTACTAACGCCGGTAGCGAAGCGGTTATTCAGGCAGCAGCAAACGTAGCTAAAGCGCTGAAAGGCCGTGGTATCGATGTCGGTATCACCATGGTTGCCCGCGCGGTGAACAGCGTCGGTCTTGGTCTGATTGGCGGTGGTTCGCTTGAAGAAGCGTTGAGTGAACTGGAAAGCGGTGCTGCCGATGCGGTAGTGGTGCTGGAAAACGATCTGCATCGCCATGCTTCTGCGGCACGCGTTGACGCGGCACTGAGCAAAGCGCCATTGGTGATGGTTATCGACCATCAGCGCACTGCCATTATGGATAAAGCGCATCTGGTGCTTTCCACCGCAAGCTTTGCCGAAAGTGACGGTACGGTGATTAACAACGAAGGCCGCGCACAGCGTTTCTTCCAGGTTTATGACCCTGCTTACTACGACAACTCGATTGTGATGCTCGAAAGCTGGCGTTGGCTGCATTCCCTGCACAGCACAGTTGAAAGCCGTGAAGTGGACTGGACGCAGCTTGACCATGTTATTGATGCGTGTGTGCAAGCGTTGCCGCAGTTAGCCGGAATTAAAGATGCAGCACCTGATGCCAGCTTCCGTATTCGTGGTCAGAAACTGTCGCGCTCACCCATCCGTTCCAGTGGTCGTACGGCAATGCGCGCCAACATCAGCGTGCACGAACCGCGTCAGCCGCAGGATAAAGACACCATGTTTGCCTTCTCTATGGAAGGGAACAACAGCCCAACGGCAAATCGTCAGCAAATTCCATTCGCATGGGCACCAGGCTGGAACTCACCGCAGGCATGGAACAAATTCCAGGCTGAAGTGGGCGGCAAACTGCGTCACGGCGATCCGGGTGTGCGTCTGATTGAAGCGTCTGAAACGGGCATTGATTACTTTGACTCCGTGCCAGAATCCTTCCAGGCAGAAGAAGGGAAATGGCGTATCGCGCCTTACTACCATCTGTTTGGCAGCGACGAAATGTCACAACGTTCTCCAATCTTCCAGAGCCGTATGGCCGAGCCGTACATCAAGCTGAACCCGGCTGATGCTGCAAAACTGGGCGTGAATGCCGGTAGCCTGATTTCGTTCAGCTACGAAGGCCAGACGTTGAGTCTGCCACTGCAACTTGCCGAAGGGCTGGCCGCAGGGCAGGTTGGTTTACCGATGGGGATGCCTGGCATCGCTCCGGTACTGGCGGGTGCTCGTCTTGAAAATCTTCAGGAGGCTGGCCAATGAGTTGGTTAACACCGGATGTTATCGACATTCTGCTGAGCATTCTCAAAGCGGTCGTCATCCTGCTGGTGGTGGTGACATGCGGCGCGTTCATGAGCTTTGGTGAACGTCGTTTGCTGGGTCTGTTCCAGAACCGTTATGGGCCAAACCGTGTTGGCTGGGGCGGTTCGCTCCAGTTAGTCGCCGACATGATCAAGATGTTCTTTAAAGAAGACTGGACTCCGCGCTTTGCAGACCGTGTCATCTTTACCCTGGCACCGATGATCGCCTTCACCTCTATGCTGCTGGCCTTTGCGATTGTGCCGGTCAGCCCAAGCTGGGTGGTTGCCGACCTGAACATTGGTATTTTGTTCTTCCTGATGCTGGCAGGCCTCGCGGTTTACGCGGTGCTGTTTGCTGGCTGGTCCAGTAACAACAAATACTCGTTGTTGGGTGCGATGCGTGCTTCTGCGCAAACACTTAGCTACGAAGTGTTCCTCGGTTTATCCCTGATGGGCGTGGTGGCACAGGCGGGATCGTTCAATATGGGCGATATCGTTGATAACCAGGCGAACCTGTGGAATGTGATCCCACAATTCTTTGGTTTCATTACCTTTGCCATTGCAGGCGTTGCGGTTTGTCACCGTCACCCGTTTGACCAACCTGAAGCGGAACAAGAGCTGGCGGATGGCTATCACATCGAATATTCAGGCATGAAATTTGGCCTGTTCTTCGTCGGTGAATACATCGGTATCGTGACGGTTTCCGCCATGATTGTGACCCTGTTCTTTGGTGGCTGGCATGGCCCGTGGTTACCACCTTTCATCTGGTTCGCGCTGAAAACTGCGTTCTTCATGATGATGTTCATTTTGATCCGTGCCGCATTGCCTCGTCCGCGTTATGACCAGGTGATGTCGTTTGGCTGGAAAATATGCCTGCCGTTGACACTGGTCAATCTGTTGGTGACCGCCGCGGTCATTCTTTACCAGGCACCATAAGGGGTGAAAAAACCATGACATTAAAAGAGTTAGCGGTTGGTTTCGGCACCCAGGTACGCAGTATCTGGATGATCGGTCTGCACGCGTTTGCCAAACGCGAAACGCAGATGTATCCGGAAGAACCTGTTTATTTACCGCCGCGCTACCGTGGCCGCATCGTGTTAACTCGCGATCCGGACGGCGAAGAGCGTTGCGTAGCCTGTAACCTGTGTGCGGTAGCCTGCCCGGTAGCCTGTATCTCTTTGCAAAAAGCAGAAACAAAAGATGGCCGCTGGTATCCCGAGTTCTTCCGCATCAACTTCTCGCGCTGCATTTTCTGTGGCTTGTGCGAAGAAGCGTGCCCAACGACGGCCATTCAGCTCACACCAGATTTCGAACTGGGTGAGTTCAAACGCCAGGATTTGGTGTACGAAAAAGAGGACCTGCTGATCTCCGGTCCGGGCAAATACCCGGAATATAATTTCTACCGGATGGCAGGTATGGCAATCGACGGCAAAGATAAGGGCGAAGCGGAAAACGAAGCCAAGCCTATCGACGTCAAAGGCCTATTACCTTAAAGGAGCAAGGCAATGGAATTCGCTTTTTATATTTGCGCACTCGTCGCGGTTGGGACCACCCTAAGGGTGATCACGCATACCAACCCGGTGCATGCCTTGCTGTATCTGATCATCTCGCTGCTGGCTATCTCCGGGGTGTTCTTCTCCCTGGGAGCATACTTTGCCGCAGCGCTTGAGATTATTGTGTACGCCGGTGCCATCATGGTGTTGTTCGTCTTTGTGGTCATGATGCTGAACCTGGGTGGTGCGGTTGTTGAGCAAGAGCGTCAATGGCTGAAACCGCAGTTGTGGATTGGCCCTGGCATTTTGTCAGCCGTCCTGCTCGGTGTGCTGGTTTACGCGATTCAGGGTCTGAATGACCAGGGTATCGACGGCACTTCCGTGAGTGCAAAACAAGTAGGTATCGCACTGTTTGGACCGTACGTTCTGGCAGTGGAATTAGCCTCAATGCTGCTGCTCGCAGGTCTGGTTGTGGCATTCCACCTTGGTCGTGAAGACCGCCAGGGTGAAGTGTTGAGCAACCGTCAGGCTGACGCAGTAGCGAAAAGAAAATCGGAGGAGCACGTATGATTCCGCTGCAACATGGACTTATCCTCGCCGCCATTTTGTTCGTGCTGGGGCTGACGGGGCTGGTGATTCGTCGCAACCTGCTATTCATGCTGATTAGCCTGGAAGTGATGATTAACGCTGCGGCCCTCGCATTTGTGGTTGCTGGCAGTTATTGGGGCCAGGCTGACGGCCAGGTGATGTATATACTCGCGATTAGCTTAGCTGCCGCCGAAGCCAGTATTGGCCTCGCACTGTTACTGCAGCTCCATCGTCGTCGCCAGAGCCTGAATATCGATTCAGTAAGTGAGATGCGTGGATGAACCTTCTCTGGTTAACCATTCTTTTGCCTTTTATTGGCTTTTTATTGTTGGCGTTCTCGCGTGGTCGTTGGTCAGAAAATCTTTCTGCAACGGTCGGTGTTGGCTCAATTGGTCTTACGGCGTTAGTGACCGCGATTGTCGGCGTTGATTTCTTTAACAACGGTAAAGAAGCCTTTACTCAACCGCTGTGGACGTGGATGTCAGTTGGCGATTTCAACATCGGCTTCAATCTGATCCTCGACGGCTTGTCACTGACCATGTTGTCGGTGGTGACAGGCGTTGGCTTCCTGATCCACATGTATGCTTCCTGGTATATGCGTGGGGAAGAGGGCTATTCCCGCTTCTTCGCCTACACCAACTTGTTTATCGCAAGCATGGTTGTGCTGGTGCTTGGCGATAACCTGTTGCTGATGTACCTCGGCTGGGAAGGCGTGGGTCTGTGCTCCTATCTGCTGATTGGTTTCTACTACACCGATCCGAAGAATGGCGCAGCAGCGATGAAAGCGTTTGTCGTGACCCGTGTGGGTGATGTGTTCCTCGCTTTCGCACTGTTCATTCTCTACAACGAGCTGGGCACGCTGAACTTTCGCGAAATGGTTGAACTGGCACCGCAACACTTTGCTGCCGGTAACCAGATGCTGATGTGGGCAACCCTGATGCTGTTAGGCGGTGCGGTCGGTAAATCTGCACAGCTTCCGTTGCAGACCTGGCTTGCGGATGCGATGGCTGGCCCAACGCCAGTTTCAGCACTGATCCACGCAGCTACCATGGTAACCGCCGGTGTGTACTTGATTGCACGTACGCATGGCTTGTTCCTGCTGACACCTGAAGTGCTGCATTTAGTGGGCATTGTGGGCGCGGTGACATTGGTGATGGCGGGCTTTGCAGCCCTGGTTCAAACCGATATCAAACGTGTGTTGGCGTACTCGACCATGAGCCAGATTGGCTACATGTTCCTGGCGCTTGGCGTACAAGCGTGGGATGCAGCAATTTTCCACCTGATGACACACGCCTTCTTTAAAGCGTTGCTGTTCCTGTCATCCGGTTCGGTGATCCTTGCCTGCCACCACGAGCAAAACATCTTCAAAATGGGTGGCCTGCGTAAGTCCATTCCGCTGGTGTATATCTGCTTCCTGGTCGGTGGTGCGGCGTTGTCTGCTCTGCCAATCATTACCGCAGGCTTCTTCAGTAAAGATGAAATTCTTGCCGGTGCGATGGCGAACGGTCATATGAATTTGATGATTGCAGGTCTGGTCGGTGCGTTTATGACCTCGCTGTATACCTTCCGTATGATCTTCATCGTCTTCCACGGTAAAGAGCAGATCCATGCTCATGCACTGAAAGGCATTACTCACAACCTGCCGCTGATTGTGCTGCTGGTGCTGTCCACTTTCGTTGGCGCAATGATTGTTCCGCCGCTGGCTGGTGTTCTGCCTGCAACGACTGAACTTGCGCACGGTAGCGTGCTGGCACTTGAGATTACCTCGGGCGTTGTGGCTATCGCAGGCATTCTGATTGCCGCATGGCTGTGGCTGGGCAAACGTACTCTGGTAACAGCGATTGCGAATAGCGCACCGGGCCGCTTTTTCGGTACCTGGTGGTTCCATGCCTGGGGCTTCGATTGGCTGTATGACAAAATCTTTGTTAAGCCATTCCTGGGTATCGCCTGGTTGATTAAGCGCGATCCGCTGAATTCACTGATGAACATTCCGGCAGTTCTTGCACGTCTGGCAGGTCGCGGCCTGGTGGTGAGCGAGAATGGTTATTTACGCTGGTATGTGGCGTCAATGAGTATCGGCGCGGTAGTGGTTCTGGGCCTGCTGCTGGTCTTGCGCTAATTTACTTCCCCCCTCTCTCTTTTAGGGAGAGGGTCGGAAAGTGAGTGATGTTTTGGTTTATTTTGACTTAGGGACACAAATGCCATGCTATTACCCTGGCTGATACTTATCCCCTTTATTGGCGGCTTCTTCTGCTGGCAAACCGAGCGCTTCGGCGTAAAAGTGCCGCGTTGGATTGCGCTGGTAACGATGGGGCTGACACTGGCGCTCTCGCTGCAACTGTGGTTAGCCGGTGGCTACACTCTGACGCAAGCCGCAGGTTTGCCACAGTGGCAGTCTGAATTTGTTTTGCCGTGGATCCCACGCTTTGGGATTGAAATCCACCTCGCGCTGGATGGCCTGTCGCTGCTGATGGTCGTCTTGACCGGTCTGCTCGGCGTGCTGGCGGTGCTTTGTTCCTGGAATGAAATCGAAAAATATCAGGGCTTCTTCCACCTCAATCTGATGTGGATCCTCGGTGGCGTTATCGGCGTGTTCCTTGCCATCGATATGTTCCTGTTCTTCTTCTTCTGGGAAATGATGCTGGTGCCGATGTACTTCCTGATTGCACTGTGGGGCCATAAAGCCTCCGATGGGAAGACGCGCATCACTGCAGCAACCAAGTTCTTCATCTATACCCAGGCAAGCGGCCTGGTGATGCTGATTGCGATTCTTGGCCTGGTGTTCGTGCACTACAACGCAACCGGCGTCTGGACGTTTAACTACGAACTGCTGCTGCATACCCCAATGTCCAACAACGTTCAGTGGCTGCTGATGCTGGGCTTCTTCATCGCGTTTGCGGTGAAAATGCCAGTGGTTCCATTGCACGGTTGGCTGCCAGATGCGCACTCACAGGCACCAACGGCGGGTTCTGTTGACCTCGCGGGTATCTTGCTGAAAACCGCTGCATACGGCTTACTGCGTTTCGCGCTGCCACTGTTCCCGGAAGCCTCTGCTGAATTTGCACCCATCGCCATGTGGCTGGGTGTTATCGGTATCTTCTACGGTGCGTGGATGGCCTTCGCACAAACCGATATTAAACGCCTGATTGCTTATACCTCTGTGTCCCACATGGGCTTCGTGTTGATTGCCATTTATACCGGCAGCCAACTGGCTTACCAGGGCGCGGTGATTCAGATGATTGCTCACGGCCTTTCTGCGGCGGGTATGTTCATCATCTGTGGTCAGATTTACGAGCGTCTGCACACTCGCGACTTGCGTCTGATGGGTGGCCTGTGGAACAAAATTAAGTGGCTGCCAGGTCTGTCGCTGTTCTTTGCGGTAGCAACGCTGGGTATGCCGGGCACCGGTAACTTCGTTGGCGAATTTATGATTCTGTTCGGCAGCTACCATGTCGTGCCAATGATTACCATTATCTCTACCTTCGGTCTGGTCTTTGCCTCTGTTTATGCTCTGGCGATGATTCATCGTGCTTACTTCGGTACAGCAAAAAGCGAAATCAGTGATAAACAACTGCCGGGCATGTCGATGCGCGAGTTCTTTATCATCCTGTTGCTGGTGGTGTTGTTAGTCCTGCTGGGCTTCTACCCGCAGCCAATTCTGGATACTTCGCATGCCGCGATGAGCAATATTCAGCAGTGGTTTACCAGTTCAATTCCAACTACAAGGCCGTAATTCGCCATGACTATAACTCCTCAACAATTGATCGCGCTGCTACCGCTGCTCGTCGTCGGATTGACGGTGGTGGTTGTGATGCTCTCCATAGCGTGGCGACGCGACCATTTTGTCAATGCAACACTGGCTGTTGTCGGCCTTAACGCTGCGCTGGTTTCACTTTGGTTTGTCGGCCAGGTTGGCGCGATGGACGTCACGCCGCTGATGCGCGTTGATGGCTATGCCATGCTCTACACCGGACTGGTTCTGCTGGCGAGCCTCGCGACCTGTACGTTTGCTTATCCGTGGTTGCAGGGTTACACCGACAACCGCGAAGAGTTTTACCTGCTGGTGCTGATTGCGGCACTGGGCGGTATTCTGCTGGCAAACGCCAACCACCTGGCGGCATTGTTCCTCGGTATCGAGCTGATTTCTCTGCCGTTATTCGGTTTGATTGGTTACGCTTTCCGCCAGAAACGCTCGCTGGAAGCCAGTATCAAATACACTATTCTGTCTGCCGCAGCATCTTCATTCTTGCTGTTCGGTATGGCGCTGGTGTACGCAGAATCTGGCGACCTGTCGTTTGTTAGCCTCGGTAAGAGCCTGGCAGACAACATGCTGCACGAACCGCTGCTGCTGGCAGGCCTGGGTCTGATGATTGTTGGCCTCGGCTTCAAACTGTCACTGGTTCCGTTCCACCTGTGGACGCCAGACGTTTACCAGGGGGCTCCGGCTCCGGTTTCCACCTTCCTGGCAACAGCCAGCAAAATCGCCATCTTTGGTGTGGTGATGCGTCTGTTCCTCTATGCGCCAGTCGGCGATAGCGAAGCGGTTCGCGTGGTGCTGGGCATTATCGCCTTCCTCTCCATCATCTTCGGTAACCTGATGGCGCTGAGCCAGACCAATATCAAGCGTCTGCTTGGTTACTCGTCTATCTCTCACCTTGGTTATTTGCTGGTGGCATTGATTGCACTGCAAAGTGGCGATATGTCGATGGAATCCGTTGGCGTGTATCTTGCAGGTTACCTGTTCAGCAGCCTGGGCGCGTTCGGCGTGGTTAGCCTTATGTCCAGCCCATACCGTGGCCCGGATGCAGATTCGTTGTATTCCTACCGTGGTCTGTTCTGGCACAAGCCGATTCTTTCTGCGGTGATGACGGTGATGATGCTGTCCCTGGCCGGTATCCCAATGACGTTGGGCTTCATCGGTAAGTTCTACATCATCGCAGTGGGCGTTCAGTCTCACCTGTGGTGGCTGACCGGTGCTGTGGTTCTGGGTAGTGCGATTGGTCTTTACTACTACCTGCGCGTGACAGTCAGTTTGTATCTGAACGCTCCGCAACAGCCTAACCGTGATGCACCAACTAACTGGGCATTCACCGCTGGCGGCGTTGTCGTCCTGATCTCCGCTGTGCTGGTTCTGTTGCTGGGTGTTTACCCACAACCGCTTATCACGCTGGTACGTATGGCAACACCGATGATGTAAGCACATCATCGTTAAGCAAAAAGGCTACCTAATCGGGTAGCCTTTTTAGTTTCTAAGGCTTGCTACACTTAGATGTGAAGACTTTAAAAGGGGTAAGTTATGAGCGACAAAATTCCAATCGGTATCAGCGCTTGCTTACTCGGGGAAAATGTCCGGTTTGATGGCGGGCATAAACGCCTGGCGTTTGCAGTAAATGAATTAGCACCCTGGGTTCATTTTGAGCCTGTCTGCCCTGAAATGGCGATTGGCTTACCCACGCCAAGGCCAGCACTGCGTCTTGTTAAACTCGATGATGGCGAAATTGCGCTGCGCTTTAGTAATCATAGCGAAGGGGATTTAACCCAGGCGATGCAGCAGTTTTCATCGCGTCGCGTTTCAGGGCTTGAGCACCTCTGCGGCTATATTGTTTGTGCCAAATCACCCAGTTGCGGTATGGAGCGGGTACGGGTTTACGAAGAGGAGGGGAGTAATAATCGTAAAAGCGGCACCGGGATATTCACCGCAGAATTAAAGCGCCAGTTGCCGTGGTTGCCCGTCGAAGAAGACGGGCGCTTATATGACCCGGCTATCCGCGAGAATTTTGTCGAGCGGATCTATACGCTTTATGAACTCAATAAATTACGTCAATCAGGCCTGACGAGAGGCAAACTTATCGGTTTCCACAGCCGTTACAAATTACTTCTGTTGGCGCATTCACAGCCACAGTATCGGGAGTTGGGTCGGTTTGTGGCAGATATCGAAAACTGGGATTCACTGGATGACTTTTTCGTTGAGTACCGCCTGCGGCTGATGTCTTTGCTTGAACACCAGGCTACGCGCCGCAATCACACTAACGTGTTGATGCATGTTCAGGGATATTTCCGTCGCCAGCTTAATACTCGCCAGCGCCAGGAGCTGTCGGGGCTTATCGACAGGTATCGCCAGGGCACTCAACCTTTACTGGCGCCCATCACCTTGTTAAAACACTATATGGCAGAATATCCTGACGCCTATCTGGCGCAGCAGCGCTACTTTGAGCCTTATCCAGAGGCCTTGCGTCTGCGTTACGGCAATTAATTATGGAGTAGTATGGCCACGCATTTGGTCTGGTTTCGCAATGATTTACGGGTCAATGACAACCTGGCGCTGGCTGCGGCGTGTCATGACCCTGATGCCCGAGTTATCGGAATTTACATCGCAACCCCGCAACAATGGCGGCAGCATGATATGTCTGCCCGCCAGGCGGAGTTTATCTGGCAGCACTTACAAAGCCTGCATAGCGCACTCGCGCTGCGGGGGATTGAGCTATTCACCTGTCAAGTCGATGACTTTGACGGCACCGTCGAATACCTGAAAAGTTTCTGTGAAAAGCAGAACGTTGATGCGCTGTTTTACAACTACCAATACGAGCTTAACGAGCGCCAGCGTGATGCGTCCGTAGAAAAATCATTGGGACGTGAAGTGGTTTGCCAGGGTTTTGATGACAGCGTTTTATTGCCACCGGGCAGCGTGATCACTGGCAATCACGAGATGTACAAAGTGTTTACGCCGTTTAGCAAAGCGTTTATCAAACGGTTGCGCGAAGGCTTACCCGAATGCGTTGCACCGCCAAAAACACGGGAAGCTGCGCTTTCTGAACCAGAAAATATCAACGAATTTGATTATCCCCGTCAGCCTGTCGATCCCAATCTATTCCCCGTTGGTGAACAACAGGCGATTAACCAACTGCGCCAATTCTGCCGCCAGGCCGTGGCGGAATATGAGCAGCAGCGCGATTTCCCCGCCATCGACGGAACCAGTCGTTTATCGGCTTATCTGGCGATTGGTGTGCTGTCGCCGCGCCAGTGTTTGCACCGTTTGTTAAAAGAACATCCACAGGTTCTGGATGGTGGCGCGGGTGCAGTCTGGTTAAACGAACTAATCTGGCGTGAGTTTTATCGTCATTTGCTGGTGGCTTACCCGAAACTTTGCCGCCATCAGCCGTTTATCCCATGGACAGACAATGTCATCTGGCGACAAGATGAACAGCAGTTGATTGCCTGGCAACAAGGTCAAACCGGTTATCCGATTGTGGATGCGGCGATGCGCCAGCTAAACACCACCGGCTGGATGCACAACCGCCTGCGCATGGTTGTGGCGAGCTTTTTGGTCAAAGACTTATTGATCGACTGGCGGCAGGGGGAACGCTACTTTATGTCGCAACTGATTGATGGCGACCTGGCGGCAAACAATGGCGGCTGGCAGTGGGCGGCTTCGACTGGCACCGATGCCGCACCTTATTTTCGTATCTTCAACCCGACGACTCAGGGCGAGCGCTTTGATGGAAAAGGGGAGTTTATCCGCCAGTGGTTGCCAGAACTGGACGCAGTGCCTGATAAATACATTCATACCCCGTGGGTTTGGGCTGAAAAACAGCAACTGACGCTGGACTATCCGCAGCCAATTGTTGACCATAAACAAGCACGTATCGCGACACTTGCCGCTTATGAAGTGGCCCGTAAACCTGAAGAGAATGAACATGAAAAATAGCGAACTGGAACGCCTGATTAACGAGAAACTCAATAGCGCCGCGATCAGCGACTACGCGCCAAATGGTTTGCAGGTCGAAGGGCGCGAAGAAATCCGCAAAATCGTCACAGGTGTTACGGCAAGCCAGGCGCTGATTGACGAAGCTGTGCGCCAGCAGGCGGATGCGGTGATTGTTCACCACGGCTATTTCTGGAAAGGTGAATCGCCTGTGATTCGTGGCATGAAGCGTAATCGCCTGAAAGCGTTGCTCAGCAACGATATCAATCTGTTTGGCTGGCATTTACCGCTCGACGCGCATCCGCAGCTTGGCAATAACGCACAGCTTGGTGCGTTGCTGGGGATTGAAACCAAAGGTGAAATTGAACCTCTGGTGCCGTGGGGCGAGTTCCCAACGCCGCTTTCGGGTGTAGAGTTGGCATCATGGATTGAGATGCGTCTTGGCCGTACGCCGCTGTGGAGTGGTGATACTGGCCCTGAACAGATCCGTCGCGTGGCCTGGTGTACGGGTGGCGGGCAAAACTTTATTGATAGCGCGGCACGTTTTGGTGTTGATGCGTTTATTACCGGTGAAGTCTCAGAACAAACCATTCATTCTGCCCGCGAACAAGGTCTACATTTCTATGCCGCAGGGCATCACGCGACCGAACGTGGCGGCATCCAGGCACTGAGTGACTGGCTGAACAGCGAAACGGATTTAGACGTGACCTTTATTGATATTCCGAACCCGGCATAACGCAAGACCGAGGAGCAAAAGTGCAAAGAGCGCGGTGTTATCTGTTAGGTGAAAGCGCAGTGGTTCTTGAACTGGAACCGCCTTTATCGTTGGAAAGCCAGCAGCGAATTTGGGGATTAACCCAACGCTTGTTGGACTCCACTTCTGTTTCGGAAGTGATTCCGGGAATGAATAACATCACCGTGGTTTTGCGCGAGCCGCAGAACCTGGCACTGGATGGTATCGAACTGATTCAGCGCTGGTGGGAAGAGAGTGAAGCCATTATTCCTGAATCCCGTCGCATTGAGATCCCGGTCATTTATGGTGGGAGCTTCGGGCCAGATTTATCGGAAGTCGCTGAGCATTGTGGCTTATCGGCAAGCCAGGTCGTGGAGCAACACTCCTCGGTTGATTACGTGGTTTACTTCCTTGGCTTTCAGCCGGGCTTTGCTTATCTTGCCGGGCTTGCGCCAGCGCTTGCCACACCGCGCCGCGCCGAACCACGCTTGATGGTTCCCGCGGGTTCAGTGGGTATTGGCGGCAGCCAGACGGGTGTCTATCCGCTGGCAACACCAGGTGGCTGGCAGCTTATCGGCCAGACATCCGTGAAGTTATTCAATCCGACAGATGAAATGCCGACGTTATTGGCACCGGGTGATATCGTCCGTTTTGTGCCTCAAAAGGAGGGCGTGTGCTGAAAATTATTCGTGCTGGAATGCACATGTCAGTACAGGACACCGGGCGTTACGGTTACCGGCAGTTGGGTGTTAGCCGCTGTGGTGCGCTTGATGCGCCCGCCTTGCAAACGGCCAATCTGCTGGTGGGGAATGCCCCGGATAGCGCCGCGCTGGAAATCACACTGGGTCACTGCCTGGTGGAGTTCACCAAAGATGGCTGGTTTGCATTAACAGGGGCAGGCTGCCACGCCGAGCTTGACGGTCATGCGGTCTGGACTGGCTGGCGGTTGCCTGTGAAAGCGGGGCAGAAACTGCAGCTTAAATCTCCTGAGCGCGGCATGCGTAGCTATCTCGCCGTCGCGGGTGGGTTAGATGTTCCTGAAGTCATGGGCTCGTACAGTACCGATTTAAAAGCACAGATTGGTGGGCTGGAAGGGCGTTTAGTTAAAGATGGCGATGAAATTCCTCTGCTGCCCGCTACGCGACGTTTCCGTGAAGCGCGTGGCGTGAAGCAGTTGTTGTGGGGAAACCGTATACGGGCGCTGGCAGGCCCTGAATATCACGAGTTTACCCAAACTTCGCAAGACGCATTCTGGCGTTTGCCATGGCAGTTAAGCCCACAAAGTAACCGCATGGGTTACCGCTTGCAGGGGCAAGGGCTGGAGCGCACCACAGACCGGGAATTGCTATCGCACGGATTGCTGCCAGGTGTGGTGCAAGTGCCGCACAACGGGCAACCCATCGTGCTGATGAACGATGCGCAGACAACCGGCGGTTATCCAAGAATCGCCTGTGTTATCGAAGCTGATATGTTTAACCTGGCGCAGTTACGCCTCGGGGAACCGATTCACTTTGTGCAGTGCACGCTGGAAGAAGCGCTTAAAGCACGCCGCGAACAGCAAATTTATCTCGACCAACTGGCCTGGCGGCTGAATAACGAAGATTGATTTTCAGGGAAAAAGTGATGCCTGAAGGCCCCGAAATTAGACGAGCGGCGGATAAGCTTGAAGCCGCCGTTTTAGATAAACCGTTAACCGATGTCTGGTTTGCTTTTCCTGAGTTGAAGACGTTTGAGTCAACGCTGATCGGCCGAAAAGTCGAACGCATAGAAACGCGTGGCAAAGCCCTGCTGACGCACTTTTCTAACGGGAAAACACTCTATAGCCATAACCAGCTTTATGGTGTCTGGCGGGTGGTTGATAACGGTGAAATCCCGCAAACCACGCGTGTGCTACGTGTAAAACTGCAAACGGCAGATAAGACGATTTTGCTCTACAGCGCATCGGACATCGACATACTCGACGCAGAACAACTGGCAGAACATCCATTTTTAAAACGAGTCGGGCCAGATGTGTTGGATATGACGTTGACAGCGCAACAGGTCAAAGAGCGTTTGTTGTCTGCCCGATTTCGTAAGCGACAGTTCAGCGGTTTGTTGCTGGATCAGGCGTTTCTTGCGGGGCTGGGAAATTATCTGCGGGTTGAAATTCTTTGGGCGGTGGAATTATTGGGGAGCCACAAAGCACAGGATTTAACGCCCGAGCAGCTCGATAAGCTATCTCATGCTCTACTGGATATTCCTCGTTTGTCGTACAACACGCGCGGTCATGTGGATGAAAACAAACATCATGGCGCGATTTTTAGCTTTAAGGTGTTTCATCGCGCAGGAGAGAAGTGCGAACGCTGCGGCAGTACGATTGAAAAAACGATGCTCTCATCACGGCCTTTTTACTGGTGCCCTGGTTGTCAGCATTAAATAATCCTGCAGATTGCGTTTATCTCCTGTAGCGAAGATCGGGTATATTGGTACACAGATCACAAAAATCCCTTAAAGGAAGACGTCGCACTATGAGTTATCGTTTCACCCTGGCTGCCGTGGCAGCTGTTTTAGCCCTGACAGGATGCGCAAAATCGCAAACCGCCGACCCGGCACCGGCTTTCGATTTCGGCTCCTCGCGGGTGACCGTGACGCATATCCCGACGAAAACCGACGATGGCACTAAAATATATGTGACCGTTGATGACAAAGATGCCGGTACGTTAGGGTCTGGTGAGAGTATTGAGGTACAGCTGCCAGAGGGTAAACATAAAGTCGGCGGCTATGCCCGTACGCTGATTGGCCGCGTCACCATAGCGCCTGTTGAAGTGTCGACATCCCGCGATGTTATCAGCCATGTGACCTATTCTGTTGCGAACCTCAAACCATCATTTATTGTTCGTGCGCCAACCCCGGTTCCACAACCGAAGTCAGAATCGATTCCGGCAGAACCTGTTCCGGACATGCCGAAGCAAATTGAAGCGCCTGCCACGACCGAACAGACGCAGGTTGTAACACCTGAAGCGCCAGTAGCGACTCAGCAAACTCAAACTGTAGCACCTGCTGCGCCGGTAGCAACGCAGGAAACGCAGACGCCGAAGGTCACCGAGCTGACGCCAACAACTCAGTCGCAGACTGAAACACAAACGGCGGCACCGCAGGGCGTGAGTATCACTAATCTGACGGATACCCCGCAGGCATAACACTGGGTAGTTCCCCATTAAGGCTCAGGCGACAATGTCCCCTGAGCCTTTTTTATAGAAAAGAAAAAACCCCACGTAAATGCGGGGTTTGTCTGCAACTTTAAATCTCTCCCGAAAGGGAAGGGGTTAAAGCTTATTTCTTCAAATCAGATTTGAAATCACGCTGTTCGTAGCCAGTGTACAACTGACGTGGACGGGCAATTTTGATGCCGTCGTCGTGCATTTCGTTCCAGTGTGCAATCCAGCCAACGGTACGCGCCATCGCGAAGATCACGGTAAACATGGAAGAAGGAATGCCCATCGCTTTCAGAATAATACCGGAGTAGAAGTCTACGTTCGGGTAGAGTTTCTTCTCGATGAAGTACGGGTCGTTGAGCGCAATGTGCTCAAGTTCCATCGCCACTTCCAGCAGGCTGTTATCTTTCAGATTCAATTCTTTCAGCACTTCATGGCAAGTTTCACGCATTACTGTGGCACGCGGGTCGTAGTTTTTGTATACGCGGTGGCCAAAGCCCATCAGGCGGAAAGAGTCATTCTTGTCTTTCGCACGACGGATAAATTCTGGAATGTGTTCAACGCTGCTGATTTCTTCCAGCATCTTCAGTGCGGCTTCGTTAGCACCACCGTGCGCAGGTCCCCAAAGGGATGCGATACCGGCTGCGATACAAGCGAATGGGTTAGCGCCACTTGAACCGGCGGTACGCACAGTTGAGGTTGAAGCATTTTGTTCGTGGTCTGCGTGCAGGATCAGAATACGGTCCATTGCGCGTTCCAGAATCGGGCTAACTTCGTATTTCTCACACGGAGTGGAGAACATCATGTTCAGGAAGTTACCGGAATAGGACAGGTCGTTGCGCGGATAAACGAAAGGCTGACCAATGGAATATTTGTAACACATCGCGGCCATAGTAGGCATTTTGGACAGCAGGCGGAACGCTGCAATCTCACGGTGGCGCGGGTTATTCACGTCCATGGAGTCGTGATAAAACGCCGCCAGCGCACCGGTCACGCCGCACATTACTGCCATCGGGTGAGAGTCACGACGGAAACCGTGGAACAAACGGGTAATTTGTTCGTGGATCATGGTGTGACGGGTGACGGTGGTTTTGAATTCTTCGAATTGTTCCTGAGTCGGTTTTTCGCCGTTCAGCAGGATGTAACAGACTTCGAGATAAGTGGAGTGGGTTGCCAGTTGATCGATCGGGAAACCACGGTGCAACAAGATGCCTTCATCACCGTCGATAAAGGTGATTTTTGATTCACATGATGCCGTTGAGGTGAAACCCGGATCAAAGGTAAACACCCCTTTAGAACCCAGACTACGGATATCAATTACATCCTGGCCGAGCGTGCCTTTTAGCACATCCAGTTCCAGAGCATCATCACCGTTATAGGTGAGAGTTGCTTTTTTATCAGACATTTACGGTCTCCTTAGCGCCTTATTCATAAGACTGCCGGATACCTGATTTGCATACAAACCAATCGTGACCGTTACCAGTTTTTTATTTGGCTCGCTGCTCTGTTTTGATTATGTGTAGCCAGGGTACAGAGCGATGGGCGCTTGCAGGTAACATATGCCACGCAGGCGAAAATCAACAAATCAGGGTGTTAGCAGTCCATATCATTCAAACCTTGTACCACTAATAACTGTCCTAATTAACCGGGTCAATACCGACACACTGTTACATAACTTATTCTCAGGTGAAAGGCTGACCCTATAACTTTTGCGAATTATACGGCTTTTCTGGCTCTGTTTGTAACAAGAATGTTTAACTTTTGTCAAATCAGATGATTAAATTTTAAAATAATGTTGTTATCGTGATCCTGGTCACTGTTCCGACTAAAACCCTTTAAACTATATGTAGGTTAATTGTAATGAATTTGTGAAGCGCCTATACTGCCGCCAGGTCTCCGGAACACCCTGCCACCGGGAGCCACCCAGCGTTGTAGCCAGCTTTTTGGCATCTGGATGTAGCTGTTTTTGCATGACGCACAGTTATAGAAAGTTCACGCTGTCTGACCCCGCCTGCAGATCCGGAGGAAGGAAACTATAAGAACAGCATGTGGGCGCTATTCATGATAAAAAATGCGAAAAAACAAAGACCTGTAAACCTCGATTTAACAACAATGAGGTTCCCCGTCACTGCCATTGCTTCCATCCTCCATCGTGTATCCGGCGTGATCACCTTTGTGGCTGTTGGCATCCTACTTTGGTTGTTGGGTCAATCACTCTCATCCCCAGAAGGCTTCCTCGTTGCTTCATCAATAATGAGTGGCTTCTTTGTTAAATTCATTATGTGGGGCATCCTCACCGCGCTGGCCTATCACGTTGTTGTGGGTATTCGCCACATCATGATGGACACCGGTTTGCTGGAAGAAACCCTGATAGCGGGCAAACGATCCGCGATGATTTCATTTGCTATTACTGTCGTGCTTTCAATTCTCGCAGGAGTCCTCGTATGGTAAGCAATGCCTCCGCATTAGGTCGCAATGGTGTGCATGACTATATATTGGTTCGTGCCTCCGCCATCGTCATCACCCTGTACATCATTTATATGATTGGGTTCTTCGCCACCTCTGGCGTTTTAACCTATGAGGTCTGGAGTGGTTTCTTCTCTTCCGCCTTCACCAAAGTGTTCACCCTGCTGACATTGTTCTCGATTTTGATCCATGCCTGGATTGGCATGTGGCAGGTGTTGACCGACTACGTTAAACCAGTGGCGATTCGCCTTGGTCTGCAACTGCTGATTGTTGTTGCACTGCTGGTTTACGTCATTTATGGATTCGTTGTGGTGTGGGGTGTGTAATGAGTTTACCTGTCAGAGAGTTTGATGCAGTTGTCATTGGTGCGGGTGGTGCAGGTATGCGCGCCGCGCTGCAAATTTCACAGGGTGGCCAGACTTGCGCCTTGCTGTCTAAAGTTTTCCCAACCCGTTCCCATACTGTGTCTGCACAGGGTGGCATTACCGTAGCGCTAGGTAACACCCACGAAGACAACTGGGAATGGCATATGTATGACACGGTAAAAGGTTCCGACTATATCGGTGACCAGGACGCCATTGAATATATGTGTAAAACCGGCCCGGAAGCGATTCTGGAACTGGAACACATGGGTCTGCCGTTCTCCCGTCTTGATGACGGCACTATTTACCAGCGTCCGTTTGGCGGCCAGTCTAAGAACTTCGGTGGCGAACAAGCGGCACGTACTGCGGCAGCAGCTGACCGTACCGGTCACGCCCTGTTGCACACCCTTTATCAACAAAACCTGAAAAACAAGACCACGATTTTCTCTGAGTGGTACGCGCTCGATCTGGTTAAAAACGATGATGGCGCAGTGGTCGGTTGTACCGCGCTGTGTATCGAAACCGGTGAAGTGGTGTACTTCAAAGCGAAAGCGACCATTTTGGCGACGGGCGGCGCAGGCCGTATTTATCAGTCCACCACTAACGCCCACATTAATACCGGCGACGGTGTTGGCATGGCGCTGCGTGCTGGTGTTCCGGTGCAGGACATGGAAATGTGGCAGTTCCACCCAACCGGCATTGCTGGTGCGGGCGTACTGGTTACGGAAGGTTGTCGTGGTGAAGGCGGTTATCTGCTGAACAAACACGGCGAGCGTTTCATGGAACGTTATGCGCCAAACGCGAAAGACCTGGCGGGCCGTGATGTGGTTGCACGCTCCATCATGATTGAAATCCGTGAAGGTCGTGGTTGCGATGGCCCATGGGGCCCGCATGTTAAGTTGAAACTCGACCATCTGGGTAAAGAAGTTCTTGAATCCCGTCTGCCGGGCATCCTCGAGTTGTCGCGTACCTTTGCGCACGCCGACCCAATCAAAGAGCCGATTCCCGTCATCCCAACTTGCCACTATATGATGGGCGGGATCCCGACCAAAGTAACCGGTCAGGCGCTGACGGTGAATGAGCAGGGCGAAGATGTGGTGATTCCTGGTCTGTTTGCGGTGGGCGAAATTGCCTGCGTATCCGTTCACGGTGCAAACCGTCTTGGCGGCAACTCGCTGCTGGATCTGGTGGTATTTGGTCGCGCTGCGGGTCTGCATCTGCTGGAATCTATTACCGAGCAAGGCGAACTGCGTGACGCCAGCGAAGACAATATCAACGCCGCTCTGGAGCGTATGAATCGCTGGAATGGCAACCGTAATGGTGAAGATCCAGTACAAATCCGCAAAGCGCTTCAGGAATGTATGCAGCACAACTTCTCGGTATTCCGTGAAGGTGAAGCCATGGCGGAAGGCCTTGAGCAGCTGAAAAAAATCCGTGAACGCCTGAAAAATGCCCGTCTGGATGATACTTCAAGCGAGTTCAACACCCAGCGCGTTGAGTGCCTGGAGCTTGATAACCTGATGGAAACCGCTTTTGCTACTGCTGTTTCCGCTAACTACCGCACCGAAAGCCGTGGCGCGCATAGCCGCTTCGACTATCCGGATCGTGACGATGCAAACTGGTTATGCCACAGCCTGTATCTGCCTGAGTCGGAAAGCATGACTCGCCGTGAGGTGAACATGCAGCCGAAACTGCGTCCGGCATTCCCGCCGAAAGTGCGTACTTATTAATAGCGGAGCAAAGTGATGAAACTCGAATTCTCTATTTATCGCTACAACCCGGATGTTGACGATGCTCCGCGTATGCAGGAGTACCTCCTGGAAGGGGAAGAAGGGCGCGACATGATGTTGCTTGACGCGCTGATGCAACTGAAAGAAAAAGATCCTACGCTGTCGTTCCGTCGCTCGTGCCGTGAAGGGGTTTGTGGCTCCGATGGTGTAAACATGAACGGCAAAAATGGCCTGGCTTGCATCACGCCAATCTCGGCTTTGGGTAACGGAAAACAGAAGATAGTTATCCGACCACTGCCTGGATTACCGGTTGTGCGCGATCTGGTTGTGGACATGGGGCAATTCTATGCCCAATATGAGAAGATTAAACCTTACCTGTTGAATAATGGGCAAAATCCACCGGCTCGCGAGCATTTACAAATGCCCGAGCAGCGTGAAAAACTGGATGGTCTGTACGAGTGCATTCTGTGCGCCTGTTGCTCGACTTCCTGCCCATCGTTCTGGTGGAACCCGGATAAGTTTATCGGCCCGGCAGGTTTACTGGCTGCATACCGCTTCTTGATTGACAGCCGTGATACTGAAACCGCCAGTCGTCTTGACGGTATCAGCGATGCTTTCAGCGTATTCCGCTGTCACAGCATTATGAATTGCGTCAGTGTTTGTCCTAAGGGGCTGAACCCGACGAAAGCCATCGGTCACATTAAGTCGATGCTGCTGCAAAAGAGTGCCTAATGTTCTGATTTCCCTCTCCCAAAAGGAGAGGGAAGAACAAATGCAGGAAATCTTTAAAAACTGCCCTACGTACTTTTATAGAGACAGTTTTTAAAGGTTCCTTAGCGAGTCGTCCTACCACGGCAACAGGCTCGCAAAAGTGAACCCCGGTAATGCGTACCATACGTGTGCGCAATAGTTATTCACGGCGAAATAAGCATATAAATGCTTAAGGGATCACGATGCAGAACGGCGAAATGAAAGCCTGGCTGGATTCCTCTTACCTGGCAGGTGCAAACCAGTCCTGGATAGAGCAGCTCTATGAAGACTTCTTAACCGATCCTGACTCTGTTGATGCGCACTGGCGCTCAATGTTCCAGCAACTACCTGGAACCGGGGCCAGACCGGATCAATTCCATTCCAAAACACGTGATTATTTCCGTCGTCTGGCGAAGGATGCCTCACGTTATTCCACCGCAATTACCGACCCTGACACCGACGTTAAGCAAGTCAAAGTGTTGCAGTTTATCAACGCATGGCGTTTCCGTGGCCATCAGGCAGCAAACCTTGACCCGCTTGGCTTGTGGAAACAGGACGCGGTTCCCGATCTTGACCCGGCATTCCATAATCTGACCGACGCTGATCTTCAGGAAACCTTCAACGTGGGTTCTTTTGCCGGTGGCAAAGAAACCATGAAGCTGGCCGACCTGATTGATGCGCTGGAGCAGACTTACGGCGGTTCGATTGGTGCGGAATATATGCACATCACCAACACCGAAGAAAAACGCTGGATTCAGCAGCGTATTGAATCGGTGGTGGGGCACTCGACGTTCACCAACGCTGAGAAAAAACGTTTCCTGCAAGAGCTGACCGCAGCAGAAGGCCTTGAGCGTTACCTGGGTGCGAAATTCCCAGGCGCGAAACGCTTCTCGCTTGAAGGCGGTGATGCACTGGTGCCAATGCTCAAAGAAATGATCCGCCATGCGGGCAAGAGCGGCACTCGTGAAGTGGTTCTGGGCATGGCACACCGTGGCCGCCTGAACGTACTGATCAACGTACTGGGTAAAAAACCGCAGGAGTTGTTCGACGAGTTCGCGGGTAAACATAAAGAACACCTCGGCACGGGTGATGTGAAGTACCACATGGGCTTCTCATCAGACGTTGAAACTGAAGGCGGCCTGGTTCACCTGGCGCTGGCGTTTAACCCGTCGCATCTTGAAATCGTAAGCCCGGTGGTTATCGGTTCTGTGCGTGCTCGCCTGGACAGGCTCGATAAACCAGGCAGCAACCAGGTTCTGCCTATCACCATTCACGGTGACGCAGCGGTTGCAGGCCAGGGCGTGGTTCAGGAAACCCTGAACATGTCCAAAGCGCGTGGTTATGAAGTGGGCGGTACGGTTCGTATCGTTATCAACAACCAGATTGGTTTTACCACCTCCAACCCGCTGGATGCGCGTTCCACGCCATACTGCACCGATATCGGCAAGATGGTGATGGCACCAATTTTCCACGTAAATGCAGATGACCCGGAAGCGGTAGCGTTTGTTACCCGTCTGGCACTGGATTTCCGTAACACCTTTAAGCGCGACGTGTTTATCGACCTGGTTTGCTACCGTCGCCATGGTCATAACGAAGCTGATGAGCCAAGTGCAACTCAGCCAGTGATGTACCAGAAAATCAAAAAACACCCGACGCCACGCAAAATTTATGCTGATCGTCTGGATCGGGAAAAACTGGTCACGCTGGAAGATGCCACCGAAATGGTGAATCTGTATCGCGATGCGCTGGATGCGGGTGAGTGTGTGGTGGAAGAATACCGCCCAATGAACATGCATTCATTTACCTGGTCGCCATACCTCAACCACGAGTGGGATGAGAGCTACCCGAATAAGGTAGAGATGAAGCGTTTACAGGAACTGGCTAAACGCATCAGCAGCGCGCCTGATACTGTTGAATTGCAGTCCCGTGTTGCGAAAATCTACAGCGACCGCATGGAAATGGCGAACGGTGCCAAGAAATTCGACTGGGGCGCGGCAGAAAACCTGGCGTATGCAACGCTGGTTGATGAAGGTGTTTCTGTGCGTCTGTCTGGTGAAGATGTAGGCCGTGGCACGTTCTTCCACCGTCATGCAGTCATTCACAATCAAGCTAACGGTTCGACGTACACGCCTTTGCAGCACGTACACAACAGCCAGGGCGAGTTCAAAGTTTGGGACTCCGTACTGTCTGAAGAAGCGGTTCTGGCGTTCGAATACGGTTATGCCACTGCTGAGCCACGTACGCTGACCATCTGGGAAGCCCAGTTCGGCGATTTCGCCAACGGTGCTCAGGTTGTTATCGACCAGTTCATCAGTTCCGGCGAGCAGAAATGGGGCCGTATGTGTGGCCTGGTTATGCTGCTGCCACATGGTTACGAAGGTCAGGGCCCAGAGCACTCCTCTGCGCGTCTTGAGCGTTACCTCCAGCTGTGTGCTGAGCAGAACATGCAGGTTTGCGTGCCTTCTACTCCGGCGCAGGTTTACCACATGCTGCGTCGTCAGGCGCTGCGCGGCATGCGTCGTCCGCTGGTTGTGATGTCACCGAAATCCCTGCTGCGTCACCCACTGGCAGTGTCCACCATGGACGAACTGGCTAACGGCACCTTCCTGCCTGCGATTGGCGAAGTTGACGAGCTGGACCCGGCTGGCGTGAAACGTGTTGTGATGTGTTCTGGTAAGGTTTATTACGATTTGCTGGAACAGCGTCGCAAGAATGACCAAAAAGATGTGGCGATTATACGCATCGAACAGTTGTATCCGTTCCCGCATCAGGCGATGCAGGAAGTCTTAAAACCTTTTGCTCACGTACATGATTTTGTCTGGTGCCAGGAAGAGCCGCTTAACCAGGGCGCATGGTATTGCAGCCAGCATCATTTCCGTGAAGTGGTTCCATTTGCATCAGGTCTGCGTTATGCAGGTCGCCCAGCCTCCGCATCACCTGCGGTAGGGTACTTGTCCGTTCACCAGAAACAGCAGCAAGATCTGGTTAATGACGCGCTGAACGTCGATTAATTAAAGGATAAAAAATGAGTAGCGTAGATATTCTAGTTCCTGACCTGCCTGAGTCCGTTGCCGATGCGACTGTTGCCACCTGGCATAAAAAACCGGGTGATACCGTGACCCGTGACGAAGTGCTGGTGGAAATCGAAACTGACAAAGTGGTACTGGAAGTACCGGCGTCTGCGGATGGTATTCTGGATGCTGTACTGGAAGATGAAGGTACCACGGTCACTTCTCGTCAAATCCTGGGCCGCCTGCGTGAAGGCAACAGCTCCGGTAAAGAGACATCAGCGAAAGTAGAAAGCAAAGAATCTACTCCGGCGCAGCGCCAGCAGGCTTCTTTGGAAGAGCAGAGCAATGACGCACTCAGCCCGGCTATCCGCCGCCTGATTGCAGAACATTCTCTGGATGCTAATGCCATTAAAGGCAGCGGCGTCGGTGGCCGTATCACCCGTGAAGATGTTGATAAGCATCTGACTGAGGCTAAAGCCGCTCAACCTGGTAAAGCGAAAGCCGCAGAAGAAACCAAAGCACCGGTTGTTCCGCTGGCTGGCCGTAGCGAAAAACGCGTTCCGATGACTCGCCTGCGCAAACGCGTTGCCGAGCGCTTGCTGGAAGCGAAAAACTCTACCGCGATGCTCACTACGTTTAACGAAGTGAACATGAAGCCAATCATGGAACTGCGTAAGCAGTACGGCGAATCTTTCGAAAAACGCCACGGTGTCCGTCTGGGCTTCATGTCCTTCTACATCAAAGCGGTTGTTGAAGCACTGAAACGCTATCCAGAAGTGAACGCTTCTATTGATGGCGAAGACGTGGTTTACCACAACTATTTCGACGTTAGCATCGCGGTTTCCACTCCGCGTGGCCTGGTAACCCCAGTGCTGCGGGACGTAGATACCCTCGGTATGGCTGACATCGAAAAACGCATCAAAGAACTGGCTGTGAAAGGTCGTGACGGCAAACTGACCGTTGAAGATTTGATCGGCGGTAACTTCACTATCACCAACGGTGGTGTGTTCGGTTCCCTGATGTCTACCCCGATTATCAACCCGCCACAGAGCGCGATCCTCGGTATGCACGCCATTAAAGACCGCCCAATGGCGGTTGACGGTAAAGTTGAGATCTTGCCAATGATGTATCTGGCACTGTCTTATGATCACCGTCTGATTGATGGCCGCGAATCAGTGGGTTATCTGGTAGCAATCAAAGAATTGCTCGAAGACCCAACGCGTCTTCTGCTGGACGTGTAGCACCAGGCCCTACCTTACGGTCGCCATCATCGCTGATGGCGGCAAAATAAGTACCCTGAGCGTCAATGCTCCTTAGTCTTAATGGATAGAACTCATGAACTTACACGAGTATCAGGCGAAACAGTTGTTTGCTCGATATGGCCTACCGGCACCTGTCGGTTACGCCTGCAACACCCCGCGTGAAGCGGAAGAAGCAGCATCCAAAATTGGTGCAGGTCCGTGGGTAGTAAAATGTCAGGTTCATGCCGGTGGTCGCGGTAAAGCGGGCGGCGTGAAAGTAGTCAACAGCAAAGAAGACATCCGTGCTTTTGCTGAACACTGGCTGGGCAAACGCCTGGTCACGTACCAAACAGATGCGAATGGCCAGCCGGTTCACCAGATTCTGGTAGAAGCTGCGACTGACATCGACAAAGAATTGTATCTCGGCGCGGTGGTTGATCGTAGCTCCCGTCGCGTGGTGTTTATGGCGTCCACCGAAGGTGGCGTAGAAATTGAAAAAGTGGCGGAAGAAACCCCGCACCTGATCCACAAAGTGGCACTTGATCCGCTGGCAGGCCCAATGCCTTACCAGGGCCGTGAACTGGCGTTCAAACTGGGTCTGGAAGGTAAACAGGTTCAGCAGTTCACCAAAATCTTTATGGGCCTGGCGAATATCTTCCTGGATCGCGACCTGGCACTGATCGAAATCAACCCGCTGGTGATCACTAAGCAGGGCGATCTGGTCTGCCTCGATGGCAAACTGGGTGCCGATGGCAACGCATTGTTCCGCCAGCCAGAGCTGCGCGAAATGCGTGACCCAAGCCAGGAAGATGCGCGTGAATCTCAGGCTGCACAGTGGGAACTGAACTACGTTGCTCTTGATGGCAACATCGGTTGCATGGTTAACGGTGCGGGCCTGGCAATGGGCACTATGGACATCGTTAAACTGCACGGCGGCGAACCCGCTAACTTCCTGGACGTTGGCGGCGGTGCAACCAAAGAACGCGTAACAGAAGCATTCAAAATCATTCTGTCTGACGACAAAGTGAAAGCCGTTCTGGTTAACATCTTCGGCGGTATTGTGCGCTGCGACCTGATCGCAGACGGCATCATCGGCGCGGTGGCAGAAGTGGGTGTTAACGTTCCAGTAGTTGTACGTCTGGAAGGTAACAACGCGGAACTAGGTGCGAAGAAACTGGCAGATAGTGGCCTGAATATTATTGCTGCGATTAGTCTGACGGATGCAGCACAGCAGGTTGTTGCTGCCGTGGAGGGGAAATAATGTCCATTTTGATCGATAAAAACACCAAGGTTATTTGCCAGGGTTTCACCGGCAGCCAGGGGACTTTCCACTCCGAGCAGGCGATTGCATACGGTACGCAAATGGTTGGCGGTGTTACGCCAGGTAAAGGCGGCACCGAGCATTTAGGTCTGCCAGTATTTAACACCGTGCGTGAAGCGGTAGAAGCGACTGGCGCAACAGCGTCTGTTATCTACGTTCCTGCACCGTTCTGCAAAGATTCCATTCTGGAAGCCATCGATGCAGGCATTAAGCTGATTATTACTATCACTGAAGGCATCCCAACGCTGGATATGCTGACTGTGAAAGTGAAACTGGACGAAGCTGGCGTGCGCATGATTGGGCCAAACTGCCCAGGCGTTATCACCCCTGGCGAGTGCAAAATCGGTATCATGCCAGGCCATATTCACCTGCCGGGCAAAGTGGGCATCGTTTCCCGCTCTGGTACGCTGACGTATGAAGCGGTTAAACAGACTACGGATATCGGTCTGGGTCAGTCTACTTGCGTAGGCATCGGCGGTGACCCGATCCCAGGTTCTAACTTCATCGACATTCTGAAGATGTTCCAGGAAGATCCGAAAACTGAAGCGATCGTCATGATCGGTGAGATCGGTGGTAGTGCTGAAGAAGAAGCTGCAGCTTACATCAAAGAGCATGTAACCAAGCCGGTAGTGGGTTACATCGCGGGTGTGACTGCGCCTAAAGGCAAACGTATGGGCCACGCTGGCGCCATCATTGCTGGTGGTAAAGGTACTGCGGATGAGAAATTCGCAGCGCTGGAAGCCGCAGGCGTGAAAACCGTTCGCAGCCTGGCTGACATCGGTGAAGCTCTGAAAGCTATTTTGCCTCAGTAAGTAGAACTAATAATAAATGTTCGACATGGTTGGCCGCTTAATGAGCGGCCTTTTTTTGTCTAGTGCTTACGCCGCGCCACCAACGTAAATTTGTAATCGTCACTTTTAAAAACGTTGCGGCTGAATTCGAACACGCGTCCATCCTTCAAATAACCGCACGATACCTTTTCAAGCACCGGTTTACTGGCGTCAATGCCCAGCGCTTTCACGACTTCCTCTGACGGCATTACTGGAATAATTTCTTGCTCGCTGCGGTCGATGACCATTTTCTTCACGTTTTCGATGAAGTGATATTTCGAATTCTCCATGACTTCCCAGGTCAAGTCCGGGAACAGTGCGAGCGGCATCCAGGTTTCTTCCAGCGTCACCGGCTTTTGCTTGATAAAACGCACGCGTTTTACATGCCAGACTTTCTCCTCTGCGGCCATTTGTAGACGCTCTGCCAGTAATTCATCGGCTTTGGTGACTTCAAATACCAACACTTCGCTATGGGTTTCGACGTTCCGGTCGGCCAGTTTTTCGTAAAAGCTGGTGAGCTGATAAATATCGTAATTCACCTTTTCTTCTTTTACGTATGAACCGCTGCCCTGAATGCTCTCAATAATTTGCTGTTCGGTAAGTTGCTTGAGCGCCTGACGAACCGTGACCCGGCTAACCGCAAACTGTGCCTGCAACGCAGATTCTGTTGGTAGTGCGTCACCTGGTTTTAGCTCGCCGTTTTCCACCTGCTGACGGATAGCATCGGCAATCTGGCGGTACATTGGTTTCTTACCCACGCATAGTCCTCTGAGAACGCTAGAAATTGCTCCAGATAATAGCGCTATTTGCCGTGACTGTTAATTGATAAGTATTAATACAAATTTAATACAAATATTTGTTAAATTGAAATTGATCACATAAAGGTATTGTTTTGAGTTGTACACTGCGGAAAATTAAAACTCACTCCCTACGAGGAAATGATGAAGCTGACGGCGTTAACTCACCCGGATTTGATCACGTTGCAAACCACGTTTGCCAGCCGTGATGCCGCAATTCATGCCATGGCAGGCCAACTGGCAGCACTGGGGAAATTACATAACCTTGAACAATTTCTGGCCGAGGTTTTTTCTCGTGAAGCACAGGGGCCAACCGCTTTGGGCGAAGGTCTTGCTGTGCCTCATGGCAAAACAAATGCAGTAAAAGAAGCGGCATTTGCGGCAGCGACGCTGGCTACTCCTATAGACTGGGAAGGCATCGACGGGCCGGAAGCGGTGCAGATGATTTTCTTGCTGGCAATCCCGGAAGGGGAGGCAGGCTCAACGCACATGCAACTTCTGACCGCGCTAACCACCGCGCTGGTTGACGACGACGTTCGTGAAAAAGTGATGCAGGCGAATACGGTTGATGAGTTTATGTCGCTGCTAGACTGTGAACCTGAAAGTGCTGCAATGCTGCAAGACGTTACTCGCCCTACGATAGTTTGTGTGACGGCGTGTCCGGCGGGCATTGCGCATACTTATATGGCAGCAGAATACCTTGAGAAAGCGGGGCGTAAACTCGGCATTAATGTTTATGTCGAAAAGCAGGGCGCGAATGGCGTCGAAGGGCGATTAACCGCACAACAGCTTAATCAGGCGCAGGCTTGTATATTCGCCGCAGAAGTGGCGATCAAAGATGTTGAGCGTTTCAAAGGTATTCCCTCTATCACCACACCGGTTGCCGAACCCATCAAACACGCAGAGCGCATTTTGCAGCAGGCGCTGGCATTAAAACCTGCTTCTGATGAACGCGTGCAGCAACAAGATGAAGCGCAATCAGCGCCGAATTTTAAAACCGAATTAAAGCAGGCATTGCTGAGCGGCATCTCTTTTGCCGTTCCGTTGATTGTCGCGGGCGGTACGGTTTTAGCCGTGGCGGTGCTACTGGCGCAGATTTTTGGGTTGCAGCATTTGTTCGATCTCGAAAATTCCTGGCTATGGATGTACCGCAAACTCGGCGGCGGAATGCTGGGCACGCTGATGGTGCCGGTTCTGGCTGCTTACACCGCGTATTCATTAGCCGATAAACCTGCGCTCGGGCCAGGTTTTGCGGCGGGACTCGCAGCGAACATGATTGGTTCTGGTTTTCTCGGCGGGATTGTCGGCGGTTTAATCGCAGGTTACCTGATGCGCTGGGTGAAGAAACACATCCGTCTGAGCCCTAACTTCAACGGTTTTTTGACCTTCTATCTTTATCCGGTGATTGGCACGCTGGTGGCGGGCAGCCTGATGCTGTTTGTTATTGGTGAACCGGTGGCGTGGATTAATACCTCGTTAACTCACTGGCTGAACGGTTTGTCTGGCACCAACGCATTACTGCTGGGCGCGATTCTGGGCTTTATGTGCTCGTTTGACCTCGGTGGCCCGGTGAATAAAGCCTCCTACGCGTTTTGCCTCGGTGCGATGGCAAACGGTGTGTTTGGCCCGTATGCCATTTTCGCCTCCGTCAAAATGGTATCTGCCTTTACGGTCACGGCTTCCACTCTTATTGCTCCAAAACTTTTCAAAGACTTTGAGATTGAAACAGGCAAATCAACCTGGCTGTTAGGACTTGCAGGGATCACCGAAGGAGCGATCCCGATGGCTATCGAAGATCCGATCCGCGTGATTGGTTCATTCCTGGTGGGATCGGTGGTCACGGGCGCAATGGTGGGTGCGATGAACATTGGGTTATCGACACCGGGCGCGGGTATTTTCTCTTTGTTCCTGCTCCAGCCTGGCGATATCAGCGGCTTTGCGGCGGCGGCGGGATGGTTTGGTGCGGCCCTAATCGGCACGGCAATTTCAACAGTGGTGTTAATCCTGTGGCGCAAACAGGCCGTTAAGCAGGGCAAATACTCCACCGAAAACGTTTTATCGTCCTCACTCAGAAGTAAGGTTTAGAAAGATGAAAGCTGTATCTCGTGTTCATATTACTCCCCATATGCATTGGGACCGTGAATGGTATTTCACAACCGAAGAATCTCGCATCTTGCTGATTAATAACATGGAAGAAATTCTCGAACGCCTGGAGTGTGACCCTGAGTATAAGTATTACGTGCTCGACGGGCAGACGGCGGTGCTGGAAGATTATTTCGCTATAAAACCTGAAAATACAGAACGAGTGAAAGCGCTGGTGCAGGCGGGCAAGTTGATTATCGGCCCTTGGTATACGCAGACCGATACCACAATTGTTTCTGGCGAATCTATTGTGCGCAACCTGATGTACGGAATGCGCGATTGCCTGGCTTTTGGCGAGCCGATGAAAATTGGTTATCTGCCAGATTCATTTGGGATGTCGGCACAACTGCCGCATATTTTTAACGGTTTTGGCATTAAGCGCGCCATGTTCTGGCGCGGTTGCTCTGAGCGCCATGGTACTGACAGGACGGAATTTCTCTGGCGCAGTAATGACGGCAGCGAAGTCGTCACGCAAGTGCTGCCGCTGGGCTACGCGATTGGTAAGTACTTACCGGAGGACGAAGCCGGGCTGAGGAAGCGTTTAGACAGCTATTTTGAGGTGCTGGAAAACGCATCGGCAACGCAGGAAATCCTGCTGCCTAACGGGCATGACCAGATGCCGCTGCAACAGAACATTTTCGCGGTTATCGACAAACTGCGGGAGATTTATCCGCAACGTGAATTTGTGATGAGCCGCTATGAAGAAGTGTTCGAGAAAATAGAAGCGTTACGCGGAAAACTCGCCACGCTTCAGGGCGAGTTTATCGACGGCAAGTATATGCGTGTGCATCGCACCATCGGTTCAACGCGTATGGACATCAAAATTGCTCATGCGCAGATTGAAAACAAAATCGTCAACATTCTTGAGCCACTGGCGTCCATCGCGTGGTCGCTTGGTTTCGAATATCACCACGGCCTGCTGGAAAAAATGTGGAAAGAGATCCTGAAAAACCACGCGCATGACAGCATTGGCTGCTGCTGTAGCGATAAGGTTCATCAGGAAGTCATGAATCGTTTTGTGCTGGCTGACGACATGGCTGAAAACCTGATTCGTTTTTACATGCGCAAAATTGTCGACAACATGCCCGCTACAGATGCGGATAAGCTGACGTTCTTCAATATGATGCCGTATCCGCGTGAAGAGGTGATTAACACCACCATTCGTATTCGTGCCAGCCAGTTTTCCCTAAAAGATGAGCAGGGCAACGAAGTGGAGTATTTCATCCGTGCAGCGCGTGAAATCGATCCAGGCCTTGTCGATCGGCAAATCGTCCATTACGGCAATTACGACCCGTTTATGGAATACGACATCCAGCTCAACCAGGTTTTACCTGCCATGGGGTATTGCACGCTGTACGTCGAAGGGCAGAAGCCAGGGCATCAACGTGCGATTCCTGAGCCTGGCGAAGCCATGCTCGAAAACAGCTTCTGGCGCATCAACCTTAACCCGAACGGGACATTGCACATTCTTGATAAGCAAAGTGGCCTGAATTATGACCAGGCTCTGCAACTGGAAGACGGTTCCGACGACGGAGACGAATATGACTATTCGCCAGCCAAAGCGGAGTGGCTGATTTACTCATCAGCGAGCGCACATGTTTGCGAAGTGAAGCATCAAGCCTGGCAGAGTATTGCCACATTAAAGCTGCGTATGGCGTTGCCTGAAAATTTGCATCAGCGTGCTGCAAAACAGGCTGGTGGGTATCTGGATGTGGAATGCCATATCACGCTTGCGCATCACAGCCGTCGAATTGATATTGAAATGCAGCTTGATAATCAGGCTGACGACCACCGTGTGCGGGTGCTCATTCCTACACCGTTTGCCTCGACTACCGTACTGGCCGATAACCAGTTCGGCACTATTACGCGTCCGGTTGAAGATGTAGCAATGGAAAACTGGCAGGCAGAAGGCTGGAAAGAAGCGCCCATTCCGGTATGGAATCTGCTCAATTATGCCGCGTTACATAATGGCAAAAGCGGGGTTGCGCTGTTCACTGACGGCCTGCGTGAATTTGAAATCGTTGGCGAGAAGAAAGACACATTTGCGCTGACGCTATTGCGCTCAATAGGTGTGTTGGGCAAAGAAGAGCTGGTGCTGCGTCCTGGACGGCCGTCAGGTATCAAACTTCCAACGCCAGATTCACAGCTTCGTGGAAAATTGTGTTGTCGCTTTAGTTTTATGACTTTCAGTGGTTCGCCAACAACGGCGGGGATTGCGCAACATGCGCGAGCCTGGCTTACCCCCGTTCAGTGTTACAACAAAATCCCCTATGACGCGATGAAGCTAAACCGAGCGGCCTTCGAGACGCCGGGCACATTTAGCTTGCTTACGATGCCTTCAGTGGGATGTATGCTCAGCGCCCTCAAAAAGGCTGAAGATCGGGATGAGTTGATCGTACGTATCTACAATCCTGACGAACAGCACAGCGGCGAGGGCATGATTTCGAGCACGCTGCCCATTATTGGCTGGCAAGAGACGGGAATGGATGAAAATCTGCTGCAACAACAATCAGAAAGGGCAGGGCAGTTTGCGTTGGTACGCCCTTGCCAGTCACGCACATTTAGCCTGATGTTGGGCCGCTCAAGATAGTTGGTTCCTCGTTTTGTGCTTTCTTAGGCCACGTTTACGCGTGGCCTTTTTGTTTTTTTGGTCTAGCCTGAATAAGGCTAACCACATCAAAAATAATGACTTGTTAAATATATCAATCAATAAAGTAGCGTAATTGTTAATTGTGAGGAAATAAGAGAGCTGAAACCAGAAAATACCGTGAGGTGATTATCATCTGTCGCCCTTTATACGATGAGTTTGAATTTTCTGAGGCAGGTTCAAATAAATAACTTTTAGCTATAGATAGCATACCGACATTAACGAGAGTGATTTTTATAAAACACACCGTTAACAACAAATTTACCATTAACACTAGTGAGAAACCAAATTAACAATCAGTAAATAAATTGCGCTAGATCAATATCTAAAGCTAGCAAATGGTGTGTGAAAGGACGTAAATTGTTGCAGATCAAGATGGCGGTATGGCGACATTTTCGCTATAAATTGATCACTGTCGAGAAACGTAAATAACTCTAAGCAATTACCTGTTTATCGTAGGGAAATTGCAGGGTAATATATTTGCGGATTATTTTGGGTTTTTATTAACGTGTTTGTAACCTTTCATCTTTCTTCGTTACATGTAAATAAAATGACGGGGAGATGAAGTTTGGAAGCTAATGTTTTTGTATTAGGGCATGCGTTGTGGTTTTCCCTACGGTTAACCACGGTCGGAGTCTTCATGCGAAGAGCAAGGAGTCAAGATGTTTGATATTGTCGAACTGTCGCGCTTACAGTTTGCCTTGACCGCGATGTACCACTTTCTGTTTGTGCCACTAACGCTCGGTATGGCGTTCTTGTTGGCCATCATGGAAACGGTGTACGTTCTGTCAGGTAAGCAAATTTATAAAGATATGACCAAGTTCTGGGGCAAGTTGTTTGGTATCAACTTTGCTTTGGGTGTGGCCACTGGTTTAACCATGGAGTTCCAGTTCGGCACGAACTGGTCTTACTACTCACATTACGTGGGTGACATTTTTGGTGCCCCTCTGGCCATCGAAGGCTTGATGGCATTCTTCCTTGAATCCACCTTTGTAGGTCTGTTCTTCTTCGGTTGGGATCGCCTCGGTAAAGTTCAACACATGGCGGTAACCTGGCTGGTGGCTCTTGGCTCCAACCTTTCTGCTCTGTGGATTCTGGTGGCGAACGGCTGGATGCAGAACCCGATTGCTTCCGACTTCAACTTCGAAACCATGCGTATGGAGATGGTTAGCTTCTCCGAGCTGGTGCTTAACCCTGTTGCTCAGGTGAAATTCGTTCATACCGTGGCTTCTGGCTACGTGTGCGGTGCGATGTTCATTCTCGGTATCAGCTCCTACTATCTGCTTAAAGGCCGTGACGTCGCATTTGCGAAGCGCTCTTTCGCAATCGCTGCAAGCTTTGGTATGGCGGCAATCCTGTCAGTTATCGTGCTGGGTGATGAATCCGGTTATGAAATGGGTGACGTGCAGAAAACCAAGCTGGCCGCTATTGAAGCCGAGTGGGAAACTCAACCGGCTCCGGCAGCCTTTACGCTGTTTGGTATTCCTGACCAGGACAAACAAGAAAATAGCTATGCGATTCAGATCCCGTACGCGCTTGGCATCATCGCCACCCGCTCTGTGGATAAGCAAGTTATTGGCCTGAAAGACCTGATGGTGCAACACGAAGAACGTATTCGTAACGGCATGAAGGCTTATAGCCTGCTTGAGCAGTTACGTGCTGGTTCTAAAGACCAGAATGTTCGTGATGACTTCAATGCTATCAAGAAAGATCTGGGCTACGGTCTGCTGCTGAAACGCTATACGCCAAACGTGGCTGACGCGACGGAAGCGCAGATTCAGCAAGCAACGAAAGACTCTATTCCACGCGTTGCTCCACTGTACTTCGCTTTCCGTATCATGGTCGGTTGTGGCTTCTTGATGCTGTTTATCATCGCGGCCTCCTTCTGGACTGTGACGCGTAACGCTATCGGCACCAAGACATGGCTGCTACGTGCGGCGCTTTATGGTATGCCGCTGCCGTGGATTGCGATTGAATCTGGCTGGTTTGTTGCTGAATACGGTCGTCAACCGTGGGCAGTGGGTGAGGTTCTGCCAACAGCCGTGGCCAACTCCTCTCTGACCGTGGGTGACCTGATCTTCTCCATGGTACTGATTTGCGGCCTTTATACGCTGTTTATGGTGGCGGAGCTGTTCCTGATGTTCAAATTTGCTCGCCTTGGGCCGAGCAGTCTGAAAACAGGTCGCTATCACTTTGAGCAGTCCAATGTGGCCTCTCAGCCGGCACGCTAAGACAGGAGTCGTCAAATGATCGATTATGAAGTATTGCGTTTTATCTGGTGGCTGCTGGTTGGCATTCTGCTGATTGGTTTTGCAGTCACCGATGGTTTTGATATGGGCGTGGGGATGTTGTCACGCGTCATTGGCAAAACTGACGTTGAACGTCGCATTATGGTGAACTCCATCGCCCCTCACTGGGATGGCAACCAGGTGTGGCTGATCACGGCGGGTGGTGCGTTGTTTGCTGCCTGGCCAATGGTTTACGCTGCTGCGTTCTCCGGCTTCTATGTGGCAATGATTCTGGTGCTGGCTTCCTTGTTCTTCCGTCCGGTTGGTTTTGATTACCGTTCGAAGATTGAAGACATGCGCTGGCGCAACATGTGGGACTGGGGCATTTTCATCGGTAGCTTCGTGCCGCCGTTGGTAATTGGCGTGGCGTTCGGCAATCTGCTGCAAGGCGTGCCGTTCCATGTGGATGATTATCTGCGTCTGTACTACACCGGTAACTTCTTCCAGTTGCTGAACCCGTTTGGCCTGTTGGCTGGTATCGTTAGCGTTTCAATGATCCTTGCTCAGGGTGCAACATACCTGCAAATGCGTACGGTGGGTGAACTTCACCTGCGTGCCAAAGCTGCGGCACAAATCGCAGCGCTGGTGATGATGGTGTGCTTCGCGCTGGCTGGCGTTTGGGTCATCTACGGTATTGATGGCTACGTTGTGACTTCAGAATTGAATCACCACGCGGCATCTAACCCGCTGACTAAAGAAGTTGCGCGTCAGGCTGGTGCCTGGATGGTGAACTTCAACAATATGCCAATCCTGTGGCTCATCCCGGCACTGGGCGTAGTTCTACCACTGCTGACTGTGCTGATGTCTCGTCTTGAAAAAGGCGCGATGGCATTTGTGTTCTCCTCACTGACTCTGGCATGTGTCATTCTGACTGCCGGTGTGGCGATGTTCCCGTTCGTGATGCCTTCCAGCACCATGTTGAACGCTAGCCTCACCATGTGGGATGCAACATCCAGCCAGTTGACACTGAATGTGATGACCTATGTTGCTGCGGTATTTGTACCGATCATTCTTATCTACACCACCTGGTGTTACTGGAAAATGTTCGGTCGAATCACTAAAGAGCATATCGAAAGCAACACCCACTCTCTGTACTAAGTAAGGAGCTGATTATGTGGTACTTTGCATGGATTCTGGGGACGCTTCTTGCCTGTGCGTTTGGCATTATTACTGCGCTTGCGCTAGAGCACGTTGAAGCAGCTAAAGCCGGTAAAGAAGAACATTAATGGAAGCAATTATCGCAAAGCTGTATGCGGTAATGGATAAGAGCCCTTTAAGGGCTCTTTCCTTGATCATGGCATTAATCCTGGCCGGGTGTATATTTTGGGACCCGTCCCGCTTTGCAGCAAAAACCAGTGAGCTGGCTATCTGGCATGGTTTTTTGCTGATGTGGGCTGTCTGTACCGGTGTGATACATGGCGTGGGCTTTCGCCCTCGTAAGGTGCTGTGGCAGGGTGTTTTTAGCCCGTTACCTGCGCAACTAGTCCTGCTGGCAGGGCTGGCTATTTTCTTCTTCTGATGCTTCTTTAGCCTTTCAGTTTTTTACACAATATTTATGGGTTTTAACAAGCCCATAAATATTTACCTAACGTTTAATGCAACCCATTCCCAACCCCCACCCTCTTGCGTATAGTAGCAACGTTTAATTGCATTACCGGGATGTAAAGTGAGTACAACGCTGTTTCGATGGCCGGTTCGTGTCTATTACGAAGACACCGATGCCGGTGGTGTGGTTTACCACGCCAGTTATGTTGCTTTTTATGAAAGAGCACGCACTGAGATGCTGCGCCATCACAAGTTCAACCAGCAAGATTTGTTGGCGGAGCGCGTCGCCTTTGTCGTTCGCAGGATGACTGTTGATTATCTTGCGCCTGCCCGACTTGACGATTTACTCGAAATCCAAAGTGAAATTACATCGATGCGTGGTACCTCTATGGTATTTACACAGCGAATCGTCAATGCCGATAACCAGGTACTCAACGAAGCTGAGGTCCTGATCGTTTGCGTTGATCCACACCTAATGAAGCCTCGTGCGCTTCCCAAGTCTATTGTCGCGGAGTTCAAGCAGTGACTGACATGAATATCCTTGATTTGTTCCTGAAGGCAAGCCTTCTGGTCAAATTCATCATGTTGATTTTGATTGGTTTTTCCATTGCATCATGGGCAATCATTATTCAGCGTACGCGCATCCTCAATGCAGCTACTCGTGAAGCAGAAGCATTTGAAGATAAGTTCTGGTCGGGCATTGAATTGTCCCGTCTCTATCAGGAAAGCCAGGGCCGCCGTGACAATCTTGTAGGCTCGGAACAAATTTTCTATTCGGGTTTTAAAGAGTTTGCCCGACTGCATCGTGCTAACACTCATGCACCTGAAGCAGTTGTTGAAGGGGCATCTCGCGCCATGCGTATTTCCATGAGTCGTGAGCTGGAAACGCTGGAAACGCATATTCCTTTCCTCGGAACTGTAGGTTCCATCAGCCCGTATATCGGTCTGTTTGGTACGGTTTGGGGGATCATGCATGCCTTTATCGCACTAGGTGCGGTGAAACAAGCGACGTTGCAGATGGTTGCGCCAGGTATCGCAGAAGCACTGATTGCTACCGCAATTGGTCTGTTCGCTGCAATCCCTGCGGTTATGGCGTATAACCGCCTGAACCAACGCGTGAACAAACTGGAATTGAATTACGACAACTTCATGGAAGAGTTCACGGCTATCCTGCACCGTCAGGCTTTTACCAGCAGCGATAAGCAGTAAGGGGTAAGTCATGGCCAGACGTGGACGGGGACGTGGTCGTCGAGAATTAAAGTCAGAAATTAACATCGTGCCTTTGCTGGACGTACTGTTGGTTCTGTTGCTTATTTTTATGGCAACGGCACCCATCATTACGCAAAGCGTTGAGGTGGATTTACCGGATGCAACAGATTCGCAAACGGTAAGCAGCAACGATGAGCCACCGGTCATTATTGAAGTGTCCGGGGTAGGGCAGTACAGCGTGGTGGTTGAGAAGGACCGTATGGACCAGTTGCCATCTGAACAGGTTATTGCGGAAGCACAGCGTCGTTTACAGGCAAATCCGAAAACGGTCTTTTTGATCGGGGGTGCTAAAGATGTTCCTTATGAGGAAATCATCAAGGCACTTAACATGCTGCACAGTGCAGGTGTTAAATCCGTCGGTTTGATGACGCAGCCAATCTGATCCATCTCGCTATATTTGGGAACCGATAGTGTCAAAGGCAACCATAGAAAACGATAAGCTCAAGCGCGCGATAATCGTCTCAGTGATCCTGCATATCATTTTGATTGCAGTCCTGATTTGGAGTTCGTTTGACGAGCACATCGACGCCAGTGCTGGTGGCGGTGGGGGTTCGGCTATTGACGCGGTCATGGTCGACCCAGGTGCTGTTGTTCAGCAATACAATCGTCAGCAACAGCAGCAGGCGAGCAGTAAACGTGCAGCAGAACAACGCGAGAAACAAGCGCAACAACAGGCCGAAGAACTTCAGGAAAAACAGGCTGCTGAACAACAGCGTCTGAAGCAACTGGAGAAAGAACGCCTCGAAGCGCAGGAACAAACGAAGCAGCAAGCAGATCAGCAGAAGCAAGCGCAAGAAGCGGCTAAAGAAGCGCAGGAGCAGCAAAAGCAAGCTGAGGCAGCGGCGGCGAAAGCCAAAGCAGACGCTAAAGCGCAAGCCGATGCTCAGGCAAAATCTCAAGCTGATGCCCAGGCTAAAGCTGCGGACGAAGCCGCGAAGAAAGCGGCTGCGGATGCACAGAAGAAAGCGACTGAAGAAGCGGCTAAGAAAGCCGCTGATGCAGAGAAAAAAGCGGCTGCTGAAGCTGCCGCTGCTGCGAAGAAATCTCAGCAGGAAGCCGAGAAGAAAACCGCGGATGCTGCTGCCAAGAAAGCGGCAGATGCTGAGAAGAAAGCTGCTGCGGAAGCTGCCAAAAAAGAAGCTGCAGCAACTGCTGCTGCGGAAAAAGCCGCTTCTGACAAAGCTGCAGCTGATAAGGCTGCTGCTGCTGCGAAAGGTGCCGCTGATAAGAAAGCGGCAGCGGATGCTAAGAAAAAGGCTGCTGCCGATAAAGCTGCAGCCGCAGGTGTTGACGACCTGTTTGGCGATTTAAGCTCAGGTAAGAATGCACCGAAAACTGGCGCAGGAGCGAAAGGAGATAGCGCAGCTGCCGCCGGGAAAGGGAATAATAAAAATAATGGCGCTTCTGGTGCCGAAATCAGTGGCTACGCAGGTCAGATAAAAGCGGCAATTGAAAGTAAGTTCTACAACGATCCTTCATTTGCCGGTAAGACTTGTTCATTGCGTGTGAAATTAGCACCTGATGGAATGTTACTTGATATCAAATCAGAAGGTGGTGACCCGGCTCTGTGTCAGGCTGCCATCGCGGCAGCGCGTCTGGCTAAGATTCCGAAGCCGCCAAGTCAGGACGTTTATGAAGTTTTCAAAAACGCCCCTATCGACTTTAAGCCTTAGTAAAATTTTCCTCGCGAAAGCGGGGAAAACTAACCAGGCTGAGCCGCAGGGTTTTGGTAGTTTTGTGTATTTGAGTTTGTTAACATTCTGCTAAATTATCGTGGGCTTTGGGTCCAGATAAGGGAGATATGATGAAGCAGGCATTTCGAGTAGCGTTAAGTTTCTTAATGCTGTGGGCAGCAGTGCTGCACGCAGAAGTTCGTATTGAAATCACCCAAGGGGTGGATTCAGCACGTCCAATTGGTGTGGCTCCGTTCAAATGGGCAGGCCCAGGTGCAGCACCGGAAGACATCGGTGGCATCGTTGCTGCTGATTTACGTAACAGTGGCAAATTCAATCCATTGGATCGTTCACGTTTGCCGCAACAACCTGGCTCTGCTCAGGAAGTGCAACCGGCCGCGTGGACCGCTCTGGGTATTGATGCCGTAGTGGTTGGCCAGGTCACACCAAATGGTGACGGCAGCTATACCGTGGCTTATCAGTTGGTTGATACCTCTGGTGCGCCGGGTACTGTGCTTGCACAGAACTCCTATAAAGTTAACAAGCAATGGCTTCGCTATGCCGGTCATACCGCAAGCGACGAAGTGTTTGAAAAACTTGCAGGTATCAAAGGTGCATTCCGTACTCGTATCGCTTACATAGTGCAGACTAACGGCGGCCAGTTCCCGTACGAACTGCGCGTGTCTGATTACGATGGCTACAACCAGTTTGTGGTTCACCGTTCTCCGCAGCCGTTAATGTCACCAGCCTGGTCCCCAGACGGTAGCAAACTGGCTTATGTAACGTTTGAAAGTGGTCGTTCAGCGCTGGTTATCCAGACTCTGGCGAATGGCGCAGTGCGTCAGGTAGCTTCATTCCCACGTCATAACGGTGCGCCAGCGTTCTCTCCAGACGGCAGCAAACTGGCCTTCGCATTGTCGAAAACCGGTAGCTTGAACCTGTATGTAATGGACATTGGCTCAGGTCAAATTCGTCAGGTCACTGATGGTCGCAGTAACAATACTGAACCAACCTGGTTCCCGGATAGCCAGAACCTGGCTTACACCTCCGATCAGGCTGGTCGTCCACAGATTTATAAAGTGAATGTGAATGGCGGTGCTCCACAACGTATTTCCTGGGAAGGTTCTCAGAACCAGGATTCCGATGTGAGTTCCGACGGTAAGTTTATGGTGATGGTGAGCTCCAATGGTGGGCAACAGCACATCGCCAAACAAGATCTGGTAGCGGGTGGCGTACAAACTTTATCGTCAACGTTCCTGGATGAAACGCCAAGTCTGGCACCTAACGGCACGATGGTAATCTACAGCTCTTCTCAGGGGATGGGATCTGTGCTGAATCTGGTCTCAACAGATGGGCGTTTCAAAGCGCGTCTTCCGGCAACCGATGGTCAGGTTAAATTCCCTGCCTGGTCGCCGTATCTGTGATAATAAAATATTAAAGGATCAAAGAAATGCAACTGAACAAAGTGCTGAAAGGGCTGATGCTGGTATTGCCTGTTATGGCAATTGCTGCGTGTAGTTCTAACAAGAGCGCCAACAACGAGAGCGGCGAAGGTATGCTGGGCGCCGGCACTGGTATGGACGCTAACGGTAGCAATGGCAACATGTCATCTGAAGAACAGGCTCGCCTGCAGATGCAACAGCTGCAACAGAACAACATCGTATACTTCGGTCTGGACAAATATGATGTGAGCTCTGATTTTGCTGCAATGCTGGATGCGCACGCTAACTTCCTGCGTAGCAACCCATCTTACAAAGTGACTGTAGAAGGTCATGCTGACGAACGTGGCACCCCGGAGTACAACATCTCCCTGGGCGAGCGTCGTGCTAGCGCTGTTAAGATGTACCTGCAAGGTAAAGGCGTTTCTGCAGACCAGATCTCTATCGTTTCTTACGGTAAAGAAAAACCAGCTGTACTGGGTCATGACGAAGCGGCTTACGCTAAAAACCGTCGTGCCGTACTGGTTTACTAAGAGAACAGTATGAACAGTAACCTCAGACATCACTTGTTGAGTCTGTCGTTACTGGTTGGCATAGCGGCCCCCTGGGCCGCTACTGCTCAGGCGCCAATCAGTAGTGTCGGCTCAGGCTCGGTCGAAGACCGTGTCACTCAACTCGAGCGTATTTCTAACGCTCACAGTCAACTTTTAACCCAACTCCAGCAGCAACTTTCTGATAACCAAAATGATATTGATTCCCTGCGTGGTCAAATTCAGGAAAACCAATACCAATTGAATCAGGTCGTTGAACGTCAGAAGCAAATTTTATTGCAGATAGACAGCCTCGGCAGCGGTGCTGCACCAGGGCAAGCGGCTGGTAGTACCGATCAAGGTGCCGCTGCTACAGCGACACCTGATGCGGGTGCGGCAGCAAACGCACCGGCAGCAGCGCCTGCGCAAGGTGGTGACGCTAACAGCGACTACAATGCGGCTATTGCCATGGTGCAGGATAAGTCCCGTCAGGACGAAGCCATTGCTGCATTTCAGAGTTTTGTTAAGAAGTATCCCGATTCAACATACCAGCCAAATGCCAATTACTGGCTGGGACAGTTGAATTACAACAAAGGGAAAAAGGATGATGCGGCGTTTTATTTTGCCTCTGTGGTGAAAAATTACCCGAAATCACCGAAGGCCCCGGACGCAATGTTTAAAGTCGGTGTGATCATGCAAGACAAAGGCGATACCGCAAAAGCGAAAGCTGTGTATCAACAAGTGATCAAACAGTTCCCAAATACCGATGGTGCAAAACAGGCACAAAAACGTCTGAATGCAATGTAATGTTCGCTGCCTGACCAGATATTGCTGTTTTTCCGGTCAGGCTGTGCGAAACACCAGCAGTTGAGTGATCTGGATCGAAATTGTTGTTGCGTCAAAATCTTAAATCAGTAATATATGCCGCCGTTGCCAAGGGATAACAAACAACCTGAAAGTGACACGAAAATGGGGCGTTAGCTCAGTTGGTAGAGCAGTTGACTTTTAATCAATTGGTCGCAGGTTCGAATCCTGCACGCCCCACCATCTTTTTGAATTTTGATGGTGGCATTTTCGAAAAGCAGTAAACCGCATAGCGGGGCGTTAGCTCAGTTGGTAGAGCAGTTGACTTTTAATCAATTGGTCGCAGGTTCGAATCCTGCACGCCCCACCACTCTTTTAGTGGAATGCAATGAGTAAAGCGTGAAGGGTTTGAACCTGCAGCAGGTTTGAGTTGAGCGTAAGCGAAACAGCGTTGCTTTAGCAACGACCCGAAGGGCGAGGCCAAAGGCCGAGTCATCCTGCACGCCCCACCACTCTTTAGTGGAATATGAAGGTAGCAGTAAAGCAGTATCCGCATAAGCGGGGCGTTAGCTCAGTTGGTAGAGCAGTTGACTTTTAATCAATTGGTCGCAGGTTCGAATCCTGCACGCCCCACCACTCTTTTAGTGGAATGCAATGAGTAAAGCGTGAAGGGTTTGAACCTGCAGCAGGTTCGAGTTGAGCGTAAGCGAAACAACGTTGCTTTAGCAACGACCCGAAGGGCGAGGCCAAAGGCCGAGTCATCCTGCACGCCCCACCAAATTTAGAGAAAAGCGCCTTTATGGCGCTTTTTTCGTTTCTACGGCTGACCACTTCTGGTCCTCCTTCTCCTGGAGGAGAAGGTTGGGATGAAGGCGGCAGCAAATTCCTCACGACAATTCCCTCATAATTCGCTATCTTGTTTAGCATACAAAACAACTTTGGCTGTTTCTGGTAAAACTCGCCGGAATAACGCTAATTTGGTTAAGCCAGGAAAACGAGAAAGCACTATGAGCGTAATGTTCGATCCAGAAACAGCGATTTATCCTTTCCCACCGAAGCCACAGCCACTCAGCGCGGATGAAAAGCAATTCTACCGTGAGAAGATCAAGCGTCTGTTGAAAGAGCGCAATGCTGTGATGGTGGCTCACTACTACACCGACCCTGAGATTCAGGCGCTGGCGGAAGAAACGGGCGGCTGCATCTCTGATTCACTCGAGATGGCGCGTTTTGGGGCTAATCATCCTGCGTCCACACTTCTGGTCGCGGGTGTGCGTTTCATGGGTGAAACCGCGAAAATCCTGAGTCCGGAAAAAACCATTCTGATGCCAACTCTGAATGCAGAGTGTTCATTGGATCTCGGTTGCCCAATTGAGGCGTTCAACGCTTTCTGCGATCAACATCCCGATCGTACCGTTGTGGTCTATGCTAATACTTCTGCGGCGGTGAAGGCTCGTGCAGATTGGGTGGTCACTTCAAGCATTGCAGTTGAATTAATTGAACATCTCGACAGTCTTGGCGAGAAAATCATTTGGGCACCGGATCGTCATCTTGGCAATTATGTACAAAAGCAGACGGGTGCTGATGTGTTGTGCTGGCAGGGTGCCTGCATTGTGCATGATGAGTTTAAAACTCAGGCATTGACCCGCATGAAAGCGCTATACCCTGACGCTGCGATCCTTGTACACCCTGAATCACCGCAAGCCATAGTGGATTTGGCAGATGCTGTCGGTTCTACCAGCCAACTTATTGCGGCGGCACAAACATTGCCGAACAAGCAGCTGATTGTGGCGACCGACCGTGGCATCTTCTACAAAATGCAGCAGGCGTGTCCGGATAAAGAATTGTTTGAAGCACCAACAGCAGGCGAAGGTGCAACCTGCCGTACCTGTGCTCATTGCCCGTGGATGGCGATGAACGGCCTCAAAGCTATCGCTGAGGGGCTTGAGCAGGGCGGAGCGGCACATGAGATTCATGTTGATGCTGCGCTGCGTGAGGGCGCTCTGGTGCCTTTAAATCGAATGTTAGATTTTGCCGCCGAATTGCGACGCAATATAAAGGGCAACGCGTAAGGATTTTACGTTCAGGAGCGAATATGGATTTTTTTAGCACGCAGAATATTTTGGTCCACATCCCCATCGGAACCGGTGGGTACGATTTATCGTGGATTGAAGCGATTGGCACCGTAGCAGGTTTGCTGTGTATCTGGTTGGCAAGTCTGGAGAAAATTAGTAATTACGTGTTCGGTTTAATTAACGTCACGCTATTTGCGGTTATTTTCTTTCAAATCCAGCTCTACGCGAGCCTGTTATTACAGCTGTTTTTCTTTGCAGCTAATATTTACGGCTGGTACGCGTGGTCGAGGCAGACCAACGAGAACCAAACGGCTCTGCGTATTCGGTGGTTACCGTTACCTAAAGCGCTTGCCTGGATTGCAATTTGCGTGGGCGCTATCGGATTGATGACCGTCTTTATTGACCCTGTCTTCGCTTTCCTGACCCGCACGGCGGTTTCGGTAATGCAGGCGCTGGGCTTGAATGTGACGATGCCAGAGCTTCAGCCTGATGCGTTCCCATTCTGGGATTCCTGCATGATGGTGCTATCGATTGTGGCGATGATTCTGATGACCCGCAAATACGTCGAAAACTGGCTGCTGTGGGTCATTATTAACATGATTAGCGTGGTGATCTTTGCGTTGCAGGGCGTTTACGCGATGTCGCTGGAATATCTGATCCTGACGTTTATTGCGCTCAACGGTAGCCGCATGTGGATCAACAGTGCGCGCGAACACGGCTCACGCGCCTTGTCTTAATCAGTGATGATGATGAGCATGGCCTTGATGGTCATGCTCATTTAAATCGCAATCCTGGCCGTGGCAAAGCTGGTACTCCATTTGTACCGTGGCGTGTTCAATCTGATATTCATCTTTCAGAAAATGGTGAATACGTTCCAGCAGAGCATCATGATCGTGTGGCGGAACCACCTGAACATGCAGTGTCATCAGCGGTTTCTCACCCACCAACCAGATGTGTACATGATGGACATTGCGCACTTCAGGAATCGTTCTGGCTAGTTTGCGTTTCAGCACTGGAATATCAATGGCATGCGGTGCGCCTTCGAGCAGTTCATTAACACTTTCTTTAAGTAAACTCCACGCACTGCGCAGAACCAGGCATGACACCAGCACCGAAAGAATCGGGTCAATTGGCGTCCAGCCCGTCCACAGAATAATGAGCGCGGCAGCAATAGCGCCCACCGAACCTAACAAATCCCCGAGTACATGCAGAGCGGCGGCACGAACGTTAATATTCTTTTCTTCATTTCCGCGATGCAAAATCCAGAACGAAAACAGATTTGCCAATAGTCCGGCAAACGCGATGACCAGCATCGTCCGACCAGCAATAGGCTGCGGATGATAAAAACGAATCACCGCTTCCCAGACAATCAGAACCGTAATCACTACCAGCGCAATCGCATTAACAAATGCGGCGAGCGTGGTCAGCCTCAGCCAACCGAAGGTATGACGAGCATTGGGTGGGCGACGGGCAAATTTCACTGCCATCAACGCAACCAGCAATGCCGCCGTATCGGTCAGCATATGGCCTGCGTCGGCAAGCAAGGCTAGTGAGCCTGAAAGCACACCGCCAATGACTTCGGCCACCATAAAAATAGCAGTGATGGCAAACGCCCATAACAGACGTCTGGAGTTTGAATCGCTAGAGGAATGTTGATGTGTATGCGCCATGGTTTCTTCTGTGGTTGGGAAACAATAATGTGCTAATTATAACCACTAACGCTGATTAACTTATTGAATAAAGCTCGTAAAAACAAAAAAGGAGAGCCTGAGCTCCCCCTGGTTTCTATCCGGGCAATATTACTGCGTGGTGCCGTCTACTTTCGTATTCACGTCATCACCGCTACCGGTTTCAACCTTTTTGTTCGTGTCGGGACATTTACCGTCTTTACACATCGAATTTTTATGGATTTCGTCTTTGCTCATACCATCACCCGTCATACCACTGTTGCTGGTTGAGCCGTTAGGGTGAAGCATTGTGCCGCCATTATTAATATTGCTGTTATCGACGCCTTTAGGCGCGATGTTCTGATTCGCATCAGGCGCGACCTGGCCTGCTTCGGCACTCGCGTTTGCCTGGCCGTTATTGGCACCGCCTGTCTCTGCGGCCATTGCCAGGGTGCTTGCGGCGGAAAGGGTTGCTGTCAGGAAAAGTGCGGTTAATTTATTCATCTGAATGCTCCTGTTCTGGTTGTTATTGCTGGATAACTTCTTCCAACAGTGCACTTGCTTTATTCTGAGCTTATGGAGTTTATCGGCTAAAGATGTCAGTGATGAAAGCCATGTCAGAATACAATTTTGCTAAATGACCACTTTTCAGTGTTAACAATTAAAAATTGTAGCGGCAAACCGGCGTTTTACCATTTTTTGACGCCTTTTAGGCCGTTTCCAGGAATATTCCGCCTGAAGTGTAAAAGCCCGTTTACACTTCAGGCTTGAAGCGATAGATTGAAGAGATTGCAACTCAGTTAAATCTCAAGGCCATTTCCGGAAATCTCATGAATTATCAGAATGACGACTTACGCATCAAAGAAATCAACGAACTTCTACCTCCAGTAGCGTTGCTCGAAAAATTCCCCGCCACTGAAAAAGCAGCCGCGACGGTATCTGGCGCACGTAAAGCGATTCATAAAATTCTGAAAGGAAATGACGATCGCCTGCTGGTAGTTATCGGCCCATGCTCTATTCACGATGTTAAAGCGGCGAAAGAGTATGGCGCACGCTTGCTGACACTGCGTGAAGAACTGCAAGGCGAGCTGGAAATCGTTATGCGTGTTTACTTCGAAAAACCACGCACCACGGTTGGCTGGAAAGGGCTGATCAACGATCCGCACATGGACAGCAGCTACCAAATCAACGATGGTCTGCGTATTGCACGTAAACTGTTGTTAGATATCAACGACTCAGGCCTGCCAGCGGCGGGTGAGTTCTTAGATATGATCACCCCGCAGTACCTGGCGGATCTGATGAGCTGGGGTGCCATTGGTGCACGTACTACAGAATCTCAGGTTCACCGTGAGCTGGCGTCAGGTTTGTCATGTCCGGTTGGTTTTAAAAATGGCACCGACGGCACGATGAAAGTGGCGATTGATGCGATTAACGCGGCTGGCGCACCACACTGCTTCTTGTCTGTGACGAAGTGGGGTCATTCAGCCATCGTTAACACCAGCGGGAACGGCGACTGCCATATCATTCTGCGTGGCGGTAAAGAGCCAAACTACAGTGCTGCGCACGTTGCACAAGTTAAGACTGATTTGCAGAAAGCAGGGCTGCCAGCGCAGGTGATGATCGACTTTAGCCATGCCAACAGCAGCAAGCAGTTTAAAAAGCAAATTGAAGTCTGCACCGACGTTTGCCAACAAATCACGGCTGGCGATAAAGCGATTACCGGTGTGATGATTGAAAGTCACCTTGTTGAAGGCAACCAGAACCTTGAGAGCGGCGAGCCATTAGTTTATGGCAAGAGCGTGACTGATGCGTGTATTGGTTGGGAAGATACTGAAACTGTCCTGCGCCAACTGGCAGAGGCAGTGAAAGCTCGTCGCGGTTAATCCATTCGTGGCAGCATAAAAAAGGCGTGGTTTTCACCACGCCTTTTTCACATCTAACGAATTACTTCGCTTTACCCTGGTTTGCTACCGCTGCGGCTTTTGCTGCGATTTCATCAGCATTGCCCAGATAGTAACGTTTCAGAGGTTTGAAGTTCTCGTCGAACTCATACACCAATGGCACGCCAGTTGGGATATTCAGCTCAAGAATTTCTTCTTCGCTCAGGTTATCAAGGAATTTAACCAGAGCGCGCAGGGAGTTACCGTGAGCGGCAACAATCACGCGCTCGCCGCTTTTCATACGTGGCAGAATGGTTTCGTTCCAGTAAGGGATAACGCGATCGATAGTCAGCGCCAGGCTTTCAGTTACCGGCAGCTCTTTATCGCTCAGGTTTGCATAACGTGGGTCATGGCCTGGGAAACGTTCGTCATCACGAGTCAGCTCTGGAGGCGTGATCGCAAAGCCACGACGCCACTGTTTAACTTGCTCATCACCGTATTTTTCTGCGGTTTCCGCTTTGTTCAGACCCTGCAGCGCACCGTAGTGACGCTCGTTCAGCTTCCAGGATTTCTCAACCGGCAGCCAGGCCTGGTCCAGTTCATCGAGGATATTCCACAGTGTATGGATGGCACGTTTCAGCACAGAAGTGTAAGCAAAGTCGAAGGAGTAGCCTTCATCTTTCAGCAACTTACCTGCCGCTTTCGCTTCAGTTTGACCTTTCTCAGACAGATCAACGTCATACCAACCGGTGAAGCGGTTTTCGTTGTTCCACTGGCTTTCACCGTGACGAACCAGAACCAGCTTAGTAACAGCCATAGTTTACTCCTTAATGAGCTTGCGATTAATGATAACGATTATCATTATATTGCCGCAAAGGGGCCAGCGGCAATGCCAAACGTTTAACATAGCGAAAAAGAGTGTGAAGTGTAAGGTGGGTGTGAACGGTTGTTATATTTTTGTCGCCAAATGGCGGGAAATCCAGCGATTTGAATAAGAAATGCCCTCCACGGAGGAGGGCACGAAACTTATAGTGGAATGAACTCGTATTCAGTGACGCTTAAATACTCGTCGCCCGGCTGCAACCAGCAGTCTGGCTGCGGCCATTCCGGGTGATTTGGACTGTCTGGCAGGAACTCGCTTTCCAGTGCCAGGCCTTGATAAGCATCGTAAGTACCTTGTTCCCTGGCTGGCGTTCCGTCCAGGTAGTTGCCGCTATAAAACTGCAATGCAGGGGCCGTGGTATAGACCGTCATTTGCAGTTTGTTATCGCTTGACCATACATGCGCTGCGGGCTGGCTGGCATCGCCTTGCGCTTGCAACAAGAAAGCGTGGTCATAACCTTTCACCAACACCTGATCGTTATCGCGCAGGAAATCCTCGGCAATAATTTTTGGCGTACGGAAATCAAAACCAGTGTTCGCAACATCTGCCAGCCCGGCTTGTGGAATGCCGTTGCTGTCTACTGGCAGATAGCTGTCAGCGAGAAGTTGCAGGCGGTGCTGGCGAATATCGTTTTGCTTACCATCAAGATTGAAATAAGCGTGATTGGTCAGATTCACCGGGCACGCTTTGCTGGTTCTGGCGCGGAACTCAACGGTAATGCAGTTATCTTCGGTTAGTGCATAGCGTGCCGTTGCGCGCAGATCACCAGGGAAACCCTGGTCGCCATCTTGAGAGTCGAGGGTATAAAGCACTTCCTGTTCGTTCTGACGCACAATACGCCAGCGACGCTTGTCGAAGCCATCCGGCCCACCGTGTAGTTGATGCGCGCCCTGGTTTGCCGTCACGTTCACAGTAACGCCATCGCGCTCAAACTGGCTGTTCGCGATTCTGTTGGCGTAACGTCCAACAGTTGCACCCAGATAAGCCGCCTGATTCAGATAATCTTCCGGCGTTTCGCAGCCGAGCAGCGTTTCGCGCACGGTTCCGTCTTTCATCGGCACGCGACAAGACAGCAGGGTTGCGCCCCAGTCCATGACCGTAACAACCAATCCCGCGCTGTTGCGCAGTGTAGACATGCGGAAAGGCTGCCCGTCAGGTGCGAGCTGTGGAGTTTCCTTTAGCATTGACCAGCCCCCTCCGAAGGTTTGCAGACATAGAACGTTTCTTTGATGCCGGTTTTCGCTTCGTACTGTTTTTCGACCGCTTGCTTAACGACAGGCACTAAATCTTCTGGGATCAACGCAACGATACAACCACCGAAGCCGCCACCGGTCATACGCACGCCGCCTTTATCGCCAATCGTCGCTTTAACGATTTCAACTAAGGTGTCGATTTGCGGCACGGTAATTTCGAAATCGTCGCGCATGGAAGCGTGAGATTCAGCCATCAGCTCGCCCATACGCTGCAAATCGCCCTTTGCCAGTGCGTCTGCGGCTTCAACGGTACGGATATTTTCGGTCAGCACGTGACGCACGCGTTTTGCGACAATAGGGTCAAGCTCATGCGCCACGGCATTGAATTTGGACAGCTCAACGTCACGCAGCGCTTTCTGAGTAAAGAAACGCGCGCCGGTTTCGCATTGCTGGCGGCGGGTATTGTATTCACTGCCTACCAGAGTGC
>CBCPKK010000026.1:0-45539 GCA_965119215.1 uncultured Buttiauxella sp.
GCCGTTTAAGGCAATTTGCGAGCCATCCAGCGACAGGTGATAAAGCTTCTGGAACACCGTACCAACAGCCACTTCCAGTGATGCCGATGAACTCAGGCCAGCGCCTTGTGGTACGTCGCCGCTGATCACTAAATCTGCGCCGCCAAAGTTTTTATCACGTTTTTGCAGATGCTTAACGACACCACGAACATAGTTAGACCACTGTTGCGTGTCATGACTGAGGATCGGTTTATCCAGCGAAAACTCGTCTACTTGATTGTCATAATCCGCAGCGATCACACGTACCATGCGGTCGTCGCGTTTTGCGCAGCTGATCACGGTTTGATAGTCAATTGCGCAAGGCAGAACAAAACCATCGTTGTAATCCGTGTGCTCGCCAATCAGGTTAACGCGGCCAGGAGCCTGAATTGTGTGGGTTGCCGGAAAACCAAACTGTTCGGCAAAGAGGTGTTGGGTTTTATCTTTCAGACTCATTTTTATTCTCCGGATTGGCGAAAGTGGATATCGGATACGGCACGCAAGCGTTCTGCGGCTTGCTCTGCGGTTAAATCGCGTTGAGTTTCAGCCAGCATTTCATAGCCGACCATGAATTTACGCACTGTTGCACTGCGCAGCAGTGGGGGATAGAAATGAGCATGCAACTGCCAGTGACCATTTTCCTCGCCATTAAACGGCGCGCCGTGCCAGCCCATGGAATACGGGAATGAGCACTGGAAAAGGTTGTCGTAACGGCTGGTCAGTTTTTTCAGCGCCAGCGCCAAATCACTGCTTTGTTCCGCAGTCAGATCGGTGATGCGCAGAATATGCGTTTTTGGCAGCAGCAGCGTTTCGAACGGCCAGGCGGCCCAGTAAGGCACGACGGCAATCCAGTGTTCGGTTTCTACAACCGTGCGGCTACCATCTTTGCGTTCGCGCTGAGCGTAATCGACCAGCATCTGCGAGCCATTTTCGGCAAAGTATTCACGCTGCAACACATCTTCACGTGCCACTTCGTTTGGCAGGAAGCTGTTTGCCCAAACCTGGCCGTGTGGATGCGGGTTAGAACAACCCATTGCCGCGCCTTTATTCTCAAAAACCTGCACCCACGGATAGGTTTTTCCTAAATCCGCCGTCTGCTCTTGCCAGGTTTTAACCACTTCTTCCAATGCCGTTACGGAAAGCTGCGGCAGTGTTTTGCTGTGGTCGGGTGAAAAACAGATAACCCGGCTAGTGCCACGCGCACTTTCACACCGTAAAAGTGGATCGCTGTTTTCAGGCGCATCTGGGGTGTCCGTCATCAGCGCGGCAAAGTCGTTAGTAAAAACAAACGTGCCGGTATATTGCGGATTTTTATCGCCAGTGACGCGTGTATTGCCAGGACACAAGAAACAATCCGGGTCATGCACCGGTAATGTTTCTTGCGAGGGTGTTTCCTGCGCCCCTTGCCACGGTCGCTTAGCGCGATGCGGGGACACCAGAATCCATTGCCCAGTCAGTGGGTTATAACGGCGATGTGGATGATCCACCGGGTTAAACTGCTCCATCACATTTCCTTAGTCTGGATAACCTTGAGGATGGCGAGACTGCCAGCGCCAGGTATCATCTGCCATTTCTTGCAGAGTCCGGCTGACACGCCAGTTAAGTTCTTGGTCGGCTTTGGTGGCATCTGCCCAATAAGCGGGAAGATCGCCATCACGACGCGGGGCGAAGTGATAATTCACCGGCTTGCCGCAAGCGGTGCTAAAGGCGTTAATCACGTCCAGCACGCTGCTGCCAATACCTGCGCCGAGGTTATAAATATGCACGCCTGGTTTGCCTTGTAGCGTTTGCATCGCGGCAACGTGACCATCGGCGAGATCCATAACGTGAATGTAGTCGCGCACGCCTGTGCCGTCCTCGGTTGGATAATCGTTACCGAAAACCGCCAGCGAATCACGACGCCCTACAGCAACCTGCGCGATGTAAGGCATCAGGTTGTTTGGAATACCTTGTGGATCTTCACCCATATCTCCTGACGGATGAGCGCCCACCGGGTTGAAGTAACGCAGCAGCGCCACGCTCCAGTTCGGTTGGGCTTTTTGCAAGTCCGCCAGAATCTGTTCAACCATTAGCTTACTGCGGCCGTATGGGCTTGCAGGTGTGCCGGTCGGGAAGCTTTCTACATAAGGGATTTGTGGTTGGTCACCATAAACGGTGGCGGAAGAACTGAAAATGAAATTGGTGACGTTGGCGGCGCGCATGGCGGAAATGAGGCGCAAAGTGCCGGTAACGTTGTTGTCGTAGTATTCCAGCGGTTTATTCACCGATTCGCCTACGGCTTTAAGCCCGGCAAAATGGATAACGGCATCGACCTGGTGGTCGTGGAAAATCTCGGCCAGCAGCGCTTCATCACGAATATCGCCATCAATGAACAACGGACGTTTGCCGCCAAGGCGTTCAATCACCTGCAACACGCTACGCTTGCTGTTACACAGATTATCCAGAATCACGACGTCGTGGCCATTTTGCAGCAGTTGCACGCAGGTATGACTACCAATGTAACCGCTACCACCTGTTACCAATACTCTCATTTTTCGCTCCATTACGCGTATGGTATGTAATAACCTTAGCATAACAGAGATGGCGAAAGTGTGACACGGGCTAAATTAGTGGAATCGCTTACACTAATGTTTCACTCGCTGTTATCACCGAAAAAAATGATTATAAAACAGAGAGTAGGGGTAGGGATGTTGCGGGTTGTCTGAAAGTGGGGGGCAGATAAGCGCAACCGCCATCTGCCTCGGTAATGCAGTGTTTTATTTCGCTGGTGGCAAGTCTTCAAACTGATAGCGATAAGCCTCACCATCAGCCACGAAGGTTAGCCGTTTGGTGATGCACTCTGGCGCGTCTTCAGCATGGTGAGAGACAAACAGCAACTGGGTTTCTCCTTCGCCAATCAAAATATCAATGAAACGGCGCACTAACTGGCGATTAAGCGGGTCCAGCCCTTGTAGTGGTTCATCCAGAATCAACAGCGTTGGGTGTTTCACCAATGCACGAGCGATAAGCGCGAGACGCTGCTGCCCCCATGAAAGGCTGTGGAAGGGCGCATCAGCGATAGCATTGTCCATGCCGAGCATATTTAGCCATTCGCGGGCGAGTTTTTGCTGGCGGTCAGAAACGGCCTGGTAAATCCCAATCGAATCAAAATACCCCGACAGGATAACGTTTCGCACCGTGGTACTGACGCGGTAATCCAGATGCAAGTTACTGCTGACATAGCCGATATGCTTTTTGATATTCCAGATGGTTTCGCCACTGCCACGACGACGACCAAACAACGTCAGGTCATTGCTGTACCCTTGTGGATGGTCACCCGTTACCAGGCTTAGTAATGTCGATTTACCCGCGCCATTCGGGCCGACGATTTGCCAGTGTTCACCGGGATTTACCGTCCATGAAAGTTTATGCAGGATAGGGCGGTCGTTATATTCCACCACGCCGTCACGTAAGACGATGCGCGGCTGGTTTTCTGGCAGCGTGTAACGAGCACTTGGATCGTCTGCTTCAGGCAGCGCAACGCCCGCCAGTTTTTCGCTGTGAGCAAGTTGTGCAATCAGTGCCTGTTCGAGCAACGCTTGCTTCTCGCCAATTTCAATCAGCGCACAATCGGCCAGCACGCCTGCATGTTGTACAAAATCAGGAATTTCATCGAAGCGATTAAGCACCAGCACGACGGTATAACCTTGCGTGCTCAGCTCACCTAATAATCCGGCCAACTGTTCGCGGGATTTAACGTCCAGCCCGTCAAATGGCTCATCAAAAATGAGCAAATCAGGCTGCGGCATCAGTGCCTGGCACAGTAGGGTTTTGCGTGTTTCACCCGTCGAAAGGTATTTAAAGCGGCGGTTCAGCAGTGGCGCGATGCCAAAAAGCTCAGCTAACTGCTGGCAGCGGGCTTCATCTTTGACTTCATCCTGAATAATTTCCGCGGTGGTGCGGCCGGTGTCGTCTTCGTCAGGGCTCAATAAATCGGTGTTATTACGCTGCCATTCATCGCTGACTAATTTTTGCAGCTGTTCAAAAGACAGGTGAGCAATACGCGCAAACGTACACTGACGTTCGCCTTTTTGCAGTGGCAAAGTACCGGCGAGCGCGCGGGCAAGGGCGGATTTCCCACTGCCGTTGGCACCGACAAACGCCCAGCTTTCGCCAGCGTTAATCGTTAAATCGTTGAGCGTAAGCGTTCGGGTGTCGCTCAGGTGAAATGTACCTTGCGAAATGTGCAACACAGACATAGTTCATCCCATTTTTTGCAGTGATTGTTCCCAGATTTACGGATTGCCTGTGTTGTTGTCAATTCACAAACTGGTTTTAGCATAGAGTGGCGACAATCACGCGATCGGCATTAAAAAATGCTATGACTTCAGCACCTTCTACCAGTTTCTGGGTTTCTACCACGTTATTCGGCACGGTGGCACACAGTGTTTGTCCGTCCGGCAATTGCACCAGAACTTCACTTTGCTCGGCACCTTGCTGAATATTACTGACGGTGCCGTTGAGCTGGTTGTCAGCACCACTTGCGCGTTGGGCATCGGCAGTGATTTCCACCCACGGCGCTTTAATCAGCACCAACACTTCTTTGCCTTCGCTCAGCCCCAGGCGTTCGGCGCTCTGGCGCGTAATAGCGGCTTGCAAACGCGTCGAACCATCAGCCAGCAAGATATCAACGTGCTGCTGAACTTTTTCGCTATCGCGGCGCAGCACGGTGCCGAAAAGTTGGTTACGGGCGCTGGTTTGCAAAGAAAAACGTGAAATCGCGGCGAGCAGGCTATCGAGCGGTAGCGCATCATCACGCAGCACATCGAAAGCTTTTTGTTGGATTTGCGCGAGCAGTTCGTACAGCTGGATGAGGCGTTCGCCATAGCGAGTAATCACCGCGCCGCCACCGCCTTTGCCGCCGGTTGCGCGCTCAACTAATGTCTCATCGCTTAACTGATTCATCTCATTGATGGCATCCCAGGCGCTTTTATAACTGATACCTGCGAGCTTCGCACCCTGGCTAATTGAGCCGGTATGTTGTATTTGTTTAAGTAGCGCGATACGACGTGGATCGGCGAACAGCCGCTGCTGGAGTTTCAGCGTCAGTAGAATTTCAGCTTGCATAACCTCTCCGCAATATTAAAAACGCCATTTTCCTCTATTGCGAGGGGTTGGGCAAATCGCACAAAAGGAGAGTGCGTTTTTCTGTCAGGTCGTTAGAATAGCGGCTCTCACTTTTGTTGGAGGCATCCATGTTAGAGTTATTGAAAAGCTTGTTGTTTGCCGTGGTCATGGTGCCAATCGTTATGGCGGTGATCCTCGGTCTAATCTATGGATTGGGTGAAGTCTTTAACGTCTTCTCAAAAGTCGGTCATCACGACCAACCGAAAAAAAACCATTGATTTCCTGACGCCCGCTTATGCGGGCGTTGCTTTATGCTCTCCGCCAGAACATTCCCGCCAGTTTCATCCCACCTTTAGAAATGCAGCAACGGCAGCGCCGCAGGTATCTGCGACAGCAGGTAAAGCACCAGCCCGATTGAGCCACCCACCAGCGTGCCGTTAATACGGATAAACTGTAAATCTTTGCCGATGTTCAGTTCGATTTGCCGCGACATATCCTGTGCATCCCAGCTTTTGACCGTATCGCTAATATGGCGGGTCAGAAACGTGGCAAACTCTGGCGCGATTTTTTGCACGGCTTGTTCCAGATGCTCATTGAGCGAAGTGCGCAGCGCACTATCCGCAACCAGCGTTTCCCCCAACCATTGTCCCGCTTCCGCAATTCGTTGTTTCAACCGCGAGTCATCAGAATTCACGTCAACTTTCAGCCATTGACGCAAGTCGCCCCACAGTTCGCCGATATAGCGGTTGAACGCCTCATCTTCTTTCAAATAGCTTTTAATATTGTCTGCTTTCTCGGCCATTTGCGGGGAGCATTTAAGATTCTCAATCAGCTTCAACGTTGCACGATCAAAAGCCTGGCGGATCTGATGGCCCTGATCGTGGCTAACGTCATCAAGAAACGAATTCACCGCATTGGAAACCAGTTCGGCGCTGTGTTCACTCAGCCATTCCGTAGGCAGCATTTTAGCTTTACGCGGATGTTCTGTTTCCAGCCAGCGCACAATTTGATGAGCGATAAAAGCGCGCGTGCTTTCACGTTTCATCAGTATCAACATCTGAGCAATAACTGAATCGAGCAATTCCTGATGGCGATTGTTTTTGGTCAGGCTTTCGAGCAGCAGCGCGCTGGAGTGGGTTAAATCGACTTTATCGATAGCCTTGTGGACGGCCTGGCGGATTAAACGCTGGATGCGCGTATCGTCTGTCAGATCCAAAAATCCACTCATCACTTGCAACAGATGCTGCCCGACGCGCTGAGCGTTATCGGGCTTGCTGAACCACTGGCCAATCATATGCGCCGGTTCATGGCGGCGGATTAAGGCAATCAGGGATTGGGTATCGAGGAACTTCTCTTGCACGAAGATACCCAGATTTTCGCCAATCCTGTCTTTATTACGCGGGATAATCGCCGTGTGGCGGGAAATAAAGGGAATCGGTACGCGATGAAAGAGTGCTGCAACGGCAAACCAGTCAGCGAGTGCGCCCACCATGGCCGCTTCGGCGATAGCTTTTAAACCGCTAACCCAAAACCCCGGTGGCAAAAAGAGGGTAGTCACAAACGTTACAGCAGCAATCAGCAGCAAGGAAAGCGCAAGGCGCTTGGTGCGCTTTAGTTCAGTCATTTTCTCCATCCGCTAAGCATAGAACGGCAAGCGCTGAAGCGGTAGGGCGATTATTCCTGCCAACTAAATTTTCCGCATCTTCAATTCGTTATAAGAATCTTCCTGCAAGCCGCTTGATCGGTTCATTCGTTTAACGATACTGTATGTATGTACAGTTATTGTTTGTGAGGGATTTATGATGCCGCTAACGTGTTTTATTGATTACCCATCAAAGATGTATGGAGTGTGACTATGGGGGCATTCCCATCTCCAGCGCAGGACTATGCAGAGCAAAGCATCGATCTCCATCAGCTGCTTGTTAAGCATCCCACAGCCACATACTTCGTACGCGCATCTGGCGATGCCATGGTTGAGGGTGGCATAGGCAATGGTGACTTGCTGGTCGTCGACAGTTCGGTAGCTGCCCGGCATAGCGATATTGTGATTGCGGCAATTAATGGCGACTTTATCGTCAGGCAATTACAGCTCAGACCCATTGTTCAACTAGCGGCGTTTAATCATGCTTACAAACCTATCCGAATCGACGCTGAGGATGCGCTCGAAATATTCGGTGTTGTCACCTACATCATTAAATCGACTCGTCAATAATGTTTGCTCTGGTCGATGTAAACAGCTTCTACGCTAGCTGCGAAACAGTCTTTCGGCCCGACCTTAAAGGTAAACCAGTGGTTGTGCTCAGTAACAACGATGGATGTGTGGTCGCCTGTAATGTCGAAGCCAAAAGCTGTGGTGTACAAATGGGCGGCCCCTATTTCAAGCAAAAGGATCTTTTTCGGCACCATGGTGTTATCGCTTTCAGCAGCAATTATGAGCTGTATGCCGATATGTCGCACCGGGTGATGATGACGCTGGAGGAAATGTGCCCACGCGTAGAGATTTACTCTATCGACGAAGCCTTTTGTGATTTTTCAGGTGTTAGCAATTGCTGCAATCTGAAGGACTTTGGTCGGGAAATTCGCGCAACTCTTTTGCAGCGAACCCATCTGACTGTTGGAGTCGGCATTGCCCCAACCAAGACGCTGGCAAAGCTTGCCAACCATGCAGCAAAGAAATGGCAACGGAAAACGGGTGGCGTCGTTGATTTATCTGGCATTGAATGGCAACGCAAGTTAATGGCGGCGTTGCCCGTTGGTGAGGTCTGGGGAATTGGCCGTCGTATCAGTAAAAAGCTGGATGCAATGGGTATCAAAACCACGCTACAGCTTGCAGATACTGACACGCGCTTTATACGCAAACATTTCAGCGTGGTACTCGAACGCACGGTGCGGGAGCTGCGTGGTGAATCCTGCCTGGGGTTTGAAGAGTTTGTGCCGACGAAACAAGAAATCATCTGTTCTCGCTCATTTGGGGAGCGTCTTACTGAGTATGAGCATATGAGACAGGCCGTGTGCAGTTATGCGGCACGCGCCGCAGAAAAGCTTAGGGCAGAGCACCAATATTGCCGCCATATTTCCGTCTTCGTCAAAACATCTCCTTTCACCGTGAACGAACCTTACTATGGCAACCAGGCAATGGTGAAACTGCTGACGCCTACGCAAGACACCCGGGATATTATCGTCGCAGCAATGCGTTGCCTGGGTGCTATCTGGCGAAATGGGCATCACTATCAAAAAGCTGGGATCATGCTCGGCGACTTTTTTAGCCAGGGCGTTGCCCAACTTAATCTCTTTGATGAGAACCCGCCACGGCTGAACAGTGAAGCGCTAATGCAGGCGATAGATGAGATTAATAAGAAGAGAGGGAAAGGGACGCTTTACTTTGCAGGGCAGGGCATTCAACAACCGTGGCAGATGAAAAGAGCAATGCTGTCGCCGCGCTATACAACGAGGTTTAGTGATTTGCAGGTGGTGAGATAATTGGCGAATCCCAGACATAAAAAAAGCAGCCGTAAAAGGCTGCTTTTAAACGAGCTAACAATCAATTAGCGATGAAACGTTTCTCGTCTGTCAGCACTTGCAGTAATAAACCAAGTTGCGGCTTGGTTTCTTTGATGCTTTCACCCTGCAAATTGTACATCCGATAATTACCGTTGTTATCAAGCACCAGCGTCATGGTCGGTAAGGTTATCGCGAGGCTGTTATTATCTGCACCCACCACCCAGTTATTGCGGCGCGTCGCGGCAAACAGGTCTTCACCTTGTGAATACTCGTTTGCTGGATTTTTCACATGCAGCAGGCGCTGCATTAGCGTCGTCATTACATCCTGGTGGTCAGTAAGCTTCGAGATAGTCTGCGCAGGAGTTCCTGGCCAATGAATAACCAGCGGCACCTGAATACGCGAGCGCGACCAGGCGAAAGAATCCTGTTCTTTACCCAGCGGAACACCGTGACCGGCGGTAATAATCACCACTGTGTTTTTGAGTTTGCCGGAAGCGTCCAGGGCATCAAGCACGCGTTTGATTTGCTCATCAACGTTGCCTGCCGCACGTGCATAACGGCGGGTAAAGGCTTGTTGATTGCTGTCTGCGGTGATGTTGGTGCCATTAAAGGCAACCCAGGAGAACCAGCGGTTATCCTCAGAAGCATACTGTGTCAGCCAGTTAATCCACTGCGATGCGGTTTGCCCATCAGACTGGCTTTGCGCTGAAGGCAGCGAGAAGTCTGACAGCAAAGCCTGGCGGTACATTGACGAGTCAAAACCATCCGACGCGAACAGCCCTAATTGATAGCCTTGTTGGTTCAAGCCGGTGATCAACGCCGCAGGAATACGGGCTGATAGCACGCCATCCATATACGCAGGGGAAATGCCGTAGAACAGGCCAAAGATGCCGTTGTCTGTGCCATTACCCGCGCTCATATGCTGCGTGAAGTTAATATTGCTGCTCGCGAATTGGCTTAAGTTCGGCAGATCTTTCTGTGCGCGTTCAGCATTCAAGCCATCGACGGTAATCAGCAAGACATTATGTCCTGTGCCCATATCGCGGAATTGCAGTTCGCTAAGAGGATATTGCACCGAAACGGCTTCAGGATTACCTTGCTCCACAAGACGGCGCTGATACTCTTTTGCATCGAGTAAGCCATGTTTCTCGAGGAAACGACGGGCCGTCATTGGGTAGGAAAGTGGTAGGTTGGCACGCTGCATGGTAATCGGGCGATAGAAGTTCGCATCAGCCCAGATATACATAATATGGCTGCTGAAGAAGGCGATGAAGAACAGCACGACGATCGGTCTTGCGTAGTGTCTACGGCGCCCCAGACTGCGCAATTTCTGCCAGCTCCAGGTCGCAAACAGCATTTCAATCAACAAAATGACCGGCACGCTGATAAACATCAGCTGCCAGTCTCGCGCCATTTCACTCTGGTCGGGGTTGATCACCAGTTCCCAGACAATCGGATTAAGATGGAGATGGAAGCGAGTAAAGACTTCGCTGTCGATGAGCAGAAGCGTCATGCCAGCGGTAGCCAGAGCTGCCGAGACAAAGCGCATCAGCCGTTGCGACATGACAACGAACGTGAGCGGGAAGAGGATCAGCAAATAGGCTGCAAACACCACAAAGCTGAAATGGCCGATAACACTCAGCCAGGAATAAATACGACCCGTGAGCGTTGCCGGCCAGTCAGCGACAAACAGATAGCGGCTACCCAGCAGCGTTGCCAGCAGGATATTGAACAGGGCGAACCAATGTCCCCAACTGACCATCTGGGAAACTTTTTCGCGGTAGCGCTGACGGTTAGTCACCATAACGTGTAACTACAATCCCTTAATGAGCTTTGTCTTCGCTCACGGAGGCTTGCAGCGCCTCTGCGAAAGAGCGAGCCAGCGAGCGGCGTTGAGCCGAAGCAACACTGGTATTAATCAGGTTGGTGACCATATTTCCCAGTACCATCAGGGAAAGATCGGTTGGCGTTTGGTGCTTTTCGAGCACGCTTGCCAGTTCACTCAACAGTTCTTCGACGCGTTCGTCGCTATAACGGGATATTTGCGGCATAAATTAACAATCAATTAGATTCAGGAAAGGGCGTTATCTTACCGTAGCAGGACCTATTTTTCTGCTTTTTTATCTTCTGTTGCACAAGGCTTCTGGCAATGGTTGAATACCGCCGAGTCTAAAAGGAGAGTTTATCATGAGTCTGGATATCAACCAGATTGCCTTACACCAGTTGATCAAGCGCGGCGAACAGACCCTCGAAGTTGTGCTGCGCGATTCTCTGTTGGCAACGAACGGCGCCGTAGAAGAAATGATGGCCGAATTGCACCGTGTCTACAGTGCAAAAAATAAAGCATATGGTCTGTTCAGCGAAGAGAGTGAACTGGCCGATGCGCTGCGTTCACAACGTAAAGGCGACGAAGATTTTCTTGCGTTCAGCCGTGCTGCAACCGGCCGCCTGCGTGATGAATTAGCGAAATATCCGTTTGCTGACGGTGGCATCGTGCTGTTTTGTCAGTATCGCTACATGGCGGCGGAGTATTTGCTGGTGGCGGTGCTGAATAATTTAAGCAGCATGCGCGTCAACGAAGAGCTGGATATCAGTTCAACGCATCATCTGGATATCAACCACGCGGATATTGTGGCGCGTATTGATCTGACCGAATGGGAAACCAACCCAGAATCCACCCGTTACCTGACGTTCCTGAAAGGGCGAGTAGGGCGTAAAGTTTCTGATTTCTTTATGGATTTTCTCGGTGCCAGTGAAGGGTTAAACGCCAAAGCGCAAAACAAAGGTTTGTTGCAGGCGTTGGATGACTTCACTAATGAAGCGCAACTGGATAAAAACGAGCGTCAGGCCGCGCGTCAGCAAGTTTACGCTTACTGCAACGAGCAGCTTCAGGCGGGAGAAGAAATTGAGCTTTCTTCGCTTGCAGATGAGTTGCCGTGGGCGGTTGATGACAAAAACTTCCAGCAGTTCACCGCAGACAAAGGCTATGAGCTTGAAGAAAGCTTCCCGGCTGACCGCGGCACACTGCGCCAGTTAACCAAATTTGCCGGTAGCGGTGGTGGGTTGACGATTAGCTTTGATGCCATGTTGTTAGGCGAACGCATTTACTGGGATCCGGCGACTGATACGCTGACCATTAAAGGCACACCGCCTAATCTGCGCGATCAGTTACAACGCCGAAGCTCTGGCAAGTAAGTTTTTTTGACCTGCCGCCTGGATGCGGCGGGTATTTCTGAAGAGGGTGAGTCTCATACCAAAGTTCGTATCTTGCCTGGATCAACGGGTTTAATGCGCACGGCTTCAATACTACCGCCGTGGTGCTAAGCAAAAAGCGTGAAGATATTTTTCAGACCCATGATGATGACCGTGCGGACAATGAAATTAATGAGTTAGAGCTGAGGGTTGATTTTTGCTTTCAGTATGATGGAAAAGAGTAGCAATGCTCTGACCTGTTACCGGTCATCCTTGTCTTCCTGCTGCGTCCGCTGATGTACCGTCAGATGGAATAATGTCTCAAGCGTTTGTTGTTTTATTCCTCCTAACCTACAAATACTCTGCACATTCTGCCATTTATATTCCTATAGATAAAACCACGTATGCATTAATATACACAGTTCATTTTTTGACTGGTTACCTTTTATGAGCAAAACTCTTCTTCTAAAAATAAAAAAATGCATTAACATTCTTGAACAACATAAAGATGATCCAAGAATTATTAATGAGGTTGCGGGTTATATTTTGTCGGAGGAAGGGTTTTTGAATGAAAGCGAAGAAGCAGCCCAACTGTTAAATACCATTGCTGAAGTTATAGAGGGGGGTGAAACCAATGTCGATAATATACTGGTTTCTTTTTTAGCATATTTTAAAAGTTTGATAAACCTTTGCAAGGTTACTATTTATTATATTGGTGATGTCGATAACTTTAAACAACTGACAAAAAATCTGGATAATGATGTTGTTTCCGAAGTTTGTTATCTGCCAGGTAATGTAGACAATCTTGATGAACTGCATCTAGGATTGAATGCTGCCCTGGCTCCAATTGTTATTTACACGCCTTTTGCTGGAAAGCTTATAAGTTCGATGAATCTTTCACTCGCATTAGCTGTAATACCTTATTATGAATTGATGTTTTCGAGCGGCTGTCTGACTTCTGAAGTCAAATATAATTACGCTGCTTGGCTTGAAAAAAAATATCAGATGGTAAGCAATACCAACGTTCATACCCTGATTCTTGGAAATTCCTATGGTTACTACGCTTTTCCTGAGCAAAGTATAGAGCGTGCGGTTAATCTATCGATGCACAGTCTGAGCATCAAACAGGCTCATGCTTTGGTCTTCCATACTCTCAGAGACCTTCCGCATATTGATCATTTCGTTTTCTGCTTCGGTTTGTTTGATCTGTATAGTGATTTATTAAAAACGAAAGATAACTTCAATAAGATGATCATTGACTCCATGAGTCTGTTGTTTACAGACAATGATATTGCGACAGATAATATCTTATTAGGTAACTCTATCCAGATGTTATCTTCTTTAATTTTTAAGAGAAATAGTAACGAAAAAACAGTCTGGCCGGAAAATTATATACTATCAACGTACGATGCGATAACTACATTAATTAATAGCAAGGTTTACGTTGATCCTCACCAGTATAATGAACTAGCGATAATGCGAGCACAAGATCATTCAAAACTAGTCAAGAACAGCATGATTCTTCAGGAAAACAAAATACTATTAAATGAGATGGTTGATATCTTATATCAAAATGGTAAAACTGCAACCTGGGTTGTTCCACCGTTTCCTGAGTTATATGTCAAAAATATTAATGCAGACATGAAAAATACAAATCGCCAGGTATTGGAGCAATGGGGAGACAAAAAATTGCATTTTATTGACTGGTCAGGAAACCGCAACTTTGAACGTAAATATTTTCGTGATGGAGATCATTTGAATTTTCTCGGTGCTAAAAAGCTTGTCATTAAGCTGAGAAAAGTAGGCGTTAACATATAAGCTATAAGCTTGAAGAAGCGCACACCCGATGGAACTGTAAATATCACATAGTTTTTCCAAAAAACATCGAAGATACAGGAATAAATAAAGCACCAACGGGAACAGAATAAACTGGGAGGCCAGTGGGCCGTAAGTAACAGTTCTGATACCAATGTCAGATTGCACTGCGCCAGTGTTAGGGCGCGGCAGGTAAAAAGTCTTACAGGAGTACATAAAAAAACCCGCCGAGGCGGGTTTTTTTTCGAGCTAGATTCGCGATTAAGCGCGAACGAAGTCGATGTGGTTCAGTTTTGGCTTGAACGGGTGACGCTGAACAGCCTGAACTTTAACCTTAACTTCTGTACCGTCAACAACCAGAGTCAGAACTTCTTCGTAGAAACCTGGTTTAGCTTGCAGGTTCATTACTTTGTCGTGATCCAGTTCGATAGAGATCGCAGCTTCGGAACCACCATAGATGATTGCCGGGAATTTGTTAGCTGCACGCAGGCGGCGGCTCGCACCCTTGCCCTGCTCTTTGCGTTTTTCTACATTGATAGTAAACATTAAATGTTTCTCTCTTAAATATTCCTGTTACAGGCGACCCAGCAACAGGTAAGTGATCTGCTTTGCGGATGCAAAAGCGGGCGGGATTATAGCCATATCTGGGCCGAGCTTCAATGAAAAGAACCTTTAGCCGCGCAATTCATTCGCGCGACGGAAGCGGCCTTCGTAATCAAATACCTTTTCCCGCACGTTCCAGAAGTTGCCGTTCTTGCGCGCAACGACGAAATCAGGATGACGAAGAGCTGATTGCTGTGCCACGACATCAGCGGCGTTTATCCAGCGTAACGGCACGCCTGGCGCACGGCTATGTGGCCGAATAAATAGTTGTTCAAAAGCCATGCGCTGGGCGGGTGTTTGCAACCGGAACCGTTCGCTCACATCCGCGCCATCTTCATCGAAATAGGTAATCTTCAGCCAGTCGCCTTTGTCGTCGCTACCGTGTTGCAGCGTCATTCCACCACAGCGCAGCACCAGCGCGTCTTTCAATTTCAGCGCGGCTTTTAGCATATCGTCAGGGTCGACCAGAACGTGGTCGCACTGATGACAACGCCGCGCAGCGATATCATTTTCAGCATGACATTGCGGGCAGTTTTTAAAGCGGAAGCGGAAATCACACTGTTCTCGGGTGCCATCGTCATCTTCAAACCAGCCCTGGCAGCGACGGCCAAAGTGCTCAATCAACGTGCCATCGCTGGTGGTTTTTCCCCAGAAAGTGTTGGCAAAACCACAGGAAGGGCAAAAGACCTGGACTGGCACATTATCGCTTTTGCCTTTTGCCGCACCGACTTCAGGGGTGAACAAGTCATGAGGATTGCCCGCGTAGTCCAGAATCAAACAATCTTTCTTACCTGGCGCCAGGCGTAAACCCCGCCCGACAATTTGCTGATAAAGGCTGACGGATTCAGTTGGACGCAAAATTGCAATCAGGTCGACATGAGGCGCGTCAAAGCCGGTGGTGAGTACCGAAACGTTAACCAGAAAACGGAATTGCTGATTTTTGAACGCTTCAATTAATGTATCGCGCGCGGGGCCTGGTGTGTCGGCAGTAATTAATGCCGCATCGTTTGAAGGCAGCAGGGCGGTGACTTCTTTGGCGTGCTCAACGGTTGCAGCAAAAATCATCACGCCACGTCTGTCGGCGGCAAACTCGACTATCTGGCTGATGATGTGTGGGGTAATGCGTTTTTGCTGTTTGAGCTCACGGTTAAGATCCGCTTCGCTGAACAAGCCGTTAGATTGCGCCTGTAAGCGACTGAAATCGTATTGCACCACCGGCATATCCAACCGTTCTGGCGGAGTGAGATAGCCGTGTTTGATCATGTAACGCAGCGGTAATTCGTAGATGCAGTCGCGAAACAGCGCATCTTCTTTGCCGCGCACCATGCCGTGATAATGGAAATGATAAATCCAACCTTTGCCAAGGCGGTACGGCGTGGCGGTCAAGCCCAGCAGGCGTAGTTTAGGATTGGCGGTGCGTAAATGTGCAAGAATTTGCTGATACTGGCTGTCATCGGCATCACCAATACGGTGGCATTCATCGACAATCAGCAGTGAAAACTCACCGTGGAATTTCTCAAGATTGCGGGCCACGGACTGTACGCTGCCGAAAACCACTTTGCCGTGGCTCTCTTTACGTTGCAGGCCAGCCGCGAAAATATCGGCCTCAAGACCTAGTGCGCAATATTTTTCATGGTTTTGTGCGACTAACTCTTTGACGTGCGCGAGCACCAAAACGCGCCCACGCGCCACGCGAGCGAGTTCGGCAATCACCAGACTTTTTCCCGCGCCTGTTGGCAACACAATCACCGCAGGTGTGATGTGTTTGCGGAAATACTGCAGAGTAGCGTCCACAGCTTCTTGTTGGTAAGGGCGTAAGGTAAAAGACATTAGCTTCATATTAGGAGAATAACGCGTTCAATTATGCCATGAAACAGGGTTTTAGCTTGAGAGACTTTTCTATCCAGCTATACTGGCAAGTTAATTAACAGGCAAATATTTTTCGCCTCTAAAAGCGGGCTGAAAGCCCCGTCAGCAAATCAATCGCTGGCACCTCTTTGAAACAGGCAATACTTAATGCGACTCGATAAATTTATCTCTCAGCAGCTTGGCGTGAGCCGTGCTATCTCTGGCCGTGAAATCCGTGCTAGCCGTGTCACCATTGATGGTGAAGTGGTGCGTGATGCCGCTTTCAAACTGACGCCTGAACATCAGGTTGAATTTGATGGCAGAAGCCTGACTCAGCAGATTGGCCCGCGCTACTTTATGCTTAACAAGCCGCAGGGTTACGTTTGCTCTACTGAAGACCCGGATCACCCAACGGTGCTCTATTTCCTCGATGTGCCAATGGCGCACAAACTGCACGCCGCAGGGCGTCTGGATATCGACACTACCGGCCTGGTGCTGATGACCGATGATGGCCAGTGGTCACACCGTATTACCTCACCGCGCCATGATTGCGAAAAAACGTATCTGGTGTCGCTTGAGAACCCAATCTCCGATGACACGGCAGAACAATTCACCGCAGGCGTTCAACTGCATAATGAAAAAGATCTGACGCTGCCTGCGACGCTGGAAGTCATTACCCCGCTTGAAGTGCGTCTGACCATCAGCGAAGGGCGTTACCACCAGGTAAAACGCATGTTCGCGGCAGTGGGCAATCATGTGGTTGGTTTGCACCGTGAACGCATTGGCGCCATCGCCATGGATGCAGATCTTGCACCGGGCGAATATCGCCCATTAACCGAAGAAGAAATTGCCAGCGTAGGCATGCCGCCACGTTAATTCCGGGAGGAAGTGTTGAGTAGTAAGCAAAACTCGTCTATTGGCATTGTGGTAATACTTGGCCTGCTGGCCATGTTAATGCCGTTATCAATAGATATGTACTTGCCGGCACTGCCGGTCATCGCCTCAGAATTTGGCGTGCCAGCAGGCAGCGCGCAAATGACGTTGAGTACCTATATTCTCGGCTTTGCAATTGGTCAGCTATTTTATGGCCCGATGGCAGACAGCATTGGCCGTAAGCCGGTGGTACTCGGCGGAACACTTGTCTTTGCGGCGGCGGCGATTGCTTGCGCCCTCTCACAAACCATTGATCACCTGATTGCAATGCGCTTCCTGCATGGCCTTTCTGCGGCGGCTGCAAGCGTGGTGATTAACGCATTGATGCGCGACATTTATCCAAAAGAAGAGTTCTCGCGCATGATGTCGTTTGTCATGCTGATAACGACGATTGCTCCGCTTGTCGCACCAATGGTTGGCGGCGCGGTGTTAGTGTGGTTTAGCTGGCACGCTATTTTTTGGATACTGGCGCTTGCGGCACTGCTCGCATCGGCGATGATTTTCTTCCTGATCCACGAAACGCTGCCGGTTGAACGTCGCCAGAAGTTTCATTTGCGCACCACGATAGGAAACTTCGCAACGCTGTTCCGCCACAAACGCGTGTTGAGTTACATGCTGGCGAGCGGGTTTAGCTTTGCGGCAATGTTCTCATTTTTGAGTGCTGGGCCGTTTGTTTACATCGAACTCAATCACGTCGCACCGCAGCATTTCGGTTACTACTTCGCGCTGAACATTGTGTTCCTGATTGTGATGACGCTGATCAATAGCCGCTTTGTACGCCACTTCGGCCCGTTGGCGATGTTCCGCTTCGGTCTATTCGTGCAGTTTGCCATGGCAATCTGGCTGGTGATAAGCACTGGGCTGGATCTCGGTTTTTGGTCGATGGTGCTGGGGATTGCGGTGTTCGTCGGCTGTGTTTCGATGGTGTCCTCTAATGCGATGGCGGTCATTCTTGATGAATTTCCTCACATGGCAGGGACGGCGTCTTCGTTGGCTGGCACGTTCCGCTTCGGTATCGGTGCGTTAACTGGTGCGCTGTTATCTATCGCCACCTTTAGCACGGCGTGGCCAATGATTTGGTCGATTGCGGTATGCGCAACGTGTTCTATCGTTTTCTATCTCTACGCCAGCCGTCCTCGGTTAGCGGCTAAATAGTCCTAAAGTAGCAAAACGGGCATCGCCAGATGCCCGTTCTTTAATCCACATCAACGAAATTCCCTCATGAACGCCTACAATTTGTTTCTCAAATGTAAACGCATCAACAACAAAAAGTCACATTCTTGTAGTTAAAAAGGTTGAGTTAGATCGTAGAAAGCGTTACATATAGCGCCGAAACGTGTGCAGCACCACAAAAATAAAACGTTAAATATGAAATGGTAGACAAATAATTACAACGGATGTAAGCGGTTTCCAGAGTGTTTACACACAAAATATCAACATTGTGTTAACCTTTGTGTAAACTGTTTGTGAACTAATTTTGGATTTTCCCGGGGATACCACAGTGAATACGTTACAACTTTCCATCGTTCATCGCTTACCGCATAGCTATCGTTGGCTGACGGGTTTTGCAGGTTCCAGAGTTGAACCGATTCCGCAAAATGGCCAGAGCGCTGAAAATTGCTTAGTAGGTCTGAAATTGCTCAGTGACAGCAAAAGCGATTCAGCATGGCCGACGATGCACAAGCTAAGCCAGGCATTGCGAGATATCGAAGTCGATTCTTCGGTTGTGGAATGTGAAGGCGAGCCGTGCCTGTTTGTTAATCGTCAGGATGAACAGGCAGCAACCTGCCGCCTGAAAAACTTTGGTGTAGCGATTGCCGAGTCGTTCTCCAGCACAAATCCATTTTAATTTTTAAGCTTGCTTGTCAGGCAAGCGCTAGTAACTGGCGTGTGTATTCCGCCTGAGGCGCTGCGAAAATTTGCTGGCATGCCCCTTGTTCCACCACTTCTCCCTGTCGCAGTACCACGACCTGATGGCATAAAGACTTCACAACCCGCAAATCATGGCTGATAAAAATGTAGGCCAGCTGATGCTTTTCTTGTAACGATTTCAGCAACGCAAGAATTTGCGCTTGCACCGAACGGTCGAGCGAAGAGGTCGGTTCATCAAGAATAATCAATTCAGGTTGTAAAATGAGCGCTCTGGCAATCGCGATGCGCTGTCTTTGCCCACCAGAAAACTCCGCCGGATATCGGTGCATCGTTTGCGGATCTAATCCCACTTCCTGCATTGCCACGACAACTTTTTGCTCGCGCTCTGCCGCACTTAACGAAGGTTGATGGACGCGCAAACCTTCTTCAATTATCTGCAAAACATCCAGACGCGGATTCAACGACGAATTTGGGTCCTGGAAAACCACCTGAATGCGATGACGCAGCGGCAACAGCTTTTTGCGATTAAGTTGATGGAGCGGTTTCCCGTCGAACCAAATCTCTCCGCTGGAATGAATAAGGCGTAACAGCGCAAGCCCAGTGGTACTTTTACCTGAACCCGATTCCCCAACCAGGCCGATGCTTTCACCCGCACGCAGCGTAAAGCTCAGATCTTTTATCCCATAGTTGTAGCCAATGGTTTTTTTCAGGAATCCACGACGGATAGGGAAGGCGACTTGTAAATCCCGAATGGTTAGTAACGGCGTGCTGTCTTCATCTATCGGGCGCGGGCTGCCCGTGGGTTCTGCGGCCAGCAGCTGTTGCGTGTAAGGGTGTTGAGGAGCCGATAACAATAAAGCCGTTGAGTTTTGTTCAACGCATTTGCCGTTTCGCATCACCGCTACGTTATCCGCCAGTTTTTTGACGATATTCAGGTTATGGGTAATAAACAGCAGCCCTATATTCAATTCTTGTTTGAGCTCTTTGAGCAGTTGCAGAATTTGCGCCTGTACCGTGACATCCAGTGCGGTCGTGGGCTCATCGGCAATCAGCAATTCCGGGCGCGTTAGTAACGCCATCGCAATCATCACGCGCTGGCGTTCGCCACCGGAAAGTTGGTGCGGGAAATCACTTAAACGGTTTGCAGCATTACGGATGCCTACTCTATCAAGGCACGTCAGCATTTCCGCCCGTGCAGCTTCCCTGCGCATTCCACGATGCAGGGATAACACTTCATAAAGCTGCTTTTCGATATTGTGCAGCGGGTTCAGCGAAACCATGGGTTCCTGAAAAATCATCGCGATTTTATTACCGCGAACACTGCGCAGCGTGCGTTCAGGAGCGTGTAACAACTCCTGGCCTTTAAAGAAGATTTCACCAGCGGGATAAACGACCGGCGGCGCGGGAAGCAAGCGTAGCACTGACAGCGCCGTTACGCTTTTTCCTGAACCCGATTCACCGACTAACGCTAGCGTTTCCCCCGCGTTCACCTCAAGCGATAAATCATCCACGACTTGCCGAACGATATCGCCGCTGCGGAAAGCCACGGACAAATGTTTGATGGAAAGCAGTGGAGTTGTCATATCAGTGCGCCTTGCTGGGATCGAAGGCGTCGCGCACTGCTTCGCCAATAAAAATGAGTAACGTCAGCAATATTGCCAGCGAGAGAAAAGCCGTGATGCCCAGCCAGGGAGCCTGAAGGTTATTTTTGCCTTGCAGCAGCAGTTCACCCAGCGACGGCGAACCTAGCGGCAAGCCGAAGCCGAGGAAATCCAGCGAGGTGAGGGTGGTAATCGACCCACAAAGAATAAATGGCAGGAATGTCAGCGTGGCGACCATAGCATTTGGCAACATGTGACGGGTGATTATTGACCAGTCGCCGACGCCCATCGCCTGCGCGGCGCGAATGTAATCGAAGTTTCGGGTACGCAGAAACTCAGCGCGTACCACGCCCACCAGGCTCATCCAGCCAAACAGAACCGTAATGCCTAACAGCCACCAGAAATTTGGCTGTATAACGCTTGAGAGCAGGATAATCAGGAATAGCGTTGGCATTCCAGACCAGACTTCGATAAATCGCTGCCCCCATAAGTCCACGCGCCCACCGTAATAGCCTTGAGCCGCGCCTGCGAGTATGCCAATCACGCTCGAAAATAGCGTCAGCATTAAGCCGAAGAGAATAGAAATACGCGTGCCGTACAGAATACGCGCCAGCACATCGCCACCGTTTGCATCTGTCCCTAGCCAGTTCTGGCTGCTGGGTGGCGAAGGGAAGGGAACTGTGGTGGCAAAGTTAATCGAATTAGAGCCAAAGCGGATGGGAGCCCACAGCACCCAGCCTTTTTGGCTCAGGCGTTCTGCAAGCCACGGGTCCTGATAATCGGCAGGCGTCGCCAAAGGGCCGCCAAAATCACTCTCGCTGTAATCAGTGATAAACGGGAAATAGAGGCGTTCTTGATAATGCACAATCAGCGGACGATCGTTGGCAATCAGTTCAGAACCGAGGCTCAGCAAAAACAGAACGGCGAAAATCCACAGTGACCAATAACCGCGTTTGTTATGGCGAAAACGCGCCCAGCGGGCCTGATTAACGGGGCTTAAGTGGTTCATCCCCGGCCCTCAAAATCAATACGTGGATCGACCAGCGTGTAAGTAATGTCGCTCAAAATATTCAGCAGCAAACCAATCAGGGTAAAAATGTACAACGTGCCAAACATCACTGGATAGTCTCGCGAAATAGTCGAGTCATAACCCAGCAATCCCAACCCGTTAAGTGAGAACATCACTTCAATCAGCAGTGAGCCGGTAAAAAACATACTGATGAACGTGGCAGGAAAACCGGCAATCACCAGCAGCATGGCGTTACGGAACACGTGGCGGTAAAGGATTTTCTTTTCATCCAGCCCCTTGGCACGCGCGGTGACCACGTATTGTTTGCGAACTTCATCGAGAAATGAGTTTTTCGTCAGCATGGTTAACGTTGCAAAACCGCCCACCACGGTGGCAAGAACCGGTAACGTAATATGCCAGAGGTAATCAATGATTTTGCCGTACCACGGCAGAGTATCGAAATTGGTTGATACCAGACCGCGCAGAGGGAACCAATCCAGATAACTACCGCCTGCGAATAATACAATCAGCAAGATGGCGAACAGGAACGCGGGGATCGCATAGCCAATGATAATAAAAGTGCTGCTCCAGATATCAAAGCTGCTGCCATTACTGACGGCTTTTCGTATGCCGAGTGGAATCGATACGATGTAGATAATCAGGGTGCTCCACAGGCCAATTGAGATTGAAACCGGTAGGCTTTCTTTGATCAGATGCAGCACTGATGCGCTGCGAAACAGGCTCTCGCCGAAATCAAAACGCAGATAATCGCCAAGCATTTTGAAATAGCGTTCATGGAGGGGCTTATCAAAACCGTAACGGTGAGTGATTTCTGCGATCACTTCTGGGTCGAGGCCGCGTGCGCCACGGTATTGGCTATCGCCCACGTTACCTACGCCCACTCGCGCATGGCCGCTGCCCATTGTGTCGGTAGATATGCCCGGCACACCCGCACCGTGGCCGAACTGTATTGCTGCAATTGCCTGATCAACAGGCCCGCCAGGCGCTATCTGTACGATGAAAAAGTTGATGGTGATAATCGCCCACAGCGTAGGGATTATCAGCAGCAAGCGTCGTAACAGATAACTTCCCATAGAATCCCTTAACGCCGGTTTTCAGGTAATTGAGCGGCTTTGTTGACGTCATACCACCAGGTATCAAACCCTGTGGTGTACAACGGATGAATCGCTGGTTTAGAGAATTTGTTCCACCAGGCAAAGCGGTCTGCTGCCATGTACCACATCGGGATCATGTAATAATTCCACGTCAGCACTCGGTCGAGTGCGCGGCCTAATGGTAACAGTTTTTGCTTATCCCCTTGATTAGCCACAATCTGAGAAGCCAGTTTGTCAATCACTGGGTTTTTAACGCCGGGCGCATTGTACGTGGAATCCACATATTCAGAGGCCCATGCAATTTGTACATCGGCACTGGGATAAGGCATGGCGCTGTAAAGTGTCGGCATCATGTCGTAATCACGTTTGCGCAGGCGGCTGGTGAGCTGGGAGTTATCGACCTGGCGAACATCCATCGTGATCCCCAACCGTTGTAAATTGTGCTGGAAAGGCAGAACCCACTGCGTATTACCCGTGCTGCCAATTAGCAGCTCAAAAGTGAACGGCTTACCCGTCTTAACATTGATAAGTTTTTGGTCTTTTAGTTCCCATCCCGCTGCTTTTAGCAGCGTCAGCGCTTTGAGCAGATTATCCCGGTCAAAACCATTGCCGCTGGATTTTGGCGGGTTGTAGATGGTGGTGAAGACTTCGGGTGGCAAATCCTTTTTCATTGGCCCCAGCAGCGTGAGTTCAGCGGCATCGGGATAATCACGAGCGGCATATTCGGTATTCTGGAAATAACTGTTTGCCCGGCTGTAAGCCCCATAAAACAGCGCTTTGTTCATCCATTCAAAATCAAAGGCCAGGCCAATGGCTTCACGAACTTTTCGGTCTTCAAAGACAGGGCGCTGGATATTAAACGCCAGCCAGCGCGCATCCTGTGCGGCGTCGTTGGGCTGTTCTTCTTTGATGATGAAATGATTAGCAAAGTTCTTTCCGATATAACGTGTAGCCCAATTCTTTGCGGACGCTTCATTGCGGAAATCGAACGCACCGGCTTTGAAGGCTTCAAAGGCGACGTTGTCGTCGAGGTAATAGTCATAACGAATAGAATCGAAATTCCAGCGACCACGGTTTACCGGCAAATTCGCAGCCCAGTAATCTCTGACGCGTGAATAGGTGATGTACTGCCCCATGCGCCATGCCGTTATTTTGTAAGGGCCACTGGCCGGAGGCGGAGCAGAAAGCGGATCGCTGAGTTTATGGTCTTTCCAGAACTTTTCAGGGAACACGGGCAGGGAGAATAACCCCAACATGCGTTCTTTACTGGGTACTGCCAGTTCGATACGCACCGTTAAAGGCGCAATCGCTTTCACTTTTGCACCTTTATAAATCAGGCGAAATTGTGGCACACCCTCGGTCATAAATTTATTGAAGGTGAAGGCGACGTCGCTGGCTTTAATGGGCGTTCCGTCATGAAAACGCGCCCGTGGATTGATTTCTATTTCAGCCCACGCAAAGTTGCTTGGGTAACGCGCCATTTCACCGATCAGAGGATAGTAGCTTCCTGGCTCATCATCTGAGGTAGTAAACAGCGTGTCATACAGAGTATCGGTTCGCACACCTGGGTTGCCGCGCAGGGCATAACGATTGAAATTATCAAAAGTGCCAATCGCTGAAAGCGTGATATCTCCGCCCTTGGGCGCTGCGGGGTTGACGTAATCAAACTGGGTGAAGTTGATGGCGTATTTAGGTTCCCCTAATACGGCAAAGGAATAACTTTCCTTGATGTTTTCAGCCTGGCTACTGGCAGAAATCAGGCAAAGGCTCAGCAGAGCAAGGGCGCGAGCAAACATCGTATGGGCCAATCCTTGTAACATCATGATGGTAAATCATAAGTTATACCCGCCATACTTCAAGCTGCATCTTCGTTGGCGGTTTTACTTAAGCTCGTCGTAGTCTTTTTGCTGACCTTCCCACACCTTCAATTGCGCAAGGGTTAACGGGTGCGCGAAGTAGTAACCTTGCAAGTAGTTCACCCCTTGCTCAATCAGCCATTTGGCCTGCTCGGGCGTTTCCACACCTTCTGCAACGGTTGTCATACTGAGCTTGCGCGCAAGCGTAAGCACGGCATCCAATACCGGAGAGGTGACGGTTTCAAGGCCAATGGAATTAACAAAGCCGCGATCAATTTTGAGATAGTCCAGCTTGAAGCGTTCCAGATAAATCAGCGCGCTGTGCCCGGTACCAAAATCATCGACAGCAATTTCAAATCCTTGATCATGCATCCAGGTAAACAGGCTGCTGGCCTCGCTTTCCTTAACCATATCGCGTTCAGTAATTTCGAAAATCAGTTGGAAATGATGAGGGGGCAATGAGGCGGCAAAAGCGAGAATATCTTTTTTGAAGGTAGCTGAGTGCAAATGGCTGGGAGCCAGATTAACGCCCAGTCTCGCCCCAGGAGGTAAAACATGCTGGAGCCTTTTGGCGTCACGCGCAATTAATTCAAACAAATGGCGGGTGAGGGGAACAATCAATTGCTGAGCCTCCGCGAAAGCGATAAACGCATCGGGAGGGATAGACCCCGCAATCGGGTGGTTCCAGCGCATTAATACCTCAGTGCCTGACATTCTTAACGTTTTAGCATCCACGACTGGCTGATACACCACGTCAAACTGGCCACGTTTAATGCCGGTCAATATCTCTTTGCCCGAACGTAAACGCACTGTCAGAAAATAAGCACACAACGCGCCGCAGAGAATACCAAAGACCAGTCCGGTCAATATGGCTAGTTGAATGTCTTCGACAGGCCAGGTTTTGCCATACAGCGCAATTTTGATGGGATAACCCGGAATGGAGACGACGCGAGTGGGATGAGGAGGAAGCTCAGACACATTCATCACATTGCGGGACAGCGTTGTTAGCGCTTTGTCGCTCGCAATAATCGCCATCGACACCATATCACCCTGGCGAGTGGTAAATAATAAATAAGGGGTGAGATTGACATTCAGAGTGGCGAAAACCCCGCTGCCTCCCATCAAAGGGTTTTTAAACCATGCGGCAATCGTGGGTTTACCCGGCATCATCGGCGTTCCCTGCATGATATCAAGGCCGATATTGTCATTGATGTTGATAGCAGGAACTAACTGGTGCATGTCCATCAACATGCTTCCGGTTGCCGAAGAGCAGTAGGCCTCACCATTACGCACCAATACATAGGCACGGACGTTGGCATTAAAGGCAGCGCGTGATGTCAGCTCACCTGAGACTTGATGGCAATCAGAAAGGGTTAGCGGTTGAATGCTGGTGGCGGTGGACTGAAGGTCCTCGAAAAAGGTGCCGAGATATTTGTGTATGTCGACAGTGAGATTGTCATAACCCGTCTCACGCTTGCTGTGTAGCGTCAGGCTGGTGATCCCACCTATCAGTAGCGCGGCAAGCACGGCCGTCAAAATACTGAAAGCGGCAATCTGCCGGATAGAGGTGAAGTAGCGTGAAAAAATATTTTTCGAAAACATGGATGAATGGTTCCTGCAGGCGCAAGAGACTTATTGTTTGTTTGCGTTTTTTTTGACTATAACGCAAAAACTGTCATTAAGTCATAGAGTTTCGCGTGGAAACTATAATCATTTTACAATTGTTTAACTGAATGAATTTCAGGCAATAAAAAACGCTGCATAAGCAGCGTTTCTTGTCTCGTCATATTGCTGTCTTGCAGAACAGCCAAGGGATTAACCGTCTGCAAGATGGGCATTAACTGCGGCTCAGTACACGTCGCGCTTCGTTGTAGCGCTTTTTCCAGTACGGTTCGTCCATGTTTGAAATCGTCACACCACTGCTGGTGGAAGCATGTACAAACTGATTATTGCCGATATAGATACCAACATGTCGACCCGTTGAACCTGCGCGGAACAGAACTAAATCGCCAGTACGTAATTTACTGCGTGAAATCGATTTACCTGAATCCTGCTGTTCAGATGTTGAACGAGGCAACTCTAAACCAAATTGTTCGCGGAATGTACGCTGCACGAATGCAGAACAATCGATACCGCTTCTATTACTACCGCCAAGACGATAACGAACGCCTTTCCAACTTGCATATTGATCCATGAGACGTGATTTCACATCTACATTACGGACCATCTCTTCGAATTCATCCTGAGAAGCTTGCAGTAAAAAACCATCTTTATTGCCAACTGCATGCGTCTCAGAATGCATATTTGCGGTGTTTGTCGAACTACATGCTGACAGCATTACTGCCACAGCAACGGCGGGAATTACCCGCAAGATATATCTCAAAATAGGTTGAGACTTGACCATTATGTTTGTTATCCCTTGAAGTCCTTAACGATAAATACCGTTATATAAAAATACCAACGTGACGAGACTAATTATCTGAGCGCGATGAAACAATTGCCAATGAGCAAAACTGTGGTTTGTCGCACAAAATTATTCACACAACAAATGGATCGGCTTCAACGCAGAACAAACCGAGGTTACCCTATCAACACAGGCATGGCGAGCGGTTTTGTCTGAAATTTTATAAGAAATTGTGATGTTAAAAGGTAAAAAGTAATATTGCACAGTTGTTAACCAGAACTGTTTCTTATCCGTGCAGGTACTTCATTTATCTGATGAAGATGGAAGGTTAAAAATCAGACAAAGTTCCCTGGCGGTGAAAAAAAATACAGAGATCGTTTCCGATCTCTGATGGTTCGCGTTAAATCATGTTTATTTGATGTTAATTAATTGTTCTTTTTACGCGAGGCAAATAACGGTCAAGCAGGTCAATTAACCCATCGCTTAATGGGGTTAATAGTGCCCACGGTAAGCAAACAAGCGCAATGGATAACGAACCAACGAAGATATCGGTAAACCAATGTGCACCAATCATCATGCGCGGCATCATGAAAATCAGGAAAATAATAACCGCAATACCAAACGCTTTTTTGCCGAAATAGCGCAGCATAAAGCCGGTGTAAATCAGCAGCATTAAACCGTGGTCGCCAGGGAAACTGTCCTTAGACGCATCCTTTGTAGGAAAATGCAGCAATTCGCTGACACGATAAATATCGGTGAAATACAGCGTTGGGCTGACGTGAGATTCGGGAATTAAATGGCCGAGTTGATTAATCACAATGGCGCAAAATAGCATCACAATACCCATGCTGAACATGCGTCGGCGGCCTGCCGCTGACTCTTTGCGCCAGTACCAGAAAAACAGCGAGCCCATTGCGATAAGCGAAATGCCATCAAACACGCGATTATTCGTCACGGCAACCAGCACCAGGAAGGTGTGGCTCTTTGCCAGCTCGCGATTAAAGAAATGGAAGATGTTGGAATCCAGCGTAAACCACAGGCCATGCCCGTCAGGCAGATACCAACTGAAAAAGAGTGCTAAACCTAGCGCGTTCAGCGCAAGGATTAGCGGCAATCGAATATTATTCATACAAAATCACAAGCTTTTTTAACAAAGGCGAAAGGGTAAACTTACAAACTTAAACGAAGCTTCAACAGCGAGCTCTGTAGCGTATTCCAGTCAACTTCACCGCTGTGAATTAACTCTATGCGGCTATCTGGTGGCGCGACGTTTTGCGTTTCAATATGGAAATCAAGACCCTGGCGATTTATGCGCACTAAACCCTCCGCAATGCGTAGCACACCTTTAACGCGGTCGACCGGCGCAAGTCTCGCCCATTCCAGAATGCCAACGGTGTCAAATTGAGTGTCGGCATCGAATATCCAACCGCAACCTACATAACCCTGGCCGCTGTTAATGCTGCGTCGCCAGCGTTGGTGCTCGGGCAGGTTTAATGCTGCAAGACCACGCATTGCAGCATGGCTGTGGTTATGATCGGGGCTGGAGGGTAATTCGCGCAGATTTTGACGCGGTTTGTCTAGGAGGTTGATATTAATGTCGCCATTGCGTGCGGGGATAATGTCACGCCCGTTCCCTTCGCGTTGCTGCCATTCGGCCAGAGCCTGGCGGCTCTCATCGCTTGCACGGTCTTCTTTATTGGCAATGATGATATCGGCACAGGCGAGTTGATCGCGGAAGTTATCATTGTTCACGGCTCGCTCATCAAGCAACTGGCGAGGGTCCAGCAAACAGATCGTGGCATTGAGTTCAATCCACGGCTGGTAAACTTCGGCGGTCAGCATGTCGAGGATTTGTTTCGGGTGACCTAAACCGGTCGGTTCGATAAGCAAACGGTCAGGTTTACCCTGACGGAGCAAAGTATTCAGACCAACCTGCATCGGCAGCCCATTCACACAACACATGCAACCGCCGGGGATTTCTTTTAATAATGCGCCGCTGTCGGCGAGCAAAGCGCCATCAATGCCGACTTCACCAAATTCGTTGACCAGCACGGCCCATTTTTCATGCTCGGGTTTATTGGCCAGCAGATGCAAAATGGTGGTGGTTTTTCCGCTACCGAGAAAACCGGTAATCAGGTTGGTTTTAGTCACAATCGCTCCGGACAGGTTGTGTTTATTCCCCTCTATCCTGAACAACATTTGCCTGAATTTGAAGCCTAAGCGTGCTTACATCCTTGCGATGCACGCTTAAAGGCATCGATCGTTAAATTATTTGACCAGTTTTGCGACTGTCTCGCGTGCGCCATTGCTGCACAACTCATTCCAGGCTGCGGTCACTTGCTCTACAAATTGTTCATTGGCTGGCAGGTCGCTGCCAAAGATTTCATGCAGGCTGAGTAGGGCGCGAACACGCTCATTGTCGTTGCTGTTTTCTACCAGCGTTTTGATTTTCGCCGCCAACGGATCGCGAATATCTATCTCGTTACCTGCGTCATCGTTACCGCTGACATAACGCATCCATCCGGCAATGCCCAGAGCAAGGCAAGGCCATTCATCACCCTGTTGCAGATGCCAACGAACGCTCTCCAGCATGCGTTGCGGTAGCTTCTGGCTACCGTCCATCGCGATTTGCCAGGTGCGGTGTTTCAGCGCAGGGTTATCAAAACGCTCAAGCAAATTATGGGCATACTGTTGCAAATTCACCCCGGTGACGCGTAGCGTTGGCGCTTGTTCCTGCATCATCAAACGGTGTGCGGCTTTGCGGAAGTTCTCATCAGCCATGCAGTCATTAATGTGTTGATAGCCCGCAAGGTAGCCGAGATATGCAAGAAATGAATGGCTACCGTTGAGCATACGCAGCTTCATTTGTTCCCACGGCATCACATCGTCAACCATCTCGACGCCAACCTCTTCCCATGCCGGGCGACCCGCCACAAAATTATCCTCGATTACCCATTGGATAAACGGTTCGCCTGAGATAGCGCACGGATCTTCAACGCCCAATGTGTCAGTGATTTCCTGTAAAGACTCAGGTGTTGCGGCAGGCACAATTCTGTCGACCATAGTGCTTGGGAAGGTCACGTGCTCACGTATCCAGTCGGCTAATTCCTGGCTGCGTGTTTCAGCCATACCAATGACTGCATTACGCACCACGTGGCCGTTGTCGGGAATGTTGTCGCATGAAAGTACGGTAAACGGGCGCAGCCCACGTTCGCGGCGGCGATTAAGTGCTTCTACCAGAATACCTGGTGCTGAATGCGGCTCGGCAGGATTTTGCAGGTCGTGAATAATTCGTTCGTTATTGTTGTCGAGCTTGCCGGTCGCCGGATCGATGCAATATCCCTTTTCAGTCACAGTAAGGGAGACAATGGTCACCTGCGGCTCGCAGAATTTTTCAATAATGGCATCAAGGCCATCAAGTTTTGCATTCAGGCATTCGTTAACCGCCCCGACAACAATCGCTTGATTACCTTCGCGGCCTTTTTCCAGCACGGTATATAAATGATCCTGTGCACGTAACGCGCTCATTAACTTGTCACCGCTGAACAGGCTAATTTCGCAGATGCCCCAGTCTCCCCCCAACTTATTGAGCACCCGATCGGTCAGCAGCGCCTGGTGTGCACGGTGAAACGCGCCAAAGCCAAAATGGACGATTCGGGTTTTTAACGCCTGACGATCGTAGCGTGGCTGTTGAACACCGGTGGGGAGCGTGACTGAAGCAATTGTTTTCATAAATGCAAATCCTGATTAACGAATTAGTAACATTGCGCAGTCTAAAGTTATATGACAACAAATCAAATTGGTGTGCTGTCTTTATCCCTTTAATGTGAGCTGGATCAACCAATATCACCGCTAAATTTGACCAGAAAGAAGTTTGCGGTATGGTAGTCGTCAATACAGCATTATAGAATTGGTATGACAACTTAACTGAGGAACTGTCGATGGAACAAACATGGCGTTGGTATGGCCCGAAAGACCCGGTATCTCTGGATGATGTGCGTCAGGCGGGCGCGACCGGTGTCGTTACTGCTCTGCATCACATCCCAAATGGTGAAGTTTGGCCAGTCGCTGATATCAAAGAGCGCCAGGCTGTGTTGGCAGCAAAAGGGCTGACCTGGTCAGTGGTAGAAAGTATTCCGGTACACGAAGAAATTAAAACGCATTCCGGCGACTTCGATAAGCATATTGCAAACTACCAACAAAGCATTCGCAACCTCGCTGAATGTGGCATCGACACCGTGTGCTACAACTTCATGCCGATTCTGGACTGGACACGTACCGACCTGGAATACGAATTGCCAGACGGTTCAAAAGCGCTGCGTTTCGACCAGATTGCTTTTGCGGCATTCGAGCTGCATATCCTTAAGCGCAAAGGCGCTGAGGCTGATTACAGCGAAGAAGAACAGCGTCAGGCACTGGACTATTTCAACAATATGTCCGATGCCGAAAAACAGAAGCTGACACGCAATATCATCGCGGGCTTACCGGGCGCGGAAGAGGGTTACACCCTTGACCAGTTCCGTGCACGCCTGGCGGAATACGACGGTATCAGCAAAGATAATCTGCGCGACAACATGGCTTACTTCCTGCGTGCGATTGTTGCAGTTGCAGAAGAAGTTGGCGTTCGCCTGGCTGTTCACCCGGACGATCCACCGCGTCCAATCCTCGGCCTGCCGCGCATCGTTTCCACCATTGAAGATATGCAATGGCTGAAAGAAACCGTCGACAGCATTTATAACGGCTTCACCATGTGTACCGGTTCTTATGGCGTTCGCGCGGATAACGACCTGGTGCGGATGATTGAAACCTTTGGCGACCGCATTCACTTTACCCATCTGCGCGCAACATGCCGCGAAGATAACCCGAAAACCTTCCATGAAGGCGCGCACCTGCAAGGTGACGTGAACATGGTTGCGGTGGTGAAAGCGATTCTGACTGAAGAACAGCGTCGTAAAAACAGCGGTGATTTACGTCCGATTCCAATGCGTCCAGACCACGGTCACCAGATGCTTGACGATCTGCACAAGAAAACCAACCCGGGTTATTCTGCGATTGGCCGCCTGAAAGGTCTGGCTGAAGTGCGCGGTGTGGAACTGGCACTGAAACAGACTATGTTCCCGGATTTGCTGAAGTAATTTGAATGCTGGCGGGTGTGCTCACCCGCCAGTTTTTGTCGGTTACTTATATAAAGCCAGGTTGCCCGTCAATTTGGTTATGCTTTTTTTAGGGCCGATGAGTCCTATCGCCACCAACTCAATGCTTTCACTACTTGCCGAAGAAATTCGTTCCCCGTATTCATCATAAGTTTTACACGATTGTGCCAGCGCACTGAATGGCATCGCGTAAATCTCATCATCTTGCTCAGCAATATCTAACAACTCATGCACATAACTACCTGGAGCCAGTAAAACAGGCAGCGGGGCGTAAACCACGCCTGGGTAATTCACGGCATCTTTACTTTGCATGTCCGGCCCAACGAGATTTTCGACCATACGGCCAAAGCTAATACCAATGACGCTCGCAGCATTGATGGCAAGGCCAGCCTTGAGATCTTTGTCAATAATGATAGTGCAGCGGTGTTGGCTGGCATCAAATTGCATGAATTATCCTTACCGATTTTAGGTTTAACGTAATGAATTTATTGGGAATGAGCCATTATTATGCATTAGCCAGCAAGAAAATTGCTGTCTATATTGCTTGATAAACAGCCAGATACAGGCAGGATTTACCTCTCTGTGCAATTTTAAGAAAAGGATCTGCCCTTAATGACGCTCAGCCCGACAGATATAAAGATTCTGACGCTATTGCAAGATGACGCACGCATGACCAACCAGACGCTAGCCGATACGATTGGCCTTTCAGCTTCACCTTGCTGGCGCAAAGTGCGCAAGCTGGAAGAAGATGAGGTGATTCAGGGCTATCGTGCGGTGCTTAACCGTAAGAAAATTGGCCTGGGTGTCATGGTGTTTGTTCGCGTAGTGATAGACAGCCACAGCGAGGCTGAGGCGAAAAAATTCGAAGAGGAGGTCACTGCTCTGGAGGATGTGGTTGCGTGCTATAGCATCGGCGGCGATGCGGATTTTCTGTTGCAGGTCGTCGCGCGCGATTTGGATTCCTACGCGGATTTTGCGATGTCGGTAATTCGTCGTTTAGCGGGGATCAAAGAGATGCAAAGTATGTTTGTGCTTAAAGAAATTAAGCCGCTGGTCAGCTATCCCGTTAAAAAACCGTTATAGCCCGTCGATAAAAAAACGCTCCCGAGAGAGCGTTTACGTTTTCTTAGTCTGCGCGACCCATAGAACGTTTTTCAGCGATATGAATACGGATTTTCTCGCCAGTAACCATATATTCCGGAACCTGAATCACAAGTCCTGTAGACAGGGTTGCAGGTTTGGTACGGGAGCTTGCTGACGCGCCTTTAATGCCAGGTGCTGTTTCAACAATTTCCAGATCCACAGTCTGCGGCAACTCAAGCGCCAACAGCTGGCCATCCCAGGTCAGAACCTGCATGTCCGGCATGCCGCCTTCAGGAATGAATTGCAGTTCTTCTTCAATCTGATCTTTGGTGAAGATATACGGGGTGTAATCTTCTTTATCCATGAACACGTATTCGTTGCCATCGATGTAAGAGAAATCAACGTAACGGCGGGTCAGGGTAATGGTATCGACGATATCGTCGCCCTTGAAGCGCTCTTCAACTTTCTGGCCGGTACGGACATCAGAAAAACGCATTTTATACAGCGTTGCTGCGCCACGGGCGCTCGGTGCCTGAATATCAATATCTTTAACAATCAGCAGTTTGCCGTTGTAGTTCAGTACCATACCTTTTTTGATTTCGTTAGCTCTGGCCATCGATGTTTCCTGTGAAAAATTGAGAAGCGAAAATATTGCGACAAATTACTCGCGAGGCGCATTTCAGGCAAGCGGATTTCATCGCTGATAATGGATAAATCGACATGGTAAAGCCGCGTTGCTACTGCTACAGTCCGGTTCCTTGTCAGCCCACCGGAGTCTTGTTGATGGACTGTCGTTCCGATTGCGGCGCGTGTTGCACCGCGCCATCTGTATCAAGCCCGATCCCTGGCATGCCTGATGGCAAACCGGCAAATACAAAATGTGTTCAGCTTGCAGATGACAACATGTGCAAGATATTCGCTTCACCGCTACGCCCGAAGGTTTGCGCTAACTTGCAGCCCAGCCGTGAAATGTGCGGCACCACGCGCCAGCAGGCAATGGATTACCTTATCTATCTTGAAGCGGCAACAGCACCTTAGACATCTTTGATTTTCACGATGCAATAAGCCGTGATAGCAATCATGCCCAGCGCGATATAAAACACGGTGTGGTAGTTCCAGATTTCAGCCACCACACCCGCCATCGACCCGGCGATAATCCAGCCTACACGCGTTGTATTAGTATATAGCGTGGTCGCAGCCCCAGCCTGTCCGGGCATTAAATCCTGAAAATACAGCATGCCGATACCTGCCAGAATGCCGATGAAAATCGCGTTCAGTAGTTGCAGACCCAGCAGCATAAATTCGTTATGTAACGTCAGCATCCCAATGTAGAACAACAACCCCGCTACTGCCGCAATGCGCATCAGGAAGCGTTTACCAAAGCGTTTGGCGTAATACCCAGCGATTAGCATTGTTGGGATTTCGAGCCCGGCAGCTGTCCCCATCATCACGCCCGCTAGTTTTTCCGGCAGATGTAATTCATTGATGATGTAGAGCGGCATATTAATGATGTAGAGGCTATTACAGCCCCACATCATGGTGCAGGCGACAAACAGCAACAGGGCATCACGGCGGTTGCGTCGTGGCGCTTCCAGCGTGGTTGTTTTGCCGGACACCTCTTTACGCATTGATGGCAATAGCATTCGCACCATCACGCTGCAAACCACAAAGGCAAATGCTGCGCTCAAATACATGGTGGTAAAACCAAAGCCCAGAGCCAGCGCGTAGGCGATAGGTGGGCCAATCACCCAGGCCAGTGAAACTTGCGCACGCAGAATGGAGCTGAACATCACGGCTTCGCGGCCTGTGTGGTCAGCATGTTCGCGCGCCAGGGCAAACATCTGTGGGTTGGCGGTCGAGCCAAAGCTGCTCAGGAATACGCCGACAAACAGCAACACAAAGTAGTTACGGTTCCACGCAAACAGAATGCAGGCTAGTGCACCCAATAAACAGCAGACAAAAATAAGCGATTTACGATCGCCTTTTCTGTCTGAGCGGCCAGCAAGAAACTGGCTAACCAAAATGCCGATGATTGCGCTGCCGGTGAAAAAGAAACCTACCATTGCTGGACGCGCATGGACTTCTTCGGTCAGAAACAGGCTCAGAGTCGGGGTTTGTAATGCACCCGCAATTCCGGTTAAAAAAGCTACAATCAAAAAGGAAGAAGAAGTTAAATCAAGGGGCTTACGGGTTGCTGCTATGGGGGAGTTTTGCATGCTCTCTGCGTCGATAATCTATGAACGCGCGGAGTTTACGCGCCTTGCCACTAAATAAACAGTTGTTCAAATCAAAAGCAGCTCCGAAAGATAAAACACCGTTCCTGTTGAGGTTTAGCAAAAGCTGAAGTTTCTAAATTATGTGCTGAACGTACCGTGATGCTGCTCACTTTTCCCGCTTCGTTGGCGGTGAAAATGTGCGTAACCTCTAAATTTCGGTAACGAAATAACAACATTTCTTGCCTGGATTGCGTGGAATACGCACACTACTTGAAACGTTTCAGCGTCGTCTTATTTGGTATCAGGAGTAGGATGGCGCATTTTTTCTCATTATAGCTGAATCGTTTCAATTCAGCGGAGAGGAGAACCATGTTCCAGTTATCAGTGCAGGATATTCATCCGGGCGTTAGCGCCGGAAATAAAGAAGAAGCCATACGTCTGGTTGCCACTGCGCTCGCGCAGGCCGGGAACGTCAGTATTGGCTACGTTGAAGGTATGCTGGCCCGCGAGCTGCAAACCTCCACTTATCTTGGCAATGGTATTGCCATTCCACATGGCACCACAGATACCCGCGATCTGGTGCTGAACACCGGTGTTCAGGTGTTTCAGTTTCCACAGGGAATAGAGTGGGGCGAAGGCCAAACAGCCTATATCGTCATTGGTATCGCGGCACGCTCTGACGAGCACCTGGGCTTACTGCGTCAGCTGACACATGTGCTCAGTGATGATGCCGTTGCTGAACAACTCAAAACGGCAACTTCAGCAGAAGAGTTGCGTGCATTGCTGATGGGTGAAAAACAATCGGCATCTTTGCTGTTTGATAACTCATTACTGGCATTGGATGTCACCGCAACTGACCTGATGACGCTGCAAGCCCTGAACGCCGGGCGCATTAAGCAGGCCGGTGCGGCAGACGCTGCATTTGTCAGCAATGTGGTTTCCAGCAAACCTCTTTATCTTGGCCAGGGTATCTGGCTGAACGACAGCACCGAAGGCAACCTCGCCAGTGCTGTGGCGATCAGCCGTCCTGCTGCTGCTTTTGAAACAGAAGGCCAACCGGTATCCCTGTTGATGACGGTTGCTGTGGCTGATGACCAACCTTTGCAAGTCCTTAACCGTCTTAGCGACATGCTGATCAGCAACACCGCTGACCGTTTGCTGAAAGCTGATGCGCCAGAATTGCTGACGCTGCTGACAACGGACGTTGAACCGGCAAAAAACAGCCTGAGCGCGGAATTCCAGATTCGTAATGAACATGGTCTGCACGCACGTCCGGGCACAGTGCTGGTGAACACCATAAAACAATTTAATAGTGAGATTACCGTGACAAACCTTGATGGCACTGGCAAACCCGCCAATGGCCGCAGCCTGATGAAAGTCGTCGCTCTGGGCGTGAAGAAAGGCCATCGTCTGCGTTTTACTGCGGTAGGTGAAGATGCTGAACAGGCGCTGAAAGCCATTGGTGAAGCCGTAGCCGCCGGTCTTGGCGAGGGGGCAGCATGAGTCGTCGCGTCGCAACAATCACACTAAACCCGGCTTACGATCTCGTCGGTTACACCCCGGAAGTGGAACGCGGTGAAGTTAACCTGGTGCGTACCACGGGCTTACACGCTGCCGGTAAAGGCATCAACGTTGCCAAAGTGCTCAAAGATCTTGGTATCGACGTCACCGTTGGCGGCTTCCTGGGTAAAGACAACCAGGACGGTTTCCAGCAATTGTTCAGCGAGCTGGGCATTGCCAACCGCTTCCAGGTGGTGCAAGGGCGTACCCGCATCAACGTTAAGCTGACCGAAAAAGACGGCGAAGTCACCGACTTCAACTTCTCCGGTTTTGAAGTGACGCCTTCTGACTGGGAACGCTTTGTTGCGGACTCCCTGAGCTGGCTCGGCCAGTTCGACATGGTCTGCGTGAGCGGCAGTTTGCCGTCAGGTGTTTCCCCAGAAGCGTTTACCGACTGGATGACGCGCCTGCGTAGCATGTGTCCTTGCATTATTTTCGACAGCAGCCGCGAAGCGTTAGTCGCCGGTCTGAAAGCAGCGCCGTGGTTAGTAAAACCAAACCGCCGCGAACTGGAAATCTGGGCCGGTCGTAAACTTCCAGAAATGAAAGATGTGATTGAAGCCGCTCACGCACTGCGTGAACAGGGCATTGCACATGTGGTGATTTCGCTGGGTGCTGAAGGTGCGCTTTGGGTTAACGCTTCCGGCGAATGGATTGCGAAACCTCCGTTTTGCGAAGTCGTCAGCACCGTGGGTGCCGGGGATTCCATGGTCGGCGGGCTTATCTATGGCCTGTTAATGCGTGAATCCAGCGAACATACCTTACGTCTTGCGACCGCTGTTGCGGCGCTGGCGGTAAGCCAGAGCAACGTCGGTATCACCGATCGCACTCAACTGGCAGCCATGATGGCTCGTGTTGATCTGCAACCGTTTAACTGATTCAGGAGAGGAACAATGAAAACGCTGCTGATTATCGAACCCGGCCTCGGGCAAGCTCGCGCATATCTGGCGAAAACGCTGCTGGGTTCTGCCGCGCCAAAAGCGCGCTTGCAGATTATCGACAACCCGAATGATGCCGAAATGGCTATCGTGGTGGGCAACGCTATTCCTGCTGATAACGCGCTGAATGGCAAAAAAGTTTTTCTGGGTGATATCGACCGTGCAGTTCAGCACCCGGAACTGTTTTTAGGTGAAGCGAAAGACAAAGCAAAACCTTATACCGTGCCGGTCAGCACAGCCCCTGTCGCAGTTGCAAAAGGGCCAAAACGTGTTGTAGCTGTAACGGCCTGCCCGACTGGCGTCGCGCATACCTTTATGGCGGCAGAAGCCATTGAAACCGAAGCTAAAAAACGCGGCTGGTGGGTAAAAGTTGAAACTCGTGGCTCAGTGGGTGCGGGTAATGCCATCACGCCTGAAGAAGTTGCTGAAGCGGATTTGGTGATTGTTGCGGCTGATATCGAAGTGGATCTGGCGAAGTTTGCTGGCAAGCCGATGTACCGTACTTCAACGGGTCTGGCGCTGAAAAAAACGGCTCAAGAGCTGGATAAAGCCGTTGTTGAAGCGACACCATTTGAAGCGAAAGGACAAAGTGCTGCCAACGGTAAAGAAGGCAAAAAAGAGGCGGCGGGTGCTTATCGCCACCTGTTGACCGGTGTTTCCTACATGCTGCCGATGGTGGTTGCCGGTGGTCTGTGTATCGCGCTTTCGTTTGCTTTTGGTATCGAAGCGTTTAAAGAGCCGGGCACGCTGGCTGCGGCGCTGATGCAAATCGGTGGCGGTTCAGCCTTTGCGCTGATGGTTCCGGTTCTTGCTGGTTTTATCGCGTTCTCGATTGCTGACCGCCCAGGTCTGACTCCGGGTCTTATCGGCGGTATGTTAGCGGTGAGTACCGGTTCTGGTTTTATCGGCGGTATTATTGCGGGCTTCCTCGCAGGTTACATTGCGAAGATGATCAGCACTAAGCTGAAATTGCCATCAAGCATGGAAGCGCTGAAACCGATCCTTATCATTCCCCTGTTCTCAAGTCTGGTTGTCGGCCTTGCGATGATTTACCTGATCGGTACGCCGGTTGCGAAAATCCTCGAAGGTTTGACTCACTGGCTGCAAACAATGGGTACGGCGAACGCGGTACTGTTGGGCGCAATTCTCGGTGGCATGATGTGTACTGACATGGGTGGGCCGGTGAACAAAGCGGCTTACGCATTTGGTGTCGGCTTACTCAGCACCCAAACATACGCACCAATGGCCGCTATTATGGCCGCAGGTATGGTGCCACCGTTGGCAATGGGCCTGGCAACAATAGTCGCGCGTCGTAAATTCGACAAAGCGCAGCAAGAAGGCGGTAAAGCGGCTCTGGTTCTGGGTCTGTGCTTTATCACCGAAGGGGCAATCCCGTTCGCTGCTCGTGACCCAATGCGTGTTCTGCCTAGCTGTATCATTGGCGGGGCGGTAACTGGCGCAATCTCCATGGCAGTTGGTGCCAAACTGATGGCTCCACATGGCGGTTTGTTCGTACTGTTAATCCCTGGTGCGATTACACCGGTTGTGGGTTACCTGATTGCGATAGTCGTGGGGACGTTGTTGGCGGGTCTGTCTTATGCCTTCCTCAAACGCCCGGAAGTGGACGTCGCAGTAAAAACGGCATAATACCTTCAATACCTTCAAGGCTCCCTGCATCGCAGGGAGCTTTTTTTTGCCTTACGCAACAGCCTTTTCAGTTTGCTGAGCTTTCAGCCAGGCAATCTCTTCTGCCCAAATATCCGGATTGGTCGTTTCAAGAATTAACGGTATCCCGTCAAAGCGGTTATCGCCCATGATCCAGCTAAACGGCGTGTGGCCGATATTGCCTTCGCCCAGGCTGTTATGGCGGTCGACCCGGCTAGCAAAAGCACTTTTGGCGTCGTTCAGATGCATGCCGCGTAAATACTTGAACCCGACAATTCTCTCAAATTCAGCAAAAGTGTGTTCGCAGTCAGCCACCGTTCGCAGGTCATAACCCGCAGCAAAGGCGTGGCAGGTATCAATGCAAACACCGACGCGGGATTTGTCTTCTACGCCATCAATAATTGCGGCCAGATGTTCAAAACGGAAGCCGAGATTGCTGCCCTGGCCTGCCGTATTTTCAATCACTGCCGTCACGCCTTTGGTTTTATCCAGCGCTATGTTTATCGACTGAGCAATACGGGCAAGACATTCTTCTTCAGGGATTTGCTTCAAGTGGCTGCCAGGGTGGAAGTTCAGCAGCGTCAGACCCAACTGCATACAGCGTTCCAGCTCGTCAACAAAGGCTTCGCGGGATTTTTCCAGCGCTTCTTCAACGGGATGACCGAGGTTAATCAGGTAGCTGTCGTGGGGGAGGATTTGGCCTGGACCGTAATTGTACCTTTCACAGGCGCGTTTGAAATTACTGATAACTTCGTCGGTTAGCGGTGCTGCACGCCACTGACGTTGGTTTTTGGTGAACAGGGCAAAAGCAGTGGCTTCCAGCTCGTGTGCGCGAATTGCGGCATTTTCCAGACCACCCGAGGCACTGACGTGTGCGCCAATAAACTTCATCATTCTTTCTCCTGTCAAAACCCGCTACCGGGAAACCGACAATGATAGCGGGTTAGACAGGAATTTACCGTTCCAAATTATGCCATCAGGTGATGAATACCGAGGTTAATTGCACCACCGCCGACAATCAGCCAGATAAACAGCACCAGCGCCATCAACAGCGGACGTACACCGGCTTTTTTCAGCGCGCTGAAATGGGTGGTTAAACCCAACGCCGCCATTGCCATAGCTAACAAGAAAGTATCCAACGTTATCAAAGCATTGACAGCCCAGGTTGGCAGCAGGTGCAGCGAGTTAAACATCGCCACCACAATAAACAGCACGGCAAACCAGGGGATCGTAATTTTACTTTTCTGCGCTTCGCCTGCTGGAGCCAGTTGTTTAACGCGAGCGGCCAGGAAAATCAGGAACGGAGCCAGCATCATCACGCGCAGCATTTTAGCAATCACCGCAGCGTTTTCCGTTTCAGGGCTAATCGCATGCCCCGCAGCAACCACTTGCGCCACTTCATGCATGGTTGAACCGGTGTAGATACCAAAGGTTTCCGGTGTGAACCATTGTGTTACGTGCGGATAAATCATTGGATAAATGAAGATAGCCAACGTACCGAATATCACGACTGTCGCAACGGCAACAGTGACTTTACTGGCCTCTGCCTTAACTACGGGTTCTGTTGCCAGAATTGCGGCTGCACCGCAAATACTGCTACCGGCACCAATTAACCAACTGGTTTGCTTGTCCAGACCAAACACTTTTTGGCCGAGCCAGCAGGCAAGGGCAAAAGTACTGCTTAATGTCAGAACGTCGATGATGACACCGCTGGCACCGACATCCGCAATTTGCGAAAACGTCAATCGGAAGCCATAAAGAATGATGCCCAGGCGCAATAAATGTTGCTTGGCGAAGATCACGCCACCATCGCAGTGCTGCCAGATTTTTGGGTAGAGCGTGTTGCCAATTACCATCCCGCACAGAATAGCGAGTGTTAATGCACCCAGGCCGAGACCCGCCACGGCTGGGATATCCCCCAACCAAAGCGCCAGTGCAGTAATAGCTCCTGTCAGCGCAAGCCCTGGCAGAAAATGCCACAATGTATGTCGACGAGCGGAAATTGATAACGTAGCCATAACCTTCTCCTTTGTGTTGGCAGAAGAATAAGGCTAACTGGCTTAAAAATAAAATTGATTATATATTTATAATTAATCTGAATAAGTGTTAAGGCGCATCCACCATGCATATCACGCTACGGCAACTTGAAGTTTTCGCCGAAGTCCTTAAAAGCGGTTCTACTACTCAGGCTTCGCAGATGCTGGCGCTATCGCAATCTGCGGTGAGTGCGGCATTGTCCGACCTGGAAGGGCAGTTGGGCGTGCAATTGTTTGACAGGGTAGGTAAACGCCTGGTGGTCAACGAACATGGCCGCTTGCTATATCCGCGCGTGGTGGGTTTGCTGGAACAGGCGACGGAAGTCGAACAACTGTTTAAAGAAGACAACGGCGCTATCCGCGTTTATGCCAGTAGCACCATCGGCAACTATATCCTGCCGGAAATGATTGCCCACTACCGCCGTGATTTCCCCTCGCTGCCGCTGGAGATGAGCGTCGGTAACAGCCAGGACGTGATTAATGCGGTGGCAGATTTCCGTGTCGACATCGGCCTGATTGAAGGCCCGAGCCATATGACCGAACTGGTGACAGAGCCGTGGCTGGAAGATGAGCTAGTCGTGTTTGCGCCGCCAGATGCACCTTTATTGCAAAAACCGGTCACGCTAGAAAGCCTTGCTGAACAGCAGTGGATCTTACGTGAGAAAGGCTCCGGCACGCGTGAAATCGTCGATTACCTGCTGCTTTCGCATTTGCCGCAGTTTCATCTGGGTATGGAGCTGGGAAATTCAGAGGCGATTAAACATGCCGTGCGTCATGGCCTTGGTATTAGCTGCCTGTCGCGCAGAGTGATTTCTGAACAACTGGAGACGGGATCGCTGGTGGTTGTGCCTGTCCCGTTACCGCGTTTGGTGCGCACGTTGTACCGCATTCATCATCGCCAAAAGCACATTTCTAACGCGTTGCTACGCTTTTTGAAGTACTGCGAGAAGTAAGCACAGCTAACATCTTTCTAACGTGAAAGGCGAAGGGAATAAGTGCTTTGCTTATAATTCCGCGCCGATCATGAAGCTCTCTTATAACCCGTCATTTGTACTAGATGAACAGGGATGATTTGTTACAATCTCGCCTCATTTTTTGTATGGACCGCAATTTTCTATGGTTTCTCAAGATAAAACAACACAAGCGCCTGGCTTACGTCGTGAGCTAAAAGCGCGCCACTTAACGATGATCGCCATCGGCGGTTCCATCGGAACCGGGCTATTTGTTGCCTCTGGTGCAACCATTTCTCAGGCGGGCCCTGGCGGCGCGCTGCTCTCCTACATGCTGATTGGTCTGATGGTGTACTTCCTGATGACAAGCCTGGGCGAGCTTGCGGCTTACATGCCGGTTTCTGGTTCTTTTGCTACCTACGGGCAACAATACGTAGAAGAAGGTTTTGGTTTCGCACTGGGCTGGAACTACTGGTACAACTGGGCTGTCACTATCGCCGTTGACCTGGTCGCATCACAACTGGTGATGAACTACTGGTTCCCCGATACCCCAGGCTGGATCTGGAGCGCGCTGTTCCTCGGCATTATGTTCCTACTGAACTACATCTCCGTTAAAGGCTTTGGCGAAGCAGAATACTGGTTCTCACTGATCAAAGTGACGACGGTCATTATCTTTATCATTGTCGGCGTGATGATGATCCTTGGCATCTTCAAAGGCGCGCAACCTGCGGGCTGGAGCAACTGGGCGATTGGTGATGCACCGTTTGCCGGTGGATTCTCCGCCATGATTGGCGTGGCAATGATAGTTGGCTTCTCGTTCCAGGGCACCGAACTTATCGGCGTGGCTGCGGGCGAATCTGAAGATCCAGGCAAGAACATCCCGCGTGCGGTGCGTCAGGTGTTCTGGCGTATCCTGCTGTTCTATGTGTTCGCCATTCTGATTATCAGCCTGATCATTCCTTATACCGATCCGAGCCTGCTGCGTAACGATGTGAAAGATATCGGCATCAGCCCGTTCACGCTGGTATTTGAACATGCGGGTCTGTTGTCTGCTGCGGCAGTAATGAACGCCGTTATTCTGACTGCGGTACTGTCTGCGGGTAACTCCGGGATGTACGCGTCCACTCGTATGCTTTACACCCTGGCTTGCGACGGCAAAGCGCCGCGCATTTTCTCTAAGCTTTCTAAAGGTGGCGTGCCGCGTTACGCGCTGCTGGCAACAACCGTCGTGGCGGGGCTGTGTTTCCTGACTTCCATGTTTGGCAACCAGACTGTTTACCTGTGGCTGCTCAATACCTCGGGTATGACGGGCTTTATCGCCTGGTTGGGCATTGCGATTAGCCACTACCGTTTCCGTCGTGGTTATGTGAAGCGTGGGCTTGATCTTAATGATTTGCCATATGTCTCAGGCTTCTTCCCTGTGGGGCCAATCTTTGCTTTCGCTCTGTGCCTTATCATCACCCTGGGCCAGAACTATGAAGCCTTCCTGGCCGATAAAATCGACTGGGCAGGCGTAACGGCGACTTACATCGGTATTCCGCTGTTCCTGGCTATTTGGTTCGGCTACCGGATTACCAGGAAGACTCGTTTCGTGAAATACAGCGAAATGGTTTTCCCGGAAACGTTTAAAAAGTAATACCAGAAGGGCGCGATTATCGCGCCCTTCTTATTTGTTCAGAGTGACAACACCGCATCAACCATTCAAACCTTCCCCTCTTTGTCCATTTCCCTACATTCCATAATGTGACAAACCTCACGGTTGTCTTCCTTCTCATTGTTTAACTTTAACTCCTATTTTATTGATTTATATGTATTTATTAGAGTTATGGTTCTTTGGGAACATCACGCTCTAATCAATATATCCATGGACAGGAAGGAATAACACCATGGCCACTGACGGCACCCGCTTTACTTTTACTGCCGGGCAAAACCCGGATGACACTTTTGCGGTCGTGGATTTTCAGCTCTTCCAGTCCTACTCTTCCTTATACCGTCTCGACCTTACCCTCGCCAGCAGCAATCCGGCCCTTGAGTTTAAAAACATCCTCGATCTCGCGGGTACGCTGACGATTCACGAAGGCGACGAAATCAAACGCCGGGTGTGCGGCATCGTGACTTTTTGCGAGCAGGGCGACACCGGCAAACACCAGACTATTTACCACATGACGATGCACCCGGAGTTCTGGCGCAGCGCTCAGCGGCAGAACTGCCGCAGTTTCCAGAATTACGATATCCGCTTCATCTTTGAAAAATTGCTCAAGGAAATGCGTATTCACTCTCACGATGCGCTGTATCGCCGTCCGCATCCGGAACGTGAGTTTTGCGTGCAGTACCAGGAAACCGACTTTGATTTTATCGCCCGTCTGGCCGCCGAAGAGGGCGTCTTCTTCTACGAAGATGAGTATCTGAAAAAGAACGACCAGAAACTGACCTTTGCCGACGACAGCAGCGTACTGCAAAAGCTCGACCCGCTGCCGTATAACCCAAACGGCGCAAATGAGTCCAGCCAGTATTGCGTCAACAGCTTCTGCCGTAGCGCGCAGGTTCGCCCCGCACAGGTCACCACCCAGGATTACACCTTCAAAGCCCCGCTCTGGCCGGGTCAGTTCAATTATCTGCCCTCAGAGCTGCCCAACCAGCGGATGGGGTATGAGATTTTTGATTATCCGGGGCGCTTCAAAGATGCGCAGCGCGGTGCTGATTTTGCAAAATATCAGGTAGAAGGCTGGCGCAATAATGTGGACTACGCCACCGGCAGCAGCAACTCGCCACAAATCCAGCCCGGCCGCTGTTTCAGCCTGACTGACCACCCGCGTGAAGATTTAAACGATTTATGGCAGGTGGTGTCGAACACCCTGGGAGGCAGCCAGCCGCAGGCACTCATCGGGAGCGAAGGCCAGGGCACCACGCTGACGAATAATTTTCATGTTATTCCCGCAATTCAGACCTGGCGCGCCCAACCACATCCCAAACCGCTGGTCGATGGCCCGCAAAGCGCCGTGGTGACCGGCCCGCCGGGGGAAGAAATCTTCTGCGACGAGCACGGGCGTGTACGGGTGAAATTT
>CBCPKK010000027.1:0-99328 GCA_965119215.1 uncultured Buttiauxella sp.
TGAAATTCATCTCCCTTTTCTCATGATAATCCTCTATAAAACCCATCCATTACCAGTGCAATCCACTATTTTCAATGCTCTTTTTAGAGCCAGATGCCACGAACATTATAATGGCATAGCCCAAACCTCATTCCTGCCCTCTAACTATCCAAAGCAACAATTCATCTAAGGACATAAAAGCATTAGCGATAATTTTTAATTCTTTTATGTCATCGCCGCATCCAGAAATACTGCTCCTATCAACGATACAGGAGTACTCATCATGGTAGCAAAACGACATTCTCTCTGGCTGGCAGCACTGGCTCTCATCGCATTACCCGCATTCGCAGTGGATGTCACCGTGGCGTATCAAACATCCGCTGAGCCCGCCAAAGTCGCGCAGGCCGACAATGCTTTTGCCAAAGACAGCGGTGCAAAAGTTGAGTGGCGCAAGTTCGATAGCGGCGCGAGTGTGGTACGTGCGCTGGCTTCGGGCGATGTGCAGATTGGTAATATCGGCTCCAGTCCGCTTGCGGTGGCCGCCAGTCAGAATGTGCCTATCGAAGTATTCTTGCTCGCCTCACAGTTGGGTAATTCCGAAGCGCTGGTCGTGAAAAAGGGGATTACCAACCCGAAAGATCTGATTGGCAAACGTATTGCCGTACCGTTTATCTCCACCACGCATTACAGCCTGCTGGCGGCGCTGAAACATTGGGGTATCAAACCCGGCCAGGTGGAAATCCTTAACCTTCAGCCTCCTGCAATTATTGCCGCCTGGCAGCGTGGAGATATCGACGGCGCTTATGTCTGGGCACCTGCGGTTAATGAGCTGGAAAAAGATGGCACGGTGCTGACTGATTCCGCGCAAGTGGGCAAGTGGGGCGCTCCAACGCTGGATGTCTGGGTCGTGCGTAAAGACTTCGCTAAAGCGCATCCGGATGTTATTGAAGCATTCGCTAAAAGCGCGCTCGCTGCACAGAAAGGCTATATCGATAACCCAGACGAATGGCTGAAACAGCCAGATAATCTGAGCAAACTCTCGCGCCTTAGCGGCGTGCCGGAAAGCGACGTTCCTGTACTGGTGAAGGGCAATACCTATCTCACCGCCAGCCAGCAAAGTGAGCAGCTCAATGGCCCGGTAAACAAAGCGATTGTCGATACCGCTCAGTTCCTTAAAGCGCAGGGCAAGGTTCCGGCGGTTGAGACGGATTACAGCCAGTTCGTCACCGATCGCTTCGTGAAAGCGCTGGCGCAGTAAGGAGTAAGCCATGTTACAGGTTTCACATTTAAGTGCAGATTACGGCGGAAAAACCGTTCTCAACGATATTAATCTGACCGTAGATGAGGGCGAGTTGCTGGTCGTTCTTGGCCCGTCTGGCTGTGGGAAAACCACGCTGCTGAACCTGATAGCTGGCTTTGTTCCTTATCACTCCGGCAGCATCACACTTGCGGGTAAACAGGTGACGGGGCCAAGTGCTGAGCGCGGCGTGGTCTTCCAGAATGAAGGATTACTGCCGTGGCGAACGGTGCTGGATAACGTCGCCTTTGGCTTACAGCTCGCAGGACAGCCAAAGCAGGAACGCGAAAGTATTGCGCTCGACATGCTGCGTAAAGTGGGGCTGGAAGATAAAGCAAAACGCTCTATCTGGCAGCTCTCCGGCGGGCAGCGCCAACGCGTAGGAATCGCCCGCGCATTGGCGACGCGACCACAACTTTTACTCCTCGATGAGCCTTTTGGCGCGCTGGATGCATTCACCCGCGAGCAAATGCAAACGCTGCTCTTAAAACTGTGGCATGAAAGCCGCCGTCAGGTGCTGCTGATTACGCACGACATTGAAGAAGCAGTGTTCCTGGCGACGGAGCTGGTGCTGCTTTCACCTGGGCCTGGGCGCGTACTGGAACGTCTTCCGCTCGATTTTGGCCGCCGCTTCACCGCTGGCGAGCCATGCCGCAGCATCAAATCTGACCCTGAGTTTATCGCTAAGCGTGAATACGTGTTGAGCCGGGTGTTTGAACAAAGCGAGGGCTTTCTATGAGCATCGTTATTCAGGATAAAGTTCGCCGCAAAAGGCTGACGTTGCGCTGGCCTGTCTCGCGCCAGATAACGCTCAGTCTCGCGACGATCACCACCATCGTGTTGCTGTGGTGGTGGGTAGCGGCGCAGCAATGGGTCAGCCCGTTATTTTTACCGCCCCCTGGCCAGGTACTTCTTAAGCTGATTAGCATTGCCGGGCCGCAAGGGTTTATGGATGCCACACTGTGGCAGCATCTGGCCGCCAGTTTATTGCGCATTCTCACGGCGCTGTTGGCCGCGGTGTTGATTGGTATTCCTGTGGGCATTGCGATGGGGCTCAGCCCGACGGTGCGCGGCATTCTCGACCCGTTGATTGAGCTGTACCGTCCTGTGCCACCGCTGGCGTATTTACCGCTGATGGTGATTTGGTTTGGCATCGGCGAAACATCCAAGATCTTGCTGATTTACCTGGCGATATTCGCGCCAGTGGCGATGTCGACCATGGCTGGAGTACGCAGTGCGAAGCAGGTTCGTATTCGTGCCGCTCGAGCACTGGGCGCAACGCGGGCTCAGATTGTATGGCACGTGATTTTACCCGGTGCGCTGCCGGAGATCCTTACAGGGTTCCGCATTGGACTGGGTGTAGGTTGGTCAACGCTGGTTGCCGCCGAGCTTATCGCCGCAACGCGTGGGCTGGGCTTTATGGTGCAATCAGCCGGTGAGTTTTTGGCAACCGATGTGGTGCTTGCAGGCATCGGCGTGATTGCCGTTATCGCATTTTGTTTAGAGCTGGGTTTACGCGCATTGCAACGCCGTTTAACCCCATGGCATGGAGAAGGGCAATGAGTGAAAAAGTGAATATTACGCCACTGGGGCCTTACATCGGTGCACAGGTTAGTGGTTTAACGCTGAGTCGTGGATTAACGGATAACCAGTTCGAGCAGCTTTACCATGCGCTGATCCGCCATCAGGTGCTGTTCTTGCGCGATCAACCGATTACACCTGCACAGCAACGTACACTGGCGCAGCGGTTTGGCGATCTGCACATTCATCCGGTTTATCCTCATGCACCTGGGGTGGAAGAGATCATTGTGCTGGATACCCACGATGATAACCCGCCAGATAATGACAACTGGCACACTGATGTGACCTTTATCGAAACACCGCCAGCCGGAGCGATACTGGCAGCTAAGCAGTTGCCAGAAACCGGTGGTGATACGTTGTGGACCAGTGGTATCGCGGCGTATGAAGCGCTTTCAGAACCGTTCAAGCGTTTGCTGTCGGGGCTGCGCGCGGAGCACGATTTCAGGAAGTCATTCCCGGAATATAAACATCTTCGCAATGAAGAAGAACACCAGCGCTGGCGCGAGGCGGCCGTTAAAAATCCGCCACTGCTTCACCCCGTTGTTCGCACCCATCCGGTAAGTGGCAAACAGGCGCTGTTTGTTAATGAAGGTTTCACTACGCGGATTGTTGATCTTTCACAAAAAGAGAGCGACGCATTGCTCGCCTTTCTGTTTGCCCATGTCACAAAACCCGAGTTCCAGGTGCGCTGGCGCTGGCAGGAAAACGATATCGCCATCTGGGATAACCGCGTTACACAACACTACGCGAACGCCGATTATCTTCCTGCCCGCCGGATTATGCATCGCGCCACGATTTTGGGGGATAAACCTTTCTGGCGTGGTTAAGCTACTTTGCCCGCACTTTCGTTGCCACTAGCAGCGCCGTCAGCAACATCAAACTACCAGACAATACTAGCGGTGAAAGCAGGCCGAGGTTATCAAGCGCGAATCCGCCAATGGCAGCACCACAGGTGTTGGCTAACTGGATAACCGCAACCTGAATAGATCCCGCTTTTTCTGCCTGATCGGCGAGCGAGCGGGTGATCCATGTAGACCAGCCGACAGGAATCAGTGCAAAGGCAAAGCCCCAGATAATGGCGATTGCTGATGCGACGATTTTATCGCTTCCCCACAACACCAGAACCAGCGCACTCAATGCCAGAATCAGCGGGGCGAGGGTAAGTGCCAGTTTGAGGGAACGCTTGAGGAAGACAGCGGAAAGCGATGTGCCCACAAAGCTTGCAATCCCAAAGCTCAGCAGCACCAGCGTCAGGCCGTCGACATCGAATCCGGCGAGCGTCATGTACACTGGACGGATATAGGTGAAGAAGGCAAACTGCCCGGCAAACGTCATAAAGATTGCTGCCATACCCGCCATCACACCTGGGCGTTTTAGCAGGCCAAACATGTTTTGCTTATGCTGTGTTGATTCACCCGGCAACGGCGGCAGCGCTTTCCACACCCAAATAATACAGGCCACGCCCATCAGTGCTGCGCCGTTAAACACATTACGCCAGCCAATAATGCCGCCTAAAAAACTGCCCAGCGGGGCGGCGATGACTAGTGCGATAGATACCGCACCGAAGATCACCGATAGCGCTTTTGGCACCGTGCGAGCAGGAACCAGCCGCATGGTTAATGAAGCTGACATCGCCCAGAAGCCGCCGAGGGCAATGCCTAAACAAGCGCGGCCAATCAATAGCATCGTGAAGTTTTCCGCAAAGGAAACCAGCAGGCAGGAGAGGGTGAGCAGCACGGAGAACAGGAAGACCACGTAACGTCTGTCGGTCGAGCGGATAATGCTGGTCACAAACAGGCTGGCAAACATCGCCACAAAAGCGGTGACGGTAACTGATTGCCCGGCAACACCTTCAGAAATCCCCAGATCCTGAGCCATTGGCGTCAGCAGGCTTACAGGCAAAAACTCCACGGTAATCAGGCAGGCTACGCAAAACGCCACGGCAAATACTGCTGACCAGTTAGGCCGCGATACGGCCTTTGGTTCGATTGTTTCTTTTATGTGTTCACTCATTTTTCCACCCAGCGTCGTACTTGCGATAAAGCCGCGTAGTGTAACACCGCTGGTGTGACGAACTTAACATTTTGGCAACTTACCCGTTAGATTCTAGAAATCTAGATCAAGGGCAAAGCACAGATAGGCCATCAATGGCGCGCAGTGTTGAAATTGCTCGGCACAAAAGTTGATGGCATCTGGCTTGCAGAGTTCTTCGAAGTCGATGTTTTTTAACGCAATAAAATCTTTGCGTTTTAATTCCTCTAACAGAGGGTGAGTCTTGTCGAAGCCTTTTGGCGGGCGAGTCAGGCTATCGCCATCCATGATAAACCCATGGCTTTGCAGTGTTTTCAACGCATCCTGGTAGGCGTTGGGGTTCTCATCAATACACATTCGAATTGCATTTAAGGCTTTTGATTCTGGATGCCAGATTCCAGCCGCAATAAAACACCCTTCTTCGGCAATATGCAGATACAAGCCTGGCGCGTGTACATCCTTGCCCTGAAAATGACGAAATTGAATGCCGACATTGGTCTTGTAAGGCGTTTTGTCTTTGCTGAAGCGACTGTCCCGCTGTGGACGCATAAGACTGCCGCCAACTTTTTTCGGTACGGCAGTGAGCTTCGATGAAATGGCTAGAACACTTGGCTGCATTTGCTCGATAAACCGCAGTGCAGGGGTTCTCACGGTATTTTCGTATACATCCTGATGCTCTTTAAACCACTCGCGGGAGTTGTTTTGCGCGAGTTGATTCAGAAATTGTAGGCAGGCTGCGCTAAATGGTGCACGTGCTGTTGGTGTTTGAGTCGCCATTATCGATGAACCCTTATTAATACCAATTGAGCGGAAAACAGCAGCATTGATCTTAATGGAGTTTGAGGCAATCCATCCACATTTTCTTTGCGGCATCCTCATGGAAGCCCCAAAAAACAAAAGGACTCACGATTTCTCGCAAGTCCTTGATATGTTTGGTGGCCCCTACTGGACTTGAACCAGTGACCAAGCGATTAATATGCACCTAGATTTGGTCCATTGATGCAACACTTAATCCGTTTCAGTACTTACGTTGGTGGGCAGCGCCCGTTTGAAATGATTGCCAGCCAGTGGAGTGCGATTGACTGGCAGCAAAAGAGCTCTATCAACCTGGCTCTGGTGACTCGGTACTGGCAAATAAGTTAGGGATCACCGTGGCAGAGGAAATGGAGGCGCTGGAATCTGGCCTACTGCTGATGCTTTATGAACAGCTATTTATCGAAGCCCAGCCGCCTGCGGCGCTTGCTTTTGAGCACATCAGCGCATGGCATCGACAATGGCTGGGGAATGTGTATGACTGGGCGGGGAGGCTGCGTAATGCCAACCTGACTAAAGACGGCTTTCAGTTTGCCGCTGCCGACAGGATTCCGCTTCTTCTTGATGGTTTCGAGAAGCAGTTTCTCTCTCGTTCTGGTGAACTGAAATCCCTGGCTCGTCCTGAGCTGGTTAGGTATCTGGCTGAATGCCATACGGAATTTATTTTGATCCACCCATTCAGAGAAGGTAACGGGCGTCTGTCGCGACTGCTTTGTGATGTGTTGGCCGTTCTGGCAGGGAAGGGCTTGTTAGATTACAGCTTATGGGATGAACATAAGACGTTCTACTTCAAGGCAATACAGGCAGGAGTATCAGGGAACTACAGCCCCATGATGCAATTGGTGAGTGATATCTTGCCAGATTAACGGGCGAGGCCAACGGCTTTCGCCTGTGCCTGATTTTGTTTGAGTTGCTGCTCTATTTTTTGCACAGAAACACCCGTTTTGATCGCGGTTGAGCTGGCGACGGCGCGATAAATCTGTGCTTTGGTAACCAGGGGATGGGCTGTTTTCTTTGTCATAGGAAGAACCTCATAGTTTATGCCCACATTCTAGTTCGACCTGATAATGCCCACAAGGGCACTCTGCATTATGTGTCATTTACGCATTGTAAGTGCGCGGTATCAATTTCAGCACAGCAATTTTCTACAGTGGAAGTCAGAGCTGAACACTGGCATTTTGCGAGCGTAAGGTAGAACAACATTTCACGCTACTGCGCAGATTTCGCCGTTTCAGGAGGACCAGATAATTCGCTGAACAATTCTGACAGGCAGTGCTGATCTACTGTTCTTGGGCTTACGCACAATCCACTAAGAAATTTCTGATGAGCGTCAACATTCGATCACTGTGTCTTGCCGTTAAATGCCGCGTCCCGGCGTCGGTAGTGAACATCCGGCCGCTCTTTAAACGAGATTGTGCTCCTTAAAATGCATGGCAATGCTATCAATCACGGAATCGGAATGCATAAGCATGTTTGGGGACGGATGGAGCTGGCAATGGGCGATTATATAGCGGTAAACCGAGAAGTAATTCACGGCCCCTAGAAGCAGACACGGTCATGTTTTCCACTTCGGTTTAACAAGGCTGTCATCACTTGCTTACGTGTTTCAACCAATGACCAGATCCTTGAAAATCAATGCCAGCAAAATGCGGTTATTTTATAACCATGATGCTCTATGGTTACTTTTCTGAAATATCCCCGGCATATCCCCAAAAAAACAAAAGGACTCACGATTTCTCGCAAGTCCTTGATATGTTTGGTGGCCCCTACTGGACTTGAACCAGTGACCAAGCGATTATGAGTCGCCTGCTCTAACCAACTGAGCTAAGGGGCCGTGGCGCAGGATTATAATGTAACTCTTGAATGCAATCCAGCTATTGTGTGGCATGTGCTGGTTTTATAAACAATGCCTAATCAATCCCTTATACTTGCGCCACTATCTATAACGACAGGAGAGGTAATGATTAGCGATATTCTTCAACCGGGATTACGTGTTGTGTTTTGCGGGATAAATCCAGGCAAGTCGTCGGCACACACGGGGTTTCATTTTGCTCATCCGGGTAACCGCTTCTGGAAGGTCATTCATCTTGCGGGTTTCACTGAGCGGCAGTTAAAGCCAGAAGAAGAGCAACATCTGCTGGATACCCGTTGTGGTATTACGATGCTGGTTGAGCGTCCTACGGTTCAGGCGAGCGAGGTAGCGCTACAGGAGCTTCGCGCAGGTGGGCGTGAGTTGATGACGAAGATGCTGGACTATCAGCCCATGGCGCTTGCAGTGTTGGGCAAGCAGGCTTTTGAACAAGCGTTTAGCCAACGTGGTGCGAAGTGGGGCAGGCAGGATATTACTATTGGCGATACGGAAGTCTGGATTTTACCAAATCCTAGCGGCTTGAATCGGGCGACGTTGGACCAGCTTGTGGCGTCTTATCGTGAACTGGAGCTGTCTTTGAAGGCTCGGGGTCGATAGCGGGGCGATTGACTGACATAAAAAAGCCCTCACGAGGAGGGCTCTTAGCAGGGCGATAAAATTAATCGTCCAGGAAGCTACGCAGTACTTCAGAGCGGCTTGGGTGGCGCAGTTTACGCAGTGCCTTTGCTTCAATCTGACGGATACGTTCGCGGGTAACGTCGAACTGTTTACCCACTTCTTCCAGCGTGTGGTCGGTATTCATGTCGATACCGAAACGCATACGCAGCACTTTTGCTTCACGAGCAGTCAGGCCAGCCAGAACGTCGTGCGTGGCATTACGCAGGCTCTCGGAAGTTGCAGAATCCAGTGGCAGCTCGAGGGTGGTATCCTCGATGAAATCACCCAGATGCGAATCTTCATCGTCGCCGATTGGCGTTTCCATGGAGATTGGCTCTTTAGCAATTTTCAGCACTTTACGGATTTTGTCTTCCGGCATCAGCATGCGTTCAGCCAGTTCTTCCGGCGTTGGCTCGCGGCCCATCTCTTGCAGCATCTGGCGCGAAATACGGTTGAGTTTGTTGATTGTCTCAATCATATGCACCGGAATACGGATGGTACGTGCCTGGTCGGCGATAGAACGCGTGATAGCCTGACGAATCCACCATGTCGCATAAGTAGAGAACTTATAGCCACGACGGTATTCAAACTTATCAACCGCTTTCATCAGGCCGATGTTGCCTTCCTGAATCAGGTCAAGGAATTGCAGACCACGGTTGGTGTATTTCTTAGCGATAGAAATAACCAGACGTAAGTTTGCTTCAACCATCTCTTTCTTCGCACGACGCGCTTTCGCTTCGCCGATAGACATACGACGGTTGATGTCTTTAACCTGCTCGATGGTCAGGCCGGTTTCTTCTTCAATCTGCTGCAGTTTCTGCAAGCTGCGATGCACGTCATCAGAAACGTCATGCAGTTTTTCAGACCACGGCTTGTTCATTGCGATGGCTGCGTTGAACCAGGTTTCGCTGGTTTCGTTGCCGGTGAACAGGGTGATGAAGTTTTTCTTCGGCATTTTGCACTGTTCAACACACAGTTTCATGATGATACGTTCTTGAGTACGAACGCGGTCCATCATGACGCGCATGCTGTTTACCAGGTAGTCGAATTGCTTCGGTACCAGGCGGAACTGTTTGAAGACTTCAGACAGTTGCTGAATTTCAGCGGCAGAATCTGCGTGAGCACGGCCTTTCGCTTTGATCGTGTCGCGGGCTTTTTCGTACTGTGTACGCAGCTCACCGAATTTTTCACGAGCAAGTTCTGGGTCGATGCTGTTGTCATCGTCCGCTTCGTCTTCATCTTCTTCTTCATCACTATTATCAGTGCTTTCTTCGCTGGTTAGCTCAGAACCGATATTAGTGGCGGTAGGGGTAAGATCTTCCTCTGCGTTCGGGTCAACAAAGCCGATGATCAAATCAGACAGACGTGCTTGTTCTGCTTCAACGCGATCGTACTGCTCAAGCAGATAAGTGATCGCTTCCGGATATTCGGCAACGGAGCACTGCACTTGGTTGATACCGTCTTCGATACGCTTAGCGATATCGATTTCACCCTCACGGGTTAACAGTTCAACGGTACCCATTTCACGCATGTACATGCGAACCGGGTCAGTAGTACGCCCGATTTCAGACTCTACGCTGGACAGAACCTGAGCGGCAGCTTCTTCCGCATCTTCGTCTGTGTTGTTTGAATTTTCAGCAAGCAACAGGTCATCGGCGTCAGGTGCTTCTTCCATCACCTGAATGCCCATGTCATTGATCATTTGGATGATATCTTCGATCTGATCGGAGTCGACGATATCTTCCGGCAGATGGTCATTGACCTCGGCATAGGTCAGATAGCCTTGCTCCTTGCCCTTGGTAACAAGAAGTTTAAGCTGTGACTGCGGGTTTTGCTCCATAAGACGGTATCCACACTTCAGTATTAGGGTTGGTGTCGGTCGGCGAAACCGCCAACAATAACGTAACGAGGGCTGACTTATTTTATTGCCGCTGCCCATCCTTGCGGCGTTCGGGTTTGACCCGACTAATGTTCGGCAGTTAAGCCGCGAGTATTTACTTTTTCGCGCGTGATTGCGTTATCACACGGACTTCCTCACGCTCCGCAGGCGTTAGCCCTGTCGTTCTGGAACGTGCCATTAATTCTTCAAACCTCAACTCCAGCACGGAATCAAACATATGTTCGAGTGCGTCGGTGAACGTTTTTTCTGCAATGTCCTTATCTGCTATATCGTCCCATGAAGAGAGTTTTTCAAGGGTGGCGGCTTCATTTGTGCCGCGATATAGCTCTAAAAGCTGCCCGGTGGTTAAACCAGGTTGCGCCAGACAGGTATTCACCAGGTCGATAAAGAGTTTCAACCCTGGCAACTTCGCCTGCTCCAGACCGTTAAGCGGTGGCACACTCGGTGCCAACTCTGGATTTTGAACCAGTAGTCCTATCAGTATACGCATGGTTGTGCGTTTTAGCTGTGGAACCGGTTTAGTCACGGCATTTTCAGCATGCTTTGGAGCAAAGCGTTCCCATTGCTGCTCATAAGGAACCCCAGTCTTATTGCCGAGTTCTTGACGTAATAAAGTACGTAGCGTTTCACCAGGAACTTGACTAATAAGTGGATCTGCTAATGTATTTAACTGAGCACGGCCATCAGGTGAACTCAAATCGACCTGTGGCATCAGGCTGTTAAAAAGAAACGTAGAAAGCGGCTGTGCATGTTCCATGCGTGCTTCAAATGCTTCTTTACCTTCTTTACGCACCAGCGTGTCGGGATCTTCACCGTCCGGCAGGAACATAAAGCGTAACTGACGTCCGTCCGTCATATAAGGTAGCGCAGTTTCCAGCGCGCGCCATGCGGCGTCTCGCCCTGCGCGATCCCCGTCATAACAACAGACAACGGTATCCGTCACTCGGAACAGGAGCTGAATATGGTCGGCGGTGGTTGCGGTGCCTAATGAGGCAACGGCGTAAGATATGCCGTACTGCGCCAAAGCGACCACATCCATGTAACCTTCGACAACCAACAAGCGCGGTGGTTCTGACTGGCTTTGTTGTGCTTCATACAGGCCATAGAGCTGGCGGCCTTTATGGAAAATATCGGTTTCCGGGGAGTTCAGGTACTTCGGCTGGCCATCGCCCAGCACACGGCCACCAAAACCAATTACCCGGCCTCGCTTGTCACGTATCGGGAACATGACCCGTTCGCGGAAGCGATCGTAACTACGCCCCTGATCGTTGGTTACCAACATGCCTGCATCCGTCAAAGCCTGACGGTTTTCGCTATTTCCACCAAAACGCTTTAAGACGTTATCCCAACCGGGAGGGGCATAGCCGATGGCAAAGTGTTGAATAACCTCGGTACTTAAACCACGCTGTGCCAGATACTGGCGAGCAGACTCAGCCGATTGTAGAGCCAGGGATTGCTGATAAAAGGCGTTCAGGCCATCCATCAATTGATACAGACTTTGCCGTTGATGACGCTCAATCTGGCTTGGTCCGTTACCGGCTTCGTATGGCACCTCAAGGTTGTGCATGGCCGCCATTTCTTCAACGCTTTCGACAAAATCAAGTTTGTCGTAGTTCATTAAAAAATCTAGCGCGTTGCCGTGCGCACCACAGCCGAAGCAATGGTAAAACTGTTTCTCACCGTTTACGGTGAAAGAGGGGGTTTTTTCGTTATGGAACGGACAGCACGCATGATAGTTCTTGCCTTGCTTTTTCAGCTTAACACGGGCATCAATCAGATCGATGATGTCGGTGCGAGCCAGCAAGTCATTGATGAAAACACGTGGAATTCGTCCAGCCATAGGCCCCGTTAGGTACTTGCTTGCTTTCTTTCAGCCTTGCGATAAAGCAGGTTGAAAGAGCAGAAGTATGTCAGTTTCATGAACGAAAATAAGCCGCGCATTCCTTTCGGAAGCACGGCCTTTACAACTACTACAAGTCTGTTTTGGAGGATTGAACCCCCAAGATATTAGTACAGACGAGTGCGGCGTGCGTTTTCGCGAGCCAGTTTCTTCGCGTGACGTTTCACAGCAGAAGCTTTAGCGCGTTTACGTTCGGTAGTCGGTTTTTCATAGAACTCACGACGACGAACTTCCGCCAGAACACCTGCTTTCTCACAAGAACGCTTGAAGCGACGCAGTGCTACGTCGAAAGGCTCGTTTTCACGTACTTTAATTACCGGCATTAACTCTCACCTTTGATAAATTCGGTTTGCCGCTGACTTAGGCGTCAGCTATTTCAAAATGGTGCGGAATTTTACTGCAACTACTGCTGCTTTGTAAAGCACCGGACAACCAGAAACCTGGCTTTTAAGGCCGGAATCTTCCAGGGGCGTGGATTATACACCACCTGAGCGCAGTATGTGAGCAAAGTTTTACAATAAGCGCCCAGAGGCTTAAACTTCGCGGCAAGACTTTGAGGTAGAGAAAACCATGCGCGTACTGGGTATAGAAACATCCTGCGATGAAACCGGCATCGCCATTTATGACGATGAAAAGGGTTTGTTAGCCAATCAATTGTATAGTCAGGTGAAATTGCACGCTGATTACGGCGGCGTGGTGCCGGAACTGGCTTCCCGTGACCATGTGCGCAAAACCGTGCCATTGATTCAGGCAGCGCTTAAAGAAGCCGGATTAACCGCCGAAGATATTGATGGCGTCGCTTATACCGCAGGGCCAGGCCTTGTTGGCGCACTCCTGGTAGGGGCAACCATTGGCCGTTCACTGGCATTTGCGTGGGATGTACCCGCTGTGCCGGTTCACCACATGGAAGGGCATCTGTTAGCCCCGATGCTGGAAGACAATCCGCCAGAGTTTCCGTTTGTCGCGCTGCTGGTTTCCGGCGGTCATACACAGTTAATTAGTGTGACGGGAATCGGCAAGTACGAACTGCTCGGCGAATCTATTGATGATGCCGCAGGCGAAGCCTTTGATAAGACAGCCAAACTATTGGGTCTGGATTATCCTGGTGGCCCAATGCTGTCAAAAATGGCATCACAAGGCACCGAAGGGCGCTTTACGTTCCCGCGCCCGATGACGGACAGACCAGGCCTCGATTTCAGTTTCTCAGGCCTGAAAACGTTTGCAGCCAATACTATTCGCGGTAATGACGCCGATCCACAAACGCGTGCCGATATCGCTCGCGCGTTTGAAGATGCCGTTGTTGATACGCTGGCGATTAAATGCAAACGCGCGTTGGATCAAACTGGCTTTAAGCGCCTGGTTATGGCGGGTGGTGTGAGTGCAAACCGCACACTGCGTACGCGTATGGGAGAGATGATGGCAAAGCGCCGTGGTGAAGTGTTCTACGCGCGTCCTGAGTTTTGTACCGATAACGGCGCGATGATTGCCTACGCAGGTATGATTCGTTTGAAAGCGGGAACAGCCGGTGAATTGAGCGTAACAGTTCGCCCACGTTGGCCACTGGCAGAGCTACCGGCGGCGTAAAACTAAGGCAAATCAGCCAATGAGGAGTGAGAAATCACTCCTTTTTTTTGTCTTTATTTCTGCGTAGCTTCTTCCAGATTTTGGTTTCCTGGCCACGCCACAAACGCTGAATGTTATCGTGGTGGCGCATTAAAATCAGGCAGGAAAGCATGGCGACCGGGAAGGTGAACTGGGGTTTGAACCACCAGACATAAAACGGAGCGATCAGCGCACTAATAATTGCGCCAAGTGACGAGTAACCGCTGAGTAACACGCTCAGTAGCCAGGTGCCCGCCATCACACCGGTTAAATCCCAGCCGATAGGTGCTATGGCACCAAATGCGGTTGCGACACCTTTGCCGCCGTGGAATTTAAAGAAAACCGGCCAGATATGCCCCAGGCAAGCGGCGATTGCGATAAGCCCTAGCCAGAACGGGGTTACGCCTAGCGCGTAGGCCGCCCAGACTGGTAACATTCCTTTGAGAACATCAAAAATCAGTACCGCTACGGCTGCGCCTTTACCACCAATACGTAAGACATTGGTCGCACCTGGGTTGCCGGAACCGTTCTCTCGCGGATCAGGAAGACCCGCTATTCGGCAGACCAGAATGGCGCTAGAAATTGAGCCGCAAAGATACGCGAGCAGGATCATGCCAGGCGCGATTGCACTCATAACGCTGTTCCATTTTGAAAGTGTCGTTGTATTCTCCGCATCTGTGGATAATACGCATATTTCGCCAGAAGTGGTATCTGGCGTGACTAAAAACCGGGCAGGGCGTGATGGACATTGTATTTATAGAGCAACTCACTGTAATCACCACAATTGGTGTTTACGACTGGGAACAAACTATCTCCCAGAAATTAGTATTCGATATCGAAATGGCATGGGATAACCGCCAGGCCGCCAGCAGCGATGATGTAAATGATTGCCTGAGCTATGCTGATGTCAGCGAAGCGGTGATTAACCATGTCTCCGGCGGGCGTTTTGCGCTGGTTGAGCGTGTGGCTGAAGAGGTCGCGCAATTATTGCTGACCCGCTTTAACTCACCGTGGGTACGTTTAAAAGTCAGTAAACCAGGTGCGGTTGCGCAGGCTGCCAATGTTGGCGTCATCATCGAGCGTGGCAGTAATCCGAAAGCGAATCATTAAATTCATATTTGTTAAACCAAGCATGTGTAACCTGGTCATAACTGTCATCTATTCGCGGCAGATGCCGCTTTTTTGTTTGTTTTAGGGGTTAGAGGGTTTATTGATGGGCGATCTGCACTCGTTAGTTATTGCTGCAATTCTTGGAGTTGTTGAAGGTCTCACGGAGTTCCTACCTGTCTCGTCCACGGGCCATATGATAATCGTCGGTCACTTGCTCGGTTTCGAGGGTGATACGGCGAAAACATTTGAAGTGGTTATTCAGCTTGGTTCTATCCTCGCGGTTGTGGTGATGTTCTGGCGTCGCTTATTTGGGCTTATCGGTATTCACTTTGGCCGCCAGCCTCATGAAGGTACCGGAACAGGGCGATTGACGCTGATTCATATCCTGCTGGGTATGGTGCCCGCGGTGGTGCTGGGGCTGGCCTTCCATGACATGATTAAATCGTTATTTAATCCGGTAAACGTCATGTATGCACTGGTGGTGGGCGGTGTGCTACTGATTGCGGCTGAACTGTTAAAACCAAAAGTCGTACGCGCAGAAGGTGTCGATGACATCACCTATCGCCAGGCATTTGCTATTGGTTGCTTCCAGTGTTTGGCGCTGTGGCCGGGTTTTTCACGCTCGGGTGCAACAATTTCAGGCGGGATGTTGATGGGCGTTAGCCGTTACGCTGCGTCTGAGTTCTCGTTCCTGCTGGCCGTGCCGATGATGATGGGTGCCACGGTGCTGGATGTTTATAAGAGCATCGGTTTTTTAACCCTGGCCGATCTCCCTATGTTTGCCGTTGGTTTTATTACCGCATTTATCGTTGCGCTAATTGCCATTAAAACATTCCTGCAAATTATCAAACGTATCTCTTTTATTCCGTTCGCAATTTATCGCTTTGCGGTTGCGGCAGTGGTTTATTTCGTATTCTTCTAACGTTAACCACTAATATTAAAAGCCACTCGTCATGAGTGGCTTTTTTGTTTTTATGATTACGGATGATTGTAATTTGAGAAATTGTGCGAGCAATCACATTACCCCATTTCATTCCTGACTATTATCGTTTGCTCATTTCTGGAGGAAATATGTCAGCCACTGTCCACCGACTTATCAGTTATTGCTTCTACTGCCTGCTGGGGAAATTCAGCAGCGTGAAGTCATTGCTGTGTGGACTTTGCTGTTTTAACTCCGTTCAGTCACTAAGCGCTGTTGATGAATCCACGCAGGAAAATAGCGAAGATGATATTTCTTGTGGCTGGTCGCGCTTATGGGGCTGTGCAAGCCAAAGTTTGATAGCCGCATCTACTCGATTACCGATTCCACAAGCCTCAAGTGCTGTAAAAACCATTATTCAGGCTCGCCTGGTGGCGCAACTTCGCCATGAACTGGCGTTTAGTTTCACCACCCGTAGTGCCCACCAGTTGTTGGTCTGCCACCGCTTGAGCGGCGAGTCAGATGCTAATTCAGATTCACATAACATGCTGTTTAATCGCTTAAAAAGCACAATGCGCCTCATCGCCATTGTGCTTTTTTTATTGTCTAAATCCGACCCGAGAGAGAAACCATTATGTATATCGTTTGTGTAGCTGCCTGCCCGACAGGCGTCGCCCATACCTTTATGGCCGCGGAAGCATTGGAAATCACCGGCAAAAGCCGTGGGCATGAAGTTAAAGTCGAAACTCAGGGCAGCATGGGCGCGGAAAACGAAATTACCGCAGAAGACCTGGCGCGTGCCGATGGTGTGATCATTGCCGCTGATGTGGCTATCAATAACAGAGAACGCTTCGATGGCATGCTAAAACTGGAGTGCAGCGTGGCAGACCCGATAAAGTTTGGCGAAGCCGTCTTTGAAGCCATCGAGCAGGAGATAAATCATGGCTAAATTTCAGGGTGGCGGGCCGAAATCCTCCACGGGTACGGAAGTGAAAAACGCCATCATGACCGGTGTGTCGTACATGCTGCCGTTTGTCATCGCAGGTGCGGTGATTATGGGTATCGCCCGTATTGGTGCCTCAATGTATGGCATTGATAACATTTGGGATGCCAGCCACGAACAGGCCGCGAGCCTGGTCGTGCAGATGCTACATAAGTTCGATGGGTTTGGCGGATTGGCGCTGTCATTGATGCTGCCGATTGTGGCGGGTTACATCAGTTTTGCGATTGCTAACAAACCAGGAATTGCGCCAGGTATGGTGGGCGGTCTTTTGGCCAGTAACCTGGGAACGGGCTTCCTGGGCGCACTGGCTGCGGGCTTTGTCGCGGGTTATGTCGTTCGCTTGCTGACGGCGAAAGTGAAATTGCCGCGCTCACTTGCCTCTGCGGGGCCGATTTTCATTCTGCCCGTCGGCGGCACGTTGCTGACCTGCATCATCATGGCGTTTGTCATTGGCACGCCGCTGGCAGCGCTTAACCGCGGAATGGAAGCGTGGTTGATGGCGATGTCCGGTACCAACAAAATTATTCTGGCGGCAGTCGTCGGTGGCATGGTGGGCTTTGACCTTGGCGGGCCGGTAAACAAAGCGGCAGTGACTACCGCAATGGCGTTACTAGCTTCCGGTATTTACGACCCTAACACGGCGGCACAAGTGGCGATTATCATCCCGCCAATCGGCCTGGGTGTCGCTTCACTAATCTGGAAAAACCGCTTCCCGGAATCGTTGCAAGAGGCGGGTAAAGCCTCAACGTTAATGGGTTTGATTGGCGTCTCAGAAGGGGCGATTCCATTTGCACTGGCTAACCCTAAAATCATTATTATCAACGTTATAGGTACTGCCACGGGCGCTGCGATGGCGGTGGGTTTAGGGGCGGTAAATCATGCGCCTATTTCCGGGTTTTATGGCTGGTTAGCCGTAGATGGCTGGCCGATTTACATTCTGTCGATTGCCGTAGGTTCCGCGATTGTTGCGGTGGGCTCACTGCTGGTTTTCCGCCAGTCGACACCGTTAACCAACAAAGAAGAAAAAGCCGCTGCACCAGCACCTAAATTTAAAGTAAGCCGCTAACGGTTTATTTTATGGTTTGCTGATGAAGTTTGTTAAATATAAATGAGAGTCATTAGTCTCAGGGTTTCCCACATTTAAAATAAAGTCATGATGCTGCGATTAATATAATGCTGCCATCATGTAAGGCCGAAATATGAAAACTGTTCATCTGGTACAACATACTCATTGGGATCGTGAGTGGTATTTCACTGAGAATGATTCAAAAGCAGTGCTTTATTATTTTATGGACGATCTACTGCAACGTCTGGAAGAGGATAAAACATTAGGCCCATTCGTCCTCGACGGGCAAACCGTCGTTATCGAAGATTATTTAAGTGTGGCGCCTCATCAGGAAACACGGTTGCGGAAATTAATTGAGCAGGGGCGGATTGTGACTGGCCCGTGGTACACGCAAAGCGATTTTCTGGTGGTGGGTGCGGAATCTATAACCCGTAACCTGCTGCTTGGGTACGCCGATTGCCAGCGTTTTGGTGGCTTAATGCCGATAGGTTATGTGCCTGATTCATTTGGGCAAAGCGCACAATTACCGATGTTTTTGCAGCAGTTTGCTATCGACCATGCCGTTATCTGGCGTGGTTGGAGCGAATACAACGTGTCGCACAGTGAATTTAGCTGGCAGAGTGCCGACGGCAGCAAAGTCACCACCGCCGTATTGCCGTGGGGATATGGCTGCGCGAAATGGCTGCCGAATTCCCCGCAGGAAGGGCTGAAAGCACTGGAAACGATTCTGGCAAAACAAACCCGTTTTTCCCTAACTGACCATGTGCTGCTGCCAAATGGCAACGACCAGTCGCCGTTTGAATATCGTGTTCCGGCCATGCTCGACCAACTTAATCAGCAGCAAGATGACTATCGTTTTGTGCGCAGCAGTTTCAGCCAGTTTTTCCAGGCGCTGGAAAGCACAAAGGCAGAACTGCCTGTTTACCAGGGCGAGTTAATCAGCCCGAAATACATGCGTATTCATCGCGGCATTTTCTCAACTCGCGTCGATATCAAGCAGCTAAATGCGCGCCTGGAGCAGATGCTGAGCCAGCACCTTGAGCCGCTACTGGCCGTTAACTGGCGGCTGGGGCTGCCGTATCCGCAACACGCAGTGGACAACATCTGGCGCGAAGCGATGAAGTCCCACGCGCACGACAGTATTGGCGGCTGCAATTCAGACCGGGTTAACGCAATGGTAAAAAATCGCCTTGAGTCAGGTCTGGAAATGGCGGAACAACTTATCGATCTGAATATGAAGATGCTCGCCGAAGGGATCTCGGCTGAGCAAGACGGCAAGAAAATCATCATCTTCAATGCCCGCCCGCAGCTCAGCCACGGTCTGGTCGAACTGACGATTTACACACCGGAACAAGATTTCCGCGTGGTAGATGGCGCAGGCAATGAGTGCCGCTGGCAGATTGTCGAAGAAGGTCGCCAGGACATGTCGATCATTGTTCAGGAGCTTTCAAACAGCACCGAAACCACCTGGTATCGCAAATGTCAGTTGCTGCTGGAAGTCGCCGATATCCCGGCGTGTGGATACCAGACGCTGTACCTGCAAGAAGGCATCAGCGCGGGCTTTGAGCAGCAAAGCAAACCGATAGTGAAACTGGAAAACGAATGGCTGCGCCTGGATGCTGGCGAACGAGGAATGTTGACGCTGACCGACAAGCGCAGCCAACAGGTTTATCACAACATTTTGCAACTGGTAGACGGCGGTGATGCCGGTGATAACTACAACTATTCGCCGCCGTTCGATGACTGGCTTATCAACAGCGACGATTTCCTGACCTCTGTCAGCGGCCAGCAAGGGCTGTTGCAAAGCAGTTTAACGCTGAATTGGCAAATGGTGGTGCCGCAGGATTTAGCAGCGCGCAATGAGCGCCAGGCGAATGCGGAACTCAATGTGACGATGACCATCACGCTCGCACACAGCAACGCCTGGCTTGATGTGGCTATCAGCGTGAATAACACGGTTCGCGATCACCGTTTACAGGTTTTATTGCCGACGGGTGTTCAGCAGCATATTCACTTTGCCGACCAGCCATTTGGCCTGATTGAGCGCTATAACCAACCGCCAGAAATGGCAGTCTGGGAAGATGAGCAATGGAGCGAAGCGCCCGTTGCGCTCTATCCGATGCAAAGCCAGGTCATGATGTTCGACGGGCAGCGCGGGCTGTGCGCCGTGACCGAAGGGTTACGTGAATATCAAATCCCGGAAAATCGGCAGGATGTGATTGCAGTGACGTTGCTGCGCAGCGTGGGTTGGCTCGGACAGGCCAATATGCCTTATCGCCCAGGCCGCGCATCCGGCATGGTTTTGCCGTCGCCTGAGTCGCAAATTCAGGGCATGCACCATTTCAAACTCAGCCTGCTGGCGATGAATAACGGTGCAGATGACGTGTTCTGGCGTGATGTCGAACGCGCTCGCGGCAAACTTCACGCCTGGCTTGCAACCGGCTGGTCGCGCTTCCGTACTAATCCTCACGGTCGCGTTTTCCCAAATCATTTCAGCGTATTAACCTGGAATACCGATCTTCATTTCAGCGTGTTGAAAAAAGCACAGCACAGCGATGCGCTGGTCGTTCGTGGCTGGAACCCGTCCGCGCAACCTTTGCCATGTGGAACGGTTAGCGCAAACGGTGCAATAACGCCCGCGACGCTTGCAGAAACTGCGTTGAACACACATCAAGAAACGGTGCCAACTTGCGCGCCTGCTACTTTTATCATCACTTTCTGAGGGCGGGGAAAACATGTTAACACTCAACTTTATTTGTTCTCTGCCCAACGGCATTCATGCGCGTCCGGCCAGTGAAATCGAACAGCGAACGCAATCTTTTAAAGCATCCATTACATTGATAAACCTGAGCAAAAAAACGCAGGCTGATGCGAAAAGCGTGTTGGGCATGATTGGCGCGGATATTACGCATGGCGACCAGTGCCAGTTTTTGATTGAGGGTGAAGATCAACAGGCGGCTTTTGAATTGCTTCAGGCGTTTATGCGTGACGAGTTTGAAGATTGTGACGAACCGCTGGCGTTATCGCCGGACACACATATCCAACCGCTGCCGGTATTTATCGAACACGCTTGCCCAAATTATGTGCGTGGCAATGGTGTCAGCAAAGGGATTGGGCGTGGCGTTCCGGTTCATATTGATTCTGTCGACCTCCATGAATTGTCACGCCATGAACCGGCAACGAATGCTGATCTTCAACAGCAACAACTGCTTGAAGCCTGGGCCTTAACACAACAGACGTTGTGCCATGCAGATGCGGGAGCCGAGCACGTTTTGGCGGCGCAGCTTAAATTGCTCAGCGATCCTGCATTTAAAACGTGTTTGCTTTCACACACTACGGCGCGCAACGCATTACAGGCTATCGCGCTGACAGCGCAGACGTTGAGTCAGCCGTTGCTTAAAAGCAGCAGCCAGTATCTGCGTGAACGCGTTATTGATATTCGCGATCTTTGCCAGGGTATTGCCGCCAGTCTGTTGGGCAGGCCGCTGGAAAGCCAGCTCACGCTAACGCAAGACAGCATTGTTATTTGCAGCGGTACGCTGACTCCCGGCCAGTTTCTGCGCCTGCGCAATCAACATCTAAAAGGCGTAGTGATGGGCGACGGTGGCGAAACCTCGCATACGGTGATTCTGGCGCGTTCGTTCGGCATCCCGTTGCTGTGCGGCGTGACGCAAAGTGAGGCGCTGACGCGTGATGCCAGCATGTTGATTCTGGATAGCCGCTACGGTTTGCTGGTGGCGAATCCTAATGAAGCGATGGAAAGCTGGTATCGGCTGGAAACCGCAAAGCAGCAGGCGATAGCAGAGCGGAGCGCACCGTTACGCGGGCAACAGGTTGCGACGGCCGATGGCACCACCGTCAGCGTGCTGGCGAATATTGCACTCGCCATTGAAGCGCAAAGTGCGTTTGCTCAAGGCGCTGATGGAGTCGGTCTGTTCCGCACCGAAATGCTGTTCTGTGAGCGCAGCCAGGCACCTGATGAAGAAGAACAATTTCAGGCATACAGCGAAGTCCTGCGAAGTGCGGCGGGTAAAAAAATCACCATCCGTACGCTGGATATCGGTGGTGACAAACCTTGTGATTTTCTTGATTTGCCGAAAGAGGAAAACCCGTTCCTGGGTTATCGCGCTGTACGCATGTACCCGCAATTTCATGACATTTTCGCCACGCAAGCGCGTGCGCTATTAAGAGCAAGCGCGGCTGGGCCGTTGAATATCATGGTGCCGATGGTGGCAACGCTTACGGAAATACAGTGGCTGCACAGCGAATTTCAGCGCATCGCAGGCACATTAGAGCAGGAAGGCATTCCGCTCGGGGAATGGCATCTTGGCATCATGGTTGAAGTGCCTTCAACGCTCTATCTTCTGGAAAAAGCCGCTAACTATCTCGATTTTGTTTCTATAGGCAGTAATGACCTGGCACAGTATTTCCTGGCATGCGATCGCGGTAACCCGCATGTTCGCCATCTGTATGACTATCGAAACCCAACGTTTTTAGCGCTGATGCGCGATATTACGCAGCGTGCGCAGGCGGCGGGGCTGGCGATTAGCCTGTGTGGTGAAATGGCGGCGGATAAGCAAATGTTGCCACTGCTTGTGGGTATGGGGCTAACGCAGTTGAGTATGGCGGCGGGTGCCATCACGCCATGTAAGGAAGCGCTAACTTCGCTGAATGTGCCGCAATGCCAACAGCTTCTGGAAACGGCTATCGCCTGCGATAGCGGCGAAAACGTGCTGGAACATGTTGAGCAATTCATGCGAGCACAATCGCAAAAACCGGTACTGGCACCTGAATTACTGTTACTGGATAAAACCGTAAACAGCAAAGAAGAAGCCATCAAATTGCTGACCGATAATCTCGAAGTGCAGCAGCGGGTTATCTCGGGTTCGCTGGCAGAAAAAGCTATCTGGGATCGTGAGGCGGTGTTCTCAACGGCACTCGGTTTTTCAGTGGCTATTCCGCACTGTAAATCACCGCATGTGTTGCACAGCAGCATTTCTCTTTTGCGCGTAAATTCGCCACTAAGCTGGGGAGAGGATGTTGATGTGCAACTGGTTATCATGCTGGCGGTAAACGAGCAGGAACAAGATAGCCACATGAAGATTTTCTCGCGCCTGGCTCGCAAACTGATGCACAGCGATTTCCGCGAACAGCTGCAAACGCTCTTGGATGCAGCGGCAATAACGGATCTTTTGTCGGCAGAACTGACACTTTAAAGGACTAAAAGTGAAATGACTTTATTAACCACCACTTTGCCCGGTGATACACAAAGCATTCGCAAACCGTTGGCGGTATTGGCGTGCACCTTCTTCTTGTGGGGCTGCCTCACCAGTATTAACAGCGTGCTGATCCCCTTCTTCTATCACTATTTTTCACTGACTTACCGTGATGCGATGTTGGTCAACGTGGCTTTCTATCTGGCGCCGTTCGTTGCGTGTTTACCGTGTTCTGCATTGATGGCGCGTCTGGGTTACCGCATCACGCTGATATTAGCGGTGGGGTTCGCGGTACTGGGCTGCTTATTAATGGCGCTGGCAATGTGGCAATTGCAGTTTTCACTGGTGCTGGTGGCGATATTCATCCTCGCTATTGGTGTGGCGGCGATGCAGGTAGTGGCGAATCCTTATGTCACACGTTTAGGGTCAGAAGCCACGGCGGCAGGGCGTTTAAGTTTGGCCTCTGCTATTAACTCAACGGGTACCACCATTGCGCCGCTGCTGGTGGCCGGATTACTGGTTCTTTTCCCGGTGAGCCTAGCGGCTCATCAGGAGCCGGTACGTTGGCTTTTCGTGGCGCTTGCTGCACTGGCATGTGGTTTGATTGGCCTGCTGTATGCCAGCCGGTTGCCTGATTTTCGTCAACAGCAAATGCAACGCTTGACGCACAGCGCCAGAGCACTCTTTCGTGAGGCTCATTTTGTGGTGGGGTTGCTGGCTATTTTCACTTATGTCGGCGTGGAAGTGGCTATTGGCACCACGGCTTTGAGTTATCTCAGTGACGCCTCGCTGGGGAATCTGGATCTACAACAGGCCACTTCGCTGATTGCGATTTACTGGGGCGGCTCGCTTGCTGGCAGAATGCTATACAGCCTGGTTGCACATCGGGTTAATTCGGTCAGTGTTTTTCGTACTGCGACAGCCTGCGCGGGCGTGTTGGTGATACTGGCTATGACGTTTGGAAACCGCTGGGGAGGAATGTGTTTGCTGCTGATTGGGCTAATGAATTCGCTGATGTACCCCGTGATTTTCTCCCAGAGCGTGCGCAACCTGGGGGATAAAACCAGCCTGGCTTCCGCCTTTCTGATCATGGCAGGTATCGGCGGCGCAGTGTTGCCGTTTTTACAAGGCTGGATGATGGATGTTGTGGGTCTGCGAATGAGCTTTTTACTGCCTTGCGCTGGGTATCTGGTGTTGATGCTGGTTGGCCTTAAAATGCGCCAACCTCTGGTCATCACTTAGCGGGTGGCGTAACCAATCCGGCTTCTTTTTTCCATGCTTCAACGGCGGCAATGCGACGGCGATTTAGCTCATCACGGATCGCCGGGCCGCTAAACCCATCATCAATCACTTCTTTGTTGGTCACACTTTGTGCCGCAAGCCATGCCGCACGCAGCAGCCTGCCTTGAGGGTAATCACTGCCTTCAAAACCTGTGCGCCCACGTGCGTCTGCCTCGCTGGTTAAGGCGACTTGTTCGACGCGCTGCGGTTTACGCCATGCGTCGATGGCATCGAATAATTTGACGATGGTTTTCGGCTGCAAAATGGGTAGCGTGTGAATCAAGTCATGATATTCAGCAACCAGTTTGGCAAGGTCGCGGATGTCATTGGGCACGCGCAGACGCTGGCATAGTTGCTCGACAAGTTTTACACCAGCCGGACCGTGGCCATGATGGCGAGGCCAGAATTCTTTTGGCGTTAATCCCTTACCCAGGTCATGACACAGCGTGGCGAAACGTACATCGACTTCCGGGCTGAGCTGCGCGGCAATCGCCAGCGTCATCAGAACGTGAATGCCTGTGTCGATTTCTGGATGCCATTTTTCTGGCGCAGGAACGCCAAACAGGGCATCTATTTCCGGGAACAGCACCGCCAGTGCACCACACTTGCGCAGCACATCGAAATAAACCTGCGGATTACGGCTAGTGAGCGCATTTTCTGTTTCTTTCCAGACGCGCTCTGGCGTCAGATGTGCCAGTTCGCCGTTAGCGGCCATCGCGGTCATCAGCTTCATGGTTTCTGGGGCAATCTGGAAATTGAGATGGGCGTAACGCGCAGCAAAACGCGCCACGCGTAAAACACGCAGCGGGTCTTCATTAAAAGCGGGAGACACATGGCGCAACAGGCGCTTTTCAATATCGGCACGCCCGTTGTAGGGGTCGATAAATTCGCCGTGTTCGTCCTGGGCAATCGCGTTGATCGTTAAATCGCGGCGCAGCAAGTCTTGCTCAAGCGTGACATCAGGCGCGGCATAGCAGGTAAAACCTGTATAGCCTGGGCCTGATTTACGCTCGGTACGCGCTAAGGCATATTCTTCACGCGATTCAGGATGCAGGAACACCGGGAAATCTTTCCCAACCTGCTGATAGCCCGCATCCAGCATTTCTTGCGGCGTAGCGCCAACAACCACCCAATCTTTATCTTTGACCGGTAATCTCAACAACCCATCACGTACCGCACCACCGACCAGATAAATCTTCACGCTTTAATGCCCCTGCATCTGTTAACTAATAACGATAATACCTAAGTGTAGGATACAGGGCTGCAGATCAATTCATCCAGCGGTCTTTCTTCTTACGGCTTGGGATCATGTGTGGCAGCAACAGGCCGAGCAGCAGACCGAAACCTGCGACACCGCCGCCGTACATGAACCACTGCATGATAATGGCGCGTTGTTTGTCATCCAACTGAACGTTCGCGGCATCAACTTTCTTCTTCGCGACGATCAATTGGTTTTTAAGCTGTTGATTTTCTTCTTTCAGACCGGTGATAACACTGTCACTCTGCGCCACTTTTTTCTGCATATCAGCGGTGCGCTGATTCCAGGTAGCGTCGATATTGTTGAGCTTATCGGTCAGTGTTTTAACTTGATTTTCAAGATCTGGCACACGAGTACGCAGGCTTGGCGTGGTGCTCAGCTGCGCAAGTGGGATCCAGGAAGTACGGCCGTTGCTGTCACGCACCTGGCCGTATTTCGTTTCTTCATTGCTCTGCAGCAGGGTGACTTCTTCACCCGCATTCACGGTGCCGAGCAAGCGATAATTATCCCCAGGACCACTACGCACCCAGGTGTTCAGTTCGTCAGAGACATAACGTTTTTCATCGGCATGGGCCACAACGGAAACGCTAAGAGAGAGCAAAGTAAGGCAAATTAGGCGGAATTTGTGCATGATTTCGTCATTATTGTCATAAATAGTGGAACGATAGTAGTGGCATCAGTCTGACGGTGCAATCCGTAAACCTGAATGAGAATCATCCTGGTGTGAATTTGACCTATTGCGCACGCTCAATGGCCCGTCAAAATGCGCGCCACTCATGGTAATTTGGTGAAAAATATTATCTACTGACCGCTATTAACCGATTAAGTTCGCCGGGTGTGAACCCGATGTGACACAACTAAAAGTAAAAAGACGATGACTCAGGAAATCGAACTCAAATTTATTGTTAATCCAACTGAACTGGATTCTCTTCGTAACACTTTAAACGCGCTGGAAAGCCAGCATAGCGAACCCCGCCAGTTGCTCAACATCTATTATGAAACGGCCGACAACCAGTTGCGCCGTCATGATATGGGGCTGCGCATCCGTGGCGATAATGGCCGCTATGAAATGACGATGAAAATCGCAGGTCGCGTGACTGGTGGGTTACATCAGCGCCCGGAATACAATGTGGAACTGAACGGGTCAGAGCTGGATTTGTCACTGTTCCCGCAAGAAGTCTGGCCGGAAGGGCTTTCACCGGATGTTTTACAAGGGCAGCTTAACCCACTCTTTAGCACCGACTTTGCGCGCGAAAAGTGGGTAGTCACTCACGGTAAAAGCCGCATCGAGCTTGCACTGGATTTAGGTGAAGTTAAAGCAGGCGAACAAGTTGAGCCACTGTGTGAGCTGGAACTTGAATTGCTGGAAGGCGAAACGGCGGATGTTCTGGCTTTTGCCAAACAACTGGTTGCGCAGCCTGGTTTACGTCAGGGCAACCTGAGCAAAGCCGCACGCGGTTACCATCTGGTGCAGGGAAATATCGAAAGAGAGATTAAACCGCTAACCGTTCTGCGTGTTGCGCCGAAAGCGACAGTAGAACAGGGTCTGGAAGGCTCGCTGGAGCTGACGCTGAGCCACTGGCAGTATCACGAAGAATTGTGGTTGCGTGGCAACGGCAAAGCGAAAGCTCAGGTTCTGGAAGCGGTTGGCCTTGTGCGCCACGCTTTGGCGCTGTTCGGTGGCATTGTTCCGCGAAAAGCGAGCACTGAATTACGTGAGCGGGTAGCAACCTACGAAGCTATGCTGGCTCAAGAATTGAAAGCGCCAGAACTGGCTTTCAGCGTGGAAAGCAGCCAGGCCAAACTGGCTCTGACCGAGTGGCTGATTGGGCGCCAATGGCAGAAATTCACTGATGAAAAAGCCAACGTCAAACTGGCGGGTTCGTATAAACGTTTTGCAGATACCCATCTTTCCCGCCACGCTGCAGAACTGAAAGAAACATTCCAGCGCCCGCTGGGCGATAGCTATGCTGACCAACTGCCGCGTCTGGCACGTGAAACCGGCTCTATCCGCTTGCTGGCAGGCGTTTATGACAATGCGAAAACTCAACCGTGGCTGGATAACTGGCAAGGGCTGCGCCATGCCATTGCGACTCGCCAGCAGGTTGAAATTGAACATTACCGTAATGAAGCTATCTCGCAGGCACCTTTCTGGCTGCATAGCGGGAAATAACCATCGTTTGTAAGGGATACGACCATGATGTCGCAAGCGCCACTTTTACAGCAGCATTTGCAGGCGGCGCTGGCGCGTCTGCCACAAGAGATTGACCGCCAGACGCTAAGCCCGAAGGCTCAGGCGGTGCTGGTGTTTAGTGATTTTGTTTGTGACAGCATGGCGGCTCATCCCGCCTGGCTTGCGGAGCTTGAACAATCGCCTCCGCTGGCCGGTGAATGGCAGCACTATGAGACATGGTTGCAGCAGGAATTGCAGAGTGTCGATAGCGAACCCGCGTTAATGACCGCGCTGCGCCTGTTTCGCCGTCGCATGATGGTGAGAATTGCCTGGGCGCAGGCGTTGCAACTGGTGTCGACGGAAAGCTCTCTCCAGCAACTTAGTGCTCTAGCCGAAACCCTCATTATTGCCGCCCGAGACTGGCTGTATGCCGCGTGTTGCCGTGAATGGGGTACGCCTTGTAATCAGGCTGGTGTAGCTCAACCGCTGATGATCCTCGGCATGGGCAAACTTGGCGGTGGCGAACTGAATTTCTCCTCCGATATCGATCTGATCTTTGCCTGGCCGGAAAACGGTTCAACGCAGGGCGGACGGCGCGAGCTTGATAACGCCCAGTTCTTCACACGCCTGGGCCAACGGTTAATAAAAGTTCTGGATCAGCCAACTCAAGACGGTTTTGTTTATCGCGTCGACATGCGGTTACGCCCGTTTGGCGACAGTGGCCCTCTGGTGCTGAGTTATGCCGCATTAGAAGATTACTACCAGGAACAAGGGCGTGACTGGGAGCGCTATGCGATGGTCAAAGCCCGAATCATGGGTGATAACGACGATGCGTGGAGCCAGGAGCTGCGCAACATGCTGCGGCCTTTCGTCTTCCGCCGTTATATCGACTTCAGCGTGATTCAGTCGCTGCGTAACATGAAAGGGATGATAGCCCGTGAAGTACGCCGCAGAGGTTTGACGGATAACATCAAACTCGGCGCGGGTGGGATTCGCGAAACTGAGTTTATCGTCCAGGTATTCCAGCTGATTCGCGGTGGACGCGAACCGGCTTTGCAGTCTCGCTCGTTGCTCCCAACTCTTGAGGCCATCCAGCATTTGCACTTGCTGCCAGAAAACGACGCAGCGAAAATGAAGGAGGCCTATTTATACCTTCGCCGCCTCGAAAACCTGCTGCAAAGCATCAATGACGAACAAACTCAGACGCTGCCCGGCGATGAGCTGAACCGCGCTCGCCTGGCGTGGGGCATGAACGTGCAAACCTGGGACGAACTGCAAGAAACGTTGCAGCAGCATATGAACGCTGTGCGCCAGGTGTTTAACGAATTAATTGGTGATGATGAACCTGAACCCGGCGAAGATAAGCTCGCACAAGCGTGGCGTGAGCTTTGGCAGGATGTGCTGGATGCAGATGCCAATATGCCCGTTCTTGAACATTTAACGCCACAAGCGCGTGGCGAAGTTTTACGCCTGGTGAGTGATTTCCGCCAGGATACCGACAAGCGCACTATCGGCCCGCGTGGTCGCCAGGTGTTGGATCAACTGATGCCGCGCTTGCTGTGTGAAGCCTGTTCCCGCAACGATGCGCCATTGCCGTTATCCCGCTTAACGCCGCTGTTGCTCGGTATTGTCACGCGTACGACTTATCTTGAACTGCTGACAGAATATCCGGGCGCACTCAAGCACCTGATTACGCTGTGCGCGGCATCGCCGATGATTGCTAGTCAGTTGGCCCGCTACCCGCTGCTGCTTGATGAACTGCTCGACCCGAATACGCTTTACCAACCGACAGCAACCGACGCTTATCGTGACGAGCTACGCCAGTATTTACTGCGTGTGCCTGATGACGATGAAGAGCAGCAGCTTGAAGCCTTGCGCCAGTTTAAACAGGCGCAGCTGCTGCGCGTTGCGGCTGCTGATATCACAGGTACATTGCCAGTAATGAAAGTGAGTGACCATCTCACCTGGCTGGCAGAGGCGATGATTGATGCGGTAGTGCAACAGGCGTGGATGCAAATGGTGCAGCGCTATGGCCAGCCAAAACATTTGCAGAACAGAGAAGGGCGTGGATTTGCTGTAGTAGGCTACGGCAAACTCGGCGGCTGGGAATTGGGCTACAGCTCTGATTTGGACCTGGTATTCCTGCACGATTGCCCGTCAGATGTAATGACGGATGGCGAGCGCGAAATCGACGGGCGTCAGTTCTACCTGCGCCTGGCACAACGCGTTATGCACCTGTTCAGCACCCGAACGTCATCGGGTATTTTGTATGAAGTGGATGCGCGTTTACGCCCATCGGGTGCCGCTGGAATGCTGGTGACCACCGCCGAAGCCTTCGCGGATTACCAACAAAATGAAGCGTGGACCTGGGAGCATCAGGCGCTGGTGCGGGCGCGGATTGTGTATGGCGACCCGCAGCTGAAGCAGGAATTTGATGCTATTCGTCGCAAGATATTATGCGTTCCGCGTGAAGGGGAAAAACTCCAGACCGAGGTGCGTGAAATGCGCGAAAAAATGCGTGCGCACCTGGGCGGGAAAGACCGTGAACGCTTTGATATCAAAGCCGATGAAGGTGGCATTACCGATATTGAATTTATCACTCAATACCTGGTGTTACGTTATGCTGCGCAGGCTCCAAAATTGACGCGTTGGTCTGACAATGTACGCATTCTGGAATTAATGGCGCAAAACGACATCATGAATGATGACGAAGCGAAAGCGCTGACGCATGCTTATGTCACGTTACGCGATGAACTCCATCACCTTGCACTGCAAGAGCTGCCTGGAAACGTGGCCATGGAAACCTTCATTCAAGAACGCGAACAAGTATTGAGGAGCTGGCACACCTGGTTGGGTGAGTCGCAGGCACGCGCGTAATATTAAGCACAACATTAATTGTGATATTATCCGCGACAAAATTTTATCCCTCTCAGGAGAGCCAGGAATGAAAGTAACGCTGCCCGAATACAGCCGTGCAGGTGTCATGGTAGTTGGTGATGTGATGCTGGATCGCTACTGGTATGGCCCTACAAGCCGCATTTCCCCGGAAGCGCCGGTGCCAGTGGTGAAAGTCGATACCATTGAAGAACGTCCTGGTGGTGCTGCGAACGTGGCAATGAACATTGCTTCATTGGGCGCAAATTCACGCCTGGTTGGCCTGACTGGCATTGACGATGCGGCGCGAGCGCTAAGCCAAACGCTGGCTGGGGTGAACGTTAAGTGCGATTTCGTTTCGGTGCCGACTCACCCGACAATCACCAAACTGCGTGTACTTTCCCGCAACCAGCAGCTGATTCGTCTGGATTTCGAAGAAGGTTTTGAAGGTGTCGATCCTGAACCGTTGCACGAACGTATTAGCCAGGCTCTGCCGCACATTGGCGCGCTGGTGCTTTCTGACTACGCAAAAGGTGCGTTGGCGAGCGTTCAGCACATGATTAGCCTTGCGCGTGCGGCTAAAGTGCCGGTGCTTATCGATCCAAAAGGTACGGACTTTAACCGCTATCGCGGTGCAACCCTGCTGACGCCAAACCTCTCTGAATTTGAAGCGGTAGTAGGCAAGTGTAAGAACGACGAAGAGTTAGTGGAACGCGGTATGAAGCTAATTGCCGAATACGATCTTTCTGCTTTGCTGATCACCCGTTCCGAGCACGGTATGACGTTGTTGCAGCCGGGCATTAAGCCGTTCCATCTGCCAACGCAGGCACAAGAAGTTTACGATGTGACCGGTGCGGGCGATACAGTGATTGGCGTGCTGGCGGCAACGCTTGCGGCGGGCAACAGCCTTGAAGAAGCGTGCTACTTTGCGAATGCTGCGGCAGGCGTAGTTGTCGGCAAATTAGGGACGTCTACCGTTTCCCCAATTGAGCTGGAAAACGCAGTCCGTGGCCGTGCCGATTCCGGTTTTGGCGTAATGACCGAAGCCGAGTTGAAAGTCGCTGTGGCGGCTGCGCGTAAGCGCGGTGAGAAAGTCGTCATGACCAACGGCGTGTTCGACATCCTCCATGCTGGCCACGTTTCTTATCTGGCGAATGCACGCAAGCTGGGCGACCGTCTAATTGTGGCGGTGAACAGTGATGCTTCAACCAAACGCCTGAAAGGGGAAACTCGTCCGGTGAATCCGCAGGATCAACGTATGATCGTGCTGGGCGCGCTGGAAGCGGTGGATTGGGTTGTGCTGTTTGAAGAAGACACGCCACAACGTTTAATTGGCGAGATCTTGCCTGATTTGCTGGTCAAAGGCGGCGATTACAAACCGGATGATATTGCCGGGAGTAAAGAAGTCTGGGCCAACGGCGGTGAAGTGATGGTACTGAACTTTGAAGATGGTTGTTCAACGACCAACATCATTAAGAAGATTCAAAGCCACGAAGCATAACTGACTATTAATAATAGAAAAACGCCCCGACAACGGGGCGTTTTTTTACATATGTGGTTCAGTCGGTGGCGTCACTTCAGGCGCTTGAACGCTACGATTTTCAAGCTCAGTCAGACGCTGTTCCAACAAGGCTAGTTTTTCGCGGGTGCGTAGCAGCACTTGAGTCTGCACATCAAACTCTTCACGGCTAACCAGATCAAGACGGGTTAATTGCGATTGCAAAACCTGGCGAACTTTTTTCTCGACATCATCCCCGAATTCACGAATCCCTTTCGGCATTGACTCGTGGACCTGGCGTGCGATCTGTTCAATTTTTTTCGGGTCAATCATAGCGGCTTCCATAATCTTACGGGATTGTCTTACGGTATTAACACTAATTGTAATGCCTGTGAGGCTCCTTAGAAACCCGAAATGTTATAAGGTTTGGCGTTGCCAGAGAAAATCATCGGCGTTATAGTAAGTCTGCTTATTCTCAGGGCGGGGTGTAACTCCCCACCGGCGGTAAATCAGCGTACGCTGAAAGCCCGCGAGCGCTCCAGAGCAATCTGGAGGTCAGCAGATCCGGTGTCATTCCGGAGCCGACGGTTATAGTCCGGATGGGAGAGAGTAACGACTAAGCTCAAGCTTTTGTAAGCCTGCTCACGTTATTTTTATAGCTCCTAAGACTGCCCTGATTCTGGTAACCATAATTTTAATGAGGTTTTTTTACCATGAATCAGACGCTCCTTTCTGCATTTGGCACCCCTACACAACGCGTAGAACACGCTCTTGAAGCGCTACGTGAAGGCCGCGGGGTAATGGTTCTTGACGATGAAGATCGCGAGAACGAAGGCGACATGATTTTCCCAGCCCAAACCATGACCGTTGAGCAAATGGCTCTGACCATTCGCCACGGTAGCGGGATTGTTTGCCTGTGCCTGACCGAAGAACGCCGTAAACAACTCGATTTGCCCATGATGGTTGAGAACAACACCAGTGCTTATGGCACCGGGTTTACTGTGACTATCGAAGCCGCAACCGGTGTGACTACCGGTGTTTCTGCCGCTGACCGTATTACGACCGTGCGTGCAGCCATTGCTGATGGCGCAAAACCAAGCGACCTGAACCGTCCGGGGCACGTATTCCCGCTGCGCGCTCAGCCTGGTGGTGTGTTAACCCGTGGCGGCCACACAGAAGCTACGATTGATTTGGTCACCCTTGCTGGTTTCAAATCTGCCGGTGTGTTGTGTGAACTGACGAACGATGATGGCAGCATGGCGCGAGCACCTGAGTGCATCACCTTTGCCCGCCAGCACAACATGGCTGTTGTGACGATTGAAGATCTGGTTGAGTATCGCCAGGCTCACGAACGCAAAGCTAGCTAAGATGTAAAAAGCCCGGTTTCTACACCGGGCTTTCTTTTCAAGTATGACGAGTATCAACCAATTCCGTTTGTTTGTAGCAGCGTCAGACTAAATCCCATTACCGCCATACCGCAAAGTACGCCATAACTCGGGTTGTTATGGGGATCGATCTCTTTAGCGAGCGGCATCAGCTCATCGACCGACAGCGCCACCATAATCCCTGCGACAGCTGCCATAATCGCCGCCATCACAACCGGTGATACCATCGGCCCGAGAATGAGCCAGGCCAGCACACCACCCAGAATTTCGGCAAGTCCTGATATTCCCGCCCAGAAAATAGCTTTGCGTTTTGAACCCGTCGCCGCATACACAGGGCCTGCAACGGCTAATCCTTCAGGAATATTGTGCAATGCCACGGCAAGCGCGATGCCCATGCCCAATTCCAGATTGCTGCTGGCGGTAACGTATGTCGCAACGCCTTCCGGGAAGTTGTGCAGGCTTATGCCAAGAGTCAGCAATAACGCCGTGCGTCGCAGATTACGAGGCTGCGGTTTGCTGTCCATCAAATCTTGCGGATGCGCATGGGGCAGGGCGCGGTCAAGGGCGAAGTAACCCAACAGGCCCAGCATAAACATGCCGTAACCCAATACTGGCGACATTCCTTCGGTATGAAGTGCTGCAGGCAACATCTCCATCAATGAGATAAGCAGCATTATGCCCGCGGCAAAACCGAGAGAAAATGCCAGCACACGGTTTGATGGTTTCTGGCCGAGTACGCCTAGAAAGGCGCCAATAAACGTGGCTCCCCCTGCTAATAGGGTCAGAATCAAGGGTACTGACATTCATTGCTCCTTTTGATAATGATTCTCATTTATATTAATGTGCGATGTGATAAAAATCGAGAGCCAGATGAGAAGCTTTACACATCGCTTACATTCAAATTTTCTGAAGATCTTCATCATGCTTATCTGAGTTCTTCAAAACATAAAAGCGCGTACTGTGGTGTTCATAAACTGACATTTCCGATAAAGGACATCACCATGACAACTCAAAGAATGCCCGCGCTGTTCGTCGGACACGGTAGCCCAATGAACGTGCTGGAAGATAATCACTATACCCAGGCGTGGCGGCATTTGGGAGAGACCTTACCGCAGCCGAAAGCAATTGTGGTGGTATCTGCGCACTGGTTCACTAAAGGCACCGGCGTCACCGCAATGGAAACGCCAAAAACCATCCATGATTTCGGTGGTTTCCCGCAGGCGCTGTACGATACCCATTATCCGGCTCCGGGCTCCCCTGGACTGGCTCAGCAATTAGTTGACCTTCTGGCGCCTGTTCCGGTGATGCAGGATAAAGAAGCCTGGGGATTTGACCACGGTTCATGGGGCGTTCTGATTAAGATGTACCCGAATGCTGATATTCCAATGGTGCAACTCAGTGTCGACAGCACTAAACCAGCAGCCTGGCATTTTGAAATTGGCCGTAAGCTGGCGTCATTGCGTGACCAGGGCATTATGCTCATTGCCAGCGGCAACGTGGTTCATAACTTGCGGACCGCGCGCTGGCATGGTGAAAACACGCCATATCCATGGGCTGAGTCATTTAACCAATATGTGAAAGATAACCTCACATGGCTTGGGCCTGTCGCCGAGCACCCACTGGTAAATTATTTGCAGCATGAAGGCGGTTCGTTATCCAACCCTACGGCCGATCACTATTTGCCATTGCTCTATGTTTTGGGGGCATGGGATGGGAAAGAAGCGATAACGTTACCGGTAGATGGCATAGAAATGGGGTCGTTGAGTATGCTTTCGGTGCAGATTGGCTGATGCTGTGCCCCTTCTCCAGCGGAGAAGGGGCACAGGAATTACTCTACAAACACGTGCGGATAGAAGCGTGAAAGATCCTGAGTAATTAACTCACGATCTTCACGAATACCAATGCCCGCAGGTTGATCGTTGATTAGCCAGCTGCCTAACACAACATAGCTGTCACCAAATTTTGGCAACTGATAGAACTGCTGGACGATCATGCCTTCCTCGCCGTACGGGCCATCGACACGCGCAACTTCTTCGCCATTTTCGATGATCTTTACGTTAGCGCCTTCACGGGAGAAGATTGGCTTCACGACATACTTATCCATCGCCGGATAGTTATCTTCGGCAAAATAAGCAGGCAGCAAGTTTGGATGATCCGGGAACATTTCCCACAGCAGTGGCAGCAACGCTTTGTTGGAGATAATGCTCTTCCAGGCCGGTTCCAGCCAGCGCACGCCAGCATCTTCGAGCTTGGTGGAGAACACTTCACGCAGCATAAATTCCCACGGATACAGTTTGAACAGGTTGCTAATAACCTGATCCTGCAAATCAGTAAACTGGCCTCTTTCGCCCAGACCAATCTCTTCCATGTACAGGAATTCGGTTGCCACTTCGGCTTCCGCTGCGCAATCTTGCAGATACTGAACCGTGCCGCGATCTTCTACGGTGTCCTGGCAGCACGCAAAATGCAGCAGGTTGAAACCGTATTGCTCCTTCAATTGAGCAAAACGCTCGATCAGCTTTTCTTGCAGGCTGTTGAATTGATCGCTGCCCGCAGGCAGATTCCCGGCCTGAATCTGATCTTCAAGCCAGATCCACTGGAAAAACGCAGCTTCGTATAAAGACGTTGGCGTATCGGCATTATTCTCGAGCAGCTTTGGTTCGCCAACGCCGTCCCATGCGATATCCAGACGCGAATACAGTGAGGGTTGCTGAGTGAGCCATGACTGACGCACAAACTCCCAGGTGTGTTTAGGAATACGGAATTTAGCCAACAGCTCATCGCTGCCCACCACTTTCTCGACAACCTTCAGGCACATCTGATGCAGTTCAGCCGTGACGTCTTCCAGGCGTTCAACCTGTGGAAGTGTCAGCTTGTAATAAGCGTCTTCACACCAGTACGGTTCGCCATACATGGTGTGAAAATTGAAACCGTATTCTGTGGCTTTTTCGCGCCAGTCCGGGCGCTCGGTAATTGCAATTCTTTCCATAATGCTTAGCCACCCATGGAGCGAGAAGAACCTGTTGCGCTGCTGCGCTGCATGGTTGATTGCTTAGCAACAGAATCACCGAAACCGCCACGAGTTACCGTGCTGGTGGTTGCCGGTTTTGGTGCCATGGCCGTTTTCGGCACGGTTGTGGTACGGCCCGGTGTAGCAGCTCCGTAGCTCTTACCGCTGGCATCGGCATATTTACCATAAGCCGGGCTTGCTGGGTTCTTCGAGGAGAACAGTGGCTGCTGCGCGAAGCCTGCACCACCGCCCATCATGCGGCCCATCATGTAGCCGGCCATCAGAGGCATCCAGAAACTACCACTTTGCTGTGGCTGCGCCTGGGCCTGTTCACCTGTCATACCCGCCTGAGCAGGTGCTTGCTGGCATTGGCCTTCACCAAATTCAGCGATACATTCTTCGCGTGAAGCGTATTTCGGCGCAGTACGTACAGCTTCTTTTTGCGCGTTATTGAAGGCCGTCGTACATTCGGCACTTTTGCCTGGGTTGGCTTGTGAACAGTCATCCGCGTTTTGATACATGGAGACTGTTTCATCGTTTTGTTCACAACCGGCGAGCATAAACACTGCGGTAACCGCCAAAGCAACCGGCGTTAAATGGCGAGCGCCCCAGTTTTTGCGGAACGATGCGTGGTTTATAGTTTTTGTCCGTTTCATTTATCTGTCCTGAGCCCAAAGGAGTAAAGCTTACATTGTGCTTAGAATAGGGGATGCATGGTTGAAATTAAAGCGATGACGGGCGTTTGCGGGGGGATCTTTACGTTGCCTTACGTTAAAAGGCTCAAGTTGTGACGGGGGCATGTTGCCACGCCCCCGCAAACTATGATCAGTTACCGAATGGGTTAGCTGATTTCTTGCTAGTTGCTGAAGCTGGAGTCGCTTTCGCAGGTGTTGCGGTCGCAGTAGTTGCCGCTGTGTCGCCTGTATAACCATCTGCGCGAGCATTTTGGTCAGGCGTTTCTGGCGCAACGCTATCTGCAGTAGTTGAAACAGGTTTACCCAGTGTACTGTTCAGCTCAACCAAGTCTTGCTCGTTAAGTGTACCCAATGCTTGCTTAATATTAAGCTGGTTAATCAGGTAGTTATAACGTGCACTTGAGAGTTGTTGTTTTGCGTTATACAGCGTAGTCGTCGCATCTAACACATCAACGATGGTACGAGTACCCACTGAATAACCGGCTTCCATGGCATCCAAAGAACTCTGCGCAGACACAACCGCTTGTTTGTACGCATTGATGGTGCTGATAGAAGCATTCATGTTGTTAAACGATGAACGTACATTCTGCACCACGCTACGATGTGCGCCTTCCAGTTGCTCACTGGCACCCACAAAGTTGTATTGCGCTTGTTTCACTTGCGAGTTGACCTGGCCACCCTGATATAGCGGCAGCGAGAAGTTAATGCCGATTTTGTTCTGGCCCATATTGCTGTCATCGTACTGCGAGCTATTGGTTTTAGAACCGCTGTATGTGGTGTCTGACACACCAGTAGAAGCAGTTAAACCCACAGTCGGCATATGACCAGTTTCGGCATAGCGAATCTGCTCACGAGCTAAGTCCTGAGACAAGCGCGCTTGTAACAATGCCAGGTTACTTTTTTCTGCATTTTTCAGCAGATTATTAACGTTATCAGGTTTACTGGTTTTAAAACCGTCAACATTCAGCGACGCAAGGGATGGATAGTAATTACCGGTCACCTGGCGCAGCGTTTCTACCGCGTTATCCAGATTATTCCGTGCAGTCACTTCGTTCGCTAATACGTTATCGTATTGCGCACGGGCGTTTTGCACGTCGGTAATGGCGACCAGGCCTACGTTAAAGCGCTGAGTGGTTTGATCTAACTGACGATAAATCGCCTGTTTTTGAGCTTCTGTGTAGGAAAGCGCATCGATAGCACTTAGCACGTTAAAATAGGCGGTTGCCGTATTCAGGATAAGCGTCTGTTGATCTGTCTGATAGGTTACATCCTGAATGCCCGCAGATTTTTCTTGCAGGGTCAGTTGACGCCATTTCGACATATCAAAAATGGTTTGTGTTAATGACAACGACGCGCTGGTGGCATTGGAGTTGACGCCATTAGTATCACGGTAACCATTGTTGTAACCGTAATCTGCGCCAAGGCCGAGCTGTGGCAGCAACGGGCTGCGTGCTTCGTTAATTTTTTCGAATGCGGCATCACGGTCAGCAGCGGATTTACGCAAGTCCGGGTTGCTTAAACGTGCCTGCTGATAAACCTGCATCAGGTTTTCTGCCTGGCTCATGGCACTGAAACCCGTTAGGCTCAGACCGATAAGAATTGGGAGCAGTTTCTTCATTTGCATTCCTTGTTGTGAAGCAGAATTAGTTTGTTAGCGCTGACAAGAGCCGAAAATGATCGCCGATTCTAGCAGAGTCTGTCAGCTGGGCTGCTTGGCGTAATGTGCCATCTGCCCTTAATTTTCATCAATCTACCATATAGAAACAGAAACGGCAGTCGCACTGGCTTGAAATTACGCATTTCATAACCATAAAAAATCAGGAAACCACCATGACTAAGCAAAACTCTCAACTTGTCACCTTAGGCAAAAACGATGTTGAAATTATTGCACGGGAAACGCTTTATAGCGGTTTTTTTTCGCTGGATCTTTATCGATTCCGCCATCGCTTGTTTAATGGCGAAATGAGTGGCGAAGTTCGACGTGAAATTTTAGAACGCGGGCACGCCGCAGTGCTGCTACCCTATGACCCTGTGCGCGACGAAGTTGTACTAATCGAACAGATTCGGATTGCGGCATATGACACCAGTGAAAGTCCGTGGTTGCTCGAACTGGTTGCCGGAATGATTGAAAAAGGTGAAAGCGTCGAAGACGTTGCGCGCCGCGAAGCAGTTGAAGAAGCTGGGCTGGTGGTGGGTCGAACTAAACCGGTTATCAACTATCTGGCAAGCCCAGGTGGAACCAGCGAACGATTATCTATCCTTGTGGGGGAAGTGGATGCAACGAACGCACAAGGGATTCATGGTCTGGCAGATGAAAACGAAGATATTCGAGTTCATGTCGTGAGCCGGGAACGGGCTTATCAGTTAGTCGAAGAAGGGAAAATCGATAACGCAGCTTCAGTCATCGCACTGCTTTGGCTGCAACTGCATCATGAGAAATTAAAAGCCGAGTGGAACAACTAAACATGAAGCGCTACACACCTGACTTCCCTGAAATGATGCGCCTGTGCGAAACCAATTTCGCGCAACTACGACGCCTGCTCCCTCGTGATGACGAGGTGGGTGAAAAAGTGACTTATCAGGTCAGTAGCGCACAATATCGACTCACTATTCTTGAATCGACCCGTTACACTACGCTTGTACAAATCGAACAAACTGTCCCGGCGATAAGCTACTGGAGCCTACCGTCGATGTCGGTCAGGCTTTATCATGACGCCATGGTCGCGGAAGTGTGTTCAAGTCAGCAGATCTTTCGTTTCAAAGCGCGTTATGATTACCCTAATAAAAAGTTGCATCAACGCGATGAAAAGCATCAAATTAACCAGTTTCTAGCCGATTGGCTGCGATATTGTTTGGCGCATGGAGCGATGGCGGTTCCGGTTTGTTAGTGAGGGTGAAACCTAAGGACACCATTTGGAAAGCCTGTTAAATCTTCCTGTGGCCGGTGGGGGCCAGATCAGGATACTGCAAATTACAGATACCCACCTGTTCTCTGGAAAGAACGAAACGTTGCTTGGCATCAATACCTGGATGAGCTATCAGGCTGTTATTGACGCCATCCTCGCTGAGCAGCGTCACTATGATCTCATCGTTGCAACTGGGGATCTAGCCCAGGATCACAGCGCGCAGGCCTACCAACACTTTGTTGAAGGCATTGCGGAGATCCCTGCGCCTTGCGTTTGGCTACCGGGTAACCACGATTTCCAACCGGCGATGTTTAGCTCGTTGTTGGAAGCGGGAATTTCCCCGGCGAAGCAGGTTTTCCTCGGTGACAGCTGGCAGATTCTGATGCTGGACAGCCAGGTATTCGGTGTCCCTCATGGTGAACTGAGCGATTATCAGCTCGACTGGCTGGAGCGAAAGCTTGCTGCTGCACCAGAAAGGCACACTCTTTTACTGCTGCATCATCATCCTGTCCCGGCTGGCTGTAGTTGGCTGGACCAACATAGCCTGCGTAACGCGCAAGAGCTTGATAACGTCCTGCAAAAATTCCCTAAAGTGAAAACGCTGGTGTGCGGACACATTCACCAGGAGTTAGATCTCGACTGGAATGGCCGACGTATGCTGGCAACGCCGTCAACGTGCGTACAATTCAAGCCGCACTGCGCCAATTTCACACTTGATACCATTGAGCCTGGCTGGCGTTGGCTGGAACTTCATCCAAACGGCGAAGTGACCACCGAGGTTTGCCGCCTGAAAGGAGCGGTATTCAACCCTGATACCGCTTCAGAAGGGTATTGATGTCAACGTTACTTTATTTACACGGCTTCAATAGTTCGCCGCGTTCAGCTAAGGCGACCAGCCTGCAAGCGTGGCTTGCGCAGAACCATCCAGATATCAAGATGGTGGTGCCTGAACTCCCGCCGTATCCTGCTGATGCGGCCGAGTTGCTGGAGTCGCTGGTGTTGGATCATGGCGGTGAACCGTTAGGCGTTGTGGGCTCGTCTTTAGGGGGCTATTACGCTACCTGGTTATCACAATGTTTTATGCTGCCAGCCGTTGTCGTGAACCCGGCGGTAAGGCCTTTTGAATTGCTGGCCGAATACCTGGGCACCAACGAGAACCCCTACACCGGGCAGCAATATGTGCTAGAGTCTCGCCATATTTACGATCTCAAAGTCATGCAAGTTGACCCGTTAGAAGCGCCAGATCTCATCTGGTTATTGCAACAAACGGGTGACGAAGTGCTTGATTACCGCCAGGCGGTGGCGTACTACACCTCCTGTCGCCAGACGGTAGAATCCGGTGGCAATCACGCCTTTGTGGGCTTCGAAGATTATTTCACACAGATCGTCGGCTTCCTTGGCCTGCCTTAAGGCCTGTTGCCGAATCCCTGTTTCGCTATCTGAACGAATAAACCATGACGCAATCCAGTTATAACGCCGATTCCATTGAGGTGCTCACCGGGCTTGAGCCTGTTCGCCGCCGCCCGGGAATGTACACCGACACCAGCCGTCCAAACCATATGGGCCAGGAAGTCATTGATAACAGCGTGGATGAAGCGCTGGCAGGCCATGCGAAGCGTGTTGATGTTATTCTCCATGCCGATCAGTCATTAGAAGTCATCGATGACGGACGCGGCATGCCGGTAGATATTCACCCGGAAGAAGGCGTCCCTGCGGTAGAACTCATTCTTTGCCGTCTGCACGCGGGCGGTAAATTCTCCAACAAAAACTACCAATTTTCCGGCGGCTTACACGGCGTAGGTATTTCAGTCGTCAACGCCTTGTCCAAACGCGTTGAAGTCACTGTGCGCCGCGATGCGCAGGTATATAGCATCGCTTTTGAAAACGGCGATAAAGTGCAAGAACTGGCCGTAGTCGGAACCTGTGGTAAACGTAATACCGGTACCAGCGTTCACTTCTGGCCGGATGCCTCGTTCTTCGACAGCCCACGTTTTTCCGTTTCTCGTTTAAGCCATTTGCTGAAAGCCAAGGCGGTACTTTGTCCGGGTGTGGAAATCACTTTTACTGACAAAGTGAACAATACCGAGCAGCGCTGGTGCTATCAGGATGGTCTGCAGGATTATCTGTGCGAAGCGGTAAACGGCCTGCCGACGCTTCCTGAAAAGCCATTCGTAGGCAACTTTGCCGGTGACGTTGAACAGGTTGATTGGGCGTTATTGTGGCTTCCAGAAGGCGGCGAACTGCTGACGGAAAGCTACGTCAACCTGATCCCAACCATGCAGGGCGGTACACACGTTAACGGTTTACGTCAGGGCCTGCTTGATGCGATGCGTGAGTTTTGCGAATACCGCAACATTCTGCCGCGTGGCGTAAAACTCTCGGCTGAAGATATCTGGGAACGTTGCGCGTACGTGCTTTCTGTGAAAATGCAGGACCCGCAGTTTGCCGGGCAAACCAAAGAACGCTTGTCATCGCGCCAGTGCGCAGCATTCGTTTCCGGTGTGGTGAAAGATGCATTTAGCCTGTGGCTGAACCAGAACATTCAGATTGCAGAACAACTGGCAGAGTTGGCGATTTCCAGTGCCCAGCGCCGCATGCGCGCTGCCAAAAAAGTGGTGCGTAAAAAACTGACCAGCGGCCCGGCATTACCTGGCAAACTGGCAGATTGCTCCGCGCAAGATTTGAGTCGTACAGAATTGTTCCTGGTCGAAGGGGATTCCGCTGGTGGTTCTGCTAAACAGGCCCGCGACCGCGAATACCAGGCGATCATGCCGCTTAAAGGTAAGATCCTTAACACCTGGGAAGTTGCGTCCGACGAAGTGCTCGCTTCACAAGAAGTGCACGATATTTCGGTGGCGATCGGTATCGATCCTGATAGCGAAGATCTCAGCCAGCTGCGCTACGGCAAAGTTTGTATCCTTGCGGATGCGGACTCGGATGGTTTGCACATCGCCACACTGCTGTGTGCGCTGTTTGTACGCCACTTCCGTTCGCTGGTAAGAGGTGGGCACGTTTATGTCGCCATGCCACCGTTGTACCGCATTGACCTCGGCAAAGAGGTTTATTACGCGCTAGATGAAGAAGAAAAAGCAGGCGTGCTTGAGCAACTTAAACGTAAGAAAGGGAAACCGAACGTTCAGCGCTTTAAAGGGCTGGGCGAGATGAACCCGCTGCAATTACGTGAAACCACGCTTGATCCCAATACCCGCCGCCTGGTGCAGCTCACCATCGACGATGAAGACAACGACAAAACAATGGCAATTATGGATATGTTGCTGGCGAAGAAACGTTCCGAAGATCGTCGTAATTGGCTGCAAGATAAAGGCGACATGGCGGATCTAGACGTTTAGTCTCGTGTTATTGCCTGTATTTCACGTAACCTCACGTGAAATACAGGTAAATCAAACTACTGCTGTTAAAACCTGATGTCATTTATCTCTGTAAAGTAAAATAATGGGAAGGCGATACTTACGGTATATTTGTTAACATCGCTATATTAGCCCCCTCAGAAACTGATTCAGCGATAAAATCTTACTCCTCCTCATATACCACTTTCTGCATAAAGTTATTTTACTTTTAAATATTCATTCCATGAATGTTTTTTTTGTTATTAATTCATATTAATAATGATTATTAACATGAATTAATAACGTGGATTATATTCATGTCGATTATTTATGGGTGGGAATATTACAAGTATTTAGCGTTTAAAAATAATTCAAACCCTATTTTTTGATCATGTTCTTATTTTTATTAATTACAATGTGAAATAATTTGTTTCTATTTGTGTGATGTCACTAACGATCGTCATTTCGGTTGCTTAATTATTTAACAGGGTATTAATTTGCGTGTTTATCTAACACCTTTATTCGCTGCGTTATTATTTTTGTTTCTGTCAGAAAATAGTCAATCCGTTGAATTACCCGGTGACCAGGAACTGATTCATCAACAAGAAAATCAGCGTGCACGCGAAGCTGCTTTAGCCTCTCAAGCTCCGGAGGTGCGCCTTTCCGCACCCTCATCTTTTTCTGGTCGATTGCTGTTCCCGGCAGAAACACCTTGTTTTCACATTCACAATGTCACACTGACAAACACAGACACGCTGCCGCACTGGCTGCCCCTGCAACGTATTGCAGATCAGGCGGTTGACAACTGTTTAGGTGCGGGCGGTATCAACTTGTTGATGACCACGCTGCAAAACAGGCTTATCGACCATGGCTATGTCACCACGCGAGTGGTTGCGCCACAGCAGGATTTGACCCGCGGCAATTTGGCGTTGGCAATCGTTCCGGGCAACGTGCGAAACGTCTTGCTCACACCGCAAAGCGGTCACTACGTTTCGCTATATAGCGCATTTCCTGCCCGTGAAGGAAATTTGCTGGATTTACGTGACATCGAGCAGGGGTTGGAAAATCTCCAGCGCGTGCCCACTGTGCAGGCCAGTATGGAAATAGTGCCGGGCGACAAACCCGGTGAGAGCGATATAGCCCTGAGCTGGCAACAAAGCCGTCTGTGGCGTATTGGTGCGTCGCTTGACGACTCCGGTTCGCGTAGTACCGGGCGCTATCAGGGCGGTGTGACACTTTATGGCGATAACCTGTTAAGCCTGAGCGACACCCTGTATTTGTCTGCGGGGGCATCACTGTTTGCGCCTGAAGGCAAAGGCACCCATAACTACACTGGCCAGTATTCCTTACCTTTTGGCTACTGGGCAACGAGCTTTACCGCCAGTAATAACGATTATTTCCAGACTGCCGCGGGCTATAACGGCGACATTCGCTACAGCGGCAACAGCAATAATCTCGACTGGCAACTGAGCCGTGTGCTGCATCGCAATGGTAGCCAGAAAACATCTCTTACCTACGATGTCATTGCCCGTGACTCTAAGAACTATGTCAATGGTACCGAAGTGGACGTGCAGCGTCGCCAGACTGCTGCGTGGAAAATTGGTCTGCAGCACCGTCATTATATTGGCCCAGCGACGTTTGACGCAGGCATCAGCTATCAACGCGGTACTCGCTGGTTTGGTGCGAAACCCGCCCCGGAAGAGTATTTCTATGAGGCCACTGCGCTGAGCAAAATCGGCCAGATGAACGCCCAGTTGGATGTGCCGTTTGCTGTCCTTGCACAAAACTTTCGTTACAACGTGCAGTACCTACGCCAGATCAGTAACACACCTCTTACGCCACAGGATCAGTTCTCTATTGGCGGGCGCTGGACCGTGCGCGGCTTTGACGGCGAACGCACGTTGAGCGCAGATCGTGGCTGGACGGTGCGTAATGACTTCTCCTGGCAAACGCCGCTGCCAAACCATTCGCTCTACATTGGTGCTGATTACGGCGAAGTCGGTGGCCATGGTAGTGATTACCTGTTGGGTAACCATTTAGCCGGTGCGGTAACGGGCCTGCGCGGTGGCCTATGGGGGGCGAGTTACGACATGTTTGCAGGCATTCCGCTGTCAAAGCCTGACGGCTTCATCACCGATCCGGTGACGCTTGGCTTCAACCTCAACTGGCAATATTAAGATGCGCATCGGGACATTTGACGTGATAGCGCCGGGTATTCTCGGCGGTGAAGCAAGCCAGGCTGAAGTGCTGGGTGCCGCAGTGTGGCTATGGCTGCATTCTGATTTTCACCGCGATCTGGCGCTGAATGCATTACCCAGCGTGCTGCTACCGATTATCGAAAAACAGCAATACATGCTGGTGAGTGAGCAGGGGAAAGCCGTGTTCTTTATCAGTTGGATGTGGCTGGACGAAGAAGCCGAACAGCGTTACTTACAGCAACCAGGCATCATGACGCAGGAGCGGGACTGGTTCAGCGGTTCGCGCTTGTGGCTACGCGACTGGGTGGCTCCGTTTGGGCATACCATAGACATGAAGCGGCTGGTTACAGACTATTTATTCCCTGAATACTGCATGCGTGCGCTGTACCACAAAGGAGCCACTCGCGGTAAATGTGTTAAAAATTTCCGTGGTAGCCAGATCAGCCTGCAACAGGCACGCCTGTGGCGTGCAGCCCACCCGCTCTCAATACTCGTACCCGAATCGTTTGCAAGGATGCCCGCATGAATAAGAACCTCTATCGCATTGTTTTTAACAAAGCCCGTGGCATGTTAATGGTAGTGGCGGATATTGCCGCATCCGGGCGAGCCTCTTCCTCGCCGTCTTCCGGTGTGGGCCATACGCTCTCACAATGCGTGAGCTCACTTTCGCGTTTGAATTTCAGCCTGTTGCTGGCGCTGGGATGTGTGAGTATTACCGCCCAGGCTGGCCTGGTAGCGGACGGGTCGGCTGCGGGCCAACAGCAGCCGACCATCATTAGCAGCGCTAACGGTACGCCGCAGGTCAACATTCAGACGCCGAACAGCAATGGTGTTTCACACAATAAATACAGCCAGTTCGATGTTGACGGGCGCGGCGTTATTCTCAATAACTCGCACAACGCCACCCAGACGCAACTCGGCGGCATGGTCACCGGTAATCCGTGGATGGCGAAAGGTGAAGCGAAGATTATCCTCAACGAGGTGAACTCCCGCGATCCGAGCATGCTCAACGGTGTGATTGAAATCGCCGGTAAAAAAGCGCAACTGGTGATCGCCAACCCAGCGGGCATTACCTGCGATGGCTGCGGTTTTATCAACGCTAACCGCACAACGCTCACCACCGGACAGCCACAGTTCAACGGCGGGCAACTCAGTGGTTACGATGTCAACCGGGGTGAGATTGTTATCCAGGGGCGGGGCATGGACAGCCAGAACCAGGACAGCACCGACATTATCGCGCGTGTCGTTAAGGTGAACGCCGGTATTTGGGCGAATGATCTGAACGTGACCTCCGGGCGAAATGTGGTGGATGCCGCTCATCAGAACATGAATGTTAAAGGTGATGATGGTAGCACCCGCCCGAAACTGGCTGTGGACGTCTCGCAGCTTGGCGGTATGTATGCCGGTAAAATCCGTCTTGTTGGCACCGAGAACGGAGTCGGTGTGCGCAATGCGGGCACGATTGGTACGTCGGCGGGCAGCGTAACTCTTACCGTAGACGGGCGCATTGAAAACAACGGTGCGATGAGCAGTGCGCAGGATTTAACCCTCTCAGCCAGCGGCGGTATTCAAAACAGTGGTACGCAGTACGCATCCGGTAACGCTACCCTGCTAACCCAAACGGATGTCACCAACAGTGGCACCCTTGCTGCGGCAAAAAACCTGACGCTCAGCGCCGCTAGCCTCAACAGCAGTCAGACTGGCGTATTAGCCGCCGGGATGAGCAGTGATGGCAAACTCGACAGCACGGGAAACTTAACGCTGAGCACGACAGGCAAGTTAAACGCTCACGGTCAGAATCTTGCCGCAGGCGAACTGAATGCGCAGGGCTCATCGGTGGATATCAGTGACAGCCAGACATATGGCACGAACGTCACTGCGACCGCCACCACGGGCAATCTCAGCACCGCACGAGCTAATGTTTCTGCGGCTCAGACATTAACTCTGAACACGAAGGGGGTCCTTGGTAACGACGGCGGCAAACTACAAGCCGATCGCCTGCAACTGGGTGGCAGCACGCTGTCCAACAAACAGGGCACGATTAATCAGCTCGGTATTCAGGACTTAACGCTGGCACAGCAAAACGCCATTGATAATAGCGGCGGGCAAATCGCCAGCAACAGCAAAAATCTCACGCTCAGTACAGCAAAGCTGACCAACCAGAATGGCGCGATTATTCATGCTGGCAATGGCGCATTAACGGTGAACGTTGGGCAACTTGACTCTGCATCCGGCACGCTTGCCACTAACGGCGGGCTGGCGCTTAGCGGCAAAAATCTAAAACTCGATGGCGCGACCACACAGGCGCAGCACATCACGCTCAGCGCCGACAGCCTGTCGCACCGTTCCGGCAACATGACGCAGACTGGCCGTGACGCGATGAGTATTACGGTGGCAAACGCGCTGGATAACACCAGCGGCAGCATGATATCGGGCGGCGATTTCACTATTCAGGCAGGACAAATTACCAACCAGCAGGGAAAACTGCTGGTAGCTGACCATAATCTGACGCTGACAAGTGTGGGTGAAATAGATAACCGCAGAGGGATGATTGCGGCTGATGGTCTGATAAACCTGACCGCCAGCCAGGTGGACAGCAGCGCCGGACTGATTCAGAGCGGCGGCACTCTTAGTCTTGACACCCGTGGTGGATCGTTGACTAACCAGAATAGCGGCAGCCAGGGCGGTATTATCAGCTTTGGTGATTTACATCTGACCAGCGGTAATGTGAGCAACCAGTCCGGCACGGTTTACAGCGCTGGTGAGGCGTGGCTCACCACCGGAAGCTGGGATAACACCTCCGGGCAACTGGTCGCAACGGGTGCGCTTAGCTACAGCGGCAGCACGCTGCAAAATGACAACGGTGGTGTGATACAGAGCGGTAAGAATTTGATGCTCGACACCCACGGTGCAGCCCTCAGTAATACCCGTAGTGGAGAAACCGGTGGTATCAGCAGCCTGGGAGATTTGCATCTCACCGCGGGTAATGTGAGCAACCAGTCCGGCACGATTTACAGCGCTAGTGATGCGTGGCTTACCACGGGAAGCTGGGATAACACCTCCGGGCAACTGGCCGCAACGGGTGCGCTTAGCTACAGCGGCAGCGCACTGCAAAATGACAACGGAGGTGTGATACAAAGCGGCAAGAGTCTGACGCTCGACACCCACGATGCGGCGCTCAGCAACACGCAAAGTGGTGAAACCAGCGGCATCAGCAGCGGCGGCGATTTGCACCTTACCTCAGGCAATGTGAGCAACCAGTCCGGCACGATTTACAGCGCTGGTGATGCGTGGCTTACCACTGGAAGCTGGAACAACATCAGCGGACAACTGGCGGCACAGGGGGTGCTCAGCTACAGCGGCAGCACGCTGCAAAATAACAACGGTGGTGTGATACAAAGCGGCAATAGTCTGACGCTCGACACCCACGGTGCGGCGCTCAGCAACACGCAAAGTGGTGAAACCGGCGGCATCAGCAGCGGCGGCGATTTGCACCTTACCTCAGGCAATGTGAATAACCAGTCCGGCATGTTATACAGCGCAGGCGATACATGGCTGACCACGGGTGTCTGGGACAATACCCGCGGAGTACTGGCGGCGCAAGGTACGCTCCGCTACAGCGGTAGCGCATTGTTTAACGATAATGGCGCAATGCAAAGCGGTAGCAGCCTGGTACTTGATACCCATGGCGGCACGTTCAGCAATACGCAAAACGGCCTGCTCAGCAGTGTGGATGATTTATACCTTACCTCTGGCGACGTGAATAATCAGTCCGGCACCCTGTACAGTGGTGCTGATGCGGTATTGACCAGCGGGAACTGGAACAATACCGCCGGGCAACTGGCCGCACAGGGCGTGCTCAGTTACAGCGGCAGTACACTGCTTAACGATAACGGCGGGACCATCCAGAGTGGTGACAGCCTCAGCATTGACACCCAGGGGGCATTGCTCAGCAACACCCACAGTGGTGACACAGGCGGCATCACCAGTCGCGGAGACATAACGCTGAAAACCGGCTCGCTCGTTAACCTGGCCGGGGCGATCATCAGCAACAAGCAGCTAACTCTTAACGCTGGCGATGTAAATAACCAGCAGGGATTGCTGGTGGCGCTGGCAGGGCTAAACGCCAGCAGTAGTGCGCTCAATAACCACAGCGGCAGCATTCAGTCGGGCGGCGGATTAACCTGGAACACGAACGGTCATGCCTTTGACAATACTGACGGTTTACTCAGTGCGCAGGACGCTATCACGCTGCTTACCGGTAACGTGAACAACCAACAAGGGCTGTTGATCTCTGGTGGTGATTTTACCCTCGCGGGCGATGTGTTTGATAACAGCCAGTCCGGCCATATTGCAAGCCAGGGCGACCTGACGCTGAACACTGCATCCATCGACAATCTCGACGGACAGATTCAATCGTTGGGCGACATGGCACTGCATGCCTTTGGGTCGGTTATCGACAACACGCATGGCCTTATCCAGACCGCGCAGCAACTGGTGATTAATGCCGCACAGGTCATGAACCAGAATACCCACAGCAGCGATAAAAAGCTGGGTATTCAGGGCGGGGACATTCGCCTCACGGCAGATGCGCTGGCTAACCAGCAGGGCGACGTGCTGGCGAATAACGATGTGGTGCTCAGCGTAAACGGCCTGCTCAACAACAGCAACGGCCTTATCACTGCCATGGACCAGGCTGATATTCACACCGGAAGCCTGATTAACACCCAGGGCGATATTGAAGCCGGTCAGACGCTGGGAATAACCAGCAACACCTTGAGTGGTGACGGCAAACTGCTGTCACTGGGCGACATGACGATTGGCCTGAACAGCGATTTCATCAACAGCGGTACAATCCAGGCCAACGGCAATCTGGACTTCACCACCTCCGGCAATGTCATTAACCAGAATCTGATGCAGGCGGGTGACACGTTTACGCTCAATGCTGCCTCGCTCAATAACACGGCGAACGGTGAGCTGAGTGCCGGAACGCTGGATGTGAGCGTCAGCGGCATGCTGAGCAACCGGGGCCTGCTCGACGGTTACAATACCTGGCTGCATGCGCAAACCCTCAATAACATCGGCACCGGGCGTATTTACGGCGACTGGCTGGGGATTGACGCGGGTACGCTGAACAACCGCAAAGAAGGTGGCACGGCGGCCACTATTGCTGCCCGTCAGCAACTTGATATTGGCGTCGGCACGCTTAATAACAGTGAACACGCGCTGATTTACAGTGATGGCAATATGTATCTTGGTGGGTATCTGGACACCGACCATTACGCCACCGGAAAGGCGGGCCAGCTTAACAACCACAGTGCAACGATTGAGTCAGCAGGTAACATGCGTCTCAACGTCGGTACACTTAACAACATCAATGACCATTTCAGTCTTGAAAATGTGGTGGTGTCGCAGGAGCACATTTCTGAGTATCAGGTCGACCGCATAGGCGACCAGATGTTCAACGATAATGACTATGACATCAGGCTCGACAAGGACGAGACATGGATAATTTGTATCGAAGGTGTGATATGCCACAACACCGATGGCGATAAATTCACCCACTTTGATTACACGCGCACCATCACCGAAGACCGTGTGGCGGAAAGTGACCCGGCGCAGATTATTGCGGGCGGCAATATGACCCTCAACGCCGGTGATGTGCTCAACGATAAGAGCCAGATAGTGGCGGGCGGCACACTGAACCTTAATGCCACGAACCTCAATAATGTGGAGGTGGCGGCAGAGCGACAAATCACCGACGTTGGCATCGCTACGCGCTACAAACGTAAGCAAAGCAAGGGCGGAGATTCTCCGAGCGTGAAAGTTTCGGATTACACTCCGCCGACAGTGATTCAGGCTATAAGCCTGAACGCCAGCACCCTTGCACAGTACAGCCCGGTAGACGGTAGCGGGACGACAGTGGATGCGCATCAGAGCACGACAGTCAGCGGAACGGTACAGGGAGGGGGCGCGCTCAGTATTAGCGGACCGGCGGGGCTGACCGGGGCGAGTGCGCTGGCCGGTGGACCTACGGGCATGGCAAACGGGCCTGTGGGCACAGTGTCCATACCGGGTGCCGCAGGTTCAGGCTCGGCGTTTGATTTGCCACAGGGCAAAACGTTTGAAGTGAGCCAGACGGGCGGTGGTAGTGACATCATCCGCATGGTTGGGCCGAATACTCGTATTCCCGACAACAGCTTGTTCAGTGCGCATCCGGAAAGCAACAGCCCGTATCTGGTCGAAACCGACCCGCGTTTCACCAATAACAAGCAGTGGCTTGGCTCGGATTACATGATGCAGGCGTTCATCACTGACCCGAACAACATCCAGAAACGCCTCGGCGACGGCTTCTACGAGCAGCGTCTTATCCGCGAACAGGTGGTGGCGTTAACGGGGCAGCGCTATCTCGGCGGTACGCAAAGCGACGAAGAACAGTACAAAATGTTGATGGATAACGGCATCAACTTTGGAAAAACCTGGGGGCTGAAACCGGGCGTAGCACTGACCGCAGAGCAGATGAGTCAACTCACCAGCGACATCGTGTGGATGGTGACGCAAACCGTGCAGATGCCGGACGGCAGCACGCAGCAGGTGCTGGTGCCGCAGGTGTACGCGAAGGTCATACCGGGCGACCTGGACGGTAGCGGTGCACTGCTGGCGGGGAAAAACGTCAACCTGAACCTGACGGGTGATTTAACCAACAGTGGGCGTATCAGCGCGGAGCAGGGCACGCAGATCCTGGCCAACAATATCAACAACCTTGGCGGCATGATAAGCGGTAACGATGTGGCATTGCAGGCGCGTACCGACATCAACAATATCGGCGGCACGATTAAAGGCGGCGACAGCCTGGTGGCACTGGCAGGACGCGACATCAATGTCACGACGACCACACGCAGTGCAACGAGTGTCGGCGGTGATTTTGCGCGTACTACGATAGACCAGATTGGTAGCATGTCGGTGACGAACGACGGCGGCTTCCTCGGGATGCAGGCGGGGCATGATGTGAATCTGGCTGCTGCGAGCATCAGCAACAGCGGTGCGGACAGTCAGACGACGATACTGGCCGGGAATAACCTTAATCTCACCACGATAGACACCGGCAGTAAAAACAACGTCAACTGGGGCAGTGACGATTACCTGCACCAGTCGCAGAGCCAGCAGATGGGCACGGAAATCCTGTCCGGTGGGGGGATTGCACTCGGTGCCGGGCATGATGTGAATATCACCGCAGGGACGATTTCGGCGAAAGACAATCTTATTGTGCAGGCCGGAAATGACCTGAACATTGTCAACGGCACAGCAAACAGCAGTTTTGACCAGTACACCAAGCAGACGGGCAGCAGCAGCCTGACGTCAAAAACCACCACGGTTGACCGTAACAGCTTCAGCGACCAGACGGCAGTAGGCAGTCAGCTTGATGGCAACAACGTGACGCTTTCAGCCGGACACGACATGCTGATTCAGGGTAGCAGCGTGGCAGGCTCGCAGGATGTAAACCTGGTTGCCGGTAACAACCTGACGGTGACGGCGGCAACGGAGCAGCGCGACGAACTGCATCAGCATCAGGAGAAAAGCACGGGTCTGAGTGGCACGGGCGGCATCGGCATCAGCTACGGCACCACTGACCTGAAAACCACCGATACCACGACTTCGCTGACCAGCGCAGGCAGTACCGTGGGTAGCATTAATGGCGATGTGAATATGGTGGCTGGAAACAATCTGACCATAAAAGGCTCTGACGTGCTGGCGGGCAACAACATTGCACTACAGGGTAAGCAGGTGGATATCCTGGCTGCGGACAACGACAGCAGCAGCACCCATAAAGTGGAACAGAGCAGCAGCGGGTTGACGCTGGCGCTCTCGGGCACGGTGGGGAGTGCGATAAACCAGGCAGTGACCAGTGCGAACGATGCCAGCAAGGAAAGCAGCGGGCGCATGGCCGCGCTGGATGGCATGAAGTCGGTGCTCAGTGGTGTGCAGGCGGCACAGGGTGCAGAACTGTCGCAGGCGCAGGGGGGTGACCCTGGCGCACTGATTGGCGTCAACCTGTCGTATGGCAGCCAGTCGTCGACGTCTGAACAGACGCAGAAAAATCACGACAGCCAGGGCAGCACGATACAAGCGGGGAACAACCTCAGCATCAACGCCACAGACACCGATATCACGGTTCAGGGCACACAAATCAGGGCGGGTAACGACATCAGCCTGGATGCGGCACGGGACGTGAATCTGATATCGGCAGAGAACACCCACAATCTGGACGGTAAAAACGAGAGCCACGGTGGCTCCGTAGGCGTGGGGATAAACTTCGGCAGCGGCAGTAACGGAATATCGGTGAATGCCAGCGTTAACAAAGGCAAAGGTAAGGAAACCGGTAACGGTACCAGCCATACTGAAACCACGATTGATGCGGGTAATAACCTGTCGGTCACCAGCGGGCGCGACACCACACTGACAGGCGCGCAAATCAGTGGCGATAAAGTGACGATGGACGTAGGTCGCAACCTGACGCTGACCAGCGAAAAGGACACCGAACAGTACGACTCGAAGCAGCAGAACGCCAGCGCGGGTGGGAGTGTGAGTATGGCGGGTGGCAGTGCCTCGGTAAGCCTGAGCCAGGACAAAATGCACAGTAACTACGAGGCGGTGCAGGAGCAGACAGGTATCTTTGCGGGCAACGGCGGTTTTGATATCACGGTGGGCGAGCATACACAGCTCAACGGTGCGGTCATCAGCTCGACCGGTAGCCCGGAGAACAATCTGCTGGACACCGGCACGCTGGGCTGGAACAGCATAGATAACCACGCTGAATATGATGTGGAGCACCAGAGCGTGGGGGTGAGCTCGGGTGGCAGCATCGGCAGCCAGTTCGCAGGCAATATGGCGAACGGTTTACTGGTGGGCGGCAACAGCAGTGGTAGCGCCAGTTCGACCACGAACTCAGCGGTCAGCGGCGGCACCATCACTGTCCGTGACCAGGATAAACAGGCGCAGAACGTTGATGATTTAAGCCATGACGTGGCAAATGCCAACCCAGGGCTTGACGAAATCTTTGACCGTGAGAAAGAAACGGAGCGGCTGCGGGAAATGCAGGCCATCGGGGAGCTGGGCAGCCAGGCGGCAGATATTGTGCGTACGCAGGGGCAGATAGAAGCGACGAAAGCGGCCAAAGAACAGATGAAGGATGTGACGCCGGAACAGCGTGAGGAAGCGGAAGCGACCTGGCGCAAAGACCATCCGGGCGAAACGCCAAAAGCCGGTGATATCGACAATCAGGTCTTCCAGGCGCTTTATGATAAAGCGTTTAACGCGTCTGGGTTCGGAACGGGCGGGAAATACCAGATGGCGGCGCAGGCGGCGACGTCGGTGATACAGGGTCTGGCGGGCGGTAATCTGGCACAGGCGATTACGGGTGGGATGAGTCCGTATGTGGCGCAGCTTATCCATGAGCAGACGACCAATCCGGACGGTACGTTGAACAGTGCGGCGACGAATGCGCTGGAGCATGCCATCTGGGGAGCGATAGCCGCATCAGCCAGCGGTAACAGCGCGCTGGCCGGTGCCACGGGCGCGGTGAACGGCGAAATGATGGCACACCTGCTGGCGGAGCAGATGTTCCCTGGTGTTGATCCGAAAGACCTGAGCGAAGATCAGAAGCAAACGCTGAGCGCGTTGGGTACACTGGCCGCGGGGCTTGTGGGTGGAGTGGTGGGGGACAGTACCGCGAGTGCGATTGCGGGGGCGCAGGCCGGGAAGAATGCGGTTGAGAATAATGCGCTGAGCATGAGCGAGCTCTTCGGATCTGAAGGGGCGAAGCACTTCCAAGGGGCGGATTCTCTGGCTGAAAAGATGATTCAGGATGGTGCAACGCCTGAAGAAATGTCAGCAGCATTTACCAAATATGCTCAAGGCGATACGCCGGAAGGACAAGATCCGGCAAAAGGATTTTTGGTTGCTTGGGCAGAGTTCTTCGGTGTGCCAGTCAGTGCTATAGCAGATGGAAATCTGACGCCGCAGAAAGCTGCTGAGATCGTAGCTAGCGGAGTGCCAACGAGTGAAGCGAAGCTAATAGAATATGCAGCGGCAAAAGCGTTCCTTGCTGTAATTAAAGACGGCTCTACGGCAATGAATACTGAAGCGCATAATTCTGCAAACTATGCAGGACTGAAAATGGATCTGAAGACGACTGAAGCCGCAAATGGAGTCGTGGATAGTTTACGGAATACAGGGCAATTACCTGAAAATTACGTAGCTAAAACAGAAGCTATGTCTAATGGATGGAAGGCAGGAAAAGCACTAAACAATACAACACCTGGAGGTCAAATTGGTGGGGATATTTTTGAAAACTCAACCAATGTATTACCTTCCGTTCCTGGGCGAGTATGGCGTGAAGCAGATATTGGGTTAGATAACACTATGTCAAGAAGCAATCAGGCTGGGACAAGATTGTTATATTCCGATGATGGGCTTCTCTATATCACTACAGATCACTACGATACAGCCACTTCGATAGGTACATGGAAATGATTAGAAAAGACATTACTCTAGATGGGCAGGACATGCATACAGAGGCTGACTTTCACAGCATTATTGCTGAAATGCTGGATTTTGGACCTTACTATGGAAAGAATTTAGATGCTTTGTGGGATCGATTGAGTACTGATGTAGAAAGACCAGTTAATATTATCTGGTTACATTCAGATCTATCAAGGCAACGTCTCGGTGAGCGCTTTGACAAGATTGTTCAGATCCTCGAACGAACAAAGCAGCAAGACATCCAATTCTCTTGGGATGAGAAGTTTGATTATATTTTGAAATAGGAATAAATCCCGGCCAAGTCGCCGGGATCTTTTTGTTGCATAGAAAACCCTCAGCCAGGCTAGGGGTTCCGTAAAGATTTCAGCTTTGAGTCGGTCTTTTAATGGATAGTAACGCTTGTGGTCTGGCTGCTGCGAGCATCAGCTCGACCGGTAGCCCGGAGAACAATCTACTGGACACCGGCACGCTGGGCTGGAACAGCATAGATAACCACGCTGAATATGATGTGGAGCACCAGAGTGTGGGGATGAGCTCGGGTGGCAGCATAGGCGACCAGTTCGCAGGCAACATGGCGAACGGTTTACTGGTGGGCGGCAACAGCAGTGGTAGCGCCAGTTCGACCACAAACTCAGCGGTCAGCGGCGGCACCATCACTGTCCGTGACCAGGATACACTGGCCGCGGGGCTTGTGGGTGGAGTGGTGGGGGACAGTACCGCGGGGGCGCAGGCCGGGAAGAATGCGGCGGAGAATAATGCGCTGGGAGATATTGCTGAGCGGCAAGCGTTTGGCATAACGCCTGAGGATACCTGAACAGTAATTCCACTAACGGAGACAGAGGTCTGGCATTTATCGGCGAACCTGAAAATGTCTGGGGATTGATGGCTGGAGGTGGTTCGCTATTCACATCATCAGCGACGATAGGAAGTAAATTAATCGGTGCAGGTATGGGCTACGCGGCTAATGGTGGCGTGCAACTGATGAATGGAAACACTGGCGATAAATTTGATTATCTGAATTTTATTACCGCAGGGATCACTGGCGCTGGCGGAGTAGGTAAATCATTGAATTCCAACTTGTCGATAAATGTCGGGAATGCATATTTTACCAGTCAGGTTGAAGGACAAAACTCTCAGACTGCAATGATCGGTGCAGCAGCAGGGACAGGCATTGGTTATGCAGTAGGATCTGCCATTACTAGTCCATGGGAATCAAAATTAATCAAAGACCAGTTTGGTATGAGTGCCAGCGGCAATGCTCTGAAATATATTGAGTCACCAACAGGATCCGGTTTTATTTTTAGTGGGGTTGAGATGAGTCCTGTTCCTGGTATTACTGGTGGATTTATTGGGGCTGGGTCATTGGAAGAAACAGGGAATATAATTCAAAGTGGCATACAGGAGAGGAAAAAATGAAAAATCCTTTTTTGTATTTTATCTACCTAGTAACAGTTTATGCAGTGGCAAGTACAATTGCATTTTTGCTTGTTTTTTGGTTGGTGTCACCTACACCAATATCGTTATTTCAAGTGAAAAAATATTGTTTATTTGGTGTGGTGTTTGGACTTATCGGTGGGAGTGGAGTTTGGATTTTGTATTACATAAATTCGAGACGGTGACACTGCCCCATTTAAAGGTGGGATCATAAGCGGTGCGGCTTCGGGATTAGGCTATAGGATGGGTAAAATACTCGAAATTCCATTAAATAGGGTATTTAACCCTGTCTGGAAAAGAAATGAATGGGTTGATATGGGTAATAATCTGATGCTGACCAGCGAAAAGGGCACCGAATAGTCCGACTCGAAGCAGCCGAACGCTCTAGTTCGGGTGGGAGTGTGAGTCTGGCTGGGGGGAGCGCCTCGGTAAGCCTGAGCCAGGACGAAATGGGCAACTCAATGGCGCGGTCAACCGATCCAAATAAATAATTTGCCTAAAGTCAAAAGTCTTGGTTATTTGTGAGTTTGGGGAAATAGTAGTTTTACGCAGTAAAAACCTCCTGTTATCAGGAGGTTTGATAATTTACATCATTAATATTAAGGAAAATATACCACTATGAAACGTTCTCTTTTAGCCAGCATTGTACTTTCTGTACTGGGAATGTCTTCTGTTGCACATGCGGCGGAACAAAGTATTACAGCAGGTTATGCGCAGGCTCATGTTCAGGATTTTAAAAATATTAACGGTATGAATTTAAAATATCGTTATGAGTGGGAATTACCGCTGAGTCTTATGGCTTCATTTTCATTTATGAGTGGTAGTAAAGATTATTCCTATCTGGCTGAAAAAGATATTATCGATAACAATGCGCAAGTGAAGTATTACTCATTAGCAATGGGTCCAGCCTGGCGCTTTAATGAATTTGTAAGTGTTTATGGTCTTCTGGGTGCCAGTTACAGCAAAGTAAAATATAATTATAACTGGAAAAACTATGAAGGCGATCGTGGTTACGTAGATATGGGTAATACTAGCGGTAGTAATAACTCAACGGCACTTGCCTATAATCTTGGAGTGCAAGTTAATCCAATTCCTAATCTGGTTCTGGACTTAGCTTATGAAGGTTCAAGTTTGAATGATGGTAGTACCGATCGTTCTTTAAATGGTTTCAATGTTGGTATCGGTTACCGCTTCTGATTTAATTAAAAAAGAGCAAGATAATTCTTGCTCTTTCTGGTGTTAATAGGTTTTAAAACTGATTGAGTAATATCGATACGCAATGTCAGATGATTATTTATAAAGTTAAGTAGTGCCAGGGGTGTGGTATTTTAAAGCCAAAGAAGTAATCACATAATATTTAGCACCCATCATTGTTGCAGCGCTTGCGAATTTATCTTCAAGATCATCCCTAGTTCCTGTTTCGCCTCCGATAGAGCTAATTTTCTAATTCCTTTCCCGAAAGTGCAGTCACAATGCCTCCTGCGCACATAAAACCCTTCCCTGAATACCGAACGACCCACACCGTGTTATGACTACCTTCACATTTTTCCTGTTTGTCACTTGAAATAGTAATACTCCATCCGCTATTCTTTTTTGGAGTTAAACTTCATTTGAATGTGCAAGGCGGAGCAGAATGTCACTATTAGCCAGACTAGAACAAAGCGTACGTGATTGCGGTGGACTGATTGTGTCTTGCCAACCCGTACCAGGCAGCTCAATGGACAAGCCTGATATCGTTGCTGCAATGGCTCAAGCCGCTGTTTCTGCGGGCGCAGTTGCTATCCGCATTGAAGGGATAGAAAACCTGCAAGCGGTACGCCCACTCATCTCCGTTCCTATTATTGGGATTATTAAACGCGATCTGGAAGATTCTCCGGTACGCATCACGCCATTCCTGCATGATGTTGATGCGCTGGCAAAAGCGGGTGCCGACATCATTGCTTTTGACGCCACGTTCCGCCCGCGCCCGGTGGCCATTGATGAATTGCTTACGCGCATTCGTCATCACGGATTACTGGCGATGGCAGACAGCTCAACCGTAGAAGAAGGCCTTAACTGCCAGCATAAAGGTGTCGAGTTTATTGGCACGACGATGTCTGGTTACACCACAGCGATTACGCCTGAAGAACCGGATCTGATGATGGTGTCTGAGTTAAGTAATGCAGGTTGCCGCGTTATTGCCGAGGGACGTTACAACTCCCCTGAGCTGGCAGCACAGGCTATCGACCACGGTGCCTGGGCCGTTACTGTCGGCTCCGCGATTACCCGAATCGAACATATTTGTCAGTGGTTTAGCCACGCAGTTAAGCGTTAAGCCGGAGAACACCATGAACACACTTGCCATTGATATCGGCGGCACCAAACTGGCCGCGGCGCTTATCAACGCACAGCATGAAGTATTGCAACGGATGGAAATCCCGAATCCTTCAAATGCTGCGCCGGAGGCGTTGAAACAGGCTTTAGCGCAATTGGTGGAACCTTATCAGGGGAAAGCGCAACGGGTTGCGATTGCCTCTACTGGAATCATTGATAAGGGAATTTTAACTGCGCTTAATCCAGATAACCTTGGCGGGCTTAATCAATTTCCATTGCAGGCCACCGTTGAAAGTCTCACTGGTTTGCCGTGCATTGTTCTTAACGATGCTCAGGCTGCGGCGTGGGCCGAATATTGCCATTTATCCAGCCAGTTTAAGCACGTCACATTTATCACGGTTTCCACTGGTGTTGGCGGCGGCATTGTTATCAATGGCGAGCTGTTAACGGGCCCTCATGCTTTTGCAGGCCACATTGGACACACTCAGGCCGATCCGAATGGCCCACAGTGCGGTTGCGGACGCGTTGGCTGCGTAGAGGCTATCGCATCCGGGCGTGCCATTGCCGCTGGTGCTCAGCAAGAACTTGAAGGCAAAAATGCCCGCGAGATTTTTGCCGAGGCGCAATCAGGCCATCCACAAGCTCAACAGCTCGTCGCGCGTTCAGCGCAGGCCATTTGCCAATTGATTGCCAATCTTAAGGCCTTGTTGGATACCGAATGTATCGTTTTAGGCGGCAGCGTCGGGCTTGCCCAGGGCTACCGTCAACAAGTGGAACAACAGTTAGCAACACTACCTGCGGCATTCCACGTCCCCATTTATTCCGCTCATTATCAACACGATGCGGGGTTAATGGGCGCCGCCCTCTGGTCTGAACATCACATAGTCTGATCGTTAATAAGAAAACAAATTCAGACAGTTACCTCATCCCTACTAAAAACATAAGCAGGAAAGTGCCATGACGACTCATTCTTTCGGCATCTTTAATTACCTCGTTCTTTTCGGCTATTTACTGGCCATGATGTTAGTTGGTGTTTATTTTTCAAAGCGACAAAAAACGGCGGATGACTATTTCCGTGGCGGCGGTCGTATTCCCGGCTGGGCTGCGGGTGTCAGCGTGTTTGCTACCACGCTAAGCTCGATTACCTTTATGTCGATCCCAGCCAAAGCATTTACGTCTGACTGGACGTTTATCCTCGGCCAATATCTGGCTATCGCCATATTACCGCTGGTCTTTTATTTCTATATTCCGTTCTTCCGTAAGCTAAAAGTTACGTCGGCCTACGAATATCTTGAAGCGCGTTTCGATGTTCGCAGCCGCTTATTCGCCAGCATCTCATTTATGATGTTCCACATTGGCCGCATCGCGATTATTACCTTCTTAACCGTGCTGGCCTTGCGTCCATTTATCGGCATTGACCCAGTGGTTCTGGTGCTGCTGATTAGCGTGATGTGCATCATCTACACCTGGATGGGCGGCATTGAAGGGGTAATCTGGACCGACGTGATTCAGGGGCTGCTGCTGTCTGGTAGTGCAGTGCTGATTTTCGTGGTGATTTGTTTCAAAGTTCAGGGCGGTATCGGTGAGATTTTCACCGTGACTCAGCATGCTGATAAATTCTTCCCGGCCTCGCAGTTCCGCTGGAGCTGGACGGAAAGTACGGTGCCCGTTCTGATGATTGGCTTCCTGTTTGCCAATATTCAGCAGTTCACCGCAAGCCAGGACGTGGTACAGCGCTACATCGTAACGGACTCTATCGAAGAAACGAAAAAAACGCTGCTGACCAACGCCAAGCTCGTGGCCATTGTTCCCATCTTCTTCTTTGCCATCGGTTCTGCACTGTTTGTTTACTATCAGCAAAACCCGGATCTACTGCCGAAGGGCTTTAACATCGGCGGCATTTTACCGTTGTTCGTGGTGACAGAAATGCCGCCTGGCATTGCCGGTCTGATTATCGCTGCCATTTTTGCTGCCGCGCAGTCCAGTATTTCCAGTAGCCTGAACAGTATCTCCAGCTGCTTTAACTCCGATATTTATCAGCGTCTTAGCAGTAAAAAAAGAACGCCTGAAAACAGCATGCGGATGGCGAAACTCATTATTCTTATCGCAGGAGTACTCAGCAGTGCCGCGACGGTGTGGCTGGTAATGGCTGACGAATCAGAAATCTGGGATGCGTTTAACAGCCTGATTGGCTTGATGGGTGGCCCAATGACCGGTCTGTTTATGCTGGGCATTTTCTGCAAACGCGCCAACGCGGGCAGCGCTGCACTTGGTATCGTAATCAGTATTGTTGCTGTGTTAGCCGCTCGCTATGCCACGGACTTGAACTTCTTCTTCTACGGCGTAATTGGTTCGCTGAGTGTGGTTATCAGCGGCGTTATCTTCGCGCCATTATTTGCTTCAGCGCCGCCATTGACGCTTGATGAAACCCATGAGTAACAGGTGAAATCATGATTTTAGGACGAACTTCAGAACTCAGCGCACAGACCGGTATTGCACCTCAGTTGCTTGCCATCATAAAACAGGCGCTGGCACTTCATCCGGAAACCTTAAGTGCAGGGCGGCATGAAATTGACGGTGATGACATCTTTATGAATGTCATGACGTTTGATACCGCAGAACCGCAAAGCAAACGCTACGAGCAACACCGCGAATATCTGGATATTCAGGTGTTACTCAGCGGTGAGGAACGCATTGATTTTGGCCCGATAGGGGCGGCAGTAGAACCAGATATTTACCATGAAGACGATGATTATCTGCTTTGTGATGCCGTATCGCCATGCCAGACATTGCATATGCAACCGGGGATGTTCGCAATATTTCTCCCGGGCGAACCGCACAAACCAGGCTGTATCAGTGAAACGTCGCAAACGATCAGCAAGGTGGTGATCAAGGTGCATTACCGCTGCCTGTAAATTAGCGTTTTAACGTCACAATAATATTTAAGTAGTAAAGCTGTGCTTCTTTTTTGACGACGCGATGTACGCATACCCCCTATGCTTACATCGCGCTTTTTTTAACGTCATACTTCAAGGTACTATTACAGGCGTTTCGCCACCCTACGCGCTAAAGAGCAGGAAATTTATGGAGCCTCAAGCCCTACGCCTTAAACCTGGAAAAATTCTCGATACTCTGGGTGCCATGCAAAATAGCCTGACGCGCGTGTCACAGCGTATCGCGCACTATATTCTGACCTCTCCGCAACAGGTCACTCAACTTTCTATTGCCGAACTGTCGCGTGAAACGCAGGCTGGCGAAGCTACCGTCATTCGTTTTTGTCGCACCCTGGGCTATAAAGGTTTTCAAGACTTTAAAATGGATTTGGCCATTGAGTTAGCCACGACAGATTCAGATAACAACAGCCCGTTGTTGGATGCGGAAATTAGCGAACTGGACGATGCGCACACCATCGGTTTAAAACTACAAAGCACCATTAACAACGTGCTGTCTGAAACCCTAAACTTGCTGGATATGGCACAGGTTAATCAGGTGGTTAACGCGTTGCGAACCAGTAACTCGGTTTACATCTTCGGCGTGGGTTCCTCTGGAATTACTGCAGAAGACATGAAACATAAGCTGATGCGCATTGGTTTGCGGGTTGATGCCGTCACCAATAATCACTTTATGTATATGCAGGCTACGCTATTAAAAGCGGGCGATGTCGCCATTGCCATCAGCCACACCGGTACATCCCCTGAAACTGTCCATGCGCTCAATCTTGCCAAAGAAGCGGGCGCAACAACGGTCGCACTCACCCATAATCTGGGGTCACCACTTATTGCAGTCGCTGACTTTAGCCTGATCAACGGTAACCGCCAGGGCATGCTGCAAGGTGATTCAATAGGCACTAAAACGGCGCAGCTCTTTGTGCTGGATTTGCTCTATACCCTGTTGGTACAAGCCGCACCAGAGCAGGCCAGAGAAAGTAAATTACGCACCATGGACGCACTGAATATCGCTAAATAATCTCGAATTATTTTGGGTATAGCGGCATTGATCACAGTTCAGCGCATTAAGTCTTTTTAGCCATGCTGCCATGGTTGCAACACTCCATTTGTCGCCTTAGTATAGAGTTAAACTTCATTAACAAAATTCATTAGAAGTAAAACTCCAAAGAGGCTTGCATGGAAAAGTTAACTGGCTTAATCGCCGCGCCACATACACCGTTTACCGCCGATGGAAGTATCAATTATCCTGTTATTGATAGGATTGCAGAACACCTGATCAAACAAGGCGTTAAAGGTGCCTACGTTCTGGGTACGACCGGTGAAGGCATTCATTGCTCGGTCGAAGAACGTAAAAAAGTTGCAGAACGTTGGGTGAGTGCAAGCGCAGGTAAGCTGAGTATCACCCTGCATACCGGTGCTCTTAGCATCGCCGATTCCCTTGAACTTAGCCGCCACGCCGAAACTTTGGATATCTTTGCTACTTCAGTGATTGGCCCATGCTTCTTCAAACCGGGTAACATTGAAGACCTGGTGGAATACTGCCGAATTAACGCCGCAGCCGCACCGTCTAAAGGTTTTTACTATTACCATTCCGGTATGTCTGGCGTGAATCTCGACATGGAGCAATTCCTGCAAGTTGCCGCAGACCGTATTCCGAACCTCACCGGCATGAAATTTAACTCCAGCGATATGTATGAATATCAACGCTGTGTGCGCGTTAATAACGGCCAGTTCGATATTCCGTTTGGTGTGGATGAGTTTTTACCGGCGGGTCTGGCATGTGGGGCGGTTGGCGCAGTTGGCAGCACTTACAACTATGCGGCACCGTTGTATCACCGCCTGATTGATAGTTTTAACCGTGGTGACCAACAAGATGTGGCGGCGTGTATGGATAAAGTTATCGCCATCATCCGCGTTCTGGTGCAATACGGTGGGGTTGCAGCCGGTAAAGTTGCCATGAAACTTCACGGAATTGATGTAGGTGATCCACGTCGTCCGCTGCGCCCGATGACCGAGCAGCAGAAACAAGATGCGTTGCAGGCATTCCGCAAGGCTGATTTTCTGTAATTGACTCAGACTGTTACGAATAAAAAAAGGGAGTCGGTGTAAACACCGCTCCCTTTAATTTTGGATTGAGCAAATTACTTAATTGCGTCTTCCAGAATATGGATATGAACATCCAGCACATCGTCTTTTACCGCAACACTATGATCTTTCATATGTTGAGTTTGCAGATGAGCTTCCAGGTGAGCAACGCTCTCCCATTTTTCCAGCATGAACACGGAATCCGGTGCAGTAGTCTGGAATGCGACTTGCGCGTTACTGTCGACCAGAGGCGCATAACCGTGGCAGCCTTCTTCTTGCAGCACGGTTGGAATAATTTTTGCGAAGGCGTCTAAAACCGCCTGGCGATGATGAGCACCCGGACGGGTACGAATTTCAGCAATAACGGTCAGCATGGCTAACTCCTTTAGTAAGCAGACCAACAGTTAAGCAAAAATTTTGCCGAGATGCTCGCGGTATTCTGCGATAAAACGCGGAACATCAGGTACTTTCATCACGTCATTTGCGATAAACGTCGGCAGGCCTTCCATTCCCAGGAACTGGTTAGCTTTGTGGAATGCCAGATAAACACCGTCAACACCTACGCCGTGGAAGAACTGTTCTTTGTCTTCAAAAGCTTGCAGCGGAGCGTTCCAGGTCAGAGAAAGCATATAAGTTTTACCCTGAATCAGGCCGCCGGAACCGTATCTTTTCTCAGAGTCAGAACGGGTACGGCCATCGCTGGCATACAGTGAGCCATGTCCTTCGGTGAACACATCATCAATGTATTTTTTCATGGTCCACGGTGCACCCATCCACCAGCCAGGCATCTGATAAATGACAGTATCGGCCCACAGATATTTTTCGACTTCTTCTTTTACGTCGTACTCGCTATCGGTACGAGTGACCTGAACATCATGTCCGAGGTCGCGCAAAAAACTTTCCGCGACGTCGGTCAGGGTGTCGTTAAGCTGGCCGTTAGAATGAGCGAATTTTTTCGCACCATTGATGATTAAGATGTTGCTCATAGTTAGTCCTCGAATTATTGCGTCTGGCGCGGAGTGTACAGTGATCAATCTCACGAAAAAATGCCAGAAACGGGCAAAGACTTTTGCTTAAAACGCAATAATCCGACGAAGACACGAGTTTTTACCAGCGTATCCGTACCTGGAACCCCCCGTTGGGGGTGTTCAAAAATAGTGCCTGCATACCGTGTAAAGCGGCAATGCGCCGGACAATGGATAACCCCAGGCCGCTGCCGGTTTTTTCCTGCCCGGGCGGGCGGAAGAAGCGTTCGCCTAGTGAGGCTAAAAACTCTGGGCTGACTCCGGGGCCATTATCGGTAATCGTTATTTCGTGGCTTTGTAAAACGACATCCACCACGCTGCCGCGCGGACTGTAACGCACGGCATTATCCACCACATTTCTGACCATCAAGCTCAGCAATAACGGTTGCCCCTGGCGCTTAACACTCTCGTCCTGGATATCCAGTCGAATATCAATGCCTTCGCGCTGTGCCTCGTGGTATGCGTCCATCACCGCGTTTTGTAGCAACGGTTGAAAGGCCACTTCTTGTATATCGTCCAGACCCGCTAAAGAATCCAGACGCGATAAAGTCAGTAGCTGATCGACCAGGCGCGTGGCACGATCGATGCCGACAGTCAGGTTATTGAGCGCGTGTTCCCGTACCGGTTCATCGTTTTTCGCCAGTTGCGCGACTTCGGCTTGTATTTTTAATGCAGCAAGCGGGCTGCGTAATTCGTGTGCCGCATCAGAAGTAAAACGCCGCTCGCGCTGCATAAATTCCCCGGTTCGGGTAAATAGCTGATTAAGCGCAACGACCAACGGACGCACTTCTTGTGGCAGCGTTTGTGTCGGCAGTTCACTTGCATCGTCAGGCTTGCGATTGCGTAATTGATGCGCCAGTTTATGGAGTGGGGCGAGCGCACGGCTGACTAACCACACCAGCATCAGCAGAATCAGCGGTAGGGCGATCAGCCACGGCGTGAGCTGCGACAAAACAATATCCAGCGCCAGATCTTCACGATATTCCCATTCCTGCCCGACGACGATGCGGTACTTTCCATCCGGCGTGGTGACCCATACCATGCGCCACATATCGTTATCGCCCGCGAGTTTGCCATCAATAAACCCGTCGCGATGGTAGCTGTAAGTCAGGTGCTTGCCGTTATCGCCATCGTTGAGCAGTAGTTGCCCCTGGTTGTTGTAAATAGCAAAGGCCAGCGTGTCGTCGTCTTGTTTACCGCGATGATGTGAAATCAGGCTTTTGGTTCGTGGTAACTGTGTGCCATTTTCCACGCCATCAAGCTCTAACGCACTCAGGCGTTTGGCAAACAGCACTTGCTGGGTATCAAACAGTTTGTTGAGGGTTTTACCGGTTTGGTGCCAGGCAGCGATGCTTGCACCAATCCATGCCACGAGCGTCAGCAAAATAAACCCGGCAATAAGCCTGGCGCGTAAACTGTGGGTCAGCGTTTTGATCATTCTTCACCCAACGTATAACCAATGCCGTGCACCGTGCGAATAAACCCGCTGCCGAGTTTGCGGCGTAAATGGTGGATATGGACTTCCAGTGCATTCCTGGAAACATCGTTATCCCAGCTATAGAGTTTTTCTTCGATAAGCGTGCGCGGTAATACGCGCCCTGCGTTACGCATAAATAATTCCAGTAAGGCAAATTCTTTGGGTTTTAGCTGCAACGGCTCGCCACTGAGGGTGACCGTTAATTTAATGGGATCAAGTTCGACACCGGCGTGTCTCAGGGTCGATTGAGCCTGTCCATGATTGCGGCGAATTAAAACCTGAAGCCGGGTGGCAACTTCTATTAACGCAAAAGGTTTACACAAATAGTCATCAGCACCGAGCTGTAACCCCTCCACCCGTTGTTCAAGCGTGTCACGCGCGGTTAGAATCAGCACCGGTTCGGTTTGGCCGTTACGACGCCAGGTTTTCAGAATATCCAGCCCGTCGATTCCTGGTAGGCTTAAATCCAGTACCGCTGCGTCATAGGGTGCCATGCTCAGCGCCGACTGGCCTTGGAGGCCATCGGTAAACCAGTCGACGATAAAGCCCATTTTCGTCAGTCCAGCTTTGAGTCCGTCACCAATGAGCTTATCGTCTTCAATCAGTAATACGCGCATGGGGCTGTCCTATAATGTCCGTTTGCCGGAAGTAAATAACGTTTGATTCGGCATGTACAGAGGTAAAACACGATGATTCGGCGCTCGCCGCAATTTATTAAAAAAATCGTTTTTACGCAGAAAAATTAAGATCGCGTTAAGATCTACAGCGTTAAATAGCACTCAGAAAACATTCATTCATATAGGGAAAATTAACAATGAAAAAAATAGCCGCTATTCTGACTATTCTCGCCATTACCGCAGCACCAGCTATCGCAGCACAGCAAGGTGGATTCTCAGATCCGAATGCGCCAGCCGCGCAAACCACGCAAACTGCGGGGGGCTTTGTTGGCCCAAGCGGTAGCAATACTACAACGGCACAGGCAAAGTCACTTTCTGATGATACCTGGGTAACTATGCGCGGTAAGATTGAATCGCGTATTGGTGGGGATCACTATGTCTTCCGCGATGCTGCCGGCACAATTAATGTTGATATCGACCACAAACGTTGGAACGGTCAGACCATCACACCGAAAGACACTGTTGAAATTCAGGGTGAAGTCGACAAAGACTGGAACTCTGTTGAAATCGATGTGAAACAAATTTCCATCGTAAAATAGCACCCCAAATGAGCCGCAATTAGCGGCTCATTTTTTAGCACTTCACTTTCCTAAAGATACTCACTCCTCTGTGACTACGACTGCCATATAGGGTACTATCGGCGGCAATTACGCCGTTTATACCCGTCATACTTCAAGCTGTGGGGGCGTTGGCTGCACTCACTTACCCCAGTCACTTACCTTAGTAAGCTCCTGGGGATAAGCTCCCTTGCCGCCTACCCACAACTCGAATTATTTAAGGTATGTGGCCACATTCGGCTCGTCAGTTTGAGGATGAATAATTAATGAGTGATTTAACTCATGATGGTGCAGAGCGCCTTGCGCTGCACGAATTCACGGAAAATGCGTATCTCAACTATTCCATGTACGTCATTATGGACCGCGCACTGCCGTTCATTGGCGATGGTTTAAAGCCCGTACAGCGTCGTATCGTCTATGCGATGTCGGAGTTGGGATTAAGCTCCAGCGCGAAATTCAAAAAATCCGCCCGTACCGTGGGTGATGTGCTGGGTAAATACCATCCGCACGGCGACAGCGCCTGCTATGAAGCCATGGTTTTGATGGCGCAGCCGTTCTCCTATCGTTACCCGCTGGTTGATGGCCAGGGGAACTGGGGTGCGCCGGATGATCCGAAATCCTTCGCCGCGATGCGTTATACCGAATCGCGCCTGTCGAAATATGCGGAAGTCTTGCTGGGTGAGTTAGGGCAGGGGACGGTGGATTACGTCCCGAACTTTGACGGCACCATGCAGGAGCCGAAAATGCTGCCCGCGCGTCTGCCGAATATTCTGCTTAACGGCACCACCGGCATCGCCGTAGGGATGGCAACCGACATTCCGCCGCATAACCTGCGCGAAGTGGCGAAAGCCGCCATCACCTTAATTGACCACCCGAAAACCACGCTCGATGAACTGCTTGATATTGTTCAGGGGCCGGACTACCCAACGGAAGCTGAAATCATCACCCCGCGTGATGAGATTCGTAAAATCTACCAGAACGGTCGTGGCTCTGTGCGCATGCGCGCGGTGTGGAAAAAAGAAGACGGCGATGTGGTTATTACCGCGTTGCCGCACCAGGTTTCCGGTGCTCGTGTTCTTGAGCAAATTGCCAACCAAATGCGTGCTAAAAAGCTGCCAATGGTTGAAGACCTGCGTGATGAGTCGAACCACGAAAACCCGACGCGTCTGGTGATTGTTCCACGCTCTAACCGTATCGACGTAGAACAGGTGATGAACCACCTGTTTGCCACCACCGATCTTGAGAAAAGCTACCGCGTTAACCTCAACATGATTGGCCTGGATCACCGTCCGTCAGTAAAAAACCTGCTGGAAATCCTCACTGAGTGGCTGGTTTATCGTCGTGAAACGGTGCGCCGTCGTCTTAGCTATCGTCTCGAAAAAGTGCTCAAACGCCTGCATATCCTCGAAGGTTTGCTGGTGGCGTTCCTCAATATCGACGAAGTGATTCATATCATTCGTACCGAGGATGAGCCGAAGCCGGTGCTGATGTCGCGTTTCGAATTAAGTGACACCCAGGCTGAATCTATCCTCGAGCTGAAATTGCGCCACCTCGCAAAACTCGAAGAAGTGAAGATTCGCGGTGAGCAAGCCGAACTGGAAAAAGAACGTGACCAGTTGCAGGGCATTCTGGCGTCCGAACGCAAAATGAATACCTTGCTGAAGAAAGAATTGCAGGCCGATTCCGATGCCTATGGCGACGATCGCCGTTCACCACTGCGTGAACGTGGCGAAGCGAAAGCCATGAGTGAGCATGATATGACGCCTTCCGAGCCGGTCACTATTGTGCTGTCGCAAATGGGCTGGGTGCGTAGTGCCAAAGGCCATGATATCGACGCGCAAGGGTTAAACTACAAAGCGGGCGACAGTTATCTGGGGTCAGCAAAAGGTAAGAGCAATCAGCCTGTTGCGTTTATCGACTCCACCGGGCGCAGCTACGCGCTTGACCCAATTACGCTGCCGTCGGCGCGTGGCCAGGGCGAGCCGCTGACCGGCAAACTGACGCCACCGCCGGGTGCCGTTGTTGAGCACGTATTAATGGCGCCAGACGACCAGAAACTGCTGATGGCATCTGACGCAGGCTATGGCTTCGTTTGTACCTTTAACGATTTAGTCGCGCGAAACCGTGCGGGTAAAACGCTTATTTCGTTGCCGGAAAACGCGAAAGTGATGCCGCCAATGGAAATCTCAAGCGTTGATGACATGCTGCTGGCGATAACCGCTGCGGGCCGTATGTTGATGTTCCCGGTGGGTGATTTACCGCAGCTTTCAAAAGGGAAGGGGAATAAAATCATCTCTATTCCTTCTGCAGAAGCGGCAAAAGGTGAAGACAAACTGGCCCATCTGTTTGTGTTACCCCCACAAAGCACCGTTACTTTGCATGTCGGCAAACGTAAAATTAAACTCCGTCCGGAAGAGCTACAAAAAATTACGGGCGAGCGCGGCCGTCGCGGCACACTGATGCGTGGCCTACAACGTATCGATCGTGTTGAAGTGGATTCACCACTTCAAGTCCGTGCGGGTGACAGCGAAGAGTAATCGAAATCTGGCGGCAGTCATGCCGCCAGAACGGTGTGTTTTACGCTAAAGCAAGTCATACTTGTCAGCGGTTTTGGCTTTTGAGGTTGTTATGCTATCCATTGTACGTTTTATCATTGTTGTAATTTATTGCCTGCTGGTGTGCATTTTTGGCTGCATTTATTGTCTGTTCAGCCCACGTAACCCGCGCCATGTTGCGACGTTTGGCCATCTTTTTGGCCGTATGGCACCGGTCTTTGGTTTAAAAGTAGAAACCCGTTTACCGGCTGGCGCTGAAAATCATCCGACGGCGATTTATATCTGTAACCACCAGAATAATTTCGACATGGTGACGGCGGCGAGTATTGTGCAGCCACCCACCGTTACCGTTGGGAAAAAAAGCCTGCTGTGGATCCCATTTTTTGGCCAAATCTATTGGTTAACCGGGAATATGCTTATCGACCGCGATAATCGCACGAAAGCCCTCAGCACCATTTCCCAGGTGGTCGCTCAAATCAAGAAGCGTAATGTTTCAGTCTGGATGTTCCCGGAAGGGACTCGCAGCCGTGGCCGTGGCCTGCTGCCATTCAAAACGGGTGCATTCCATGCTGCAATTGCGGCGGGCGTTCCAATTATTCCGGTGTGTGTTTCTAATACCAGTAATAAAATTAAAATGAACCGTTGGAATAACGGTTTAGTGATTGTTGAAATGCTGCCACCGATTGATATCAGCCATTACGGCAAAGATCAGGTACGCAAACTCGCCACCGATTGCCGCGAAATTATGATGGCAAAAATTGACGAGCTGAATAAAGAAGTCGCGGAGCGAGAAGCATCCGGTCGAATTGAAAAAAATCAGGCGAGTTGATCGCTTTTATTTTGGCGGTACACTTTTTACCGCCCCACGTTAGTCAGTTTTCATGGAGTCATTATGTCACTCAGTCGGCGTCAGTTTATACAGGCATCAGGAGTCGCACTTTGTGCAGGCTCGGTGCCACTGAGGGCAAACGCGGCAGGACAGCAGCAACCTTTACCCGTTCCTCCTTTACTGGAGTCTCGCCGTGGCCAACCTTTGTTCCTTACGTTACAGCGGGCACATTGGTCATTTACCGGCGGTGCTAAGGCACCGGTTTGGGGTTTGAACGGACGTTATCTCGGGCCGACCATCCGCGTATGGAACGGCGATGACGTGAAGATGATTTACAGTAATCGTCTGCAAGAAAATATCTCTATGACGATTGCCGGTTTGCAGGTTCCAGGCCCGTTAATGGGTGGCGCGGCACGTATGATGTCGCCAAACGTAGACTGGGCACCGGTTCTGCCGATTCGCCAGCAGGCGGCAACACTTTGGTATCACGCTAACACCCCTAACCGCACGGCAAAACAGGTCTACAACGGCCTGGCGGGTATGTGGCTGATTGAAGATGAAGTCAGCAAATCATTACCGATCCCGAACCATTATGGTGTCGATGACTTCCCGGTGATCATTCAGGATAAACGCCTCGATAACTTTGGTGCACCTGAATATGTAGAGCCGGGTAGCGGCGGATTTGTGGGTGATACGCTTCTGGTGAATGGTGTGCAGGGGCCGTATGTTGAGGTTTCTCGCGGCTGGGTGCGTTTGCGTTTACTGAACGCCTCTAACTCACGTCGCTATTTGCTGCAAATGAGCGATGGCCGCGCGATGGCTGTGATTTCCAGCGACCAGGGTTTTCTTCCGGCACCGGTTTCCGTGAAGCAACTTTCACTGGCTCCAGGTGAACGCCGCGAAATTCTGGTGGATATGAGCGACGGGAAAGAAGTGTCGATCACCTGCGGTGAAGCTGCGGGCATTATGGATCGTATTCGCGGCTTCTTTGAACCCTCGAGCATCCTGATCTCTACGCTGGTCTTAACGTTGCGTGCAACAGGTCTGTTACCGCTGGTGACGGATACGCTGCCAATGCGCCTGCTACCGGACGAAATTATCAATGGTAATCCGGCACGCAGCCGTGAAATTACGCTTGGTGACGATCCTGGTATTAACGGCCAGCTCTGGGACATGAAACGTATTGATATTCAGACTCAGCAAGGCAGCTGGGAGCGTTGGACTGTGCGTTCAGATATGCCGCAATCTTTCCATATTGAAGGTGTGAGCTTCCTGATTAAAAACGTCAATGGCGCTGCACCGTTTGGTGAAGACAGAGGCTGGAAAGACACGGTTTGGGTCGATGGGCAGGTCGAGTTACTGGTCTATTTCGGCCAACCGTCCTGGGAACATTTCCCCTTCCTTTATACCAGCCAGACGCTGGAAATGGCAGACCGTGGCTCTATCGGGCAACTGCTGGTACAACCCGCACCGTAATTCAATTAGCGCCCTTTTTGCATGAGAAGGGCGTAATAATTTAACATTGTAATAACCCTTCATTTTTGTCCCCATACCAGCGTATAATCGCCGGCTTTGGTTATTTTTAAATCATTTTTTATTCATATTTTCGGAAGCATTATGAGCTCTATTAGCTTGATCCAGCCCGATCGCGAACTCTTTTCGTGGCCACAATACTGGGCAGCCTGTTTCGGCCCGGCACCATTTTTACCCATGTCACGCAAGGAAATGGACGAGTTAGGCTGGGACAGCTGTGACATCATTCTGGTTACCGGAGATGCCTACGTTGACCATCCGAGTTTTGGTATGGCTATTTGTGGCCGCATGCTGGAAGCCCAGGGTTTCCGCGTGGGGATCATTGCCCAACCGGACTGGAACACGAAAGAAGACTTCATGCGCCTTGGCAAACCGAACCTGTTTTTCGGTGTGACCGCAGGCAACATGGACTCCATGATCAACCGCTACACGGCTGACCGTAAACTGCGTCATGACGATGCGTATACACCGGATAACGTCGCGGGCAAACGCCCGGATCGTGCATCCCTTGCTTACACCCAACGTTGTAAAGAAGCCTGGCGCGATGTGCCAGTCATTCTGGGTGGCATTGAAGCAAGTCTGCGCCGTACCGCACATTACGATTACTGGTCTGATACCGTTCGTCGCTCAATACTTGTGGATGCTAAAGCCGACATGCTGATTTTCGGCAACGGTGAGCGCCCGCTGGTGGAAGTTGCTCATCGCCTGGCTGCGGGTGAGCCTATCGATGAAATTAGCGATGTGCGTAACACCGCTATGATGCGCAAAGAAGCGATGCCGGGCTGGTCTGGCGTGGATTCAACGCGTCTGGATATGCCTGGCCGTATCGACCCGATCCCACATCCGTACGGTGAAGATTTACCGTGTGCAGAAACAGGTAAACCGCAGGGACCTATAGACGAAGCGAAAGCTATCGTGGTGAAACCTGCACCGATGAAACCGTGGGAAAAAACCTATGTGTTGCTGCCGTCGTTCGAAAAAGTAAAAAACGACAAAGTTCTGTACGCGCATGCTTCACGTATTCTGCACCACGAAACCAACCCTGGTTGTGCTCGTGCATTGATGCAAAAACACGGCGACCGTTACATCTGGATTAATCCGCCTGCTATTCCACTGTCTACCGAAGAGATGGACAGCGTATTTGCTCTGCCTTACAAGCGCGTTCCGCATCCTGCCTATGGCAAGGCGCGTATTCCTGCTTATGAGATGATTCGCTTCTCGGTGAATATCATGCGTGGCTGTTTCGGCGGTTGCTCGTTCTGTTCTATTACCGAACACGAAGGGCGCATTATTCAGAGCCGTTCCGAAGACTCGATAATCAGCGAAATCGAAGCGATGCGAGATACCGTTCCTGGCTTTACCGGTGTGGTTTCAGACCTTGGCGGCCCAACGGCTAACATGTACATGCTGCGCTGTAAGTCGCCGCGAGCTGAGCAAACCTGTCGCCGCTTGTCTTGTGTTTATCCGGATATTTGTCCGCACATGGATACTAACCATGAGCCGACGATTAACCTGTACCGCCGCGCGCGTGAACTGAAAGGCATCAAGAAGATCCTGATCGCTTCTGGTGTTCGTTACGACATCGCAGTGGAAGATCCGCGTTATATCAAAGAGCTGGCGACGCACCACGTCGGTGGTTATCTGAAAATTGCCCCGGAACATACCGAAGAAGGGCCGCTGTCTAAGATGATGAAACCGGGAATGGGCAGCTATCAGCGCTTCAAAGAGCTGTTTGATACCTATTCTAAACAGGCTGGCAAAGAGCAGTATCTGATCCCGTACTTTATCTCCGCGCACCCTGGTACGCGTGATGAAGACATGGTGAATCTGGCACTGTGGCTGAAGAAAAACCGCTTCCGTCTGGATCAGGTGCAGAACTTCTATCCGTCACCGCTCGCAAACTCTACGACCATGTATTACACCGGCAAGAACCCGCTGGGTAAGATTAGCTACAAGAGTGAAGACGTTGTGGTGCCGAAAGGTGACCGCCAGCGCCGCTTGCATAAAGCGCTGCTGCGTTATCACGATCCGGCTAACTGGCCGCTGATTCGTGAAGCGCTGGAAGCGATGGGTAAAAAACACCTGATTGGTGGCCGTCGTGAGTGCCTGGTGCCTTCGCCAACGATTGAAGAGATGCGTGAAGCGCGTCGTTATAACCGTGGCGCACGTCCGGCACTGACGAAGCACACACCAATGACGCATCAGCGCCGTGCACCAGCCGCCGCGGGCGCTAAACCTGCTGCTGGCGTTAAGCCTGCTACAGGTGCGAAACCTACGCCAAAAGTTGCCGGGAAACCTGCTGCTGTAGCGAAGGTGGCTCCGAAAGGGGCAGGGAAACCTGCTGGCGGAGCTAAGAAGCGACCTGCTTAATTTGCTGTAAGTAAACCCTCACCCTCTCCCTGTGGAGAGGGTGAGGGGCTTAATCAGCCTGCAAACAACCCAACCGCCACTCCCGCAGCCGCCAGAACCAGTAACAGCAGCATCGCTTTCACTGGCGAAACGCCGCGTTTAGCCATCAAATACCACGTACCAATCACCACCAACAGCGGCAGTAGATTCGGGAAGATCCCGTCCAGCATTTGCTGCACATGAATATTCACGCCGTCTTTGGTCACAAACTCAAGCCCTGTGCCCAGTTTTACGTAGCTTGCCGCAACGCCGCCCATCACAAACACACCCAGTAACGACAGCGCTTCACGCAAACGTGTCGATTTACTGCTGACCAACATCTCAACCGATGTCGATCCCATGCGGTAGCCTTTCAAAAATAAGAACCATGAGCCTGGGATGATGATCGCCAGCCATGCAACACAGTAAAACAGCGGCCCAAGAATGTTCCCACCCGCCGCCAGCGCCATGCCGATACTGAGCAGGATAGGGATTAACATCCCCGGAATCATTGAGTCGCCAATGCCCGCCACTGGCCCCATCAGCCCCACTTTCAGAGTATTGATGGTTTCGCCGTCAATCGGTTCACCGTTGGCTCGCTTTTCTTCAAGGCCCAGCACCATCCCGTTCACAATCGCGCCAAGCTGTGGCTCGGTGTTGTAAAACGACGCATGGCGTTTGAGCATTTCTTTGCGCTCTTGTTCGTCGGGATAAAGCTTTTTCGCCACCGGCAACATACTCAAACAAAAACCGAAAGATTCGAGGCGCTCAAAGCTCATGGAGGAGAGGTTGTACATCATCCAGCTGCGCCAGCAACGGCGCAGATCCTGGCGAGTGAGTTTACGTTCTTCCATCAGAATTCATCCTCATCATCAGCGGTGGTTGAGGAGGCTGCACGTTCAGCCTGCGGCTCGGGTTTGTAGTTGTAGTGAATTAACGCCAGCAGCGACCCGACAATCACCAGCGCCACCATGTTCAGTTTCAGGAAAACGATGCAGATAAACCCCACCAGGAAGTAGATCAACATGCTGTAGTTTTTGATGATTTGCTTAAGCAAAATAGCGATACCGACAGCGGGCAGAATGCCGCCGAGCACGTTCATCGTCGACAGAACAATGTGCGGCAGGCTATCCATAAACGTATTGATGTACTGCGGGCCGAAATAGACCGCAATAAACGTTGGCACAAAACGCATCACGAAGTTGGTGGCTTGCGGCCAGATAGCGCTGTTGAGATACACGCCGCGTTCGTCGCCTTTCTCAAGCGCGATATCCGCACGGTGGTTCCACCAGGAGTTCAGCACCATCATGGCGTTGAACAGAACCGTACCCGCAATACCGATGGTTGCAGCCAGTGCCACAGCCACTTCCGGGCCTTTATTGGACAGAATGCCGAGCGCGATTGCCGGGAAGGCAACAAAGTTAAGATCCGCAGGCATCGAACCACCGGGGGTTACCATCGCGATATACACGGCCTGAACCGCCACGCCAATGATAATCCCGGTTTGCACATCGCCGAGAATAAATCCTACCAGCATCCCTGAAACCAGTGGGCGGGTAATCAGATACCAGCCGCCGGTTAGTCCCAGCAGCCATGGGCTGCTTAACGCACCGAGGTAACACAGAATGCCGATTAAAGCCGCTTCGAAAGCCATAATGGACTCCTTTATTTGAGTTTTTGGCGAGCGTCCTGCCAGCTGTAGCAGCTGGCATCGGGCACCAGACGAAATTCAATCTGATGCCCGCGCTGCACGAGGTAGTCGAACGCGGCTGCCTCCTCCGGGGTCACAGACTGATTAGGGCCAATGGTGGTGGTTGTGGCTCGTGCGCTCATCGGGCCAACGTTGATTTTTCGGTTACTGTTTTGCAGGCTGATACCCGCTTCCTCTATGTTTTTTAGCGTGATGGGCGATTTGCCAATCACAAAATAACGCTTCTCGCTGGCGATGATTTTGGGCAGTTTTTCAATCGCGGTTGCGGTATCAAACAGCCAGACTTTGATGTCCTGCACCGCGCCTTTCATCACCGAGGAAAGCAGCGGGTCGGCGGCTACGGCGTCGTCGATGGCGATAATGCCATCGCACGGCAACTCTTTTGCCCAGCGGGTGACCAACTGGCCGTGGATCACCCGGTCGTCAATGCGTACAAAGGAAATGCTCATCGTTGCCCCTTAGAAATCATCTGACTGTACAGTTTCAGCAAGCGTTGCCTGTACCAGCGTGTCCTGGGTGTTAGCCAATAATTGCGCGGTGGCTTGCTCGATATCCTGAAGATCTTTTATCTCATCGCTCAAAAGGAGCATGGGGAAGTTGACCCCGGCCAGCACGGTAACTGGCGGTTGTGTCTCTGGGTTGAAGGCATGATGGCAAGCCACGTTCCACGGCGTGCCGCTTTGCAAATCGCACAACACCACCACGCCATCGGCTCCTTTGCTGGCCTGTTTCAGAACCGCCGCAAACTCATCGCCAAAACTGTTGATGCCTTTGTTTTCAGTGAGCATGACGGGGAAAACATGCGGCAATTCGCCGTAGACCATTTTGCTGCTGTCCAGCAGAGCCTCTGCCAGTGAACCGTGTGTTGCCAGAATGACGTTGATCATATTTATCCCCTTACCCAGGCTTTCATGGTGGCGAGCTGCTGATTTTTACCGCTGCCATAAGGTGAAATTCGGTATTCCCCTACGGCTGCGGGAATGATGAATGTTTCGGCGTAATGCACGACAAAAGGCTCGAATGCACCGCTCGGGCTTTCGACCAGCGCTTCTGCGCCTTCCACCAGATTCAGCACATTCACGCCGCCGTGCGTATGGTGTGTTACGGGTTGAGTAAACCAGTGGCGACGGGTTTCGATGAACTCGCGCTCATGCAAACCCGTGCGTTCTTCACGCCAGCCGTCACCTTCGGCAATGGGTTCAAAATGGTTAACCAGATGCTCAGTAACCCATTGTGTATCACGCTGCCAGTCAATGACTTGTGCGCCATGTTCCAGATGCACCGGGCGTGGCAAACCATCCAGACCCAAACGGCCCCAGTCCCATAATTTGAAGGTGAAGATGTACGGTGTGGCGCTGATCTCCAGCACCATCGCGCCAGATCCTGAGCAATGCACCGTGCCTGCCGGGATCAGGAAGTGATCGTGTTTGCGTGCCGGATAGCGGTTAACGAATTTCTGATCATCAAACGCTTTCTCACCGCGTTGGGCGCTCGCAAGATCGTCGAGCATTTCTTGTGGATCAATTCCCGTTTTTGTCCCCAGATAAACTTCTGCACCCGGTTCGGCTTCCAGCATGTAATAGCTTTCATCCTGGGTGTAATGCATCCCGAAATGCTGCTGGATGTATTCCGTAATCGGATGAACCTGGAAACTTAAATTCTGCCCGCCGATGGTATCGAGGAAGTCAAAACGGATCGGGAACTCCGCACCAAAGCGGGCGTGAACGCGTTCGCCAAGCAAAGGGCGAGGGTAGAGCAACACCAGATCCTGAGAGGGGATCTCGATCCGCACATTACCAAAACGCAGTAACAGGCTGTTCTCCTCGGGCACACAGTCAAAACACCATGCGTAATTTGGCTTTGAGGGATCGAGATCAAACTTGTCTTTCATCCATTGCCCGCCCCAAACGCCAGGGTCGAAGAATGGCACTACGCGGAACGGCTGCTGTGTGGTTTGTTGCAGGCCGTGTCGCAGTGCGGCACCGCTAACCATTGCCGGTTTATCTGGATTGTTGGTATCGAGCAGGAAATCGGCTCGCTTCAAAAGCGGCGTTTTATGGCGGTCAAACACGCGCCACTCAATGAAAAAGGCGCGTTTATAGCGGCGCAGAATATCTTCATCGTTATTATTCGCCCCCCAGTTACCTAATTCACCGCGACGAAAGCGTTGCTGGATTTCCCAGCGTGCCAGGTCGGCATAAACCAGCACGTCACCAGCGTGGATAAGTGCAGCGCCTGGGCCATAAATGACTACCAGTCCTTCGGTTATTTCTGCGACTTCGCGCTGTGCAGCGGCAAGTTTCTGCGGGCAGAAAAACTCGGTTAATTCGTGGCAAGAAAGCACGCCGAACACGCGATCGTCAGTCAGGTTATAGGCCAGCAAATCATGCAGGTGCTGCTCGCTTAACCGTGCCGATTCGGCATTAATAACAAGCGCTGGGTTAAGGTGAGTGATGAGTTGCGCGTGCAGCGTGTCGAGTTGAACGCCGGGGTAACAGTCGATCACCAGCACTGTTTTCCCTGAGCGCGAGAGTTGCTCACTGACGCCTTGTTTTATGGCTAACCATCCCTGCCATGCCTGGTGGTCAAATCCCGAAACGCGGACTTCGGGATACTTATCGTATGATGCCGGATGCATAGTATTCTCCCTGTTTCTGATGAATTAAGATTAATCGATTAACCCATTTTGAACAGAGTGGTAAACGCGATTAACCCGCCATTTTTAGCAAGATGTGGCCTAAACTTGAGTTATCTGTGATGGCATTCACACGGGAAAATGCAATTTTTTGGTTATTCGATTAATCTGTGAAAAATCGCACCATTCAAAGGAGTGCCGATGAGCACCGTTACCCTTGCCCAGGTTGCTAAACAGGCAGCCGTTTCAACCGCTACTGTGTCGATGGTTTTGCGCAATCGAGGCCGTATTTCTGATGCCACCCGACAACGCGTGCTGAAAGCGCTGGATGATTTGGGCTACGTTTACAACCAGACAGCGGCGAATTTACGCAATCGCACCAGCAACCAGGTGGGGCTTTTGCTGCACGACATCACCAACCCTTTTTACGGTGAAATGACGGCGGGGCTGAGCCAGGAAATGGAACGCCATGACTTACTGTTATTTCTGGCAAATAGCGAAGAATCAGGCGTTCGGCAGCAAAAGTTTGTGGATTCTCTGATGCGTAATAACGCCTGCGGGATGGTGTTGTGCGCGGCAAGGGAAACGCCACCGCTGTTTTTTGAAACCCTGAAACGGCGCAACATTCCGGCGATTATGGTGGTGCGCCCAATGGACGATGTGGATTTCGATTTCGTCGGCACCGACAACTTCTTAGGCACACAACTGGCAACACAGCATCTGCTGCGCCTGGGGCATCGCCATATCGCGTTTATCGGTGGCAGTGAAAACTCTATCAGCCGTGCGCAACGTATTGGCGGCTACAGCAGTAAATTACTGGAGCATCGTATTCAGCCAAACAGCGAGTGGGTGGTTTCGTCACTGGCTAGCCAAAGTGATGGCGCACGCGTGGCAGAAGAGTTGTTCCGCCGTTACCCGGAAATCACGGCGGCGGTGTGTTATCAGGATATTGTGGCGCTGGGCGTGATGCAGACGCTGCGTAAAATGGGCCGCCAGCCAGGCGTTGATTTTGCGCTGGTGGGGTTTGACGACATCACAGAGGCGTCACTAGTGCAGCCCGCGCTGACTACTGTTTCTGTCGCTGCCAAAGAGATTGGCCGTAAAGCCGGAGAGTTGTTGTATAGCCGCATTCAGGGCAATGACGAGCCGCCAAAACGCATTATCCTCCCGCCCACGCTGGTGGTGCGGGAGTCGTGCGGTTTTGGATCACCAACGCGTTAAATGGCGTACCAACGCCATTTCATGGTGGCGGAAGGGAATGCCGTATTCGTCCAGCACGTCGTGGAACCACAAGTGGGCGTAATCCACGCCGCTTTTGCGCACCGACGGCCAGGGGAGGGTGGTTTGCGTTTTCCCACGCACCAACCCCCACTGATAACAACCGACATTTAGCGCCAGGAGCAGCGGCAACTGTTCTTCCATCACGCTGCCGACATGACGCGCCAGCCATTCGGTACACAGAATAGGACGGTCGAATTTTTGCCAGAAACGTAAAACCTGGAGCATTTTTGGCGTGGCGAGATAAGCATGAAAACTCACTACATCCGAAAGCTGGACGGCGATCTTATCGATCGGATGGGCGAAAAATTCGGTTTCTGGTTGATCCGGATCTTGCGAGATATGCCACGCGCCAACGGTCAGCGGCTGTAGCGGATCTTCCTCTCTTGCCCATACGAAAACCTGTTGCAGTAATTCCAGCGCAAACACTTCCAGTTTTTCGTCGAACAGCGTTTCTTCAAGTCCGGTGGCAAACGTTCCCCGGTTGCCAGGCTCGTTGTACAAATCCCAGATTGCGATACGCGTGTCGGTTCTGAAATGGCGCACAATGTCGCGCACATAACGCTCAAGCTCCGGCCATTTATCACGATCGCAAACTGTCTCGCGCCCAGGGCTTGCCGCTGCCTGGCTGTTATGTTTGCCGGGTTCTGGGGCTTTCTGCGGCCCTAAAAAAGGCTCGTCACCGGAAAAACTACAGTCGTCCATCAGCGTGAGCATCACTTTTATTTTGTGGCGCTGCGCAATACTCAAAAACTGTTCGATTCGTGCCAGTAACCCGTCACGGTCGTGCTGCCAGACAATAAATGGCAAGTTGATACGCAACTGGTTATAGCCAATTTCCTGTGCCCAACCCAGCTCTTGCTCGATTGTTGCGGTATCAAAAGTTTCTTGCTGCCAGAGTTCTGTCCAGTTAACGGCACTGCGTGGCAGATAGTTAAAGCCGCAAATCCAGCCCTGGCTTTTGTGCCACTCTGTGGCCTGCTGTTTGCTCCATTGTGTGCGCATTGTCTGGCTCCTTTACGGTGAATCTGGCGTTAAAGACGGCACAGTCTTACGCCCCGGCGTGTTACCCCACACTTTGTCGTAGTCGTAGCCGGTAAGATCTTTGATGGCTTTGCGGGTTTCCCTATCGCAGTCTGCCAGGTTCCCACCGAGTTTCAGGCGCGCCACTTCTTTGATTAGCATTTTGTGGGATTCGCGCGTCAGTTTGAATTTGAACGACATGTAGAAGCTGATTGCCAGCAACGCGGCGGTAGCAAAGACCATTAGCCCAACAATCGCGTGTAACGCTTCGATAGGTTGCTCACCCTGGCCTTTCACGAAGCCGCTTTCTTGCAGCACCACGCCAATCAGCATAATGGCCAGCGCTACGGTACTTTTACGCGTTAATACCATTACGCCTGCGAATATTCCCTCACGGCGTTTTTTGGTGACGATTTCATCTACGTCGGGAATAAAGCTGTAAATATTCCATGGGATAAAATAAAGGCCTGCGCGGGAGAGCCCTAATACAACAAATACAGACGAAAATAACACTACGGATACGGCCATGTCGGTGATATAGGCATAAAACAGGAAGGCTAATACTGCGAATATACAGCTATAAGATAAACGCAGAGCACCAGATGGAGTGAAGTTTAATTTGCTTAGCAGCATCATGAAAACAAATGTGCCTGGAACAGAAACAAACGCAGCCACACTTAAATAACCTGAAACCGCAGCGGCATCCTGGTGCAATCCGTAAACCACATAATAAGTAAATACCGACCCGAAAACATCCATCGCCGTAAACGAAGCAATGTAGATAATAATATGCTGGCGGAATATCCGAATCTTGAATGAAGAGAGGAGATCTAAAACCAGGTTTTTTAAATGATGCCAAAGGTTGCCGCTATTTGCACCTTCCGGCTCAGGCTCAAATTCTTCGCGTACATCTTTGGCCTCCCAGGTACACATCCAGGTGGTAAAAACAGCGAGGCAAAAAATAGCTGAGAAAAGCAGGCCAGTGTAGGTGTACGTCATCGGATTATCTTTGCCGGTAAACTGCATAATCACACCCGGCACCGAGACGGCAAGAAAACCGCCAAGCTGTGAGCAGATCATACGCACGCCGGATAATTTGGCGCGTTCAGCGTAGCGGTTGGTCATTTCTGCGGCTAACGTTTCCCACGGAACCAGTACCATGGCAGACAGCAGTTCGATAGAAAGATAAGTGCCGAGATAATACCAATAGCCCATATCCGTGACCCACAGCAGGGCGTATAAAAACATCAGCGGGGCGCTGAGTAATAAGAAAAATCGGCGGCGGCCAAATTTTCTACCCAGCCAGGTGTTAGCAAAATTATCGGTGATATAACCCATTATTGGGCTTAATACTGCATCAATGACTCGGGCGATAGCAAATATCGAACCGGCTTCCAGTACGGATAATCCACAATAAGTGGTATAGAAAAATAACAGCCAGGTGCCAATAATGGCGAAAGCGCCACCGCCAAATAAATCGGTAACACCGTATCCTATGGCTGTTCCGTAGCCAACTCTGCGTTCTGTAGGTTTCATATTATTATTCCATTTCTTTTAAGAGGAAAGGAAGGGCTTATTGTTCTGAAATTTCTATCCAGCTCCTTGTTATCGAAGATTGATAAATAGCTTCGACCATGCGCAGTGATATTTCTGCCTGATGAATATCGACGTAGTTATGATTGTTCGCCTTTTTTAAATCGGCATAAAAGTGATTAATTGCTTGTTGATGGCTACTACCCCAGTAACATTTTTGATCTTCATGAGGCATTTCATCGCAGGCGAGAAGTTCTTTTATCTCTCCTGAAATAAACCACAAATTATTGTGATGAAGTTGCAGCAGGCCGTTTTCGCAGTGGATCTCTAAAAACAGCGGTGAATCAGTGGTATTACAGTTGGTGGCGTAAAAAATTCCGCGCGCGCCGTTAGCCAGTTCCATATTGGCAATGGCGGTGTCTTCGGCTTGAGTCGCTGTGCTCAAAAAACTACTTTCCACGACTCCTTTTACTGAATTGATGCCTCCGGCAAACCACTGCATTAAGTCCAGCGTATGAATCGCCTGGTTGATTAAAAGGCTGCCGCCTTCGGTGGCAAAGCGCCCACGCCACGGGCTTTGGGCGTAGTAATCCTGCGAACGGCTCCAGGTTAGCACCGCTTTAATGCTTAACATTTTGCCAAATGCGTTGCTCTCTAACAGCGCTTTTATCTTCTGGCTGCTGGGGTTAAGGCGATTCTGGTAACAAACTCCAAGCTGTCCGGTGGTTACCGCCAGCACGTTTTTTATCTCTTTCACTTCGCCAGGATTGAGCGCCACCGGCTTTTCTGTGAAGACGTGTTTCCCGGCGACGAGTACGGCAGTAATCATCTCTTTGTGAGCGAAATGTGGCGTACAAACATGCACTACATCAATCTCGTCATCACATAACATTTCGCGGAAATCCGCGTAATAGCGGCAGCCGTAACGCTCGGCAAGCCTGTGACCTTTTTCCGAGTCAGTTTCGACAATGGCCCGCAACTGGCAGGCCGGATTCGCCTGAATGGCTTCGACGTGCAGGGTGTGGATTGCACCACACCCGATGACTGCGGCTTGTATTGTCTTCATTAAGTCACCCCGTTTGCCAGCATTTGCGCTCGCACACACAGTTCGGCTGCTTTAAAGGCGTGTACCTGAGTCATCGCATTTTCGGTGCGATTAAGGCAATCAAGAATCAGCTCACCAAAGAACAGGAAACCGACTTTTCCGGCAACCGGATAACGGAATTCACCTTCTTTATTCACCAGATACACCACGTCCTGTTCCTGACGGGTGATATCGACGTATTTGCGAATTTCGATATACCCTTCGGTGCCAAGCAGGGTAAGACGACCGTCGCCCCAGGTGCTTAGCCCTTCCGGCGTGAACCAGTCGCAGCGGAAATAACCGCTGGCCCCGTTCTCGCCTTTGAGCATCGCATCACCGAAATCTTCAAATTCAGGGTGCTGAGGATGGGCAAAATTCTGCGTTTGAGCGGCTACGACATGAGCTTCGCTGTTGCCGGTGTAAAACAGGAACTGTTCAATTTGATGGCTGCCGATGTCGCAAAGAATGCCGCCGAAACGCTCTTTGACGTAGAACCAGTCCGGGCGGCCTTGTCCTTCGCGGTGCGGCCCCATGCCCAAAGTCTGGAGTACTTGGCCAATTGCGCCGTCGCGCACCAGTTGTCCGGCAAAAACTGCGCTTTCGACGTGCAACCTTTCACTGTAATACACCGCGTATTTACGTCCGGTTTCGGCCACTTTTACTTTGGCTGCGGCAAGTTGAGCAAGTGTGGTCAGTGGCGCTTTATCGGTGAAGTAATCTTTACCGGCGTCCATAACTTTCAGGCCAAGCGCGCAACGTTCAGCGGGGATCGCAGCTCCGGCAACCAGCTTCACGCTGGCATCGCTAAGGATTGTCTCTAGTGATGGCGCGACTTTTGTCTGTGGGTACTGTTTAAGAAACTGTTCTACTTTTTGCGGATCGGGATCGTAAACCCATTTCAGTGTTGCGCCTGCTTCAATCAGGCCATTACACATGCCGTAGATATGGCCGTGATCGAGTGCGGCGGCGGCAAAAGTAAAATCGCCAGGCTGCACTACGGGTTGGGGTTTACCTTTTGGCGCGTAATTCATCCCGTCTTTGATGCTCATAAATCTGCCTCCATATTTTTACCCAGTGGGATGGCGTCTTCGTTGGCAAAGTTTTCCACTGATGCCGATTTTTCAAAGAAGTGCGGAGCCAGTTTGAGCAGGCCGCCGGTATGGTAATACGGGTCACTTGTGGCGATCGGCAGCGAGACAATGCTGCGCGTGATGGCGGATTTATAGATTGCGGTGATCAATTCCAGCGAGCGCTTCCCTTGTGGGCCATCCACTAATGGGGCTGTACCTGTTTGCAGAGCATGAAGGAAGTTTTCGATTTGCCCGGTATGCAGCGTCCAGCTAAGGCGCGGTACGGATTGATAGCTGTCTTCAAGCTGGTTTTCTAGCGAGGTATCGCGGTCTTCAATCGGGAAACCGTTCGGAGCACTGATGCTGGCGAATTTATCCCAGGGTGCGGAAATCCGCGCTTTCTCGCCCTGAATCACAATTTTCTGGTCTTCGCCGTGATGCACGACGGACGCGGTAAGTTGGGTTAGCGCACCTGTGTCATATTTGAAAATGGCGGCGCTGAGGTCTTCCACTTCGGCGTTGTCATGGGAAACGTTGGTGGTGATGGCGACCACTTCTGTCGGGAAGCCGAGCATCCACTGAATGGCATCAATATGGTGAACCGCATGGTTTAGCGTGCAGCCGCCGCCTTCTTTTTCCCAGGTGCCGCGCCACCACAGGTCGTAATAGGAATGCCCGCGCCACCAGAAAGAATCTACCTGCGCGTGGCAAATCTTGCCTATTTGATTGCTTTCGAGCACTTTTTTCAGCCGCCAGAAGGCATCGGTAAAACGGTTTTGGGCAATAATCGACAGCGTTTTGCCGCTCGCTGCGGCGGCGGTAATCATTGCATCGCACTCCTGAAGAGAGGCGGCCATCGGTTTTTCACACAGCACATGTTTACTTGCATTCAGCGCATCAATAGAAATAGCGGCGTGGACATAAGGCGGGGTGCAGATATCGAAGACATCAATATTAGGATCGTTAAGAATATCTTTATGGCTGCTGTAGACCTTCGCTTCCGTTAGCCCGTAATGTTTTTTCTTTTCCTCCGCTTTTTCAGGGTAAATATCGACCAGTGCGACAATCTGGCAGCGGTCAGGAAATTGCAGATAGCCTTGAATGTGGCTATGGGAAATATTACCGGTTCCAATAATAGCGATTCTTTGCATTAGGCTCTCACTTATCAAATCAGGATTCGATACGGACAATAAAAGTTACTGTTTATTTTCATCAAGAATCATTTTTTGAGAGCATAGTTATGGTTTTTTTTGCACACAACCGCTATTTATGACAGGAATTGCATGACGAGATCGACAACCTGAAAAGAGAATTAAAAACGACAGAATTATAAAGGGTTAGTCGTGAAAATAAGTTAACTTTGCGGATGAGGCATCGATCACAAAATGACGGGTAAGTTGAAAATCAAGCAGATAGCCGAGTTAACAGGGCTGTCACCGAGCACCGTTTCCCGAGTGCTGGCGGGCAAAAGCAATGTCAGCCCGCAGGCGAAAGAGAAAGTATTTTCCCATGCGCGTATTATGGGTATTTTACGCGACATCCCCGCCAGCCGCTTATTAATGAATTCACTACTCATTTGCGCACCAGCCGCAGCTTTTACCCCACATGGTGATCATTATTATTATGAGGTTATCCAGGGCGTTATTTCGGAGGTGTCGCGTTACGATATTCACGTCAAAAAATGTTCTCTGGATATTACTGAATCGGATACGGCATTATTTATGCGTTCAATTAGCCAGTCAGATGTGGATGGCATAATAATCATTGGCATTGATGACGATTCGTTGTATCGCCTGGCGGCAGAAAGTAATAAACCTGTTGTCACGATTAATGCCAAAGATAAAAAAATGCGTCTTGATTGTGTTTCGCCCGATCACTATTCGATTGGCTATAGCGCCGCCAATTACCTGTTAGAAAAGGGCCATCGCCCGGTGCTGCTATTTACCGATTTGCGTCGGGAAACCATGATCCAGCGGCTGGAAGGGTTTAAAAGAGCTTGTCTGGAACATCACTTTGCTTTCGATGAGTCTGAACATTTGCTGGTCACAAAAGGTTACGGTGAACTGGAAGCGAGGGCTAATTTCAAAAAATACCTTCAGCAACGATCCAGAGCTGATTTGCCCTCAGCCATTTTATGCGGTGGCGGCGCTATCGCCCGCGCAGTGCTTAGCGAACTGAAAAACCACGATCTCCAGGTTCCGGAAGATATCTCCATCATGAGTTGTGCCTATGCACATGAAATGGATGAGATAAAACTTCTGGGGTTAGTTGGGGCTTATCAGCCATGCCGTGAATTGGGTATCGAGGCGGTTTATATCCTGCAAAGCCGCTTAATGCGCGAAGTTAGCCCGAGGTTCAATTTATTGCTCCAGGGGGACATTCTTCCCGGAAATTCGGTGGCCGATGTGAACTGGCGACGCAGGGAACTGTATCAATCTCATTCAATTCCATAATTATTTTACGGGAATAATGGCTTTTACTGATAATTCCCGCGTTTTGTCATAAATTTCTTATTATCGGTGTTTTCGGGTGGCGGCTTACGAGAGGGCTGGTTAACCTGAGAATGTTATCTGTGCAGATTAATCAAAGAAAGAGAGTAAATATGGATGAGTCACAAGTCCGCGTTGCAATCGCGGGTGCGGGTGGTCGCATGGGGCGACAACTGATTCAGGCGGCATTGCAGTTAGATGGCGTAAAACTGGGTGCCGCGCTTGAGCGTACGGGTTCATCCTTAGTGGGAATCGATGCTGGTGAATTAGCGGGCGTTGCGAAAACGGGCGTCATCGTCAGTGACAGCCTTGAAGCGGTAGTTAACGACTTCGATGTGTTCATCGATTTCACGCGCCCTGAAGGCACGCTGAACCACCTCGCTTTCTGCCGTCAACACGGCAAAGGCATGGTGATTGGCACCACAGGTTTTGACGATGCGGGTAAGCAGGCGATTACCGACGCCTCAGCAGACGTTCCGATTGTCTTTGCCGCCAACTTTAGCGTTGGGGTGAATGTGATGCTCAAGCTGCTGGAGAAAGCCGCCAAAGTGATGGGCGACTACACCGACATCGAGATCATCGAAGCGCACCATCGTCATAAGGTCGATGCGCCGTCAGGCACCGCGTTGGCGATGGGCGAAGCTATTGCTCAGGCGATGGACAAAGACTTGAAAGATTGTGCTGTCTATTCCCGTGAAGGGTACACCGGCGAGCGCGTTCCAGGCACTATTGGCTTTGCCACTGTGCGTGCAGGCGACATTATTGGCGAACATACGGCGATGTTTGCGGACATCGGCGAGCGTATTGAAATCAGCCATAAAGCATCCAGTCGTATGACTTTTGCAAATGGTGCAGTTAGATCTGCATTGTGGTTGAGTGCGATGAAAAATGGTCTTTATGATATGCGTGATGTGCTTGATCTCAATAGTTTGTAAGCTTTATTACCCATCGTGATGTGGTTATTACAATCATAACTGTTTGATTGGGAGGGCAATATTTTATTGCCCTTTTTTATTTGTTGCATTTTTAAGTGCTTTTATTGTTTTTAAATGTGTAACTAACATAAGTATGCTTTTACAGGTGTTGTTTCGTTGTTTTACTGTCAATTTTGACCATTTGGTCCACTTTCGATACCCCCAAGTGCCACTTTCCCACTCATCCTGGTCCGCAACCGATTACGCATTATAAGTTAGCTGTTGATTTCAACGGTCAATTCATCTTTTTTCCATCAGAGTGCTAAAAAACACATAAAAAGTTGCTCTTATGGTAGACTTTTCCCCGGCTGCTCACTAGAATGCCGCCGTTTGTCAAAAATCCAAATGACAGGCTGTTTTGCATTGATTCATGAATTGGTTTTGAATTAATATGCAGATAAATTGACTGTTTATTCTCTGGAGGGTGTTTTGATTAAGTCAGCAATATTGGTTCTGGAAGACGGAACCCAATTCCACGGTCGGGCCATCGGGGCATCGGGTCAGGCTGTTGGGGAAGTCGTTTTCAATACCTCAATGACCGGTTATCAAGAAATCCTCACTGATCCTTCCTACTCCCGCCAGCTAGTCACTCTTACTTATCCTCATATCGGCAATGTCGGCACCAATGCTGCTGACGAAGAATCTTCCCAGGTACATGCGCAAGGCCTCGTTATCCGTGACCTACCACTGATTGCCAGTAACTACCGCAATACCGAAGACCTTTCTTCTTACCTCAAGCGCCATAACATTGTGGCCATCGCCGATATCGATACCCGTAAGCTGACCCGCATCCTGCGCGAGAAAGGTGCACAGAACGGCTGCATTATTGCCGGTGACAACCTGGACGCCGCGCTGGCGCTCGAAAAAGCGAAAGCGTTCCCAGGCCTTAACGGCATGGATCTGGCAAAAGAAGTGACCACGCAGGAATCTTACTCCTGGCAGCAAGGGAGCTGGACGCTTGAAGGCGATTTGCCAGAAGCGGCTAAAGAAGAAGACTTACCTTTCCATGTCGTTGCTTACGATTACGGCGTGAAGCGTAACATTCTGCGTATGTTGGTTGACCGTGGCTGCCGCCTGACTGTGGTACCGGCACAAACGCCAGCAGAAGAAGTGCTGAAGATGAATCCAGATGGCATCTTCCTGTCGAACGGCCCAGGTGACCCGGCGCCGTGTGATTACGCCATCAGCGCAATCAAATCTTTCCTTGAAACCGACGTGCCAGTGTTTGGCATTTGTCTGGGTCACCAGTTGCTGGCTCTGGCGAGCGGCGCGAAAACCGTGAAGATGAAGTTTGGTCACCACGGCGGTAACCATCCGGTTAAAGATTTGGATCGCGATTGCGTGATGATTACCGCTCAGAACCACGGTTTTGCGGTAGACGAAGCAACGCTTCCGGCGAACCTGCGCATCACACACAAGTCACTGTTCGATGGCACGCTGCAAGGCATTCATCGCACTGATAAAGCGGCGTTCAGCTTCCAGGGGCACCCAGAAGCGAGCCCAGGCCCGCACGATGCGGCACCGCTGTTTGACCACTTTATCGAATTGATTAAGCACTACCGTTCTACCGCCAAATAAATAATCAGGAGCTAAGAAAATGCCAAAACGTACAGATATAAAAAGCATCCTGATCCTCGGCGCAGGCCCCATTGTTATCGGCCAGGCGTGTGAGTTCGACTACTCCGGTGCTCAGGCGTGTAAAGCGCTGCGTGAAGAGGGTTACCGCGTCATTCTGGTCAACTCCAACCCGGCGACAATTATGACCGACCCGGAAATGGCCGATGCGACTTACATCGAGCCGATTCACTGGGAAGTGGTTCGCAAAATCATTGAGAAAGAGCGCCCGGACGCTGTGCTGCCCACCATGGGCGGCCAGACTGCGCTGAACTGTGCGCTGGAGCTGGAACGTGAAGGTGTGCTGGCCGAGTTTGGCGTCACCATGATTGGTGCTACCGCCGATGCGATTGATAAAGCCGAAGACCGCCGCCGTTTCGACGTGGCGATGAAAAAAATCGGCCTTGATACTGCGCGTTCTGGCATTGCGCACACCATGGAAGAAGCGCTGGCTGTTGCGGCTGACGTGGGTTATCCGTGCATCATCCGTCCTTCATTCACCATGGGCGGCAGCGGCGGCGGTATCGCTTACAACCGTGAAGAATTCGAAGAAATCTGCGAGCGCGGTCTGGATCTTTCACCAACCAAAGAGCTGCTGATTGACGAATCGCTGATTGGCTGGAAAGAGTACGAGATGGAAGTGGTGCGTGATAAAAACGACAACTGCATCATCGTTTGCTCTATCGAAAACTTTGACCCGATGGGCATTCACACGGGTGACTCCATCACCGTGGCTCCTGCTCAGACACTGACCGACAAAGAATATCAAATCATGCGTAACGCCTCGATGGCGGTACTGCGTGAAATCGGCGTGGAAACCGGCGGTTCTAACGTGCAGTTCTCGGTGAACCCGAAAAACGGCCGCTTGATTGTTATCGAGATGAACCCGCGCGTATCGCGTTCTTCTGCGCTGGCATCAAAAGCAACCGGCTTCCCGATTGCGAAAGTGGCAGCCAAACTGGCTGTAGGCTACACCCTTGATGAACTGATGAACGACATTACCGGCGGCAAAACACCGGCGTCGTTCGAACCGTCCATCGACTACGTTGTGACCAAAATTCCACGCTTTAATTTCGAAAAATTCGTCGGTGCTAACGACCGTCTGACCACGCAGATGAAATCTGTGGGTGAGGTGATGGCGATTGGCCGCACGTTCCAGGAATCGATGCAAAAAGCGTTGCGCGGCCTTGAAGTCGGCGCTGCGGGTTTTGATCCGAAAGTCGATCTGGATGAGCCTGATGCGTTGACCAAAATCCGCCGCGAGCTGAAAGATGCCGGTTCCGATCGTATCTGGTACGTGGCTGACGCATTCCGCGCAGGCCTGTCCGTCGATGGCGTATTCAACCTGACCAACATCGACCGCTGGTTCCTGGTACAGATTGAAGAGCTGGTTCGCCTGGAAGAGAAAGTAGAAGAGATTGGCATTACCGGTCTGGACTATGACTTCCTGCGTATGCTCAAGCGTAAAGGCTTTGCTGATTCGCGCCTGGCTAAACTGGCTGGCGTTCGCGAGTCAGAAATCCGCAAACTGCGTGAGCAATTCAAACTGCACCCGGTTTATAAACGTGTTGATACCTGTGCTGCGGAATTCTCTACCGACACCGCGTACATGTACTCCACTTATGAAGACGAATGCGAATCTAACCCGAACAACGACCGTGACAAAATCATGGTGTTGGGTGGTGGCCCGAACCGTATCGGCCAGGGTATCGAGTTTGACTACTGCTGCGTACACGCCTCGCTGGCGCTGCGCGAAGATGGTTATGAAACCATCATGGTTAACTGCAATCCAGAAACCGTTTCAACCGACTACGACACGTCTGACCGCCTGTACTTCGAACCCGTTACCTTCGAAGACGTGCTGGAAATCGTCCGCGTTGAGAAACCAAAAGGCGTTATCGTGCAGTACGGTGGCCAGACGCCACTGAAACTGGCTCGTGAACTGGAAGCCGCTGGCGTACCGATTATCGGCACCAGCCCAGATGCTATCGATCGTGCAGAAGACCGTGAGCGCTTCCAGCACGCGGTTGACCGCCTGAAACTGAAACAACCTGCGAACGCCACTGTTACTGCCATCGAAATGGCAGTAGAAAAAGCAGCGCACATCGGTTATCCGCTGGTTGTTCGCCCATCCTACGTTCTGGGTGGCCGCGCGATGGAAATCGTCTATGACGAAATCGATTTACGCCGTTACTTCCAGACTGCGGTTAGCGTTTCGAACGATGCGCCAGTGCTGCTGGACCGTTTCCTCGACGACGCGGTAGAAGTGGATGTTGATGCAATTTGCGATGGTGAAACCGTGCTGATTGGCGGCATCATGGAGCACATCGAACAGGCTGGTGTTCACTCCGGTGACTCCGCATGTTCTCTGCCAGCTTATACGCTGAGCCAGGAAATCCAGGACGTGATGCGCCAACAGGTGCAGAAACTGGCCTTCGAGCTGCAAGTTCGCGGTTTGATGAACGTGCAGTTTGCGGTGAAAGATAACGAAGTGTACCTGATTGAAGTGAACCCGCGTGCTGCGCGTACCGTACCGTTTGTTTCCAAAGCAACCGGCATGCAGCTGGCGAAAGTTGCCGCACGCGTGATGGTTGGGCAAACGCTGGTTGAGCAGGGCATGACGAAAGAAATCATCCCGCCTTACTACTCTGTAAAAGAAGTGGTATTGCCGTTCAACAAATTCCCAGGCGTTGACCCACTGTTAGGGCCAGAAATGCGCTCGACCGGTGAAGTGATGGGCGTGGGCCGCACCTTCGCAGAAGCTTTCTCGAAAGCGATGCTCGGCAGCCAGTCCACCATGCGTAAACCAGGCCGTGCGCTGCTGTCGGTGCGTGAAGGCGACAAAAAACGCGTTGTGGATCTGGCGGCTAAACTGCTGAAACAGGGCTTTGAACTGGATGCAACCCACGGCACGGCGGTTGTGCTGGGTGAAGCAGGCATTAACCCACGTCTGGTGAACAAGGTGCATGAAGGTCGTCCGCACATTCAGGACCGCATCAAGAATGGCGAATACACCTACATCATTAACACCACCGCTGGCCGTCAGGCGATTGAGGATTCCAAACTCATCCGCCGCAGCGCACTGCAATACAAAGTGCACTACGACACCACGCTGAACGGCGGTTTTGCGACTGCGATGGCGTTAAATGCTGATGCCACTGAAAAAGTGATTTCAGTTCAGGAAATGCACGCGCAGATCACCAAATAATTTTTGGCTGCTCTGTTCATAAGGCTCACTTCGGTGAGCCTTTTTTTGTGAAGTAAATCACGTATGTAGGCTGATTATTGTTAAGCGTCTACACTGTGATGACTGAGCATATGGACAAGCAATACTATGATTTTGATTATCTATGCACATCCTTACCCGCAACACTCGCATGCTAACCGAAAAATGATTGAACAGGCCTCGCTTTTGCCTGATGTGGAAGTGCGTTCGCTCTACGAGTTATACCCCGATTTCAACATTGATATTGCTGCTGAACAGGAAGCATTAAGCCGCGCCGATTTGGTTATCTGGCAACATCCGATGCAGTGGTACAGCACGCCACCGCTGATGAAACTGTGGATCGACAAAGTGCTTTCTCACGGTTGGGCGTATGGTCACGGCGGTACGGCGCTGCGCGGTAAGAACGTGATGTGGGCGGTTACAACCGGTGGCGGAGATAACCACTTCGAGCTGGGCGACCATCCTGGTTTTGATGTGCTCGGGCAGCCGTTGCAGGCCACGGCGTTGTATTGCGGCATGAAGTGGCTGCCGCACTTCACCATCCATTTCACTTTTGTCTGTGACGAAAATACCCTCGAGGTACAAGCCGAAATGTATAAACAACGGTTACTCGACTGGCAGGAGGCGAATCATGGATAGCCACAGCATGATTCAGGCGCTGATATATCTCGGTTCTGCCGCGATTATTGTGCCGATTGCGGTTCGCCTTGGATTGGGTTCGGTGCTCGGCTACCTGATAGCCGGGTGCATTATCGGCCCGTGGGGATTAAGGCTGGTGACCGACGCTGAAACTATTCTGCACTTTGCGGAAATTGGCGTGGTGCTGATGCTGTTCGTCATCGGCCTGGAGCTTGACCCGCAACGCTTGTGGACGCTACGAGCGTCAGTGTTTGGCGGCGGTATGCTGCAAATGGTGGCGTGCGGATTGCTACTCGGTTTGTTCTGTATGTTCCTGGGCTTGCGCTGGCAAGTCGCCGTATTGATCGGCCTGACGCTGGCGCTTTCTTCCACAGCCATCGCAATGCAGGCTATGAACGAGCGTAACCTGACCGTTTCGCAAATGGGGCGTAGCGCGTTCGCCGTGCTGTTATTCCAGGATATTGCCGCAATCCCGCTGGTGGCGATGATTCCATTGCTGGCCAGCAGTGGTGCAACTACCACGCTGGCCGCGTTCTCTATTTCGGCGCTGAAAGTGGTTGGTGCGCTGGCGATAGTCATATTATTAGGCCGTTATGTTACGCGCCCGCTGCTGCGGTTTGTTGCCCGTTCTGGCCTGCGTGAAGTTTTCAGCGCCATGGCGTTATTTATGGTGTTTGGTTTCGGCTTATTGCTGGAAGAAGCCGGGCTTTCAATGGCGATGGGGGCGTTTCTCGCGGGTGTTTTACTGGCAAGTTCTGAATATCGCCATGCGCTGGAAAGCGATATCGAACCCTTCAAAGGTTTGTTGCTGGGGCTGTTTTTCATCGGCGTGGGGATGTCGATAGATTTTGGAACGCTACAGGAAAACCCGCTGCGGATTATCGCGCTGTTGTTCGGCTTCCTGGCGATTAAAATCATCACGCTCTGGATCGTAGCAAAACCGCTGACGGTGCCACGTAAACAGCGGCGCTGGTTTGCCGTCCTGTTGGGGCAGGGGAGTGAATTTGCCTTTGTTATTTTTGGCACGGCGAAAATGGCACAGGTGCTGGACGACAGTTGGGCAAAATCGCTCACTCTTGCCGTTGCATTATCAATGGCGGCAACGCCACTGTTACTGGTGCTACTGAATCGTCTGGAGAAATCAGGTAAAGAGCAGATACGCGAAGCGGATGAAATCGACGAAGAACAGCCGCGAGTGATAGTTGCAGGCTTTGGGCGCTTTGGGCAAATCGCCGGGCGTTTGCTGCTGACCAGCGGCGTGAAGGTAGTGGTTCTCGACCATGACCCAGACCACATTGAAACGCTGCGTAAGTTTGGCACGAAAGTCTTTTATGGCGATGCCACGCGCGTAGATTTGCTGGAATCTGCCGGGGCAGCAAAAGCCGAAGTGCTGATCAATGCCATCGATGATCCTGATGCCAATATGCAGCTAGCTGAACTGGTGCAGGAGCATTTCCCGCATCTAAAAGTGATTGCGCGGGCGCGTGACCTTGACCACTTTATTCGTCTGCGCCTGGCCGGTGTTGAGCAGCCAGAACGTGAAACATTTGAAGGTGCATTGAAGGTTGGGCGCAGGGCTCTGGAAGGTTTGGGCGTGGGAAGTTACGAAGCGCGTGAACGAGCCGATCATTTCCGCCGTTTCAATACGCAAATGGTGGAAGAGATGGTGCCAGCGCCAGACTGGACATCACGTGCCGATGTGCTTAAACGCACCAGCGCGAGGCTGACTGAGGTGATAAGCGAAGACCGTGCGCATCTCAATGTGATTCAGCGCCACGGCTGGCAGGGAACGGAAGAGGGGATTCATTCGGGGAAGGTGACTGATGAGCCACCCGTGAAGCCAGAGTAGTAATAATGGGCGGGTTTGACCCGCCCAAACAATCAGCTCAATGCAACTTTAATTCCAAGCCCAATCAGCATTCCGCCCAGCAGTTTATCGACAATCTTCTGCGCTTTGGCCAGGCCACGGCGAACAGGCTCGCTCTGAATTAATACGACCAACAGCGGCCACCAGACAACGGACAGAACCAGAATCACGCCCGCATACCAGAGTTTCTCCATAGTGCCGGAATTCACACTCAAGACCTGGGTGAAAACGGACAGGAAAAAGAGTGTCGCTTTCGGGTTTAGCAGGTTGCACAAGTAACCCTGTAAGAAGGCTTTTTTAAGCGTGGTTTGTTGGCGTTCAACATTGCTGACATCCATTTTACTGCCGCCGCGAGCAAACAGCGCGTGGAAACCAATCCAGATTAAATACGCGGCACCGGCATATTTGAGGACATCGAACAGCCACGGTGTTGTCGTAATCACTACCGCTAAACCGGCGACACAATAAGTCATGTGCGTGGCAACTCCGCTAATAACACCCAGTGAAGTCATCATCGCCGCCGAGCGCGGATAACGAGCCGCGTTCTTAATGACCAGAAAAAAATCAGGCCCGGGAGAGAGCATTCCCAAAGTGGCAAGGGTGGCGACGAAAAGCGTGGTTTCCAGCATGAGTGTGTCCGGCAGAGATTAAGAAAGGTGAACTATACCGCAGCTATTGCGTAAACTTATAGTGTACGGATGGCCGCAGTTAAGCGTTTTTTACGTTACATCTGGCAATTTTACGCTAACTCATTGTTACTGTTATATCAGGAAGCAATACGTTACGCGTTTACAGTAGCAGAACAAAAATATTCTCACGGACAGGCTCGTGGACAGTCGACGAAAGAATGCGCTTTCCGTATAGTGGCGGCAATTTTTTCACCACCCTTGGGTTAATAGAATGATCAGTCTGATTGCTGCATTAGCGGTAGATCGTGTAATTGGCATGGAAAACGCCATGCCCTGGGACGTGCCTGCCGATCTGGCCTGGTTTAAACGTAATACACTGAATAAACCTGTCGTGATGGGGCGTTTGACCTGGGAATCTATCGGGCGACCGCTTCCGGGACGCAAGAATATCGTCATTAGCAGCAAGCCTGGCACCGATGACCGCGTTGAGTGGGTGTCATCCGTTGAGGAGGCTATTAAGGCCTGTGGCGATGCTGAAGAGGTTATGGTGATTGGCGGTGGGCGTGTTTACGAACAGTTCCTGCCAAGAGCACAGCGCCTGTATCTGACGCACATTGATGCGGAAGTCGAAGGGGACACGCACTTCCCGGATTACGAGCCGGACGAGTGGCAGTCTACTTTCAGCGAATTCCATGATGCCGACGAAAGTAACTCACACAGTTACTGCTTCGAGGTTCTGGAGCGTCGTTAAGACTGCGTGAAATAGAATGACTATAAAAAGCACTGGGTGATGTTATCCCCAGTGCTTTTTTGTTTATTAGCCGATATTGACGGTGCCGCTGCCAATGACAACGCCACCACAACTGATGCTGTCGCCGGTTCTGGCGGCAGGGATCCCATCGAAAAAAACTGTCCCTGAACCACTTGATATCGCCCGAGGATGCGGCGGGTGATGAGGGGGCGCATTGTGTTCAACTAAAGGATCGCCTAATCGCGCAGCGGGCAGTCCGTCAATAAACACCGTTGCTGAACCTGCGGTTATCGGTGTGGCATGAAAACCGTCGTGTTCGGTTCCTTGGTCGTTAAGTTTTGCTGCAAGTGGCATAAATGATCTTCCTTAAATTAAAAGTGATTAATTAGCGAGCTAACACCATTTTATTATTAATGACGGCGAAGAAGGGGTTCCATGCAAATATCTTTTTCCCTTCAGTGTTAAGGAACTGAATGGGAGAACTTCGACTTGCACCTCCAGCTCCAAGGCAAAACATTCGATTATTCTGGTAACTTAGTACTTTAAATTTATCCCAGTCTGGGTTCAAATTGACCTTTCCTTTTTGTACTGCATTGACTATACCAATGGAGTCAAAAAAAATTTCAGTATCATCAGTTAAATCTGTTTTTGCATACTCATCTAAGGCAATAGAATATTTTTTCTTGATTGTGGCGAGATCGCTAATTTTCAAATCATTAATGAGATCTTTGTATGCCAATATTAGCTGGTTTCGTAAGTCCTGATTGTTAATTTGTGGGGTAGCCTTTGTCCATTTCCATACTGGTATACCTGAAACGTTAAAATTGCGATAAGCTGTTAACCAGTCTTCAGCTTTTTTATCACCATTGAAGA
>CBCPKK010000028.1:0-30200 GCA_965119215.1 uncultured Buttiauxella sp.
CAGAAAAACTTCACTATCCCTCCGCCTCTCTCATGATAATCCTCTATAAAACCCATCCATTACCAGTGTAATCCACTATTTCCAGAATCCGCTCTTAAGTGAAACATTTTCAACTATCTTATGAATACTCGACATTTGACAAGCGCCGAGTTATCTTCAGCTATCTGGATGTCTAAACGTTTAAACGTATGCTGTGAGGATATAAGGTTATGCCAATTCGGGTCCTGGATGAGTTACCAGCAGTCAATTTCCTGCGTGATGAGAACGTCTTTGTCATGACAACATCGCGCGCAAGCAATCAGGAAATCCGTCCGCTAAAGGTACTCATACTTAATCTGATGCCGAAAAAGATTGAGACGGAGAACCAGTTTTTGCGTCTGCTTTCTAACTCTCCCCTACAGGTCGACGTCCAACTGTTGCGCATTGATTCGCGTGAATCCCGCAATACACCCGCTGAGCACCTCAATAATTTCTACTGTAATTTTGAAGATATTCAGGATGAAAATTTTGATGGGCTAATCGTTACCGGTGCGCCACTGGGTCTGGTGGAATTTAACGATGTGGCTTACTGGCCGCAAATTGAGCAAGTGATCCACTGGGCAAAAGATCACGTCACCTCAACACTATTCGTTTGCTGGGCTGTACAGGCGGCTCTCAACATTCTCTACGGTATCCCGAAGCAAACACGCAAAGATAAACTGTCTGGTGTGTATCAGCATAACCTCACCTATCCACATGCTCTGTTGACACGTGGTTTTGATGACACCTTCCTGGCACCACACTCTCGCTACGCGGATTTCCCCGCCTCTTTGATTCGTGATTACACCGATCTCGAAGTTTTGGCTGAATCAGAAGAAGGTGATGCGTATTTATTCGGCAGCAAAGATAAGCGTATTGCTTTTGTTACTGGCCATCCTGAATATGACGCGCACACGCTTTCAGGCGAGTTTTTCCGTGATGTAGAAGCGGGTCTGAATCCAGATGTGCCCTATAACTATTTCCCGAATAACGATCCGCAGAAAAAGCCGCATGCAACCTGGCGTAGCCACGGGAATTTACTCTTCACCAACTGGCTGAACTACTACGTTTACCAGATCACTCCATTCGATTTGCGTCATATGAACCCGACGCTCGATTAAGCGTTTCAGCATCCCGTCTACTCTACGATCAAGGCACCTTTGGGTGCCTTTTTTGTTTTATAAAAACTGATTCCCTCTCTGAATAAATTTTAACTTCATATAGATCAATGTGATAAATGATTTTCATTATAAAAATGGAAATTGTTTTTGATTTTATAAAATCATGAAGTAGTCTTAAGTCTGTTGAGTGAAAATCACTCACTGGACGTACTAGATAAATTTGGCTTTATCGACGGGATAAGACGAGGGGAGCAATCCAATGACACAACAGACAGTTAGCGCAGAGTTGGCCTTTAGCCAGCCGTTTGGTGAACAAGAGCGGCAGATCCTGACGCCGGATGCAGTAGAGTTTATGAGTGAACTCGTCACCCGCTTTACACCACAACGCAATAAACTGCTGGCGGCACGCACCGTTCAACAGGCAGAAATTGACGCAGGAAAGCTTCCTGATTTTATTTCGGAAACGCATTCCATTCGTGAGTCAAAGTGGACTATCCGCGGGATCCCAGCCGATTTACTCGACCGACGTGTTGAAATAACCGGGCCGGTAGAACGCAAGATGGTGATTAACGCGCTGAATGCTAACGTCAAAGTATTCATGGCCGACTTTGAAGACTCCCTGGCACCAAGCTGGCACAAAGTTATCGACGGGCAAATTAACCTGCGCGATGCCATTAACGGCACGATTAGCTGGACGAACGAAGCCGGAAAAATTTACCAGCTAAAGCCCGATCCAGCGGTATTGGTTTGCCGTGTACGCGGCCTGCACTTGCCGGAAAAACATGTCACCTGGCGTAACGAACCGATCCCTGGAAGCCTGTTTGATTTTGCACTCTACTTCTTCCACAACGTAGACGCCTTGCTGGCAAAAGGTAGCGGCCCGTATTTCTACCTGCCAAAAACGCAATCCTGGCAGGAAGCTGCCTGGTGGAGCGAAGTATTCAGCTTTACCGAAGATCATTTCTCTCTGCCGCGCGGCACCATTAAAGCGACGTTGTTGATTGAAACGCTGCCAGCAGTATTCCAGATGGATGAGATCCTGCACGCCCTGCGCGATCACATCGTCGGGCTGAATTGCGGCCGTTGGGATTATATTTTCAGCTATATCAAAACCCTGAAAAATCACCCGGATCGTATCCTGCCCGATCGCCAGTCCGTCACCATGGATAAACCGTTCCTGAACGCCTATTCGCGTTTACTGATAAAAACCTGTCACCGCCGGGGTGCGTTTGCTATGGGCGGTATGGCGGCGTTTATCCCGAGTAAAGACAGCCAACGTAATGACTGGGTGCTCAACAAAGTTAAAGCAGATAAACAAATGGAAGCCACCAACGGTCACGACGGCACATGGATTGCGCATCCAGGCCTTGCTGACACGGTGATGGAAGTCTTTAGCAAAGCGTTAGGTGAGGATAAAAACCAGCTTCATGTTTTGCGTGCAGAAGATGCGCCGATTACCGCCGAACAGTTGCTGGAGCCCTGTCCAGGTGAACGCACTGAAACGGGTATGCGTGCCAATATCCGCGTCGCGGTGCAATACATCGAAGCATGGATTTCAGGCAATGGCTGCGTACCAATCTATGGGCTGATGGAAGATGCCGCGACGGCGGAAATCTCCCGAACGTCAATCTGGCAGTGGATCCATCATGAAAAAGCGTTGAGTAACGGTGAAACGGTCACTAAGGCATTGTTCTGCCAAATGCTGGCCGAAGAGATGTTCGTTATTCAGGAAGAGTTAGGCGACAAGCGTTTCAGCCAGGGGCGCTTTGATGAAGCGGCTCGCTTAATGGAACAAATTACCACTTCCGATACGTTAATCGACTTCCTGACGCTGCCGGGCTACCGCCTGCTCGCTTGAACCTAACTTAAAAAAATAAAGGAGCATCTGCCATGACTAAAACCTCACGCACCCAACAGATCCAACAATTACAACAAGATTGGACACAACCACGCTGGGAAGGAATCAAGCGTCCCTACACCGCAGAAGAAGTCGTTAAACTGCGTGGTTCGGTGAACCCTGAATGTACCCTGGCACAAAATGGTGCAGCCAGAATGTGGCGTTTGCTGCACGGTGAATCTAAAAAAGGGTACATCAACAGTCTCGGTGCGTTAACCGGTGGGCAGGCATTGCAGCAGGCGAAAGCGGGCATTGAAGCAATCTATCTTTCTGGCTGGCAGGTGGCGGCAGATGCGAACCTGGCATCCAGCATGTATCCGGATCAATCACTGTACCCGGCGAACTCTGTGCCAGCGGTGGTTGATCGGATCAACAACACATTCCGTCGCGCCGATCAGATCCAATGGGCATCGAATATCGAGTCGGGCGATCCGCGTTATGTCGATTACTACCTGCCGATCGTTGCTGATGCAGAGGCAGGTTTTGGCGGCGTGCTGAACGCGTTTGAGTTGATGAAATCAATGATTCAGGCCGGTGCGGCAGCGGTTCACTTTGAAGATCAGCTCGCGTCAGTGAAGAAATGCGGGCATATGGGCGGCAAGGTGCTGGTTCCGACTCAGGAAGCGATTCAAAAATTAGTCGCTGCGCGTTTGGCGGCTGACGTAATGGGCGTTCCAACACTTGTGATTGCCCGTACTGATGCCGACGCGGCGGATTTAATAACGTCCGATTGCGATGAATACGACCGTGAATTTGTGACGGGAGAGCGTACTCAGGAAGGGTTCTATCGTACTCGTGCGGGTATTGAGCAAGCGATCAGCCGCGGGCTGGCCTATGCGCCGTATGCCGATTTAGTTTGGTGTGAAACGTCGAAACCAGATCTCGACCAGGCTCGCCGCTTTGCTGATGCCATTCATGCCCGCTTCCCCGGAAAACTGTTGGCATATAACTGCTCACCATCGTTTAACTGGAAGAAAAACCTGGATGACAAAGCCATTGCTTCGTTCCAGGAAGAGCTGTCAGCAATGGGCTACAAGTACCAGTTTATTACGCTGGCGGGCATTCATAGCATGTGGTTCAACATGTTCGACCTCGCGCACGCTTACGCACAGGGCGAAGGGATGCGGCATTATGTTGAGAAAGTGCAGCAGCCAGAATTTGCCGCCGCACCAGAAGGTTACACATTCGTTTCCCATCAGCAGGAAGTGGGGACTGGTTATTTTGACCGCGTAACGACGATTATTCAGGGCGGTGCTTCTTCGGTTACCGCATTGACTGGTTCAACGGAAGAAGAGCAGTTCTAAAAATAGCCTGGCCCTCTCCTGGCAAGGTGAGGGCAAAACCCACCAGGGAGTAACGAATGACGCGCAGGCTGGAACTGTTAATTGCACACACCATCCTGCAAGGTTTCGACGCGCAGTATGGCCGCTTTCTTGAGATAACAGCCGGAGCGCAGCAGCGCTTCGAGCAGGCAGACTGGCATGCGGTTCAGCAGGCGATGAAAAGCCGCATCCATCTCTACGATCACCACGTCGGTCTGGTCGTTGAGCAATTGCGCTGTATCACCGGTGGCCACAACACTGACGACGAATTTTTATTGCGGGTCAAAGCGCAATACACCCAACTGTTGCCTGATTACCCTCGTTTTGAAATCGCCGAAAGCTTTTTCAATTCCGTTTATTGTCGGCTTTTCGATCACCGCTCGTTATCTCCCGAGCGGCTTTTTATCTTTAGCTCTCAGGAGGAAAAGCGCTTCCGTGCTATTCCTAGGCCGCTGTCAAAATCGTTCTTTCCAGAGCAAGGCTGGCACGCGCTTCTGACCTCATTATTCAACGATCTTCCGCTACGCATGGCCTGGCAAAATCTGCCACGTGATGTGAATTACATCATTGCGCATCTGAGTGAAACCTTTGGTCAAGAGGTCATGAAACGCAGCCACGTGGAAGTCGCCAATGAATTGTTTTATCGAAACAAAGCCGCCTGGCTTGTGGGGAAACTGGTTTTACCGACCGGTAAAGTTCCGTTCTTGCTGCCAGTTCATCGCACCGATGACGGAAATCTGGTGATTGATACCTGCTTAACCAGCACCTCAGAAGCGAGCATTGTCTTTGGTTTCGCCCGTTCGTACTTCATGGTTTATGCCCCGCAGCCCGCGGCGTTGGTTGAATGGCTGCGTGAGCTATTACCTGGCAAAACGACGGCCGAACTGTATATGGCGATTGGCTGCCAGAAACATGGCAAAACAGAAAGTTATCGCGAATACCTGACCTACATCTCGAACACTGATGAACAGTTTATTGAAGCGCCTGGGATCCGAGGCATGGTGATGCTGGTATTTACACTCCCCGGCTTTGACAGAGTATTTAAGGTGATTAAAGACAAGTTTGCGCCGCAAAAAGAGGTGACTGCCGAACGCGTGCGCGAATGCTATCAACTGGTTAAAGAGCACGATCGTGTCGGGCGCATGGCTGATACCCAGGAATTTGAAAACTTTGTGCTATTGAAGCATCAGATTAGCCAGCCATTGCTGGAACTGTTGCGCCAGGAAGTCCCTGGAAAATTGACCGATCTCGGTGACCGTATTGCCATCAGCCATCTTTATATTGAACGCAGAATGGTGCCGCTGAATTTGTGGCTCGAGCAGGTGGAAGGCCAGCAATTACGCGATGCAGTTGAAGAATACGGCAACGCTATTCGCCAACTGGCGGCGGCGAATATTTTCCCTGGTGACATGCTATTTAAAAACTTTGGCGTAACGCGGCATGGTCGCGTCGTGTTCTATGATTACGATGAAATTTGCTACATGACGGAAGTGAATTTCCGCAACGTACCGCCGCCGCGTTATCCTGAAGATGAACTCTCCGCCGAACCCTGGTACAGCGTGGCACCAGGCGATGTCTTTCCAGAGGAGTTTCGTCATTACTTATGCGCTGACCCGCGTATTCGTCAGTTGTTTGATGAAATGCACAGCGATCTGTTTTGCGCGGACTTCTGGCGCGCGTTGCAGGAACGAATCCGCAACGGCCATGTAGAAGATGTTTTTGCCTACCGCAGACGCCAGCGTTTTTGCCAGCGTTTCGGAGATTTAAAGCAGGCGGGTTAGCGCCCGCCGCCGTATGCCTGAGTAATCTCTTTCGCCGCTTTGATCACTAACGCGCCCAACTCTGTTACGCGGTCGTCCGTGATGCGTGAAATCGGCCCGGAAATTGAAATTGCGGCAAAGGCTTCATGGTGTTCGTCATAAATACACGCCGCCACACAACGTAAACCCAACGCATGTTCTTCATCATCAAACGAATAACCCCGTTTGCGGGTTTGTGCTAAATCTTCTTTCAGATGCAATGGTGACGTAAGAGTCGCAGGCGTGTAGCTGTGCAATCCTTTGCGGTGTAGCAAAGAAGCCACCTGATCGTCGCTCAGATTCGCGAGAAACACTTTCCCTGCGCCGGATGCATGCATCGGTAATTTGCCACCAATCGGCGCTGACATGCGCATCAACTGGGCGCATTGCACCTGGTCGATAATAATCGCCTGATGATCGCTATGGTCGAGTACCGCCAGGTTCACCGTTTCACCGGAGTCATCCATCAGTTTGCGCAGTATCGGGTGAACAATGGCCAGCAGATTACGGCTTTGCAGGAAGCTACTGCCGACCACAAACGCATGTGCGCCAATCGTCCAGTGCCCGAGATCGCCAATCTGGCGTACAAAGCCGAGTTGCTGCATGGTGGTGAGCAGACGATGCGTTGTGGAGTTAGGCAAGCCAGCCTGCTGTGCAAGCTCAGTGAGCGCAACGCTACCATGCGATTCTGCAATCCATTCAAGCAATTTCAGACCGCGCGTAAGCGACTGAACCTGTCCGGTGGGTTGAGGTGCGGCCACTGTGGCAGCGCGCGGTTTTTTTCCACGTTTGGCGGGAACGGTGGTACTCATGATTTTGCTGCTCCTCATCGGGTCTGAAAGGTAACAGAGAAATTTATATTTCCGTATAGTGGAAATGGATTCCTTTTTCAGTATGCCAAAATTCCAGATGGAAACTGATCCGATGAGTATGAAATCTGCCCATTAGTCTGAACAAAATGCATGTCAGTAGGCTAATCCCAATCACTCGGTGAGTTCCTTAGAAAGTGATAAGGCTATTTAGTCCGCTTAATAGCTCATCAATATTCAACTGACCTAGCGAAGTCTCTCCTTGAACAAAAATATCCGACCTTATTTCTGCAAAAATTCTGAAGTGAAGGGGGTATATATTTCTCTCTTTGGATTTAGCGATGGACAACGCTACCATTCCTTCTTGTGGTGAAAATGTTATTTCTGAATCCAATTTGTCATTTTTTAAATCTAACAACTTAGACTTGAATTCATCGAGATCGCCAACAAAACAACCCCATGTTCCCGCTAATGATATCCCTTTCGATTTAAATTCAATATAACACTCTAGCCATTGGCTGTAGTAACCATGCTCTGGAGTGTTAATTTTTTTCTCCAGTGGGCTAAAAATAATTTCTATTTCTGAATTGACGATTTTTAGCATAGTAATTTACTCTTTATTGATACTGGAAATGCGTAATAGTCCAGGATGATTCGTCAATGACCACTTCAAGGTTGTATTCTTTATTCTCATATATATTATACTTCTTATCCAACCTGGTTCGCTTGATTCTAATCACATATTTTTTCAGGATGCGCCCTGAGTTACCTTTTACATCTGGCATTCTTTTACCATAGCGTACCGCTTTTTCAAGGATGTAGACAGGGATATATCTACCACGCTCACTCATGTGCTGTGCGGGAGTCGTGGTGAATTTTAAAGCTTTTGGTGACAAACCAACTTTCAGTTTTCCGCGCAAGAGACTGATAAGTTGGTTTGTGAATGAGGATGAAAATTCTAGTAATCTGCCACGGGTAGTTACTGCTTCAAATGAATGAAAGCCAAGACGAACACCCTTAAATATTAGAGTTCCTAAAAATACTACGTCTAATGGATCGATTAATGAAGATTCTAATGGTATTTCCTGAAGTGTTGTTAGGTTTCCTTGCGTGTCATAAATTTCGTAAATGCCGCCACCTCTTTTATTTGCGTAACCAATACATAAACCACTTTCCTCATCTATAATGGGTGAGGACAACGATGGTAGAGGGTTTTCTGGTATAACGGAGAAGTATTCTTCATTTGATAATGGTGATGTGAAATTATACTCTCGCCCACTAATTTCTGAATCCATGCGGTGTAATGAAAGATAAACCATATGCCTTCCTTGTAAAAAAGAAAATTTCAATCTTATTGGTAATATCCTTTGTTTAAATTCTTTATACAAAAGAATTTTTATAATTGTTTTATTTCAAACAAAAGGAAGGGCTGCCCCCCCACTACATCGCATATTCAATGATCACCCAGCCTGAAAAAGTCTCACGTAAACTCACCAATCCCCTGTGATAGGATGGAAGTAGATCCGCCCACAATAATGTTAGGTGGATGAAACACACACAACACGCGGCAGAAGTGGATGAGGAGCACCTTTGAGCAATAAATTAGAAAAACTGCATCAGCAGTTGAAAGAACGCATTTTGGTGCTGGATGGTGGTATGGGCACCATGATCCAAAGCTACCGTCTTGAAGAGAGTGATTTCCGGGGCGAACGCTTTGCGGACTGGCCGTGTGACCTGAAAGGGAACAACGACTTGCTGGTACTGAGCAAACCGGAAATCATTGCCGCTATTCACTATGACTACTTTGAAGCCGGTGCCGACATCGTCGAAACCAACACCTTCAACTCCACGACCATCGCGATGGCGGATTACCAAATGGAATCCCTGTCGGCAGAAATTAACTACGAAGCGGCAAAACTTGCCCGTGCCTGTGCCGATGAATGGACAGCGCGTACGCCAGAAAAACCACGCTACGTGGCTGGTGTGTTAGGCCCAACTAACCGTACCGCGTCTATTTCACCGGATGTTAACGACCCGGCGTTCCGTAACGTCACCTTTGACCTGCTGGTGGAAGCCTACCGCGAATCCACCCGTGCATTGGTGGAAGGGGGTGTCGATCTCATCATGATCGAAACAGTGTTCGACACGTTGAACGCCAAAGCCGCTATTTTCGGCGTTAAAACTGAATTTGAAGCGTTGGGTGTGGATCTGCCAATCATGATCTCCGGCACCATTACCGATGCATCAGGCCGTACTCTTTCCGGGCAAACCACTGAAGCGTTCTACAACTCACTGCGCCATGCAGATGCGCTGACCTTCGGCCTGAACTGCGCGTTGGGGCCAGATGAACTGCGCCAATACGTGGCAGAACTGTCGCGCATTGCCGAATGCTATGTCACCGCGCACCCGAACGCCGGTCTGCCGAATGCCTTTGGTGAATACGATCTCGACGCCGCTGAGATGGCTCGCCAAATTGGCGAATGGGCGCAGGCAGGTTTCCTTAACATCATCGGCGGTTGCTGTGGCACTACGCCCGCTCACATCGCTGCAATGTGCAAAGCGGTTGAAGGTGTTGCGCCACGTCAATTGCCGGATCTGCCCGTCGCATGCCGTTTAGCAGGGCTTGAGCCGCTGAATATCACTGCAGAAAGCCTGTTTGTGAACGTCGGTGAACGTACCAACGTGACCGGTTCAGCCAAATTTAAGCGCCTGATCAAAGAAGATAAATACAACGAAGCGCTGGAAGTCGCACTTCAGCAGGTGGAAAGCGGCGCGCAAATCATCGACATCAACATGGATGAAGGGATGCTCGACGCCGAAGCGGCGATGGTGCGTTTCCTCAACCTGATTGCCGGTGAGCCGGACATCGCCCGTGTGCCCATCATGATTGACTCCTCAAAATGGGACGTTATCGAAAAAGGCCTGAAGTGTATTCAGGGCAAAGGCATCGTTAACTCCATCTCTATGAAAGAGGGGATTGAGCCGTTTATCCACCACGCAAAACTGGTGCGCCGCTACGGCGCCGCGATGGTGGTGATGGCATTTGACGAAGTAGGGCAGGCAGATACCCGCGAGCGCAAAATTGACATTTGCCGCCGCGCCTACAAAATTTTGACCGAAGAAGTCGGCTTCCCGCCTGAAGATATTATTTTCGACCCGAACATTTTTGCGGTTGCAACCGGTATTGAAGAGCATAACAACTACGCCCAGGACTTTATCGGCGCGTGTGAAGACATCAAGCGCGAACTGCCGCATGCCATGATATCTGGCGGCGTGTCGAACGTGTCGTTCTCATTCCGTGGTAACGACCCGGTGCGCGAGGCGATTCACGCCGTGTTCCTGTACTACGCTATCCGTAAAGGCATGGACATGGGCATCGTCAACGCCGGGCAACTGGCAATTTATGACGATCTCTCTGATGAGCTGCGTGATGCCGTCGAAGACGTGATCCTGAACCGTCGCGATGACAGCACCGAACGGTTGCTGGACCTGGCAGAAAAATATCGCGGTAGCAAAAGCGATGATGGCGCAGCGGCGCAGCTGGCCGAATGGCGTACCTGGGATGTGGAAAAACGCCTCAGTTATTCGCTGGTAAAAGGCATAACTGAATTTATCGAGCAAGATACCGAAGAGGCGCGTCAGAGCGTCAGTCGCCCAATCGAAGTGATTGAAGGGCCATTGATGAATGGCATGAACGTGGTCGGCGACCTGTTTGGCGAAGGGAAAATGTTCCTGCCGCAGGTGGTGAAATCGGCGCGCGTGATGAAACAAGCGGTGGCGTATCTCGAACCGTACATTGAAGCCAGCAAAGAAAAAGGCTCCACCAACGGCAAAATCGTGCTCGCCACGGTGAAAGGCGACGTACACGACATCGGCAAAAACATCGTTGGTGTGGTGCTGCAATGTAACAACTACGAAATCATCGACCTTGGCGTGATGGTGCCAACCGAGAAGATTTTGAAAACCGCGCGTGAAGTGGGTGCGGATATTATCGGTCTTTCCGGGCTGATTACTCCGTCGCTGGATGAAATGGTTAACGTTGCCAAAGAGATGGAGCGTCAGGGCTTTACGCTGCCACTGCTGATTGGTGGCGCGACAACCTCCAAAGCGCATACCGCAGTGAAAATCGAGCAGAACTATAGCGGCCCGACGGTTTATGTGCAGAACGCGTCACGTACCGTAGGCGTGGTTTCAGCACTGCTTTCTTCGACTCAGCACGATGAATTTGTGGCTCGCACGCGCAAAGAATACGTCACCGTTCGTACCCAGCACGCTCGCAAAAAGCCGCGCACTCCACCAGTCACATTGCAGGCCGCGCGTGAAAACGATCTGGCATTTGACTGGGCGAACTACACGCCGCCGGTTGCGCATCGTCTGGGCGTGCAGGAAGTCACTGCCAGCATCGAAACGCTGCGTAACTATATCGACTGGACGCCGTTCTTTATGACCTGGTCGTTGGCTGGAAAATACCCGCGCATCCTTGAAGATGAGGTGGTGGGTGAAGAAGCGCAGCGCCTGTTTAAAGACGCAAACGACATGCTCGACAAACTGCATGCGGAAAAATTACTGACGCCGCGTGGCGTAGTAGGGCTGTTCCCGGCGAACCGTGTGGATGACGACATCGAAATCTATCGCGATGAATCTCGTACCCACGTGAAGACCGTCGCGCATCATTTGCGTCAGCAAACCGAGAAAACTGGTTTTGCCAACTACTGTCTGGCCGATTTTGTGGCACCAAAACACAGTGGCAAAGCGGATTACATCGGCGCATTCGCGGTAACCGGCGGTATGGAAGAAGACGCATTAGCCGAAGGTTTCGAAGCGCAGCACGATGATTACAACAAAATCATGGTGAAAGCGCTTTCTGACCGTCTGGCAGAAGCCTTTGCGGAATATCTGCATGAGCGCGTGCGCAAGGTTTACTGGGGCTATGCGCCAACGGAAAATCTCAGCAACGAGGAGCTTATCCGCGAGAACTACCAGGGGATTCGTCCGGCTCCGGGTTATCCGGCCTGCCCGGAACACACCGAAAAAGCGACCATCTGGGAACTGCTGGACGTCGAAAATGTGGTGGGGATGAAACTCACGGAATCCTACGCGATGTGGCCAGGCGCTTCGGTTTCCGGCTGGTACTTCAGCCATCCTGACAGCAAGTATTACGCCGTGGCGCAAATCCAACGCGACCAGGTGGAAGACTATGCGCGCCGTAAAGGGATGTCAGTCACCGAGGTTGAACGCTGGTTAGCACCGAATCTGGGCTACGACGCGGATTAATCACCGATCTGCACCCTCTCTCGTCTGGGAGAGGGTGGTTTACAACCCGAAACGTTTAAATATCGCCAACCGTTATATACTGGAAAGAGAAGGAATTTCTTCGCTTAAACTAACCAGGAGAAAGAGTGCTGACTTTACTGCATCTACTTTCTGCGGTGGCGCTGCTGGTATGGGGCACACACATTGTGCGTACCGGCATCATGCGAGTCTATGGTGCAAATCTCCGTAGTGTGCTCAGCCGCAGTGTTGAAAAAAAACCGTTCGCCTTCTGTGCGGGTATCGGTGTAACCGCGCTGGTCCAAAGCAGCAACGCGACCACCATGCTGGTGACATCTTTTGTTGCCCAGGACCTGGTGGCGTTGACTCCCGCGCTGGTGATTGTTCTGGGGGCTGATGTCGGCACCGCGCTGATGGCGCGAATCCTGACGTTTGATTTATCCTGGCTTTCGCCGTTACTCATCTTCCTTGGCGTCATTTTCTTCCTGAGTCGTAAACAGACGCGTGCCGGGCAACTTGGGCGTGTGGGAATTGGCCTTGGGCTAATTTTGCTGGCGTTGGAGCTTATCGTCAGTGCGGTTACGCCGATGATGCAAGGTTCGGGTGTGAAGGTTATCTTCGCCTCGTTGACCGGCGACATCATGCTTGATGCGTTGATTGGCGCGATGTTTGCCATCATCAGTTATTCCAGCCTTGCCGCTGTCCTGCTGACTGCTACGCTGACCTCCACAGGGGTTATCTCGTTTGATGTCGCGCTGTGTCTGGTGATTGGTGCCAACCTCGGTTCTGGCTTGCTGGCGATGATCAACAACAGCACCGCCAATGCTGCGGCTCGCCGTGTCGCGCTTGGGAGTTTGCTGTTCAAGCTGGTGGGCGGTGTGATTGTGCTGCCGTTTGTTCATATCCTGGCAAATGCGATGCACAAACTGCCGCAGCCTGAGTCCGAACTGGTTATCTATTTCCACGTTTTCTACAACCTGATTCGCTGCCTGGCGATGGTGCCTTTCGCTGGCGCAATGGCGCGTTTCTGCCGTAGCGTGATTAGCGAAACGCCTGAAGTGGATGCGCGTATGAAACCCAAACATCTTGATGTCACCGCGCTTGATACTCCGGCGTTGGGCTTATCAAACGCGGCGCGTGAAACCTTACGCATGGGCGATGTGCTTGAGCAGATGCTGGAAACCTGGAGCAAAGTCATGCACGGCGAACCGCGCCAGGAGAAGGAACTGCGCAAGCTTGCCGATGATGTCGATGTGCTTTACACCGCCATCAAACTTTATATGGCGCAAATGCAGAAAGAGGAACTAGCGGAAATTGAATCGCGCCGCTGGGCGGAAATTATTGAGATGTCGCTAAACCTCGAACAGGCGGCAGATATTCTTGAACGAATGGGCAGCGAAGTGGCGGATAAATCGCTGGCTGCACGTCGGGCATTTTCACCGGATGGCCTGAAGGAGCTGGATATCCTACTCCAGCAATTAACCAGCAACCTGAAGCTCAGCCTGTCGGTATTTTTCTCAGCAGATGTGAACAGCGCTCGCCGTTTGCGGCGTAATAAACATCGTTTCCGTATTCTGAATCGCCGTTTTTCCCACGCACACGTCGATCGCCTGCATCAGCAAAACGTGCAAAGCATCGAAACCAGTTCGCTGCACTTAGGCTTACTTGGCGACATGAAACGCCTGAACTCGCTGTTTTGTTCGGTCGCGTATAGCGTGCTTGAACAGCCGGACGATGACGAGCGGGACGAGTATTAATGTTCCTGAATTAGCCAGCCATGATTCGTTTGTGTTGGTTGCCCGTGTTTTGTTTTGACACGGGCTTCTGGTCAGGAATGAGGAACTTTGGTTGTCAGCTCAATTCCCAATGCCTTCATCACCGCCAGCGTGCTCTTGAGCGTAGGATTGCCATCTTCGCTAAACGAACGGTACAGTTGTTCGCGCGATAAACCTGTTTCTGTGGCAACGTCGGTCATACCTTTCGCTCGAGCCACAACCCCCAGCGCCTTGGCAATGTAGGCCGCATCACCAGTTTCGAGGGCGTCAGCCATAAAAAAAGCGATTTCTTCATCATCGACCAGCGCTGCGGTAAAATCATAATCGGTAACTGTTATTTTCATTATCTTCTTCCCATCGACGATAAGCATCCGTTTGTTTGAGTCCATTCATAGTAGTTTATAAAATACACCTGGAGTAGAAAAACGAGAAGGGAAAATATTCGTTCGCTGGGTGGTTTAACAAGAGGCACATTTTTAATCTGGAAAGCAGGCCGCAACGTCATTTATCGTTCTGCGAAACACCTCGAGATAAACAGACAAAGTCACTGTTCCCTGTTCGCATCGACTCTCAGGTAGGGTATATTCCAGGTTTTACGGAGGAACCATGCTGACCAACTCATCTATACGTCTGAACAAATACATCAGCGAGAGCGGTATCTGCTCCCGTCGTGATGCCGATCGTTACATCGAACAGGGAAATGTTTTTATTAACGGCAAACGTGCCGCGATTGGTGATCAGGTACTTGCCGGAGATGTGGTGAAGGTCAACGGTCAGTTAATCGAACCCCGTGACGAAGACGACCTGGTGCTTATCGCACTGAATAAACCTGTGGGTATCGTGAGTACCACCGAAGACGGCGAGAAAGACAACATTGTCGATTTCGTTAACCACAGCAAACGCGTTTTCCCTATTGGGCGTTTAGATAAAGATTCGCAGGGCCTGATTTTGCTCACCAACCATGGCGATCTGGTGAACAAGATCCTGCGTGCCGGGAACGACCACGAAAAAGAGTACGTCGTCACGGTTAATAAACCGGTCACTGACGACTTCATTCGTGGCATGGGCGCGGGTGTCCCGATGCTGGGCACAGTAACCAAAAAATGCAAAGTGAAGAAAGAAGCCCCGTTTGTGTTTCGAATCACGCTGGTGCAGGGTCTTAACCGCCAGATTCGCCGTATGTGCGAACACTTTGGTTATGACGTCACGAAGCTTGAACGTACCCGCATTATGAACGTCAGCATGAAAGGTTTGCCGCTGGGCGAATGGCGTGATTTATCCGAAGATGAGTTGGTCGAGTTGTTTAAACTGATTGAGAATTCTTCTTCTGAGGCGAAGCCTGCGAAAAAACCAAAGGCAAAACCTGCTGCTGTCGCGAAGAAACCGGCCAGCACTGGGCCAAAAAGTTCTGCAAAAACCCCGGCAGAGCTTGCTTCGCGCAAACGCTTTGCCCAGCCAGGGCGCAAGAAGAAAGGGCGCTAAGTTAGCGTTTCCCGCGTGAGTGGCTGTTTGCAGACCAGGAATAGGTTGCAGACGTATCCGGTTTTAAGGCTTTTTGCTTTTTAATCTGGCGGACTTTTTTAGCCGCTTGCTCACGTGCTTCCATCAGTTGGTCGATATAGGTTTTTTTAACGTGGTTGATTTCTGAGTTTGTCAGGGGGCGACCATGGGCGATGCGTGCGCGGTCTAGCCGCGTTTTCAATTCGCGCTGCTCGGCTTCGGTCATGTCTTGCTGTGTCAGTCTTGATGTGGACATCATTGCGGCCTCTTATGAAGTGGGCTCCAGTGTAAAGCAAAGCGCCCTTCAGCTCAGTAAAAATCAGCATCTGGCAGCAAAGTTACCCGTAATTGCCCGGTTTCCCGGGCAATTTGCTGAACCAAAGCTGAATCAGGCACGGCGTTTTTTCAAACGCTGATCCTTTTTCTCACCAACAGGTTTACCAGACCAGTAACCTGCCAGCAGTGAACCGGAAAGGTTGTGCCATACCGAGAACAATGCGCCGGGTAGAGCGGCCAGTGGTGAGAAGTAAATTTTGCCGAGTGTGGCAGCCAGACCCGAGTTCTGCATACCGACTTCTATCGCCAGTGTGCGACAGGTGGACTCGTCGAAGCCGAACAGGCGTCCTCCCCAATAACCGCTCAGTAAGCCAATTGCGTTATGCAGAATCACCGCGACAATCACCATCAAGCCGACAGATGCTATGTGGCTCGCACTGCCTGCGACCACGGCACTGATAATCGCCAGAATACAAAGCATCGAAAACGCAGGTAGATAAGTCTCTACGCGCTTTACAAGGCGTGGGAACAAGTGATGAACAATCAGTCCCAGACCAATCGGGATGACCACGATTTGCAGGATGCTGACCAGCATACCCATGATATCTACTTTGATATCCGCATCAACATACAGACGCGTCAGCAGCGGCGTGGCGAAAACCCCGACCAGCGTGGAAACCGACGAAATGGTGACTGAAAGCGCTACATCACCTTTTGCCAGGTAAATCATCACGTTTGATGCTGTACCGCTCGCAACGCTACCTACCAGCACCATTCCGGCAGAAAGATCCGGTGGCATATGGAACAGCTTTGCCAGAACCCAGGCCGCCAGCGGCATAATCAGATAATGCAGAAAAGTGCCAGCAGCCACAGGCGCGGGGCGTGACAGCACACGTTTAAAATCGTCGATGCGCAGATGCACACCCATGCCAAACATAATCAACATTAAAAGCGTGCTGACCCACGGGCCTATAGGGGTGAACGTGCCGGGCGTGTAATAGGCGAGTACAGATAGCAGCACCGCCCACAGCGGAAACAGCCGGGTTAGTAAAGCGAGCATATTGAGATCCTTGCAAGTGTTGTGTTGTTTTATGGTTATAAAAATGCCGGGATCGAGCCCGGCATTTGGTATTAATTACTTAATCAGAAATTTTATTCAAATAGATTGTGATGAAGTTTTTGCACGACTTGCTCAGCATCGTCGCCAGGCACCAGGAAGCACAGGTTATAGCTGGATGCGCCGTAGCAAATCATGCGGATATTGAACGGCTCGAGTACGCCAAACACTTCTTTGCCCACGCCACAGGCCTTGGACAGTTTGTTGCCGATGATAGCAACCAGCGCGAGGTTTTCTTCCACTTCCACACGGCAAAGCGAAGATAGCTCGGTCAGTAATGACGTGGTCAGCAGGCTGTCATCGGTAGAAGTTGAGCCGGTTGTGTCCAGCGTCAGCGCGATGCTCACTTCTGAGGTGGTTATCAAATCTACCGAGATATTGTGGTGCGCCAAAATATTGAAAACTTCCGCGAGGAACCCGCGCGAGTGAAGCATACTCAGGCTATGCAGCGTCACCAGCGTTTGTTTGCGACGCACGGCCAGGGCGCGGAACAGCGGTGGATTGTCCGTTTCATTGCAAACCAGTGTGCCGCCTGCTTTTGGATCTTTGCTGGAGCCGACAAACACTGGAATATCGCTACGAACCGCAGGCATCAATGTTGCCGGATGCAGCACTTTTGCGCCGAATGTCGCCATCTCAGCGGCTTCTTCAAAGGCAATTTTGTCGATGCGTTTTGCCGATGGCACCATGCGTGGGTCGGTGGTGTAAATGCCGGGTACATCCGTCCAGATATCAACACGGCTGGCATGCAGCGCTTCGCCCAGCAATGCAGCCGTGTAGTCGCTGCCGCCACGGCCAAGCGTGGTAGTGCGGCCTTTCGCTTCACTGCCGATAAAGCCTTGCGTGATGACCAGGGATTGTTCGATGCGTGGCTTAAGCTGCTGGTTTGCCAGCTCTGCTAATGCGGCGACATCTGGTTCTGCACGGCCAAAACGGTCGTTAGTGCGCATGATTTTGCGGATATCAAACCATTGCGCATCGACTTTGCGCTCACGCAGGATTTCGACAAACAGCAGCGTAGACATCAGCTCGCCGTGGCTGACCAGTTCGTCCGTTAACGCAGTGGATGTAGCGAGCGATGCCGCTTCAGCAAGGGTGGTGATGTTTTCAAGCAGGCGCTCAACTTCTTCGCGGATGATCTGCGGATTAGCCAAACGTTCGACGATGTCATATTGAATTTTGCGAATTGCATCGAGCTTAGCAAAACGTTCTGTCGCTTCCAGGCCTTGTGCCAGCGCAACCAGCAAATTGGTTACACCCGCAGAGGCGGAAAGAACGACGACACGAACGTTTTCATCGGCAAGCACAACATCGGCGCTGCGGTTCATCGCGTCGTAATCTGCAACGCTGGTCCCGCCAAATTTGGCAATAACGGTTTGTGGGGAAGACATAACAACCTCGTGTCAGGGAGCCATTCTTAAATGGCGTAAAATTTTCAGCCTTGGCACAAGGGAAGAGCGGGAAAAGGGGCAGACGTAGAAAAGAAGACCTGAACTACGGATACACCCAGAAGCGCCCCACCTTGCAAAACGTCCGACTGCCGAACGTTTCTGGTGACAACCCAAGGGATTCAGCCCCTGTAGCCGACAATGTGCACTGCCATATGCCCATCACCTCGGCGTCGCTCCCCCTTTTGTGTTATCCGCGGATTGGCTCCTCAAACACAATACCTGGGCGACGCGCCTCTTCTGGCTTGCTCACAAGTGAGCAAGTAGCCGTATACAAATAAAATGTTACGCGCCCGATGTCAACGTCTGGAAGATAGGGATTTATCATTCTGTACCAGTGCAATCAACGTGCAGGGCAGTCCAGGCGTAGTTTTTCCATTTAGCGCGATAGTTTTTCCTTCTTCAAGACGGGCAAATAGTGGCACTACACCGCGATTTTTCTCCAGATATTCCAGCCAGCCAAAATTTTCATTCAGACGCGTTGCTTTAATGGTCGCCCCTTTGGCTAGCTGACTGCTCAGACTGCTCCAGGTAACGTCTTCGGGGAAAAGTTTTTCATGACGACGAAAACGAGCACTTTCGTTGCTGGCTCGTCCTTTTAATGCGGAACCTGAACGGATGGCAAAAACTTTGTCGCTGCCAAAAAGATGGCTGAAGTGATAGACCGCGAGGGCGTTTTGATGGCGATTTGGTGAAAGCGCCAGTACCTGCGCGATATTACTTAAATCGAGATAGTTTTCGGCGTGTTCTGACCAGGCGTTACCGTAATATGCGGGTAATCCTTCCATGCGTGCCAGGCGATAATATTCCCAACTGTTATCGGTGAGCAGCACCGGAATATTTTGTTTCACCAGTGCGTGGGCAAGCGTTCGCGCGACGGTATTGGCACCAATAATCAGCACCCCTTGTGGCTTGCGCTGCTGCACATTGAGCCATCTTGCCAGCGGGCCGCTAGTCAGGCTTTGCAGGACGACAGTGCCAATGATGATGGCAAAGACCACGCTGACCAGTTTATCTGCGCCTTCATAGCCATTTTTTTGCAACGTCAGGGCAAATAAAGAACTCACTGCGGCGGCGACAATCCCACGCGGGGAAATCCAGCTTAGCAGCAGTTTGTCGCGCCATGTGAGCGTCGAGCCAAGAGTAGACATCGCGATGCACAGCGGGCGGGCGATAAACTGAATCACCAGCAATAAGGCAACCAGCGGCCAGCCCATCGCCAGCACGCCGTGAATATCCAGCCGCGCGGCGAGAATAATAAATAGCGCTGAGATAAGAATGGCGGATAGTTCTTCTTTGAAAGCGACAATATCGCTGACATCCACATCCCGCATATTCGCCAGCCAAATCCCCAGCACGGTGACAGCCAATAACCCTGATTCATCGGCCAGCGTGTTTGACAGGCCAAACGTCAGCAATACCACCGCCAGAACTGCAAAATTTTGCAGGTAGCTCGGGAACCAGACGCGTTTTAACGCCGTGCCGAGCAGCCAACCAAATAGCCCACCGCTGGCTAAGCCGACGACTACGGTTTGCGCGAAGATAAACAGCAAATGCAGATTCGAACCCGCTTCCTGGCGCGCAGTAATAAATTCGAAAACCAGCAATGTGAAAATCGCGCCTACGGGGTCGATAACAATTCCTTCCCAACGCAGCACCTGGTTAATCGCAGCATTGGGGCGCACTACGCGCATTAACGGGGCAATAACCGTCGGGCCGGTGACAACGGTGACCGCGCCTATCAGTGCCGCCAGCGCAGGATCTAACCCCAGAAATCCCCAACAGGCGAGGCTAATCACTGCAAAAGTGGCCAACATCCCGATGCTCACCAGGTTTCGCACCACTCCGCCCAACCCGCGAATTTCATCAAAACGCAGCGTCAGCGCGCCCTCGAACAAAATGATGGCGACCGACAGGGAAACGATAGGGAACAGCAGTTCGCCAAACAATTGGTCTGGATTGAGTACATGGGTGAAGGGGCCGAGAATCAAACCAAATAACAGTAAAGGTAAAATGGCAGGAAGCCGAATAGCCCACGCCAGCCATTGCGCGGCCAGTGAACTAATCGTGATGATGACCAATAAAAGGGGTACGGACAGTTCCATAAAATTTTTACCTTACCTGTCTTACAAGGCCATACTGTTTTTTCAGTGTAGACGGGCTCTGTACAGGCGGGAGGCGCTCCGCCAACTATTTAGCTGGAACATAATCTGAAACGGTATTCCCTGTGCAAGGGGAGAAAAATCATCACAAATCCCGTTTTGTGGATATACAATTGACCGCAGTCACAGTTCTCAAATCAAAAGGGTAACGCTATGAAAAATATCAACCCAACGCAGACCGCTGCATGGCAGGCTTTACAGGCGCATTTTGACGAAATGAAAGACGTCACAATCGCTGAGCTTTTCGCCCAGGATGGCGACCGTTTTGGTAAGTTCTCCGCTACTTTCGACGATTTAATGCTGGTGGATTACTCCAAAAACCGCATCACGGAAGAGACGCTCGCTAAGCTGCAGGCGTTGGCAAAAGAGACGGATTTGCAGGGCGCTATCAAATCCATGTTCTCTGGTGAGAAAATTAACCGCACTGAAGACCGTGCTGTACTGCACGTTGCACTGCGTAACCGCAGCAACACGCCAATCATTGTTGATGGCAAAGATGTGATGCCGGAAGTGAACGCGGTGCTTGAGAAGATGAAAACCTTCTCTGAAAGCATCATCAGCGGTAGCTGGAAAGGCTACACCGGCAAAGCGATTACTGATGTTGTGAACATCGGTATCGGCGGTTCAGACCTCGGCCCATTCATGGTGACCGAAGCGCTGCGTCCATACAAAAACCACCTCAACATGCACTTTGTTTCTAACGTTGATGGCACGCATATTGCCGAAGTGTTGAAGACTGTTGACCCAGAAACCACGTTGTTCCTGGTTGCGTCTAAAACCTTCACCACGCAAGAAACCATGACCAACGCCCACAGCGCGCGCGACTGGTTCCTGGAAACCGCTGGCGATAGCAAGCATGTAGCGAAACACTTCGCCGCACTTTCTACCAACGCGAAAGCGGTTGGCGAGTTCGGTATCGACACGGCCAATATGTTCGAATTCTGGGATTGGGTCGGTGGTCGTTATTCCCTGTGGTCCGCAATTGGCCTGTCGATCATCCTGTCTGTAGGCTACGAGAACTTCGTGGAACTGCTGAGCGGTGCCCACGCGATGGACAAGCATTTTGCGAACACTCCAGCAGAACAAAACCTGCCAGTGCTGTTGGCGCTGATCGGTATCTGGTACAACAATTTCTTCGGCGCTGAAACCGAAGCAATTCTGCCATATGACCAGTACATGCACCGTTTTGCGGCGTACTTCCAGCAAGGCAACATGGAATCTAACGGCAAATACGTTGACCGTAACGGCAACGCTGTGGATTACCAGACTGGCCCAATCATCTGGGGCGAGCCGGGCACTAACGGCCAGCACGCGTTCTACCAGCTGATTCACCAGGGCACCAAAATGGTTCCTTGTGATTTCATCGCGCCAGCAACCAGCCACAACCCGCTTTCCGATCACCATCCTAAGCTGCTGTCTAACTTCTTTGCACAAACAGAAGCGCTGGCGTTCGGTAAAGCACGCGATGTGGTTGAGCAGGAATACGCGGCTCAGGGTCTTGATCCAAAAACACTGGACCACGTTGTGCCATTCAAAGTGTTTGAAGGCAACCGCCCAACTAACTCCATCTTGCTGCGCGAAATCACGCCGTTCAGCCTGGGTGCATTGATTGCGCTGTATGAGCACAAGATCTTCACGCAGGGCGCAATCCTGAACATCTTCACCTTCGATCAGTGGGGCGTTGAATTAGGTAAGCAACTGGCAAACCGTATTCTTCCAGAACTGGGCGACGAAGCAGAAATCAGCACCCATGACAGCTCCACTAACGGTCTAATTAACCGTTATAAATCCTGGCGCGCATAATAAGATATTTCCGTTAAATATAAGCCGACGTTATGTCGGCTTATTCATTTTAATAACTATAAGATAAATCCCCTTGCCTGATAATATCCCCGCGTCACCCCTCTGAGGTTAATCCTAAAAATAGCTATAACCTGATAATTAAGCAGGGTTACTTTCGGATTAATTAGATTTAAATTTCACTTAAAAATATTTTAATCTATTGTTTTATAAGTGATTAACTAAATTTATCTGCTCATAATATTATTATTTTTCCATTTATCTTAAAGCGCTATTCATATTTCCCGTTTCGACCTGGCCTTATTACTTGTTGTGTATACTCGAAAACGCCTGAAATTCATTTGGGCAAATCTCCATTCATTCAATGAAGGGAAATTGTTATGAAAAAAGTTCTTTATGGCGCTTTAGCCATATTCACGCTGGCAGCGGCTGGTGCGGCGAGTGCTGACCCGATATCCGTGGGTGAAGCAGCTGGCGCTCAGGCCACTTCTGTGTCCGCAGGGAGTTCTACTGCGACCAGCGCCAGCACTGTCGGGTCGGCAGTGGGTGTAGCTCTTGCTGCAACCGGTGGTGGTGATGGTTCCAATACCGGGACCACAACCACGACGACGACCAGCACCCGTTAGTTTCACGGGTGATTTAACTCTAACCACACTTCGGTGTGGTTATTTCTCCGGGGAAACCTCGTGCAGCGACTCGCAATCCTTCTTGTCTGCCTGTTACTTCAGGCGTGTTCCGACACCACCAAAGGCCTTGGCTCATCGCTTTGGCACAGCGTGGCGGGCGACGACGGCATACAGCTAACGAATGACGATATTCAGAATATGCGCTACGCCAGCCAGTACATGCGCGTTAATAACGGCCCGCAGATCTTCGTGGTTCTGGCGTATGACGAAAATGACCAACAAAAATGGGTCACACAAGACCGGGCGATGATCGTCACAGAACATGGCCGCATCGTAAAAACCACAGGGCTTGGCGATAACCTTCAGCAAGTCACAAACCTGGCAAACGACCCGCTGGTAAAGGCGAATCAAATTATTGATGGCGTTAGCTGGACGCGGCAAATGGCCTGGACTGAACACCAGCAGGTGCGAATGGCGACAGCGCAGTCAACTTTCACCTGGGATGGAACCGACACGCTGAAAATTGCCGATAGCACCACGCCAGTCCGAGTGCTGGACGAAGAAGTTACCGCATCAGGTAAAACCTGGCACAACCGCTTCTGGATAGACAGCGAAGGTCAGGTTCGTCAGTCAAAACAATATATTGGCCCGAATTATTGGCCTGTCACCACGATACTGTTGAAGGCGGCGAAATAATGAAAATAAAAAACCTCGCGTTGCTGCTCTTGCTGGGTAGCCCCTTTTTACACGCAGCGGGGAACGTGACCCTTTATCCCGCTAATCAAAAAGTGATGAATGTTGAACGGCTTGCCGATTTGGTCACTCAGCCCTCGCTGGCACACGCCTGGTGGCCTGGTGCGGTGATAAGCGAACGGCAGGCGTCTGCGGTTGCTGAACAACAGCATCAAAAATTACTGGCGGTACTTAGCGGATTTGCCGCCGAAGAAGACGGCGACGACGCAGCGGCAATCAATGGCGTGCGCCAACAGATGCAGGCCATTAACGTCACCGGACGGCAGTTTGTCGATCTCGACCCCGACTGGGTGCGTGTCCATCCTCGCGCCAATGTTCCGCTGGAAGGTGAGTACAGCCTGTGGGCAGGGCCACAGCCAACCACTATCACCGTGTTGGGATTAGTTAGCTCTCCTGGTGTGAAGCCATTTGTTGCAGGGCGCAGTGCTGATGAATATCTGGATGGCATCGACAAACTCAGCGGTGCAGACCGCAGCTATGCGTGGGTGATTTATCCGGACGGGAAAACGCAAAAAGCCCCCGTCGCGTACTGGAACCACCGCCACGTAGAGCTAACGCCCGGAAGCATCCTGTTTGTCGGCTTTAAAGAGCGACTTTTTAACTCTGATTTCAACGAACTGAATCAGCAAATCCTCAATTCTCTGACCCATCGGAGACCGGATTGATGAAAAACAAAACTCTCTATAGCTTGCTGGCGCTGGCTATCTCTTCTGCCTGCCAGGCTGAAACCTTCCCAGACCCCGTCGGCCCGTCTCAATCGGATTTCGGTGGCGTGGGCTTGCTACAAACACCGACTGCACGAATGGCGCCTGAAGGCGAATTTAGTCTCAACTATCGCGATAACGACCAATACCGCTTTTACTCGGCCTCGGTGCAACTTTTCCCGTGGCTGGAAACAACCTTGCGCTATACCGATGTGCGTACCCGAGAATACAGCAGCGTAGAAGCCTTTTCGGGCGACCAGACTTACAAAGATAAAGCCTTCGATATGAAAGTGCGTCTTTGGGAAGAAGGGTATTACTTGCCGCAGGTGTCGGTGGGTGTGCGTGACTTAGGCGGTACTGGCCTGTTCGACAGCGAATATGTGGTGGCAAGCAAAGCCTGGGGGCCGTTTGATTTCTCGCTCGGTATGGGCTGGGGCTACATGGGTACCAGCGGCAATGTGAAGAACCCGTTTTGCGAAGTCAGCAACGATTTTTGCTACCGCGATAACAGCTACAACCAGGCGGGTTCTTTCAACTTTAGCGGCATGTTTCATGGCCCGGCATCCCTGTTTGGTGGTGTCGAATACCAGACTCCGTGGCAACCGTTGCGCCTGAAAGCGGAATACGAAGGCAATAATTACTCCCAGGATTTTGCCGGAAAACTCGACCAGCGTAGCAGCTTTAACGTTGGCGCTATCTATCGCGTTACCGATTGGGCCGACGTTAACGTCAGCTATGAGCGCGGAAACACCTTCATGTTTGGTGTGACGTTGCGAACTAACTTCAACGATTTGCGCCCGGGTTACAACGATAACCGCCGCCCGCAATATCAACCGCAACCGCAGGATGAAATCTTGCAGCCGACAGTGGTGGCGAATCAGCTGACGTTGCTCAAATACAATGCAGGCCTGGCGAACCCGAATATCCAGGTGAAAGGCGATACCCTGTATGTGACGGGCGAGCAGGTGAAATACCGTGATTCCCGCGAAGGTATCGAGCGTGCGAATCGCATCATCATGAATGACCTGCCGGATAATATACGCACCATCCGTATCACCGAAACGCGGCTGAATATGCCGCAGGTGACGACGGAAACAGATGTCTCCAGCCTGCGCCATCATCTGGAAGGCGAGCCGCTGGGACACGAAACACAGCTGGTGCAAAAACGCGTAGAACCGGTAGTGCCAGAAAAAACAGAGCAGGGGTATTTCATCGATAAATCGAAGGTGAATTTCTCGATTAACCCGGTGCTCAATCAGTCAGTGGGTGGGCCAGAAAGCTTCTACATGTACCAGGTGGGTGTCATGGGAACGGCTGACTGGTGGGTGACAGATCACTTACTGACGACCGGTAGCCTGTTTGCCAACATCGCCAATAACTACGACAAATTTAACTACACCAATCCGCCGAACGACTCGACATTGCCACGCGTGCGTACGCATGTGCGCGATTACGTAGAGAACGATATTTACGTGAATAACCTGCAAGCCAACTACTTCCAGTATTTGGGTAACAGTTGGTACGGGCAGGTGTATGGCGGCTATCTCGAAACCATGTATGGCGGTGCGGGTGCAGAAGTGTTGTATCGTCCGGTCGACAGCAATTGGGCGATTGGCGCTAACGCTAACTACGTCAAACAGCGTGACTGGCGCAGCGCGCAGGACATGATGAAATTCACCGATTACAGCGCACCAACCGGCCATATCACCGGCTACTGGACGCCACCGTTTGCCGACGATGTGCTGGTGAAACTCAGCATTGGTCAGTATCTGGCGAAAGATAAAGGCGGCACGCTGGAAATTTCGAAACGCTTCGACAGCGGCGTGGTGGTGGGGACATACGCAACCATCACCAACGTTTCCAAAGAAGAGTACGGGGAAGGGGACTTCACCAAAGGTTTCTACGTGAATGTACCGCTGGATATCTTCACGTCGTCACCAACCCGCAGCCGTGCGCAGATTGGCTGGACGCCGCTGACGCGTGACGGTGGACAGATGCTGGGTCGTAAGTTTGAGCTGTATGGGATGACGAGCGATCGGGATATTAATTTCCGCTAAGAACTTCCTCAAGCCACCCTTTCCCTTACGGGTTAGGGTGGCTTATATAAGCAAAAAATCTAGATCCAGATCACACTTTTAACGTATAACAGCTCTTCTGGACTCCAACCAAAGTGAACTGTTATGCCCGCTACACCTCGTGTTGAATGGATCTCTACCGTCATGCAAACGGTTCTCAATCTGGGCCTGCTGGCGCTCGGCGTGATCCTGATTATTTTCCTTGGCAAAGAAACCTTCCACTTAGCCAAAGTGCTGTTCACTCCCAGCGAACAGGCCAGTAAATATCTGCTTATCGAAGGGCTGGTGGTTTACTTCCTCTATTTTGAATTTATCGCGCTGATCGTTAAGTACTTTCAGTCGGGCTATCACTTCCCACTGCGTTACTTTGTCTACATCGGTATCACCGCGATTGTGCGACTTATCATCATCGACCATAAAGACCCGATGGACGTTCTGATTTACTCCGGTGCCATTTTGCTGCTGGTGATAACGCTGTGGCTGTGTAACAGCGGCCGCCTGAAGCGCGAATAAAAAAATGGCGGCCCAAGGGCCGCCGGAAATGATAATAAGGTCAAATTGAGGGTTTGCAGTGGCATTACATAATGTGAAGCAATAACTTACAGGAAATCTTAACCTTTCACTCCGCCAGCCGTCAGGCCGCTCACCAGCCAGCGCTGCGCCAGTAAGAACACCACGGTAATTGGGATAGCAGACAGTACAGCCGCTGCGGCAAAGTCGCCCCACAGGTAGTTTTGTGGGTTCAGGTATTGCTGCATGCCCACCGCCAGGGTGTAGCTGTTTACATCACGCAGTAACAACGACGCGACAGGCACTTCGGTAATGGCGGCGATAAACGACAGAATAAACACCACCGCCAGAATCGGTACAGACAGTGGCAGTAACACCAGGCGGAAGGCTTGCCATGGGGTTGCGCCATCCAGTGCTGCCGCTTCTTCCAGAGAGTTATCAATCGTTTCGAAATAGCCCTTAATTGTCCAGACATGCAGCGCGATACCGCCAAGATAGGCGAAGATCACCCCACCATGCGTATTCAGGCCGATAAACGGAATGTACTGGCCTAGACGGTCGAACAAGGCATACAACGCCACCAGTGACAGCACCGCTGGGAACATCTGGAAAATCAGCATCCCTTTCAGCAGCGTCGCTTTGCCAGGAAAACGCATACGGGCAAAGGCGTAAGCACAGGTTGTGGATAGCGTCACAATCCCCAGCGCAGTAATTGCCGCAATTTTGATTGAGTTCCACAGCCATAACAGCACCGGGAACGGCGGCGGCGTTACGCTGCCATCGGCATGCTGTACGCTAAAGCCCAGCGCCAGCTTCCAGTGTTCCCAGGAGATTTGATCCGGGATTAGGCTGCCCGTCGCGAAGTTACCCGGACGCAGTGAAATCGCAATAACCATCAGCAGCGGGAACATGATCGCCGCAATAAAAAGCAGTAGCAGTAAGTGCGTCGAAAACAGTCGCAGTTTCTGAGATTTGGGTTGAACCATAGCCATGTGTGTCGCTCCTTAATCAAACTTCATGCGGGTGGCTTTCAAGTTAACAATCGCCAGTGCGCCAACCAGAATGAAGATAAGCGTTGCGATAGCCGCAGCTAAACCAAAGTCCTGACCGCCGCCGCCTTCAAAGGCGATACGGTAGGTGTAGCTCACCAGCAAGTCTGTATATCCGGCAGGTGTTGTGGTGCCGAGGCGGTCTGGCCCGCCGTTGGTTAACAACTGAATCAGTACGAAGTTATTAAAGTTAAAGGCAAAACTTGCGATCATCAGCGGCGTTAGCGGCTTAATCAGCAGCGGCAGCGTGATCTTAAAGAAGTTCTGGAACGGGCCCGCGCCGTCCATTGCCGAGGCTTCGTACAGGTCGTCTGGAATCGCTTTCAACAAGCCCATGCACAGAATCATCATGTACGGATAACCCAGCCAGGTATTCACGATAATTATCATTGCACGCGCGGTGGTTGGGTCGCTAAACCAGGCGGGCTTGATGCCAAACAGCGAGCTCAACATCATGTTGATTTCACCGAAGCTCTGGTTGAACAGCCCTTTGAATATCAGGATAGAAATGAACGACGGCACGGCGTAAGGCAGTATTAGCATCACGCGGTAAATCGCTTTGCCTTTCAGCGACTCCCACTGCACGACGCAGGCCAAAATCATGCCGACCGCTACGGTCAGAATCACCGTCACGATAGAGAAAATCACGGTCCAGACGAAGATGGCCATGAACGGTTTCTGAATCCCGTCGTCATGGAACACGCGCAGGAAGTTCTTCCAGCCGATGGTGACGGTGTAGCCCGGGCTTAATTGCTCGTTGCCCCAGTTGCCGTCGGCATTTACAGACTGGTAGAAACCAATTTCGTTATTGGGACGATATTTCACGCCGCTTTGGTTGTTGGTCAGCTCGCCATTTTCACCCTGAGTGTAGAGCGGGCGAGTGCCGGAGAACTGGCGCAGGGAACTCATGGTCAGTGTGCTTTCATCAGGCATTTCAGCGGTGATTTTCGTCAGCGCCGCACGGTTTTGCGTAATCACACGCAGATTGGCTTTCTCGCCGCCTGGCAGCGCGTCGGCTTCTTTCAATTTCAGGTGTTGCTCGCCGCCAAATTTAAAGGCGTCGGAAGTGAAATTCTTGCCGGATTCGCCGTCGGTGAGAGCCAGTTGCCACTCGTCGCCTGCCGGATAAAGACCGAAGTTAAACGTTTTGCCCGCCTGATACTGGCGGTCCATCAATACCTGCTGCGCGCGTTCTTGCGTCAGTTGGTTGGTGCTGCTGTAGTTGGTAAAAGCAATGGCGATGGTACAAACCAGTGGGAACAGAACGAACAGCCCCATACCGGCAAGACCAGGATAAACATAGCGCCAGGCATATGCCTTGCGGTTTGCATAAATGTATAAGCCAAGTGAGCTTAAAATCAGCGTCATAATGGCGAACAGGTACTCCCCCTGGGCGTACATCAATACCACAAGATAACCAACCAGCAGTCCCATCAGGCCGATGACTGACCACTTCAGTACATCGCTATGCCACCAGTGGCTCTTTTTAACTACATCCATGGGGTCTTCCTCTACCTCTTATTGATTTTCTCCCTCTCCCATACGAGAGAGGGATGGATCGTGTTACTTGGTGATACGTCCCTGAGCGTCTTTCAGCGCTTCATCAACAGTCTGACGACCGCTAACGGCGTTGATTACTGCGGTACGGACGGCATACCAGAACGCAGACATTTGCGGCACGTTCGGCATGATTTCGCCTTTCTGGGCGTTATCCATGGTGGCGGCGATGCGTGGATCTTTCGCCAGTTGGTCCTGGTAGGATTTCAGTGCAACAGCGCCCAAAGGCTTATCTTTGTTGACGTCAGCCAGACCCTGGTCGGTCAGCAGGTAGTTTTCCAGGAACTCTTTCGCCAGTTCTTTGTTCGGGCTGGCGGCATTGATACCGGCACTCAGAACACCCACGAACGGTTTAGACGCTTTGCCTTTAAAGGTTGGCAGCAGCGTTACGCCGTAATTGATTTTGCTCTTATCAATGTTGGACCACGCCCACGGGCCGTTAATCGTCATTGCTGTTTCGCCTTTGTTGAAGGCCGCTTCAGCGATGGAGTAATCGGTGTCCGCATTCATGTTTTTGTTTTTAATCATGTCGACCAGGAAGCTCAGGCCTTCTTTCGCCCCTTTGCTGTCCACGCCCACATTTTTCACGTCATATTTGCCGTTTTCGAGTT
>CBCPKK010000029.1:0-67502 GCA_965119215.1 uncultured Buttiauxella sp.
CAGGGCAGACAGAGCGAGGATGCGTGCGCCAGTTTTAATTTTCATATGTCCCATCCTTTGAATGGTGGTGTGCGCGTGGATACAACAAGGTCAAGGTAGTTTCGTTACGGTTGCTAGTTTGCGTAGATGGCAAGTGCTTCTCATCCTCCTTAGCCCTACGCCCCACCCCGGTTATCTGTGATCTGCATTCCATAACTGGCAGTTATGTGTTCTGGAGCACATAAAACTACCCAGATTTTTGAAACCACGATCACGAAAATCTCTTGCGCCAACTGTAACCGGTTGCAGAACACGCCCTCTCATCCTCCCATCTCCTCCCCCATTAAAAACAGCGGGGTGGAGGATTCACAGAATGTATAGATCCGTCATAGTCCGACACATCTTGAATCACCTGCCTCTTAGCAGTGTGACGGAATGAAGGGAGAAGGTCATGGCAAGCGTACAGCTACGGAACGTAACAAAAGCCTGGGGCGATGTGGTGGTATCAAAAGATATCAACCTCGACATCCATGAAGGTGAGTTCGTGGTTTTTGTTGGGCCGTCAGGCTGCGGTAAATCCACTTTGTTGCGCATGATAGCGGGTCTGGAAACCATCACCAGCGGTGATTTATTCATTGGTGAAACACGCATGAACGACATCCCACCCGCTGAGCGTGGCGTCGGCATGGTATTCCAGTCTTACGCGCTTTATCCCCATCTTTCCGTTGCTGAAAATATGTCCTTCGGGCTGAAGCTCGCAGGCGCTAAGAAAAGTGAAATCAATCAGCGCGTCACTCAGGTTTCTGAAACGTTGCAACTGGCACATTTATTAGAACGCCGCCCGAAAGCCCTTTCCGGTGGGCAACGCCAACGTGTGGCGATTGGCCGTACGCTGGTGGCTGAACCGCGTGTATTCCTGCTCGATGAACCACTTTCAAACCTTGATGCGGCACTGCGTGTGCAGATGCGCATTGAGATCTCCCGACTGCATAAGCGCCTCGGGCGCACCATGATTTACGTCACGCACGACCAGGTCGAAGCCATGACGCTCGCCGATAAAATTGTGGTGCTCGATGCTGGGCGTGTCGCGCAAATCGGTAAACCTCTCGAGCTGTATCACTACCCGGCGGATCGTTTTGTTGCGGGCTTTATTGGCTCGCCAAAAATGAACTTCCTGCCAGTGAAGGTGACGGCCACGGCTATCGATCAAGTCCAGGTTGAATTACCGAACCGTCAGCAAGTCTGGCTGCCGGTGGAAAGCAAAGAAGTTCAGGTCGGCGCGAACATGTCTCTGGGTATTCGCCCTGAGCATCTGCTGCCAAGCGACATTGCCGACGTCACCCTCGAAGGTGAAGTGCAGGTTGTTGAACAGCTCGGTCATGAAACTCAGATTCACATCCAAATCCCCGCCATCCGTCAGAACCTGGTGTACCGCCAGAATGACGTGGTGTTGGTAAAAGAGGGTGCCACATTCGCTATTGGCTTGCCGCCAGAGCGTTGCCATCTGTTCCGTGAGGATGGCACTGCTTGTCGACGGTTACATCAAGAGCCAGGTGTTTAAGCATTCCCATAAAAAAGAAAAGCAATGATTCAGGAGATAGAACGATGATTACTCTGCGCAAACTCCCGGTGGCAGTTGCCGTAGCAGCAGGCATTATGTCTGTTCAGGCACTGGCAGTGGATTTCCACGGTTATGCCCGTTCTGGTATCGGCTGGACCGGTAGCGGCGGCGAACAACAGTGTTTCCAGGCTACTGGTGCACAGTCTAAATACCGTCTTGGTAACGAATGTGAAACCTATGCGGAATTAAAACTGGGCCAGGAAGTGTGGAAAGAAGGCGATAAGAGCTTCTACTTCGATACTAACGTGGCGTATTCCGTAGCACAGGACAACGACTGGGAAGCAACCAGCCCGGCGTTCCGTGAAGCTAACGTGCAGGGTAAAAACCTGATTGATGCGCTGCCAGGTGCCAACATGTGGGCCGGTAAGCGTTTCTATCAACGTCATGACGTTCACATGATTGACTTCTACTACTGGGACATTTCTGGTCCTGGTGCTGGTCTGGAAAACATTGATGTTGGCGTAGGTAAACTGTCATTTGCGGCAACACGTTCTTCTGAATCAGGCGGTTCTGCGGCATTTAACGATTTCAATGCTGACGGCACTCGTAACTACAGCAACAAAGTACCAAATGACGTATTCGATGTGCGTTGGGCGGGTATTGAAACCAACCCAGGCGGTACCCTGGAGCTGGGCGTTGACTACGGTCATACCAATATTCCTGACGACTATTATCTGCAACCAGGCGCTTCTAAAGATGGCTGGATGGGTACGCTTGAACATACCCAGAGCATGATGAAAGGCTATAACAAGTTTGTGCTTCAGTACGCAACAGACTCCATGACCTCGCAAGGTAAAGGTCTATCGCAGGGCGGCAGCATCGACAACGACGGTTATCTGTTCCGCGTTATCGATCACGGTGCCATTACTCTGGCAGACCGTTGGGACCTGATGTACGTCGGTATGTATCAGAACCTGAGCCTGGATGATAACCAGGGGACAGAATGGTACACCGTAGGTGTTCGTCCAATGTTTAAATGGACGCCAATCATGAGCACCTTGCTGGAAGTCGGCTACGACAACGTGAAATCCCAGGAAACTGGCGACCGTAACGGCCAATACAAAATTACCCTGGCGCAACAATGGCAGGCAGGCGACAGCATCTGGTCCCGTCCGGCGCTGCGTGTCTTCGCAACCTACGCCAAGTGGGATGAGAAATGGGGTTACGCTAAAGATGGTAACGGTGACTCGACTCGCTTCCAGATTAGCGACTCAAGTGGCAATAGCACCTTCTCTACCAGCCGCGGCAATGACGACGAGTTCACCTTCGGTGCCCAGATGGAAATCTGGTGGTAATACAGCAGTAGCCTGAAGTAAGAAGTGATAAGGGGTTCGCCACTGAACCCCTTGTTATTACCCTTGTATGCCAATGCTTGTTTCAGGTGGAAAGGGCTATTGCCTGGCTAACTTTCCACCGACTCTCCATTCGAGGTTTATAACAATGAAAATGAAAAAAAGTCTCCTCGCACTCTGCCTTTCCGCAGGGCTGCTCGCCAGCGTTCCCGCCGTGAGCCTGGCTGATGTCAATATCGTTCCACAAGATATCTCTGCGGCGCCTACGGTGCCGACGTCTGCTTTACAACAGCTACAATGGACGCCAGTCGATCAATCAAAGACATTGACGACGACGCTTGCAACCAGCGGCCAGACCCTGAAAGCAGGGGATATCACCGGCCCCGTTGCGGCCTATAGCGTTCCTGCCAATATTGGCGAACTGAATATCACTTTGACCAGTGAAGTGAATAAAAACACGGTATTTGCACCGAACGTGCTGGTTCTTGACCAGAATATGACGCCCGCCGCGTATTTCCCGGCAAGTTACTTTACCTACCAGGAGCCAGGCGTAATGTCTGCCGATCGCCTGGAAGGCACTCTGAAATTAACGCCTGCACTGGGGCAACAAAAACTGTACTTGCTGGTGTTTACGACCAATAAAGACACTCAGCAAACGACGACGATGATTGACCCAGCCAAAGCTTATGCAAAAGGTACGGGCAACGCCGTTCCGGATATCCCAGACCCAATTGCAAAGCATGGCACTGAAGGAACGCTGAAGATTAAAGTTAAAACGTCTTCTGGTTCAAGCGTGTTGGTTGGCCCACTGTTTGGCTCATCCGGCGCAGGCCCAGTGACTGTCGGAAATACCGCCGCGCCAGCCACGGCTTATGCTGCCCCAGCTGCAGTTGCTACCGCCGCACCTGCGCCAGCCGTGAAATCGGAGCCAATGCTTAACGATACGGAAGGGTACTTCAACCAGGCAATCAAAGATGCAGTAGCGAAAGGTGATGTTGATAAAGCCCTGAAACTGTTAGATGAAGCTGAACGCCTTGGATCGACATCCGCCCGTAAAACCTTTATCAGCAGTGTAAAAGGCAAGGGGTGATCGCTTCCCCGCAGTGCTGATGCTTGAAGTATTGGTGCGTCCTTGTGGCGCACCTTTTTTTCTTCGTCATCCTTCAAGCTGACTCGGCGTTGGCTGCTCTCACTCACCCGAATCACTTACCTCAGTAAGCTCATCGGGATTCGTTCTTTTGCCGCCTTGATTCAACTCGAATGATTTAGAAGGTTGTTAGTCTGTTAAACCATCCCCGCTCTACCTATTCTGCGTTACAATGCCCATCGGTTTTGTTTCGGAGAAATTCACATGTCTGACGCGCTATTGCCACTGCGCGCCTTACGCTTTGAGGCGACGATTCCAGAGGGGCTGAGTGCATCGCTTCTCGACTGGTTGTTGCTTGAAGACTCAATGACTAAGCGCTTTGAACAGTATTGCTCGCGGGTCACCGTGCGTATTGTGCGCGAAGGCTTTTTCGACGCCAGTGACGACCTGCCTGAAGCCGATATGTTGCCTGAAGCCAAACGCTACTGGTTGCGTGAAATCATGCTCTGTGGTGATGACGAACCGTGGCTTTTGGGGCGCACAGTCGTTCCCGAATCAACCCTTGAAGGGCCGGAGCTTGCTTTGCAGCAGCTTGGAACCACGCCGCTTGGGCGTTATCTGTTTAGTGCATCTTCCCTGACACGGGATTTTATTGAGATTGGCCGCAGTGCGGAGCTGTGGGGGCGTCGTTCCCGCCTGAGATTAGCCGGAAAACCCTTAGTGCTGACCGAGCTATTCCTTCCCGCTTCTCCGCTGTATGTAGAGGAAAAATAATGGAGTGGAGTCTGAAACAGGGCAAATGGCAGGCGTATCAACGCCTGATGCGGCTTGATAAGCCGATTGGCTCGCTTTTATTGTTATGGCCGACGCTGTGGGCGCTATGGCTTGCAACGCCGGGTGTACCGCCGCTGACCATTTTAGGTGTGTTTATCGCCGGAGTCTGGATGATGCGCGCCGCAGGCTGCGTGGTGAATGATTACGCCGACCGCAAATTTGATGGCCACGTAAAACGCACCGCTCACAGGCCGTTGCCGAGCGGAGCGGTAAGCGAGAAAGAAGCGCGCATATTATTTGCTGTGCTGGTGCTGCTCTCGTTTTTACTGGTGCTGACGCTCAACACCATGACAATTTTGCTGTCAGTAGCAGGATTAGCGTTAGCCTGGGTTTATCCGTTTATGAAGCGCTACACCCATCTGCCACAGGTGGTATTGGGTGCGGCATTCGGTTGGTCAATCCCGATGGCATTTGCTGCGGTGAGCGAATCAGTACCACTTAGCTGCTGGCTGATGTTTTTAACAAACATCTGCTGGGCAGTGGCTTACGACACGCAGTACGCCATGGTTGACCGCGATGATGACCTGAAAATTGGCATTAAATCCACGGCGATATTGTTTGGACGCTTCGACAATCTGATTATCGGCATCTTGCAGGTTGTGGTGATGGCCTTACTGGCGTTAATTGGCTGGTTGAATGGATTGGGCGGGGCTTTCTACTGGTCAATTGCTCTGGCGGGTGCGTTATTTATCCATCAGCAACGGCTCACCGCTAACCGCGACCGCGATGCTTGTTTCCGCGCCTTCCTGAATAACAACTATGTTGGTCTGGTGCTGTTTATTGGGCTGGTATTGAGTTATATGCATTTTTGATTTTAAATTTAATGGCGGATGTATTTTTATCCGCCATGTATTTAAATTTCTGGATTTGATGGCCTCTTATATATTCCAGGTATTGTGTCTGGAAATGTACTTTTTATATCGTTGCTCTTTTTATAAATCCAGGGGTAAATATTCCTACATTCAGCGGAAAGGATATCTACAATGGGATGGAATATAGATGATGCAATCAGTTGGGCCAGAAGAAATGCAAATGCTCACAGCACGGGTTATTGTGCAAGAGCGGTAGTTCGAGCCATAGACCATGGTGGGGTTCGTGTGATTGGCACTGATGCTTTGAATCTTGGATCATCGCTCAGGGCTGCTGGGTTTACTGAAATGTCTGAGAATACTCATCCAATAAAAGGAGACATTTCAGTTATTCAACCTATTCCAGGTCACCCGTATGGACATGCTGCAATTTTTGATGGAACGTATTGGTATTCAGACTTTAAACAGCAAACGATGTATCCGGGCTCGGCATACCGTAGCCAAAAACCATCATATAAAATATATCGAATGAGATAACCTATGTTTAAAAGACTCCTCCCTTTACTTTTTCTGGCTTCCTTTGCATCCTGGTCTGCGGAAAGTGTAGAGCAGACTGCGACAAGTTTTTATAAATGGTATATCGCCCAGGCTGCAGATATGAAAAATCCATTGGCTAGTTCAGAGCTAAAAAAGTACACCACGGCAAGAACACATAAGGCACTAATGCGTGCTTATGAAGCGAATGAAATTGATGTTGATTACTTTATCAAGGCTCAGGATTTTGACGATAAAGATTGGTTATCAAATATTAAGGTTCAACAAGTTATCGTCGATCCTGTTTGCACCAATGTGTATATGTCTTTTGGAGCAGCCAACCCGAAACGTGTTGTTGATTGTTTCGTTAAAGAGACAAGCGGCTGGAAAATTAAAGCGGTGACTGATCTTTCTCCTCCACTGCAATAGTTAATTATCGAAAGCAGGCGGGTTTCCCCGCCTGTTTCGTTTTACTCGGTCACAGCCTGCGACGTCGCACTTTCAATCGTCAAACGCACATCCGGCATAATCAGCTCTGCCAGCATCTGGTAGACCTTCATGGTTTCGGTTGGCTCTGCATCCCCGGTATCGCTGATATAGCCTTCATCACGCAGGGTAAGTACCAGCGAGGTGAACACGGCTTTATCAAAGAACTCCGGTGCGTTAATACCATGCAACACTGACAAGCGTTGGGCGACGGTGCGGCTTTCACGCTCCAGCGTCCCACGGTTAATGGATGGATTAGCGCTCAGCAGCCAGAAAGTAATGGCGTAACGTTGCAGCGTTTCACGCACACCTGCGGCCAGTAGCTGCATAGTGCGGGAACGCGCCGGGTTAATCAGCACTTCATCGTCCGTCAGCGTAACCAGTTCCTGGCGTACAAACTCGTTGAGCAGTACATCAATTTCACTGGCAAGCTCGGCGGTTTCCCAACGCAGGAACAATTCGGCTTTTAGCATCGGGTAGAGTAACTCGACCTGGCGCTGAAGTTCGCTGCGGGAAATGTGACGATGCTGCGTGATAATCGCGGCCAGCAGAGAAGGCAACACCAGCATATGCAGGATGTTGTTACGGTAGTACGTCATCAACACGGCCTGCTCGCGCGGCAGAATGATGATGTCACCGATAGTGTCTTTCTCTACTTCAAACTTGTTCATTTGCAACGCGTGTTCAATCAGCGCTTCTGCTGGCTGGTCTGGTGCGGTTGCGTCCGGTGAATACGGCACATTGCGCAACAGGCTCAGGTAACAGTTGAGCTGCTCGGTCAGTTGTTCACGGGTGAGTGAACGCTGACGCGATGCGAGGAGCGCGGTACAGCACAGGTTCATGGCATTCGCCGCCCCTGCATTGTTAATACGCACCATCAGTTCGGCGGCAATTTCATTGACCGTCGGCGTTAGCCACGCAGGGCGAATCGATTCGATTGGGTCGATAGAATCGCGCCATTCTGGAACACGCTGGTTGAGGAATGTCATCAGCGGCAACGGTTCGCCGAAGTTAACATAGCCCTGGCCGAGGTTACGCAGCTTGCTCAAGCCGCGCACCATCTGCATGAAGCTCTCTTTCTCTTTGGTCGCTCCACGCAGTTCTTTAGCGTAAGTGCCCACTTCCATGACATGTTCGTAGCCAATGTAAATCGGCACTAATGTAATTGGACGGGTGCCGCCGCGCAGCATGGCCTGAATGGTCATCGACAGCGTGCCGGTTTTCGGATCAAGCAAGCGCCCGGTACGAGAACGACCACCTTCCACAAAGTATTCAACGGAATAGCCACGGCTGAACAGCTCGCCCAGATATTCGCGGAATACGGTGGAGTAGAGTTTGCTGCCCTTAAAGGTACGGCGAATAAAGAAAGCCCCCAGACGGCGGAAAATCGGGCCTGCTGGCCAGAAATTCAGGTTGATACCGGCCGCGATGTGCGGAGGAACCAGCCCCTGGTGATAAAGCACGTAAGACAGAAGCATGTAGTCCATGTGGCTGCGGTGGCAGGGAACATAGACAATTTCATGGCCGTCATGAGCCAGTTGGCGCACACGTTCAGCGTTGTGAACGTTAATGCCCTGGTACAAACGGTTCCATGTCAGACCTAACACGCGGTCGGTCAAACGAACGGCTTCATAAGAGAAGTTAGCCGCAATTTCTTCCATCAACGCGACAGCATTTTGCTGTGCTTTCTCATGGGAGATTTTCTTGCTGCGCGCTTCATCTTCTACTGCTCGCGCAATAGCTTTTGATGCCAGAAGTTTATTAAACAGATCCTGACGCACCGGCAAACGCGGCCCGACAGTCGCTAAACGCTGACGAGCAAAGTGCATACGCGCTACGCGAGCCAGCTTTTGGGCGATTTTTTTGTCCGTACCGTGATCGGTTGCCATCTGGCGCAGAGAGACAGGTGCGGAGAAACGCACGAAACTGTCGCGACCAAGCCAGGAGACTGCGAAGAATTTCTGAACGCCGTTGAGCATCCTTAATGGCGGATTTAATTCGCCTTTTTCGCGCCCCGGAGAGCGGCCAAACATCACCGATACGGGCACCATCTGCACATCCAGGTTTGGATTGCTGCGGTGTAAGTCGAGGTAATCATGGAACAGTTTGATCGACTCTTCTTTTGGCGCGTAATAAGTGAATACACGCGGGCCGCCATGGATAAAGACATAGCGCGGCAGTACCGCTCCGTCGATTTCTAACGGCTCGAGAGGGTCGGGCAAGTTATGCGCGAGGCATTGTGCGCGCAGCGTTAATAAGTCCGCCTTTGAGTTATAGGGCAGAACGTACATGATTGGGCGAGTGGGGTCTAAGCCCAGTTCGGCTTGTGGATCAGCCGGAATGGACTTGCTCTTTACCAGAACGCCTAATGGTAAATTAAGTAATTTGTAGTAGATTCTTGGCCAGCCTGACATAAACGATGTAAAGCCTCAGGTTAATGATGCAAATTCGCCGCAAGAATATCAGAATCTCACCTGAATTTCTGTGGCGTCGCGCTTTTGATAAGTATTGACGCAAATAATTTGAAAAGGTTTCCCAAAATGGCGAGTAGTACCACTGGACTTACCCGTATTATTAAAGCCGCAGGCTATTCATGGAAAGGGCTTAAAGCAGCCTGGATCAACGAAGCGGCTTTCCGTCAGGAAGGCGTTTCGGCGGTTATCGCTATTGCCATCGCTTGCTGGTTAGATGTTGACCCTATCACCCGCATTTTACTGATTGGTTCTGTTGTGCTGGTGATGATTGTCGAGATTCTCAACAGCGCTATTGAGGCTCTGGTTGACCGCGTCGGTACTGATTACCACGAACTTTCAGGGCGTGCCAAAGACATGGGCTCAGCCGCAGTGCTGATAGCCATTATCCTCGCAGTTGTGACCTGGGGCACGCTGCTTTGGTCGCATTTGCGATGATCTTTCCAGAATAGTTAAGTGACTGGTTTTTTGCTTAATTTGTGGTTCCAAATTCGCCTTTGACTGTATATACTCACAGCATAACTGTATAAACACCCAGGGGGCGGAATGAAAGCGTTAACTACCAGGCAGCAAGAGGTGTTTGATCTTATTCGGGATCATATCAGCCAGACCGGCATGCCACCAACTCGTGCCGAGATTGCTCAACGTCTGGGGTTCCGTTCTCCGAACGCCGCTGAAGAGCATTTAAAAGCGCTTGCCCGTAAAGGCGTGCTTGAGATTATCTCTGGCGCGTCGCGTGGTATCCGCCTGCTGGTAGAAGAAGTGACCGGTATTCCGCTGGTTGGGCGTGTTGCTGCCGGTGAGCCACTCCTTGCACAGCAACATATCGAAGGCCACTACCAGGTTGATCCATCACTGTTTAAACCTAATGCTGACTTCCTGCTGCGCGTCAGCGGTATGTCGATGAAAGACATCGGCATTATGGATGGTGATTTGCTCGCGGTTCATAAAACGCAGGATGTGCGTAACGGCCAGGTTGTGGTTGCACGTATTGACGACGAAGTTACCGTTAAGCGTTTAAAACAGCAGGGCAATACCGTTCATTTGCTTCCAGAAAACAGCGAGTTTGAACCCATTGTGGTTGACCTGCGCGAGCATAACTTCTCTATAGAAGGGCTGGCGGTTGGGGTGATTCGCAACGGCGACTGGCTGTAAATCTTCTTTAAGCGATGCGCTTTCTGGCGCATCGCTGTTCTCACTTTCTTCCTGGATTAGCCATGCGATTTTTCTCGACGGCTGATAGCGCGCTCTGGCGCCTCGCCTTACCCATGATTTTTTCCAACATCACCGTTCCTTTGCTTGGGCTTGTGGATACGGCGGTTATTGGTCATCTGGACAGTCCTGTTTATCTCGGCGGTGTCGCCATTGGCGCTACGGCAACCAGCTTCTTATTTATGCTGCTGCTGTTTTTGCGTATGAGTACCACGGGCTTAACGGCTCAGGCTTTTGGTGCCAACAATCCTCCTGCGTTAGCTCGTGCACTGGTGCAGCCTTTATTGCTGGCACTAGGGGCGGGCGTTGCGATTGTCTTGCTGCGTGATCCCCTCATCTCACTTGCCTTGCATATTGTCGGTGGCAACCAGGACGTGCTTATACAGGCACAGCGTTTCCTTGAAATCCGCTGGCTTAGCGCGCCAGCCTCGCTTGCTAACCTGGTGTTGCTCGGCTGGTTGTTAGGCGTTCAGTATGCCCGCGCGCCGGTTATCTTGCTGGTTGTCGGTAATGTGCTGAATATCGTGCTCGATGTGTGGCTGGTGATGGGGCTGCACATGAATGTTCAGGGGGCAGCGCTGGCGACCGTTACTGCGGAATACGCGACATTTATCATCGGGTTGCTGATGGTGAAGAAGGTAATGGGCATACGCGGTATCAGCATTGAGATGCTCAAACAAGCCTGGCGCGGCAACGTTCGCCGCCTGCTGGCGCTGAACAGAGACATCATGCTGCGCTCGCTGCTGCTACAAATTTGTTTCGCTTCAGTGACCATCTTTGGTGCGCGTTTAGGCAGTGAAATTGTTGCCGTCAATGCGGTACTGATGACGTTACTGACCTTCACCGCCTATGCGCTGGACGGTTTTGCTTATGCCGTTGAAGCCCATTCCGGGCAGGCATATGGCGCGAAAAATCGCGGTCAATTGCTTGAAGTCTGGGGGGCTGCCTGCCGCCAGGCGGGTTTGGTTGCGCTAATGTTTGCCGTGATATATGCCCTGTTTGGTGAGCACATTGTTTCACTTTTGACGTCCATCCCTGAGTTACAGCAACAGGCCGATCGTTACTTGAACTGGCAGATAGTTTTGCCGGTAGTGGGCGTCTGGTGCTATTTGCTGGATGGCATGTTTATTGGCGCAACACGCGGTGCGGAGATGCGCAACAGCATGGCAGTTGCGGCATTGGGATTTGGGCTTACGTTGTTCACCGTGCCGTATTTGGGCAATCACGGTTTATGGTTATCTTTGGCGGTGTTTCTCGCGCTGCGAGGGTTATCTTTAGGATGGATCTGGCGTCGTCACTGGCAACAAAATACCTGGTTCCAAAATGAGCCGCATGGTTAAAGATTCTTAGTTTTCAACCAATCGCCATATCCTTGACTACAATTATTATCACGTCCAGCAGATATAGTGAGTGTCAGCCAAATGTGGCACCACTCGGACGATGTTAACTTTTAGCAGTTCTTCACCGAACGATGAGGATACTATTATGAATAAAGACGAAATCGGCGGTAACTGGAAACAGTTCAAAGGCACAGTAAAAGAGAAATGGGGCAAACTGACGGATGATGACATGACTGTCATTGAAGGGAAGCGCGATCAGCTAGTCGGTAAAATCCAGGAACGATATGGGTATCAGAAGGATCAGGCAGAGAAAGAAGTCGTTGATTGGGAAAAACGTAACGATTACCGCTGGTAATCAACGTCCCTCAGATGTGTTAAATCTCAAAGGCTACCCTGCCCAGGTACATGGAGGTACCGTTCCTTTCCAACCCTGCTTAGCGTGATTTTTTCTTAGACTGAATTGTGTGGTCATGCCCGCATTCTTCCGGGTGACTACAGGCTTCAACTTCCGCACAAGCACTGCATAATCCATGCGCTTCAATCACATTATGGTGCAATGCAAATCCTAGCTGGGCCGCCAGCTGATGCATAATTTCTTCCACACCTTCCGCTCCATGCTCCTTCACCGCCCCACACCTGTCGCAAATAAACATTGCTGATGAGTGAGTAGGTTGGTCAATCAGGTGGCACAAAACGTAGCTGTTAGTCGACTCTACCCGATGCACAAATCCTTGTTCGAGAAGAAAATCGAGCGCACGATACACCGTCGGGGGTTTGGCTTGCGGTTCACTGGCACGTAATAAATCCAGCAAATCATAAGCGCTGATTGCGCCCGCCTGCTGAGTCAGCAAACGCAGCACTTCGAGGCGTTGTGGCGTCAGGCGCACATTACGCTGCTCGCATAGTTTTTCAGCCTGCGCTAACACGTTTTGTGAAGTCGTGATGTCCATCAGCATTCCCCTGTAGATTAGCCCTACACTCTATCACAACGCGCCAAAAACGCCGAGTGGTGCGCCATTCTGGCCACATCCTTTTGAGAAGACTATCCCGGAGTTTGTATGAATAAACCTGATTGCATTCGTCACTGGCAGGAACTCGAAGGTGAGGATGACTCAACTTATCCTGACAGCGCTGAACTGTTTTCTATTGGCGCGCCGCTGGCCCGTAAACTGGGTTTAACGCGTTTGGGGATTCACCATGAGCGTTTACTCCCTGGTCGCCGAACGTCTTATCCCCACGCAGAAAGCAGCGAGCAAGAGTTTGCTTATGTGCTGGAAGGGCATCCACAAGTGTGGATTAACGGGCATCTTTACCCGCTAGAACCTGGCGATAGCGTCGGTTTTCCGGCAGGCACTGGCATCTGCCATACCTTTATTAATAATACTGAGCATGAAGTTCGGTTGTTGATAGTCGGTGAAGCCAATAAAGCCGAGAACCGCATTTATTACCCGTTAAATCCAGGCTATGCCGCGCAACGTCAGGATCGCTGGATTGACCATCCGCCACAATTTTTTGGCCCGCACAACGGGCTTCCGTCACGAAAACCGAACGGTAAACTATAGATAAGTGTCTCTTTGCATCCCTCGGTCGGACAACAAGTACCGGCCATGGGTTTATGCTATAGTAGCGACCCTTTTTTAACCGTGCCCATAAACATCCCGTGCCTATGTCCTCACAAACCAGCCAGACTCCTTTCCAGCCACATCGTTTTTCCATTGCGCCGATGCTTGACTGGACTGACCGCCACTGCCGCTACTTTTTGCGTCAGCTATCAAGCCAGACACTGCTGTACACCGAAATGGTGACAACCGGTGCGATTATTCATGGCAAAGGGGACTATCTGGCGTACAGCGAGGACGAACACCCTATCGCTTTGCAATTAGGCGGCAGCGATCCGGCGGCCCTTGCTACGTGTGCGAAACTGGCGGAAGAACGTGGTTACGACGAAATTAACTTGAACGTCGGCTGCCCGTCCGACCGCGTGCAAAATGGTATGTTCGGTGCGTGCCTGATGGCAGATGCGCAGCGCGTTGCTGATTGTATTAAAGCGATGCGTGACGTGGTTTCCATTCCTGTCACCGTCAAAACACGTATCGGCATTGATGATCAGGACAGCTATGCATTCCTGTGTGATTTTATCGGAACCGTTGCCGGGAAGGGTGAATGCGAAATGTTCATCATTCATGCCCGCAAAGCCTGGCTTTCTGGTTTAAGCCCGAAAGAAAACCGTGAAATCCCGCCATTGGATTACCCGCGTGTGTACCAGTTGAAGCGTGATTTCCCGCATCTGACGATGGCAATCAACGGCGGTGTGAAAACCCTCGAAGAAGCGAAAGCGCATCTGGAGCACATGGATGGCGTGATGGTTGGGCGCGAAGCCTACCAGAACCCTGGCATTCTGACGGCGGTTGACCGTGAGATTTTTGGCATGAATACGGCAGAAGTGGATACCGTTGCGGCAGTTCGTGCCATGTATCCCTACATCGAACGTGAACTGGCAAACGGCACTTATCTGGGCCACGTCACTCGGCATATGCTCGGCTTATTCCAGGGTATTCCTGGTGCACGCCAGTGGCGACGTTACTTGAGCGAAAATGCTCATAAAGCGGGTGCTGGAATTTCTGTGGTTGAGCATGCTTTGTCATTAGTCGCGGATAAGCGCTAATTTTTGGCAGCAATAACCGTGTAAATTGCTAAGGTATTGCGGAGTTGATCACAACCTCGCATCTTTCCGGATAAGTTTGCGGGCTGCGGGATATCAATTATTTACCAAATCTGACAATATTATCGGGTTGCGAAAAAACGAATTCATCGCGCTGTACCCTACAGACAGTGCGAACAAAAAAAGAATGGGCTTCCTAAGGGAAGCCCAAATTCTTTTATGGAATCAGCAAACTAGAGCCTTGTGTGCTACGGCTCTCCAGCGTTTTATGAGCAAGGGCGGCATCGCTCAATGCAAACTTCTGGTTTTCAGCCACATCCACTTTAATCACGCCACTGGCAATCAACGAGAACAGCTCGTTGCACGCTTCTTCCAGCTCTTCACGGTTAGTCACGTAACCATTTAGTGACGGACGAGTAACATACAGCGAGCCTTTCTGGTTCAGAATACCCAGATTCACACCCGTAACCGGGCCTGATGAGTTACCAAAACTCACCATCAAACCCTGTCGTTGCAGGCAATCCAGCGACAATTCCCAGGTATCTTTGCCCACCGAGTCATAAACCACTGCGACTTTTTTGCCGCCGGTAATCTCTTTTACACGCTCGACAAGATTTTCTTCGCGATAGTTAATCGTCTGCCAGGCTCCGGCGTTTTTGGCACGTTCCGCCTTTTGTGCAGAACCCACGGTTCCAATTAGTTTTGCACCCAGCGCTTTGGCCCACTGGCATGCGATTAACCCAACGCCGCCTGCGGCTGCATGGAACAGGAAAACCTCATTGGCTTTGATATCGTAGGTTTTGCGCAGCAGATAGTAGACCGTTAAGCCCTTAAGGAATGACGCAGCTGCTTGCTCGAAGGAGATGGCATCGGGGAGTTTCGCGGCTTTATCCGCTGGCACGTTATGAACACTGCTGTACGCGCCTAAGCCCGATTGCGCGTAGACCACGCGATCGCCGACTTTAAGATGCGTTACCGCGCTGCCGACTTTACTCACCACGCCCGCAGCTTCTGTACCGAGCCCACTTGGCAGCATCGGCGGTGGGTATAAACCACTGCGAATGTAGGTATCTATATAGTTGATACCAATCGCTTTGTTTTCAACCTGGACTTCGTGTTCTGCGGGGGCTGTTGGGGTAAATTCGGCGACTTTCAAGACTTCCGGCCCACCGTGCTGACTAAATTCAATGCGTGTTGCCATGAGAACTCCTTCTGTTTCCTCGGAGGGAGATAGAGTAAACTCTCGTCTCTCTTATCTGATTTTGGTAACTCCCTCACTATGGCAGGAAATAAACCCTTCAACAAACCGAAAGAACCCCGCGATCGTCAGATGGAAGGGCTGAAAATGCCGCCACATTCTCTGGAAGCGGAGCAGTCGGTATTGGGCGGTTTAATGCTGGACAACGAACGCTGGGACAACGTTTCCGAGCGCGTCGTCGCCAACGACTTTTTCAGCCGTCCGCACCGCTTAATTTTCACCGAAATGCAGCGTTTGCTGGAAATGAGCAAGCCTATCGACCTGATCACGCTCTCGGAATCTCTTGAATTACAGGGGAATCTGGAAAGCGTAGGCGGGTTCGCCTATCTGGCAGAGTTATCTAAAAACACGCCAAGTGCGGCGAACATTAACGCTTATGCCGACATCGTGCGTGAACGTGCCGTGGTTCGTGAAATGATTGCCGTGGCGAATGAAATCGCCGATGCCGGTTACGACCCGCAGGGGCGTACCAGCGAAGATTTGCTCGACCTCGCCGAATCGCGCGTTTTCCAGATTGCTGAAAGCCGCTCTAACAAAGACGAAGGGCCGAAAAGCATCGACCAAATCCTTGAAGCCACCGTGTCGCGCATTGAAACGCTCTACCAGACGCCACACGATGGTGTAACGGGCGTAGACACGGGCTACCAGGATTTGAACAAGAAAACCGCTGGCCTACAGAAATCGGATCTGATCATCGTGGCTGCGCGTCCGTCGATGGGTAAAACCACCTTCGCCATGAACTTGTGCGAAAACGCAGCGATGACCCAGGATAAACCGGTACTTATTTTCAGCCTGGAAATGCCAGGTGAGCAGATCATGATGCGTATGCTGGCGTCGTTTTCCCGCGTCGATCAAACCAAAATCCGTACCGGCCAGTTGGACGACGAAGACTGGGCGCGTATTTCGAGCACGATGGGTATGCTGCTTGAGAAGCGCAATATGTACATTGATGACTCCTCCGGCCTGACGCCAACTGAAGTTCGCTCCCGCGCACGTCGTATCTATCGTGAACATGGCGGTCTGAGCCTAATCATGATCGACTACCTCCAGTTGATGCGCGTACCGTCGCTTTCTGACAACCGAACGCTGGAAATCGCGGAGATCTCACGCTCGCTAAAAGCGCTGGCAAAAGAGCTACAAGTGCCCGTCGTGGCGCTCTCGCAGCTTAACCGTTCCCTGGAACAACGCGCCGATAAACGCCCGGTAAACTCCGACTTGCGTGAATCCGGCTCCATCGAGCAGGATGCCGACTTAATCATGTTTATCTACCGTGATGAAGTTTATAACGACAACAGTGACGAGAAAGGCATCGCGCAAATCATCCTCGGTAAACAGCGTAACGGCCCAATCGGCACGGTGCGTTTGACGTTCAACGGTCAATGGTCGCGCTTCGATAACTATGCAGGCCCGCAATACGACGAAGACTAAAATCCTCGTCATCCTTCAAGCCACACCGGCGTTGGCTGCACTCACTCACCCGAATCACTTACTTTAGTAAGCTCATCGGGATGAGCTCCCTGGCCGCCTTGTTGTGACTTGAATGATTTAGAGGATTTGCACTGTTTAATTTATATATTGAGCAAGGAATAAACATGCAAGCGGCAACCGTAAAAATTAACCGCCGCGCTCTGCGACACAACCTGCAACGCCTGCGAGAACTGGCTCCGAACAGTCGTATGGTGGCGGTTGTGAAAGCAAACGCATATGGGCATGGTCTGCTGGAGACTGCCGAAACACTGACCGATGCCGATGCTTTCGGCGTTGCCCGTCTTGAAGAAGGCGTCCGGTTGCGTGAGGGGGGGATTACCCAACCGATTCTGCTGCTGGAAGGTTTCTTTAACGCAAGCGACCTCCCGACAATCGCCGAACAGAATTTCCAGACTGCCGTCCACTGCATCGAACAGCTCGAAGCGCTGGAACAGGCCGAGTTAAGCCATCCGGTTACCGTGTGGATGAAGCTGGATACCGGAATGCACCGTTTGGGTATCTTGCCGCACGAAGCGGAAGCGTTTTATCAGCGCCTTTCGCGCTGTAAAAATGTCAGCCAGCCGGTGAATATCGTCAGCCATTTTGCCCGTGCAGATGAACCCGAATCTGACGCCACGCCGCGCCAGCTCGATATTTTCAACTCCTTTACCGCAGGCAAACCGGGTCAGCGTTCCATTGGTGCCTCTGGCGGAATTTTACTGTGGTCAGAGTCGCACATGGATTGGGTTCGCCCTGGCATCATTCTTTACGGTGTTTCTCCGCTGGAGCAAAAACCGTGGGGTGTGGACTTCGGCTTCCAACCGGTGATGTCGCTAACCTCCAGCCTGATTGCGGTTCGCAGCCACAAAGCCGGTGAAGCGGTGGGCTATGGCGGCACCTGGATTGCCGAGCGCGATACCCGCCTGGGCGTGGTCGCCATTGGTTATGGTGACGGTTATCCGCGCGCGGCACCTTCTGGCACGCCAGTGCTGGTTAATGGCCGGGAAGTGCCGATTGTCGGACGCGTTGCAATGGACATGATTTGTGTCGACCTTGGCCCGCAATCAGAAGAAAAAGTAGGTGATAGCGTGGTGATGTGGGGTGACAATCTTCCCGTTGAGCGAATCGCTGAAATAACAAAAGTGAGTGCTTACGAACTTATCACTCGCCTGACTTCAAGGGTCGCAATGGAGTATCTGGACTAGTTGCCCTTGCCTGGTTTACATTGGTTATCCGCAACACTGTAAACCAGGAGAACCCACCGTGTTTCAAAAAGTTGACGCTTATGCTGGCGACCCAATCCTTTCCCTTATGGAGCGTTTCAAAGTCGATCCGCGTAGTGACAAGGTAAACCTCAGCATTGGCCTCTATTACAACGAAGATGGGGTAATCCCGCAGTTACAGGCCGTTGCACAGGCGGAAGAGCGCCTGAATAGCCAACCTCATGGCGCCTCGATTTATCTGCCGATGGAAGGCCTGAACAGCTACCGTAGCGCGATTGCGCCGCTGTTGTTTGGCGCAAATCATCCGGCACTGCTTGAAGGGCGTATCGCCACCATTCAAACATTGGGTGGTTCCGGTGCTTTAAAAGTCGGTGCGGACTTCCTGAAAACCTGGTTTCCGAAATCTCAAGTGTGGGTCAGCGATCCGACCTGGGAAAACCACGTCGCTATCTTTGGCGGTGCCGGTTTTGACGTAAATACCTACCCGTGGTTTGACAGCGAAACCAACGGTGTGCGCTTCGAAGCACTGCTGGAAACCCTGCAAACACTGCCAGCACAAAGCATTGTGCTGCTGCATCCTTGCTGCCACAACCCAACAGGTTCTGACCTGACTGATGCGCAATGGGATGCGGTTGTTGAAATTCTCAAAGCGCGTGAGCTGATCCCATTCCTCGATATTGCCTACCAGGGCTTTGGTGCAGGCATGGAAGAAGATGCATATGCGATTCGTGCCATTGCCAGCGCCGGTCTGCCAGCGTTAGTCAGCAACTCTTTCTCTAAGATTTTCTCACTGTATGGCGAACGTGTCGGCGGGCTGTCGGTTGTTTGTGAAAATACCGACACTGCAAGTCGCGTACTGGGTCAGCTTAAAGCTACGGTTCGCCGTAACTACTCCAGCCCGCCAAACTTTGGCGCACAAGTTGTGGCTGCGGTGCTGAACGACGAACAGTTAAAAGCCAGCTGGCTGGCAGAAGTTGAAACTATGCGTCGCCGCATTCTCGATATGCGCCAGGCGTTGGTTTCCGTGCTGAAAGCCGAAATGCCAGAGCGGAACTTCGACTACCTGCTGCAACAACGCGGAATGTTCAGTTACACCGGCCTGAGTGCTGCACAGGTTGATCGTCTGCGTGATGAGTTTGGTGTGTACCTGATTGCCAGCGGCCGCATGTGCGTCGCCGGGCTTAACAGCAATAATGTTCAGCGCGTAGCGCAGGCTTTTGCTGCTGTAATGTAAGTGCTTACCAACTAAATTGAGGCGATGCTCGCATTTTGTGATCATCGCCTTTTTATATGATAAAACTCGAAAAAACCCTTTCTCTACGCCTCTCACCTCGGTATGGTCGAACTGATTTTTGACCATCTGTTCTGCTTTACCACCCTCACTAATCATAATTAAAGGGAAAATGATGCGTAAGCTAACACTGGCATTAAGTGCCGCTTGTTTGTTATTGGGATTGAATCAGTCTGCCCTTGCTAAGGAATCTGTACCCGCACCACTGAACCCTGGCGTAACCGTTGCGCAGTTGGCACAACAGGTGCCGGTTCACTGGGTTTCTGTCGCACAAATTGAAAATAGCCTGCTGGGCCGCGCGCCGATGGCTGTTGGTTTCGATATCGACGACACCGTTCTTTTCTCAAGCCCTGGCTTTTATCGCGGGCAAAAAGAGTATTCACCAGGAAAACAGGACTACCTGAAAAATCCGGACTTCTGGGAAAAAATGAACAACGGTTGGGATGAGTTCAGCATGCCGAAAGAGGTGGCGAAGAATCTGATTGCCATGCACCTCAAACGCGGCGACAGCATCTATTTTGTGACGGGCCGCAGCCAAACCAAAACAGAAACCGTGACCCAAACGCTACAGAAAGACTTCCTGATCCCACAAGCGAATGTTAACCCGGTTATTTTTGCAGGCGATCATCCGGGTCAAAACACCAAAACGCAGTGGCTGAAAGATAAGAAAATCAAAGTGTTCTACGGCGATTCAGACGGTGATATTACCGCGGCGCAAGATGTAGGCGCGCGAGGCATCCGTCTGCTGCGAGCTTCAAACTCCAGTTATCAGCCATTACCAAAAGCAGGCGCGTTTGGTGAAGAAGTCATTGTTAACTCGGAATATTAATTTACCCGTCATACTTCAAGCTGCAGGGGTGTTGGCTGCACTCCTTCACCCTAGTCACTTACTAAAGTAAGCTCCTGGGGATTCACTCCCTTGCCGCCTACCTGCAACTCGAATTATTTAGTGTAAATATGCATCTCAACAAAGCGGTAACAAAAATGTTGCCGTTTTTTTCATCAAAAATACCTTGTTGGATTTTACCTTTTGGCGAGTAGCTCGCACACTTAGGGGTGGCTGCCTCTTAAACTGGTCAGCACATCGTATTCATGGGAGTCCTTCAAGGGGAATAAAAATGACCAATTCGGAGCTATTGCAGTACTGCATGAACAAACCCGGAGCGGAACAAACGGTTCATAGCGACTGGAAGGCCACACAAATCAAAGTAGCGGATGTGATGTATGCAATGGTGCATGACGTGGAACAGCGGCCCGCGGTATCGCTGAAGGGAAGCCCCGATCTGGCTGATTTACTTCGTGAACAGCATAAGGACGTTTTCCCGAGCGCACATCTTAATAAGGCGCACTGGAGCACGTTGTACCTGGATGGGTCTTTGCCGGATTCGCAAATTTACTATCTGGTGGATGCGTCTTATCAGCAGGCGTTATCACTGCTGCCCCAACAAACAAGGCAGCAGCTTTCTGACTGACTATTTCTGCAGCAAAGGCTTGAGGAAACGAGCGGTATGTGACGCTTCGCACTCGGCGACCGTTTCTGGCGTACCGGAAACGAGAATTTCGCCGCCGCCGCTACCGCCTTCCGGGCCGAGGTCGACAATCCAGTCAGCGGTTTTAATCACATCCAGATTGTGTTCGATAACCACGATGGTATTGCCCTGGTCACGCAGCTGATGCAGCACTTCCAGCAATTGCTGGATATCCGCAAAGTGCAGGCCGGTTGTTGGCTCATCGAGGATATACAACGTTTGGCCCGTCCCACGCTTAGAAAGCTCACGCGCCAGTTTCACACGCTGTGCTTCACCACCGGATAACGTCGTTGCTGACTGCCCAAGGCGGATGTAAGACAAACCCACGTCGATTAACGTTTGCAGCTTACGCGCCAGCGCAGGTACGGCATCAAAGAACTCGCGAGCGTCTTCAATGGTCATATCCAGCACTTCGTGGATGCTCTTGCCCTTGTACTTAATTTCCAGCGTTTCGCGGTTATAGCGTTTGCCTTTGCACTGATCGCACGGCACGTAAATATCCGGCAGGAAGTGCATTTCGACTTTGATTACGCCGTCACCCTGGCAGGCTTCGCAGCGCCCACCGCGTACGTTAAAGCTGAAACGGCCTGGCGTATAACCACGCGCGCGCGATTCCGGCACACCCGCAAACAGCTCACGCACTGGCGTAAACACGCCGGTATAAGTGGCTGGGTTTGAACGCGGCGTACGGCCAATCGGGCTTTGGTCGATATCAATAACTTTGTCGAAATGCTCCAGACCCTGAACGTCGCGGTATGGCGCAGGCTCTGCAATCGTTGCGCCGTTAAGCTGGCGTTGGGCGATTGGGAACAAAGTATCGTTTATCAGCGTCGATTTCCCTGAACCTGAAACCCCTGTCACACAGGTGAACAAGCCAACAGGCAGCGTCAACGTCACGTCTTTCAGGTTATTACCCTTTGCGCCAACCAGCTTCAACACTTTCTCTGGATCGGCAGGTACACGGTTTTTGGGTATTGAAATTTCACGCTTACCGCTGAGGAACTGCCCGGTGAGCGATTCCGGCGCATCTAAAATATCCTGCAAGCTGCCTTCGGCAACGACCTGGCCGCCGTGAACACCGGCACCAGGGCCGATATCAATAATATGGTCTGCGGCACGGATCGCATCTTCGTCGTGTTCCACCACAATCACGGTGTTACCAAGATCGCGCAGGTGAACCAGGGTTTCCAGCAGGCGTTCGTTATCGCGCTGATGCAGACCGATAGACGGCTCATCCAGCACGTACATCACGCCCACAAGCCCCGCACCAATCTGGCTTGCCAGACGAATACGCTGTGCTTCGCCACCGGAGAGGGTTTCTGCGGAACGTGAAAGCGACAGGTAATTCAGGCCGACGTTAACGAGGAACCGCAGGCGATCGCCGATTTCTTTCAACACTTTTTCAGCGATTTGCGCGCGCTGGCCGCTGAGCTTCATGTTCTGGAAAAATTCCATCGCATGGCCGATGCTCATGTCTGAGATGGTCGGCAACGGTGTGTTTTCGACGAACACATGGCGCGCTTCGCGGCGCAGACGAGTGCCTTCACAGCTTGCGCAGGAGCGGCTGCTGATAAATTTCGCCAGCTCTTCGCGTACTGCGGAAGACTCCGTCTCTTTATAGCGACGTTCCATATTGTGCAGAACGCCTTCGAACGGATGGCGGCGCACTGAGGTATCACCACGATCGTTTATATATTTGAATTCAATGCTTTCTTTGCCTGAACCATTAAGCACTACGTTTTTCACGCTGGCGCTCAGTTCGTTCCACGGCGTTTCGATATCAAATTTATAATGCTCGGCAAGCGAGCGCATCATTGTGAAGTAATAGAAGTTACGGCGATCCCAGCCACGAATCGCGCCGCCAGCGAGCGATAGCTCACCGTTTTGCACCACACGGTCTGGATCGAAATATTGCTGCACGCCAAGCCCGTCACAGGTTGGGCAGGCACCGGCTGGGTTGTTGAACGAGAACAAGCGCGGTTCCAGTTCGCGCATACTGTACCCACAAATCGGGCAGGCGAAGTTGGCCGAGAACAGCAGTTCTTCCGCTTTTTCATCGTCCATATCCGCGACAACGGCAGAGCCGCCGGATAAATCCAGCGCAGTTTCAAAGGATTCAGCCAGACGTTGGGCGATATCTTCACGCACTTTGAAACGGTCAACCACCACTTCAATGGTGTGTTTCTTTTGCAGCTCAAGTTTTGGCGGATCGGACAGATCGCAGACTTCGCCGTCGATCCTTGCACGGATATAACCCTGGCTTGCCAGGTTTTCCAGCGTTTTGCTGTGCTCGCCTTTTCTGTCTTTAATGATAGGAGCGAGCAGCATCAGGCGCTTGCCTTCTGGCTGCGCTAAAACGTTATCGACCATCTGGCTGACAGTTTGTGCCGCCAACGTCACATCGTGATCAGGGCAGCGTGGCTCACCAACACGGGCATACAGCAGACGCAAATAGTCGTGAATTTCAGTGATGGTGCCGACGGTTGAACGCGGGTTATGCGATGTGGATTTTTGCTCGATAGAAATCGCAGGCGACAGGCCTTCAATGTGGTCGACATCCGGCTTTTCCATCAACGACAGGAACTGACGCGCATAGGCGGAGAGGGACTCAACGTAACGACGCTGCCCCTCGGCGTATAAGGTGTCGAAAGCCAGTGAGGATTTGCCAGAACCCGAAAGCCCAGTCACGACAATCAGCTTGTCGCGTGGAATCACGAGGTTAATATTTTTGAGATTGTGGGTGCGGGCGCCCCGAACTTCGATCTTATCCATTCACCTTTCCCGGTTTAAACGCTTTTTGCCAGGCTGCACTGGAGGCCGCCGACGGTCACGAACGGCTAATTATGACACAATAAAACCTGAATGAATATCCAGTGTTTTATTGCAACAATGTATACGCTGCCAACATTCTGGAATGCATTGCGCAGCTATAAACATTAGGGGTGGCGTGGTAGAATCGAGGGTTTACACTATTCATAAAACGTTTCAGGAGACACGATCATGGCCAGCAGAGGCGTAAACAAGGTGATTCTCGTCGGGAATCTGGGTAATGACCCGGAAGTGCGCTACATGCCAAATGGTGGCGCAGTTGCCAACATTACACTGGCCACGTCAGAGTCCTGGCGCGACAAGCAAACCGGCGAAACTAAAGAAAAAACTGAATGGCACCGTGTTGTGCTGTTCGGCAAACTGGCGGAAGTTGCGGGCGAATACCTGCGTAAAGGCTCCCAGGTTTATATCGAAGGCGCATTGCAAACTCGTAAATGGACTGACCAGGCTGGTGTTGAAAAGTACACTACCGAAGTCGTGGTTAACGTAGGCGGCACCATGCAGATGCTGGGTGGCCGTGCAGGTGGTGCAGGCGCACCAGCGGGCGGCGGCAACGCAGGCCAGCAGCAGGGCAGTTGGGGTCAACCTCAGCAGCCACAGGGCGGCAACCAGTTCAGCGGCGGTGGCGCAGCACCACAACAGGCGCGTCCTCAGCAGAGCGCTCCGGCTCCGTCTAACAACGAGCCACCGATGGACTTTGACGACGATATTCCTTTCTGATATCGACTCAGATATCCGAAGCATGGAATTATCTCAAGCCCCGCATTTGCGGGGTTTTTTGTTTTATAAAACAAATAAAAATACAAAAACATTCTGATTAATAACATGAATGTATTTCATCTCGTCATAAGAAATCCTGCTTGCATAAAAACGTTATCCAGATAAGTTAATTTGTGCAAACACACACTTATAACTCCACCGGAGAACAGCATGACGGATTTAGTTATTCCAGAAATAAAAGCATCAGAAGATGAGATGATTGCAATACGTCATTATTTACATGCCAATCCAGAGTTAAGTCTGGAGGAGTTTAAAACCAGCGACCTGGTCGCTAAACAACTTGAAAGCTGGGGATATAAAGTGACCCGGGGAATTGGCACTACAGGTGTTGTGGGTTCTTTGAAAAAAGGTGACTCGAATAAGTCTATTGGCCTGCGTGCTGACATGGATGCGCTGCCCATTTTCGAGGAAACGAATTTACCCTGGGCCAGTACCTCGCCTGGAAAAATGCACGCCTGTGGCCATGATGGGCACACCACTATCTTATTAGCAGCAGCGAAATATATAGCTTCAAATGCCTGTGAGTTTAACGGCACGGTTCATCTCATTTTCCAGCCTGCTGAAGAAGCCATCGGCGGTGCGGATTTAATGATTAAAGATGGGTTATTTGAGCGTTTCCCTTGCGACCGTATTTTTGGCCTGCATAACATGCCGGGACTACCCGTTGGAAAGTTAGGGTTTTATGCCGGTAATTTCATGGCCTCGGCAGATACCGTAAAAATAACCATTAAAGGCTATGGCGGCCACGGTGCTTATCCACAAAATACAGTTGACCCGATTGTTACAGGGGCAGCATTAATTACTGCGCTACAAACTATTGTTTCCCGCAATGTCACACCAGGTGAAACGGCGATTGTTACTGTAGGAACATTCAATGCAGGTATTGCATCCAACGTTATTCCAGACAGTGCTGTAATGGAATTAACGGTGCGTGCCATGAAGCCGGAAATTCGAGACCTGTTAATTAAAAGAATTGAAGAACTCGCAGACCTGACAACGAAAAGCTTTGGCGCGAGCTGCGAAGTGGAAGTCTATGACTCCTATCCGGTGCTGATTAACAACGAAGAACAAACGGCCTTTGCCAAAGAACTGGCTATCGAGTTTTTCGGTAAAGATGCGGTTCTCGATAAAGTGCTTCCTTCAACGGGCAGTGAAGATTTTGCCTTCATGCTACAAGAAAGACCAGGCAGCTATTTCTTATTAGGAAATGGGGAAAGGGGCGCTAAAGGCGGCTGTATGATACATAACCCAGGCTATGACTTTAATGATGACATTATTTCTACCGGTGCATCATTCTTTTCCCGTTTAGTCCAAACCTATTGTCGCTAATACTCTGGAGCTGTTATGAAGAAATATATACTGCCATTAATTGCTCTGCTGGCGACAGGGTCGGCATTCGCTAATACGATTAAAGAAATTCGTTTTGGTGTTGATCCAACGTTTGCTCCTTTTGAGTCAAAAGATGCAACGGGTAAAGCTGTTGGTTTTGATATTGATTTAGGCAATGCCATTTGTGAGAAACTTCAGGCCAAATGTGTTTGGGTAGAAAGTAACTTTGATGCCATTATCCCAGCACTGCAAGCGAGAAAGTTTGATGCCATTCTTTCTGCCATGTATATGACGGAAAAAAGAAAAGAACAAATTGCATTCACCGATAAAATTTATAATAGCCCGGTATTTTTGGTCGCACATAAAAACACCAGTATCAAGCCGGAACTTGAGCAGCTAAAAGGCAAAACCATTGGTGTTGAGCAAGGCTCTGCCCAGGAAACTTATGCCAATAAAAACTGGCGTAACGCAGGTGTGAATGTGGTTGCTTACCAGGGCGCTGATTTAGTGGTTCAGGATTTGGAATCCGGGCGCATTGACGGAGCTGTGCTTTCTGGCGTAATGGCGCAATACAGTTTCCTGAATAAACCACAGGGCAAAGATTTTGCCATGATCGGTGGCGCGTTACAGGATCAGGAGCTGTTTGGTGCCGGTGCTGCCATTGGCCTGAGAAAAGACGATACAGAACTGCGCGAAGCCCTTAACGGCGCGATAAGCCAGATTATTGCCGATGGAACCTATAAGAAACTCGCGGATAAATACTTTAGTTTTGATATTTATTCCGGGACGTAACTATGGCCGTGATTAATTAAGGCACCGTTGCAGAAATAATTATTCTGCAACGGTGCTCCTTTTCTCTTTCGAGGCAGCATCAAGCTGTCACGACGCAGTAAAAATCGAACAAAAAATAATCTTAATAAAATATAATTAAAACAATTAATTAACCTTTTATCTTCATTTGAAGGTTTTTTAATCATGTCGCTTTGATCACAAAATAAACAGCGCGTGGTTGTGTTTAACTATTCACTTCACCAATATGCTTTCTCGACGCAGTTGCCGATGGGAGCAGAAAAATGACTAAATTATTTGTTGGCGTTGATGTAGGTTCCGCCAGTGTCAGAGCGGGCATTTTTACTATGGAAGGCACCCGTCTGGCGTTTTCTGTTCGCCCTATTCAGCAGTTTCACTACCAACCTAATCGAGTAGAACAATCTTCCAGCGACATCTGGCAGCAGGTTTGCACCACGGTACGCGAGGCTGTAAGCCTTGCGGGCGTTCAGCCACAGCAGGTGGCGGCTATCGGATTCGACGCGACTTGTTCACTGGTTGCGGTAGGCGATCGTGGCCAGCCTGTAGCGGTTGGTGAAGAAGATGATGCTGACCACGACATCGTGATGTGGATGGATCACCGTGCAGGCGAAGAAACTCAATGTATCAACGAAACGAATGATTCGGCACTGCAATACGTCGGCGGGCAGGTCAGCATTGAGATGGAATTACCCAAAATCCTCTGGCTGAAAAAACACTATCCGGCGCGTTATGCGTCCATCTGGCGCTTCTTTGATTTGGCCGATTATCTGGTGTGGCGCGCCACTGGCGTGGATGCAGCGGGTGTTTGCACGCTGACCTGCAAATGGAACTATCTGGCTCATGAAAACAGCTTCAGCCAGAGTTTGCTTGAGTCAGTTGAATTAACTGATTTGGTTAACAAAATTCCACCAGACATTATCCATGTTGGGCAGCCAGTCGGCACTTTACGCACTGATGTGGCGGCACAGTTGGGTTTAACGACCCATACCGTAGTCGCCAGCGGTTTGATTGACGCTCACGCTGGTGGCCTGGCGTTAGTCGCCGCTGCTCCCGAAGCAAACCTGGCCATCATCAGCGGTACCTCTAACTGCCACATGATTGTTAGCCCGGAACCTAAATCAGTACCCGGCGTCTGGGGCCCCTATTTTGCGGCGATGTACCCAGACTGGTGGCTGAACGAGGGCGGGCAAAGTGCGGCGGGGGCACTGGTTGACTGGACGATAATGCAAAGCGATGCATGGCCTGCGCTGAAAGACGAAGCCGCGGCATTGGGTTGCAGCGTCTATCAAATTCTTAACCAGTGGGTTGCCAGGCTCGAAGAAACTGAAAAATACCCTACGCATCAACTGCATATTCTGGCGGATCACCACGGCAACCGCTCACCGCGTTCGGATGCCAGTGCCAAAGGCATGGTCGCCGGGTTAACGCTCGAAAAAGGCCAACCCGCGCTGGCGCGTTTGTATCTCGCCACGCTGCAAGCCATTGCCTATGGCACCCGCCACATCATCGACACTATGGAACAAAACGGGCAGCGCATCGACTCGATAACGCTGTGCGGCGGGGCGAGCAAAAACCCGCTGTGGTTGCGGGAATATGCCAACGCTACCGGGCGTGCTATTCACCTTGTTGAAGAAGAAGACGCCGTCACGCTGGGCGCGGCACTCAACGGTGCAGTGGCTTGCAAAGCATTCAGCAGTTTTTCTACTGCGGCCAAGGCAATGGTCAGACTCGATAAAACCATTGAACCGGACGACGCACACCGTTCATTCCACGACGCAAAATATCAGGTGTACCTGCAAATGTACCAGGATCAGCAGCGCTATCAGGCTGTTATGCAGCAATACCTCGTGGCTAATTAATTACATAAAAGGAATAAGAAAGTGATTACGCAAACTCTACCTTCTGTGTCTCAAAAAATAACCGCGGGTAAAAATGAAATCCTGATGGTGACCAACGCGGATTTACGCGAATCAGCGAATCTCGCCTGCTGGCCGGTACAGCAAAAATACGAAGCAAAATTGCACGACGCATTAAGCACGCTGGGTTACAGCATGAAACGCGCGCACCCGATTGATGAAGAACGCGGGCACGGATTTATTAGCAGCCAGCGCCAGGGTAGCTCGCTGTTTGCTCAAATTGACGAACACGCTCCGGTCATTGTGCTGTTGACGGCCTGGCAATATTCGCACCACATCGCCCCTTCGCTGGTGCATCACAAAGGGCCCGTACTGTTGCTGGCAAACTTTGATGGAACATGGCCGGGGCTGGTAGGAATGTTGTGTCTGGCAGGTTCGCTGACCAGCCTGGGTAAATCTTACTCGCGCCTGTGGTCAGAAAATTTTGATGACGAACTGTTCCTTGATGGCCTGCAAACCTGGCTGCGCTACGGTTCGGTACAGCACTCGACGGGCTACCTGCAAGATGTCCCACCAACACACTCAGTCATGGCGACAGCCGCGGGCGGAATGGGGCGTAATGCCGGTGAATTTATCCTGAAAAACAAAGAAATATTGGGACTGTTTGACACCTTCTGCATGGGAATGATTAACGGCGTATTCCCGCAGCAAGCGATGGTGAATATCGGCATGCCAATCGAATCCTTGTCCCAATCAGCGCTACTGGTCGAGATGGCAAAAGTGCCGGACGAACTACGCGAAGAGTGCCTCGCCTGGTATCAGCAACGCGGCATGAAATTCCAGTTTGGCGAAAATGGCCGTGAAGAACTGACCCGCGAGCAGGTCAAAGAACAGTGCGCAATGATGATTGCGATGGCGCGCTTTGTGCAGCGTTTTGGCCTGTCTGCGGTCGGTGTGCAGTACCAGCAAGGGCTGAAAGATAGCTGTGCGGCTTCTGATTTTGCCGAAGGCGCCATTGGCTCAACCGAACGTTTCCCAATCCCCGACGAGCAAGGAAATATTATCTGCGCCGGGCAGCCGATCCCTTGCATTAACGAAGTAGACATGGGCACCGCCATCCCGCAAACCATGCTGTGGCGCTTATTAACCTCATTCTCTCTGCCTGCGGAAACCACGCTGCATGACATCCGTTGGGGCAGCGAATATCAGGGCGTCTTCTATTGGGATCTGGAAATTTCCGGTGCCGTGCCGTTTGAACACCTCAAAGGTGGAATTGCCGGTGCGACGGGTTATCGCCAGCCTGCGATGTACTTCCCGTACGGCGGCTCAACGATCAGCGGGCAGGGTAAAGCCGGACGCTTTATCTGGGCGCGAGCGCACTACGAAGGCTGCGATGTCATCATGCACATTGGCACCGGGCACGCAGTGGAATTACCTGCTGATGAGTTCGAACGTCGCCGCCGCGCAACGTGCTACGAATGGCCGCTTCTGAACGCAACGCTTGATGGAGTAGGGCGCGACGACCTGATGGCGGGGCACCAAAGTAATCACCTGACGATTGCTTATGTTCCAGAAAACGAACTGCAAACGGTATTGCAGGCCTTTGTCGCTCAGTCACTGACCCAGGGCATTCGGGTGCAGATTGCGGGCGACGCGAGTCGGTTGTTGTAAGAGGACGAGTTGATGAACGAACAAAAATACCGTGGTATCTGGCCGGTAATGCTAACGCCATTTACCGAACAAAAAGAGATCGACTGGTCATCGCTGGAACGCTTAATCGAGTGGTATCTGTCTGCTGGTGTGCATGGCTTATTTGCTGATTGTCAGTCGAGCGAGATGTTTTTCCTCAGCGATGAAGAGTCCGTCGAACTGGTGAAGTTTGTGGTGAAGTGCGTGGATGGACGCGTGCCGGTTGTGGCATCGGGCCATACCGCGAATGCGTTTAATCACCAGCGCGAGCAGCTAGTTAAAATGTCTGATACCGGCGTTGATGCGGTGATCCTCATCAGTAACCGCCTGGCTCTGGCTGGTGAAAGTGACGCGCTGGCGCTGGAAAATCTACAGCGTCTGACCGCCGCAGTGCCAACGCATGTGGATCTCGGCATTTACGAATGTCCGTTCCCATACAAGCGCCTGCTGAGTGACGAAACCGTTGCATGGTGTGCGCAAAGCGGCCGCTACACGTTTATCAAAGACACCTGTTGCAGCTTGCCCATCATCAAGCGCCGTCTGGAACTGACCAACGGTAGCCGCCTGCATCTGGCTAATGCCAACAGCCAAACGTTGCTGGCATCGTTGCAGGCCGGGTGCAAGGCTTACAGCGGCGTGATGGCAAACTTCCACCCCGAGCTGTATGTCTGGCTGTATGAGAATTACCAAAGCCAGCCGGAAAAAGCGCAACGCCTGGCCGACTATCTTTCCACGGCGGCGCTGGCAGAAAACCTGGATTACCCGGTTTGCGCCAAATCTTTCCAGCAGCAGATTGGCAATTTCTTGACCGACATTTGTCGGGTACGCAGCAGCCAGGGCTACCGTGAAACCTTCTTCCCGCAGGCGATTGATAGCATGGTGCAGTTGGGGCGTGATATTCAGAAAACACTGGCGATATAAGGAAATAGCCGATGCCTTTTACACAAAAAAGCCGCCAGTTTTTACTGCCTGAATCGCAAACGGATTTTGCACAATGCCACGCTTCTACGCTGGTGGTATTGCCGGAACAAAAAACCGTGCTGGTGGCATTTTTTGCCGGAGTTAAAGAAGGCAGCGGCGATACCGCCATTTGGCTCGCGCGTTCGGAAAACGGCGAATGGCACCCCGCGCAGCGGATCATGGCAGAACCCGGCGTTGCACACTGGAACCCTGTACTGCATTACCAGCAGGGGACGGTATGGCTGTTTTATAAAGTCGGGCCGGACGTACACACCTGGATCACTCGTGTGGCCGTTTCGCACGATGGCGGTCTGAGCTGGAGCGAGCCGCGCTCGCTAATCAGCGGCGATGACCTGCCGCGTGGCCCGGTGAAAAACAAAATTCTGGTGATGAGCAACGGTGAGTGGTTAGCGCCAGGTTCCACGGAAGATGACCAGCACTGGGATGCTTTTGTCGATCTAAGTGCTGATAACGGGCAGACCTGGTACAAAATCGATATCCCGTTTGAACATCAGCAACCTGTTCAGGCCGCAGCAGAAAATGTCTGGCAGGGGCTTAAAGAAAATGCCCTCTGGGAATGCGATTTACAGCAAGTGTTCGCCTGGGATGGTGTGATTCAGCCCACGTTGTGGGAATCGCAACCGGGAAATATTCACGCGTTACTACGCAGCACGCGCGGAAAGATCTATCGTACTGATTCTGTTGATTATGGCCGTAGCTGGTGCGCAGCCTTTGCCACTGTGCTTCCTAATAACAACAGTGGAATTGATGTGGTGCGTCTGGACAGCGGAACGCTGGTTCTGGCGTGTAATCCTATCGAAGGAAATTGGGGACGCCGCTATCCGATTGCCCTGCTGGAATCACAAGATAATGGTGCTACATGGTCGCAACCCTGGGCTCTGGAACACAGCAAAGGTGAATTTTCCTATCCAGCCATTATTGCCGAGGGGGACGTTTTACATCTGACCTGGACATTTAATCGAACCAACATCGTTTACCAACAAATTACCCACAATAAATAAAAAACAGCGGAGCACCCTATGAACAAGAACCTGTTATGTGCCCTACTCATGCTGCTGCCTTTTGGCGCGGTGCATGCCGAACAAACCCTGACTTACCCAAAAAAGAATATTGATGTCGTCATCCCAAAAAATCCGGGCGGGGGTACTGATACTTCTGCGCGTACGGTCATTGAGTTTGCCCGCGATAAAATGCCGTCTGGCACCATGATGGTTCCGGTAAATAAGCCTGCGGGCAACGGAATTACTGGCCTGCTGGAAGTCGCTAAAGCGCGCCCGGATGGTTATAAACTGGTGATGACGACCGTCGAATTAGCCATGTTCCCACACCAGGGAAAATCGCCTGTCACCTATAAAGATTTCACCCCGATTGCCACCACGATTGCCGACCCTGTGGCCGTCGTCGTTAATGCCAAATCACCGTATAACACGCTGCAAGAATTTATTGATGCCGCTAAAGCAAACCCAGGGAAAATCAAAGTGGGTAACTCCGGCATGGGTGCGATTTACGATCTCGCGACGATAAATATCGAAAAAATCACCGGTACTAAATTTAACCGTATTCCTTATAACGAAGGTACAGGCCCGTCTATTGCCGCGCTGGTTGGCGAGCATATTGATGCGGTATTAACCACGCCGGGTTCAGTTAAATCGCAGGTTGATGCCGGTATTTTAAAAGTGCTTGGTGTTATGGATGAAAAACGCTTCCCGTTATTCCCGGACGTCCCAACATTTAAAGAAGCGTTGAATCTGGATGTGAACGTCAAAATGCGTGCCTGGGCCGTTCTGGCAACCACGGCGAAAGTTGACGACAACATTAAGAAACAGTTGGTTGATACCTTCACTGAAGTGGTGAAAACCCCGGCTTACCAGGAAGCATTGAAGAAACAAGGTATTATGCCGGTTGTGATTACTGGCGACGATGCCTACACCATGATGAAAGAAGATGACGCCATGTACGGCGAATTGATTGCTGAAACCAAGAAAAAGTAATCAACCCATATAGACGCTCCTGCCGTTTAACGGCAGGAGGGAGATTCGACAATGCGAACGCAGAATATTTTTGTTGGGATGTTCTCTCTGGTTTTGGGGATAGCAATTATATTTTTCTCGCGCAATATGCCGATGTTTGATGAAAACGGAATATTAGGCGAGCGTTTTTGGCCGTATTGCCTGGCCTGGTTGTTTATTGGCTTAGGCGTTATCCAGTGGATTAGCACCTATTTGCAACGCGGCAATGCTACTGCCAACAACGAGAAAGCCGATCTCAGCTCATTTCCGGTTCGCAAAGCCTACGGCGTCACCGTTTTGATGGTTATCTACGCGGTTGCGCTTTGTTATGCCGGGTTTATTGTTTCGTCGCTCATTTTAATTCCCGCCATTATGTGGGTGATGGGTGAACGCCGGCCGCTATTTATCGCTGTGACTACCGCCCTGATTGTCCTGTGTATTTATGTCTCATTTGAGGTTGTCTTTAATTCACCGTTGCCTGAGTCGATATTTTCCGAATAGGTAATAAGAGGTCATGATGAACGAAATTCTTGATGCCCTGATGATCGTATTCAGCTTAGAAACGACCGGCATGATTTTGCTGGGCGTTCTGGCGGGGATTATCATCGGTGCGCTGCCCGGTTTGACGGTGAATATGGGCATCGCCTTGCTGCTACCGCTAACGTATTCCTTCCAGGGAATGACCGGTATTTTGATGTTACTGGGCGTCTATTGTGGTGCAGTTTATGGCGGTTCCATTACGGCTATTTTGATAAGTACCCCAGGCACACCGGCATCTGCCGCCACAGTGCTTGATGGCTACCCAATGGCGAAGAAAGGCGAAGCAGGCCGCGCACTAGGGTTATCAACTCTGGCCTCTATGTTTGGCGGCGTATTCAGCACCATCGCGCTGGTGTTAATTGCGCCGTTGCTTGCCAAAGTCGCAACAGGATTTTCATCAGCCGAATATTTTGCACTCGCCATTTTCGGCATCAGTATTATTACCAGCGTTTCGTCACAGTCGATCATTAAAGGATTAATGGGCGGCGTGCTGGGCTTATTTATTGCCACCATCGGTCTGGACCCAATGACCAGCGGCATGCGCTTTACCTTTGATTCTATTTACTTGATGGGCGGGATTTCATTTATTCCGGTGCTGGTCGGCCTGTTTGCTTTCTCTCAGGGCTTATTAAGTCTGGAAGAAGACCATCGCGAACGCCTGGCGGGCATTGTGCGCCAAACCAAAAGTAAAATTGATCGCATCCTGCCAACCTGGTCTGACATTAAACGCGTGATGCCGACTTATATTCGTTCATCGATTATTGGCACGGGTATTGGCGCAATTCCTGGAACCGGTGGCGATATCGCCTCATTTATTGCCTATAACGAAGCAAAACGCTGGTCAAAACACCCGGAGGAGTTTGGTCACGGTTCGCCAGAAGGGGTTTCGGCACCGGAAGCGGGCGCGAACTCGGTTGCTGGTGGTGCAATGGTGCCGCTGATGACGCTCGGTATTCCAGGCGATGGCGCGACGGCGATTATCATGGGCGCGTTTATGGTGCAGGGATTAGCGCTAGGGCCGCAGTTATTCACTGACCATCCGGTTGAAGTGAACTCCATTTTCATCGGGTTATTCGCCGCCAATATTTTCATGGGCATTATGGGTTTCATGGGCATGCGCTTGTTCGCCAAAGTGATGAGCGTGCCGCGCCGCGTGCTGGTGCCGATTATCTTTGTTCTGTGTTCCGTCGGCGCTTATTCCGTTAACCACGACATGACCGATGTGTTTGTCATGATGGGCGCGGGCCTTGCGGCTTACATCCTCATCAAGCTGGATTTTTCGATGTCGCCTATCGTTATCGGTATTATTCTTGGGCCGATGGCCGAATCGAATTTCCGCCGCACGCTGGTTATCTCCGAAGGGGACCCGATGATATTTCTGACGCGTCCGGTCTGTGCGGTATTTTTAGGTATCGCAATACTGACGCTGCTGTTACCGATTTTTGGGCCACGTTTAAAAGCCTTATGGCGTAAACAAACCAGTTAAGGAAAAGTCAGATTGGCTAAGACAATTGAGCAAATCGCCACGGATCTTGGCGTTTCTATCACAACGGTTCGCGCCGTTTTGAATGGCAATGCGCAGAAATATCGCATCAGCGAAAAGACCCAGGAGAGAATCAATAGTTACGTTAAAAAACATAGCTATACCATCAATCTTGCTGCGCGGAGCTTAAAGCTTAATAAAACGGATACCTTCGGTCTGGTCATCCCGCGCTTGTCGAACCCTTTCTTTTCCGCACTGGCCGAAGTTCTGGAAGCACGCTGCCGTGAACAGGGTTATCAGCTGATGATTAGCTGCACCAATAACGACACGGCCTATGAAAATTTGCTGGTGAAATCGCTGGAAAATCGCAACGTCGATGGGATTTTTGTGGTGTCGACGAACGCGGCAAGCCAGGCGCATTACCTGAAAAATTGCCTGAAACCGCTGGTGTTTCTGGACCGGGATTTTGGTGTGAAAGGCACATGCTGCGTGGTGACGGACAACGTGGACAGCGGTTATCGGCTGACGGACGCTATGTTGAACCACACCCATGCGCCGATTCAATTTTTTGTCGGCGATCCTCAATCACCTTCAATTGTTGACCGTTTAACAGGATATCGCGCGGCGATGGAACAGCACGGTATCAAACTTATGCCCGAGCACATCAGCAGCGCCGGGCATAACCAGTTGAGCGACGGTGAAAAAATGATGGCGGACTACATCGACATTCATCACACCTGGCCGCAACGCTTTATCGCCTCGTCACTGCCGATTTTGCAGGGCGCATTGGGCGTTCTGCGTGAACGGTATGGCTACATTCCCCACGAAATTAATATTGGCACTTTCGATGACAATATTATGCTGAGCTTCCTCGCCAACAATATTTGGTCGATGCGGCAAAACGAGAAGCGCCTCGTGCAGGAAGCCTGTCAGTTAATGCTGGAAAAAATCGCGAATAACGATGAGCCGCCGGGCAGCCGAGCTAAAGCAGAGCTGGTATTCAGGCAAAGTACGGTGAACGCGCAGGAAGGGAAGCGGTAAGCGACAAAAACAAAAAAGGCCTCGTTTCACACAGAGGCCTTTTACATTTTCTCATCAAACTCAATCAGGTCAACACCATCGGCCATTCCGGCGGGGCATGACTTGAAATTTCAATCATGATGTCTTTGAACGATGCCCAAATTACCGGAAAATCGGCCAGCGTCAGCCCTAATAAACCCGTCGCAAACCACAAAGAAGCAGCGATACCCAGACCACTGCTAACCACCGCTAAAAACGCGTAGTCGGATTTGCGAAATTGAATATTCAACGTGCTGGCTAAAAACATCAAAACCGCACTGACTAAAGGCCAACGCATGAGTAACACGCTGGTAGTGATTGCCGCCATGAAAGCTGTTCCTCGATTGCATAACTCATCACGCTCAACGGTTACGCGCGACACAAGGCGCGGCAAATACAGCTCAGGGACCGTCAGGGGAATGAGTGGGTGCAGAAAATGTAATAAAAATCCTGTCTCACAGGATTTGTGAACTATATCACATTTGTTCTTTTAATCGCCAGTTCTGCGGCGCATTTTCTGACCCAATTTATCGAGTGTTCAGGCAGTTATTATTTTACGGCTACCTTCAGGCGTGATGGCGGTAATCCGTTGGTGTCCGGTCAAACTCACGGCGGAAGACGCGTGAAAAGGTCTGCTGGGAAACGTAACCGTAGTCCATCGCGATATCAAAAATCGGCCGCTGTGTGTCGCGTAATTCTTTGGCCGCCATCAACAGACGGCGCTGGCGAATGTATTCACCCAACGTCTGGCGCTGTACGGTACGGAACATCCGTTGCAGATACCATTTTGAATAACCTGATTTTTTTGCCACAACGTCAATGTTCAGCGGCTGATCAATGTGATCGTCAATCCATTCGGTCAATGTGTGAATAATATCCTGATGTGCCATAAGCCATCCTCAAGCCTGGTTGTTAATTAGCAGGTTCTGTTGGCAGCGAGTATAATTCCTCAAGTTAACTTGAGGTAAAGAGCATTATGGAAAAGAAATCACCGCGTTTTAAATCTTTACTGAGTCCGGGCGAAATTGCTAAGCGAAGCGGCGTGGCGGTTTCTGCATTGCACTTTTATGAAAGCAAAGGGCTAATCAAAAGCGTACGTAATAGCGGGAATCAACGGCGTTACACGCGTGATGTGCTGCGAAATGTCGCCATCATTAAAATCGCGCAGCGCATTGGTATTCCGCTGGCGACCATTGGCGAAGAGTTTGGCGTGCTGCCTGACGGGCACAAGATTAATAAAAATGACTGGAAAAAGATGTCGTCGCAATGGCGTGAAGAGCTAGAGCGACGCATTCACACATTAACGGCGTTGCGAGATGAATTAGATGGCTGCATCGGCTGCGGCTGCTTGTCCGGTGCTGATTGCCCGCTGCGAAACCCTGGCGATAAGTTAGGTGAAGAGGGGACGGGTGCGCGTCTTTTAGAAGATTAAAAATGGAACTGGATGCAAAACTAAAGCGCCCAACATCGGCGCTTTAGTTTATTCCCGGTCTTTGTCTTTCGATCTATCCCGCTTTTCGCAAGGAGGGTTTCCCCCGACATCAGCGTCCCTCAATCACACATTCTCAGGAGGTTCCGGATTGCACTGACAATTTAATTGTAGATCTACTTTGCCAGGTTTCAAGGCTGATTTGCATATTTTTTGAACAATTCTAATCCATCACACTTCTCACATATGCCTATAGTTAACTCATCTTGCTAAACAGAAGGTTACCTCATGCTCATCGTTCATCATCTCAACAACTCCCGTTCACAGCGCATTTTATGGATGCTTGAAGAACTCCAGGTGCCGTACCAGATTGTTCGCTATCAGCGCGAATCAACCATGCTGGCGCCAGAGTCGTTGAAAGCCGTGCATCCATTGGGAAAATCACCGGTGGTGGAAGATAACGGAAACATCCTCGCAGAATCGGGGGCGATTATTGAATATCTGCAAGAAACGTACGATCCCGAAAGCCGCTTAAAACCCATCTCCAATGAGGAAAAGCTGCGCTATCGCTTTTGGCTGCATTACGCCGAAGGATCGCTAATGCCGTTATTAATGATGAAACTGGTGTTTGGCCGCCTGGGAAAAGCACCGGTTCCGTGGTTGCTGCGTCCGGTGGGGAATTTACTGGGGCAGGGCGTGCAAAAAGCTTATCTCAATAAGCAGATTTCGACCCATGCGCGTTATCTCGACGATTCGCTGCAAAAAAATCCGTGGTTTGCCGGGCAAACATTTAGCGCTGCGGATATCCAGATGAGTTTTCCGGTTGTCGCTTTGCTCGCTCGCGGCGGCATCAATGATTTACTGAATCTCCAGAATTGGTTTAATAAAGTACAACAGCGCCCCGCCTGGCAAAGAGCGATTCAACAAGGCGGGCCATTCGATATCCCCGGCGCTTGATACATCTATACATCGATAAATCGTATGAGTCAGACAAAATCATTACCGGTATCTTGCAGTATTGTTGCTAAATTGCGCATCAACGATAACGTTTGCGCATGAGGTGGCGATAATTTCACCGGCTAACGCTTTTTTCGGCAAAAAGCGGCAAAGTTCGGTTGAAAACGTAGGTAATAAGGCCGGATAATCGTTTGCCTTAATTTTGACGCCCAGTTTGTATACGCGGAGTTAAACGTTTGCTTTTTTTGTGACGCCCCTTTTTGTCACAAACGCAGCACAGGGATCTGACGTTTAATTGGCAGTGGGTTGTCCACCACGTATACCAACGTAATCATAAAAATCTCAGGGGATTTTTCACTATGTCTAATCATTCTCCGCGTGCGACCGGCGGTCTTGACGCCTGGTTCAAAATATCTGCACGTGGCAGTACCGTTCGTCAGGAAGTAGTGGCGGGTTTAACCACCTTCCTCGCGATGGTGTACTCCGTGATCGTCGTACCGGGCATGCTCGGTAAAGCAGGTTTCCCACCTGCGGCGGTCTTTGTGGCGACTTGCCTGGTAGCCGGTGTTGGCTCTCTTGTGATGGGCCTGTGGGCGAATCTGCCGCTGGCTATCGGTTGTGCCATTTCATTGACCGCGTTCACCGCATTTAGCCTGGTGCTGGGTCAACACATCAGCGTTCCGGTTGCGTTAGGCGCCGTATTCCTGATGGGTGTGCTGTTCACTATCATCTCTGCAACCGGCATTCGTAGCTGGATTTTGCGTAACTTACCGATGGGCGTTGCGCACGGCACCGGTATCGGTATCGGCCTGTTCCTGCTGCTGATTGCCGCAAACGGTGTCGGCCTGGTTATCAAAAACCCACTTGATGGCCTGCCGGTAGCGCTCGGACATTTCGCCAGCTTCCCGGTGATCATGTCGCTGATTGGCCTTGCCGTTATTATTGGTCTGGAAAAACTGAAAGTACCGGGCGGCATTTTGCTGACTATCGTCGGTATTTCAATCTTTGGCCTGATTTTCGACCCAACCGTACATTTCTCTGGCATTTTCGCTATGCCATCGCTGAAAGATGAAGCGGGTAACTCCCTGATTGGTAGCCTGGACATTATGGGCGCGTTGAATCCAGTGGTGTTGCCAAGCGTTCTGGCGCTGGTTATGACGGCGGTATTTGATGCCACCGGAACTATCCGCGCTGTTGCGGGCCAGGCAAATCTGCTGGATAAAGACGGTCAAATCATTGATGGCGGCAAAGCGCTGACTACCGACTCCCTGAGCTCTGTGTTCTCAGGCCTGGTGGGCGCGGCTCCCGCAGCGGTTTATATCGAATCTGCGGCAGGTACTGCGGCGGGCGGTAAAACCGGTCTGACAGCTATCACCGTTGGTGTGCTGTTCCTGCTGATTCTGTTCCTTTCCCCGCTCTCTTATCTGGTTCCGGCATACGCCACCGCTCCGGCGCTGATGTACGTTGGTTTGCTGATGCTGAGCAACGTGGGCAAAATCGACTTCGCTGATTTCGTTGATGCGATGGCTGGCCTGATTACAGCGGTATTCATCGTGCTGACCTGTAACATCGTTACCGGCATCATGATCGGTTTCGCCTCGCTGGTGATTGGCCGCGTAGTGTCTGGTGAGTGGCGTAAGCTGAACATTGGCACCGTAGTGATTGCTATCGCACTGGTCGCGTTCTATGCAGGCGGCTGGGCTATTTAATCTGTAATACAGGCGGGTAGCGCAAGTTTACCCGCCTTACAAAATCCCTCCTGAACCACTTCAAGTCTTTTCCTGTTTCCTTCCGGTATAAAAAATTGTTTTACTATCAGGGAAAATAAGATCCTGCAAAAAGGGTTTCACGACACACCGCGACGAAGGAAAGCATGGAAATTTTCTTTACCATTCTCATCATGACCCTTGTGGTTTCGCTTTCTGGTGTGGCAACGCGCATGCTGCCATTCCAGATCCCACTCCCGTTAATGCAAATTGCGATAGGCGCAATGCTCGCCTGGCCGCACTTCGGTTTGCATGTCGATTTCAACCCAGAACTGTTCCTGGTGCTGTTTATTCCACCGCTGCTGTTTGCCGATGGCTGGAAAACGCCGACCAGCGAGTTTCTCCACCACGGGCGAGAAATCATCGGCCTGGCGCTGGTTCTGGTGCTGGTCACCGTTGTGGGTATTGGCTTCCTGATTTACTACCTGGTGCCAGGTATTCCGCTGATCCCCGCATTTGCGCTGGCTGCCGTACTCTCACCGACGGATGCCGTGGCGCTTTCCGGCATTGTCGGGGAAGGGCGCATTCCTAAGAAAATCATGGGGATTTTGCAGGGCGAAGCGTTGATGAACGACGCCTCCGGCCTGGTATCGTTAAAAATGGCGGTCGCGGTAGCCGTCGGCACGATGGTCTTTACCGTTGGCGGCGCAACCGTTGAGTTCTTCAAAGTCGCGATTGGCGGCCTGCTGGCGGGTATCGCCGTAAGCTGGTTGTACGGTAAATCGCTGCGCCTGATGAGCCGCTGGAGCGGTGACGAACCCGCCACGCAAATCCTGCTGCTGCTACTGCTGCCTTTTGCTTCTTACCTGATTGCCGAACATATCGGCGTTTCCGGCATTCTGGCCGCAGTTGCTGCGGGGATGACGATCACACGTTCCGGCGTGTTGCGCAGTGCGCCGCTGGCAATGCGTTTACGTGCAAACAGCGTCTGGGCGATGCTCGAATTTGTCTTCAACGGCATGGTGTTTCTGCTGCTAGGGCTGCAATTACCGGGTATTTTGAAAACGTCGGTGGCGGCGGCAAACGCCGATCCGAACGTGGAATTGTGGATGCTGTTCCTTGATATCGGGCTTATCTATTTCGCCCTGATTGGGGTTCGTTTCCTGTGGCTGTGGACCATGAAACGCATCAGCCTGCGCTTTATGAAAAAGCGCCCGCTGGAGTTCGGTTCTTACTCTACGCGTGAACTTGCGGTGGCGTCATTTGCGGGTGTTCGCGGGGCAATCACCCTTGCTGGTGTGCTTTCCATCCCGCTGCTATTGGGTGACGGAACGCCATTCCCGGCGCGTTATGAGCTTATCTTCCTGTCGGCTGGCGTGATTCTGTTCTCGCTGTTTGCCGGGGTGATTATGCTGCCGATACTGCTACGTAATGTGGAAGTTCCCGACAAATCGGTGGCGCGTCAGGAAGAGCGCATCGCCCGTGCCGCAACGGCAGAAGTGGCGATTGTCGCGATTCAGAAAATGGAAGAACGTCTGCATTCTGACGTTGACGAAAACATTGACGATCAACTGCTAAAAGAGGTGAGTTCGCGAGTTATCGGCAACCTGCGCCGCAGGGCTGACGGGCGCAACGACGTAGAAAGCAGCGAGATTGAAGAAAACCTTGAACGCCGCTTCCGCCTGGCTGCCCTCCGTTCAGAACGCGCCGAGCTATACCATTTGCGTGCCACGAAAAAAATCAGCAACGAGACGCTGATGAAGCTGCTGCACGACCTTGATTTGCTCGAGGCGTTGTTGGTGGAACAGCAGTAATTTTATTGGCCGGGTAATTCCGGCCAAAACTCCTTACAGCAAGCAATCCACGCCTGCGCACTTTGCGAAATATAAACCCCTTCACGCCAAATCATCGCCAGCTCCCAGGTTAAATCGCTATTTAACGGCAGCCACATCAGCGTGTTTTTATCCAGCTTTTGGCAGATAGTCTCGGGCAGAATCGCAAGCCCGACGCCCGCCTGCACCATGGCCGCCAGGAAATCCCACTGCCCGCTACGCACCGCAATCCTCGGCGTAAATCCATGCTCGTGAAACAGCTGAATTAGCTGGCGGCTTAGTGCGAAATCTTCGTTGTAGATAAGCAAAGGATGGGCGGCGAGTTCAATGGGATCGATGCTTTCTCGAGTCGTCCATGGGCCCGAACGTGGCACCAGAACACACAACGGATTGCGGATCAAAGGTAAGGTAGAAAAGGCATGTTCATCATCTACGTGAAGCGCCGTCATGGCTAAATCCAGCTCGCCATTGAGCACAGCTTGCTGCACCGTTAACCCGCCAAATTCAGAAATTTTCAGTTCAACGCCGGGGTAGCGCTGGCGATAAAGGCTGATGGGGCCAGCCATCATCATGCCAACCATTGGCGGAATACCAAGGCGCAACACACCTTTTTTCAAATGGTTAATGTCGCCAAGTTCGGCTTCAAGCTGGCGAAATTCCGCCAGAATCGCCAAACCGCGTTGATAAACCACTTCGCCGGTATCCGTCAGCAACAGTTTACGGCCATCACGGATGAGCAGCGTACAGCCCAACTCGTCTTCGAGGTTGCGCAGCATCTTGCTGATGGTTGGCTGAGTGACAAACATCTTTTGGGCAGCGCGGGTAAAACTTTGCTGGCGAACCACCTCAACAAAATAACGCAGCGTCCTGATGTCCATAACTATTCCCGTTGACTATACCTGTGATGATTTTAATTCATTTCAACCCATGACGTGAGCTAACTATAATTGCCACCTCACATTTTCTGGAGTTCCACCCTCATGGCCCTGGCGTTACGTGGTTTTACGCCTGTTCTGATTAGCCGTATTCAGGTTCCGGTACAAGTTGCGCTGTACGTCGTCATTTTTCTGTTTGCACAATGGCTGGTTGACCTCTGGCATTTGCCTCTTCCGGCAAACCTGGTCGGTATGCTGCTGATGTTATTGATGATTGTTTGCCGCGTTGTGCCATTAAAATGGATACGAGCAGGCTCGCGCTGGTTGCTGGCAGAAATGCTGTTGTTCTTTGTGCCTGCCGTTGTGGCGGTGGTGAATTACGCCGAATTACTGATGATCGACGGCTGGCGCATCTTCCTGGTCATTGCCATTAGCACCGTGCTGGTACTGAGCGCAACGGCGCTGGTGGTGGATAAAGTGTACCGTTATGAGTTGGCGCGCATTGCCCGCAGGCAGGCTCAGAGTGAGTAATTTTCAGTTAAGTATGTTGTGCCTGGTGATCACCCTCGGGCTCTATTTTGCCAATAAAAAACTGTACCGCCGCTTTCGTAAATTACCATTGATGCCGCTGCTGCTCACCCCGTTATTGCTGGTGGCGATGCTAGTTTTGGGCCATATCTCTTATCAAAATTATATGGGTGAAACCCACTGGCTACTGTGGTTGCTTGGCCCGGCTACCATCGCATTTGCCGTACCGGTTTATGACAATCTCAACGTGATTAAACGCCACTGGATGTCACTTTCTGCGGGAGTGGTCACCGCAACGGTGGTGGCTGTAACCAGTTCTGTATGGCTGGCGCGGCTGTTTACTTTGTCGGATGAAATTCAGCGTAGCCTGGCCGTGCGCTCAATCACCACGCCATTTGCGCTGGCCGCAGCAAAACCACTCGGCGGCCAACCGGAGTTGGTAGCGCTATTTGTGGTGGTGACCGGCGTATTTGGTATGGCGGTGGGCGACGTGTTGTTTTTACGCCTGGCGATTCGTGAAGGAATGGCGAAAGGTGCCGGGTTTGGCGCGGCTTCCCACGGTGCTGGTACAGCTCGTTCCTACGAGCTTGGCCCGCAGGAAGGCGTGGTCGCAAGCCTGGTGATGATGTTTTCTGGCATTTTAATGGTGCTGGTGGCTCCGGTGATAGGCTGGTTGATGTTCTGACAATTCTGCGCTGGGTGGTTACCGTTTTCGAGGCTCATACTTATTTTACATCTAAGTTTCAGTAAAATTTTTCCAGGCTCGTATAATAGCGGACTGACTATTTCTGACATCCGCAACCAAGGAGTCCAGATGACCACCCTGAAAAAAATTGCCCAGGAAGCGGGTGTGTCGCTTGCAACCGTTTCGCGCGTCCTTAACGACGACCCCAATTTGTCTGTAAAACCAGAAACCCGGCAACGTGTTTTTGAAATCGCTGAACGGCTCGAATATCGCAACATCGCGGCACGTAAAAGCCTTGCACGCAAAAACGTCACCGGAAATAAGCAACATTACCTTGCTGTTTACGCCTACGCCCAAAATCTGGAAGTGAACGATCCTTACTATCTGGCGATTCGTTACGGTATCGAAACACAATGTGCGTATTTAGGCATTGGCCTGACCCACCGTTACGATATGGCGGTCGGCGATGAGTTACCTGAGGTAGACGGCGTATTAATTGTCAGAAAAATATCGCCAGAGTTACTAAAGCAGATCCACAAAATCACTCACAACATTGTGTTTATCGATCATGCTACAGATAAATATGACTCGGTTGATGTTGATTTAGCACGTATTAGCCATCAGGTTATCGACTTTTTCGTCGCCCGAAAACACCAACGTATTGGCTATATTGGTGGCAGGGAACAGGGGCCTGATCCCAGAGAACTGGCTTTTACTGAATACGGGCAACCACTTGGTGTAGTCTCAGCGGATGATATCTATTACGGTGATTTTTCCAGCGCTTCTGGCTACGAACTTGCTTCTAAAATGTTGAAGAATGGCTGTCCGCCAGCAATTTTCATCGCTTCAGATTCAATTGCCATTGGTGTATTACGTGCCTTACATGAGCACGGTATCCGTATTCCTGAACAGGTCGAATTGATTAGTGTCAATGATATCCCGACCGCCAAATTTACCTTTCCACCATTGACTACAGTGCGCATTCATTCAGAACTGATGGGCTCTCAGGGCGTTAATCTACTGGTAGAGCAATTACGCGATGAACGTCGGAATCCGTTGTATGTTTTGGTTCCCAGCCAACTGGTGCTGCGCGGCACTACTCTATAATTTCACTAAAATTTTACTCGATAACTTACAAGCATCACGTCGTGGTGTTTGTACTTTGCCATTAAATCCCTTCATTTTTTACGGATAAATCGGATCGTATACTCCATTTTTGTGATTAGACACGCACAAACACTCTTCAGCTAGCGTTAGTATCGCTTGGTAAATTTTACTAAAATTTGTTCTGGTGGTGCTACAGCTTTAACTCTCCATCCGAATGGTCATGCGGTCATTGAGCTGATTCCCGAAAAGATTGGGCTGCTTTATTTCGTCTTTAATTCAAGGAAATTAAGTATGAGTGCTGTCGTTTCTGATAAACAAAAAATGATTACTTTATATGAAGAGAATAATCATGTCCCCGCGGTTATGGAGGACCACCGAATCAATGGTATTAATAAGGAAAATCCACGGCCTCATTTATTTCCTTTTACTAATAAATACTTAGCGATGCAAAATCACCCTGAGGAAGCGCGGAACTATTTATCATTGAATGGACTCTGGCGATTTAATTGCGCGATTAACCCAGCATCCCGACCCAAAGCGTTTTACCAGGAAAATTATGATATTTCTGCCTGGGATACCATTCAGGTTCCCGGTAATTGGGAGGCTCAAGGCTTTGATCATGCTATTTATATCGATGAGCGTTTTCCATTCACCACCGAATGGCCGGAAGTACCGAGAGATTACAACACCGTAGGCTCGTATCGCCGCACTTTCCATCTTGATGAAAGCTGGACAGGCAGAGAGATTTTTTTACAACTTGCTGGCGCAAGGACGGCAACGTTTATCTGGATCAATGGTCAGCGAGTGGGGTACAGCCAGAATGCGAAAAACCCGGCTGAATTTAATATCACCCCTTATGTTCGTGACGGTGAAAACAGTATTGCGCTGGAGATTTATCGCTGGTCTAACGCCAGTTATGTCGAAAAGCAAGATATGCTGGATATGTCGGGCCTGGAACGCGAAGTATTTATTTATTCCAGCGGAAAATCACGAATCTATAACTTCCACTGCCAACCTGAATTGGATGCTTCCTTTACTCAAGGGACGTTCAGACTTAGCGTTGATATAAAACACTATGATGATAGTACTGACCAACTGACTTTAGATGTGCAGTTGCTCGATGATGCAAGAAACTTTGATCCTATTATTGCCAGCCATGAATCATTTGATAAAAATGGGCTCGAGCAGCAGTTTAACTTTTCAGGTCAGGTCAAAAAACCTCGCCTGTGGAGCGCAGAAGCACCCAATCTTTATACGCTATTGCTGACCCTGACCGACGCACAAGGGGCGATTATTGAATCTACCAGCCATAAAATTGGCTTCCGTCGTGTTGAAATTATTAATGGGCAACTGCTCGTTAATGGAAAAGCGATAAAAATTAAAGGGGTGAATCGTCATGAACTGCACCCGACGTTAGGCCACGTACCGACTGAAGAAAATATGCTCACGGATATCCGTTTGATGAAAGAGCATAATATTAACGCGGTACGTACCAGCCACTTCCCTTGCCATTCCCGTTGGTATCAGTTGTGCGATCAATATGGGCTTTATGTCATTGATGAAGCGAATATAGAATCACATCCGTTAGCATTGTCACCAGAAACACAAATTGGTGACACCGAATCGTGGATACCGGCACATTTAGACCGGGTACAAGCGATGGTGGAGCGCGATAAAAACCATGCTTGCGTGATTATCTGGTCGATGGGTAATGAGGCGGGTACAGGATGTGTATTTGAAACACTCTATCGCTGGATAAAAGAGAAGGATAATAGCCGTCCGGTACAATATGAGCCGGCAGGCGATAAACCGTATACCGATATTGTATGCCCAATGTATCCGGCACTGGAAGCACTAGAAGAATTTGCCACCCACAGTGATGGCCGTCCGATGATTATGATTGAATACGCTCATGCAATGGGAAATTCAGTCGGTATCCTGAAAGATTATTGGGATATTATCGATCGCAGTAGCAATTTACAGGGTGGATTTATCTGGGAATGGATGGATCATGCTTTAGCCCTGACCAATGAGCGTGGGCAAAAATATTGGGGCTACGGCAAAGATTATCATCCGGATAAACCGAGTGATGGTAATTTCCTTAACGATGGTCTGGTCGCTGCTGACCGTATCCCTCATCCGCATATGGCGGAAGTGAAAAAAGTTTATCAGCCGGTGCGTTTCCATTGTATTGATGCCGCAGCTGGGTTATTTGAAATCGAAAACCGCTACGACTTTATTAATCTCGACCATCTGGATATTCAGTATCAGATCACTGCTGATGGCCATGCAGTGGATTGTGGAAGCCTCGGGACAATTTCAGTTGCCGCTGATAAGCGTCAGAGTATTCATATCCCAGTGGAAAAGATGTCGTTTGAGCAGAACAACGAGTATTTAATCACCTTCAGCGCAGTGAATAAAAATCACGATCCTTTAACAGGGGTTGGTTATGAACTGGCCTGGGATCAATTTAATTTAACCGCCCGAACTGTTCCTCAACATGCCAATATGGTGCGTTATCCTGCTTTGCAACTGCAAGATAACCAGAACCATGTTGAAATAATGGGTGGTGATTTTTCCATCGGATTTGACAGGCAAAATGGTCAAATGACTCACTTCACTGTGGAGGGTAAAAACCTGATTCACAGCGGTATTGAGCCTAATTTCTGGCGTGGACTCACTGATAACGATCTTGGTGCCAAAGTCTATGAGTGGGCGAAAGTTTGGCAGGATGCCGGTAAAGCTCGCCAGTTATCTTCGTTGACCCTCGAAACTCTTTCCAGCCACCAGATAGTCATTACCACTGAGTTTGTTCTGCCGACCGTTGCCAGTAAATATACGCTGATTTATTCCATCTATGCTGATGGCGAAATTGCTATCCAAACCGACTTTACACCGGGTGATGAAGATTTGCCGATCATGTTGCGTGTCGGCACACAATTAATCTTACCGTCCGAATTTCAGTATATGCAGTGGTTTGGCCGTGGGCCGGTAGAAACCTATGCGGACCGCAAAGGTGCCAAAGCGGGTATTTATGGCGGGACGACCTGGCAGCAATTCCATGCCTACCCAAGGCCGCAGGAAAGTGGCAATAAAACCGATGTCCGTTGGGTGCGACTGGTTAATCGTGATGGCTTTGGCCTTGAAGCGATCGCGGAAGATCAACTGCTCAATACCAGCGCCTGGCCATTTGCTGCGCAAGAACTCGACTTCGTCGCCGATAAAAGCGACATGAGTGCATCCGGTTTGACTCCGCTGTCACATAAACATGGCATTGACGTTCAGCCTGGTAATATCACTACCTGGAATATCGACCTCGCACAAATGGGGACCGGTGGGCAAAACTCATGGCGTTCTTTACCGCCAGCGGCTTATCAACTTCCGGCACAAAACTATCGTTATTCATTCCGTTTACGTCCGGTGCGAAAAAGTAATCACGATATTATCTGATAAGGAAACCCCTTAATGCTCTGATTGAGCACTAAGGGGATATTTAAAATAAATGATACTTTCTTAATGAAATTTAAGGTGAACTATTATGTCTGAAAGTTCCGACCCAAGATATAAAATGTCATTAATGACATTTTTGTTTTTCTCCATAGCCGGGGGCGGCTTTGTTCTGAAAGGTGTCGTGAGTCAGTACACCGATTGGGGATATAACTCCTGGATCTTATACCTTGTTGCTACTTTATTTTATGCCATTCCTTATACATTTATGATTATTGAGTTTTCTTCGATTAAAAAACTCCGTGAATCAGAAAGTGGCTACCAGACCTGGTTAAATCTAATCATGGGTCGGAAGATGGGGTTTATTGGCGGATTCTTTTATTTTTACGTCAATATTTTTTACTTCGTTGACTTATTGCCTAATGTTATCACTTACTTTATGTATACTGTTTCCAGTGATGTGGCGTTTGTCACCCATTTGACGACACAGAACTGGTTTAAACCGATTATTAGCATTGGTTCAATTGCTTTATTCTGGATAGCAACGTGGGTTTCGATGAAAGGACCTAAGTGGCTATCGCGGTTGTTGTCCTTTGCCGGGTATGCAGGTTTCGGGTTAACCGTGCTGTTTATCATTGCCACCATCTACAAGGTAACGACCAGCACTATCACATTTGATGGAACCGTTGTTGTTCCACAATATTTGCAGCACATTGATTTGTCCTGGTCAAAAATTGCCTCAATGTCCTGGGCATTGCAATCATTAGGTGGCCTGGAAGCCCTTGCTGCTTATAAGCGTAATATTCGCGGTGGCGAGCGTAGTTTCAAAATTGGGCTGCTGCTAAACGTGTTTATTTTCTCAGGTATCATGATTTTCTCTTCAGTGCTGATTAATATGATCCTGCCTGCTGAACAAGCATCCAGCCTCGGCCTGATGTCTACCATTTATGTCGTGTTCCAACAGTTAGACTTCCCACACTGGTGGACCAATGTTATTGCTTTGTTCCTGATGCTCACCACGCTGTGCGGCTCGTTAATGTTATGGACTGCTGCACCGGTTAAAATGCTATTTGTCGATGCGCCGAAAGGAATTTTTGGTCATAAACTTTCTGAGATTAATAAAGAAGGAACACCACTAAATGCCCTGAAAATGCAGGGTATGGTAGTCACAGTAATTATTATTCTGTTTATGCTTGGCCAGTTTAACTCTGGCATTAATACAATTTTAATCGCCGTTAAAAATCTGGATGGCGGAGCAGCAACAATACCGGTGCTATTTATGGTCGCGGGTTATCTTAAATTGCGCTGGGCGAAAAATAATACCGACTTTGACAGAGATTTTTATTTCCTTGGCAAAGGGCGCTTATGGGCAATGTTATCAGTGGTACCGATTGTGATTATCTTTGCCGCTGCCACTATTGCCGCGCTGATCCCCGGACCTGAAAACTGGAGTGAAAACTTCACTGGTTCTCTCATTCAGGTGATCCTCGGCCCGGTGAGTATTATTGCAGTATTTATTTATTGCAGCAGATTGTTTGACCGCTGGAAAGTTAAAAACCCTAACGATAATTCCTATTTCAACGTCGTTTAGCGATAAATTAGTCATCGAAAAGTCCCCTTCGAGTCTGAAGGGGACATTATTACTTTTCATAAACGTATCGCCTTTCTGAATGCTACGAACTACTTCAGACCATCTTTGCGGTTACTGCCACACGTTGGCGCAACTCCTGAGCAACCATAACTTTACTGCTGCAGAGGAAAAACCCCTGACAGGACTGCTATTTGAACTGACTTGTTATTTTACCGATGAAGTAAGAGCACAGCGCTTTATGCGCACCGCAGTTGTCGTACAGCTAATTGAAAATATGAGGTAGTGCGGAAGGAATTTCCCGGCTCAAGCGAGCCGGGAAAAAAGCAAAACGTAATTAATGCGCACGACCCTGTTCAATACCAATCCCAGTTTGGGAACGGATGAACTGAGCACGGAATTTCTCACGTTCGAGATTGCCTTCTGGGCTGTTATCGGTTGCCGAGAACACCCAGATACCCACAAACGCGACCAGAATCGAGAACAGCGCCGGGTATTCGTACGGGAAGATTGCCTTTGCGTGCCCCAGAACCTGCACCCAAACCGTTGGGCCGAGGATCATCAGGATCACCGCCGTCAACAGGCCAAGCCAGCCGCCAATCATCGCGCCACGTGTGGTCAGTTTCGACCAGTACATCGACAGCAGAATAATGGGGAAGTTACAGCTTGCAGCGATCGAGAAGGCCAGGCCAACCATGAAGGCAATATTCTGATTTTCGAACAAAATCCCAAGTCCGATAGCCACCACGCCCAGCACCAGTACGGTGATTTTCGATACGCGCAATTCATCACGCTCTGACGCACCTTTGCGGAACACGTTAGCGTAAAGGTCATGCGAAACCGCAGACGCCCCTGCCAGTGTCAGGCCCGCAACCACTGCCAAAATCGTGGCGAAGGCAACCGCCGAGATGAAGCCCAGGAACAGGCTGCCACCCACGGCATCCGCGAGGTGAACCGCCGCCATGTTATTGCCGCCAATCAACGCGCCAGCCGCATCTTTAAAGGCAGGGTTTGCACCCACCAACATGATTGCGCCAAAGCCGATGATAAAGGTCAGGATGTAGAAATAACCCATGAAGCCGGTCGCATACAGCACGCTTTTACGGGCTTCTTTGGCGTCACTTACGGTGAAGAAACGCATCAGAATGTGTGGCAAACCCGCAGTACCAAACATCAAACCTAATCCCAGCGACAGTGCGGATATCGGGTCTTTCACCAGCCCACCAGGGCTCATAATCGCCACGCCTTTCGGGTGCACCGCTATCGCTTCAGCGAACAGGTTATTGAAACTGAACCCAACGTGTTTCATCACCATAAAGGCCATGAAACTTGCGCCGAACAGCAGCAATACGGCTTTGATGATTTGTACCCAGGTGGTCGCTAGCATGCCGCCGAACAGCACGTACATCACCATCAACACGCCAACCAGCACGACCGCAATGTGGTAGTTCAGGCCGAATAACAACTGGATAAGTTTGCCTGCGCCTACCATCTGCGCAATCAGGTAAAGCGCGACCACGACCAGAGAACCACAAGCTGACAGAATACGGATTGGCCCTTGTTTCAGGCGATAAGACGCTACGTCGGCGAAGGTGTATTTGCCGAGATTTCGCAGACGTTCCGCAATCAGGAACAGGATAATTGGCCAGCCGACTAAGAAGCCCAGTGAGTAAATCAGGCCGTCGTAACCAGAGGTGTAAACCAATGCGGAAATGCCGAGGAAGGACGCTGCCGACATAAAGTCACCCGCGATCGCCAGGCCGTTCTGGAAACCAGTGATATTGCCGCCCGCAGTGTAGTAATCGCTGCGCGTACGGGTTCTTTTTGACGCCCAATACGTGATGCCCAACGTTAAGGCGACGAAAATCACGAACATAATAATCGCCTGCCAGTTGGTCGGCTGGCGTTGCACAGCCCCCGTAATCGCATCAGCGGCAAACGCAGAGGCAGGCAGGCTTAAGAGCGGTGCGGCGATGACGCCGAGTAAACGTTTCATGATACCTTCACCTCGCGCACCACTTGGTTAGTCAGACGGTCAAATTCACTGTTAGCTCGCCAGACATAAACGGCGGTCAGCACGAAGGAAATTACAATCACGCCGATACCGATGGGAATGCCGCGTGTCACGGTGGTGCCTGGGTGTAAAGGCGTGCCCAACCAGCCGGGTGCGAAAGCAATCAGCAGGATAAAGCCGACATAAATAACCAGCATGATCAGCGATAAAATGGTGGCAAACCGTTGCCGTTTAGCGACTAACTCCCTGAAATGCGCACTGTCTTCTATCCGCTGATAAATGGTGGAATCATTCATCACAGAGTCTCCAGAGGTAAGGTTGTTTTTATAATTCCCTCTCCTGGGGGAGAGGGTTAGGGTGAGGAGGAAAAGAGTTAAGGCATGGTAATAGCTTGTTTTTCTTCCAGCAGCTTCTCAACAACACCCGGATCGGCAAGCGTTGAAGTATCACCAAAGTTGCTGGTATCTCCGGCGGCGATTTTGCGCAAAATGCGACGCATAATTTTGCCGGAACGCGTTTTCGGTAGTGAATCCGTCCAGTGCAGAATGTCCGGCGTGGCAAGTGGGCCAATCTCTTTACGCACCCAATTACGCACTTCGGTATACAGCTCTGGTGTCGGTTCTTCGCCGTGATTTAGCGTGACGTACGCATAAATCGCCTGGCCTTTAATGTTATGCGGAATGCCGACCACAGCCGCTTCGGCGACTTTTGGATGCGACACCAGCGCCGACTCGATTTCTGCGGTGCCCAGGCGGTGCCCGGAAACGTTCAGTACGTCGTCCACGCGTCCGGTTATCCAGTAATAACCGTCTTCGTCACGACGTGCACCGTCACCACTAAAGTACATATTTTTGAAGGTCGAGAAATAGGTCTGCTCGAAACGTTCGTGGTCGCCAAACAGCGTACGCGCCTGGCCTGGCCATGAATCGGTGATCACCAGATTGCCTTCGGCTGTTCCTTGCTGCGGGTTACCTTCGTTATCCACCAGTGCGGGCTGTACACCAAAGAATGGGCGCGTGGCGGAACCGGCTTTCAGCTCGGTCGCACCTGGAATTGGGGTGATCATGAAACCACCGGTTTCGGTCTGCCACCAGGTATCAACCACCGGGCATTTTTCATTACCGATTTTCTTCCAGTACCATTCCCACGCTTCCGGGTTGATAGGCTCACCCACAGAACCGAGGATACGCAGCGATGAACGGTCGGTGTTTTCAACGGCTTTGTCGCCTTCGGCCATCAGCGCACGAATCGCGGTTGGCGCGGTGTAGAGAATGTTAACTTTATGTTTATCAACTACCTGTGCCATACGGTTTGGTGCAGGCCAGTTTGGTACGCCTTCAAACATCAGCGTGATGGCCCCGCACGCCAGCGGCCCGTAAAGCAAATAGCTGTGGCCCGTTACCCAACCTACGTCAGCGGTACACCAGTAAACGTCGCCTGGATGGTAATCGAACACATATTTGAAGGTGGTTGCGGCATACACCAGATAACCGCCTGTGGTGTGCAACACGCCTTTCGGCTTGCCGGTTGAACCAGAGGTGTAAAGGATAAACAGCGGATCTTCGGCGTTCACTTCCACAGGCTGGTGGTGGGTACTGGCCTTCTCAACCAGCTCGTTCCACCACAGGTCGCGGCCTTGATTCCACTCAATATTCCCGCCGGTACGCTTAAGCACCACAACGTGTTCAACGGTTGTAACGTTAGGGTTTTTCAGCGCGTCATCGACGTTTTTCTTCAGCGGAATGGAACGCCCGGCGCGCACGCCTTCGTCGGCGGTGATAACCAGACGAGAGCTGGAATCAATAATGCGCCCGGCGACCGCTTCTGGTGAGAAGCCACCAAAAATCACCGAATGCACAGCGCCAATACGCGCACAGGCCAGCATCGCAACAGCGGCTTCTGGCACCATCGGCATGTAAATCGCCACCACATCGCCTTTCTTGATGCCCAGTTCCACCAGAGTATTGGCAAAACGGCACACTTCACGATGCAGTTCGCGGTAAGTAATCGTTTTACTCTGCGTTGCGTCATCACCCTCCCAGATGATGGCGGTTTGATCGCCCCTTTCTTTCAAGTGGCGGTCCAGGCAGTTGGCGGCCAAATTTAGCGTGCCGTCTTCATACCATTTGATAGAGATATTTCCTGGCGCGAAAGAGGTGTTTTTCACCTTTTGATAGGGTTTGATCCAATCAAGGATTTTCCCTTGCTCACCCCAAAATGCATCAGGGTCATGTACCGAATGTTGGTACATGGATTGGTACTGCTCCGGGTTTATCAGGCAATTGTCCGCAATGTTTGCGGGAATGGCGTGTTTATGCACTTGGCTCATGGCTTTTTTTCTCCTTGTAGGATGTTAATAATATGTCACGCAAACGTTAATTGTAGGGGCTTTGGGAGCTTTGTTTACTTTTTGGGCGACAGATCACGCATTAATTAAATTGTTGAAAATCTAATCAATACATCCTGAGTAGAGAAATGATTCGAAGGGATAATTATCGAGAAAGGTCATTGATAAATAATGTTTATCATAATGAGAGAGTCGTGATAAAAAAAAGCCGCCAATGCTGGCGGCTCTTCTGGTTAACCTGCCGCGCTCTCGCGCAGACTGGCTTTTAGCTTACTGTACTCATCTATCACATACTGTTCGGCGGCTCGCTGATCGGCAATCGGCTCGACGCGCACGGCGCAGTATTTGTACTCCGGCGTTTTGGTAATCGGGCTGAGGTTTTCAGTCACCAGCTCGTTACAAGCACCAATCCACCACTGGTAAGTCATGTAAACGGCACCCTTATTAGGGCGTTCGCTCACATTCGCGCGCGTGATAACGCGGCCTTTACGGGAATTAACCCACACCAGCGCTTCATCTTCGATACCCAAACGAGCGGCATCTTCGATGTGGATTTGCGCATAGCCAGGTTCATCCGCAAGGGCTGCCAGCGCCGCACAGTTACCGGTCATTGAACGGCAAGAGTAGTGGCCCACTTCACGCACCGTTGAAAGTACCATAGGGTACTCTTCGGAGACTTTGTCGATTGGCGGTGCCCAGTCACAGGTAAAGAACTCACCCAGGCCGTTTTCGCGGTCAAACTTACCGTCATACAGGAACGAGGTTCCCTGGTCGCTTTCAGCTACATCGCGGCAAGGCCACTGGATATAACCCAGTTCGCCCATTTTCTCGTAGGTGGCACCGTAGAAATCAGGGCACAAGCCGCGCAACTCATCCCAAATTTCCTGGGTGTTGTTGTAGCTCATCGGGTAGCCCATACGGGTGGCGATTTCACTGATAATCTGCCAGTCCGTTTTCAGGTCCCACTTCGGTTCCACGGCTTTAAAGAAGCGCTGGAAACCACGGTCAGCGGCGGTGTAAACCCCTTCATGTTCACCCCAGGAGGTGGAGGGCAAAATCACGTCGGCAGCCGCCGCGGTTTTGGTCATGAAGATGTCTTGCACAATCACCAGTTCGAGCTCTTCGAACGCCTTACGCACGGCTGAAAGTTCCGCATCAGTTTGCAGCGGATCTTCACCCATGATGTACGCGGCATACACTTCGCCATGCGCCACACGGTGTGGCAATTCGCTAATGCGATAGCCGGTGTGTGCAGGTAAAGAGTCAACGCCCCAGGCTTGCGCGAATTTCTCGCGGCTTGCTGCGTCTTTCACATACTGATAGCCCGGATAAGTATCCGGCAGTGCGCCCATATCACAGGCACCCTGCACGTTGTTCTGACCACGAACCGGGTTAACACCTACGTTAGGTTTACCCAGGTTGCCCGTCATCAGCGCAAGGCTTGTCAGCGAGCGAACGGTTTCCACGCCCTGATAGAACTGGGTCACGCCCATGCCCCACAGAATCGTGGCCGTTTTCGCTTTCGCATACATTCGTGCTGCTGCGCGAATTTCTGCCGCCGTCACGCCGGTAATTTCTTCGACAGATTCAGGCGTGTAGCCCGCAACAATTTTGCGATACTCGTCGAAACCTTCGGTACGGGAAGCCACGAATGACTGGTCGTACAGGTTTTCTTCGATAATCACATGCCCAAGTGCGTTAAGCAGGGCGATGTTAGAACCATTTCTTAGCTGCAAATGCAAATCGGCGATGCGCGCGGTTTCAATTTTACGCGGATCGACAACAATGATTTGCGCCCCTTTTTGCTTCGCGCGAATCACGCGGTTAGCAACGATAGGGTGTGAATCTGCCGGGTTATACCCGAACACAAACACTAAATCGGTATCTTCAATCTCGACGATTGAGTTACTCATAGCGCCGTTACCGACCGATTGGTGCAGACCTGCAACCGATGGGCCGTGTCAGACGCGTGCGCAGCAATCGACGTTATTGGTACCAATAACGGCGCGCGCAAATTTTTGCATTACATAGTTGGTTTCGTTGCCAGTACCACGGGAAGAACCGGTGGTCATGATGGCATCGGCGCCGTGTTTTGCTTTGATTTCGCTAAGACGAGTGCTGACGTAGTTCAGCGCTTCATCCCAGGAAACATTTTCGAGTTTGCCGCCTTTCTGGCGACGAATCATCGGTGATTTCAGGCGCGGGGTGAGGATTTTAGTATCGTTAATAAAATCCCAGCCGTAGTAACCCTTCAGGCAAAGATCGCCCTGGTTAGTTTTACCTTGAGCCGCTTCCGCCTTGACGACTTTGCCGTTATCGACCACGAGGTTGATTTTGCAACCCGAGGCACAATAGGGGCAAACCGTGATGACTTTTTTCATCGTGTTGCTCCAGTCAATGCTGTTATAGGTGGTGTGACACTAAACAGCTGATCACATCTCCCCGCTTTAATGCATTATCTATGCCACATAAAAAGAATGGGAATAACCGCCATCTTACGGCGATAAAAGCAGCAAAACGCTGACGAAAAACAGGTCATCGTCAAAAGTGACGTGTCGACCAGGGCAGGGTTTGTGACGCTGGTTGAATTTTCAGCATAGCTATCTGTCATTTTCGCGGCACTCCCCCAACAATCGCTCACACTTAGATTTGATCCCTTGCATCCTCCACGGAGAACAACGATGAAGCCTGCGATATTGCTGGTGGATGACGATTTGGCGATTTGTGACGTGCTGCGAGACGTACTTAATGAGCACGTCTTTGAGGTGATGGTCTGCCATACGGGAAATGACGCCTTACTGGCGATAGCCAACCATCCGGGCATCGCACTGGTGCTGCTGGATATGATCCTGCCGGATATTAACGGGCTGTTGGTGCTGCAACACATTCAGCGGCAGCGGCCAGATTTGCCGGTAGTGATGCTGACTGGGTTGGGCAGTGAATCTGATGTGGTCGTCGGGCTGGAAATGGGCGCGGATGATTACATCGCCAAGCCATTTAACCCGCGCGTGGTGGTGGCGCGTGTCAAAGCGGTATTACGCCGTAGCGGCGCGCTGGCCGTTGAACCGACGACAACAAAAACCAGCGGTTTACATTTCAACGGCTGGCGGCTGGATACCGAACGCTGCCAGCTATTTAACATTCAATTTGAACAGGTCGACCTCACCCAAGGGGAATATGGGCTGCTACTGGCATTAATGCAAAATGCCCGCAAAGTCCTGTCGCGCGAAAGATTGCTGGAACTGACCCACAGCGAAAGCCTTGAAGTATTCGACAGAACTATAGATGTGCTGATTATGCGCCTGCGCAGAAAAATAGAGATAAACCCGCATCAACCGGTATTAATCCGCACCATTCGCGGCGTCGGCTATGTTTTTTCCGCTGATGTTATTCATGCTGAGAATAACGCCGCTTAGATTATATAAAAATAGATTGGGTGCTTAAGACATCGCCCTAATACCTTACAAGTTGGGCGGGGCAAACCTGAACCCCGCCCGATAGCTTTACTATTCGGAGCAGGCCAGCCTGGCCGCTACCTCCTGTTTATCATTTCTTATTTTTACTTCGCAAAGATTACGCCGCGTTAATAAGGTTATTGCTATTAATGTTACGCAAACAATTAATAAACAGATGACAACAGTTTTTGTCGGCTTCATGCCTTTTACTCCTTGCCTTGCAGCGAGTAAGAAGCTAACCTCAACTTGTTCAGGGTCGGGGATTAGCCTCGGGTTAACGTTAAAGTTGCCCGGGGCTTTCTTATTCCTCTGAATCAAAGAATATCCCTCACTTATGCTCAGGACAGAAAGCCCTAAGCACCCGTTGCGTAGTGTACTTACTTTTTATTTATTTGATATTAAATTGCAAATGTAATTAATTTGAATAAATTACATTTGTCTGGAAGGGTGCTCGCAAAACATTAGTATTATATTATTAGTGAATAGGATGTTAGAAGTATATTGACGCCTTAATTATTAAACGATCTACTAATAACTAGCTAACCCCAACGACTTACTCAAGTTAGAGATGAAAAATTGGGTGCTTAAGACATCGCCCTTATCCCGCACAAGTTGGGCGGGGCAAACCTGAACCCCGCCCGATAGCTTTACTATTCGGAGCAGGCCAACCTGGCCGCTACCTCCTGTTTATCATTTCTTATTTTCACTTCGCAAAGATTACGCCGCGTTAATAAGGTTATTGCTATTAATGTTACGCAAACAATTAATAAACAGATGACAACAGTTTTTGTCGGCTTCATGCCTTTTACTCCTTGCCTTGCAGCGAGTAAGAAGCTAACCTCAACTTGTGGGTTTGAGGGTCGCCTCGGGTTAACGTTAAGTTGCCCGGGGCTTTCTTATTCCTCTGAATCAAAGAATATCCCTCACTTATGCTCAGGACAGAAAGCCCTAAGCACCCGCTGCGTAGTTTACTTACTTTTTATTTATTTGATATTAAATTGCCAATGTAATTCATTTGAATAAATTACATTTGTCTGGAAGGGTGCTCGCAAAACATTAGTATTATATTGTTAGTGAATAGAATGCTAAAAATATATTGATGCCTTAATTATTAAACCATCTACTAATAACCATTAGGTTGCTCATTAATAAAACTCTGCAATTCTGTCAGTGTTTTTGCGCCATCAATCGCATTTGCACATAAAAGATTAGCACGAGCGCAGGCATGGGCTAATTTCAGGCTGTCGATAAGCGACCATTTTTCATGACAGCCGTATAATATTCCGGCGCAGAACGCGTCACCGGCACCTACGCTGCCGATAATTTCTTCCTGTGTGAGTATGAACGACGGCACCCACACGCCTTCACTTTTTGGCTCAACACCCCATGCGCCTTCCGGGCAATGTATAACCACTCGTTGCCGCACACCCGCTTCAAGCAGTTGGCTTGCCGCCATGGCGATATGTTCAATGTGGGGCGAGCCGTTCGAATGGCGGATTTCCAGCCCGCTAAACTCACCGGCTTCCAGCTCATTAATCACCAGGTAATCCAGCCAGCGCAGGGCAGGGAGCACCATCGGGCGATAGCGCGGGTCACCCTGGCGCGAGACTAAATCCAGCGAGGTTTCATAGCCTTGTTGCGCCATCTGTGCCAGTAGTCTGGCGCTGCGCGTGCCGTATTCCGCATCTTCCATATCCAGGCTATCGAGCAGCAGTAAATAGCCGAGGTGGAAGATCTTGAATGATGTTTCAAGGCGGTCAAAGGCTGGTAAGTCGAGCAGGCGATTAGCACCAGGCGAGTGAAAAAAAGTCCGCTGCCCGCTGGGGTCGGTCATCACTTGCGACATCGACGTCGGCGCGAAAGTGGTGCGGTGTACGTGCTGACGATTCACATGGTACTGATCCAACATGGCCATAATGTAGTCGCCATCGTGGTCGTCACCCACCAAACCCACTGCCTGAAGCGGCAGGCCAACGTGCATTTTTGCCAGCGTCAGCAGTACGTTAAGTGGTGCACCACCCGTCGAACGTTCGCTGTGGACGATTTCCGCAAGCCACCCACGCTGCGGCCATTGCACAATTTGATGCACATGGTCGACCAGCATATTTCCGGCGGCAATAATCCCGCTGCGCTCTGTCATAACCTCTCCTTAAGCCTTGCCTGAACTGCCAAAAATCCGCATTTGCTGGGCGACAACATCAGCAATGGCTTCTTCAATACCCAACAGCAATTCGGCGAACTCGTCATAAATGGCATGACGTTGATTCATTCTTTGCTCGACGGCACCCAGTGCGGCCTGCGACATCCCGGTATAAAAATTGATTTTGTGGATGCCGAGCGTTATCGCCTTTCTGAAATCTTCGTCACTGATGCCGGAACCCCCATGCAGTACCAGTGGCAAACCAGTTTGCTGGCGAATGGCGGCGAGCCTGTCGAAATCGAGTTTTGGTTCGCCTTTGTATTTGCCGTGAGCGTTACCAATAGCGACTGCCAGCGTGTCGATTCCGGTTCTGTCGACAAAGTCGCGAGCGACTGCCGGGTCGGTAAACTTGTTGCTATCGGCTTCGCCATACAGCGCACCGCCTTCGTCACCACCCACGGCACCTAATTCAGCTTCAACGGAAATGCCCACCGCGTGACACATCTTCACCACCTCGCGGGTCTGGCGGATATTCTCCTCATATTCAAGTGTAGAACCATCGAACATAACTGAGCTAAAACCGAGACGCAAAGCGCGAACTACCGCTTCAAAATGCAGGCCGTGGTCAAGATTAAGCACCACAGGAATATCGTGGCGTGCCGCTTCGAATTTGACGGCTTCGACCAGTGAGTCCAGTGAGACATACTTAAAATGCACTTCGGCGATATTAATGATAAACGGTGAGTTTTCCTGCTTTGCAGCAGCGAAAAGAGCGCGCAGAAAATGGCTGTCGAGCACGTTAAACGCCCCTAATGCGTAGCCATTTTTACGTGCGTGAGCCAGTCCATCTGCGAGCGATATCAAAGCCATAATGATTCCCCTGGTGTTGGGACAAATGGTTGGAAAAAACTTAAAAATATTGGCGATACTCGTTGCACAGCACCTGCCGCGCGGGCTCGTCTTCAATAATGGTGTTAAAGCGCTCCAGCGGTTTGAGGAAACGGTTATCGCGGTCGTCATCGTTAACCATCGACACTTCCCCAACCAGCACGTCGCCATAACCAGACTCGCCCCAGAAACTGTGATAAATACCTGGCACGAGACAAATGCTTTCCCCTGGTGAGAGGCGCAACTGGCTGCCCGCCGCGTGAGTCTGGCGGCAACCATCAATGACGACCGTGACGTCACTTTCTTCTGTCTGCTCGAACCGATCGGTATTCCACAGCTCAACAATCAAATTACCGCCGCCGCGATTGATAATGTCCTCGCGTTTGCGCCAGTGAAAATGCATCGGCGTAAGCTGCCCTTCGCGGACATGCATAATTTTTTCTGCATAACATTTGGCATACGGCGAAGCCTCGGGTGAACCGTTACGCAGCGTGAAAAGCGTCAGACCCTGAGCAAGAAAGTCGTTACCGCCAAACGCTGTGACATCCCAGCCGAGCTTGAGATCGAACACTTCCTGCCAGATTTGTTTATCTATCTGCTGCCATTTCGCCGCGTCGAACGAAGCAAAGGGCGGCAGGTGGATATCGTGCTGCATAAAGAAATGGCGAGTCTGGGACAGGATCTGATTCACTTCGGAACGCTTCATATTTACGACCTGAACGGATTTTGTGTCGGATGTCGCTAGCGCTAATCCGACCTACAGACTCGGATTTTGTAGGGGGGATTAGCGCTAGCGACATCCACCATTTGCGCCTGTTACTGGCGGTAGCGTTATTTCACCGTCCAGCCCTTATACGTGCCGATATTGTTCTTATCGATCATGGTCACCGGGATCAGCACCGGCTCTTTAGGCGCAGGTTTGCCTTGCAGAATGTCGTAGCCAATCTCCACCGCTTTTGCCGCCATCACCTGCGGATCTTGCGCTGGTGTCGCTACAAACAGAGTATTGCCGCCACGTTTCAATGCTTCTTCTGCATCCGGGCTGCCATCCACGCCAACGATAAAGAACTCGTTACGTTGTGCTTGTTTCGCTGCCAGATCGGCACCGATCGCTGTCGGATCGTTGATCGCAAACACGGCGTCGATCTTCGGATTGGCCGCCAGCAGCGAGGTCATCACTTCAAGGCCACCTTCGCGGCTGCCTTTTGCGTTCTGGTTAGAAGAAAGGATCTTGATATCCGGGTGCTTTTTAAACTCGGTCATACAGCCTTCAACGCGGTTCTGCACGGCGGAAACCGGCGGCCCGTTGATGATCACCACATTGCCTTTTTCTTTCAGGCGATCAGCAATGTACTTGCAGGCCATTTCACCCGCCTGGGTGTTGTTCGAGGTGATCGTCGCGTCTGCACCTTCTGCCGCCACGTCTACCGCCACCACCACGATCCCGGCTTCTTTCGCGCGTTTCACCGCAGGCCCGATCCCTTTAGAATCCGCCGCGTTCAGAATGATCATGTCCACTTTGGCGGCTATAAAGTTGTCGATTTGCGACACCTGCTGGCCGAGATCGTAGCCGCTGGAAACCAGCGTCACTTTGACGTTATCACCTGCCAGTTTTCGGGCTTCAAGCTCCGCACCTTTGGTTATCTGCACGAAGAAGGGGTTGGCGAGATCACCCACCGTTACCCCGATGGATTTCAGTTCTTTTGCCTGAACAAATGGCGCGCTCGCAATCAAGAGTGCAGCGGCGATTAGTTTTAAACGCATGTTGTTTTCCTCACGTAGGGTAGTTTTGTCGTTATGGGTACAGCTATGCACTTTGATGATGACGAGTACGGTATTTGTCGATCAGCACCGCAATGATGATCACCGCACCCTTGATCACCAGTTGCCAGAAATACGAAACGCCCATCAGCGTCATGCCATTGTTTAACGTGGCGATAATCAGCGCGCCGACCAGCGTGCCGGTAATCGTGCCAATCCCGCCGACAAAACTCGTGCCGCCGAGAATCACCGCCGCGATGGCGTCCAGCTCATAGCCCGTTCCCAGGTTGCCGTTAGCGCTGTAAAGGCGCGAGGCGCTCATCACCCCGCCAAGGCCGGAAAGCAAACCGCTCATGCCATAAACGAACAGCAGCACCATCCACACTTTGATACCCGTCAGACGTGCCGCCTGCATGTTGCCGCCGACCGCGTAAATATGAACGCCAAGCGTGGTGCGCCGCAGAATGAACCAACACACTGCAATCACCGCCAGCGCAATCACGACCAGCCACGGAATCGGGCCGAGATACGCGTTACCAATCCATTCAAAATTGATATTGGAGTTAATCACCGTGGTGCCATCGGCCAGCAAATACGCGACACCGCGCAGCGCGGTATACGTGCCGAGCGTGACGATAAACGGCGGCAGTCCTGCCCAGGCCACAAGCATCCCGTTAAACAGCCCAAGGCCAGTGCCCATCATCAGCGCAGCAGGGATCGACAGCGATTCCCAGCCTGGCATTAGCGAAACGACCATTGCCGTCACCGCCGTTGTGCCAAGAATTGAACCGACGGAAAGATCGATACCGCCGGTTAAAATAATGAAGGTCATACCTGCGGCGAGAACGATATTGATTGATGACTGACGGGCGATATTCAGCAGGTTAGATTCGGTAAAAAAGTTGGGTGTGATAAAGCCAAAAACGGCGACGATCAGGATCAGAATCGGCAAAATTCCGACTGTTTGCATCAAATCGCCAAAAAGCGCTTTTTTCAGCGAGGCAGATTTTGCAACCTGCTGCGGCGTGTCTTTATGTTGATCAATTGCCATGATGAACCGCCTTTTTATGAGCCTCTTCGACACCGGTTGCCAGCGTCATAATATTTTCTTGTGTGATATCAGCGGCGTGTAATTCCCCGGCAATACTGCCTTCGCGCATCACGTAAACCCGGTCGCTCATGCCGACCACTTCCGGTAACTCGCTTGAGATCATCAGGATCGCCACGCCCTGTTTTGCCATCTGGCTCATGATCCGGTAGATCTCACTTTTCGCGCCGACATCCACGCCGCGTGTCGGTTCATCAAGGATCAAAATTCGCGGGCCGATCGCCACCCAGCGCGAGATCAGCAGTTTTTGCTGATTCCCCCCCGATAACCCGCCCGCACGAACTTGCGCGTGTGGCACGCGAATATTCAGCAGGCTGATAGCATCGTCAGAGATGGTCTGGGCTTTTTTGCGGTCGAGCCAGCCGTAGTGCGCATCGCGCTCCAGCGTTGCCATGGTGATGTTGTCTTGCGCAGCTAGTTCGAGGAACAAACCCTGCTCTTTGCGGTTTTCGGTCAGGAAGCCAATCCCGTGGCTAATCGCTTCACGCGGTGAATGAATTTTGACGGGTTTACCGTCAATTTCGATGCTTCCCCCTGTGGATTTGCGCACGCCGAAAATGAGTTGTGCCAGTTCAGAACGCCCGGCGCCGACCAGCCCCGCCAGCCCGACAATTTCACCGGATTTCACCTGTAAACTCACCGGCTGCACTTTGGCTCCGTCCGTCATGTGATGGACGTTCAGGCGCACTGCTCCCAGCGGAATATCGCGTTCTTTGTTGAACAGATCGCTCAACGGGCGGCCCACCATCATGCGAACCAGCTCATTGGCATTAAGGTTTTCACGCGTCAGGCTGCCGACATATTGCCCGTCGCGCAGCACGCTAACGCGGTCGGAAAGCTCATACACTTCCGCCATGCGGTGGCTGATATAAATAATCGCCATCCCTTCATCGCGCAGCCGCATAATTAGTTCAAATAAGCGGTGAGTTTCGCGGGACGAAAGTGCGGCGGTAGGTTCATCCATGACTAAAATACGGCTGTTGCGATGCAGTGCGCGGGCAATTTCCACCTGCTGTTGCTCGGCAATCGTCAGGCGCGACACCAAATCGCTGGCTTTAAACTGTGCGCCCAGGCGGTCAATAACCGTCTGCGCCTGCATCACCATCTCTTTGCGCTTAACTAAACCGCCACGTGAAAGCTCGCTGCCCAGAAAAATGTTTTCGGCGACCGTCAGGTTTGGCGCAAGCTGCATCTCCTGATAAATCAGTGTGATGCCAGCGCTCAGTGCATCTTTCGGCCCTTTGATGCTGTAAGGCTGGCCTTCAATCAGGATTTCGCCGCTGGTGGCGGTATAAGCACCGGCCAAAATCTTCATCAGCGTGCTTTTACCGGCACCGTTTTCCCCCATCAATGCGTGAATTTCGCCGGGGAACACCGTTAAGTCGACACCTTTCAGCGCATAAAACTTGCCGAATGACTTGGCAATATTGCGCATCTCCAGAATGGGAACGCTACTCATGGCGCGACTCCAGCGGGTAAGGTTTCGATTGCTGCCAGTCAAACACACGCAGGTAAATGCAAAATGTCAGAAGCCGTTCATATTTGTCATATTGATGAATAGTTAACTCTGATCACATTACCGCGACGGAATATGATCAGAGTGGCGTGATGAGCCAGAGATGTAGTGGTTGCTATTTTTCAAGGTATCTTGCTAATTTCCATACACCAAAAATGACAATGAAAATTGATAGTAAAGTGAGCTTCCCCCAGTGCTCTGGAAAAAATCGGTAAGATATACAAGATAGAAAAATAATTAATGCTATTGGTAAGTATGAATAAATAGTTTCTGTTTTTACCCAATCAAAAATAAACTGTGTAATGAATTTTTTCACTTTATCATATCTCTTATAATAGTAATGGCATCGCGTTCACTAAGCATTGTATTTAGATGGGCGATATTCTTTTGTAGAACGGGTTCAATGATGAAGTAAAGAATTTCCAGGTTGTTCATATATAATATTTTATAAAAGGATGGGTTCAATACTTTCAATCGCCTTGCCGAAAGGGCTGCCTTTTGAACATAGCTATAAAAATCAAGTAGAGTAAGAATTACATTGCTTGTTTTACCGATTGCTGCGCGAATTTTAGTTGTGAAATTCATTGAGTCTGAAATAGACTTTGCTATTAAATACGACATACTTGACTTTGTTAAGAATCCTACTCTGTTTTTTGCTAGAAGGCATGTTATCTGAGTTGCTATACTCTTTCTTACTGAGTCATTAAAGTTGTCTAAAATATACTCTATATACATTTCAACCATATTGAATATGACGTCTTTTCTAGCAAAAACTTCATTAATGGCTGCAATCATTCTTTTATCTTCTTCTTTTAACTCCTGGCATACATCCTGATAAGTTTCAAAAAAACAAGATGAGTACCAGGACATTCTTTCGGCACCAGAGTAGATACTACTGAGTACTTCTTTTCCATTTTTATGAATGTTCTCTAATCCTTTTTCTAATGACAGCGATATTTTTCTGTTTGCATCCATGTTTATACGTAAATAGTCTGCATTGTCCATTTGCTTACCCCTTTAATTCTTACAGCGTAGTTATTATTCTATATCTCTGTTAAAAAACACGATCCATCCATAAGCTATAAGTGCTCGTTCCAGCAGTGCAATGTTCCCAACTTATTGCCTCATATACAAATGACACTGTTTCTTCTGCTAAACCCTCGCTATCATTTACCACATGAGGAATAGTGAGTTGTATGTCACAAATACGGGCCTCCGTGAGTTTAATAATGTAATAAAGTTCGTTCATACCAAAACGGTTAGTGCGATATACAGGAAATTCACAGGTCAAAATTTCATTATCATTAATTGATTTGCTCAGTAATGGTGAGGACTTATCAATAGGTTTCCTGATTGTCAGGCAGTGATGGTTAACGTTATCAATCCGTGTTAGGCGATGATTCAGTTCATACACCATAATTTGGTCCAGGTGGGCGGTTTGGGCTTTATTACCAATAGAATCAAGTGACATGCATCCCGCAGAGATCGCACCTTGATTTTTTCCGTTTAGCTTTAAATAAATTGAATTAGCCATCATGTGTCCTTTTTATATGAAATATCAATAGTGCTATGTGTATTTATTTATACTGGTAATGCTTGCTTATTATTGTGAACAAATAAACTTACCCGATCATTAAGGTTTTTATTTAAGGTTTGGGT
>CBCPKK010000030.1:0-79691 GCA_965119215.1 uncultured Buttiauxella sp.
AAAATGACCAATCACACGTTTTTTCATCAAAGTGGGTGTTTTAGACACTATTTGCTGTTTAAGCGTGCAATTTCCTGGGCAAAACGCGCCACTTGCGGCCAATCGGTATAAACAACTTCTTTACTGATATCTGTTTCGCCGCCCGTCATTTTCATAATCAAACGAATCATAACGCGGTCGTACCAGCGATAACGTGGATAACGAAGCGCTCCAGCGAATACGGCACAATGATTTGGTTGCCATGGAGAGCTCAGCAAGAACTTACGCGTATAAGAGTTGGTTTGTGGAGAACGCTTCTCTGGCTTGCGTGCAACCAGGTTCACTGAGAAGAAAGCGCTGGGGATGTTATTCAACGCTTGCTGATGCTTCTTCACAAATGCAGCAACCGATGAATGGAAGTGTCCATAACGAATAGAGGCACCAATAACGACGCATTCGTAATTTTCCCAGGCAATATCGCCACTGCGATGCAAGTTAACAACATCACTCTCAACACCCAGCTCGTTCAGTTCAGATGCTATATATGAAGCAATCTCACGGGTTTGCCCATCGCGGGTTGAAAATAGAATCAAAGTTCTCACTACAGGCTCCGGTTACTCTCGCCAGAAAGTTGGCGTAAACAGTACGAGTAAAGTAAATACTTCAAGACGGCCAAACAACATGTTGGCTATCAATATCCATTTCGCCACTGGATTCATGCTGGCGAAGTTATCGGCCACAACACCTAAGCCAGGACCAAGGTTATTCAACGTTGCCGCAACAGAAGCAAAAGCCGAGAAGTCATCCACACCTGTCGCAATGATGGCGAGCATGCTGACAATAAAGACCAGCGCATAGGCAGAGAAGAATCCCCACACCGCTTCAAGAATACGCTCAGGTAGCGCGCGGTTCCCAAGCTTGATGCTATATACCGCATTTGGGTGCACAAGACGTTTAAGTTCGCGGTTACCCTGTTTGAACAATAGAAGGATACGAATAACCTTCAGGCCACCACCGGTTGAACCCGCACAGCCACCTATAAAAGCAGAACACAGCAGCAACACAGGTAAGAACAGTGGCCAGCGCGCAATACTGTCGGTAGTGAACCCTGCCGTCGTCGCCATCGAGACAACCTGGAAGAACGCCTGGTTCACCGTTAGCAATGCCGACTGGTAGGTATTGTGGAACCACAGTACAAGGGTGCAGACAATCACCAGTGTCAGTTGCACGCCGATAAACATACGGAACTCTGGGTCACGCCAGTAAACTTTTAAATTGCGCCCGCTTAATAAAGAGAAGTGCAGGCCATAGTTACAGCCAGAGATCAGCAGGAAGATGGCGATAATCGTATTAATCGTTGGGCTATCGAAATAACCGATGCTGGCGTCGTGAGTGGAAAAACCACCGATGGCAATAGTGGAGAAGCTGTGACCTATCGCATCAAATGCAGGCATACCGGCAAACCAAAGTGCCAACGCGCATGCAACGGTTAACAAAACATAGATTAGCCACAGAGTTTTGGCTGTATCCGCAATACGCGGGCGCATTTTATTATCTTTAAGCGGCCCCGGCATTTCAGCGCGATATAACTGCATCCCACCTACGCCCAAAATTGGCAGAATGGCCACCGCCAGCACAATGATCCCCATACCGCCAAACCACTGCAACATTTGCCGATAAAACAGAATGGCGTGAGGAAGCGTATCGAGCCCAACAAGTGTTGTGGCACCCGTCGTAGTTAAACCCGAGAACGACTCAAAGAAGGCATCGGTGATAGTCAGGTTCGGCTGTTCTGCGAAGATAAAGGGTAACGCCCCCACACTCCCCAGCACCGTCCAGAACAAAACGACGATCAAAAATCCTTCGCGCGGTTTGAGTTCACTCTTCTGTCGCCGGTTAGGCCACCATAGAAACGAACCAATGAGCAATGCGACGAAGAAAGTCTGGGTGAAAGCACGTCCAGCACCATCGCGATAAATTAAAGCTACCAACCCTGGAATAATCATGGTCACGGAAAATAGAATGACTAACAGACCAACGATTCGGGTTATGGCGCGAAAATGCATTTCAGCCGCTTCCTTAACTATCAATAAATAACGAGAGGGAATTATTGTTCAGCCGGCAATAAACGCAATGCGCCGCGGCTAAAATCAGCAAGTCTGACTGAAAAGTCAGCGAGTTTCGCGTGTGGTAACGCGATTCGTAATGAGACAAACGCTTGAAAATCACTTTGCACGAGAACGCCGTTGCACTGCTTGAGCAACGCTTCTATTCCCGCAAGCTGCGCATAATCACACTGCAGAGTATATTCGGTTAATGGAACTTTGAGCACAGTAGACAGCTGATTTAATGCGGTCTGCACTCCGCCGCCATAAGCTTTCACCAGGCCACCGGTTCCGAGTTTGATACCGCCGGAGTAGCGCACCACTACAGCGGTAATTTCACCGATACCACTTCCCATAAGCTGGGCAAGCATTGGCTTTCCGGCGGTTCCTGCTGGCTCGCCATCATCAGAAAATCCTAATTGCTGCGAGTCATCCGGTGCACCAGCCACCCAGGCCCAGCAGTGATGCCGGGCAGCCGGGTGTTCAGAACGCACTGTTTCAAGAAACTCTTTCGCCGCTACGACGCCAGTCGTATGAGCGACCAACGTAATAAAGCGACTTTTCTTGATTTCCTCACTGACCGTGACGGATTCAGCAGGGATCAGCCAACTGTCCATTACGCCAGTTTCAGGTCGCGCGTCATATTTTCAATGCTGTTTTCGTGAACAATCACATTGTCTTCAATGCGAACACCACCGAAAGGTTTCATTGCTTCAATACGCTGCCAGTCAAAGTGCTTGTTGTACTGCCCTTCACGCCACGGCGCGAGCAAAGATTCAATGAAGTAAATACCTGGTTCGATAGTCAGCACCATACGCGGTTCAAGAATACGAGTGCAACGCAGATACGGATATTGAGAAGGTGCAGAAAGATGCGTTCCGGTGTCATCCTGCATAAAACCTGCAACATCATGCACCTGTAACCCCAACGGATGACCAAGGCCGTGCGGCATAAATGGCCCGGTAATACCGGTTTCTACCATCGCTTCTTCACTAATACCTGTTACCAGCTTATGGCGGCTCAACAACTTCGCAATGCGCTGATGGAACTGGAGGTGGTAATCGGTATAACGCACACCTGCTTTCAGGGTGTCAATCAACGCGAGCTGCTCGGCGTTAACGTCTTTCACCAGTTGAGCATAATCGTTGTCGCTATTCGCCGACCATGTACGCGTCAAATCAGCGGCGTAGCCGTTGTATTCCGCACCAGCATCCAAAAGGAAGCTGCGCATTTCAGCAGGCGCACGGTTATCAAGTTTGGTGTAATGCAGAACGGCTGCGTGCTCGTTGAGCGCCACAATGTTGCCGTATGGCACGTCGGTATCGCGGTGGCCGGTTGCGGTCAGATAAGCCTGGTTAATATCAAATTCGCTCATCCCGGACAGAAATGCTTCGTGAGCAGCCTGATGACCCACCACGGCAGTTTTCTGTGCTTCACGCATACATGCCATTTCATAATCAGTTTTATAGGCACGATGGTAATGCAGGAAATCAATCACCCCTTTCGGGTTGATGTTTGCCCCCTGGATTTCAAGCTGCACAGCACGCTCTGGCACAGGGCCGATGTAACCGATATTGCTGCGCGCAGCAGGCAGTTGGCTACCAATACCGTCAGCTTTTGGCAAAGCGATAACATCAATTTCGTCAGTCCAGAAGGATTCTGGCAGTGGCTCAACGTTATGCCAGTAATCAACAGGCAGGTAGAACCACAACTTCGGTTTGCTCACGCCATCCACCAGCAACCAGCAGTTTGGCACTTGCGTCACCGGAACCCAGGCTTTGAATTGTGGGTTAACTTTGAACGGATATGGATGATCATCGAGGAAGACGTTGAATAGCTCGCCCGAGTGAATCAACAACGCGTCCAGGTTGAAGCGCGCCAGAACATTGCGAGTACGTTCCTGCAAAGTTGCCACATGATCTTTATAAAGTGAGGCCAGTGAATCCATAATTTACCCTTCTGTTTTTTTATAAACTGAACGCCACGCATCTTAGCACACCGCAAAGTTCACGAACTTATTTCCAACGGCTGTGATCATCTTTGCAAATATTTAAAGAGTTATTTGCATTTCATTAACATCAATTCCACACTCCTCTCCATCTGGTACGACCAGATCCCATTGCTGGATTCAGGAGACTGACATGCTCTACCAAGGTGAAACCTTACATCTCGACTGGCTGGAAGATGGCATCGCAGAATTGGTATTCGATGCACCCGGCTCAGTGAACAAACTCGATACCGCGACCGTAGCCAGCCTCGGTCACGCGCTGGATGTGCTGGAAAAGCAGCCCAACCTGAAAGGCTTGTTGCTGAGTTCCAACAAAGCAGCATTTATCGTCGGAGCTGACATTACCGAATTTCTGTCACTGTTCCTTGTTCCTGCGGAGCAATTGACTCACTGGCTGCAATTTGCCAACAGCGTATTCAATCGTCTGGAAGATCTGCCCGTCCCAACCATTGCTGCGGTAAATGGTTATGCCCTTGGTGGCGGTTGCGAATGCGTACTGGCAACAGATTATCGCCTGGCAACGCCGGATACCCGAATTGGCCTACCAGAAACCAAACTGGGCATTATGCCTGGCTTCGGCGGTTCTGTGCGCTTGCCTCGTTTACTGGGTGCCGATAGCGCTCTGGAAATTATTACAGCCGGGAAAGATGTCGGTGCGGTTGAAGCGCAAAAACTCGGTTTAGTGGATGGCATCGTTAAAACCGAAAAACTGCGCGACGGCGCACTGATGGTGCTGCGCCAGGCCATTAACGGCGAGCTGGACTGGAAAGCCAAACGCGCACCTAAATTGCAACCGCTACGCTTAAGCAAAATCGAAGCGACCATGAGCTTCACCATTGCGAAAAGCATGGTGATGCAGATAGCGGGCAAACATTACCCTGCGCCGATGACGGCAGTAAAAACAATTGAAGCTGCGGCAAGAATGGGCCGTGACGAAGCATTACAACTGGAGACTCAAAGTTTCGTGCCGTTGGCGCGTTCCAATGAGGCCCGTGCGCTGGTCGGAATTTTCCTTAACGACCAATACATAAAAGGTCAGGCGAAGAAGCTGACCAAAAATACCGAAACCCCGAAACAGGCTGCCGTTCTTGGCGCCGGGATCATGGGCGGAGGCATTGCTTACCAGTCAGCCTGGAAAGGCGTACCGGTATTAATGAAGGATATTAATGAGAAGTCGCTGGAGCTGGGTATTAATGAAGCCAGCAAACTACTGAACAAACAACTGGAACGCGGCAAGATCGATGGCATGAAACTGGCGGGCGTAATTGCCACCATTCATCCAACGCTGGATTACGCCGGTTTTGAACGTGTCGATGTCGTCGTTGAAGCAGTTGTTGAAAACCCGAAAGTGAAGAAAGCGGTTCTGGCAGAAGTGGAAGATAAAGTGCGTCCGGACACGGTTCTGGCATCGAACACATCGACCATTCCCATCGGCGAACTGGCAAACAGCCTGAAACGCCCGGAAAACTTCTGCGGAATGCACTTCTTTAACCCGGTGCATCGTATGCCTCTGGTGGAAGTCATTCGTGGCGAAAAAACGTCTGAGCAAACTGTCGCGAAAGTCGTGGCGTGGGCCAGCAAAATGGGCAAAACGCCAATCGTGGTGAACGACTGCCCGGGCTTCTTCGTGAACCGTGTACTGTTCCCGTACTTTGCAGGCTTTAGCCAACTGATGCGCGACGGTGCCGATTTCCGCCAGATAGACAAAGTGATGGAAAAACAGTTTGGTTGGCCGATGGGTCCAGCGTATCTGCTCGACGTTGTCGGCATTGATACTGCGCACCACGCGCAGGCAGTCATGGCCGCAGGTTTCCCACAACGCATGCAGAAGGATTATCGCGATGCGGTTGATGCGATGTTCGATGCAGGCCGCTACGGCCAGAAAACCCAACAGGGTTTCTATCGCTACAAGCAAGACAGCAAAGGCAAACCGCGCAAAGAGCAAGACGAAGCGACCGACGGCCTGCTTGCTGATGTCAGCAAACCACGCCACAACTTCAGCGACGAAGAAATCATCGCGCGCATGATGATTCCGATGGTCAACGAAGTCGTGCGTTGCCTGGAAGAAGGCATTATCGCAAGCCCGGCAGAAGCTGATATGGCCCTGGTTTACGGTCTGGGATTCCCTCCATTCCACGGCGGCGCATTCCGTTGGTTAGATACCATTGGCAGCGCCAAATATCTCGATATGGCCCAGCAGTACGAACATCTTGGCCCGCTGTATCAAGTGCCGGACGGTCTGCGTGCGAAAGCATCCCGTAACGAACCTTACTATCCACCGGTTGAGCCAGCACGCCCAGCCAGTGACCTGAAAAGTGCCTGAGGAGTGATTATGGAAAAGGTTGTAATTGTTGATGCCATCCGCACCCCGATGGGCCGCTCAAAAGGTGGGGCGTTTCGTAATCTGCGAGCGGAAGATCTTTCTGCTCATCTGATGCGTGGAATTTTGTCCCGTAACTCAGCGCTGGACCCTGCCGCACTGGATGACATTTATTGGGGCTGCGTACAGCAGACTCTGGAGCAAGGTTTTAACATTGCGCGTAACGCCGCATTGTTGGCCGAAATCCCACATTCCGTACCGGCAGTAACGGTAAACCGTCTGTGTGGTTCTTCCATGCAGGCACTCCACGATGCTGCTCGAATGATTCAGACTGGCGATGCGCACGCTTGCCTGATTGGCGGCGTGGAACATATGGGTCACGTACCGATGAGCCACGGTGTGGATTTCCATCCTGGCCTGAGTCGCAACGTCGCAAAAGCTGCCGGAATGATGGGATTAACCGCAGAGATGCTGTCCCGCATGCATGGCATTAGCCGTGAGATGCAGGATCAGTTTGCCGCGCGTTCACACCAGCGTGCGTGGGCGGCTACAGAAGCAGGTCATTTCAAAGCTGAAATCCTGCCGACCAGCGGCCATGACGCAGACGGTGTTCTCAAACGTTTTGATTACGATGAAGTGATTCGTCCGGAAACGACAGTCGAAGGTCTTGCCGCACTGAAACCTGCGTTTGATCCGGTCAACGGTACCGTTACGGCGGGTAGTTCTTCTGCTCTTTCTGACGGAGCGTCAGCAATGTTACTGATGAGCGAAAGCCGCGCCAAAGAATTGGGCCTGAAGATTCGCGCTTACGTCCGTTCTATGGCGGTTGTTGGCTGCGATCCGTCAATTATGGGTTACGGTCCGGTTCCGGCATCACAAATGGCGTTGAAAAAGGCGGGCCTGAGCGTCGCCGATATCGACCTGTTTGAGATGAACGAAGCCTTTGCCGCGCAGATCCTGCCATGCATTAAAGATCTGGGCTTGATGGATAAGATCGACGAGAAGATTAACCTGAATGGCGGCGCGATTGCATTAGGTCACCCGCTCGGGTGTTCCGGTACCCGCATTAGCACCACGCTGCTAAATCTGATGGAACGTCGCGATGCGCAGTTTGGCCTAGCCACTATGTGTATCGGATTAGGTCAAGGTATTGCTACTGTTATTGAACGAGTTTAGTTGCTTTAGTTGCTGTTGTTCCCGCCTGTCAGGGGCGGGTTTTTTATCTGTTTCGCTAAAAAACAAAAGCCACCGACTCTGCGGTGGCCTGTCTGCTAGATTCGCTGTTAAATAAACGCGAAAGCATCACCGAACATACGATCGACATTCGCACCACGTTCATTACAGAACAAGTCACGCGCAATCTTCGCCATTTCAAAACGCCCGGCAATATAGATGTCATGTCCAGCAAGCGTTCCGTAATCCTGCATTACAGCAGTTAACACTGTGCCAGTACGGCCACGCCAATCTGCTTCTGGTTGTTCCACAACGGCTTCAACGCGAAGGTTTGGATGCACCACTGACAGCGCTTCTAGCTCAGACAAATCATAAAGATGTTTATCTTCACGGCCGCCCCAGTAAATTGCAATTTCACGTTGTGGATTACGCGCCAGCGCAGTCAGCAAAATCGAACGCACATAAGAGAAGCCCGTGCCGCCCGCGATCAGAATCAGTGGACGTTCTTCGTCATCACGCAACCAGGCATCGCCATGAGGAATATCAACAACGATTTCTTTCTCTTTCAGAATTCGGTCCATCACCGCCATGGCGTACAGATTGATCTCTGACGCGCCAATGTGCAGTTCGATAAACTCGTGCTCGCTCGGCGTGGATGCCATGGAGAACGGGCGTTTATCGCGCTCATCCATCACCACCATCAAATACTGCCCGGCCTGAAAGGAGAACTTCGCTTCCGGCAGCAATCGAACGCGATACACCGTGTCGGTTATCGCTTCTACCGAGGTCACTTTACAGCTTAAGGTTGTCATGCTTCCCCTCTGTCGGGTCAATAATGCAAAACGGTAAAATCCACCCCTCAGGCGTTTTTACTGTCGTCGAAAATAGCCAGTTCGTCCCAGATTGCATCAATACGCGCACATACTTCTGCATCTTTCTTGATAGGACGACCCCATTCGCGCTGGGTTTCTCCTGGCCATTTATTAGTGGCATCCAGTCCCATTTTTGAGCCAAGACCGGAAACCGGCGAGGCAAAATCCAGGTAATCAATCGGCGTGTTTTCTACCAGTACGGTATCACGCGCCGGGTCCATACGCGTGGTGATGGCCCAAATCACATCGTTCCAGTCACGCGCGTTGATATCGTCATCACAGACGATGACAAACTTGGTGTACATAAACTGCCGCAGGAAAGACCAGACGCCCATCATCACGCGCTTAGCGTGACCAGCGTATTGCTTCTTGATAGTGACAACCGCAAGGCGATAGGAACAGCCTTCCGGCGGCAGATAGAAATCGACAATTTCCGGGAATTGCTTCTGCAAAATTGGCACAAACACTTCATTGAGTGCAACACCGAGAACCGCAGGTTCATCCGGCGGCCGCCCGGTATAAGTTGAATGATAAATCGCATTCTGACGCTGGGTAATATGCGTAACGGTAAATACCGGGAAGTCATCTACTTCATTGTAGTAGCCCGTGTGGTCGCCATATGGCCCTTCCGGTGCCATTTCTCCCGGCTCGATATACCCTTCCAGCACAATTTCCGCGCTGGCAGGCACTTCAAGATCGTTAGAAATACACTTCACCACTTCCGTTTTCGTGCCGCGTAATAAACCCGCGAAGGCATATTCAGAAAGCGTATCTGGCACTGGCGTAACCGCACCAAGAATAGTTGCCGGATCAGCGCCCAACGCGACAGAAACAGGGAAACGTTCACCCGGATGTTCCGCACACCATTCCTGGAAATCAAGCGCACCGCCACGATGTGACAGCCAACGCATAATCAGTTTGTTTTTGCCGATAAGTTGCTGACGATAAATACCAAGATTTTGACGCTCTTTATGCGGCCCACGCGTTACCGTAAGACCCCAGGTAATCAGCGGTGCGGCATCTTCGGGCCAGCATTGCATGATAGGGATGCGGGATAAATCGACTTCATCACCTTCCCAGATTTGTTCCTGACAAGGGGCATTACGCAGACGCTTAGTCGGCATATTCAGGACTTGTTTAAACTGTGGCAGTTTATCGAACAAATCGCGGAAACCCTTCGGTGGTTCAGGTTCTTTCAGGAAAGCTAATAGCTTGCCGACTTCGCGTAGCGCAGAAACATCTTCCTGTCCCATTCCCATCGCGACACGCTTCGGAGTGCCGAACAGGTTGCACAGCACCGGCATATCGTACCCTTTCGGGTTCTCAAACAGCAGCGCAGGGCCATTGGCTCGTAAAGTACGATCGGCAATTTCAGTCATTTCCAGGTATGGATCGACAGGCATTGCGATACGCTTTAGCTCACCGCGTTGTTCGAGTAGTTCCAGGAAATCGCGTAGGTCGTGGTATTTCATGCAATTAATCGTAGTCAGGATTTGGCGGTCATTATACGGGCTTCATGCATTGCATGCTGTATTTTTGTTAATAACGCGTAAATGCTTATCCGATGACCAATCGGTGATTGGTTATACTTGTGCTGTCTATCCCTAATAACGGCCTTTTGCTATCCTTCATCGGTTGATTAGGAAAAAGAGACTTTATGGAATCCTGGTATCTGTTGTACTGCAAGCGGGGCCAAATACTGCGGGCGCAAGAACATCTTGAGCGTCAGGAAGTAAATTGCCTCACCCCGATGATCAAAATCGAAAAGATCGTGCGAGGCAAGCGCACTGCGGTCGATGAACCCTTGTTCCCGAACTACATGTTCGTCAAATTTGACCCTGAAACAATCCATACCACGACAATAAACTCAACGCGTGGCGTCAGCCATTTCGTGCGTTTCGGCAGCCTTCCTGCCACCGTGCCGAGTGACGTGATTGAACAACTCATCAGTCACACGCCAGAGAATATAACCGACCCCGATACGCCTTACGCTGGCGATATCGTGGTGATAACAGAAGGGGCATTCGAAGGTCTGGAAGCTATTTTTAGCGAGCCGGACGGTGAAGCCCGCTCGATGCTGCTGCTCAACCTGTTGAATAAACAAGTGATGCAGAGCGTGAAGAACACCGATTTCAAAAAGACATAAAAAAAGGCCAGCGATTGCTGGCCTCTCATTTTATTCAGCACCTAGCGCTGCATTTGCTCATCGTGCAACCACTGCGCAACACGCTTCGAGAAGTACGTCAGCACGCCATCTGCCCCAGCGCGTTTAAAGCACAACAGCGATTCCATAATGGCAGGCTTTTCTGCCAACCATCCGTTCTGGATAGCCGCCATGTGCATCGCATACTCGCCAGATACCTGGTAAGCGAAGGTTGGCACACCGAAGGTGTCTTTCACGCGACGAACGACATCCAGATACGGCATGCCTGGTTTCACCATCACCATATCTGCGCCTTCTTGCAGGTCCTGCGCGACTTCTTGCAACGCTTCATCGCCATTGGCCGGGTCCATCTGATAGGTTTTCTTGTTGCCACCTTTCAGATTGCCAGATGAACCAATCGCATCGCGGAATGGGCCGTAATAACAGGATGCGTATTTAGCAGCGTAAGACATTATCTGGGTATTCACGAAACCATCAATTTCAAGCTGATCGCGAATAGCACCGATACGGCCATCCATCATATCGCTTGGCGCAATAATTTCAGCCCCGGCTTCCGCATGGGACAACGCCTGGCGTACCAGAATCTCACGCGTAATATCATTGATGACGTAACCGTCTTCGTCGATAACGCCGTCCTGCCCATGAGTGGTATACGGGTCAAGCGCGACATCGGTCAGTAAACCCAGTTCCGGTACGGCATCTTTCAGTGCGCGAACCGCACGCTGTACCAAACCATTCGGGTTATAGGCTTCTTCAGCATGCAGCGATTTACCTGCGCTCTCAATGACCGGGAACAGTGACAATACCGGCACACCCAGTTTCGCAACGGCTTCAGCCTCTTTGAGAAGGAGGTCAATAGTCATGCGGTAAACGCCCGGCATTGACGCGACTTCTTCCTGACGGTTCTGGCCTTCCATCACAAACACAGGGTAGATAAGGTCGTTAACCGTTAACTGATTCTCAGCAACCAGACGGCGGCTGAAATCGTGACGACGGACGCGGCGCATACGGCGACCAGGAAACGTACCGGGAAATGCATAGCTCATTAACTTTCTCCTGATTTAAGCCAACCGGAAAAGACGGCGGGCATTGTCATCTATTACTTGCGCAAGCCAGGCGGGGTCTTCTCCACGCCATTCGGCTACCTTATTCAGAATATGAGGCAAGTAGCAGGGTTCGTTCCGGCGGGAGGCAGGTTTTGGTTTAAGATCCCGCGGTAACAAATAGGGGGCATCCGTTTCCAGCAGCAGCTGATGCGCCGGAATAATTGGTAGCAACTCACGTAATTCAAGGCCACGGCGTTCATCACATACCCAGCCTGTTACGCCGATAAAAAGGCCACGCGCCAGACATTCACGAGCTTCATTTTCTGTTCCGGTAAAACAGTGCAAAACCACGCCCGGTAGTTTATCGAGCCAGGGATCGAGCAGCGTAATAAAGCGTTCGTGCGCCTCACGGCAGTGCAAAAATACCGGCATCATCAGGTCAGCCGCAAGGGCTAGTTGTGCGGTAAAAGCACGTTCTTGTGCGGCAGGCGTCGAGAAGTTACGGTTGAAATCAAGGCCACACTCACCGATAGCGACGACTTCGGAGGCACCTGCAAGCTCACGAATGGCATCTGCCGTTTCGTCTTGCCACTGGCTGGCATCATGAGGGTGAACACCCGCTGTGGACCAGCACCCTTGATACTGCTGAGCAAGTAAAAGTGCCTGCTGGCTTTCGTGAAGGTTAGTTCCTGTCAGCAACATGCCAGTGACGCCCGCAAGCTTTGCGCGAGCGACAACATCCGCATGGTCTTTAGCAAACTGAGAGCTGGTAAGATTTACACCGATATCAAACATAGCGTCTTCCAAATAACGACCGCCCTGATGGGCGGTCTGAAATTATGACTCTTTATGAGAGGTTTCGTCTTCTGCTTCTGGAGCGTCTTCCGGATCTTCCTCGCCTCTTCTGCGGCCTTTACCGACATAGAAACGTGCGAAAAATACGCCGACTTCAAACAGGCAGTACATTGGAATCGCCAGCAGCGTTTGTGAGAATACATCTGGTGGGGTCAACAACATGCCAACAACAAACGCGCCAACCAGAATGTATGGCCGCTTTTTCTTAAGCGCGTCAGGGCTTGTGACCCCCATCCAGCACAACAGAATAATTGCCACCGGGACTTCAAACGCCACACCAAATGCCATAAACAATGCCATGACAAAATCTAGGTACTTGGTGATGTCGGTCGACATCACGACCCCTATCGGCGCTGTTTTGGTCAGGAACCCGAACGCTAGTGGGAACACAACAAAATAGGCAAACGCGATACCGATATAAAACAGCAGCGTGCTGGAGAACAGCAGCGGCATCACCAGTTTGCGCTCATGTTTATAAAGCGCAGGCGCGATAAACGCCCAGATTTGATAAAGAATGACCGGTGCAGACAAGAACACCGCGACATAAATCGTCAGTTTAATTGGCGCAAAAAACGGTGACGCCACATCGGTGGCAATCATCGTTGAGCCAATCGGCATCTGCTTAATCAGCGGTGCTGAGACAATCTGATAAATGTCATTGGCAAAATAGACCAGTGCCAGGAAAATCACCAGCACAGCGATAATGCTATTTAACAGTCGCTTGCGCAGCTCTATCAGATGGCTGATAAGCGGTTGGGTATCTTCAACGGCCATGTTTACTGTTTATCACTCGAAGGTTGAGGAGAAGCTGGAGTTTTGACTGGCTCTGCTACGGGTTTAATCTGAGGCTGAATTAACGCTTCAGAAGCCTCCGCTGGAGTAACAGCAGGAACTGTTTCAGTTTCAACTGCCGGAGCCTGATCAGGCGCACTTGCTTGATGCGCAGCCGCTGCTGGCGTTACACCATCATGGCTGTCCTGGGCATCTTTCACCAGCGGGTTATGGATGGTATGAGCCTCATCATTCGCCTTTTCAGGATCGAGAGTATACGAGCGCTTCATTGATTCTGCTGCCTGACGCAGCTCATCCATTGATGCCTTCAGCTCAGGAGAAAGGTTATCCATGCTCGCCTTTTCAACCTTCTTCAGGCTGTCTTGCAGCTCCTGGATTTTCAGCTCCTGAACCAGTTCATTTTGTACAGTTGCAGCAAGTGAACGCAGGGCGCGCACCCAGCCTACAACTGTTTTAACAGCCACAGGCAAACGCTGTGGCCCGAGAACAATCAGGCCAATCACGAATACCAGAAGCAGTTCACCGAAACCAATGTCGAACACGGTTTACACCTGCTCTTTATCGTTGCTCTTTGCTTCGTCTTTCTTCACATCGCCAGGCTGCTTGTCTGCCAGCGTTTTTGCTGTGAAATCAGCATCCTGAATGGATTTATCTTTCTCTTTCTCTTCATCGTCGCCCATCGCTTTTTTGAAGCCTTTGATGGATGCGCCCAAATCAGAACCGATAGAACCCAGTTTTTTGGTACCGAAAAGCAGAACCACGATGACAGCAATGATCACTAATTGCCAAATACTGATACCACCCATAATGTTGCCTCAAATCACAGTGATGAATAGATAACGGTCTTTATTGTACCGCACGTTGTCCGTTAAAAACGATTAAAAACGACTCAGGCCGAGCGTCGCCAGCCGATCAACCAGGTGACAATGCCACCGGCCATTAACCAGGCGGGCATGTATTCCCATTCTGGTTTATTAATCAACAGCAAAGTGCCGCTTAGCATCAGCGTAGCGCCAATGCCGAACAGATAGCGTGATTGCGCCTGGCGCACCTGATTACGTTGTAAATCACGCGTTATTTTATCAACGCTGTGCTGCAATTGTTTACCCTGGCGCAAACTGTCGTACATCAGTTCTGGTAGTTCTGGCATTTTTTCTATCCAGAACGGCGCTTTTTCTTTGAAAGAGCGAATAAGAGCAGGAATACCCACCTGATCCTTGATCCAATCTTCCAGGAAAGGTTTGGCTGTTTTCCACAAATCTAACTGCGGATAAAGCTGTCTTCCAAGTCCTTCAACGTAAAGTAGCGTTTTTTGCAGCAAAACTAGCTGGGGCTGCACTTCCATATTAAAGCGACGCGCCGTGTTAAACAGGTTTAGCAGCACATGGCCAAAAGAGATTTCCGCCAGTGGCTTTTCAAAGATGGGCTCACATACCGTACGAATGGCGAACTCGAAATCTTCAACATTGGTATCTGGCGGCACCCAGCCTGAATCCACATGCAGTTCAGCGACTTTGCGATAGTCGCGGTTAAAGAAGGCGATAAAGTTTTCCGCCAGATAACGCTTATCTTCTTTATTGAGCGAGCCGACAATACCGCAGTCGATGCCAATGTATTTCGGATCTTCGGGGTGATCGTAGCTAACAAAAATGTTGCCTGGGTGCATGTCGGCATGGAAGAAGCTGTCGCGAAAGACCTGGGTGAAGAACACCTGCACGCCGCGTTCTGCCAACAGTTTCATGTTGGTGCCCTGCTCATGCAGCATCGCAATATCAGAAACCGGAATACCGTAGATTCGCTCCATCACCATCATGTCCTGGCTGCAATAGTCAGAGAACACTTCCGGTACATACAGCATTGGGCTGTCTTCAAAATTACGGCGTAACTGAATGGCGTTTGCCGATTCACGCAGCAGATTTAACTCGTCAATTAACGTCTTTTCATATTCGCGCACCACTTCTAGTGGACGCAAACGACGGCCATCCGGCATCAAGCGTGGCACCCATCGTGCAAGACGATAGATGAGTTTCATATCCGCTTTGATGATGGGCAGAATATCCGGACGAATAACTTTGATGACCACTTCACGCCCATTTTCTTTCAGGCGAGCAGTATGAACCTGAGCAATTGAAGCCGATGCCAGCGGTATAATTTCGAAATCGTCAAACCAGGCTTCGACGGGCAATCCGCCCATTGCTTGTTCGATTTGTTTCTTAGCTAACGCACCGTCAAAAGGAGCGACACGGTCCTGCAACATCGCGAGTTGATCGGCGATTTGCGGCGGGAACAGGTCACGACGGGTTGAAAGCATTTGCCCGAACTTAATCCATACCGGCCCTAGTTCCTGCAATGCCAGGCGCAAACGTTCACCGAGGGGTTTCTCTTTATGACGGTTCGGCATCCAGAAAAGCGTGCGCCGCCATACGCGTAGCGGCAGCGTAATACGAACCCGAGGGATCAGTTCATCCAGACCATAGCTGAGAAAAGTGCGGATAATGAAATAGAGGCGACGAATTTCTCCAGGCGTCATTTGTTCTCCAGTTTGTCCAGTCGCGCAACCAGTGCGTCAACCTTACGTTCGACTGCTGCCGTTTCCTCGGCAAACCATGCTACTTCAAGCGATCCTGGTGCCATCTTCCACTCTTCTGTAATCGCTTCTGACAGATATTGTTGGTTACGCGTGAAGCCTTTTTTGAACAACTTACCGCCGCCGCGAATGACCTTGCTGATGCCTTCTGCGGCAATATCGCCTATATACGGCGCTAATAATTCGGCAGGGTCAAATTCGGCAAGATCCATCAGAGCAACCCAATTCTGGACCACCTGAAGATCGCCTTGTACTTCCAACTCACCGCTGCGAATCAGCGCCGTAAGCTGCTGCCTGTCACGCAATTTTGGCAATGTGCCAAGCCCTGTTGTGACCAGGCAATCGGCTTCGCCCTCCCACTGGGCTAACACATCAAGTTGCTGTTCGCTAAAGACCAGAACGATCGGCGAAGAAAACTCTTTGAGTTCAACACGCAACACCTTACCCACTAAGCGCTGACGTGCCGCTTTCAAACCCCGGTCACGCCAGAGAAATGTATTGAGGATATTTTCTATTCCGGCAGTCATCAGCGGTGTAAATGGCATCACGGACTCCCTGTCAGAATTTATAGCCACGGTGCAGAGCAACAACGCCCGCAGTCAGGTTGAAGTAGGTCGTATTTTCAAAACCTGCGTCTTCCATCATCGCTTTCAACGTCTCTTGATCAGGGTGCATACGAATAGATTCAGCCAGATAACGATAACTTTCAGCATCCTGCGCAACAAGCTCACCGATACGCGGCAGAATGTGGAAGGAGTACGCGTCATAGGCTTTGCTCAGCGGTTCGATAATCGGTTTGGAGAATTCCAGAACCAGCAGGCGACCACCTGGCTTTAATACGCGATACATAGAACGCAGCGCTTTCTCTTTATCCGTGACGTTACGCAGACCGAAAGAGATTGTGATGCAGTCAAAGAAGTTATCCGGGAAAGGCAGGGCTTCTGCGTTCGCCTGAACGTAGTTCACGTTACCCACCACACCGATGTTGCGCAGTTTTTCGCGCCCCATTTTCAGCATTGAATCGTTGATGTCTGCCAGAACCACTTCACCCGTTTCGCCAACCAGTCGGGAGAATTTAGCCGTTAAATCACCGGTGCCTCCCGCTAAGTCCAGCACGCGCTGGCCACGACGAACGCCACTGCAATCAATCGTGAAGCGCTTCCATAAACGGTGGATGCCGAATGACATCAGGTCATTCATCACATCGTATTTTGCGGCCACAGAGTGGAACACATGAGCGACCATATCGGCCTTTTGTTCCTTCACTACAGTGCGGAAGCCAAAGTGTGTTGTATCCTGGGATTCTTCAACCATCTCAATGCCTGCTTGTCCAAAAAATGTTTGTGAAGTGTAACAGAATGAGGCCCAAAGCCCTATGCTTCAAGCCGCAGGGGTGTTGGCTGCACTCACAAATCCTAGTCACTTACTTTAGTAAGTTCCTGGGATTTGCTCCCTTGCCGCCTACCTGCGGACTCGAATTATTCTGGCTACAAACTGTTTTCCATGTTCTTTTCGTCGTTGCTTTCATGCCTACTGCAAATGAGATCATCTTCATCTTCAAGCCTGGCCTGTTCGACTAAATCTGGATTAATCTCACGCTTAACCTCAACACCCAGATTACGAAACGCATCAGCCTGGATGAGAATATTGCCGCGCCCCGAAGAGAGTTTTTTCATCGCCTGCCGATAGTTGTCCTGCGCTTTATCCAGACTTTGGCCAATCGCCGACATGTCATCAACAAAGAGGCGCATTTTGTCATACAGCCGGCTGGCGCGTTCGGCAATTTGTTGCGCATTTCGGCTTTGGTGCTCATAACGCCACAAATTGGCAACCGTTCTTAACGCCACCAGCAAGGTGGTCGGACTAACCAGCATGATGTTATTTCTGAGTGCTTCACTGATCAACTCAGGCTGGCGGTCGATAGCCAGTAAAAACGCGGGTTCAACGGGGATAAACATCAACACGTAATCAAGGGAACGTAGCCCTGGCAACTGCTGGTAGTCTTTACGGCCTAGCATTCTGATATGGTTACGCACGGCGGCAATATGCTCGTTGAGCGCACTTTCGCGAGTCAGATCATCGTCACCGTTATAGTAACGTTCATAAGCCACCAGCGTCATTTTGGCGTCAATAACCACATCTTTCCCCTGCGGCAGCCGCACAATGATATCCGGCTGCATACGGCTATTGTTTTCGAGCTGAATATTGACCTGCGTTTCGTATTCATAGCCTTCGCGCAAACCGGATGCTTCCAGCACCCGCGTCAACACAACCTCGCCCCAGTTGCCCTGCGTTTTGTTATCCCCTTTCAGGGCTTTGGTGAGGTTCAGCGCCTCTTGCGCCATTTGGGCATTTAGCTGCTGGAGATTACGAATTTCATGGGTAAGCGTGTGTCGCTCGCGGGCTTCCTGACCAAAACTTTCCTGCACCTGACGGCGAAAACCATCCAGCTGTTCACGCAACGGTGAGAGCAAGCCGTTCAGGCTTTGGCGGTTTTGTTCTTCAACTTTGCGACCACTTTGCTCAAATATTCGGTTAGCGAGGTTTTCAAACTGTTCGCTAAGACGCTGTTCACTGTTGAGCATCTGGCGATGTTTGTCGTCGGCATTCAGGCGGGTTTGTTCCAGCAACGTAGATATTTCGCGGATATCCGCTTCCTGCGTGCTGTTTATCTCAAGCTGAGTACGCAGTTCACGATTAAGCTGCTCGCACTCTTCTTTCCAGTGCTGGTTTTGCTGCAACTCCTGCCGGGCGGCAGTCAGTTCGCCGTAGATTTCTCGTTGTTCTTCATACAGTGCGGATTGCCGCTGCGCTGCTCGCAAACTTGCCAGCAACCAGCCAGTCAGAACACCAACCAGCGCAATACCGATCCCGAATAAAATAGAAATATCCACAGTCACTCCCACAAGCCATGCCAGACCTCAGCAAAATAAAATTCTGCTGTATAAATGTCCAGATGAAAAGGGATTTCCTGCGAGGCGTTACGCAAAGCGTAAAAATTAAGCCGGTTTGCACCGGCTTAAGGGGGATTAGATTAAGCGACGAGCCGCTTCCACAACGATTTGCACCGCGTGGCTTTCCGTTTTCTTCATGGTTTCAGCGTTCGGGATCTCTTGCTGGGTGCGGTTTACAATCACACCGGCAACCATACCCGCACGCAGACCCTGGCTTGCGCACATGGTCAGAAGTGTGGCGGATTCCATCTCATAGTTCATCACGCCCATCTGCTGCCACTCTTCCATGGAGCCTTTGTAGCGGCTAACTACACGGCCTGAGAAGGTGTCGTAACGCTCCTGACCTGGATAGAAAGTATCAGAAGATGCAGTCACGCCAACGTGGGTGGTTGCGCCGATAGATTTCGCCGCTTCAACCAATGCAGTGGTACACGCAAAATCAGCAACCGCAGGATATTCCAGCGGTGCAAAGTGCAGGCTGGCACCGTCAAGGCGCACAGAAGCGGTAGTTACCAGAACATCACCGACACTGATATGCGGCTGAATCGCACCGGTCGTGCCGATACGCAGGAAAGTACGAATACCCAGCTGTGCCAGCTCTTCCACGGCAATAGAAGTAGACGGGCCACCAATACCGGTTGAGCACACGATAACTGGCTTGCCGTCTAGCTCAGCACGCCAGGTGGTAAATTCACGGTGGGCAGCCAGTTTGACCGGCTTGTCCATCAACACAGCGATTTTTTCAACTCGCTCGGGATCGCCAGGAACGATGGCAAGTGTTGCCCCCTGTAGATCGCTTTTCGTCAGGCCGAGGTGAAAAACATCAGACTTGGACATAACAGACTCCTCTGTTTAATGGGTTGCTGGGATGGCAAAGCGGTACTTTACAGAACCCCAGCGAAGAATTTCGTGACGCATTTCACTTTGAATGAAACAAATTACATTACATCAACATTAATTAGTGACGAAAATCACACTAAATACAGCGTATGAGCGTTTTTCACTCATCGCGGACATTTCTTACTCTATGGAGCTGTGGTTAATCCTGGCTATAGTTATCGCACTGCGCTAATTCTGGTAAGGAGATTGCCAATGAAAGAACAACAACCTACAAGTAAATTGCCGGGCGGGTCTTTTGCGCCAGCGGCATCCCCTCTTGCTTCAACAGTATTGCATACACCAGACGACGCGATTTTAGCGGGGGAAACGTCAATCCCGACGCAGGGCGAAAACATGCCTGCTTATCACGCGCGACCAAAAGACGTTGCAGGCTCTTTACCTATCGTAATAGTGGTGCAGGAAATTTTTGGCGTACATGAACATATTCGCGATATTTGCCGCCGTCTGGCACTGGAAGGCTACCTGGCCATCGCGCCAGAACTCTACTTCCGCCAGGGCGACCCGAATGATTATGCTGATATCCCTACTCTTTTCAGCGAGCTGGTATCGAAAGTTCCCGATGCGCAGGTTCTTGCGGATTTGGATCACGTCGCCAACTGGGCAGCAAGAAACGGCGGTGATGCGCATCAATTGATGATGACCGGTTTTTGCTGGGGCGGGCGGATTACCTGGTTGTACGCCGCACACAATCCGCAGTTGAAAGCGGCTGTGGCCTGGTATGGCAAACTGGTAGGGGAAAAAACACTTAACTCGCCACATCATCCCGTTGATACCGCCATTAATCTGAACGCGCCGGTACTTGGTCTTTATGGCGGGCAAGATACGGGGATTTCGCTGGAAAGCGTGGAAACCATGCGCCAGGCGTTGCGAGCTGCAAATGCCAACGCAGAAATCATTGTCTACCCGGAAGCAGGCCACGCATTTAATGCAGATTACCGCCCGAGCTACCATGCCGATTCAGCCAAAGATGGCTGGCAACGGATGCTGGCCTGGTTTGAGCGATTTGGGGCGAAGAAGTAACTTCCACTCTTCCGCAAGGATAAAGCCAGCCAGGCTCACACTATCGCGACAATTTTTTCGTCACTGGCTGGCTTTATCATCAATTTTTTTGCAGCTACACCACAACACGTTGACCCTTCTCACACTTTCCCTCCACCAATTGTTAACTGGTTTCGCTGATGCAAAATATTCGTTGCAGCCGGGGAAACTATTTCGCTGTTTTACTCTTTTCATCTCCTGAATACTCCTCTACAGACAACGTAATTATTCACCTGGTGAACTGGAGATTTAAGATGACTCATGCTTTTGAAGCTCAACCTTTTGCTCTGCCCTTTGACCCAAAAACCACCGCGTTGGTGATGATTGATATGCAGCGCGATTTCGTCGAAGCCGGTGGTTTTGGCGAAGCGCTTGGCAACGATGTTTCGCTGGTTCGCAGTGCGATTGAACCGTGCAAACGCGTACTTGACGTTGCCCGCCAAAAAGATCTGTTAGTGATCCACACCCGCGAAGGCCATCGCCCAGATCTAACTGACTGCCCACCAGCCAAACTGACTCGCGGCGGCAAAACATTTATCGGCGAGCCAGGCCCGATGGGCCGTACGTTGGTACGCGGTGAAGCCGGTCACGACATCATTCCTGAGCTGTACCCCATCGCTGGCGAACCAATCATTGATAAACCAGGCAAAGGCGCGTTTTACCAGACTGACTTGCACCTGATTCTGCAAAACAGCGGTATCAAAACGCTGATTGTTTGCGGCGTGACCACCGAAGTTTGCGTGACCACCACCGTGCGTGAAGCGAACGACCGCGGCTACGAGTGCATCATTCCTGAAGACTGCGTGGGCTCTTACTTCCCGGAATTCCAGAAGTATGCGCTGGAGATGATCAAAGCCCAGGGCGCGATTTTCGGCTGGGTTAGCGATGCCAACGCCATCATCAAAGCTCTGAAAGGTTAAGCAACATGGCTATCGTCACGCTTGCGGCTGATTCCACTGGGTATCTTGCCGCCACGCGATTACCAAAGATGGCGCAAGTTCATAGCTGTTTTGCGCACGCTCTGAACCTAATCGCTGACGATGGCCATCTTTTTACGCTTTTAGATGCCAAACGCTACCAGAACCTGCCTGATGCAGTGCGAGTGACATTACCCACCGGTTGGGACTGGCGGCAGCAGGCAAGAACAGGCGAAGCCGTTCTAATTACAGCGGATAACATTCAGGCTCAGCGCTGGCGGGTAAATATAAACGAATCAACACTCTGGCAACCCAGACTTAGCCGCTCATCGTTAAGTCTGAATGCGCTGCCAGAGGCCTTACAGCATTACGAAACGCTCGCCTCCCAATTGCTGCTTTATTGCCTTGAACACCAGGTTGAAAGCGATTTGCTCTGGGCATCCAGCCCCATTAGCAAAGACGAAAGCAAGCGGCGACTGGAGCTGAAAGAACAGCCTGCACAGCTCGAAAACCAGGTTGTGAAACTGATCGGCTACGGCAAAGGGTTAACGCCAGACGGCGACGATTACCTGGTGGGTTATCTGGCAGCATTCAGCCCCTGGCAGCTCACAGCAGTGTTGCTGGCGCACCAAAACCGGATGCAACAGTTGATTGAACAGCATCTGCCGCGTACCACGGACATCAGTCGCCACTATCTGAGCCGGGCGCTGGAAGGCCACTTTTCACAGCCCGTTTGCTCATTACAAGAACAGCTTATTTCGCCGACGCAAAACACGGCGATTATCGATGCCGCAGAACAGGTTATGCAGTTTGGCGCGTCATCAGGCGTCGATTGTCTTGCAGGCATGCTACACGGGCTGCGTAGCTTAAAAGCAGCTCTCTGATATCACCCAATTCCCCCATACAGAGTCATAAAAACTCTGTACGGGATCGCTTTGCCCGAATTTCACTATTGGGCAGTAAGAAACAGGCATAAACCGATGAAAGTAGACTATAAAGTTTTCAAAAATCTCTATCAGGACTCCGTGTCCCTGATGCAGATTTCAGCCCAAATCAGCAAGTTGCCCGGCATCAGCCAGGCATCGGTCGTGATGGGAACCGCAACCAACCTTGAGCAACTGCATGACGCCGGGCTTGGGGACAATATCAGCGCCGGACCGAACGACCTGATTATTGCGGTAATGGGTGAAGAAGACGCCTGCCAGGAAGCACTGGAATTAGCGCATGAGCGCCTGAACAGCAAGCCCGCACAAGACAATAACGACGGTGTGCGCACGCCAGATTTGGTGAGCATGGAAATGGCGCTGGAAAAGGAACCCGAAGCGAATCTGGCGCTGATTTCCGTACCGGGCGACTACGCCGCCGCCGAAGCGATCAAAGCGCTGAATCTGGGCATGAATGTGATGATGTTCAGCGATAACGTCAGCATCGCGCAGGAAAAAGCGATTAAAACTCTCGCACGTGAACGTAATCGCATCGTGATGGGGCCGGACTGCGGCACCGCCATTGTGAACGGCATTCCTCTTGGCTTTGCCAACGTGGTGAAACGTGGCGCGATTGGTGTGGTTGGCGCATCGGGCACTGGCGTGCAAGAAGTCACTTGCCGCATCGACCAGCTTGGCGCGGGAATTTCCCAGGCTCTCGGCACTGGCGGCCACGATTTAAGTGAAGAGATCGGCGGCATTTCCATGCTGTTTGGTCTGCAAGCGCTGGCTGAAGATGAAGCGACTAAAGTCATCGTTTTAATCTCCAAACCGCCAGCAAAAGCCGTCGCCGAGCGTATTCTTGAACTGGCTCAGGCTGCGGGTAAACCGGTGGTGGTTAACTTCCTTGGTGCCAAAGCAGAAGACATCACCCGCCCAGGCGTAACCGCTGCAACCACGCTCGCCAGCGCCGCCGATCTGGCTGTCGCGTTGCTGAACAAAACCGAACTGTGCCAGCACGCTGCACAGCCTGACGCCGCACAACTCGCCATGCTGCAACAGGCCAGCGCAACATTGCCTGCCGAGCGCCGCTTTATTCGTGGCGTCTTTGCTGGCGGCACCTTCTGTTATGAGGCTCAGCTTCTTTGCCAGCAGCAAGGTTTCAACGCGTCTTCCAATACTCCGGTGTCCGGCAACAGCAAACTCGTAGATATCTGGAAAAGCAGTGAGCACACACTTATCGACATGGGTGACGACGATTTTACCCGTGGCAAACCGCACCCGATGATTGACCCAACGCTGCGTAACCTGCGCATTCACGCCGAATTGACCGACCCAACAACCACCGTGGTGCTGTTTGACCTGGTGCTGGGTTACGGCGCGTCTGAAGATCCGGCTGCCGGGCTGTTGGAATTACTCGCTCAAACCCATCAACAACCAATGCCGCTGCTGATTGCCCACGTCTGTGGCACCGAAGCAGATCCACAGGTGCGTAGCCGCCAGATTGACTCACTGCGCCAGGCAGGCGTTATCGTTGCCGATTGCAACGCTCAGGCAGCCGCATGGGCAAGCGTAGTGGTACAGATTCAGGCTCAGAAAAACGGAGTATCCGCATGAACACCTTATTTAATCAGCCGCTAAAAGTGGTCAACGCCGGGCTTGCGGGCTTCGCCAAAAACATTCAGAAAGTGAACGGCGAAGTGACTCCGTTGAGCTGGCAGCCGCCAGCATTGGGCAATATCGCAGCCGGTCTGGATCTGGCTCATTTGCTGCGCCACCCGCTTGTTGAGCAAGCCAACCAGGTTGCGATGGAACGTTACCTGAATGCGCAGCCCGTGCTGGTTGACGTAATGATGGCTGACGAAGCCATTCCAGCGATGGGCGAACGCAAACTGATCCTGCATTCAGGCCCGCCAATTAGCTGGGAAAACATGTGCGGCCCGGTAAAAGGGGCAATTGTTGGCGCAATTCTGTTTGAAGGCTGGGCCACCAGCCATGAAGAAGCAGAACTGCTGGCGAAAAGCGGCAACATCGATCTCGAACCTTGCCACCACTACAGCGCCGTCGGCCCAATGGCGGGGATTATCAGCCCGTCTATGCCGCTGTGGGTGATTGAGAATAAAACCAACGGCAAGCGTGCTTACAGCAACTTCAACGAAGGGCTGGGCAAAGTTTTACGCTTTGGCGCGAATAACGACGAAGTGCTGCAACGCCTGCACTGGATGCGCAACGAACTGGCCCCGGCGCTGAAAGCCGCGGTGCGCCACATCGGCGAGCTGGAATTAAAACCGTTGATGGCGCAAGCGCTGCACATGGGCGACGAAGTGCATAACCGCAACGCCGCCGCGACTGGCCTGCTGATCAAACGCCTGGTGCCTGCGTTACTTGCCAGCAATCTACCGCTGGAAACATTGCAAAACGTCGTGGCATTTATCACTGGCAACGATCACTTCTTCCTTAATTTGTCGATGGCGGCCTGTAAAGCCATGATGGACGCCGCCGCCAACGTACCGTTCAGCTCAATGGTAACGGTGATGGCGCGTAACGGCGTGAACTTCGGCATTCGTTTGTCCGGCACTGGCGACCAGTGGTATCAGGCTCCGGCGAACCCAGTAGAAGGCCTGTTCTTCCCAGGCTACGGCGTGGACGACGCAGCAGCCGATTTGGGCGACAGCGCGATTACCGAAACCGCTGGCGTGGGTGGTTTTGCCATGGCGTCTTCTCCAGCCATCGTCAAATTCGTGGGCGGCACACCAGCCGATGCCACCAACAATAGCCGCCGTATGCAGTTCATCACTCTAGGTGCAAACCCGGCATTTACGCTGCCCGCGCTGAACTTCGCACCTACAGCGGCAGGCATCGACGCCCGTAAAGTCGCGGATCGCGGCATCCTTCCGATCATCAATACAGGTATCGCTCACAAGCAAGCAGGCGTGGGTCAGATTGGCGCTGGGATCACCACCGCTCCAATGTCCTGCTTCGTTGATGCAATTCAGGCGTTGGCACAGGCCGTTTCTCTGGGAGAGAAAAAATGAGCAAGCCTTTAGCTGTTGTCGCCGTGGGCGGTAACGCACTGATCCTGGATGAACATCACAACAGCATTCCCGATCAATACGAAGCAGTAATGGAAAGCGTTAAGCACATCACCGATATGGTAGAAGCCGGATGGGACCTGGTGCTGACACACGGCAACGGCCCGCAGGTGGGCTTTATTCTGCGCCGCTCCGAAATGGCGAGCAGTGAGGTGGCTCCAGTTCCACTGGACTACGCAGTGGGCGACACCCAGGGCGCAATCGGCTATATGTTCCAGAAAGCGTTGCATAACGAACTGGTGCGCCGTGGTATTTCTAAGCCTGTCGTCACACTCGTGACCCAAACGCTGGTTAATCAAAATGACCACGCGTTTGCCAATCCAAACAAACCTGTTGGCGCGTTTATGGACGAGCAAACCGCGCTACTGCGACAGAAAGAACTCGGCTGGACGATGATGGAAGACGCTGGCCGCGGCTGGCGTCGCACCGTGCCATCACCGGCTCCGCTCGAAATCATCGAACTCGACACCATCGCCAATCTGGTTAAGCAGGGTTACATCGTTATCGCCTGCGGCGGCGGCGGCATTCCGGTGGTGCGCGACGAGAAATGTGAACTGAAAGGCGTTGAAGCGGTGATCGACAAAGATCTGGCTTCTGCACTGCTCGCCAGCCAGCTCGGCGCAGATCTGCTGCTGATCCCAACCGGCGTGGAAAAAGTGGCGATTAACTTCGGCACCCCGCAACAGCAATGGCTGGACACGCTGACCCTCACCCAGGCGCAAACGCTGCTGGATGAAGGCCAGTTCGGTGTCGGCAGCATGCAACCAAAAGTCGAAGCGATTCTGGGCTTTGTGAACGCCAGCCTGCAACAAGGCAAAAAGGCCAGCGGCCTGATCACCAGCCCACAAGCAATTAAAGCCGCGCTGACTCATCAAAGCGGCACCTGGATTACCTCTGAGAATAAGGAATAACACCATGACAGCAACCACCCTACTCGCCGTAAATGGCACCCTGATGCGCGGCCTGAAACTGAACCCAAACATGCAGAAAGCAGGCGGTGTATTTGTGCGTGAAGACCGCACCGACGCACATTACCGCATCTGGAGCATTAACGATGACCATCCGGGCATGATCCGCGTGATGCAAGGCGGCACCCACGTTGATCTGGAAATCTGGGAACTACCACTGGCAAGTTTCGCCGCGTTGCTGGAAAGCGAACCGGCAGGATTATCTATCGGCAAAGTAAAACTGGAAGACGGAAGCATTGTGCTGGGCGTGTTGGCCGAAAACTGGCTGACAGAAGGCCAGCGTGAAATCACCGAACTGGGAAGCTGGCGCAAATACACCGGCCATTTCCATACTGCGTAACACGCCATTCAGAAGGAACAAGATATGCGTAAGACCCAAGAAAGTCTCAACACGGCATCAGGATTACGTATTGCCATGATTTTGCTGGGGATCGCCGTCACTCCGGTCCTGTTGTCCTCCTCAAGTTTGGGAAATCAGCTTTCCAGCTCCGGTCTGATTAGCGTCGTGCTGCTCGGCGGGCTGATTCTGACCGTCTTGTCAGCGATTACCATCAGCGTGGGCGAAAAAGCCCGTCTGCCAACTTACGGTATTGTGAAATATCCGTTTGGTGAAAAAGGCGCGATTGCCATCAATATCCTGATGGCAATCAGTCTGTTCGGCTGGATTGCTGTCACCGCCAATATGTTCGGCCATTCGGTACACGATTTGCTGGCCCAGCACGGGCTGAAAATGCCAGTGCAACTATTGGTGGGCGCAGGCTGCGTGATTTTTGTCGCCTCAACGGCATTTGGTTTTGCGGTATTAGGCAAAGTGGCGCAGTTCGCCGTACCGGTAATTGCCGCAGTGCTTTGCTACATCCTTTATGTGACAACGCATACCGACGTCGCCGCCCCTGCCGCTATTGTCAGCATGAATACCGGCGTTGCGGTATCGACGGTGGTCGGCACGATTATCGTGCTGGTCGCCACCCTGCCCGACTTCGGCAGCTTTGTGCATAACCGTAAACATGCGCTGATTGCCGCAGGGCTGACATTCCTGATCGCTTATCCGTTGCTGTACTGGGCGGGTGCAACGCCAAGCGCCATTAGCGGGCAAGGTTCCCTGCTGGGTGCAATGGCGGTATTTGGGGCGGTTTTGCCTGGTGCGCTGCTGCTGATTTTCGCCTGCATCACCGGGAATGCCGGGAATATGTTCCAGGGCACATTAGTGGTTTCGACGCTGCTAACCCGCTTCCCGAAATGGCAAATCACCATCGCACTTGGTGTGCTGGCGGCGGTTGTCGGCAGTATGGATATCATGGCGTGGTTCATTCCATTCCTGCTGTTCCTTGGCATCGCCACACCGCCGGTTGCCGGGATTTATATCGCCGACTTCTTCCTTTATCGCCGCAACGGTTACGAAGAAAGCGTGTTGACCCGCGAACCACAAATCAAAGTGCTGACGTTTGTCGCCTGGATTTTAGGCTCGGCGGTGGGCTTTATGACGGTGAAAGGCTTGTTCACGCTTACGACAATCCCGTCGCTGGATTCCATTCTTGTGGCCTGCATCGCTTATGTGGTGCTAAGCAAAATGCGTAGCCGTAGCTAATTCCCGGGTATAATTGGCGTCATCAAGTGGCCGGGACGAGGAACGATCCGGCCATTCTTCGCCACCAGGGAATCTCAATGTTTATCTCCGACGAAACCATCCGCGTTGTCCATCTGGTTGCTAAATACCAGAGCATTACGACTGCTGCCGAGCAGTTGAACAAAGTGCCGTCGGCGATAAGTTACACCATCAAAAAAGCAGAAGAGACGATTGGCGCAGAGTTGTTCATCCGCAAAGGCCGCTATATCGAGCTAACCTCCGCCGGGGAATATTTCATCCAGCACAGCAAAAATATCCTCAACGACCTGGAAGCCCTGAAACGCAATACCGTGTTGATCCATGACGGCATCGAGCAAGAATTGGTAATTGCAGCGAATAATATTATTCCCGCACCCGTTCTGGTGGATTTTATCTGTGATTTCGAGCGCCAGTTTCCCTCCACCACGCTGAGAATCAACCTTGAGGTTTATAACGGCTGCTGGGATGCGCTTTACAGCAAACGGGCGGGTTTAGTGATTGGCGCACCGCACGCGGTACCGAGCACAGAAGGAGTGATCAGCGAGCCCATTGGTCAACTGGAGTGGGATTTTGTCGTCGGCCCGCAACATCCGTTGGCAACGCAGGTTCAGCCTCTGCAAAACGCCGAGCTACGGCAATATCCCGCAATTTGTATTCGTGATACCGCCGTGAATTTCATTCCGCAACAAGCCTGGCTACTTGAAGGGCAAAAACCGCTATTTGTACCTGACTTCCCTACCGCGATTGCACTTATCCAGAAAAACGTCGGTATTGGTTATATCCCCCATCACCTGGCGCAGCCGTTACTCAATAACGGGCAACTGGTGAAAAAACCCATGCAGGAGCATAAACACGCCACCAAACTGTTCCTCGCCGCCCGCTCAGACGGCATGGGCAAAGTTTGCCAATGGTGTATGGATTATTTACTGCATCCTGAGATTAAGGGGAGATTGAGCGGGGGATGAAAGCTCCCTGTTTTTACTGGCATCCGGATATTCATATATATTATTAATGAGTTACCTGTGTGCCATTAACTTTATCGATGGCACGAATCATGACAATAAATAATCTCATCCCTTTATTATTAAGAGCACATTTTTAGTTTTTGCTTACATGATAAAAGGAAGAGATCATGCGTAAACCGAGATCAACATCACCAAACTCCATAGACTATTTGCGTGGCAACCAAACTTTTAGCTACCCCAGCATGAACCCTTTGCAACGTGATATGGCATTGATGAATGGGAGTTTTATTACTGAAAGCCGTTACATCATGCTGCTCACACTCGAAGAAGCACAAGACGTCGCAGATGAACTCTTTGGCAAAATAGATAGCTTTTTCAGTTCTAAAGCAGGCCCTGGTAATATTAAAGATGGACTGGATGGCTTTCGTACTCTGAGTAAATTGATGACCTACAACGATGAAATAGGAAATCTAATTTTCAATTTTAGATCGTTAAGCATCAGAGCAATTAAATACACCCACAACGGTATAGATTATATAAAAATAACCGGGTACCCCGCAATGCGGCGTATTCTGAATGGCACCCGTTACAGCCTGAATAACCCGCAAATACTGGAAATGGCAATTGGTATGCGTGGTCTTGCCAGTTCAATTATTAAAGGGACTAAATTCTGTATTTGCTGCTCACTAGCCTGGCGGGTAGTAGAGTTAATCTTTAAGTCTGATTATGACCTCGTTGATTTTCTGGTTGATGTCACTATGGATGTGGCAAAAGCTATTGTTGCTGGTGTGGTGATTGGAGTGTTAGGTGGTATTGCTGTTATATTTAGCGCACCTGTTGTTTTAACGACTATAGGTATTATAGCAATAGGTATTGGCCTGAACATAGAATTAAATTCATTAGATAATGAGTTTGGTTTATCTACCGGTCTAAAAGAAAAGCTACATAAAGCACTTGCAGAAGAGCAGCGCATGAAAGAATGGAATCAACAACATTCCTCTACATTTTTAAACTTACTATCTAATACATCGTACTAATTATGAGTAAAGATACTATTTTACAATGGATTTTTATTAAAGGTGCTTGCATCGTTATGCTCGCCATCATGTCTGCTGCGATTTATTTTAGCTTGCAGTCAATGGATGATCTTCGCTCCTTATACCTGCACGGTAATATTATCATTTATCGTACTAAAGTTGTTGCTAGTGCAAGTGGTGTACCTATTTATATCTACTTTATATTTACTGCCATTAGAGTGCTTATTTCAAAAGGAACAACCATACCAACAAAGCGAACTTTTATTGGTAAAGTTTGGGGGGCATTTAGTGCAGTAACCACGGTCACAGGAATGTTCATCGCATTCCTTATTCCCATCGGATTAATATTCTCACCTTACAGCAACTGCCATGAGGAAAAACTCGGTTCCTATTATGTTACAGATTTAAAACTCTGTGAAACCATAACAGCCAACACACGCCTCACGAAGACACCGGAATAACCACATGAAAAAAGAATATACTACTTCACAATGGCTATTACATAAAGTGGCGCTTATGTTTACTTCGGTTACATCCTCTTATATCGTTTATGACATCATATATGGCGGCACACTGTACGAAATACGATCATTAATAAATCACGGAGATATAATAAACATCTACCGGCAAAGCATTGCTGTCTTAAGCAGCATTCCAATTTTTATTCATGTTATATTTTTCTCTATTTCCACGTTATTTAAAAAAGGGATCGCACCGACAAAAAAACTATCACGCCTTGGTCTTATTTGGGCGATCTTTAGTACAATAATATTTGTTTTGGGATTTATCGCCTCATTCCTTCTTCCTTTTGGACTCATGTTCTCATCTTATAGTAACTGCAACGAAGAAAGGCTTAGTTCATATTACGTCACCAATTTAGAACTCTGTAAGACTATCGATCCTCGACACCCGGTTTACAAATAAAAAACAGTTTTTTGCATGACGGTTTTTATGGTGCCTATGCAATATTAAACAGCGATTTCATCCAGCACAGCAAAAATATCCTCAACGACCTGGAAGCCCTGAAACGCAATACCGTGCTGATCCATGACGGCATCGAGCAAGAGCTGGTGATTGCGGCGAATAACATTATTCCCGCGTCCGTTCTGGTGGATTTTATCTGTGATTTCGAGCGTCAGTTTCCCTCGACCACGCTGAGGATCACTCTCGAGGTTTATAACGGCTGCTGGGATGCGCTTTACAGCAAACGAGCTGGCCTGGTGATTGGTGCACCGCATGCGGTGCCGAGCACGAAAGGGGTTATCAGTGAGCCGATTGGTCAACTGGAATGGGATTTTGTCGTCGGCCCGCAACAAGCCTGGCTACTTGAAGGGCAAAAACCCTTATTTGTACCTGACTTCCCTACCGCCATTGCACTAATCCAGAAAAACGTCGGTATTGGTTATATTCCCCATCACCTGGCGCAGCCGTTACTCAATAACGGGCAACTGGTGAAAAAACCCATGCAGGAACATAAACACGCCACCAAACTGTTCCTCGCCGCCCGTTCAGATGGCATGGGGAAAGGTGTATGGATTATTTACTGCATCCTGAGATTAAGGGGAGATTGAACGGGGGATGAAAACTCTCTGTTTTTACTGGCAACTGGATATTCATATATATTATTAATAAGTTACCTGTGTGCTATTAACTTTATCGATGGCACGAATCATGACAATAAATAATCTCATTCCTTTATTATTAAGAGCACATTTTTAGTTTTTGCTTACATGATAAAAGGAAGAGATCATGCGTAAACCGAGATCTACGTCACCAAACTCCATAGACTATTTGCGTGGCAACCAAACATTTAGCTACCCCAGCATGAACCCTTTGCAACGTGATATGGCATTGATGAATGGGAGTTTTATTACTGAAAGCCGTTACATCATGCTGCTCACACTCGAAGAAGCGCAAGACGTCGCAGATGAACTCCTTGGCAAAATAGATAGCTTTTTCAGTTCCAAAGCAGGACCTGGGAACATTAAAGATGGGCTGGATGGCTTTCGTACTCTGAGTAAATTGATGACCTACAACGATGAAATAGGAAATCTAATTTTCAATTTTAGATCGCTAAGCATCAGAGCAATTAAATACACCCACAACGGTATAGATTATATAAAAATAACCGGATACCCCGCAATGCGGCGCATTCTGAATGGCACACGCTACAGCCTGAATAATCCGCAAATACTGGAAATGGCAATTGGTATGCGTGGCCTTGCCAGTTCAATTATTAAAGGGACTAAATTCTGTATTTGTTGTTCACTAGCCTGGCGGGCGGTAGAGTTAATTTTCAAATCTGATTATGACCTCGTTGATTTTCTGGTTGATGTCACTATGGATGTGGCAAAAGCTATTGTTGCTGGCTTAGCCGTTGGCGTTGTGGGTGGGGTGTTTGTTTTGCTTTCAGCTCCTATTGTTATTACTACAGTAGTGGTTATAGGCGTTGGTTTTATTCTAAATAATCAATTAAATAAATTAGATGATGAAATTCATTTATCTAGCAGCCTTAAAGAAAATTTACGCAGCGCACTGGCAGAAGAACAACGTATGCGGGAGTGGAACCAGCAACATTCCTCCACATTTTTAAACTTACTATCTAATACATCGTACTAATTATGAGTAAAGATGAAATTTTACAGTGGTTATTATATCGAAGCGTTGCTGTCGTCTTGATAGTTATTATGCTTATTATGATTTATTTTAGTTTAGAGTCAGCAAATGATCTGCGTTCTTTATATATGCATGGAGATGTTATAGCCTATAACACCAAAACTGTTGTTGGTGCAGCGGGAACGCCTGTTTATATTTACAGTATATTCATAGGCCTGCGTGTGCTGTTCACAAAAGGGGTAAAGCCTCCAACTACCCAAACATCTGTTGGTCGCATTCTTGGAACATTCAGTGCAATTATAGCTGTCACAGGAATGTTCATCGCATTCCTTGTTCCCATCGGACTAATATTTTCACCTTACAGCAACTGCCATGAGGAAAAACTCGGTGCCTATTATGTGACTGATTTAAAACTCTGTGAAACCATAACAGCCAACACACGCCTCACTAAGACACCGGATTAATCACATGAAAAAAGAATATACGACTTTGCAGTGGCTGTTACATAAAGGAGCACTAGTATTTCTTTTGGTGACATTTTCTTATCTCGTTTATGATATCGTATATGGAGGTATATTATATGAAGTGCAATCCTTAATAAATCATGGTGATATAATACATACCCACAGACAAAGCATTGCTGCCTTAAGTAGTGTACCCATTCTTATCTATGTTATATTTTTCTCTATTTCAACGTTATTTAAAAAAGGGATTACACCAACAAGAAAGCTATCACGCCTCGAATTTTTTTGGACAGCCTTTAGTACAGTGTTATTTATTTTGGGATTTATAGCCTTCTTCCTTTTGGACTCATGTTCTCATCTTATAGTAACTGCAACGAAGAAAGTCTCAGTTCATATTACGTCACCAATTTAGAACTCTGTAAGACTATTGACTCCCGACACCCGGTTTACAAATAATAAACAGCTTTTTGCATGACGGTTTTTATGATGCCTTTTGGTGCCTCCAGGACGTTTGTCGTGTGTCAGGTAGGGACGAAGCAGCGAGGTTCTATGAGGACTTCGGTTTTACTGCATCGCCCTCGATACCAAACACGTTATTTCTGAAGCTCTGAATGGCCAAAACGCCCTCCCCCAAAAGAGAGAAGGCATTTAGTTTTAAACGTTACGCAAATTCTGCGCAGCTTTCACCATGTTCGCCAGAGCCTGGCGGGTTTCCGGCCAGCCACGAGTTTTCAGGCCACAGTCTGGGTTTACCCACAAACGTTCAGCCGGAACACTTTCAGCGGCTTTCTTCAAAAGTGCTTCAATCCATTCCACACTCGGCACGTTCGGCGAGTGAATGTCGTACACGCCCGGGCCGATTTCGTTTGGATATTCAAACTCTTTAAACGATTCCAGCAGGTCCATATCAGAGCGTGAGGTTTCGATAGTGATCACGTCTGCATCCAGCGCAGCAATGGAATCCATGATGTCGTTGAACTCGCAGTAACACATGTGAGTGTGGATCTGCGTGTCATCACGCACTACGGCGGCGTTCAGACGGAAGGCTTCCACGCCCCACTCCAGATATGCCTGCCAGTCGGAACGGCGCAGCGGTAAACCTTCGCGCAGTGCGGGTTCGTCGATCTGAATGATGCCGATACCTGCGGCTTCCAGATCTGCCACTTCATCACGCAATGCCAGCGCAATTTGTTTGGCGATGGTTTCACGACTCACGTCTTCACGCGGGAATGACCAACACAGAATTGTTACCGGGCCTGTCAGCATGCCTTTGACGGGTTTGTCTGTCAGGGATTGTGCGTACTTCGCCCATTCCACGGTGATCGCTTCCGGGCGGCTGATGTCGCCAATCACAATCGGGGGTTTCACGCAGCGGGAACCGTAGCTCTGCACCCAGCCGTTTTGGGTAAAGACGAAACCGTCGAGGTGCTCACCGAAGTATTCCACCATGTCGTTACGCTCGGCTTCACCGTGAACCAGCACGTCCAGACCCAGACGCTCCTGCTCGGCAACGGCCTGTTTGATATGTTCAGCGATGCCGGTGCGGTAGTGATTCGCGTCCAGATTGCCTTTTTTGAAGTCCAGACGCAGGCCACGGATTTCGGTGGTTTGCGGGAATGAACCGATAGTTGTCGTCGGCCATGCTGGCAGGTTAAAACGTTGGCGCTGGGCGCGGGCACGTTCGGTGTAAGCACTCTGGCGCTGGCTGTCTTGCGCGGTGATGGTCGCCAGGCGTTTGCCAACTGCCGCGTTATGCACACGCTGCGAGTGGCGGCGGGCCTGAATTGGCGCGCTCCATTCCACCAGTTTCTCGGTATTGCCGCTGTTTAACGCTTCGGTCAGCAAAGATAACTCGGCACATTTTTGCAGGGCGAAGGCGAACCAACTTTTCACTTCCTCATCCAGACGGGTTTCCACGCTCAGATCGATTGGGCTGTGCAGCAGGGAACAAGAAGATGCCACCCACAAGTCGCGTTGACCCACCACATCACGCAGTTGCTGGTATTTTTCAGTCAGGTCAGCACGCCAGACGTTACGGCCGTTAATCACACCCGCGGATAGCAGCCAGTCAGCGGGAAGTTGCTGATGCAGCGCGTTGATATCATCTTTACCGTGTACGAAGTCAACGTGCAGGCCCTGCACTGGCAGTGCGGTGATGGTGTCCAGGTTTGGCGTCACACCTTCAAAGTAAGTCGTCAGGAGTAGTTTAACGTTGCCAGCCAGCGATTCGTAAGCCGGTTTAAACGCATCCAGCCAAACTTGAGGCAGTTCCAGCACCAGCGCAGGCTCGTCGATTTGTACCCACTCGATGCCACGTTTTGCCAGCTCAGCTAGCACCTGCTGGTAAACCGGAAGAATGTCTTTCAACAGGCTCAGGCGGTCGAACTGCTCGCCTTTGACTTTGCCGAGCCACAGATACGTTACTGGCCCAAGCAGCACCGGTTTCACGTTGTGGCCCAATGCCAGCGCTTCGTCCACTTCATCCAGAAGCTGTGTCCAGGTCAGTTTGAACTGCTGGCCTTTAGTGAATTCCGGCACCATGTAGTGATAGTTGGTGTTAAACCATTTCGTCATTTCAGCGGCGGCGGCTGGCTCGCCGGTTGGTGCGCGGCCACGGCCAATGCGGAACAACGTATCGATGTCCACGCTGCCATCCACGTTCTGATGACGAGCCGGCACATTGCCAAGCAGCAGGCTCGTGGTCAGAACGTGATCGTACCAGGCGAAATCGCCCACGGGCAGTAATTCAATGCCAGCCTGCTTTTGTTGATCCCAGTGGCGTGCACGCAGTTCGCGGCCCACCGCCAGTAACTCTTCCTGAGTGGAGTGACCCGCCCAGTAACTTTCTTGTGCTTTTTTCAGTTCGCGACGCAGGCCAACACGAGGGAAACCGAGGGTGTGATTTTTAATCGTCATATTCTTTCCTCATTAGTTTTTGGTCATCCAGAAGTATTTAGCCATCCAGATGTTTACACCGCCATGTTGCAAAGGTACTGTATATTCCTCAAGCGCAATTTGTTCATGCCGAAGTGAAGGACTTTCATGATCGAGATAAAACACCTGCGGACGCTACAGGCGTTACGAAATTGCGGCTCTTTAGCCGCCGCCGCCGCCGCGTTGCATCAAACCCAATCGGCCCTCTCCCATCAGTTCAGCGATCTGGAGCAACGGCTTGGGTTCCGCCTGTTTATCCGTAAAAGTCAGCCGCTGCGCTTTACTCCGCAGGGCGAAGTGCTGCTGCAACTGGCAGAACAAGTGCTACCGCAGATAACTCGCGCGCTACAGGCGTGCAACGAACCGCATCAGACCACGCTGCGTATCGCCATCGAATGTCATAGCTGTATTCAGTGGCTGACGCCTGCACTTGAGAATTTCCACAAGACCTGGCCGCAGGTTGATCTGGATTTCAAATCTGGCGTGACGTTCGACCCACAACCCGCGCTACAGCAAAGCGAACTGGATATCGTTTTGACTTCCGATATTCTGCCGCGCAGCGGTCTGCACTATTCACCGATGTTTGATTATGAAGTGCGACTGGTGCTGGCAACGGACCATCCGTTAGCGAGCAAAACACGTATTGATCCGGAAGACTTGAGTAGCGAGACATTGTTGATTTATCCGGTGCAACGTAGCCGCCTGGATATCTGGCGTCACTTCCTGCAACCGGCAGGTGTGAGCCCGTCATTGAAAAGTGTGGATAACACGCTGCTGTTGATTCAGATGGTGTCGGCACGCATGGGAATTGCCGCGCTGCCGCATTGGGTCGTAGAGAATGTGGAGCGCCAGGGTCTGGTGGTCACGAAAACCCTGGGCGAAGGGCTGTGGAGCCGGTTGTACGCTGCCGTGCGCGATGGCGAGCAACGTCAACCGGTGACTGAGGCGTTTATTCGCTCGACGCGCTCACACGCTTGCGAGCATCTGCCGTTTGTGAAGAACGCGGAGCGACCCAACGGCGATGCACCCATAGCGAGGCCAGTATCACCGACCCACCAATAATAAAACTCGGCCAGTGGGGCTGTTCTTGCCAGATGGCGAGGTTAACCAGCAGTCCCGCCGGAACATGCATGTTGTTCATGATGCCGAGCGTTCCCGCATCTACCTGCGTTGCACCATAGTTCCACATGAAGTAACCCAGCCCGGAGGCCACTACGCCAAGCCACACCAGAATGCCCCATTGCAGATTGGTGGTCGGGAGTTTTTGCGGATTTCCCAGCGCAAACCAGGCTGTTACCGCCACGACTAATGCACCGAGATAAAACCATGAAAATGCGCAATGCTGCGGCATCGGGCGCGTTTCCATCAGGCGTTTGTAACCCACCATGCCGATGGCAAAACAGATGTTTGCCGCTTGCACCAGCAGCAGGCCAATCCAGAAGTGATCGCTGACTTTGTCGTAGCGAATAATCGCCGCGCCAATCACCGCCAGCCCCGCGCTTAATGCATAACCCCAGCGCAGTTTGTTGCCACTAAGCAGGTCGTAAATCAACGTGACGTACAGCGGTGTCATGACCGTGAACAGCAGGAATTCCGAAACGGTGAGATAGAGATAGGCCTGGAAGCTAAACAGGTACATCACGCCGAGTTGCAGTGCGCCCACCAGCATATACAGCAACAGCGTTTTGAAGCTGTAGCCTTTAAAGCGCAGGAACGGCAGGAACACCAGCGCCGCCAGCCCCACGCGCATCAGCACGGAAAAATAGCTGTCGACATGCCCGGCAAGATATTCGCCAATCAGGCTGAAAGAAAAGGCCCACAGAATGGTGGTGATGATGAGTAACGGCACGATGAGATCTCTACAACAGGCAATTTATTCACCATTGTAGCGAAGGTCGTTGGCAGGAGTTTATTTATTTGGTTGACGAGTGGCTATTTATTCGCCACTCGTGACATTAATATTAAAAACATCGAGCAAGCAAGAAACCAGACTATTTTTAAAACTATTCGGTCTGTTTCCGAACATCTCTTTTTGAGATTTCCATCACAACTAATTTCCTACCCACACCCTATCTTACCACCCAGATATATTATTGATTTTATTTCATTTATTACAATTATAAGACATCAACTAAGCAGACAATAAATCAATCATTCAGGGACGATTAAAAGGATTTAACTATGCCAGGTATGCCCGCCGCGCGTCAGGGTGACGCCACACTGATTGGGGGCCCGATTGTCCAGGGCTCGTTGGGTGTCATGATTGGCGCCCCGACCGGCATCGCCTGCTCGGTCTGCCCCGGTGGAGTGCTCACCGGTAATCCGGTTAACCCCATTCTCGGTGCCAAAGTCCTGCCTGGCGAAACGGATATCGCCCTTCCGGCACACCTGCCGTTTGTCCTCACCCGCAGCTACAGCAGCTACCGCACCGGTACCCCCGCACCTGTCGGCACCTTCGGCCCCGGCTGGCAGTCTGCGATGGATATCCGCCTCCAGCTGCGCGCTGATGAACTCATTCTTAACGATAACGGCGGGCGCAGCATTCACTTCTCGTTGCTGCCGCCGGGCGATATCGCCTACAGCCCGTCCGAAAAACTCTGGCTGGCCCGCGGCGGTGTAGACGCTCAGCCCGATAGCCATCCGCTGTGTGCGCTCTGGCAGGCATTACCCGCCGATATCCGCTTAAATTCGCATTATTATTTTGTCGCCAACAATGCCACCGGCCCGTGGTGGGTTCTGGGCTATATTCAGTTGCCGGTTACGCCTGACGAGGTGCTTCCGCGCCCGCTGCCGCCGTTCCGCGTCCTGCACGGGCTGGTCGACCGCTTTGGCCATCAGCTACGTTACCAGCGTGATGCCGACGGCGAGTTTGCCGGTCAGGTCACCCGCATCACCGACAGTGCGGGACGGGTGTTCCGCCTCGACCTGGTCAACCTGCCGGGTGTGGGTGTCCGGCTTGCTGCCGTCTGGCTGGCAAAAGATACCGGCTTCCCTGACCTGCCAACAGACCCGCTGGTGCGTTACGACTACACCCCGCGCGGCGAGCTGGCCACCGTGTATGACCGCACCGGTGAAATCGTTCGCCGCTTTGAATGGCATCCGCACAAAACCGGCCTGCTGGCGGCACACCAGTACCCTGGCCGCCCCGCCACCCGTTATGTGTACGGCGACGACGACAACGTCATTTCCCAGGTGAACCCCGGTGGCCTGCGCTATCAGTTTTTGTATGCTGGCAACAGAACCGTCGTCACCGACAGCCTCGGGCGCATCACCGTTTACCACCTTGAGGGCGAGAAAGGCCTGAAGCGGGTGGTGAAACTCGAACAGCCCGATGGCAGCATCACGCACAGTGAATTTGACCACCAGGGCCGCCTGAAAGCACAGACCGATGCCGCCGGGCGCAAGACCGAATACCAGCTCGATGTGGTGAATGGCAACCTCACCACCCTGTGGTACCCGGATGGCCGCAAAAGCCAGTTTGACTATAACCGCCAGGGGCAGCTCACCACCGCCATCGCGCCGGACGGCAGCCGCACCGGCCAGGAATATGACGCCTCCGGGCGGCTCATCGCGCAAACGGATGCACTGAATCAGACGCGCCGCTATCACTATGCCAGTGCGCACAGCGCACAGCCCTGCGCCACTGAAGATGAAGCCGGTGGCCGTCAGCAACTGGAATGGAATGACTACGGCCTGCTCGCGTCATACACCGACTGCTCGGGCTATAAAACGCAGTACCGCTATAACCGCGACGGCCAGCCGGTAGACATTCTCTATGAAGAAGGGCTGTCGGTGCAGCATGAATACGATGCGCGGGGTCGCCGTATCAGCAGTGAAGATAACAGCGGTGCCCGCACCACCTGGCAGTACAACGACGCCGGTGAACGCACCACCACCACCCATCCCGACGGCAGCCAGAGCAGCCAGCGTTATGACGCCCGCGGCAATCCAGTATCACAATCCAGCGGTGGTTTAACCCGCCAGGCAGAGTTCGACAGTGCCGGGCGACTCACCGGTCTTATCAATGAAAATGGCGCAGCAACCCATTTTCAGTATGACGTGATGGACCGTCTGGTGCGCGAAACCGGTTTTGATGGCCGCGAGCACCTCTATCACTACAGCCTGAGTGGCAATCTTATCCGCAGCGAAGACAGCGAACTGACCACCCGCTGGCACTACGACGAAAACGACCGGCTGATACGCCGCGAACGCCCGCCACTTGCCGATGGCACCCCGGACGACACGCTGTTCAGCTACAACGAGGCCGGGCGTATCAGTGAAATGGCGCACCGCAGCGAGAGCCATCTGGTGAATGTGCGGCTGCAGTACAACCTGAACGGACAGATTACCGGCGAGCGCCAGGCGGTGCACAACGCGCAGGGCGAGCGGCTGTGGCAGCACACCGTTATGCGGGAGTATGACCCGCGCGGTTTTGAATCGTCCGTCACCTATGACGGTCTGCCGGATATCACCTGGCAGACCTACGGCCCCGGCCATCTGCTGGGGGTAAAACTGGGTGACGACGCACTTATCGAACTGAGCCGTGACCGCCTGCACCGCGAAACCGGCCGCCGGTTCGGTGACTGGCAGTCCGGGCGGGAATACTCACCCCGCGGCCAACTGGCGCAGCAGTCCGTCTCCGGCCGCTATCCGGCCCTGAACCGCGATTACCACTACAATATTGCCGGACAGCTGACCGGCATTCATACCGGCAGGGGCGACTATCAGTATGAATACTCGCCCGCCGGACGACTGCAGACCACCCGTATGCCGGAGCTCCTGCTCACCACGCTGACCGACCCGGCAGGCAACCGCAACGTCACCCTGCCGCACGATATCGTGCCGCTGCCCGAAGAGCGTTACACCAGCCCAGGAAACCGCACCGGCCAGGATGAACGCTATGTATATCAGTACGATACCTTCGGCAACCTCACGGAAAAACGCCGCTATCTGTCGGGCTGGACGGGCGAAGAAAGTATCGATGATGAAACGCACACCTACGCGTATGACCCGAGCCACCGCCTGACGCGCTACACGCGCGAGGACGACGGTATCACCACCGCGCAGGGCCGCTATGTCTACGACCCGCTGGGCCGTCGCGTGGGTAAATTAGTCAACAAACTGAACCCACAGACAAAACAGAGCGAAACCAGCAACACCTGGTTCGGCTGGGACGGCGACCGTCTGGTACTGACCGAAAACCGCGACAGCCAGATACACACGATTTATCAGCCAGATAGCTTTGTGCCGCTGCTGCGCACCGAACAGACAAGGCCGCAGGACAGCCACAACACGCTGGCAGAAAAGCTGGAGCGCGATGCCGGCGCCACGTTCCCGCAAGAGCTGCGCCAGCGCTTTAATACGCTTGAAAAAGAGCTGAGGAAAAACGCGCTCAGCGATGACACAAAACAGTGGCTGAAAGCCACCGGCCTCACCGCCGAAAACCTGGCGCTGTGGCTGGAGCCGCTGGCAGACAGCGACCGCAAAATCCATCTGTACCACTGCGACCCCCTCGGCACCCCACTGGCGCTGGTGACTCAGGCTGGCAACGTCGACTGGCACATCACCCTCGACCCGTGGGGTAACGTGCTGAGTGAATACAATCCGCAGAAACTGCACCAGCCGCTGAGAAGGCAGGGCCAGCAATATGATGAAGAATCGGGGCTGCACTATAATCGCCACCGTTATTATGACCCGATGCAGGGGCGGTATATTACTCAGGATCCAATTGGGTTGGCTGGGGGGATGAATGTTTATTCATATGTTTATAATAGGCCATTGAATTTTATTGATCCCAAAGGGCTGGATATTTGGATTGAAGATCAAGGGCCAGATGAACCTGCACTTCATCAAAGTATAAACATTGGTAATCCTAATGGAGACTATAATTCTTATAGTTACGGGATGGGATCTTTCCCTAATGGAGAGGTTTATACGGATGTAAAACATGGTGGGGAAATTGAACTGTATAAAAAACCACTAAAGAGCAAGATGGTATATTTAATAAATCTATGAAAGACCAAATAGGTGAACATGGAATTTATGGGTATGATGATATTTGCCGCAGTTGGAGTCAGCGCCAGTTTAAATTGGCTCCGGGTGACCTTGATATACCTCCTGAGCGTAAGAATGTGATAATAACGATGGGTGGGTTTGATCTATCGTCTAAAGGCAGTAGTACAACTGGAAGTGGGACTTCTCGATGAGAATATTTATATTTCTTGTAGGGCTATTCTTAGGGATTACTGCATGGATCGCTGATAATATTACTGCAGTGCATACACAGACTTACAATACGCTTTTCTTGATAGCTATTATTTCGGTGTTTCTATCTATGCTTTCATGTGTATACCTATCTCGTAAGAAAGATTGGTTATGGTTGTTTTCGTTTTTATTTATACTAAATGGAATTAGTATCACTATTGATATTTGTAATCGCTATTGTTCGGCTGGGACGCAGGGCGAGAGCATGAGTGTTCATTTAATCACCAAATCGACTGCTTTTTAGTCAATTTTAGCACTGGGATAGGCGCAACCGTATGTTTAATATACCGAATAAGTATCTTTTTCATACAAAAATTGGTCATAAAACGTTCGTGATCTTGCCCTACCCAGGAGAGCAGCAACAAATTATTTTAAATGCTGCAGCTGCAGCTGGACTTAATTGGGGAGGAAATTTCCAACGAAAAGATCCTCCTCATTTTTATAGAGATCCGGGTGGGGATAGAAATGTAATAATTCAAAATGCAACACAAGATTATTTACACTTAACAAACCAAGTTAATAACTAACAATATGGATTATTTTAAAACACTAATAATACTGTTTTTTTTGCAATCAGTTTATTTAGAAGCGTCACCAGAATTACCATTTAAAATTACTGGTATCTACTCAAGCCTATCCTTTAATGAAGAATCAGGAGATCTTTTAGGAAATGAATTAATAGTTGTATTTTCGAAAAATGGATATGTTGTTATTTATCAATCAAGTGAAGGCGATCCATCTGTACCAGTGATCACTCAAGCAATAATTAATGGCCGGGAAATTAGTTTTTTACTACCTGATACAATGACGACTCAGGGGATATTCACAGGCGAAATTTCGAGTAAAGGACTTAACGGGAAATTTCAAACCAGTGGCCAAGTGCTAGATTTAAATAGGAAAAATAGCTATTGGCAATAGATGAGTCAACATCAAAAATAATTTGATTTGCAGGGGATTGCCACCCTCAAGTAACTTGAAGTAGTTCGGAGATGGACACTGAAGAAACATTTTATAAAATACGCCCCATCCATAAACCAATGGGGCATATCCAAAACCTACTCTTTACCTAAAAACATTTTACGCAAGTAATGCGGAACCGCGTTATCCGCATTGGTGCCAATCACTTCCAGCTCTGGCAGCAAGTCTTTCAGGCGCTGATGGGCGTTTTCCATGATGCAGCCTTTCCCGGCCATGGACAGCATTTCCTGGTCATTCATGCCGTCACCAAACGCAATACAGTCTTTCAGGCTATAGCCCATCGCTTTTGATACTGCTTCCAGCGCGTGGCCTTTCGACACACCGCCCGCCATCACTTCCAGGCAGGTCAGCGTTGAGAAGCTGACGTTCACACGGTCACCCCAACGGGCAATTAACGCTTGCTCCAGCGGCAGCAATTTTTCGTGGGAATCGCAGGTGAAGAACACTTTGCTGACGCCATCGGCTTCCAGCAAACCAGGTTCAAACAGGGTGTAATTAAACACCGCTTCTTTGAAATATTTCATCTCTTCGGGGCGATGGCGGTTCATAAACCACTGGTCGCCGCGATAGACGTTAGTCACGATATCTTGATGGGTATGCACCACACCAAACAGATCCTGGGCGATGTCATGGTCAAGGTCGTGGCTGAACACCAGGTTGCCGTCGGTATCATGCACACGCGCACCGTTAGAGGTGATCATGTAGGCTTTGATTTCGAGGTTATCGCGGATCTGCCCTACATCGATATGGTGGCGGCCTGTTGCGAAGACGAAATGAACACCCTCAGCAGTGAGCAGTTTCAGCGTTTCTTTAGCATACGGAGTAAGAAGGTGATCGGGGGACAACAAGGTGCCATCTAAGTCAGACGCAACGACATGGTACATAAGATTTTCAGACCTCTGGTATTAAATTCAATTAGTTATGCCTATCAAAAAACGTGATGATGGCATTCAGCGCTTCGGTTCGCATATCGTCCTTTTCAAACAGGATCTCATGATACGCACCGTTTATGACGTAAGGTTTTTCCCCCTCACAAGGGTTGCCCGCCGCGGCTCTAATTTCACAGAATTGGTCATGTGCGCGATTATCAACAACACGTTCCTCTTCTGCCTGCAGGATAAAAATCGGCGTGGTGATAGCAGTGGCTCCTGCTAAAACCTGTTCTCCTGCGAGTATCCCTTCCCTTACCCAGTGATTCGTTGGCCCACCCACCCGTAATGCTGGCTCGTCAGCATAAAAACGCAGGTTGCGGCGATAACGTTCACGGCTATGGGTCAGGACATTAACGCTAAATGGTAATGCGCGCCAGCGGCCTGTTCCGATTGCATATCCTTCACGAAAACGTTGATGACCTTCCGCCCAATCAAGAATATGGCGAACCATCCAGTCCGGCCAACGCAAGGCAATACCAAACATCGGTGCGCATAGCGCTACCGCATCAAAGCATTGTGAGTTTTTCTCAAGCCACAGTGTGATGATTGCACCGCCCATAGAATGCGCTAATACATAGCGTTTTCTCCATGGACCATTGGCGACTTCATGCTGGTAAAAGCGGTCGAAATCGTCGACATAGTCGCTAAATCTTGCCACATGGCCGCGATGCGAATCCGAAAGCATTCGGCCTGAACGCCCCTGCCCACGGTGGTCGATAATTAAAATGTCGAATCCGCAATGGAACAAGTCATACGCCAGTTCAGCATATTTGACGTAGCTTTCGATACGACCTGGGCAAACAACAATCACCCTGTCGTGATCCTGCGAGCGAAACCGTACGTAGCGTACCGGCACTTCGTCGACGCCTGAAAATTCACACTCTTCGCGCTGACGCCAGAAGTCCATTAATGGGCCAGTGGTGAAGGCGGCAAAGGCGTTTTCCCTGTTTAACCATCCATTTTTATGCTGAGTCATATCGCTTTTTTGTGATTCGTAGCACGCTCATCAACAATAGCGTATTGTGGCATAAAAGTGTTCGATCAGGGAATTTCACATGAGCATTGAATGGTGGTTGACCTATCTCGTCACCACAATAATTCTGAGTCTCTCACCCGGTTCCGGGGCAATTAATACCATGACCACCGCCATTAGCCACGGCTATCGGGGCGCTGCGGCATCTATTGCCGGGCTACAAACCGGGCTGGCGATTCATATCGTGTTGGTGGGGATTGGTCTTGGCGCACTGTTTTCGCGCTCATTGCTGGCGTTTGAAATTCTGAAATGGGCGGGCGTTGCTTACCTTATCTGGCTTGGCATTCAGCAATGGCGTGCCGCAGGTGCAATTGATTTGAACACACTGGCCACTACCCAGCCGCGCAGCCGTCTGTTTAAACGCGCAGTTTTTGTGAATCTTACCAATCCCAAAAGCATTGTGTTTTTGGCGGCACTTTTCCCACAGTTTATCGCACCGCATCAGCCACAAGCTGCACAGTATTTAGTGCTCGGTGTGACGACGGTAGTGGTCGATATTATTGTGATGATTGGCTATGCGACGCTGGCGACACGAATTGCAGGCTGGATTAAAGGACCACGTCAGATGAAAGCACTGAACCGCATTTTTGGCTCACTGTTTGTGTTAGTTGGCGCGCTCCTTGCTGGAGCACGCCAGGCGTGATTGATTGAACAGGAAGTTAGCGAGAAATAATCAGGTGGATGCCGAATCCGGCAAACAAGGCACCTGCAACACCGTCAATCCACTTAGCAAGGCGCTGATAACCTCGGCGCATTTGCGGCAGTGCGAACAAGCTGGCAACCACCGTGAACCAGGCAAAAGTTTCCAGGGCAATCATGACAAATAACCCCCAACGCTCGGCGCTGCCAACATCGTTACTGACAAACAGTGAAAACACGCTGCCGAAATAAATAATGGCTTTAGGGTTTGAAAGGTTAGTCAGCAGGCCTTTCAGGAAGCTGCGCCCGCCGCGAGCCAGCTCAACACTGACCTCTTCTGTCGGCTTAACCGTTTCTTTTTTCAACGCGCTGCGCAGCATCTGATACCCCATCCAGCACAGATACAGACCGCCACCGACCATAATAATGTTGTGTAGCCACGCCATTTTTTCGAGGATCAGGTTAAGGCCGAGTAGCGCCACTCCAGACCAGACCATCACGCCACCGGTAATACCCAGCACGCCCATCATGGCTTCTTTACGGGAACGGCTTACGGCTGTCTGCGAGACAAAGAAGAAATCCGGGCCTGGGGTAATCAGTGCGACGATATGCAGAACCGCCACCGTGAGGAATAGCATCAACATAGTAAGTAACTCGCGGGATAATTATTCAGTGAACTTTCATCCTGCCACGTTCGGGCAGGACTGGCTACTACTCATCTTCGCCATCGACATGGCTGCGAATTAGTGCCATGAACTCGCGTCCAAAGCGTTCCAGCTTGCGTGTGCCGACACCGTTCACACCCAGCATTTCGCCCGGCGACAACGGCATTTGCTCGGCCATTTCAATTAGCGTGGCATCGTTAAACACCACGTACGGTGGAATGTTTGCTTCATCGGCAATGGCTTTACGCAGCTTGCGCAGTTTGGCAAACAGCTTGCGGTCGTAGTTGCCGCCGAACGCTTTCTGGCTGGTACTGCGTGATTTAATCGCAACAACACGCGGCACTGCGAGCATTAAAGGTTCGTCACCGCGTAAGAACGGACGAGCCGCTTCGGTGAGCTGTAGCGCGGAGTGTTGAGCAATGTTTTGCGTCACTACGCCAAGGTGAATTAACTGGCGGATGACGCTGACCCAATGCTCGTGCGTCTGGTCGCGGCCAATGCCGTAGACGGGTAATTTGTCGTGCTGCAAATCGCGGATACGCTGATTATTCGCGCCACGCAGCACTTCCACCACATAGCCCATCCCAAAGCGCTGATTAACGCGATAAATACAGGACAACGCTTTTTGTGCATCCACCAGCCCGTCATAACGGCGCGGTGGATCGAGGCAAATATCGCAGTTGCTGCAAGACTGCTGGCGACCTTCACCGAAGTAATTCAGTAACACCAGGCGGCGACAGGTTTGCGCTTCTGCAAACGCGCCCATCGCATTGAGTTTATGTCGTTCGATATCCTGCAATTGCCCGACCGGTTTTTCTTCGAGGCATTTACGCAACCACGCCATATCAGCCGGATCGTAAAATAACATTGCTTCCGCAGGCAGGCCGTCACGCCCTGCGCGCCCGGTTTCCTGGTAGTAGGATTCGATATTACGCGGGATGTCGAAGTGCGCCACAAAACGGACGTTGGGTTTGTTGATACCCATACCGAAAGCCACTGTCGCAACGACAATTTGCAGATCGTCACGCTGGAATTTCTCTTGTACTTCGGCACGCACCTGATGCTCAAGCCCGGCGTGATAAGCCCCGGCGCTGATACCTTTGCTTTGCAGACGCGCGGCAGTGTCTTCCACTTTGGCGCGGCTGTTACAGTAAATAATGCCGGATTTTCCGCGCTGTTCTTGCACGTAGCGCATCAGCTGATCGAGAGGTTTAAACTTCTCCATCAGCATGTAGCGGATATTCGGGCGGTCAAAGCTGCTGACCTGGATTAACGGCTCATGCAGGCCTAAAAGGCGAACAATATCAGCACGAGTCGTGTCGTCTGCCGTTGCGGTAAGCGCGATAAACGGAACCGCAGGCAGGCGCTGGCGCAATTGGCCAAGCGTTGCGTATTCAGGACGGAAATCGTGACCCCATTGTGAAATGCAGTGCGCTTCATCAACGGCCACCATCGAAAGATGCCAGTGGCTGATTTGATCGATGAAGTTATCCATCATCAATCGTTCAGGGGCGATATAAAGCAGCCGAATTTGGCCAGTACGGCAACCAGCGAGCACTTCTTGCTGCTGCTCGCGGCTTTGCGTCGAGTTAAGACACGCCGCCGCCACACCATTTGCCAGCAGTTGATCGACCTGATCTTTCATCAGGGAAATCAGCGGCGAGACAACAACCGTTAACCCACCAAATACCAGCGCGGGAATTTGATAGCACAGAGATTTGCCACCGCCGGTCGGCATGACGACCAGGCAATCGCGCCCTTCCAGCACCGTTTCGATGATGGTTTCCTGACCCGGGCGGAACTGTTGATAGCCAAAGGTATCTTGCAAAATCTGCCTGGCCAGCACTGCCTGATTAATGACTTCCGCCTGTGTCACGCTTTTCCCACCACTAAAACCGCCAATTTCTTAGAACAGATCGTTAAGCATAACGCCGACACCAAAGCGTGTCTGGTTAAAGTTGTAATCAATTAATGACTCACCGTAACCGCTGTAAAGCTGAGTATAAAGGCGTACGTGTTTAGTGACCGGATAACTAAAGCCTAATTCAGCGCCGCCGTAGCCTGTATTCCAGTTGTATTGCCCTTTCATACTCAAAATCGCGTCGCCAAATTCATAGCCGACTCGCAGCTGGTAATAACCCATATATTTGGTGATATCCGGGTTGTCATCGGTGCTGCCCAGCACATACCACGGCTTCACTTCGACCATCCAGTTGCCATGTTCTGCCATCAAACGCGTATATAAGCGGTTCCAGCTACGGGAAGTCGGGTCTGAGCGGCCGTTGGAGTCGTGGTTATAACCGAACTCCACGTCGCGTAATGTCCAACCGGCAAAACTTTCATCGGTGGCAAAACCGAGGAAAAGCTGCGGCTCGTAGTTTGTTTCACGGAACGGGGAGGATTCACCGCTATTAGAAAGCTGCCACCAGGATTTCTGGGTGTACGAGCCACCCAATACAGAATTTGGCCCCAAAATACCGCGCCACAGAGGGAAGGCGAGGCTCAACTGGAATTTCACTTCGTCTTTACGGGCATTATCAGACCAGTTGTATGAGCTGATTGCCTCTTTGTTCAGGTCATCAGTCACCGTATAAATCACGTAGTTGGTGTCATACGGATAGAGGGTGAATGGATTGTCGTGTTCCACAAGCATATTGGCGATGATGCTACCGCGAACCGCGGGTTTATCATGCACTTCTTTAATCGTGGCTTCCTGTGCGTAAGCAGTCAGAGGCAACAGGCCTGCCGCCACTAACCATCCCAGAAACTTGCGCATCGGCAATATTCTCCTGAACAAAAAAGGTTTCAAATTATTATTACGGACACATTCTACATAGTTCTGAATGTCCACGCTCGGTCAACCTTTCTTAAAGTGGCAATCAACGATTACGAAGCATAAAATAAACAATTGCTTAACATTGTGTTTTTGTTTTGATCGAGGATGATCCATGTCTACCCCATTTCTGACCCCTGAAGCCGCCCTACAACTGGTCGGTGAGATTTTTGTCTATCACATGCCATTCAACCGTGCGTTGGGTCTGGAGCTTATCCGGTATGAGAAAGACTACGCCGAGCTAAGTTTTAATAATCAGCCAATGATGGTGGGGAACTGGGCACAGAGTATTTTGCACGGAGGAGTGATTGCTTCTTCGCTGGATGTCGCGGCGGGGCTGGTTTGCGTAGGCAGTACGCTCACCCGCCACGATAGTATTAGCGAAGAAGAGTTACGCCAGCGGTTATCGAAAATGGGCACTATCGATTTGCGCGTTGACTACCTGCGTCCTGGCCGTGGGCAGCGCTTTACCGCCAGCGCCAGCCTGCTACGCGCCGGGAAAAAAGTGGCGGTTGCTCGAGTGGAATTACACAACGAAGATCAACTGCATATCGCCAGTGCGACAGCGACCTACATGGTAGGGTGAAGTCATTATAGCTGATACAATTAGGACACTATTTATCAACGAGCTCTTTTCATGGATGCGAAACAGACCCGTCAGGGCGTATTGCTCGCGCTGGCGGCGTATTTTATGTGGGGCATCGCGCCCGCTTATTTCAAGTTAATCAACTACGTTCCAGCTGATGAAATTCTGACTCACCGCGTGATTTGGTCATTCTTCTTTATGGTGGTGTTGATTAGCCTGAGCCGTCAGTGGCCGCAGGTAAAAAAATCCTGTAAGAACCGTAAAAAGGTTTTGGCCATGGCGCTTTCGGCGGTGCTGATTGGCGGTAACTGGCTGCTGTTTATCTGGGCGGTGAATAACAATCACATGCTGGAAGCCAGCCTCGGTTATTTCATCAACCCGCTCGTTAACGTGGTGCTGGGGATGATTTTCCTCGGTGAGCGATTCCGCAGAATGCAGTGGGTTGCTGTAGCACTGGCAGCCTGTGGTGTTTTGGTTCAGCTGTGGACATTCGGTTCGCTGCCAATCATCGCCCTCGGCCTGGCATTCAGCTTTGCGTTTTACGGGCTGGTGCGTAAGAAAATTGCTGTCGATGCGCAAACCGGCATGTTGGTTGAAACGCTGTGGCTGCTGCCGATTGCCGCTATCTACTTGTTTGGCATTGCAGACAGTTCGACCAGCCACATGAGGCAAAACTCAATGTCGCTGAATTTGATGTTGATCGCCGCAGGTGTAGTAACAACGATTCCACTGCTGTGCTTCACCGCAGCAGCGACGCGTTTGCGCCTCTCAACGCTGGGCTTCTTCCAGTACATTGGCCCGACATTAATGTTCCTGCTGGCCGTGACGTTCTACGGTGAAGTGGTAGGCAAAGATAAGCTGCTGACCTTCGGGTTTATCTGGGCGGCACTAGCGTTGTTTATTTTGGATGCGGTTTATACGCAGCATAAGCTGCGCAAATAACCTGGCGGTGGATGTCGCTAAATCGCTAATCCACCCTACAACTGCTTTTCGTAGGTCGGGTTAGCGTAGCGACACCCGACAAAACTACAACCAGTTCTTACGCTTAAAGTAGAGATAAGGCGCAAGCCCGGCAAGAATCATCACGATAATTGCAGCGGGATAGCCGAAGCTCAGTTTCAGCTCAGGCATGAACTCGAAGTTCATCCCGTAGCTGGAAGCCACAAGCGTTGGCGGCAGAAACACAACCGATACCACCGAGAAGATCTTGATGATGCGGTTCTGCTCGATGTTGATAAAGCCCATCGCCGCCTGCATCAGGAAGTTTACTTTCTGGAACAGCGATTCGTTGTGCGGCAGCAGGGATTCGATATCTCGCAGGATTTCACGTGCCTGCTCAAGCTGCCCGCTCGGCAAGCGTGCTTTGCGCACCAGGAAGTTCAGCGCTCGCTGGGTATCCATCAAACACAAACGGACTTTCCAACCGATATCTTCGAGTTCAGCAAGCGTGGAAAGCGCTGCGTCATATTCATCGCCCTGATGCCCTTCCATGATCACACGGCTGAGTTTTTCGAGATCGCTGTAGATGTTTTCGATTTCGTCTGCCAGCTGTTCGATTTTGGTTTCGAACAGGTCGAGCAGTAATTCGTAGGCGTTGCCGTCCACCATATTCTGGCTGCGGGCGCGCATACGATAGAGGCGAAACGCCGGTAATTCACGTTCACGTAGCGTAAACAGGCGGCCTTCACGGATGGTAAATGCCACGGTGCTGTTACCCGCGTGATCGTCTGCGTCTTCGTAAAAGAAAAATGAGTGGATGTGCAAACCGTCTTCGTCTTCAAAGAAACGCGCGGATGCTTCGATGTCTTCCAGTTCCGGGCGGGTTGCCAGGCTTTGACCAAGTTCCGTTTGCACGCGCTGACGCTCGCTCTCTTCAGGCTCAACCAAATCAACCCATACGGAATTGCTAAGGTTATCGGCCTCATCCAGTTCGAGACGGCACAGACGATTGTTTTCCAGTTGAAATGCGCTCAGCATGACCGGTACTCCCAATGCAAAAAAATATCAGGGACAGTTCGGTTGGCACACAGACAGAAACGATACCGGTTTCAGACCATTAAAAAGTCTGACTCATTGCGACGGGATATACGAGATACGAGGTCGCCGACAACCACTAAGGCTATCAGCATAAGAGGATAGCCTTAGAAGTTGTACCTGGATGACAGGTAGTTGAGCCAGTATTTACTGGGTGTGTCCAAGGCGAGTGTCCTCTTAGCGTAATCGTGCGCGCATGTTACGCCACCACCTATATGGCGTCAACACGCAACGGGACGCCACGGACTAATAAATTCCCGTGATGTTTGTAGTGGATAAAACCCTACGTTTTTTCTATGCGTTACACCGTTTCGAGACGTGCATAGGCCGCTACTAACCACTTAATTCCCTGCCCCGGAAATGCCACCTGAACCCGGCTGTGTTCACCGCTGCCTTCCAGATTAACCACCGTGCCTTCGCCAAATTTCTCATGACGAACGCGCTGGCCAAGTTTAAAGCCGGAATCATTCTCGGAGATAGGCGTGCCCATGCGCTGATGGTTAACCGGACGACTGATGCTCGCCCGCAAGCGGACTTCTTCCACGCAGTTTTCAGGCAATTCGCCAATGAAACGTGACGGACGGTGATAAACCTCTTTACCGTACAAGCGGCGCGTTTCTGCGTAAGTGATCGTGAGTTTTTGCATCGCACGCGTCACACCGACGTAAGCCAGGCGGCGCTCTTCTTCCAGACGGCCACCTTCATCCAGCGACATCTGGCTTGGGAACATGCCTTCTTCCATGCCGACGATAAAGACCTGCGGGAATTCCAGCCCTTTTGCTGAGTGCAACGTCATCAATTGCACCGCATCTTGCCAGGTATCCGCTTGCCCTTCACCCGCTTCAAGCGCCGCGTGAGACAGGAATGCTTGCAGCGGCATCAGGTCTTCGTCTTCGTCCTGATAGCTGAACTGCCGCGTTGCCGTGACCAGTTCTTCTAAGTTTTCGATACGCGTCTGGCCTTTCTCGCCCTTTTCTTGCTCATACATCACCATCAGGCCCGAGTCTTTGATAACCCGGTCGGTTTGTACGTGCAGCGGCATATCGATGGTTTCATGTGCCAGCGAGTCGATAAGCTCCATAAAGCGTTGCAGCGCAGAGGCCGCACGGCCCGCCAGCGCTTTTTCCTGGAGCAGTAAACGACAGGCTTGCCACAATGTCAGTTGTTTGTCGCGAGACGTCTGGCGCACCACATCTAATGTGCGATCGCCGATACCACGCGTTGGCGTGTTCACGACACGTTCAAACGCCGCGTCATCATTGCGGTTGGCAATCAGGCGCAGATACGAAAGCGCATCTTTGATTTCCTGGCGTTCGAAGAAGCGCATCCCGCCGTAAATACGGTACGGCATGCTGACCTGCAATAAGGCTTCTTCCAGCACGCGTGACTGGGCGTTACTGCGATAGAGAATCGCGCATTGCTCAAGCGCGCCGCCATTGTCTTGCCACGTCTTGATGCGATTAACCACGAAGCGCGCTTCGTCCAGTTCGTTAAAAGCACAATAAAGTGAGATGGGCTCGCCATCGCTGCCGTCGGTCCATAACTCTTTGCCCAGACGACCAGAGTTGTTAGCAATCAGGGCGTTGGCGGCATTCAGAATGTTGTTGGTCGAGCGGTAGTTTTGCTCAAGGCGGATAGTTTGCGCGCCTGGGAAGTCAGTCAGGAAACGCTGGATGTTCTCGACCTGAGCACCGCGCCAGCCATAAATTGACTGGTCATCGTCGCCGACGATCATTACTTTGCCGGTATCACCCGCCAGCATACGAATCCACGCATACTGAATGCTGTTGGTATCCTGGAATTCATCCACCAGGATGTTGGTAAAACGTTCGCGGTAGTGATTCAGAATATGTGGCTTGTTCAGCCAGAGTTCATGTGCGCGCAGCAGCAACTCGGCAAAATCCAGCAGACCGGCGCGGTCACACGCTTCTTGATAGGCCTGATAAACTTTTTGCCAGGTTTGCTCTACCGGATTGCCATAACTTTCAATGTGATGCGGGCGTAAACCTTCATCTTTCTTGCCGTTGATAAACCACATGGCCTGACGCGCTGGCCACTGTTTATCGTCGAGATTCATGGCTTTAATCAGGCGCTTTAACAGGCGCAGCTGATCTTCGCTGTCGAGGATTTGAAAATCCTGCGGCAAGTTGGCGTCCATGTGATGCGCGCGCAGCAAGCGGTGTGCGAGGCCGTGGAAAGTCCCCACCCACATGCCGCCCTGGCTGGTTCCCATCAACTGGCTGATACGGTGGCGCATTTCTGCTGCCGCTTTGTTGGTAAACGTCACTGCCATAATGGAATACGGCGAGCAGTTTTCCACGCTAATCAACCATGCAATGCGATGCACCAATACACGTGTTTTGCCACTGCCCGCGCCTGCCAGCACCAGCATGTTGCTGCGCGTGGCCGCGACGGCTTCGCGCTGTTTATCATTGAGGCTATCGAGCAGGTAAGAAACGTCCATTGGCACCGCCGCGTGAGAAGATAAAAATATACTGTGGTTTTATACAGAGCTATTCAGATTATATCAGCGCGGTGAGAGATGCCAACTGCGAAATTTCCAGATGTGGCAATAAACGGCTGTCATCAATCTGCATCAGGTCGCCATCGCGCAGGTTTATCCAGCAGGCTTGCAACCCACAGCGAACCGCTCCTGCGACATCTGTCGTCAGGTCATCACCAACGTGCAGAATCTGGCCGAGTGGCACATCAAGCTTAGTGGCAGCCAGATGATACATATCGTTAAATGGCTTGGAACGCCCGTGAGGGCCAGCACGCAGCACAAATTTGAAGTATTTATCGAGGCCAAAAAGGTGCGGTTCGGCGTTACCGTTGGTAATCGCCACCAGCGGCCATTTTTCAGCGAGTACAGCTAATGTGTCGTGTGTTTCTTGCGGCACGTCGATTTGGCTGCGCCAGTGAGCGAAGTTCTCCATCGAGGCTTGTGCGCCAGCAACGGCTTCTTCCGCTGACAAACCCGCATCTAACATGGCTTGTTCAACGGCGCGACGACGCCATTCGGTGACATCATGATAAATGTCGGGTTCTGCGAGGCGCAGCGCATGTCGAATACGCAAAAAATCAGGGCGTTGCAGATGGCTGAGCTTCGGGTGGTAATTCTGCACAAAGCTCATTGATTCCCGCTCGGTGCGTAGAATAACCTCACGGTTATCGTACAACGTATCGTCGAGATCAAACGTGAGTGCGGCAATGGGCCCAAGTGGGCGGTAAAAATGCATTACGATTTCCCTCGTTTAGCGCGTGGATGCGCAGCATCATACACTGAGGCTAAGTGTTGGAAGTCGAGATGGGTATAGATTTGCGTCGTAGAAAGGTTGGCGTGGCCCAACAATTCCTGCACACCGCGCAGATCCCCGCTGGATTCCAGCATGTGGGTGGCAAAAGAGTGACGCAGTTTGTGTGGATGAACATGGCTGTTTAGCCCCTGTTTTATCCCCCACTCGCTAAAACGTTTTTGGACGTTGCGCGTAGAAATGCGTTTCCCTTGCTTTGAGAGAAACAGCGCGTCGTCGTCCGGGCCAAAAAGCTCGCGTAGGTCGAGCCAGTGCTCAACCCATGTTACGGCAGATTTCCCAATGGGTACCCGACGCTCTTTGCTGCCTTTACCCATTACCCACACTTCACCCGTCGTCAGGTCGATGTGTCGACAATCCATATTAACCAGTTCGGAAAGACGCAGCCCGGCACCGTACATCACTTCCAGCATCGCGCGGTCACGCACGGCAAGCGGGTCGTTAATGTCGATATCCAGTAAGCGATTGACGTCATCAACGTCGATATTTTTTGGCAGGTGACGACCGGCTTTCGGGGTCGTGATCCCTTTTGCGGGATTCGCTTTGAGTTCGCCCTGGCTGACACACCAGTCAAAAAAACTGCGCAGTGCAGAAAGGCGCAGCGCAAGGCTTGATGGCCCAAGGCCAGCTTTACGGCTACGAACGGTAAGAGAGCGAACGGCTGCGGCATCGCACTGCTGCCAGGCGCTTAATTTCATCTCACCCGCCAGACCGATTATCGCGCTAAGCTGGCGGCCATAGTTGAGCAGTGTTAGCGGGCTTAACTGGCGCTCCACCTTCAGATAGCGCAGAAAGCCGTCCACTAAGGTTTGCAGCGGGGAGACGGTCATACTCGCTCGATCCAGCGCTCCAGCAATTCTGGCAGCATCAGTGCCAGTTCGTGCAGTAATTGCGTGCCTTGCCCTTCCTGGTAATGCTGAGCGTCGCGGCTGCTGAAAACCAGCACGCCTAAATCCGCGTCACTTCCCATCAGAGAAAGTGCAACTGAACCAATGGCTTTAGCCTGGGGCAACACAACCAGCAGTTCTGGGCCATTTAGCGGCCCCAGATAATGTTGCCTGTCGCCTAAACGTTGAATGCGCAGCGGCTCGAAAGCTGGGCGATTGAGCGCCAGATGGGTGAAATCAGAAGGTGCGCCAATTCGCCAGCGATCGGCAAAAAGACGCACATTCGCGCCAGCCAGGCCCATTTCACGCGCCCAGCGGTGCAGTCGATTCAACATTTCCTGCAAACTGGTGGCAGAAGCCAGACGGCCTTGCAACTTCAGTAAGCGATAGAACAGCCCTTCGTTGGCACTCGCCTGTTCCATCAACAGAGTCATGTTTTCTTCAAGAAAATTAATATGGTTACGGCTACGCGCCATATGCCACTCAACCAACGAAACCGTGCCACGTATTGGATGCGGAACTTGCATCTGTTCTACGTGCTGGGCGTTGCGAATAAAGAAATCAGGATGACGTAGCAGATATTCCGCCACCATGCGGTCATCGAGTTCCAGTACGGCTTCTTGCTGTTCTTCGGCGTTCTTCATAGATGTATAAATCCATCATAGACGTGGGCCGCCGGGCCGGTCATAAACAGCGGATTTCCGGGCCCTTTCCAGGCGATATCAAGACGGCCACCAGGCAGCTCAACGCGAACCTGTTCGGCAAGTATTCCTTGCAAGATACCCACAGCAACCGCGCCACAAGCGCCACTGCCACAGGCTTGAGTTTCCCCGGCACCTCGTTCATAAACGCGCAGGCGGATATGTTCTTTGGTGACGACCTGCATAAAACCGATGTTCGCACGTTCAGGGAAACGATCATGGTTTTCCATTACGGGCCCTACTGTTTCCACATCGGCCGTTGTCACATCATCAACCTGAATAACGCAATGTGGATTACCCATCGACACGACGCCACACATAATAGTTTGTTCAGCGGCACGCATAATATAGGTCTTTTCCGCTTTGTTTGCGCGGAACGGTACGGCAGAGGGCTCGAAATTCGGCTCGCCCATATTCACGCACACCAGCTCATCTTCCGTCACGCTGAGAACCATACGGCCATTAGCGGTGCTGACGCGAATATCGCGTTTGTTAGTCAACCCTTTGATACGCACAAAGCGCGCGAAACAACGCGCTCCGTTGCCACATTGGGAAACTTCGCTGCCATCGGCGTTGAAAATACGGTAATGGAAATCCAGGTCGGGATCGTAAGGGGGCTCAACGACCAGCAATTGGTCAAAACCCACGCCCAGATGCCTGTCGGCCAGTCGGCGGATAAGCTCAGGGGAGAAATAGACGTTTTGAGTCACCGCGTCGACGACCATAAAGTCATTGCCAAGGCCATGCATCTTCGAAAACTGCATCTTCTGCTCCATATACGCGGCTACTTATTGATAATTTTTTAGTAGTTAACCTGAGTCGGTGCGTTATCAGTTCCACGATTATTACGATCCGGCGTGGTTGATTGCGGCTGTTTCTCAGGAGTCACGCTCTGAGTCGTAGGCTTTGTTTTGCCATCGGCCGGAGGAAAATACAAAGGCCCTTTAAGGCCACAGCCAGAAAGGCTGAAAAGTGCCAGCATGAGTGCTAATGGGCAGAAAATTTTCTTCATTATTGAGATGCCTGTAATCCAATATTCTACCGTCTATCATCGCAGGTGACCCCTGAAAAGCAATACTCTTTTCTATTCGCGGGTGTTGCTTTTATACTGCCGTGAAGACGAACAACTGAGAAAAAGATATGAACGACAGTGAATTTCATCGCATCTGTGACGGCTTGTGGTCAACAATCGAAGAACGCCTGGATGACTGGGATGGTGACAGCGATATTGACTGCGAAATCAATGGCGGCGTGCTGAGCCTGAGCTTTGAGAACCGCAGCAAGATTATTATCAATCGCCAGGAGCCTCTGCATCAGGTCTGGCTGGCAACCAAAAGTGGCGGTTACCATTTTAATCTGAAAGGAGATAAGTGGGTTTGCGATCGCAGCGGTGCGGAGTTCTGGCAATTACTGGAAGAAGCCTGCACACAGCAAGCGGGTGAGCCGGTTAGCTTCCGCTAGCTGTTGCTGTACTGCTGAAGTAGCGTCGTACTGCTATCGTCATGGTTAGCGGACGTCGCTGCTGTGATAGCCTGGGTGCGGAACGGGATAACCTGCGAGCGCCCATCCACTTTCACAATCTGATAGAACTGTGGCAGGTTGAAGTTGATGAAGCTTGAGCCGTAGGTAAAACGGTCGTGTGAAGACGAGTAGAAACGGCTGACATCACGCACCAGATCTTCTTTGCTTCCTTCACAGTGGTGATACACCTCTGCCCGGTTAGTCTCGTCCAGAATATAGATATTGAACCCCTGGTCCTCGTTCGCTTCTTCAAAGAAGAATTGAATGATGCCTTCGCTGGCAAAACCATCCACCACTTGCGGGAGTTGAACCGGGTTGGTTTCAACCTGCACTGACAAACCGTGCAGTTTGTTATGCGATATCGCCCCGTAGAATTCGACCGCATTCTCCAGTTTCTGCACTGATACGCTCAGGCGCTCAAAGAACAGCCCCCACGTTTGGCCAGAAATCCGCAGCGCTTTAAAGCGACCAGGCTCCTGGCGAGTGCTCGACAAACGGAAGTCGATACATTCGGAAACCAGCTGCTGGACTCGGGTGCGGATAAGTCCACGCAGATGCTGGCTGTAGCAGAACACTTCAACGCTATCAGGCGGTGCGGCATCCTGGTGCATTTTGCCCAGAATCGTTTTCAGCGCTTCAATCATGGATTGTTCGCCGTTGAAATGCAGAGTACGCACTTCATTCCAGGAGTTGCGATAAAGCAAGTCAACGCTGCCTACCAGACACTGCTGCTGCTGCCCGAAGCTGAATACGTCCAGCTTACGGAAATCGAAATGAACGACCTGATTGCGGAATGCTGCCGTCGGGTCATATTCGAGGTTAACGATGATAGACAGATGGCGAATTTCACATGGGCTATACAACGCTTTCGCGGTTGGTGCAGGCAAGCGCAGCGGGAAGTGGTGTGAAACATCAGCGACCATTTCCTGCAATTTTGGCAAATCACAAATACCGTTGCCCTTAATAAACAGACGGGTGCGCGAAGTCAGCAGGCCATTGAAGTAGGCCCATGCCACCAGCTTATTAAGATAACGGTTATATTCCAGCGGTTGATGGCTGATGATGGAATCCATGTTCGGCGCACGGTTGTAGAGATACCAACCTGAACGGTTGGCACGACCCGGCGGGACATAGATAAAGGTCAGATTAGGTTCTGACAAATCAGGTGAAATCTGCGGGTTAACCAGCGTCACTTTGCCCGGCAGCGCTTCAAACGCCGCGTACAGTTTACGGGTCAAAACACCGATATCTTGCGGGCTTGCGCTGACGCTCAAGTTATTGCGGCGAGCAAAACGAATCAGGTTGCGATAGCTTTGCATCATCGCATCAAGCAGTTCGTTGTGCGCATCACGAACCTGATCAATTTTCCAGTTGGCGCGGTTGTCCAGCATCGCCAGACGCGGTTCATCCCAGCCCCAGTCTTTGACCAGTTGGCTTAAGACTTCACGACGCCAGCCTACACAGGCACGTTCACGGGAAAGTTTTTCACAGACTTTGAGATAGAAGCAGCGACGCACTAAATCCAGGCGCGCAGTATCTTCGATTTGCGTCAGATAATGCGTCACACGCTCCAGCATCATGCAGTACGGATCAAGCCCAAAGGAGACGATCTCGCCATCATGCAGACGCTGCTTAATGTCTTTTGCCAGTAAGCGAGTGTTCGGATATTCCCAGGAATAGGCTTCCAGCAGCAGTGTTTTCAGCACGGCTTTATAAGGCGAGTCGATACTTTTGTAGAGCTGCCACAGGCTGGCTCCAAAGTACTCTTCCGCAGACAAGGAGCTTAAACCACCGAGATCCAACCATTCGTTTGGCGTGAGCACGCCCTGTGCGTAAAGCGTCATCACGTAATCATCGTAATGATCTTCTTCATCGCCCGGCACCATACTCCACAGAATACGTTTACCGGCCAGGCGCACAGCGGTGCGATAAAATTCGTCCAGCAACAAGATGTGTTGGGTAGAACCACAATCTTCGCCGCCCAGACTGCCACTTTCATTGTGACGGAAGCGGTTTTCGTCAATCAGGAAGAAGCTAACCTCAACGCCTAGCGAAGCAGCCCAGCTTTCCAGCACGCTGCATTTACGTTGCAGCAGTTGGCGCTCGTCGTTATCGAGCCATGACTGGTGACAAACCCAAATATCCAAATCGGATGAACAGCTCTGCCCAACGGATGAAGTACTTCCCATTGAATAGAGGCCAGTGATAGGTAATTCACCCGGATCTGTTTTCTGCGGCGGCATGCCGCGCATCAGTTCGAGTTCGTTAAGGTAGTGACGTTGGGTTTCATCAGGCGTGTAGATGCAAATGCCATGTGGAACGTTACCCTCAAGGTAACCTGGCATCAGCGGGTGATGATAATGTAACAATGTTGGCAGAAGACTGTATACCTGTTGAAAAGCAGGTCCCATGGCAGCAAGTGCGCGATCTACACGCAGTTGGTTAATGGCATCCAGTCTCTGTTTAAGAGTCTCAATATAGAGGTACAAGACATATCGCCTGATGGTTTCAGTATTTCGAAAAAACCCGTTTCCCGGTTATTGCCTCTATTATAAACGACAAGGCAAAGAATTGCTGGAAACGTGATCAATTTAACACCTTGCTGGTTGACCGTAAAGAAAGATGCGCTACCAGCCAACTTCCCCTACACCTACCTGCTTTATCTTCCATAATACGAAACATGTCCCTCTTTTCCGCAAAACCGTTGAAACTGACAGCCTTCCGTGAAGAGTGGTAGGATGGTCAGGGACGATAATTACGGTAACAAGCAATGGTAGACAATGTATTAAGAATTGCCACTCGCCAAAGTCCATTAGCACTTTGGCAAGCACATTATGTCAAACAACGCCTGGAGGCGTGCCATCCCCAGCTCGCGGTTGAACTGGTGCCTATGGTTACGCGTGGCGACATCATTCTTGATACACCGCTGGCGAAAGTCGGTGGCAAGGGATTGTTTGTCAAAGAATTAGAACTCGCACTTCTTGAAGGGCGCGCAGATATCGCCGTGCATTCAATGAAAGATGTGCCGGTAGAGTTTCCGGAAGGCTTAGGGTTGGTGACTATTTGCGAGCGCGACGATCCGCGCGACGCTTTTGTCTCCAACAATTTCGCAAGCCTGGATGATTTGCCAGCAGGCAGCGTGGTAGGCACGTCAAGCCTCCGCCGTCAGTGTCAGATTGCTGAGCGTCGTCCGGACTTAGTCATTCGTTCGTTGCGTGGCAACGTCGGCACCCGTCTGGGCAAGCTCGATAATGGCGACTATGACGCGATCATTCTCGCCGTTGCCGGGCTTAACCGTCTTGGTTTGCAAGAACGCATCCGCTTCGCCCTGCCCGCAGAAGTTTCTTTGCCTGCGGTAGGCCAGGGTGCGGTGGGTATTGAGTGTCGTCTTGACGACGAAAAGACGCAAACGTTGCTCGCTTCGCTTAACCATGACGAAACGGCAATCCGTGTCCGAGCCGAACGAGCCATGAATATGCGCCTTGAAGGTGGATGCCAGGTGCCAATCGGCAGCTATGCGGAGCTGAATAATGGCGAGCTGTGGCTGCGTGCATTAGTTGGCGCACCAGACGGTTCTGTTCTGGTTCGCGGTGAGCGCCGAGGTAAGCCAGAAGATGCAGAAGTTATGGGTATTTCCCTTGCTGAAGAACTTCTGGACAAAGGCGCTCGTGAAATTCTGGCTGCGGTTTATGACGGAGATGCTCCGGCATGACCATACTTGTCACCCGCCCTTCCCCAGCAGGGGATGAATTAGTGAGCAGACTGCGCGCACTGGGGCAGGTGGCGTATAGCTTCCCACTCATTGAGTTTTCCCCCGGCAGGCAGTTAGAACAGTTGCCTCAGATGCTGGCGAGCCTTTCAGAAGGCGATCTGGTGTTCGTGTTATCGCAGCACGTCATACATTATGCCCATCCACAATTAAGCCGAAATGGTGTTGCCTGGCCTGCAAATCTGGCCTGGTTTGCCATCGGGCGTACGACTGCATTAGCGTTTCACACGGTTAGCCATTTGCCGATTCGCTATCCGCAAGATCGGGAAACCACTGAAGTCTTGCTACAATTACCTGAATTACAGAAAGTTGCCGGGAAACGGGCGCTCATTTTGCGCGGCAATGGCGGCCGTGAACTGTTAGGCGAAACGCTGACAGAACGCGGTGCTGAAGTGACTTTCTGCGAATGTTACCAAAGAAGTGCCAGAATTTATGATGGTACGGAAGAAGCGTTTCGTTGGCGCGATCGTGGTGTTTCAACGCTGGTTGTAACGAGCGGTGAAATGCTACAACAACTTTATGCGCTCATTCCTGAATGGTATCGCAAAAACTGGTTACTCCACTGTCAACTTTTGGTTGTCAGTGAGCGTCTGGCAGACTTAGCCCGGGATTTGGGCTGGCAGGATATTCGGGTCGCCGATAACGCAGACAATGACGCGCTGCTTCGCGCGTTACAATAAACCTACAATATGGGACGCCACAATGACGGAACAAAAGAACACCTCCGCCATGGTTGAAGAGACCACACCCGCGGTGGAAAGCGCACCGCTTTCTGAACAACCGCCACAAAAAAACCGTAGTGGCATTGCCGGAATTGCGCTGGGTGCTATCGCCATTGCTATTGCCCTGGCGTTAGGTGGTGGTCTTTACAGTTATGGTAAGCATCAGGTGGCGGCACAAAACACCACCAGTGATGCGCTGGCAACACAGCTAACTGCCTTACAAAAGCAGCAAGAACAACAGCAATCTGCCCTCGAAACGACCATCAAGCAGCAAGCAACCGCACTGGAAGAGTCGAATCGCCAACAGGCGAATCTGGCGCGCGAGTTGGATGAAGTGCAGCAGAAAGTAGCGACCATTTCCGGCAGTGATGCGAAAACCTGGCTGTTAGCCCAGTCCGATTTCCTGGTGAAACTGGCCGGGCGGAAATTATGGAGCGATCAGGATGTCACTACGGCTGCGGCACTTCTGAAAAGTGCTGACGCCAGTCTCGCAGATATGAACGACCCGAGTTTGCTTGCCGTTCGCCGTGCACTGACCGACGATATTTCTGCGCTGTCTGCCATTACCCAGGTCGACTACGACGGGATTATCCTCAAGCTCAATCAGCTGTCTAATCAAGTTGATAACCTGCGCCTTGCGGATAACAACACCGATGACACACCTATGGATTCCGACGGTAGCGAGCTGTCCGGCACCGTGACGGAATGGCGTCAAAACCTGACCAAAAGCTGGCACAACTTTATGGATAGTTTCATTACTATCCGTCGCCGTGATGAAACTGCCGTTCCGCTTCTGGCACCGAATCAGGATGTGTATCTGCGTGAAAATATCCGTTCGCGCCTGCTGGTTGCCGCGCAAGCTGTACCGCGTCATCAGGACGAAACCTATAAGCAGTCGCTGGAGAATGTTTCCACCTGGGTTCGCGCTTATTACGACACTAACGACAGCGTAACCAAAGCATTCCTTGATGAGCTGGATTCTCTCAGCCAGCAAAGCATCAATATGGATGTTCCACAAACGCTGGAAAGCCAGCCTCTGCTGGAAAAACTGATGCAAACCCGAGTTCGCAATTTGCTCGCACAACCAGCAGCAAGCGCCAACCCGCCTGTAGAACCCACGCCTGAACAGGCTCCCGCACCCGCTCAAGGAGAATAAGCATGATTAAAGTCTTATTGCTCTTTCTGCTGTTGATCGCCGGGATCGTTCTTGGGCCGATGCTTGCCGGGCATCAGGGTTATGTTTTGATTCAGACCGACAATTACAACGTCGAAACTAGCGTCACGGGTCTTGTGATCATTCTGATCCTGACCATGGTGGTACTATTTGCCATTGAGTGGGTGCTGCGCCGCATTTTCCGCACCGGTGCTCGTACTCGTGGCTGGTTTGTTGGACGTAAAAGTAGCCGTGCGCATAAGCAAACTAAAGCTGGATTGCTGAAACTGGCAGAAGGGGATTATCAGCAAGTTGAGAAACTGATGCTGAAAAATGCCGATCATGCGGAACAGCCAGTAGTGAACTATCTCCTGGCAGCCGAAGCAGCCCAACAGCGCGGTGACGAAATTCGTGCCAACCAGCATCTGGAACGCGCTGCTGAACTGGCGGATAACAACCAGCTACCGGTAGAAATTACCCGCGTGCGCCTACAGCTTGCCCGTAACGAGAACCACGCAGCGCGTCACGGTGTGGATAAGCTACTGGAAACCTCACCACGTCATCCGGAAGTGCTGCGCCTGGCAGAAATGGCGTATGTACGCACCGGTGCATGGGGATCGCTACTCGATATTTTACCCGCGATGGACAAAGTGCAAGTTGGCGATGAAACCCACCGTGCGGCACTTCAACAGCAAGCGTGGATTGGTCTGATGGATCAGGCGATGGCGGATCAAGGTAACGATGGCCTGAAAACCTGGTGGAAGAATCAAAGCCGTAAAACTCGGCATGAGACTGTGCTGCAGGTGGCCATGGCGGAGCATCTTATTGAATGCGACGATCATGATGCCGCTCAGGAAATTATCCTGGATGGTCTGAAACGCCAGTACGATGAGCGTCTGATATTGCTGATGCCGCGTCTGAAATCAGGTAACCCAGAGCAACTCGAGAAAGCCCTTCGCCAGCAGATTAAAACGCAAGGCGACCGTCCATTGCTGCATAGCACACTCGGTCAGTTACTGATGAAGCATGGCGAATGGCAGCAGGCATGCGATGCTTTCCGCGAAGCTATCAAACAGCGTCCTGATGCCTTTGATTATGCCTGGCTGGCTGATTGTCTGGATCGTCTCCATCAACCAGAAGAAGCGGCTTTGATGCGCCGTGATGGTCTGCTGTTAACCCTGCAAAACAATCCTAATACGTAATGCCTCAGGGCGATATCCTTCGCCCTGCTCCCCTTCCTCGAGACAAAAAAAAACACCTGCCAATCGGCAGGTGTTAAAACAGGTCTTTAAGACAACTAAGTGGTGCTTCACTCAACGTTATGTCCATGGTGTTGGATGAGGTCTGAAAGACGACATCTGTCGGTGGACGATAAGCACCGTAATCGGCTCTGCGTCATTCCTGGGTTTATGAAGCCTAAGCAAACATAAGAAGTGGAATGAGCATCTACAGATATATTATTGCACGATGTATGCCAGGTTTAAATTCATTGTTCCACGGAATACATAATTACAGAACATTCATACTGTTAGATGTTCCGTTATCGGTAATGCGCTGTTCTTCCCGTCACTATCAATAAAGTGCCTAGGTGTCTCTTACTGGCGACACATAAATATGCTTTATTTTTTTTGCATTATTATCATGAAGTTAACCGTCGCTTAATAGCGACAACAAAACTCTAAATGTAGTGAAGAAGAGACAACGTGGGGGAATGAGGGGTGTGTTGAGGTTTATTAAACTACAGATGCAAAAAGACCAGCTCAAGAGCTGGTCTTTTCTAAATGTGGTCGGCGAGAGAGGATTATTCCCCTGCGGGCCGTTGCTAAAGCAACGTTGTCTCGCTGCGCTCGGCTCAAACCTCCTTCGGAGATTCTCATCCTCTGTAAGCTACAGATGCAAAAAGACCAGCTCAAGAGCTGGTCTTTTCTAAATGTGGTCGGCGAGAGAGGATTCGAACCTCCGACCCACTGGTCCCAAACCAGTTGCGCTACCAAGCTGCGCTACTCGCCGAAATACTGCTTTTACTTCTTACTACTACTTCTCACTGCTTACTGCTTACTGCTTACTGCTTAACCTAGAGATGGTGCGAAGAGAGGGACTTGAACCCTCACGTCCGTAAGAACACTAACACCTGAAGCTAGCGCGTCTACCAATTCCGCCACCTTCGCAATATCACTAAATTAATGGGGTGGCTAATGGGGCTCGAACCCACGACAACTGGAATCACAATCCAGGGCTCTACCAACTGAGCTATAGCCACCACTGTAAATCTTTCACGCGGTCCATATTCTAAAAACAAGTACCACCGCAGCTCCAGCGCCATTTAATCAATGGTGCGCCCGACAGGATTCGAACCTGAGACCTCTGCCTCCGGAGGGCAGCGCTCTATCCAGCTGAGCTACGGGCGCATAGCGCCGTTGCGGGGTCGGATATTACGGGCTTCATGCTCACCTGTCTAGTGCTTATTTAAATAATAATGCGCGTTTGGTTATGCTTTGCACATTCTGATGATTATACAGCCAAATTCACTCGCAAAACTCACTTTACCTGTGTATCGAGTGATGTTTTACAAGCGTCCGGTGTAATGCCAGGCAAGATAACGCAGAAGCTTTATTTGGCGAGTTATGCGACTCGGCTGCGACAATAACCGATACAACCACTCCAGACCGAGGTTCTGCCATACCTTTGGTGCGCGCTTCACATGGCCGGTAAAGACATCGTAGGTGCCGCCCACGCCCATATACAACGCATCAGGATAGACCTTACGGCAGTCGCGCATAAAGATTTCCTGGCGTGGCGATCCCATTGCTACCGTAACAACTGCAGCACCACTGTCGCGAATGCGCTCAAACAATGCTGTTTGTTGCTCGGCTTTGAAGTAACCATCCTGGCTACCAACAATATTGACCTGCCATTGCTCGCGCAGTTTGGCTTTCGTTTGCGCCAATATCTCCGGCTTACCACCGATGAGGAAAACCGGCGTGCCTTCCTGCCCTGCCCGCTGCATCAATGCTTCCCAGAGATCGGCTCCCGGGACGCGTGATACAACAGCGCCAGGGAATTTTTTACGGATTGAGCGCACAACGCTAATACCGTCAGCGTATTTGTATTCCGCTTCTTCAATTAGCGTACGCACTTCCCGATCGCGTTCTGCGGTAAGGATTTTCTCGGCGTTAATCGCCACTAGGGTGCCGGTACGCAATGAACCTTCGGCGTAGAGGTAGTCCAGCGCATGCTGCATATTGCGCCAGCCCAGAAGGTTCAGGCCGCGAATAGTATAAGAAGGGGCTGAGGTTGGAGCGTTCATGATAATCCTTGCGACGCATTTTGGGAGCCAGATACCACGCGCGGTGAACGACGTAACCGCTGATGTATCAGTCCCGCACTATCAAATAACCAGTAAAGCAGTTTCGCGAGCAGCAAACAGGCGCCAAATACCATAATGAAAAACACCACGCGGGAAACGAAAGAATCCAGTCCCTCTCGCGCCAGTACAATCATGTTAAAAATCGCCCCGAAACAGAAACTATGCAAAATGGCGGCTTTGTACTTATTGGTTTCCCGGTTGCCTAATTCATACAACCAGTCGAACCATTTAATGATAAGTCCAACCACAACCGCACCGAGCGGGATAAACCACACGCCACCCATGACCACAAGCGAACCAATTAAGGTCGGTGATATCGCCAGCCCAGAATGGTTGTTAAGGATTTCCCAGGTAAAGTAGTTCGCACTATTGAGCACGATGCCTGGCCGACTTGGCCACAGCCAGGTTGGGATAAAGACGTAGAAATCACGAATAATCGGTGCCAGCCCCTGGAACTCAATTTTGTCGTAATTTTGCAGCAATAAGCCGAGGTTTTCCCACGGAGAGAACGTATCTCGCGTCAGGTACAAGAACGTATAAAACGCCTCTTCCCCGTTAACGTTCATCCCGTAGCGTTTCAACGCCAGCCAGAACATGCCCACGATGCCAAACACCCCGGCCGCAGCCAGCATCCACAGTGAGATCCAGCCACGGATAATGCCGATGAACAAGAAGATGGCAAACGCGATAATGATATTGGCGCGCGTACCGCCGACAATCATGTAAGTCAGCAACCCAAATGCCACGGTACTGACCAGGAAAAAGAGCCAGGCTCGCCCGTCCTGTTTCAGGAAATAGACCACTAGCATCGCGGGAATAAAGAAATAGAAGAAGCGCTTTAACGCAACGCCCGACACTTCGCTGGAGAATATCTGGCTATATGAATGCAGTTTGAACAGCAAAAAACCGTTATGCATAAAGAAGATGCTAACGCTCACCAGCGCTACCACCATCAGCATAATCCACGTCAGATGGGTTTCAACACGGTTCATGGTGAAGAGAGGCCGTCGAGCAGCAGAATCCCGCTTCGCACGCAGTCGCGTTTTATAGGCGACATAGTAGATACCGTAGAAGCACACGGCGGCTAGCAGTGCTTGTAGCAGAACATCTGCCGGAACCACCGACACCCCGAAGCGGAACACCAATGTGCACGTGAAAGGAAAACCAAAGAAAAAAGTCAGCAGGTAGAGCAACGAGAAGAAAACATTAAAATTGAAACGAACCCGGCGAAATTCCTGGTACGTTAAAATGCCAATGAACATCACTGATACAAACCAGACCACAAACAGACCGCCAAATTGCAGCAAACTCATGCGGTTTCTCCTGATGCAATGTCCAGCGCCCGTTTCCACCCATCAATATAGTTAGGGTTAAAGAAGGCTATCTGTTGTTTATCCAGTAAGCGTAGCTGACGCTGCGCTTCGCGGACGATGGGTTCGTCCAGCGGGTCGCCAGTAAATAGCACCGGAATATGTTGTTCCGTCATATCCTGCCAGAAAGGATTTTTGCGGCTCAACACGCAAGGTATCCCCGCCTGAATAAGCAAGCAAAGCGTACCAATACCTTGCTGACGGTCAAAGATGAAATAACCGAGGTCACACTGGCGCAGCATTGCCAGGTAGCGATCAAAATCCATTTTTTCCGTCAGCACTTGCAGGTTTTCTTTGCTGAACAACGCGCTGCCCACCTGCTGCACTTCGTTGATATAAGCATCATTGTTGGCGGGATATCCCATCGGTACAATTACACGTACCGTATCGCCAAACTGAGCATGAATCGCTTTTAAGGCGGTAACGTGTTGATTGCTACGGTCACCAGAGTTGCCTACCAGCAGCGTAAGTTTGCCGCCTGATTTATCCTCACTGCCCATGCTATTGAGCTTGGGGTCCATTCGCGTTGGGAAGTAAATCAGCTCACTCGGTACGCGTGGGTGGCGTTCGTGGAAATAATTCAGATCGCCTCGCGTAGCAAACACGCGCCCTACTCGCCCCTGCGCAATACGGCGCAGCAGGTAAAATGCACGAAACTTGAGGCTGCTCGAGGCTTCATAAAGATCGGCACCCCAGATATGCCAATTCGTCTGAGCTGGCTTTAAACCACCCGTCAGCAATGCAATCCACAGCGCGCTATTAAACTGCCCATGGAAGAAAAAGTGTTGCTGGCGGTTGGCTCGAGCCTTTTCTACAACAGCCTGCGCCAGTGCTTTTTTAGTTGGGAAAAGTGTGACTGAAAGTGCCGGAAAAGCCGACAGCAGTGAGTCATCCTGTGAAACTACCATAAACTGGCGCGCATGCGGATTTGCCGCAGCAAGCTCGTCGCTGAAGAAGCGCAGTACCGTTTGATTATGATGCGGGATGTCCGATCCCAAAACGTGAATCAGTGTCGTCATGCTCGTCTACGATAAATGAGAAAAACGCTGCAACAGAGCGTGAAGTAAATGATGTACGTTGCCATATAAGCCTGCGCGGCCCCTAAGGCTCCGTGTGCAGGTATAAGCCAATGTGAAAAGCCGGTCAACAAAGCAAACTGACTGATTTCAGTCAAAATATAGAAGCGAAGCGATGCTTTGGCTATCACCAGATAGCCAAACACATACGAGCCGACTTTCAACACATCGCCCACCAATTGCCAGGCAAAGAGATCGCGCATCGCGATGAATTTATGTGAAAAAAGCAGCCATATGGCGAAGTCGCGTAACAGCCAGACGGTGAGGCTTGCCAGCGCCACAGCGGGCAGGACAAATTTCAGCGAGCGGACAATTTCGCGGCTAATGTCATGTTTGTTGGTTAAGCGCGAAAGTGTTGGCAGCAGGTAAACGCTAAATGAAGCCGTAATGAATTGCAGATAGGCATCCGAAATGCTGCTCACACCCTGCCAGATGCCGACATCATCCCAGCTGTAGTGCTCAGCAAGCAGGTTACGCATCATCACGTAAGCGACTGGCAGCGTCACAGATGTAATCAGCGCCATGATGGTGAACTTGCCCAGGCTGCTGGCGTATATTTTGTCCCACTGCGGTTTCAGATAGCTAAGCGGGACATGTTCGCGCCTGACCAGCATGGTTCCCGCCGGAATGAGCACCAATGCAGGCACCAACGCCAAACCCAGCAATGCCCCCTGATAACCGCCCAGACGATAGCAAAGGTAATAAGCCATCACGCCGATAATGCTGCCGCCAATCAACGCCAGCGCGTTACCCGCTGCGTCACGAAAACCTTTCATGATAGCCAGCGACAGGTTCGCCCAGGCGATGCCCATCTGCACTAACGCCACCAGCCGTACCAGGTCCTGGTAATTTTCATGCCCGAACAAGCCAAGGCTGATTGGCTTTGCCGCAAAGACAAAGATGATGGCTAAAAGAGTGGAGAAACCCAGAACCATCGCCGACGATGTGCCGATGACTTTGCGCAGTTCTTCTGGCTGGTCGTGATACTGCGCGACGTATTTCGTCACGCCGTTGAAAATTCCTGCACCGGCAAGCACGCCTAATACGGTGACCATCTGGCGGAAATTCCCGGCCTGACCCACACCACTGGGCCCGAATGACACAGCAAGCAGCTTCACCACCAGCAAACCGGCAGCAATTTTTACCAGCGTGGACCCTGCGGTCCACACTGAGGCTTTCGCGAGTGACATATCAGGAGAAGTAGCTTAGCAACGTATTGATGACAGTACGTTGGTTCGCAGGAGACAAGTTATAGAACAGTGGCAGGCGCAACAGGCGCTCGCTCTCTTGAGTGGTGAAGCGGTCTTCGCCATGGAAGTAACCAAACTTTTCACCCGCAGGGCAGTCATGTAGTGGGATGTAGTGGAATACCGCCAGAATTTCTGCTTCTTTGAGATACGCAATCAGCGCGCTGCGGGCGTCAATATCACGCAGCTTGATATAAAACATATGCGCATTCTGCACACAGTCTTTTGGAATCGATGGCAGTTCAATCCGTCCGGCTTTGGCCAGAGGAGACAGCGCATCATAATAGGCATGCCACAATTTCAGCCGCTGCTGGTTAATCTGCTCCGCGGCTTCCAATTGTGCCCACAGATATGCAGCTTGCAGATCGGCCATCAGGTAGCTTGAGCCAATATCGCGCCAGGTGTATTTATCGACCTGACCACGGAAGAACTGGCTGCGGTTGGTGCCTTTCTCGCGAATGATTTCCGCGCGTTCAATAAGCGACGCATCGTTAATCAGCGTCGCACCACCTTCGCCACCTGCCGTGTAGTTTTTGGTTTCATGGAAGCTGAAGCACCCAATATGGCCAATGGTTCCTAATGCGCGGCCTTTGTAGGTCGACATCACGCCCTGTGCAGCATCTTCCACAACAAAGAGATTATGCTTGTTCGCAATCGCCATAATGGTGTCCATTTCGCAGGCAACGCCAGCGTAATGAACAGGGACAATCGCACGCGTTTTCTCGGTAATGGCCGCTTCAATCAGCTTTTCGTCAATGTTCATGGTGTCCGGGCGAACATCAACAAACACAACTTTTGCGCCGCGCAGCACGAAAGCATTCGCAGTTGAAACGAAGGTATAGCTCGGCATGATGACTTCATCACCGGACTGAATATTCAATAGCAGCGCCGCCATTTCCAGCGACGCGGTACAGGAAGGTGTTAGCAGCACTTTTTTGCTGCCAAAACGGTGCTCCATCCACTGCTGGCAACGGCGAGTAAAGCCGCCATCACCACAGAGCTTGCCGCTACCCATCGCGGCCTGCATGTATTCGATTTCCGTACCTACTACTGGCGGAGCATTAAATGGGATCATTTTTTCACCTGTATAACCAGAAGGCGGTGCTTTCTATGCTGGCACCGCTTTGAATATAACGTCGCAAAGCTGCGGTATTGCTGATTTGCGTAGCGACACGAAGCGTTTGTAACCCTCGTTGCTGACACCAAAAACGGGCGGATTCCATGAGTTGACCACCCACACCACGACCCGCCAGCAAGCCAATACGCGCCTCGCACTCATTTAACTGCCGCATGCTAACAAAGCCTTGAATCGCATCATCGCTTTTCAACAGCAAACATTCGTGATCAAAGGTTCCCAGCACCGCATTCTCAACCCATTGGGCGTAAAAGCGACCGCTATCAGCTGCTCGATACCAGGGTGCACGAAATCGGCTTTGTGTAAAAATTTTAGCGGCTAAATCACGCAAAACAGGGATATCAGCGCTTGTTGCCAGCTGTAGAGAAGACACAGCATTTTGCGTGCCAACAGCTAGTGCCAGGTCAACTTCCCCTTCAACCAGCTTAAAACCAAAGTGCTGCAAGCCATCAAGCCAGTCAGTTCGCTGAGCGGGGATTTTCGCCTGCACACGGGAATAAGCATCAAGGATTTGTGTCGTCAGCAATGGTGACTCGTCTTCAAAACGAAGGATCCCGCTGTTCACCGCAAAGAATTGATTCTCCCAGTTAAGAGATTCAATTCTTGCGTGAACAGGGATGGAGTAAGACGTCATCGGTTTCACCCGTCTCTGGCGAAACCTAGCGCCAGACCCCTTTGGTATCAACAATCCAGCGTTGCTGAACTTGCGTACCCGGAATGGATTTGAAAGCATGGTGATCGACTAACATCACCAGGACATCGGCCTGTTGGAGAGCTTCATCAACGGAGGCTAATTCACAGTGCCCGGCCAGTTTTTTTGGCAACTGATGGATATTTGGCTCAACCACCATCATTTTACCGCTGTGCCAGGAACTGAGAAGCTCAGCAATTTCCATTGCAGGGCTTTCACGTAAATCATCGATATTCGGTTTAAACGCAAGACCAAAGCAGGCGATGGTAATTTCGCAGGCTCGCTTGCCCGTTTCTGAAAGGCAGTCTGCGACGGCGGCTTTCACCTGATTAACGACCCAGTGAGGTTTGCCATCATTGACTTCACGCGCTGTGCGAATCAACTGTGCTTGTTCAGGATTCTGCGCCACGATAAACCAGGGATCAACGGCAATACAGTGCCCGCCTACACCAGGGCCCGGCTGAAGAATATTGACGCGCGGATGACGATTAGCCAGGCGAATCAGTTCCCAGACGTTAATCTCCTGAGCGGCACAAATCAGCGAAAGCTCGTTTGCGAATGCGATATTCACATCGCGGAAACTGTTCTCGGTTAGTTTGCACATTTCAGCGGTACGGGAGTTCGTCACCACGCACTCGCCTTCGAGGAATATATTGTACAACTCGCTTGCGCGAGCAGAGCAGACAGATGTCATTCCGCCAATCACACGATCGTTTTTGATAAGCTCGACCATCACCTGACCCGGCAGCACACGCTCAGGACAGTACGCGACATTAATATCTGCCGCTTCGCCAGCCTGCTGCGGGAATGTCAGATCTGGGCGAAGGTCTGCCAACCAGGCAGCCATTTGCTCGGTTGAACCCACTGGCGAAGTTGACTCAAGAATCACCAGCGTTCCTTTCTTTAGTACTGGTGCAATGGATTCAGCCGCGGCTTTGACGAAAACCATGTCAGGTTCGTGATCGCCTTTAAACGGCGTTGGTACCGCAATCAAAAAAGCATCGGCTTCAACCGGTTGTGTGCTGGCACGCAAAAAGCCGCCTTCAACCGCCGTTTTAACCACCTTATCCAGGTCTGGTTCCACAATATGAATAGCACCACGATTAATGGTATCTACTGCATGTTGGTTGATATCAATACCCACAACGTTTTGCTGTTTAGAAGCAAATGCGGCAGCGGTCGGTAATCCGATATAGCCAAGACCAATAACAGAGATGGTTGCAAAACTCATTGTTTCACCTGATTCTTCAAGGCAGCCAAAATTTGCTCACAAGCTTTGCCATTACCATAAGGATTATGTGCCCGGCTCATGACTTGATATTCGTTTTCGTCTTTCAGTAAACGCGTAACCTGGCGGACAATCTCTTGAGTATCCGTACCCACCAGACGAACAGTCCCTGCGTCAACGGCTTCAGGGCGTTCCGTCGTATCACGCATGACTAACACCGGTTTACCCAGTGACGGCGCTTCTTCCTGGATGCCACCTGAGTCAGTAAGAATCAGATATGCCTGGTTCATCAGATAGACAAACGGCAGGTATTCCTGCGGGTCTATCAACACCACGTTTTTAACGTCGCCAAGAATACGGGTCACAGGCTCGCTGACATTCGGATTCAGGTGAACCGGATAAACAATTTGAACATCACTGTTTTCTTTAGCAATTTCGGCCAAAGCGTGACAAATGCGCTCAAAGCCATCACCAAAACTTTCGCGGCGGTGGCCTGTTACCAAAATCAGTTTTTTGCTGCTATCCAGGAACGGATGGCACTTTGCCAGAGAGCTGCGCAGGCTATCATCGGCCAATACACGGTCACGAACAGAAATCAGCGCATCAATTACCGTATTACCGGTAACGAAGATTTTAGTATCGCTGATATTTTCGCGTATCAGGTTTTGTCGGGAATTTTCGGTCGGCGCGAAGTGATACATCGCCAGGTGCCCGGTGATCGTTCTGTTCGCTTCTTCCGGCCACGGAGAATACAGGTCGCCGGTACGCAGGCCCGCTTCAACATGGCCGACAGGAATACGCTGATAAAATGCTGCCAGACTGGTGGCTACTGTCGTGGTGGTATCACCATGAACCAGCACCACATCGGGCTTAAATGACTCAAGTATCGGCTTTAATCCTTCGAGAATACGGCAGGTAATTTCCGTTAGCCCTTGCCCCGGTTTCATAATGTTTAAATCATAATCCGGCTCGATAGAAAATAAATTCAGCACCTGGTCCAACATCTCGCGATGCTGTGCTGTCACGCATACTTTTGCGTCAAAAAACGCGTCTTTTGCCAACGCATCAACCAGCGGAGCCATTTTTATAGCTTCCGGGCGCGTGCCAAAAACAGTTAACACTTTCACAGCGATTCTCTTTTGTTAAAAAAGGCGAAGGCCGTCCATCAAGCCTTCACCGGGTAAGGGCGTTATAAAAATTTTGGTCTGCGGGCTAATGCCACACCAGCACCAATCAGGGCCCCAACCATACCCCACATGATCAGCAAGAATACCCGGCGCGGGCTATCACGCTTCACGGGCTCTTCAGGGGTACGTAAATAGCGGTAGGTTTGGAAGCGAGCGTCAAGCGTTGGCCCAACGTTCAGCGTCGACAGCATGGCTCGGTTCTGGTCATAGTCGATGTCATAGTTTGGCCCTACCGCTTGCAGGCTTTCAAGGCGAGCTTGCAACATAGGACGTCCTAACATGAACATTTCAGAATCAGGTAACTCGTCGGCAGGAACTTCTGTTTCACTCTTAGCAATATTTTGCTGTTGTGCAATTTTCAGCGCTTGCTCAACACTGTGTACTTTGCGATCGAAAATGGATTTCGCAACCGCTTCCTGGCGTTTAACTTGTGCCTTCATCTGAATAGTACGAGCAGCCCAGGCCCCCGTTAACTCTTCATTAAGATGGCTTGCCGCACGCTGGCTGGCAAAAGCGACATATTGACGCAACAGGTTGTTAGCGTCAGCCGCTGTTTCCGCAATCAGTTTAACGCTATCGCTGGTATTTCGTGCAGGATCGCCAGCGGTAAACTGAATATTATCAACCAGTTCGTCTAATAGCGCGGCATCCGCTTTACTGTTGCCCACCTGACGCTGCTTGTAATAGTCGGTCTGTAACCAAAAATCACGGCGAGTATCGTAAGCAGACAGCTGCATGATGAATTCTTTGTAAGCTTCATCCGTTACCGACGGCTGATCAACCGGCAGCATATTGGCTCTGAGATCAAGATTACGCAGGAACTGCTGCTGCGAATAATATCCACCCAACATGTTCACTGTAGGGCGATCGGTTATCGCGTTAGCGCTCCATTCCTGCCTGGCAAAAAAAGTATAGATTAGCGCGACGGCAGCAAACAAAACTGCCATGCCAATAATCCACAACTTCCCTTGCCATAGTGTCCGGAATAAACCACGAATGTCTAACTCGTTGTCTACCATTCCCGGGTTATTTCCTGGCACGTTTTGTTTCATCACTTCCCCAATTACTTTCAGAATTAAGAAATGCTACCGCTTCTACGTTGCCGACGCTTATGGCGCCTTATAAAACGAGCCACTTTCCAGGCGCGTTTGATGCAATAATCATACAGAACAAATGCAAGCAAGAATAATGCCAACATTACCCACTCAGGAATAGAATGTATGTATTCTGCCGCTACACCAATTGCTGCAAGCAACGCAGCTGCAGTGGTGATAAGCACAAAGGCCTGACGAGAAGTAAAACCAGCGCGCATGATCAAATGATGAATATGCTGGCGGTCTGGAGAGAAAGGACTCATGCCTTTGCGCAACCGGCGGTACATGATGGCAATCATGTCCATTAATGGAATGGCAATAATCCACAATGCGGTCACTGGGCTAATAGGGTGGGTTTGGCCCTGTGTCGTTTCCAGTAAAATCCAGATAACGGTAAAGCCGATGAGAGTACTGCCCGCATCACCCATAAACACTTTATAGCGACGGCCAAGTATTCCGAGGTTTAACAGAATATAAGGAAGGATGGCGGCAATCATTGCGAAGCACCACATCGCCAGGCTTAGCTGCCCATCGAAATACAGGATGATTCCCATTGCTGCAAAGGAGACACAAGAAAGCCCCCCCAACAGGCCGTCGATACCATCGACCATATTGAAGGCATTTATTGCCGCCCAAACAGCGAACAACGTCAAAAAGTAACCGAATGGACCGAGTACCATTTCCCAGGAACCAAAAATATGCCCAAGGCTAAGCAGGTATAATTTCCCGACAACCATCATCACAATGCCGATAAGTGCCTGAACCGTAGCTCTAATTTTAACACTGATATCAAAACGGTCGTCCAGAGCACCGACGAACACCAACACACCGGCGCAGGCCAGGTATAACGATGCATGTGGGATATAATAATCAGCAATCAGGAAGGTAAAGCAGATACCGGCATAAACAGAAATGCCGCCAACCAAAGGAATGAGTCCCTGATGGCGTTTGCGGAAGTTTGGTTTATCGACCAGACCGATTGTTTTTGCAGCTTTACGCGCAAAAAAAATAAAAACGGTGGTGAATAAAAAAATACTGACCAGGTCAGTTCCAGCAGTGATTAAGTTCACAGTGCAAGCTCTCTGCAAAATAAAAGGTCAAGGCGAACTCAATCGAAGTCTACCCAGTCCAATGGTTATATACATCTAATCCTTGAATGATCCGTTTATTATATAAACAGCACTGTCCGAGCGTAGGACTGATAACAGCGCGGCATCCATTGCCACTGTTGTTGCTCAACTGTGATTCGTTGATTCTATATCGTATATACCACTAAAGAAAAACGCCACGTCTAAGCGTGGCGTTCCCCGAGTTTTTGTTGCTTACGAGCGCTTCATCATATCGAAGAAGTCTTCGTTGGTTTTCGTCATCGCCAACTTGTTGATGAGGAATTCCATGGCATCGATCTCACCCATTGGGTGGATGATTTTACGCAAGATCCACATTTTCTGCAGCTCTTCCTGGGTAGTAAGCAACTCTTCTTTACGCGTACCTGAACGATTGTAGTCGATGGCAGGGAACACACGCTTCTCTGCGATTTTACGCGCCAGATGCAGTTCCATGTTGCCGGTACCTTTAAATTCTTCGTAGATAACTTCATCCATTTTAGAACCGGTATCAACCAGCGCGGTTGCGATGATAGTCAAGCTACCACCCTCTTCCACGTTACGTGCAGCACCGAAGAAGCGTTTCGGGCGATGCAGGGCGTTAGCATCCACACCACCGGTCAACACTTTGCCAGATGCCGGTACAACGGTGTTGTAAGCACGAGCCAGACGGGTGATGGAGTCGAGCAAAATAATAACGTCTTTCTTATGCTCAACCAGACGCTTCGCTTTCTCGATAACCATTTCGGCTACCTGAACGTGGCGAGATGCGGGTTCGTCAAAGGTGGACGCGATAACTTCGCCTTTCACCAGACGCTGCATCTCGGTCACTTCTTCCGGACGTTCGTCGATCAGCAGAACCATCAGCACGCAGTCTGGGTGGTTATACGCAATGCTGGTTGCGATATTTTGCAGCAGCATGGTTTTACCGGCTTTTGGCGGTGCCACAATCAGGCCACGCTGGCCACGACCGATTGGCGAGGCCAAATCCAGTACACGTGCCGTTAAGTCTTCGGTAGAACCGTTACCACGTTCCATGCGTAAACGAGAGTTAGCATGCAGCGGGGTCAAGTTTTCAAACAGGATTTTGCTACGCGCATTTTCCGGTTTGTCATAGTTGACTTCGTTTACTTTCAGCAACGCAAAGTAACGCTCACCTTCTTTCGGCGGGCGAATCTTACCGGAGATGGTATCCCCTGTGCGGAGGTTGAAACGGCGGATTTGGCTTGGAGATACGTAGATGTCGTCGGGGCCTGCGAGGTAGGAACTGTCTCCGGAGCGGAGGAAACCAAATCCATCCTGCAATATCTCCAGCACACCGTCACCAAAGATATCTTCGCCACTCTTCGCATGTTGCTTCAGGATGGAGAAAATAATGTCCTGCTTGCGCATACGGGCTTGGTTTTCCAGCCCCATATTTTCGCCGAGAGTAATCAGCTCAGAAACCGGCGTATTCTTTAATTCGGTAAGATTCATAATGGTGGGTTCTTAAACTCGGGGTAAATCTCGAACATGTATTGTGAATGGTATGGCAGGGTCATCCATGCCTGTTTAATGGCCACCACCACATGTCTAATCGCTGTCTGGTCATAGGAAAAACGCAGAACTGAAACGATACGACGGAATGGGTGATATGCCCGAAATCGATTATGCGACCGTATGTTCTCTGTAAAACAGTGTCTTAGTGAAAGTTAACTGGAAGCATTGGGTATTACAAAGATTCAAACTATAAGACAAGTTCAAAATGCAGTAAAAGTAACTTAGCATGACTGACGCCGGGCGTCCAGCGGCTCACAAAAAATTGCGAACCCGCACGCACCGGCTGAGATTCCTTTATGCCAGAT
>CBCPKK010000031.1:0-17791 GCA_965119215.1 uncultured Buttiauxella sp.
GTTCTACTCCGCAGGATTGTGTCTACCTTGTTGGTGTAGCATTAACCAACTTAAGGTTGACTTTATTTCACCGGATACGCTTTCGTAAAGCAATAGTTAGCTGATATTCTACCACACTATGAGCAAAACACATTTGACCGAACAGAAGTTTTCCGACTTCGCCCTGCACCCTAAGGTGATTGAAGCCCTTGAAAATAAAGGGTTCCATTACTGCACCCCAATTCAGGCACTGGCACTACCGCTGACACTAGCGAATCGTGACGTTGCAGGGCAGGCGCAAACCGGTACTGGCAAAACGATGGCGTTTTTAACGTCAACGTTCCATTATTTACTCTCTCACCCGGTTCCAGAGAACCGCCAGGTGAACCAGCCGCGTGCCTTAATCATGGCGCCGACTCGTGAACTGGCAGTACAAATTCACTCTGATGCAGAACCACTAGCACAAACGACCGGCCTGAAACTCGGCCTGGCCTACGGTGGTGATGGCTACGACAAACAGCTTAAAGTTCTGGAAAGCGGTGTTGATATTCTTATCGGCACAACTGGCCGTTTGATTGATTATGCCAAGCAAAACCACATTAACTTAGGCGCAATTCAGGTTGTGGTGTTGGATGAAGCAGATCGCATGTACGATCTGGGCTTTATTAAAGATATCCGCTGGTTGTTCCGTCGCATGCCGCCTGTAACCCAGCGTCTCAACATGCTGTTTTCCGCGACATTATCTTACCGTGTGCGTGAACTTGCCTTCGAGCAAATGAACAATGCGGAATACGTGGAAGTGGAACCGGAACAAAAAACCGGCCATCGTATCAAAGAAGAGCTGTTCTACCCTTCTAACGAAGAGAAAATGCGCCTGCTGCAAACGCTCATCGAAGAAGAATGGCCGGACCGTGCAATTATCTTCGCTAACACCAAACACCGTTGTGAAGATATTTGGGGTCACCTCGCCGCTGACGGGCATCGCGTTGGCCTATTAACGGGTGATGTTGCTCAGAAAAAACGTCTGCGTATCCTTGAAGAATTTACCCGTGGTGATCTGGATATTCTGGTCGCAACCGACGTAGCAGCTCGTGGCTTGCATATTCCATTAGTGACTCACGTATTCAACTATGATTTACCAGATGACTGCGAAGACTACGTTCACCGTATTGGCCGTACAGGCCGTGCTGGCGAAAGTGGCCATTCCATTAGTCTGGCGTGTGAAGACTATGCGTTGAACCTGTCTGCCATTGAAACCTACATTGGTCACTCAATTCCGGTCAGTAAGTACAAAACTGAAGCACTGTTAAGCGAACTTCCTCCACCGAAGCGTCTGACGCGTGCCCGTCCGGGTAACGGTCCTCGCCGTAATGGTGGCGCACCCCGTGGTAATCGCCGTCGCACAGGTTAAAATTTATGCTCAGCTCCACCTCACTGTATGCTGCAATTGATTTAGGCTCTAATAGCTTTCATATGTTGGTTGTACGTGAGGTGGCAGGGAGCATACAAACCCTTGCCCGGATTAAACGGAAAGTACGCCTTGCTGCGGGCTTAAGCAGAGATAATACGCTTTCACGCGAAGCGATGGAGCGCGGGTGGCAATGCCTGCGCTTATTTGCTGAACGTCTCCAGGATATCCCTCAAGCACAAATTCGTGTTGTCGCCACTGCGACACTCCGCCTTGCCACCAATGCCAATGAATTCATCCTGCAAGCTGAAAAAATTCTCGGCTGCCCGGTGCAAATTATTCATGGTGAAGAAGAAGCACGCCTGATTTATCAGGGTGTGGCTCACACTACAGGTGGTGCCGATCAGCGCTTAGTCGTTGATATCGGTGGTGCCAGCACAGAACTGGTTACAGGAACGGGTGCACAAACAACCGCTCTCTTTAGCTTATCTATGGGTTGCGTCACCTGGCTTGAGCGCTTTTTTAGCGACCGAAACCTGGCTCAAGAAAATTTTGATGCCGCTGAACTCGCCGCAAAAGAAGTCCTGCGCCCAGTGTGTGATCAGCTAAAACATCATGGCTGGAAAGTGTGTGTCGGAGCCTCAGGGACTGTACAAGCATTGCAAGAAATCATGATGGCGCAAGGGATGGATGAACGCATTACGCTTGCGAAGCTACAGCAGTTGAAGCAAAGGGCGATTCAATGCGGGCGTCTTGAAGAGCTGGAAATTGAAGGTTTAACGCTTGAAAGAGCACTGGTATTCCCAAGCGGGCTGGCTATTTTAATTGCGATTTTCGAAGAGTTATCGATTAATTGCATGACGCTCGCCGGCGGTGCGCTGCGTGAAGGTCTGGTCTACGGAATGCTTCATTTGTCCGTTAACCAGGAAATCAGAAGCCGCACAGTCCGTAATATCCAACGTCGTTTTATGGTGGATATCAGCCAGGCAGAGCGCGTCCAGCAGTTAGCCCAGGCTCTCGCCAACCAGGTTACCGATGCGTGGAACTTAACGCCGCTCAGCATCGAAATGCTCAACAGCGCAGCGTTACTTCATGAAATTGGCCTGAGTGTGGACTTCAAACAAGCGCCACAGCATGCCGCCTATCTGGTAAAGAATCTTGATCTTCCGGGTTACACGCCAGCGCAGAAAAAACTGCTGGCGACGTTAATGCTTAATCAGACGAACCCTGTCGATTTATCCTCGCTGCATCAGCAAAACGCCGTACCTCCGCGCATTGCAGAACATATTTGTCGCCTGTTACGACTGGCTATTATTTTCGCCAGTCGCCGCCGGGATGACATTCTGCCGGAAATTACGCTGAAAGTTGAAGGTGAAACCCTGAATCTTGTGCTCCCGGAGAACTGGCTGGAATGCCATCCTCTCGGTGCAGAATTACTGGCACAAGAAAGCCTGTGGCAAAGTTACGTCCACTGGCCTTTGTCGATTCAGTAACTCAACTTTTACGCGCTTTTGCCAGCATTTCACGGATGTTGGCAACATTACTCTGCCCCTTATTCATACGCTCTTCAGCGGAAACAACTTTGCGTTCTGTCTCCCACTGCAAATCGTCCTGCGGTAATTCAAGCAAAAAACGGCTGGGTTCAGGGCGAATCAGTTCGCCATACTGACGGCGTTCTTTGCAAAGCGTAAACGTAAGTTCTTTCTGGGCTCGAGTAATTCCCACATACGCCAGGCGGCGCTCTTCGTCGATATTGTCTTCATCAATACTGCTCTGGTGCGGCAAAATCCCTTCTTCCATTCCCACTAAAAAGACATATGGAAATTCCAGCCCCTTCGAGGCATGAAGGGTCATCAGTTGCACCTGATCTGTGTCTTCGTCATTCTCACCGCGCTCCATCATATCTCGCAGAGTAAAACGCGTGACAACCTGCGTGAGCGTCATCGGCTCTTCCATTTCCGAGCCTTCCAGCATTTCCGTCATCCAGCTAAACAGAAGATTAACGTTCTTCATGCGCATTTCTGCGGCTTTCTGGCTAGGCGATGTTTCATACAGCCAGCTTTCATAGTCAATGCCGTGAATCAAATCACGTACTGCCGCAATCGGTTCACGTTCAGCCAAATTGGCAACATCACGCAGCCAGTGAGTGAAACGCTGTAATGACTCCAGGCCACGCCCGCTCAGCGTTTGGCTCAGTCCCATATCGAAACTTGCGCCAAACAACCCTTTATTCCGCTGCGTCGCCCAGGCACCCAGTTTTTGCAGCGTTGCCGGGCCAATTTCGCGCTTCGGCGTATTCACAACCCGCATGAATGCACTGTCGTCATCCGGGTTGGTCAACACACGCAGATAAGCTAATAAATCTTTAATTTCCGGTCGTGAGAAAAACGACGTGCCGCCAGAGATGCGATACGGAATTCGGTTCTGCATCAGCATTTTTTCAAACACGCGCGACTGGTGATTTCCGCGATAGAGAATGGCGTAATCTTTATAGTTGGTTTTATTAATAAAGTGATGGGCAATCAGTTCGCCGGTGACCCGTTCAGCTTCATGATCTTCACTGTTCGCCGTCACCACTTTTAATTCCGCGCCGTAACCCAGTTCAGAAAACAGTCTTTTTTCAAACACATGGGGGTTATTGGCGATCAGAATGTTCGCGGCCTTCAGGATTCGGCCCGAAGAACGGTAATTCTGCTCAAGTTTGATAACCTGGAGCGCGGGGAAATCCTGGCTCAGCAATACCAGGTTTTGTGGCCGTGCACCACGCCAGGAGTAAATAGACTGATCGTCATCGCCCACCACAGTAAAGCGAGCCCGCGCGCCCACCAGCAACTTCACCAGTTCGTACTGGCTGGTGTTGGTATCCTGGTATTCATCCACCAGCAAATAGCGGATGCGATTTTGCCAACGCTCACGCACCTCTTCATTGCTCTGTAAAAGCAGCGTCGGCAGCAAAATCAGATCGTCAAAATCCAGCACGTTGCAGGATTTCAGATGGGTATCGTAGAGGCCATAACAATGGGCGAAGATTCGGTCACGCTCACCTTTAGCCTGCGCCGCTGCCTGAGACGGCGTCATCAGATCATTTTTCCAGTTTGAGATCGTCGAGATCAGCTGCTGCAATAATGTCTTGTCGTCTTCGAGCAAACCTTCCGTCAGCTCTTTCAGCAAGGCTGTCTGGTCGGTGTCATCAAACAATGAGAAGTTCGATTTCATCCCCAATGCGGCAAACTCACGTTTGATTATCTCAAGCCCCAAGGTATGGAAAGTTGAGATCAACAAACCGCGCGCTTCTTTGCGCCCCAATGTTTGCGCCACACGTTCTTTCATCTCACGCGCCGCTTTGTTGGTAAACGTCACGGCTGCGATATGGCGAGCCTGATAACCGCATTCACGAATCAAGTACGCCATTTTGTTGGTGATCACACGCGTTTTGCCCGAGCCTGCGCCCGCCAGGACCAGACAGGGTCCGGTTACAAATTCAACAGCTTGTTGTTGGCCAGGGTTTAAACGCATAAGGTCACTCAATGAAAGTCGGGAGGGGAGAAAAACAGCGTGGTAGTATAGCGAGCGTAATCCATACGACTCAAGGCACTATCATGGCAAAAACCGCGGCAGCATTGCATATCCTTGTTAAGGAAGAAAAACTGGCTCAGGAAATTTTGGCGCAGCTTCAGAATGGCGGCGACTTTGAAAAACTGGCTAAAAAGCATTCCACCTGCCCATCAGGCAAAAAAGGTGGTCACTTAGGTGAATTCCGTCAGGGCCAGATGGTTCCGGCGTTCGATAAAGTGGTGTTCTCCTGCCCGCTGCTGGAGCCAACCGGCCCGCTGCACACGCAGTTTGGTTACCACATCATCAAAGTGTTGTACCGCAATTAAAAGAAAGGCCGGGAAATCTCCCGGCCTTTTCACTTCTAAAACTCTAAAGCTCGATTAACCCGCTACAGCGATACGCTTCATATCTTTCATGTAGCCGCGCAGTTTCTTACCAACCGCTTCGATTTCATGGTTACGAATGGCTTCGTTAACATCACGCAGTTGCGCGTTATCAACCGCACCCGCCGGGATTTCTTTACCCAGATCGCCTGCCTGCAGCGTAGTCATGAACTCTTTGAGCAATGGAACCGCTGCGTAAGAGAACAGGTAGTTACCGTATTCAGCAGTATCGGAGATAACCACGTTCATTTCGTACAGACGCTTACGAGCGATGGTGTTCGCAATCAGCGGCAGTTCGTGCAGTGATTCGTAGTAAGCAGACTCTTCGATGATGCCCGCATCAACCATGGTTTCAAACGCCAGCTCAACGCCCGCTTTCACCATCGCGATCATCAGAACGCCTTTATCGAAATATTCCTGCTCAGAGATTTTACCTTCAAACTGTGCTGCGGTTTCGAACGCAGTTTTGCCGGTCTCTTCACGCCAGGTCAGCAGATTTTTATCGTCATTAGCCCAGTCAGCCATCATGCCGGAAGAGAATTCGCCGGAGATGATGTCGTCCATGTGTTTCTGGAACAGCGGAGCCATGATGGTTTTCAGTTGTTCAGACAGCGCGTAAGCACGGATTTTTGCCGGGTTGGACAAACGGTCCATCATCAGCGTAATACCGCCTTGTTTCAGCGCTTCGGTGATGGTTTCCCAGCCGAACTGAATCAGTTTTTCTGCGTATGCCGGGTCAGTACCTTCTTCCACCAGCTTGTCGAAGCACAGCAGGGAACCCGCTTGCAGCATACCGCACAGGATTGTTTGCTCGCCCATCAGGTCAGATTTTACTTCTGCCACGAAGGAAGATTCCAGAACACCTGCACGATGGCCGCCAGTTGCAGCAGCCCAGGCTTTAGCGATTGCCATGCCTTCGCCTTTTGGATCGTTTTCCGGGTGAACCGCAATCAGAGTCGGAACACCGAAACCACGTTTGTATTCTTCACGAACTTCAGTACCCGGGCATTTTGGGGCAACCATCACAACGGTGATGTCCTTACGGATTTGCTCGCCGACTTCAACCACGTTGAAACCGTGGGAGTAACCCAGTGCTGCGCCGTCTTTCATCATCGGCTGCACAGCTTTAACAACTGCTGAGTGCTGTTTGTCTGGCGTCAGGTTAACAACCAGATCCGCTTGTGGGATCAGTTCTTCGTAAGTGCCCACTTTAAAACCGTTCTCTGTCGCTTTACGCCATGAAGCGCGTTTTTCAGCGATAGCTTCTGCACGCAGAGCATAAGCAACGTCCAGACCGGAATCACGCATGTTCAGACCCTGGTTCAGACCCTGCGCGCCACAACCGACGATGACGACTTTTTTGCCTTTGAGGTAGCTTGCTTCATCAGCGAATTCTGCACGCCCCATGAAACGGCATTTACCCAGTTGCGCCAACTGCTGACGCAGGTTCAAAGTGTTGAAATAATTAGCCATCGTGTAACTCCGTGATTGTCGTGTTGTGCTTTTATAAGGTTCGCTTGCCGTGTCGTGCTTGCGAATAATGAACCCACTATATGACAGGAAATGCGTTGCTTAAATTGATATATTAACAACGTGACGTTGCAATTATTGCAACGTGAAAATGAGGGTTAATGACCATGGATTTACGCGATCTGAAAACGTTCCTTCATCTTGCGGAAAGTCGCCATTTCGGTAGAAGCGCACGCGCGATGCACGTCAGCCCCTCCACGCTTTCGCGCCAGATTCAGCGCCTTGAAGACGATCTCGGTCAACCCTTATTTTTACGCGATAACCGCACCGTCACGCTGACTGAAGCCGGAGATCAGCTCAAACAATTCGCGCAGCACACGCTGTTGCAGTACCAACAGATGCGCCACACGATTGGGCAAGAAGGGCCATCGCTGTCCGGCGAGCTACATCTTTTTTGCTCCGTCACCGCCGCATACAGCCATTTACCCCCCATTCTCGACAGATTCCGTGCTGAACATCCCAATGTAGAGATCAAACTGACTACGGGCGATGCCGCCGATGCAGTACAAAAAGTTGATTCAGATGAAGCCGACCTCGCCATTGCCGGTAAACCCGAGACATTACCGCCAGGCGTTGCCTTCTCGATTCTGGATAATTTATCTGTAGCGCTTATCGCACCAGCGCTGCCCTGCCCGGTTCGTGCGCAGGTGAACCAGCCAGATCCCGATTGGGCAAAAGTGCCGTTTATTTTGCCGGATCAAGGGCCAGTACGCCGCCGTATTGAATTGTGGTTCCGCCGTCAAAAAATCAGCAATCCGTTTATCTACGCGACGGTTGCAGGACATGAGGCAATGGTTTCGATGGTGGCGTTGGGTTGTGGGGTGGCTCTGATTCCGGAAATCGTGCTGGAGAATAGTCCTGAGCCGGTACGCAACCGTGTGCAAATACTGGAACGTAGCGATGAAAACACGCCGTTCGAGCTCGGCGTTTGTGTACAAAAAAAGCGGCTCAATGAGCCGCTTGTGCATGCGTTCTGGAAATTACTGCCCGGCAGCCACTAGCCCGCAAGGAAGAAACGGAACGCCGGATTGTTTGTCTCGTCATGGCAGTCGTAGCCCAGCTCGTTCAGACGGGTTTCGAAATCTGGCTCGTTATCACCCAGTTCAAATGCCGCCAGTACGCGGCCATAATCCATACCGTGACTGCGATAGTGGAACAGAGAAATATTCCAGTGCGTACCCAGCGTTTGCAGGAATTTCAGCAATGCACCAGGTGATTCCGGAAATTCGAAACTGTACAACCGCTCACTTAATGGTTTTGATGGACGCCCACCCACCATGTAGCGCACGTGCAGCTTCGCCATCTCGTCATCAGACAGATCGACAACGCCATAACCGCCTTCATTCAGCAGTGCGAGAATTTCTTGTCGTTCTTCCACCCCACGCGTCAGGCGAACACCCACGAAAATGCAGGCTTCTGACGAACTGGAATAGCGATAGTTGAACTCTGTGACCGAACGTCCACCCAGCAACTGGCAGAATTTCAGGAAGCTGCCTTTTTGCTCAGGAATGGTTACCGCCAGCAATGCTTCACGCTGTTCGCCAAGCTCACAACGTTCAGAGACATAACGCAGGCCGTGGAAGTTTACGTTCGCACCAGAAAGCACATGCGCGAGGCGTTCGCCACGGATCTGATGCAGTTGGATGTACTTCTTCATCCCTGCAAGCGCCAGAGCGCCAGAGGGTTCAGCAACCGCGCGCACATCTTCGAACAAATCTTTCATGGCAGCGCAAATCGCGTCGCTATCCACGGTAATGATATCGTCGAGATATTCCTGGCACAGACGGAAGGTTTCATCGCCGATGCGCTTAACCGCAACGCCTTCAGCAAACCCACCCACACGCGCCAAATCAACAGGTTTGCCCGCATCTAACGCCGCTTTCAGACAAGCGGAGTCTTCTGCTTCAACAGCAATCACTTTGATTTGCGGCATCAGTTGTTTGATCAGCACCGCAACACCTGCCGCTAAACCACCGCCGCCAACCGGAACAAATACCCGGTCGATATGCGCATCTTGTTGCAACAGCTCAAGCGCCAGCGTTCCCTGCCCGGCAATCACTGCCGGATGGTCGAACGGAGGAACGTAAGTGAAACCCTGCTGTTGTGAAAGCTCGATTGCACGAGCTTTCGCTTCATCAAAGTTTGCGCCGTGTAGCAGCACTTCCCCACCAAACGCTCTGACAGCATCTACTTTGATATCCGCCGTAGTAACGGGCATGACGATTAAAGATTTGATACCCAAACGTGTTGAAGAAAGTGCCACGCCCTGCGCGTGGTTGCCCGCAGAAGCAGTAATCACACCACTGGCTTTTTGCTCGCTGTTAAGCCCGGCAATCATCGCGTATGCGCCGCGCAGTTTGAAACTGTGCACTGGCTGCCGGTCTTCACGTTTCACCAGAATGACGTTATCCAGACGTGAAGACAGCTTTTCCATCTTCTGCAATGGCGTGACCTGCGCGACTTCGTAAACCGGAGCGCGCAGCACAGCTCGCAGATATTCCGCCCCGCAAGGGGCGTCTGGTAGCGGTTGTGATTCGGCCATCGTTAGCCTCCAAGCTTACTTTTATCGCGCACTGCGCCTTTATCAGCACTGGTGGCCAGCATTGCGTAAGCGCGCAGAGCGAAGGAAACCTGGCGTTCACGCGCACGTGGAGTCCAGGCTTGAGCACCGCGAGCTTCTTGCGCTTCACGACGCGCTGCCATTTGTTGCTCGGACAGTTCCAGTTGGATGCCACGAGAAGGGATATCAATAGCAATCATGTCGCCATCTTCAATCAGCGCGATATTACCGCCGCTTGCCGCTTCCGGAGAAACGTGGCCGATAGACAAACCGGACGTGCCGCCAGAGAAACGACCATCGGTGATCAGCGCACAGGATTTACCCAGGCCCATAGATTTCAGGAAGGTTGTTGGGTAAAGCATCTCTTGCATGCCCGGCCCACCTTTTGGCCCTTCGTAGCGAATAACGACGACGTCGCCCGCGACAACTTTGCCACCAAGAATTGCTTCAACCGCATCATCCTGGCTTTCGTAAACTTTCGCAGGCCCTCGGAATACCAGGCTTTCATCATCCACGCCTGCGGTTTTCACAATACAGCCGTTTTCTGCAAAGTTACCGTACAGAACCGCTAAGCCACCTTCCTGGCTATAAGCATGTTCTTTCGAACGGATACAACCATTTTGACGGTCAACATCCAGGGAGTCCCAACGACAGGATTGCGAGAATGCCTTCGTGGTACGAATGCCCGCCGGGCCTGCGGAGAACATGCTTTTCACGCTTTCGTCTTTGGTCAGCATGACATCGTACTGTTCCAGCGTTTGCGTCAGTGTCAGACCCAGCACGTTTTTCACATTGCGATGCAGTAAGCCACCGCGATCCAGCTCGCCCAAAATACCGATTACACCACCTGCGCGGTGCACGTCTTCCATATGATATTTCGGGGTGCTCGGCGCGACTTTACAAAGCTGCGGGACTTTACGGGAAAGCTGGTCGATATCGGTCATGGTGAAATCGAGTTCTGCTTCCTGAGCTGCAGCCAGTAAGTGCAGCACGGTATTGGTCGAGCCGCCCATCGCGACATCCAGCGTCATGGCGTTCTCAAACGCTTCTTTGTTGGCGATGTTGCGTGGCAATGCACTTTCGTCATCCTGCTCGTAATAACGCTTGGTCAGCGCAACGATGCGTTTACCAGCATTCAGGAACAGCTCTTTACGATCTGAGTGTGTTGCCAGCAAAGAACCGTTACCCGGTTGGGATAAGCCCAACGCTTCGGTCAGGCAGTTCATGGAGTTCGCTGTGAACATACCGGAACAAGAACCACAAGTTGGACATGCAGAACGCTCAACCTGCTCGCTTTGCTCGTCACTGACTTTAGGATCGGCACCCTGAATCATGGCATCAACCAGATCGAGTTTGATGATTTGATCGGACAACTTGGTTTTCCCGGCTTCCATCGGGCCGCCGGAAACGAAAATGACCGGAATATTCAGGCGCAAAGCGGCCATTAACATCCCAGGGGTGATTTTGTCGCAGTTGGAGATACAAACCATGGCGTCTGCACAGTGCGCATTCACCATGTATTCCACGGAATCAGCTATCAGTTCGCGTGACGGCAGGGAATAAAGCATGCCGCCGTGACCCATAGCGATACCGTCATCAACGGCGATGGTGTTGAATTCTTTAGCGACGCCACCGGAGGCTTCGATTTCTTCGGCAACCAGCTTACCCAAATCGCGCAGGTGAACGTGACCCGGCACGAACTGAGTAAAGGAGTTGACTACCGCAATAATTGGCTTGCCGAAATCGTCATCGGTCATCCCGGTTGCGCGCCACAATGCGCGGGCACCCGCCATATTACGGCCATGGGTGGTGGTGGCTGAACGGTACTTAGGCATGCTTATTTACTCCAGTCTGTCTGTCGAGCGGACGGTAATCACCCTCCGCCTGGTTATATTTTGATTATTGGTTAACTGGATCTAACCAGCCCCATTTATCTTCTGTTTCACCGGTGAACAGGCCAAAAAATGCCTGCTGAATACGTTTGGTGACCGGGCCGCAACGGCCTTCACCGACCTGAATACCATCAACACTGCGCACTGGCGTGATTTCAGCCGCAGTACCGGACATAAACACTTCATCGGCCAGGTAAAGTGATTCGCGAGACAACACTTGTTCGCGCACTTCAATACCCAGGTCTTTCGCCAGTTTGATAATGGCATCGCGGGTAATGCCCGGCAGCGCAGAAGAAGTAAACGGCGGGGTAAACAGAATATCGTCTTTCACTTCAAAGAGGTTTTCACCCGCACCTTCAGACAAGTAGCCATTCACGTCCAGCGCGATACCTTCCTGATAACCGTGGCGACGTGCTTCGCTGCCAACCAGTAAAGAAGAAAGATAGTTACCACCGGCTTTTGCCGCAGTAGGAATGGTGTTTGGCGCAACGCGGTTCCAGGAAGAAACCATCGCGTCGATCCCTTGATCCAACGCTTCAGCGCCCAGGTATGCACCCCAAGGGAAAGCTGCGATGATCACATCAGTGGTATAACCGTCTGGTGGGTTAACGCCCATACCCACGTCGCCCACAAACACCAGAGGGCGAATGTACGCACTGGTCAGATTGTTTTTGCGGATAACGGCGCGGCAAGCTTCCATCAGCTCATCAACGCTTTGTGATACAGGGAAACGATAGATTTTTGCGGAGTCACGCAAACGCTGCATGTGTTCACGATGGCGGAACACCACTGGACCAATGTGAGATTCGTAGCAACGGATACCTTCAAACACCGATGTACCGTAATGAAGTGCGTGCGACATTACGTGAACCTTTGCCTCGCCCCACGGCGTCATCTCACCATTGAACCAGATGTAATCAGCTTTCTTCGTCGTCATTATTCTCTTCCTTCTGCGCTCAGGCGCGGATTTGTTGTGTTGTTTGTTGCTGGATTTCGACGCGACCAACGTCAACCAGTTTGCTTAATTGACTAAACAGTAATTCGACAGGGCGCAGGCTGGCAACGGTCAATTCAATATTAATATCGTCGGTATTCCCCACCGTGACCATGTTCATAGAACAAACCTGAAAACCGCGATGGCGCACGACACGTAATACGCGCTCCAGCGTTTCTGGACGAAAACGGGCCGTTACTGCGAGCTGATGTTGCATCATGATAATTTCTCCAGCATTTGTGAGTTACTGGCACCCGGTGGTACCAACGGCCAGACGTTTTCGTACTCATCAATTGAGACGTGAAGCATGAATGGGCCATCGCTGTTCAGCATCGTGTCGATGGCGGCTTCGACCTGGTCTTTACGAGTAATGTGGAGGCCAGGGATGCCAAAGGCGCTGGCCAGCGTGAGGAAATCAGGGTTATCGGAGAGATTGGTTTCACTATAGCGTTCGGAGAAAAACATCTGTTGCCACTGGCGAACCATCCCTAAACGTTGGTTATCCAGCAAAACGATTTTCAACGGCAGCTGTTTTCGTTTTACGGTGCCCAGCTCCTGAACGTTCATCATGAATGAGCCATCACCCGAGATACAGATGACCGTATCGTTCGGTCGTGCAACCTGCGCGCCAACTGCCGCTGGCAAGCCGAAGCCCATCGTGCCCAGACCACTAGAGGTGATGAAGTTTTCCGGGCGCGTGAAGGACATATGCTGAGCCGTCCACATTTGGTGCTGGCCCACATCCGTAGTCACTACGCATTCCTGCGGCTTGCGGTCAGATATTTGTTTCAGTAATAACGGGGCAAAAATGGCCTGGCCCGGATGATCGTAACGCCACGGGTTTTCGGCTCGTAAGGCGGCAACTTCTTGCTGCCATTCAGCGATCTCCAGCGACTGTTGCAACGCTTGCAGCAGCTGAGTCAAATCGCCCTGCAATCCGACATGCGCCTGGCGCAATTTACCTAATTCTGCCGGGTCGATATCCATATGAATAACTTTGGCGTGGGGGGCAAAGGTATTCAGCTTGCCGGTTACGCGGTCATCAAAACGCGCGCCAACGGCAATCAACAAATCGCACTCTTGCACCGCGAGGTTAGCCGCTTTCGTGCCGTGCATGCCTAACATGCCGGTATAAAATGGATGATCAGCCGGAACCGCACCCAGACCTTTCAGCGTAACGCTGGAAGGCATATTGGTGGCGGCGATAAATTCGCGCAACGCAGGAACAGCCTGAGCCATACCGACACCACCGCCGACATACAGCATCGGTTTACGGGCGTTTGCGATCATTTCACGAGCTTGTTGCAGCTCGGCATATGGCATCTCGAAATCGTCTTCAACGGTCGATAACCACGGCTCCAGATCGCCCTGTGCTAACTGGATGTCTTTAGGGATGTCCACCAACACGGGACCCGGGCGGCCAGAATTTGCAATCTCGAAGGCTTCGGCAAGAATGCGGGGTAAATCATCGAAAGATTCAACGAGGAAACTGTGTTTGGTACAAGCGAGGGACAACCCTAAAACATCCACTTCCTGGAAAGCATCGGTGCCAATAAAGGGAGCGGCTACCTGTCCGGTGATGGCAACGACTGGAACGGAGTCTAACAACGCATCAGCAAGGCCGGTAATCAGATTGGTGGCGCCAGGCCCAGAAGTGGCGATGCAAACGCCCGTTTTTCCAGTAGAACGTGCATATCCGATGGCTGCCATTGCTGCGCCTTGCTCGTGACGGCAGAGTAAATGTTCCACGCCACCGTCATATAACGCATCGTAGACTGGCATGATTGCGCCGCCCGGATAGCCGAAAACTGTTTCTACACCCTGCGCTCGCAACGCATGTACCACCCACTGTGCACCATTCATAGTTAGTTCCCCGCCTCATTACTGTAGAAACAGAATTTTATTCTGCGACGCATCATCTGTTCCTCTCCGAATTTTTTTACCCAACAAAAAACCCCCGGACCTTTCGGTGCGGGGGTTCTTTTCGATTCAGGCTTGATTTTTAAGCCTTTCTTTCTCCAAGTGCAGCCCCGCACGGTGGGATAATAATCACCACCACGCTAATCACGACCAGGCTAATCACTCGTAGAAGGGCTTTCATGTTTGTATATTCTGACTACTCGTTCGAAGTAATGCCTACAGAGTTATCACAGAGACAGGAAGAAGCACAAGATTTTTTTATGGATGACGCTGTACTTTAAAAACCGACTTATAGAAAAACTTTTTGTTTTCAGATAATAAGAAGATAGTGAAAATATTTCACTCAAACCGATTTCTTATTTCCTGAACCAAAACTCCCGGTAAGAGATAAAAGTTTTGCGAGTCATATCGCAGAATATTTTTCAAAAAAGAAATTTCAGCCAAAAGTCTGGAAGGCATTTCGAGGAACACCATTTCGCCTCTTTAGACAATTTCAGCAAGCTGACAGGATGAACGTTCACCCAGAGGAACGAACTATGTCACTGGCAGTTGTTAATACAAGAGCCGCTTTAGGTATCGCTGCGCCACTGGTAACTGTTGAGGTTCATATAAGCCAGGGGTTGCCGGGTTTAACGCTAGTGGGGTTACCGGAAACCACAGTACGAGAGGCCCGAGATCGAGTGCGAAGTGCCATCATCAACAGTGGCTACACTTTTCCGGCCCGAAAAATCACAATAAATCTCGCCCCGGCAGACCTTCCTAAGGACGGTGGTAGATATGACTTACCGATCGCTCTGGCGCTACTGGCTGCATCTGAGCAGCTTTCCATAGATAAGTTGGATCAATATGAGTTCGTCGGCGAGTTAGCGCTTACTGGTGCGTTACGTGGCGTACCGGGCGCGATTTCATCTGCTATGGAAGCTTTAAAATCAGGGAAGAAGATTATTGTCGCCAATGAAAATGCCGCAGAACTTGGTTTGATTGAGCAAACTGGCTGCCTTATCGCAAATCATCTCACCGAGGTTTGTGCATTTCTGGAAGGTAAAGGCGAGTTAGCTGCCCCAGAAAAACAACAACTGCAGCCCATTGAACATCGGCAAGATCTCAATGAAATATTGGGTCAGTCGCAAGGGAAGCGAGCGCTAGAAATCACTGCTGCTGGCGGACATAACCTGTTGCTTATTGGCCCGCCGGGCACAGGTAAGACGATGTTAATCAGCCGACTGAATACATTACTCCCGCCATTAAGCGACAGTGAAGCACTGGAGAGTGCAGCCATTATCAGCCTGGTCAATCCACATACGCTACAGCAGCAGTGGCGTCAGCGCCCATTCAGAGCGCCTCACCACAGTGCTTCACTGAGTGCAATGGTAGGCGGAGGTTCGATTCCCCGTCCTGGCGAGATATCGTTGGCGCACAACGGCGTGTTGTTCCTTGATGAACTCCCAGAATTTGAGCGCCGTGTGCTCGATGCATTACGTGAGCCGATAGAATCAGGAGAGATCCACATCTCCCGAACTCGCGCTAAAATCAGTTACCCCGCAAACTTTCAACTTCTGGCCGCAATGAATCCCAGTCCGACAGGCCACTATCAAGGCAAACATAATCGCTGCACGCCCGAACAGACGCTGCGTTATCTAAGCCGTCTTTCTGGGCCATTTCTTGATCGCTTTGATTTATCCGTCGAGATCCCTCTGCCACCATCCGGCATGCTAAGTAATCCCAATCTAAACAGTGAAAGTAGTGCAGAGGTAAGAGCTCGGGTGATTGCCACGCAGCAGCAGCAGTATGATCGCCAGCAAAAACTCAATGCGAGACTGGATAACCATGAAATCCGAAAGTATTGTGTCATTGAATATAATGATGCGGTGTGGCTGGAGGAGACACTAGTTAAACTAGGTTTGTCGGTACGTGCGTGGCAACGATTATTAAAAGTCGCACGAACAATCGCAGATATTCAGAAACACGAGCAGATAAAACGGGAACATCTTCTGGAAGCCCTTAGCTATCGCGCAATTGACCGATTATTCGTTCACTTGCAGCAGCTAACAGGATAAAAAAATGGGGCTTTCGCCCCATTTTTATTAATCTTCGCTGTCGGTGTAATCTTCAACCGCATCTGCCTGCGGCTTGCCACCGGAGAGGGTATGGAAACGCTTAGGACGCTTGATTCGCGTCATATACTTGCTCCACACACGCTCAGCGTCTGTAACGGGCTCACGTTCGCCACGGCACACGGCTACAAACAGAACTTCTTCTTCAGTACCTGGTTCACGCTTGCCGAGATCCAGTTCGTTGAACGCATAACCATGACGTTCTAACAACTGGGCTTCTTTGATGGTGAAATCACCATGGCGAGCGAACCCGCGCGGATAATGTTTATTATCGAAAAACCGATTAGTCGTCGTAAAGCTTTCCGCCATCCTGCACGCTCCTAATTCTCTTGGTCGAGCTATTTATGGCGCGGAGTATTAGTTACGCTTGACAGAGCGTCAAACAAAACATTTAAATCATAACGACAAAATTTTTTTGGGAGAGAGTTGTGGATACTGAATTACTAAAAACGTTCCTTGAAGTGAGTCGAACGCGGCATTTTGGGCGAGCAGCTGAGGCGCTTTATTTAACACAATCAGCTGTTAGCTTCCGAATTCGCCAGTTAGAGAACCAACTCGGTGTAAACCTTTTTACTCGCCATCGTAACAATATTCGCCTAACGACGGCTGGTGAACGTTTACTGCCTTATGCCGAAAATCTAATGAGTATCTGGCTGGCGGCTAAAAAAGAGGTTTCCCACACGTCTCAGCACAATGAGCTAACGATCGGTGCTAGCGCATCACTTTGGGAATGCATGCTCTCAGAGTGGCTTGTGGCGCTCTATCAGCAACATAAAGATCTGCAATTTGAGGCACGTATATCCCAACGACAGTCTCTGGTTAAGCAATTGCATGAGCGACAGCTTGACCTACTGATCACGACAGAATCACCAAAGATGGATGAGTTTTCCAGCCAGTTACTGGGTCATTTTAACCTGGCGTTATACTCTGCCTCTCCAAAAAGCGTCAAAGCAGATCTAACATATCTACGCCTTGAGTGGGGGCCTGATTTTCAGCAACATGAGACCGGGCTTATCAGTAATGATGACATTCCGATGCTGACGACTAGCTCAGCCCAGATAGCCTATAAACTGTTACCACAGCTCAATGGGTGTTCATTTTTACCCGTAGAGTGGGCCAAAGAACGCGAAGGAATTTACCAGGTAGCCGATACAAGTACGCTTTCGCGTCCGTTGTATGCAATTTGGCTACAAAATAGTGACAAACAAAGCACAATCAAAGAGTTATTAAAGACACAACTTACGGCGCAGTAATGCGCTTTTGTCATTTTGGAGGGAGTTTTTGAGGAATTTTAGGCAAAAAAAATCCTTTGCCGAAGCAAAGGATCATTATATGGCAGGGGCGGAGAGACTCGAACTCGCGACACCCGGTTTTGGAGACCGGTGCTCTACCAACTGAGCTACGCCCCTAAAGAACGCTTATTATTAAGCCCGCTAATTTAGCAGGCATAATATTT
>CBCPKK010000032.1:0-96699 GCA_965119215.1 uncultured Buttiauxella sp.
CGCCAGAATCAATCTCAACGGCGGCGGGAGTCCGGGCACACCAGTCAAGACGCTGCAACCGGCGGTGCTGAATATGCTGGCAGATGAAGATATGACGTCTGATCAGGATGATTCATCGGATGGTGACGGAAATGGTAATGATTTCGGAGGGAATGGCGACTCGGGCGATCAGGATCAACCAAAAGACCAGGATGAACCGAAGGAATATAACCTTCAGTTTCATTTTGAGGATGATGATGGAGTGATCTATTCGAATACTCGGTATTGCGCTCTTTTTTCTGATGGAACGCAGAAAGAAGGAGTAACAGATGAGCAAGGGGATACTGAAATATTCAGCAGAGAGAATGATGATGATATTGAACTAAAACTAATTAGCCAAGATTTTGATACATTCTGGGGGAGGAATAATGAGTGACTCTACAATAGCAAAACCATCAAAAGAAAAGAAAATTTTTAACCAATGCATAACTAATGACTTTAAAACAATGATCAAAGAGAGTCTGAACGCTATGGATAAAGTCTTAGATCAACGAACACTTGACTTAGCCACATGGGGAACTAAAGAACAAAGTGATTTTTTTCAAATATTTGGTTCAAAGGGTGAAAGAATTATAAATATCACTACTTCCAAAAGAGATGTAACACAGGTGGTATCAATAACAGCAAGAGAGTTAATGTTAGATTGTATAAGACGACTTCGTTGGATAAAAGAAAAGTTAGCTCCAGAGAGTTTCATCAATGAAATTGAAGGTCCTAAAAAGTTTTGTGCTTATGTAGCAGCCGAATTAGAAGAAGATTATATTGTTCACATAGGCGTGAATTTTACAGGTAGACTGAATGACAACCAAAAAAGAGTATGTATGAATGTTACTGGTGATGATTCTCGGGTATCAACACTTTGTCATGAACTCAGCCATTTTGTAAAACATTACGCCGATCCTACAGTAGGCGGAATGGGGACATATGATTATGATGTTCACGGTAAGAAACACTCACGTACAACAATAGATACAGGGACGTTTGCACAACATAAGGCAGGAGCAGATCTACTTGTCAGACGTCACGATGAAAATGTTTTTGATAATTCTTATAATATCGAGAGGTATTTTCAAATTAACAATTAACATTTCAACTGCAAGCAGTAAAGAGTATTAATATTAATTTTTTTTGATTATGTGTCATGGTCTTTTTTGAAGTGGCATTCATTATAGGTTTTGTATATGCTAAATAAATTATTTATTTTAATTATATTTGTCTCACTTCAGCCAATGGCTAATGATTTGGTTATGATGAAGTATGGGTATGGTATACAAAGGTGGAATGGCAAAGAATATGAAAAAGCTGAAATTCATCCATTAGCAACAGATGTAGTATCTTATTACACCACGTCAGAAAATGAAAATAAAGCCATTAAAATTAAGCGTGGAATTGATGTAAGTATTTCAGTAAAACAAAATGGTCATGATATAATAGCTACTTCTACACTTCATAATACAAGCCGTAAATCTTATTTCATTAGTGAAATATCTCTACCGGGAACACTATTGGAAAAACCATATGATAAATCACCCCCTACTAATTTGGATATTTGTTCGATGAGTTTTTTGATAACTGTTGATAACATCATGCTGGATTATTTAGGCGGGATTTGTGACTATCGTGGTAATTTTTATAAACAAGACTGGTTTGAAATCCCTCCCCAGACAAAATTTACTTTTGCAATAAATCTTAATGGGAGCTTCAAGTTTCTTCCTGGGGATTCATACTATAATATTATCACTAATGAATATAGAGTTGTTAGTGACGAATGGTTTGTCGAGAATTCTATTAACGACTTAATGTTTTCTATATTTTCTGCTGCGGCATCACATTGCCAATCTAAAGTGTATTACATATATAAATATAATAGTACATGTATTGTGAGTTATTATGATGAAAGTGAGTTGACTTCCTTTATGAGTCGATTTAATTTCAACGGTGCGAGCGATAATTATGTGTTTTATGTCCGAAGCAATCAAGTCTCTATTAAAATAAATGGCAATAACATTAAGTACCCACAAAAATAAATTGATAAAAAGAGGAAAACAACATGCCCTTAGCAGCAAAAATAACTGACAAAGGAACTCAGCACGATGGCTATAAAGAAACAGCCATTACTGCTGGCTCTCCAACAGTGTTTATTGACGGACTACCCGCTGCCCGTCTGGGTGATCCACTAACACCACACGATAAACCCAAACACCCGCCTCATCCACGCAAAATAGCCAGCGGTTCAGGTACCGTATTTATTGACGGACTTCCAGCAGCCAGAGCCGGTGATGCTATTGACTGTGGCGGCACTATTGTCGGTACAGGAACGGTGAATATAGGGTGATTCTTGTTACTTGCTAACTCAAAGAGGGGTCAGTGCTAACGAGTTGTCGTGTATACCAACAGCACTACGCACTGATCCTCAGTTCGTAAAGTGACCACAACCGCATCAGCCATTCAAACCCAATTCCCGCGAAATTGCCGCCGCAGTTTCCTGCAAAGGCTTCAGCAGTTTCTTCTCTCCCACCTGGCGCAGTTTGGCTGTTGAAAGTGAAATTGAAATCGAATAGCTCACGCGATGGTGAATATCAAAAACTGGCACCGCAATACACGAAACACCGAGCTCGTTTTCTTCCCGATCCATCGCCATTTTTTGCTCACGTATTTGCGCCAATTCTTGATACATCTGCTCAAGGCTGGTGATGGTATTACGGGTAAGAGGCTGAATGACGTCCTGATGGCTTTGCCAGTAGTTTTCAACATATTCCGGCTGGCCGTAGGCCATATAAATTTTACCCATCGCCGAGCAGTAAAGCGGCATGTGCTGGCCGATATATGCTCTGGTGCGCAGCATGCCGGTCGTCGGTTCAAGCTTATAAATCAGAATGGCATGATCGTCTTCGCGACTGGAGAAATTCACCGTTTCGCCAGTCGTAATATTCAGTGCTTCCAGATGAGGTGCGGCAACGTGAATGATATTTAATGACGAAAGCGCTTTTTGCCCAACAGAAATAAATTTTGTGGTCAGCCGATAGCTGCCCGCTGCGGGCGCGGGTGTCACGTATCCGCAGGACTGTAATCCTTGCAGCAGGCGATGCACGGTGCTTTTGTTCAACTCAGCCAGCTCAGATAAATGCGCCAGCGGGCAACCGTTAGGGTAGTTGCTGAGGATCTCAATAAGCTGCAAGCCACGGAATAAACTCTGGCTGCCAGCCGGTCTGTCCTTCTCTTTGTTCACATCACCTTCTTTATCACTCATGTTCTTTCTTCCCGTAATTTCACCGCGCACTGATGGTAACGCAAAGTGTGGATCAGTTCACGATCTCAACAGATAAATATTAACACACTGATTTAAAACATTTTTAAAAATAGCACATGCTTTGACTTGTTAAAATTTGAGCGGTATATTTTTGAAATCAGATTTCGCATAGTGAAATTTAGAGATCTAAAATCACTCACAAATTTTGTGAGAAAACCTGGAGTCAGACATGAAAGTCACCTTTGAGCAGTTAAAGCAGGAGTTCGAAAGAGTATTGCTGGCGCGTGGTGTGGCATCAGAAACGGCCCACGATTGTGCGCAGATGTTTGCTCAAACCACCGAATCAGGCGTGTATTCTCATGGCGTAAATCGCTTTCCACGCTTCATTCAGCAACTCGATGCAGGCGATATCATTCCGGATGCGCAGCCAAAACGCGTGACCACACTCGGCGCTATCGAGCAATGGGACGCACATCGCTCCATTGGTAATCTGACGGCGAAAAAGATGATGGATCGCGCGATTTCACTGGCATCCGATCACGGCATTGGCCTGGTGGCATTGCGTAATGCGAACCACTGGATGCGCGGCGGAAGCTACGGTTGGCAGGCGGCAGAGCAGGGCTACATTGGGATTTGCTGGACGAACTCCATTGCAGTAATGCCACCGTGGGGCGCAAAAGAGTGCCGCATCGGAACTAACCCGCTGATTGTGGCGATCCCTGGCAAACCGATAACCATGGTCGATATGTCGATGTCGATGTTCTCTTACGGCATGCTTGAAGTGAACCGCCTTGCGGGTCGTGAATTACCGGTAGATGGTGGCTTTGACGATGAAGGCAACCTCACGCGTGAACCCGGCATCGTTGAGAAAAACCGTCGCATTTTACCGATGGGCTACTGGAAAGGCTCTGGATTGTCGATTGTGCTGGATATGATTGCCACGTTGCTTTCAGACGGCGCATCGGTTGCGGAAGTTACCGAAGATAACAGCGATGAATACGGCATATCGCAGATCTTTATCGCTATTGAAGTGGATAAACTGATCGACGGCCCAACGCGTGATGCCAAACTGCAGCGCATTGTGGATTACGTCACCAGTGCAGAGCGCGCAAATCCTGATGAAGCGGTACGTCTGCCAGGCCATGAATTTAGCCGCTTGCTTGCCGAAAACCGTCGCAATGGCATCACGATTGACGACAGCGTGTGGGCGAGAATTAAAGCGCTGTAGCGGAGAAATATCATGATCTTTGGACATATTGCTCATAAAAATCCCTGTGCTTTTCCACCGGCTATCGAGCAGGCACTTGAGTTTTTGCGCACCACAGATTTTAGTGCTGTACCCGCGGGCGTTATCGAAATAAAGGGGCGTGATATTTACGCGCAGGTGCTGGATTTAACCACTCGTCCGGCAAATGAAAACCTTCCTGAAGTCCATCGTCGTTATATTGATATTCAGTTTCTGGCATGGGGTGAGGAGATAATCGGCGTGGCGGCAGATAATGGCCACAACGTTATTGCCGAACCCTATCAGGAACAGCGTGACATTCTTTTTTATCACGACATGGAAAATGAATCGTATTTAACTATGACGCCTGGAGGTTACGCAATATTTTTCCCGCAGGATGTCCATCGTCCGGCCTGCAATAAAAATAAAGCGACAGAAATAAGGAAGATTGTAGTCAAGGTGGCTTTAACCGAACTTTTATAAGGAATATAAAATGAAAGATAACCACGCTGGTTTTATTATTGGCGCGTACCCTTGCGCACCTTCGTTTCACCAACAAGGGGAAGAACAGGAAACGCAATTCTGGCGCAAATTAGCCGATGTACCGGATATCCGTGGCATCGAGCAGCCTTACCTTGCGGATTTGCATCCTTATGGCGATGAATATCTGTTTAAACACACGCCCGACGACTGGCAAATTGTTGTCACCGCCATTATGGAAACCATGCGGCGGCGGGGGGCGAACGGCGGGTTTGGCCTGGCCTCAAGCGACGAAGAGCAGCGTAAAAGCTGCGTGAAATACTATCGCGAAGTATGGGAGCGAATTAACCGCACGAACGACCACTTCGGCAGGCAAAAAGTTATCGCGCTGGAATTGCAGGCTGCACCTTTAGTCGGCAATGCTTCTGTGGCACAAGCGGCAGAGAGTTTTGTGAAATCGCTCGCAGAACTGCAAAGCTGGGACTGGCCGTGTGAACTGGTGGTTGAACACTGTGATGCCATGACACAACCGGATGCACGTAAAGGTTTTTTACCGCTGGAACAGGAGCTTAACGCGTTAGAAAACAGTGATGTGGGGCTTTGCATCAACTGGGCGCGCTCGGCGATTGAAGGCCGAAACACCACGCTTCCTGTGGAACACATAAAGCAATGTCAACAGGCTGGAAAACTGGCAGCCCTGATGTTTTCAGGCGTCACGCTCAATGGTGTTTACGGTGAATGGCAGGATTCGCATGCTCCTTTCGCACCTTTCACGGGTAGCGAAGTGGGTTGTGCTGAAAGTTTACTGACAGTTGAATCTGCCAGGGAAATCTTCAGCCTGGTTCCCGCTGCATCATTAAGTTTTATCGGCATCAAATTATTAGAAATTAATCCAGACGCACCCGTTGAACATCGTGTGGCTATTTTAAAGGATGGCATTACGGCTTTACGCAGTGCATTAACATAATAATAAAAATCATTATTCGCAGATTTAAAACAAATCACACCTTTTCATCAGGAAAGGTGCGGCAGGTTCTATCTATTTTAATCGAGAATAATTTATGAATAATCACTCTGTTACCCAAAATAATGATATTCCTAATCAGCGCTGGATGAGGATAATTCCACCCATATTAATCACCTGTATTATTTCATATATGGACAGGGTGAATATTGCTTTTGCCATGCCAGGTGGAATGGACAGCGATTTAGGTATTTCTGCCACGATGGCGGGCCTTGCAGGCGGTATCTTTTTCTTAGGGTATTTATTTCTCCAGGTTCCGGGCGGGAAAATTGCCGTTCACGGCAGTGGCAAAAAATTTATCGGCTGGTCGTTGGTGGCGTGGGTCATTATTTCCATTCTGACCGGATTTATTACTAACCAGTATCAACTGCTGTTTTTACGTTTCGCATTAGGCGTTGCGGAAGGGGGCATGCTGCCGGTGGTGCTGACCATGATCAGCAACTGGTTCCCGGATGCCGAACGCGGGCGAGCTAACGCCATCGTGATTATGTTCGTCCCAATTGCAGGGATTATTACCGCGCCGCTTTCCGGCTGGATCATCTCTGCAATGGACTGGCGCTGGTTATTTATCATCGAAGGTTTGCTCTCAGTCTTTGTATTAGTGCTGTGGTCACTGACAGTCTGCGACCGTCCGCAAGAAGCGCGCTGGATTGATGAGCGGGAGAAAAACTGGCTTATCGCAACGCTGAGGGCGGAGCAAAAACAGTTAGCCAGCACCGCCGTGAAGAACGCATCGTTAAGCGCTGTGCTTTCTGACAAAACAATGTGGCAACTGATTGCGCTGAATTTCTTCTACCAGACCGGTATTTACGGCTACACCCTGTGGCTGCCCACCATCCTTAAAGAACTGACCCACAGCACCATGGGGCAAGTGGGAATGCTCGCCATTCTGCCGTATGTCGGCGCGATGGGCGGGATGTTCCTGTTCTCTTCACTTTCTGACCGCACCGGTAAACGCAAACTGTTTGTCGCCTTGCCGTTGTTGGGTTTCGCGCTGTGCATGTTCCTGTCCGTGGTGCTTAAAAATCATATCTGGTGGTCCTACGCGGCACTTGTGGGTTGTGGGGTGTTTTTACAATCCGCAGCTGGTGTGTTCTGGACGATCCCTTCACGCCTGTTTAGTGCAGAAATGGCGGGTGGCGCACGTGGCGTTATTAATGCGCTCGGCAACCTCGGTGGCTTCTGTGGCCCTTACGCCGTCGGCTTGTTGATCACTTTCTACAGCAAAGATGCTGGCGTGTACTGCCTCGCTATTTCGCTGGCGATTGCCTCGCTGCTGGCGCTGTTATTGCCTGCCAAATGTGATGCGCCGAACACCAGTGCGCCAGTCGTACCCAACGGCAAACGCTCAATCGTCTAACAAGAGAAAAAGCTATGAAACAACACGCGCAAAACTTCTGGCTGGGTATCGACTGCGGCGGGACGTATCTGAAAGCGGGCTTATACGACCAGCAGGGGCGGGAATATGCCATTCATCGCCAGGCTTTAGCGACGCTCTGCAAGCATCCTGGCTGGGCTGAGCGCGATATGCATACGCTTTGGCAAAGCTGTATCGACACGATTGCAGCGCTGCTAAAGCATGCTGGCGTAAGTGGCGACAGCATTAAAGGCATCGGGATTTCTGCGCAGGGAAAGGGGCTGTTTTTGCTCGATAAACACGACCAGCCGCTGGGTAACGCGATGCTTTCTTCCGATCGCCGTGCGCTAAATATTGTCAGCGACTGGCAGCGCGATCGCATCCCTGAATTGCTTTACCCGCACACTCGCCAGACGTTGTGGACCGGGCATCCGGTTTCGTTGCTGCGTTGGGTAAAACAGCATCAGCCGGAACGCTATCAGCAGATTGGCTGCGTGATGATGGCGCATGACTATTTGCGCTGGTGTCTCACGGGGGTGAAAGGCTGCGAAGAGAGCAATATCTCCGAGTCCAATTTCTACAATATGGACAAGGGTGAATACGACCCGCAACTGCTGTCGTGGCTGGGAATTGAAGAGGCTTTCCCTGCGTTGCCACCGGTGGTGGGGTCGAGCCAGGTTTGCGGGGAAATCACGGCGGACGTGGCTGCCTTAACCGGTCTGGCAACGGGTACGCCTGTTGTTGGTGGCCTGTTCGACGTGGTTTCTACCGCACTTTGTGCCGGATTGCAGGATGACACGGCGCTGAATGCGGTGATGGGAACGTGGGCGGTAACCAGCGGCATTGCCAATGGCATCAGCCCAAATGAGCCGCATCCTTATGTTTATGGGCGCTTTGTTTCGCCCGGCCAGTTTATCGTTCATGAAGCCAGCCCTACGTCGTCAGCCAATCTTGAATGGTTGACCGCGCAGTGCGGAGATATGAGTTTTCACGACATAAACGCAGCAGTTGCTGCACTTCCCAAAGCGGGTAGCGACGTGCTGTTCCTGCCATTTTTATACGGCAGTAACGCCGGACTCGCGATGACCAGCGGCTTTTACGGTTTGCAGTCGTCGCATCATCGCGGGCATCTCCTGCAAGCGGTGTACGAGGGCGTGGTGTTCAGCCACATGACGCATCTCAACAGAATGCGTGAGCGTTTTACCGCCGCCAAAACTCTGCGCGTGACCGGCGGCCCAGCCCATTCCGATGTCTGGATGCAGATGCTGGCGGATGTCAGCGGTTTGCCCGTGGAACTGCCGCAGGTTGAGGAAACTGGCTGTCTTGGCGCGGCCCTTGCGGCGTTGGTGGGAACGGGTATTTACGCCAGTTTTGCCGATGCTCAGGCACAGCTCACTCATACCACTCGCGTGTTGCAGCCTGACCCCGCAGCCGGGCAGGTCTACCAAACAAAATATCAAAAATACCAGTTACTTATTGAAGCGCTGCAAGGCTACCACGCCCGCAGTGCGTCTCTGGATGTCATTAAGGAGCCGACACAATGAGCCGTCCGTTATTACAACTCGCCCTCGACTACACCGAACTTCAACCCGCGCTGCGTGATGCGGCTTTGCTGCGCGATAACGTCGACATTATTGAAGCAGGAACGCTTTTATGTCTGACCGAAGGGCTGGAAGCCGTTCGTCAGCTACGCAAACTGTGCCCGAATAAGATTATTGTGGCCGACTGGAAAGTCGCTGACGCAGGGGAAACGCTCGCAGAACTTGCCTTCAACGCGGGTGCTAACTGGATGACGGTGATTTGTGCCGCGCCATTAGCAACGGTTAAAAAAGCGCATCAGGTCGCGTTAGCGAAGGGCGGCGAAATCCAGATTGAGCTGTTTGGCAACTGGACATTTGACGATGCACGAGCGTGGCATAAAGCCGGTATCCGCCAGGCGATTTATCACCGTGGGCGCGATGCACAGGCGAGCGGGCAAACGTGGGGCGAGCAAGATTTAGCGCGAATGAAAGTGCTGTCGGATATCGGGCTTGAACTGTCGATTACGGGCGGTATTACGCCGCAGGATTTGCCGCTATTCCGCAACATTAAAGTGAAAGCCTTTATCGCCGGGCGTGCGCTTTCGGGAGCCGCGCATCCGCAACAGGTGGCGCAAGATTTTCATACACAAATCCGCGACATCTGGGGAGCAAAATCATGAGAGTCCATCCATTAGGCATTTACGAAAAAGCGCTGCCGAAGCACCTTTCCTGGCCCGAGCGCCTGGCGCTGGCTAAAAGCTGCGGTTTTGATTTTGTTGAGATGTCGCTCGATGAAACCGACGAACGGCTTGCGCGCCTTGAGTGGAGCACCACACAGCGCGCCTCGCTGGTTGAAGCCATGCTGGAAAGCGGCGTCACGATCCCTTCAATGTGCCTTTCCGCGCATCGTCGTTTTCCGTTCGGCAGCCGTGATGAGGCGGTGCGTGAACGTGCAAAAGAGGTGATGAGTAAAGCGATTAAACTGGCTCGTGATTTGGGTATTCGCACCATCCAGCTTGCCGGTTACGACGTTTATTACGAAGAACAGGACGAAGGGACGCAACAGCGGTTTGCCGAAGGGCTGGCGTGGGCGGTGGAACAGGCCGCGGGCGCGCAAGTGATGCTGGCGGTCGAAATCATGGACACCGAATTTATGAATTCGATAACCAAGTGGAAAAAATGGGACCGGCTGCTTTCGTCGCCGTGGTTCAGCGTTTACCCGGATGTCGGCAATCTCAGCGCCTGGGGTAACGACGTGCACGCGGAGTTAACGCTTGGCATCGATCGTATCGCGGCAATCCATCTCAAAGACACGCAGCTTGTCACCGCAACCAGTGCAGGGCAATTTCGCGATGTGCCGTTTGGCGAAGGGTGTGTCGATTTCGTTGGCATATTCCGCACCTTAAAACAGCTTAATTATCGTGGGGCGTTCCTGGTGGAAATGTGGACAGAAAAAGCCAAAGAGCCGGTGCTGGAAATCATTCAGGCGCGTCGCTGGATTGAAGAACGCATGCAGGAAGGGGGATTCGTATGTTAGAGCAATTAAAACAGCAGGTGCTGGAGGCGAATCTTGCTCTGCCTGCACACCATTTGGTGACGTTTACCTGGGGCAATGTCAGCGCCATCGACCGTGAGTTGGGGCTGGTGGTGATTAAACCTTCGGGCGTCGAGTATGACGGAATGCGCGCCGAAGATATGGTGGTGGTGCGTTTGCAAGATGGGGCGGTGGTGGAAGGAAGTAAAAAACCGTCATCGGATACAGCGACTCATCTGGCGCTTTACCGCCGTTTTCCTGGCATCGGTGGCATTGTTCATACGCATTCACGCCATGCCACGATTTGGGCGCAGGCGGGGCGAGATTTACCGGCCTGGGGCACCACGCACGCTGATTATTTCTACGGTTCCATTCCTTGCACTCGGCCAATGACTCAGGAAGAAATTGCCGGAGAATATGAACACCAGACCGGCGAAGTGATCATCAAAACGTTCCTTGAGCGCGATATCGATCCGCTGCAGGTTCCGGCTGTACTGGTTAATTCCCACGGCCCATTTACCTGGGGAAAAGACGCAGCAGAAGCGGTGCATAATGCGGTAGTGCTCGAAGAATGCGCCTATATGGGGCTGTTTTCGGCGCAGTTAACACCGGCGCTTGGAAACATGCAATCGCAATTGCTGGATAAACACTATCTACGCAAACACGGTAAAACTGCCTATTACGGCCAGTAATACATCTTCTCCATAATGTGGCGATATATTACAAATTCTAACAATTTGATTGATAACCATTCTCGTTTAATTTATGGTGTCGCCACTCTTTATCGCCGCTGGATATCGGTGAATAAAGCCCGCAGTCGCTTGCCAATGTAGTAAGCGACGCATCTGGAATGTGAGCGCAATCCATCGTTTTTGTTTGCTATTCACCTCATGGAGAAAGGAATGTTAAGGTTGAATCCCATCGTCCGGGGAGGACTTTGCGCGTCAATAATCAGTGCTGCGTTTCCGGTCATTGCCGAAGAACGTGAAGATACTCTGGTTGTTACAGCTTCTTCTACCGCGCAAAACCTCAAAGATGCCCCTGCCAGTATTAGCGTTATCACTCAAGAAGACCTGAAAAAGAAACCGATCCAGAACCTGAAAGATGTCTTGCAGGAAGTCCCTGGTGTGCAGCTCACCAATGAAGGGGATAACCGCCAGGGCGTCAGTATTCGTGGTCTGGACAGCAGCTACACGCTGATTCTGGTCGACGGCAAACGAGTGAACTCCCGCAATGCCGTATTCCGTCACAACGATTTTGACCTTAACTGGATCCCGGTGGATGCCATCGAGCGAATCGAAGTCGTGCGCGGGCCGATGTCCTCGCTATACGGTTCAGATGCGTTAGGCGGCGTGGTTAACATCATTACGCGCAAAGTGGGCAAAGCCTGGCACGGCACCGTCACGGCGGATACAACCGTTCAGGAAGATCGCGATCGCGGTGATTCCTATAACAGCAACTTCTTCGCCAGCGGCCCGATCATTGACGATCTGCTCGGGGTGAAAGTTTACGGCAACCTGGGTAAGCGCGAGAAAGACAAACAAGAACCTTCCAGCACCAGTGCAACGGGCGAAACGCCGCGTATTGAAGGCTTCACTACGCGCAGCGGTAGTGCTGAATTTGCCCTGACGCCAACAGAAAATCAGGACATGAGTTTTGGTTATGGCTTTGACCGCCAGGACCGTGATTCCGACTCTTTGAATCAAAACCGCATGGAACGCCAGGATTACTCGATTTCCCATAATGGGCGTTGGGATTACGGTAATACCGAACTGCGTTTCTACGGCGACAAAATTGACAACCTCAATCCTGGCAATAGCTCGCCTATCACCTCACGCAATAACAGCCTGGATGGCAAACTGGTTCTGCCATTGGGCGAAATTAACCAGTTGCTGACCTTTGGCGGTGAATGGCGTCACGATAAGCTGACTGACCCGGTAAACCTCACCGGCAGCAACAGCACTGAAACTTCTGCCAGCCAGTACGCGCTGTTTGTGGAAGATGAATGGCGGATTTTCGAACCGCTCGCGCTGACCACTGGCGTGCGCATGGACGACCACGAAACCTACGGCGATCACTGGAGCCCGCGTGCTTATCTGGTCTATAGCGCGACAGATACCGTCACCATGAAAGGTGGCTGGGCGACGGCGTTTAAAGCACCTTCTTTATTACAGTTAAGCCCGGACTGGACCAGCAACTCCTGCCGTGGTTCTTGTAAGATTGTGGGCTCGCCAGATCTGAAACCTGAAACCAGCGAAAGTTTCGAACTCGGCCTGTACTACGCGGGCGACGAAGGCTTACTGGATGGCGTATCCGGCAGTATCACGACCTTCCAGAATAACCTCGACGATATGATTGATATCAATCGTACTGCGAGTATCAGCCAGGCTCCGTCCTATCCTAACTTCGTTGGTTTTGACAGTGCAGGCCGTCCAATCTTCAAATACTACAACGTCAACAAAGCGCGGGTGCGTGGTGTAGAAACCGAGTTGAAAGTGCCGTTTAGCGAGCAATGGAAACTGACGCTGAACTACACCTATAACGATGGCCGTGATTTGAGTGGCGGTGGCAATAAACCATTGGCCTCGCTGCCATTCCATACCGCAAACGGGACGGTGGACTGGGCGCCACTGGATGACTGGTCATTCTACGTTTCTGCAAACTATACCGGCGAACAGCGTGCGACAACCGACGGTTCAGCAACGCCTGGCGGTTATGTGGTGTGGAATACCGGTGCGGCATGGAAAGCGACGAAAGCTATCAAATTACGTGCGGGTGTGATGAACCTGGGCGATAAAGATCTGAGTCGTGACGATTACAGTTACAACGAAGACGGCCGTCGTTACTTTATGGCTGTGGATTACACGTTCTGATGGTGTGATTTTTGCCCATACCCCCTCCCGACCTCCCCCTTGCCAGGGGGCGGAGTTAAAGCTCCCTCCCCTGACAAGGGGAGGGCTGGGGTGGGGTCTGTGAGGGCAATCAGCGGCTAAAACTAACTTAAATGCTCCGCGTGGAATCGCAAATGATCCTCCACAAACGACGTAATAAAGTAATAGCTGTGATCGTAACCCGGCTGCACGCGCAGGGTCAGCGGCCAGTTCTTTTGGCGTGCCACTTCTGCAAATTGTGCGGGTTGCAGTTGATCGGCAAGGAACTGATCGGCGTCGCCTTGATCGATAAGCACAGGAATGGCTTTTGCGCTATCGGCCTGCATCAATAAACAGCAGCTATCCCACTCGCGCCATTTCTCTTCATCATTCCCTAAATAAGCTGCAAAGGCTTTTTGCCCCCAGGGCACGCGTGTCGGATTAACAATGGGTGCAAATGCGGAAACTGAACAATAACGCCCCGGATTCTTCAACGCGATGCTAAGTGCGCCGTGGCCGCCCATCGAATGCCCGAAGATAGAGGCTTTATCGCTGATGCTGAAGTTATCGGCAATCAGCGCAGGCAACTCGTCGTTGATGTAGTCGTACATGCGGAAATGTTCCGCCCACGGTTGTTCAGTGGCATTCAGATAAAAACCAGCACCCTGACCGAGATCGTAACTGTCGCTATTCGGCACATTTTCGCCGCGCGGGCTGGTGTCCGGCATGACCAGCACAATGCCTAATTCAGACGCGACACGCTGCGCACCGGCTTTAGTGGTGAAGTTCTCATCGTTACACGTTAAACCAGACAGCCAATATAAAACGGGAGGGGGAGTGGTGTGCGGTGTTGGAAGAAAAATACTGAACGTCATCGGGCATTTTAGTACCACGGAATCATGGCGCCAGCGCTGCTGCCAGCCTTCAAAACATCGGTGTTCTTCGAGGAGCTCCATCAAGACAGATCCTTATTTATATTCAATATCAATGAACAAGTTTCACTTCACCCAAGTCTAGTCATGCTGCATCATGCTGGCAACGAAATCGTAACAATCGGGGGCGGTGTGGCGGCACGTATCGCGTTGACGGGATTTTTGGTGTTGGTCGTTGCAATGGGCATTGGCCGCTTTGCGTTTACCCCACAAGTCCCGCTAATGATAACTGAAGGGCAACTTACCCTAACCAGTGCGGGTTTGGTAGCGGCGATTAATTACCTGGGTTATCTGGTTGGCGCGTGGGATGCCATGCGTGCGCATCGGCGTGTGGAACTACGTTTAATGGCTGGCGTCTGGGGCGCGGTTATTTTAACGCTGCTTTCAGCAACTGCGGATTCCGCACTGTGGCATGCGTTGATTCGTTTTCTGATTGGCTGCGCAAGCGGCTGGGCGATGGTACTGATTGCCGCCTGGAGCAACGAACAGCTGGCGCATTTAGGCAAGCCGGGATTAAGCGCTGCGGTGTTCGCAGGCCCCGGTGCCGGAATATTTATCAGTGGATTACTGGCGGTTGCCATCCACAGTTATGGTTTATCAGCGAGCCATGCCTGGCTGGTTTACGGTGTTCTGGCGTTATTGTTGATTGTGTTTATTGCCCGCAATTTGCCACGCAAAGGGGAGTTGCATCGCCCGGAAACAGCACCGGAACCGTTGGTTTTAACACCGCAGCTCAAACGATTAGTGTGGAGCTATAGCCTGGCAGGGTTTGGCTATATTTTGCCTGCTACGTTCTTGTCGCAAATGGCCAGCGCCCGCTTTCCCGGCAGTGCGTTTGCACAATTCGTCTGGCCGATATTTGGCGGCGCGGCGGTATGCGGGATTTTACTCGGTATTGCTGCCCGACAATGGTTGCAAAGCCATCAGCGTCTGGCGCTGGTTCTCTGGTTACAGGCGCTTGGGGTATTCGCCTCAGATATGATTCCCGGCATGGCCGGACTGGTTCTCGGGGCATTGCTGGTGGGTGGTGGCTTCCTGTGTGCGGTGCAATTGTCGCTGCTGTATGGCCGCGAACTGGCACCAAAACATGCCCGCTATATGGCTGGGCTGCTGACTACCGGCTATGCGATGGGGCAGTTAGTCGGGCCGATGCTATCGGCATTATCGACTTCGCTCACCGGGCAGCTTGAGCCAGCATTATATGTCGCCGGATTCGCATTATTGGTTGGTGGCGGTCTGGTCTGGAGAAGGTATTGACGATTTCAATAATTATCGTTCGCACTACTGGATTATGCGACCGCGCTCACGCACAATGAGCGCACACTTTACCCCATGTAGGGTCGAGGTCAGTCACACCTGCAGGAGAAAACAACATGTCATCACTAAGTCCAGAAGCCGCATTGGTTCACGAAGCACTGGTTGCTCGCGGTTTAGAAACGCCGCTGCGCCCACCTTTGCGTGAGCTGGATAACGAAACTCGCAAACGCCAGATTGCCGAACATATGACGGAAATCATGCAGTTGCTGAATCTTGATTTGAGCGACGATAGCCTGATGGAAACGCCGCATCGCATCGCGAAAATGTATGTCGATGAGATTTTCTCCGGCCTTGATTACGCCAACTTCCCGAAAATCACCGTCATCGAAAATAAGATGAAGGTTGATGAAATGGTCACCGTGCGCAACATCACGCTCACCAGCACTTGTGAACACCATTTCGTGACGATTGACGGTAAAGCCACCGTGTCATATCTGCCGAAAGATACCGTGATTGGCCTGTCGAAAATTAACCGCATTGTGCAATTCTTTGCTCAGCGTCCGCAGGTGCAGGAACGCTTAACGCAGCAGATTTTGATTGCTCTGCAAACCCTGCTTGGCACCAACAATGTGGCGGTATCTATTGATGCGGTCCATTATTGTGTGAAAGCGCGTGGTGTGCAGGATGCAACAAGCGCGACCACCACCACGTCGCTGGGCGGATTGTTTAAATCCAGCCAAAATACACGCCAGGAATTTCTGCGCGCTGTTCGTCATAGCTAATCATTAAGCAGGCAGGATTTATGGAGAGAAACGTTACGCTGGATTTTGTCCGTGGCGTCGCTATTCTCGGTATCCTGCTGCTTAATATCGTGGCCTTTGGCTTACCAAAGGCGGCGTACCTCAATCCAGCCTGGTCGGGTGCGATTACTGACCGTGATGCCTGGACATGGGCGATTTTAGATCTTTTCGCTCAGGTAAAATTCCTCACCTTATTTGCCCTGTTATTCGGTGCCGGTTTGCAGATGTTGTTACATCGCGGCAAGCGCTGGATCCAGTCTCGTCTGACGCTATTAGTCCTGCTCGGTTTCATGCACGGCATCTTGTTATGGGATGGCGATATTCTGCTGGCCTATGGTTTAGTTGGGCTGGTGTGCTGGCGCATGATTCGCGATGCTCCGGGCATCCGCTCGCTGTTTAATACCGGTGTGATGCTGTATCTCGCGGGCGTGGGAATTTTGCTGCTGCTTGGTTTTATCTCCGGCGACGCGCCAAACCGTTCCTGGGTTCCGGATGCGGCCAACTTGCAGTACGAACAGTGGTGGAAACTGGGCAGTGGCGGCATCGGTGAAGCCATCAGTAATCGCATTGATTTACTGTCGTCTAATCTGGTGGCGCTGGGCGCACAGTACGGCTGGGAACTGGCTGGCATGATGCTGATTGGCGCGTCATTAATGCGCAGTGGGTGGCTGCGCGGTGAGTTTAGTCTGCATCATTATCGCCGCATTGGCTGCTGGCTGATTGTGGTCGGCATGCTCATTAATATTCCGGCCATCTATGCCCAATGGCATGTTGGCTGGACGTATCGCTGGTGCGCATTCTTGCTGCAAGCACCGCGTGAATTGAGCGCACCGTTTCAGGCTATCGGCTATGCCGCGCTGGCCTTTGGTTACTGGCCGCAGCTTTCGCGGCGGTGGCTGGTGATTGCGGTAGCGCATGTCGGGCGTATGGCGCTGTCGAACTATTTGCTGCAAACACTGATTTGCACAACATTCTTCTTCCACATGGGCGGGTTCATGAAGTTTGACCGCCTGGCGCTGCTTGGATTTGTGCCCGTGGTATGGGCCATCAACATTATGTTCTCCTTGATTTGGCTGCGTTACTTCCGCCAGGGGCCAGTAGAATGGCTATGGCGACAGCTAACCGCACGAGCCGCAGGGGTATCCCTGAAACATACAGCGAGATAATGATATGCATCACAAACGTTAACGATATGTATGTAACCGTTTTCATTGATGTGATCATCCTCACGTAGTCAATTCCTCGTCGCTGCCAGAATAGCCACCTTGCCAAATACAGGGTGCATTCATGAGACTAACTCCTTCCTCGCCTGGTGGTATTTATGATCACCATTCGTGACGTTGCCCGAATCGCCGGCGTCTCCGTGGCGACCGTGTCCCGTGTACTCAATAACAGCGCGCTGGTCAGTGCGGATACCCGTGAAAGTGTGATGCAGGCGGTGGCGCAATTAGGCTATCGCCCGAATGCCAACGCCCAGGCACTGGCAACACAGGTCAGTGACACTATCGGCGTGGTGGTCATGGATGTCTCCGATCCGTTTTTTGGCGCACTGGTCAAAGCGGTGGATGTTGTGGCGCAAGAGCACAACAAATACGTTCTCATCGGCAACAGCTACCATCAGGAAGAAAAAGAACGTCATGCCATTGAAGTGTTGATTCGTCAACGCTGTAACGCATTGATTGTTCATGCGAAAGCGCTTAGCGATCAAGAGCTAAGTGACTTCCTCGAACACATTCCAGGTATGGTGCTGGTCAACCGCATTGTGCCGGGCTACGAACACCGATGCGTTGGGCTTGATAACGTCAGCGGTGCTTTGATGGCGACACGAATGCTGTTTAATCAGGGTCATCAACGCATTGGATATCTTGCTTCAAGTCATGCCATTGAAGATAACGCGCAGCGCCGGGAAGGGTGGCTACGCGGTATGACCGAGCAGGGGATAACACCGCCAGAAAGCTGGATTGGCGTGGGTTCACCCGATATGCAGGGTGGGGAAGCGGCGATGGTGGAATTGCTGGGGCGTAACCTGCAACTCAGCGCGGTATTTGCCTATAACGACAGCATGGCTGCCGGGGCGTTAACCGCTTTGAAAGACAACGGAATTGTCGTGCCGCATCATGTATCAGTGATCGGTTTTGATGATATTCCTATCGCGCGTTACACCGATCCCCAACTCACAACGGTGCGGTACCCCATTGTTTCAATGGCGCGTCTGGCGACAGAACTGGCGTTACAAGGCGCGTCAGGAACGCTCGATAATGGTGCAACACACTGTTTTATGCCGACTTTAGTACGACGCCATTCCGTGGCTCCACGGCAAATTGCGGCACCGATCACTTCCTGAATAAAGTCTTTTATGTAACCGGTTTCAATTTGTGAGTAAATTCACAGTTAATTAACATTGCGATGACTATGATGTCAGCGTCTTATCAGCTGAAACTATATGTAACGGTGATTAATCAGTTTACCTATAGGTATTCGGCAAAAAATATCAATAAAAGCAGTTATGGATCGTTACAGAACACGGAAGAGTTTTTTAATTATAGAAAATTTTCGGCTTTCAGTAACGTTTTCATAACAATGCTGCCTGCCTGAATACCCCTAAGAACTACCCTGCAAAAAAACCGGAGATACCATGAATAAGAAGGTTTTGACCCTGTCCGCCGTTATGTCTTGCATGTTGTTTGGCGCAGCCGCTCATGCAGCTGATACCCGTATTGGTGTGACCATTTATAAATACGACGATAACTTTATGTCAGTCGTGCGCAAGGCAATCGAAAAAGACGCAAAAGCCTCGCCAGACGTTGAACTGCTGATGAACGACTCCCAGAACGACCAATCCAAGCAGAACGATCAGATTGACGTGCTGTTGGCAAAAGGCGTGAAAGCGCTGGCAATCAACCTGGTTGACCCTGCTGCTGCTGGTACCGTTATCGAAAAAGCTCGCGGTCAGAACATTCCAATCGTTTTCTACAACAAAGAACCTTCTCGCAAAGCGCTGGATAGCTACGACAAGGCTTACTACGTAGGGACTGACTCTAAAGAATCCGGCATTATTCAGGGCGACCTGATTGCTAAACATTGGGCAGCAAACCCAGCCTGGGATCTGAACAAAGATGGTCAAGTTCAGTTCGTACTGCTGAAAGGCGAACCTGGTCACCCGGATGCTGAAGCACGTACCACTTACGTTATCAAAGAGCTGAACAACAAGGGCCTGAAAACCCAACAGCTGCAGTTAGATACTGCAATGTGGGACACCGCTCAGGCGAAAGATAAGATGGACGCGTGGTTGTCTGGCCCGAACGCTAACAAAATCGAAGTGGTTATCGCCAACAACGATGCGATGGCAATGGGTGCAGTTGAAGCGCTGAAAGCGCACAACAAATCTTCTATCCCAGTCTTTGGTGTGGATGCCCTGCCAGAAGCGCTGGCACTGGTTAAATCTGGCGCAATGGCCGGTACCGTTCTGAACGATGCCAACAACCAGGCTAAAGCAACCTTCGATCTGGCTAAAAACCTGGCTGCGGGTAAACCTGCCGCTGAAGGCACTAAGTGGAAACTCGAAGATAAAATCGTGCGTATCCCTTATGTAGGCGTTGATCAAAGCAACCTGGCTGAATTTACAAGCAAGTAAGTTTTACAGTGATTACCGGGCGCATATTCGCGCCCGGTATCAAGCCTGATACTCAGTGACACTATTGGAACCAGGTAAAACTATGGTCGACAATAATACAAATCAGTCGTCGGAATTTTTGTTGGAAATGACCAACATTAATAAATCATTCCCCGGCGTTAAGGCACTGGATAATGTTAATTTAAACGTTCGTCCTCATTCCATTCATGCATTAATGGGCGAGAACGGTGCGGGTAAATCAACATTATTAAAATGCCTATTTGGGATCTACAGCAAAGATTCCGGCAGCATCCTTTTTCAGGGAAAAGAAGTTAACTTCTCCAGCACCAAAGAAGCGCTGGAAAACGGTATATCCATGGTGCACCAGGAACTTAACCTGGTATTACAACGTACCGTAATGGACAACATGTGGCTGGGGCGTTACCCAACCAAAGGTATCTTTGTCGACCAGGACAAAATGTACCGTGATACCAAACATATCTTCGATGAACTGGATATTGATATTGACCCACGCGCCCGTGTTGGCACGCTGTCAGTATCACAAATGCAGATGATCGAAATCGCCAAAGCGTTTTCTTACAATGCCAAAATTGTCATTATGGATGAGCCAACATCCTCACTGACAGAAAAGGAAGTGAATCACCTTTTCAAAATCATTCGTAAATTAAAAGAGCGTGGCTGCGGTATTGTTTATATCTCTCACAAAATGGAAGAAATCTTCCAGCTATGTGATGAGATCACCATCTTGCGTGACGGACAGTGGATTACCACCCAGCCATTAGAAGGGCTGGATATGGACAAAATCATCTCCATGATGGTGGGTCGCTCTCTGAACCAACGCTTCCCGACAAAAGAAAACGTCCCTGGCGAAGTGATTATGGAAGTCCGTAATCTGACTTCTCTGCGCCAGCCGTCGATTCGTGATGTCTCCTTCGATTTGCATAAAGGGGAAATCCTCGGAATTGCGGGGCTGGTCGGTGCGAAGCGTACTGATATCGTTGAAACGTTATTTGGTATCCGTGAGAAATCTGGCGGAACCATTAAACTGCACGGCAAAAAAATTAATAACCATTCTGCGAATGAAGCGATTAACCACGGCTTTGCGTTAGTCACCGAAGAGCGTCGCTCGACGGGGATTTATGCTTACCTGGATATCGGTTTTAACTCGCTTATCTCCAATATCCGTAATTATAAAAACAAAGTTGGCTTACTAGATAACTCGCGTATGAAAAGTGATACCCAATGGGTAATCGACTCAATGCGTGTAAAAACACCCGGTCACCGTACCGCTATTGGTTCGCTGTCAGGTGGTAATCAGCAAAAAGTTATTATTGGTCGTTGGTTATTAACACAGCCAGAAATTTTAATGTTAGATGAGCCAACCCGTGGGATTGATGTTGGTGCTAAGTTTGAAATTTATCAGCTGATTGCTGAACTTGCCAAAAAAGGGAAAGGAATCATTATTATTTCGTCCGAAATGCCGGAGTTGTTAGGGATTACAGACCGTATCCTGGTAATGAGCAATGGCCTCGTTGCAGGAATTGTAGACACTAAAACAACCACGCAGAACGAAATATTACGTCTTGCGTCAGTGCATCTTTGATAATTTAGGGGCTATTGAAAATGAGTGCGTTAAATAAGAAAAGTATTCTAACTTATCTGAAAGAAGGCGGCATTTATGTCGTTTTGCTGGTGCTGCTGGCAATTATTATTTTCCAGGATCCCACGTTTTTAAGTTTGCTGAACTTAAGTAATATTCTGACCCAATCCTCCGTGCGTATTATTATTGCACTGGGTGTGGCGGGGCTGATTGTAACGCAAGGTACTGACCTTTCTGCCGGTCGTCAGGTGGGTCTTGCGGCGGTAGTCGCGGCTACGCTGCTGCAATCCATGGATAACGTCAATAAAGTCTTCCCGGATATGCACAGCCTGCCAATCCCGGTAGTCCTGCTGATCGTGTGCTCTATCGGTGCGGTGATTGGTCTGGTGAACGGTATTATCATCGCCTACCTGAACGTGACGCCGTTTATCACCACGCTGGGCACCATGATTATCGTTTACGGCATCAACTCCCTGTATTACGACTTTGTCGGAGCCTCGCCGGTTTCTGGTTTTGAAGAACATTTCTCGACATTTACGCAGGGCTTCATCGCACTCGGCAGTTTCCGACTCTCCTACATTACGTTCTATGCGTTATTTGCTGTGATGTTCGTGTGGGTTCTATGGAACAAAACGCGCTTTGGTAAAAACATCTTCGCCATCGGTGGCAACCCGGAAGCTGCGAAAGTGTCCGGCGTAAACGTGGGTCTGAACCTGATCATGATTTATGCGCTGTCCGGTGTGTTCTACGCCTTTGGCGGGATGCTGGAAGCAGGGCGTATCGGTTCGGCAACCAACAACCTTGGCTTTATGTACGAACTGGATGCGATTGCGGCGTGCGTGGTGGGTGGCGTGTCGTTCAGCGGTGGCGTGGGTACGGTTGTGGGCGTGGTGACCGGTGTAATCATCTTTACGGTAATCAACTACGGCCTGACGTACATCGGTGTGAACCCTTACTGGCAGTACATTATTAAGGGCGCGATTATCATCTTCGCGGTTGCACTGGATTCACTGAAATACGCTCGTAAGAAATAATACCGGTTGTTCTGAAAGAACCCGCGCAGAGATGTGCGGGTTTTTTTATGCGCTCTACTTCTTCTCTTTTTTCTGTAATTCCAACAACTGCTCTGGTGTTACCGCCGGATAAGATTGCGCATTTTCTGGTACTTCATACATTGCCGGAATTGGTACTAACGGCCCAAGAAAACGTGGCTCACGCTTGAAGAGATACAAATCCGCCAGCGCACCCAAACGTGCACCGAACTCCCGAATACGCACTGTCATCATATTTTTTGGGGAAGGAACGGCATAACACTGCGCTTGAATACCCATATGCAGGGCGATAAACAGCGCGCGTTCGCAATGGAAACGCTGAGTGATAATAATAAAGTCGTTGGTATCGAATACTTTGCGGGTGCGCACGATGGAATCCAGCGTGCGGAAACCTGCGTAATCCAGCACGATATCAGCAGGATCAACGCCACCGGCGATCAGGTCTTTGCGCATGGTCATCGGTTCGTTATAGCTTTGCTGCGCGTTATCGCCGCTTAACAGCAGATAGTTTACCTTGCCGCTGTTATAGGCATTTAACGCACCCTGAATACGGAATTGGTAGTACTGATTAATCACGCCCGTGCGGTAATACTTAGCGGTACCCAGCACGACGCCGACCTGGCGGTAGGGCAAATCCTGCAATTCGTCGTAAACGTAAGGCGCAGTTTTCCAACTTATCCAGCGGTCAAGACAGAGCGCTGCCACCACAGCCAGGCCGATGATTACCAACAGGCTATAAAACACGCGCTTCAACATGGACTTGCGGCTCAATAAAGGGATGAAATTTTATTCAAGGCTACTTTACCTGGTGGTGAAGAGCAAGATTCGTGGGATTGGTTGCAGCAATTTTCATCACTGCGGGTGCAAGCGCACCCGCAACCTGAAATTAATCTAAAAGTGTACGGTCGATATTCATACAGCCCAGCGCCTTCAGCGTTGCGGCGGTGGCATCCCACTGCGTCAAAGGTGCTTCTGCTTTTTCTGCAAGAATTGCACGCTGAATTTCGTTGTAGTCGTAACCCGAAAGGCTCAGCAGATTCAGTGCCGCTTGCAGCGGTGGCAGGGAAGGGTTGAACGCGGCATTTTCTGCGTAGCTTCCGGTGAAAATCTTACCATCACGCATTTCCAGTGCCACACCTGATGGCGCGTTACTGTACGGCGCATGGCTGCGATTGGCCGCAGCAATAGCCGCCTGGCTCAACTCGTCGCCTTGCAACGCAAAGCCATGATCCATTTCATCAAGCAGTAATGTTTTGATTTCTAAATCGCGTGGACCAAACGCATCTGGCAGATAGTCGCCAAGCGTTGCAGGGTTACGGCCTGGCAGATTAATGCGTAATGCAATGCCGCTATTCAGTTCGTTCATAAACTGACGGCAGTGCCCGCATGGCGTGTAGTTCACGGTAATGGCAGCAAGCGCTTTTTCACCGCGCATCCAGGCGTGGGTGATCGCGCTTTGCTCGGCATGGACGGTTTGTTGCATGGTGGAGCCAAGAAACTCCATATTGCCGCCAAAATACAGATTACCGCTGACACCACGGGCCACAGCGCCGACGTTGAAATGCGATAAATCTGCACGGGCGCAGGCCGCTGCGAGCGGCAATAAGGCAAACGCCAGCGCATCGTCATCCAGTCCGGACTGGGCTTTCAGTGATTCCACTTCCGTTGCGCTAAACATCGCCGGGAAGTGGGAGTCAGCAATCAAGGGTTGCAAAGCGGCTTGCAGAGAAGCCGGGAGTTGTGCGAGAGCAGCCTGAAAACGTGAGCGCATGGGTCGTAGCCTCATAACAAGTGATTGATCCGTAGTTTACGGTTCTGTATGGGCTTTATATGTGATCTTTCTCTAATTACAAATGCAACGTATGAAATAAAAAATGAAAATGCGCGATCTCTCGCAAGTTTTAACCAAAGATTGCCAAAATGACCGGGAACAGGAACGGGGCAACCAGTGACGTTATGATGCCGCAAATGACTAGCGCCAGTGAGCTAAAAGCACCTTCCTGAAAATCCAGTTCGGCGCAACGCGCGGTGCCCAGTGCGTGAGAGGCCGTACCCATCGCCAGTCCACGCGAGGCTTTGGTTTTGATGCGCATCAGGTTCAGTAAAGTATGGCCGAATACTGCACCCAAGATGCCGACAAAAATCACGCACACGGCACTGATCGCCGGAATACCACCGATGCTGCCGCCTACGGCCATCGCAATCGGCGTGGTCACAGATTTTGGCAATACCGACGCGGCAATTTCAGGCGTTGCGCCCATCAGCAAGGCAACCGACGTACCGGTAATCATCGCCACCATACTGCCGATAAAACAGATAGTGATAATGGATTTCCAGCGTGCGCGAATCTGGTGAAGCTGTTCGTAAAGCGGGAAGGCGAGGGCGACGACTGCGGGTTGCAGTAAGTCGTTCAACACTTTGCTGCCCTGGAAATAATGTTCGTAAGGCGTGTGGGTAAAAACCAGAATGGGAATGATGACAATCATTGAAACCAGCAATGGATTCAAAATTGGCGTTTTAAAACGCTTACCGATTTGGCGCGCGAGGAAAAAGGTCACCAGGGTTAATGGCAAAGACCACCAGATGTGATGAATCATTTTGTTTTGCCCTCGTTTTCACCAACAATTTTGCGCTCATCGTGCACTAACTGTGAACTCAAACTCACCACCACGAACACCACCAACGTACTGATAAAACATGACACCACTACCGGGCCAAATTGCTGTTTTATTACATCAACATATTGCATCACGCCCACGCCAATCGGCACAAACAGCAGCGCCATATAGCGGATAAGCAAATGGCAACTCGGCTTAACCCATTTGGCTGGCAGGATTTGCAGTGAGAGCAAAACAAACAGAATTAACATGCCAATGATGCTGCCAGGAATGGTGATCGGGAGCAGTGACGCAATCGCAATACCTGCATATAAGCATATGTAAATTAATATAAAAGAACGCAGGTACTGCCAAATAATAGTGAGAGTGTTACGCATGGTGATTACCCTTTAAGAAACGCATTCATCATACAATTAAAGTTGAAAATGTGCTATCGGTCACATCATGAATTATGAGCATACCAAATATTCCTGTTTGGAACGTTCCAGAATATTTTGGGTAATCTGACAACGTCATATTTTGCAGGCATAAAAAAAGCGACCCACAATGGAGTCGCTTTGTTTGGTTTGAAACCGTCGATTAGTTCAGACGTACCGGCATACCGGAACGGCCCTGAATCGCCTGGTCCAGCACGTTGCTGTCAACGTCCGGCTGAGCGGTAATCGCAGTCACATTGCTTCGCAGCGTGATGGGTACGATTTCAGTGGAGTTGAACTGCTGTTCAGTCGTAGACAGTGGGTTGTGCACTTCAATGTAGCGCGTGCCATCTGGCTCAACGGTTGCCTTAACAGGTTCGTTGATGAACTGAACGCGAGTACCGACTGGCACTTTCTCGAACAGGAACTTGATGTCTTCGTTACGCAGACGCACACAACCGTGGCTCACGCGCAGGCCGATACCAAAGTTGGCATTGGTGCCATGAATTGCATACAGGCGGCCGATATACAGCGCGTACAGACCCATAGGGTTGTCCGGGCCGGCTGGAACAACGGCTGGCAGTGGAGTACCGGCAGCAATATATTCCGCATGCATTTTCGCAGTTGGTGTCCAGGTTGGACCTGCTTTCTTACGTTCTACTTTGGTCGTCCAGTTCATTGGGGTGTCTTTACCCAACTGGCCGATACCGATAGGCAACACGATCACGGTGTTAGTGCCTGCCGGGTAGTAGTAGAGGCGCATTTCAGCACTGTTGATAACGATACCTTCATGAACGGTGTCCGGCAGAATTAACTGCTGAGGAATGTTCAGGATGGTGCCAGGTTTTGGCAGAAACGGGTCAACACCTGGGTTGGCTTCCAACATATTGGAAAGACCCATCTGGTAACGCGCTGCGTATTCTTCCAGCGGCGCGGTGCTACCTTCAGGAACGGTGACGACCTGGTTTTGACCAATCAGACGGCTGCCATCAGTTGGCAGAGGATAGGTCACGGCAGAAGCTGTTTTGCTAAAAGCCACAACAGCCACAAATGCCAGTAAAATTGTGCGTAGTTTCATATTCATGTTTGTGAAGTATTTATGGCCATGCAGGCTAGTTAGTGAAGAAACGGAGCGATTTGAGCGCGCATTATATGTGCATTCCATCAGCCTGGGAAATCAGATGTGGATTAAATCACACTTTTTTGTGCTTTGATTATTTTATCGCCAGCGCATAAGCAGAGCGATCTGCACGTTGAGTTATGGCATAATGTGCCCGATCTCACATATTAAATAACTTATTTTACCAGGACATCTCTGTGCTAGTTTCCAGTAACGTCACAATGCAGTTCGGCAGTAAGCCGTTGTTTGAAAATATTTCTGTCAAATTTGGCGGCGGCAACCGTTACGGCTTGATCGGCGCTAACGGTAGCGGCAAGTCTACCTTTATGAAAATCCTCGGTGGCGATTTAGAGCCAACGCTGGGTAACGTTTCACTTGATCCGAACGAACGCCTCGGTAAGTTGCGTCAGGATCAATTCGCCTTTGAAAAGTTCACCGTTCTCGACACGGTCATCATGGGCCACGCTGAACTCTGGGAAGTAAAAGAAGAGCGCGACCGCATTTACGCGTTACCAGAAATGAGCGAAGAAGACGGCTACAAAGTTGCCGACCTGGAAGTGCTGTACGGCGAAATGGACGGTTACACCGCTGAAGCTCGCGCGGGTGAACTGCTGTTAGGCGTAGGCATTCCTGTAGAACAACATTACGGCCCGATGAGCGAAGTAGCTCCAGGCTGGAAACTGCGCGTATTGCTGGCGCAGGCGCTGTTCTCAAACCCAGAAATTTTGCTGCTCGATGAACCAACGAACAACCTGGACATCGACACCATTCGTTGGCTGGAAACCGTGCTTAACGAACGTAACAGCACCATGATCATCATTTCGCACGACCGTCACTTCCTGAACATGGTTTGTACTCACATGGCGGATCTGGACTACGGCGAACTGCGTGTTTACCCAGGCAACTACGACGAATACATGACGGCGGCCACGCAAGTGCGTGAACGTCTGCTGTCTGATAACGCGAAGAAAAAAGCGCAGATTGCTGACCTGCAATCCTTCGTTAGCCGCTTTAGCGCCAACGCCTCTAAATCTCGCCAGGCGACTTCACGTGCTCGTCAGATTGATAAAATCAAACTGGACGAAGTGAAAGCATCCAGCCGTCAGAACCCGTTCATTCGCTTCGAGCAGGACAAGAAATTGTTCCGTAACGCGCTGGAAGTTGAAGGTATGACTAAAGGCTTTGATAACGGCCCGCTGTTCAAAGACGTTAACATGCTGCTGGAAGTGGGTGAGAAACTCGCCATTCTGGGTACCAACGGCGTGGGTAAAACCACTCTGCTGAAAACGCTGGTCGCTGAACTGACGCCAGATGCAGGTACGGTGAAGTGGTCTGAGAATGTGCAAATTGGCTATTACGCGCAGGATCACGAATACGAATTTGAAAATGACCTGAACGTGTTCGACTGGATGAGCCAGTGGATGCAAGAAGGTGACGACGAGCAAGCGGTGCGCAGCATCCTTGGCCGTCTGCTGTTCAGCCAGGACGATATCAAAAAGCCTGCGAAGGTGCTGTCCGGTGGTGAAAAAGGCCGCATGTTGTTTGGTAAATTAATGATGGAACGTCCTAACGTTCTGGTCATGGATGAACCAACAAACCACCTGGATATGGAATCCATTGAATCGCTGAACATGGCGCTGGAAATGTACCCAGGCACGTTGATCTTCGTTTCTCATGACCGTGAATTTGTTAGCTCGCTGGCAACACGTGTGATTGAGATTACGCCAGAGCGCTTGATTGACTTTACCGGTGGCTACGAAGATTACCTGCGTAGTAAAGGTATTGACGGTTAATCAGTTAGCTGATTAATAGTTAAAAGAAAAACCGCCGAAATGGCGGTTTTTTTATGGCCGTAGAACACACATCTCGTTATCTTTTTTTAAACCATTCAGCAACAGACTTTCAATTCCAATAAACCCCCATAATTTCTGCACAATTCTATGAAGAAATACCCCCTGAACTTTCTTGTTGGGGTGGGGATATGAAAGAGTTTACGTTCTATGCCAGCGAAGCTGAAAACATCCTCTACCGTTATCACGTTAGAGAATCTGACCATGTGTTCTATGTGACTATCACCGTAATGACTGCTGAATCAGAGGGGGAGTTTGTCGGGACAAAAGTGCTGAAAAATATTACCCGCAATGAGGTTATTCAGGAATGCTTATCGCATTGTCGGCGCAGGAACTCGCGGGAGGCTGTGCTTCAACGCACGACATTACTGGCGGGGATAAGGAACTGGATTGTGTGCAGTTTTGCCCTTCTGGCGTTTATTCGCTTAATGATGATTAAAAATTGATATCCAACCAAATAACCACACAAGTGGTACTGCGATGATGATTATTATTCTGACATTAGCGAGCCTGAGCCTTTACGTGCTGATCGGTTTTATTATTGCTGGTCTATAACGCGAGGGACATCACAACGAATAATGCCCTGTCACTGACAGGGCATCGGGGATACGAGGACTATTTCAGACGCCATTCACTGGCGGGTTGCCCGTCAATCAGCAACTGGCGTTTTTCACCCGCCGGAAGCAACAACTTCATTTCTTTCCATGCTGGTTGGTAATCACCTTTACGGCTAAAGGTCACATGAATTTCATCTGCCGTGCAGCGAATTTCCCAGTTCAGCCACAGCGCGTTGCCTTTTTTATAGCCCCATGATTCACCGTCATCTTCAAACAGGCTACCGTGAGAAACGCCCGTACCTTGCAGCGGATACACTTTCAGCTCGCGCACATCGTCAGCGCTGGCTTTCACGTGGGTAATCCTTGCTGAATGTGGCAGGGCTGCACCCGCGCGAACCAGCAACGGCAGGCGTTCTAATGGCGCATCAACCACAATACTCTGGCCGCCGCTATACCACTGGCCGGTGTAATAGTCGTACCAGCCTGCGCCATTTTCTGGCAGCCAGACTTCGCGCTCGCGTTGGCCTTCTTCCACCACACTTGCCACCAGCAAATCGCGGCCCAGCATGAAGTCGTCGCACTCTTCGAAGGTTTTCGCGTCGTGCTCGTGGTCGAGGAACGTCGGGCGCAGCATCGGTTCATCGTCTGCATGCGCCTGCCACAGCAGGGTGTAGAAATACGGCAGCAGGCGATAACGCGTTTCGATGGCGCTGCGGATCGCCGGAGTCACAGACGAATACATCCATGGCTCGTTGACGGTTTGATCGTCATTCCATGAGTGAATGGTGAAACGCGGGTGCATCACGCCATTTTGTACCCAGCGCACAAACAATTCAGCTTCTGGTTTGTCGCCAGAGAAACCGCCGACATCATGCCCCACGTTGTACAGACCAGACAGGCTCATGCCCACGCCCATACGGGTGTTGTAGCGCAGTGTCGTCCAGTTGGTGCGGTTGTCGCCGCTCCAGGTTTGCACGTAGCGTTGCATACCGGCGCAGCCTGAACGGGAAATCAGATATGGACGTTTTTCCGGTGCGAAAGCCTGTTGCGCTTCCAGCGACGCACGCATCATCAACAGCGGCATGACCGGGCGGATATTTTTGATGGCAATCTCTTCGCCAAAACCGTGGCAGCGGGCTTCGCCATCCCACACTTCATATTCGTTGTTATCGTTCCAGGTGGAGTCGATACCCATTTCCAGCAGCTGCGTGGTGACGCCGTTCTGCCACCATTTCACGGTTGCAGGATTAGTGAAATCAAGGTGCGATCCTTCGTCATCCCAGAAAATGGATCTTTCAGGACTATCTTGCTCGGAATCTTTAATAAACAGACCTTGCTCAACCACTTCCTGATAACGCGGATGATCCTGCAACAGGCACGGTTTGATGTTCGCCGCCAGTTTGATGCCCGCATCATGGAATGCTTGGCTCATCACTTTCGGCTGCGGCACCTTGTCGTAATTCCAGTTAAAGACGTAGCGCTTGTTGTTGATGGACGTGTAACCCGACGAAAGCTGGAACGAATCGCACGGAATGGCGTGTTCGCTGCACAGGCGGATAAAGCTCATCAGCTGATTTTGCGCGTCCGGTGCATCGGTGTAATGCATGGTCGAACCGCTGTAACCGAGGCTCCATTTCGGGCCAAACAACGTCTTACCGGTCAGGCGCACGAATGCTTTGGTAACGTCCAGCACTTGCGGGCCGAGGAACAGGTAATAATCCACATCACCTGATTCTGCCTGCCAGCGGCGATAAGGCAGGTGATAGTTGTCGATCTCGTTGCCCAAATCCAACCAGCAACTGCTCAGGTTGTCGTAAAACATCCCGAAACTCACGTCCGGGCGGCGCGTGATAGTGAACGGAATATGTTTGTACAACGGATCGGTGGATTCAGCGTTATAGCCCATCGCATCCAGGTTACGCATTTCATAACGTTTACCGGTGCGTTGCAGTGGGCCCGCTTTTTCGCCCAGGCCGTAATAACTTTCTTCTTTGTACCGACGCTGATAATGCGCCACGCCGTCGCCATGGGCATTCAGCAGATAAGCGCTGGTTGGGCGGTCGCTTGCCAGGAACTGCCATTCATTCCCGTTTTTATACTCCCACGCAAGCCACAGCGGCTGGTGAACGGTAACGCGCAGTTTATCGGTGCTAATACGCAGGGTTTCATCAAGTTCTTCAACCGTAAAACCAGGCAATGCAAAACCTTCCAGACTTTCACGTGCACGGCCTTCCCACGGCACATCGTTTTCCGGCGCAATGCTCCAGGTGCGATTCAGCGCCAGTTTGTTCTCACGTTTAATCAGCACGCGGAACATGCCCTGTTCCAGAACAAACAGATTCAGGCGATGTTTGCCATCCACGCTTAGCTCAACGTGGTTGGCATCCGATTTCAACAGTGTCCAGTTCTTCAAAGTTTTCATTGTTCACAATCCATCTATCAAGCGCGCTTAGTGCGGCGTTCAGCAATAAAAGAAACCAGGAATACAGCGCCAATCAGGTCAAAGAAGCCCATGGCGATAAACAGGGGGTTGTAGCCAATCTTGTCGGCGGTTACGCCAATCAGCAGCGAGAACAGGAAGCTGGCAATCCAGGCAGCAGAACCGCGCATGCCGTTCACCGTCGCCATCTGGCCTTTATCAAAAGAATCAACGACCAGTGCGCTCAACATGCACGAGATAATCTGGTGGCCGAAGCCGCCAACGGAAATCAGTGCGATGGTGATATACGGGTCTTTAGTGATGGCAACCAGCGCCAGCGCAATCATCAGGAACGCACCGGTAACCGAACTTGCCACGATGGAGTTGGTGCGCGAGCAACCAAACCAGCGGGTGTAGATTTTGGTCAAATAACCACTGGCGATACTGCCCAGATCTGCGGCCAGGAACGGCAGCCAGGCGAACATAGCGATTTGCTTGAGATCCATTCCGCGTTCGCTTGCCAGGTACAACGGCACCCAGAAACTCAGCACAGCCCAGGCCGGTTCGGCCATAAAAGCGGGGATGGCGATACCGTAGAAACGTTTGTTTTTACCTACAGTCTTCAGCGCGGTCAGGAACGGTAGTCTTACCGCTTCTGGCTCGTTATCTTGCTTGATGAACGCCAGCTCTTCTTTGCTCAGGTTCGGGTGTTGGTCGGGGTTGTGGTAGAACAGCCACCACAAAATGACCCACAGCATAGCCAGCACGCCGGTAAACATGAACGCGCCCTGCCAGCCAAAAGAGGAGTGCGCAAAATAGATGATTGGCGGTGCGAGCATCGCACCAATCGAGAAACCAACACCGGCCCAGCCTGCGGCAATCGGGCGTTCTTTTTTCGGGAACCATTCACCGATAGTTTTGGCATTCGCAGGGGTTGCTGCGGCTTCCGCGCCCCCCATAAAGAAGCGCAAAATAGCCAGTTGTAACCAGCTTCCTGCACCTGCGTGCATCACGCAGACGATCGCCCAAATCCCTGCGCAGACTAAGAAGCCGAGCTTGAGGCCAATCACGTCTATTAACCAGCCGCAAAGCGGTTGGAACAGGGTGTAAGCCAGTTGAAATGCGCCGACAATCCACGAGTATTGTTCGGTCGTAATGCCAAGACTGGATTTCAGCTCAGGAGCCAAAATACCGAGTGAGTTGCGGGTAATGTAGTTAACGGTAACGCCTAACAAGAACAGCACCAGAACCCACCAACGCAGGTTGCGGATGGTGCGTTTGGCCTTAACGGCGGTAACACCTGGATTTATGCCATGACTCATGTCGTTCTCCACGTAGAAGCATCGTCTATCGGAATGTTTTCTACAGCCATATGACTGCGTAAATTTATATCTAATTGATTAATAGTTATTTTATTGGCTTCTTGCCGTGCAATGGCAGGTTCAGCAGCGGCAATGGAGAGAGCGTAAAACAGTTAGAAAATGCTCAATAGCGACTTTGGTGCAAATTTTTTCATATGAAAGCGAAATACGTGCGTTTGATAACGAAAATATCAGAGATTAAGCCATACACTTTGCCATGAGAATTTTTTCATTAGCGAAATGGGCGCAGATCACAAAATGAGTAAAAGGCTAAAAATCGCCGAAATTGCTGCGGAAACCGGGCTCTCAATTAGCACTGTTTCACGGGTGCTGGCGGGAAAATCGAACACCAGTGAGCAGGCTCGCCAGCAGGTGCTCAATTGTGCCGGGCAAAAAGGCGTGCTCGCAGGAATGGCGGCGGGGCGCATGCTACTTAACAGTTTGGTTGTTTTTGCGCCACAGCGTGCTTTTGATGAGCGATCGGACGTCTTTTATTACCGCGTTATTCAGGGGCTGAGCCAGGCGCTGTTACCGCATGAAGTTCGGCTGCGTTATTGCGCGCTCGAAGAAAACGACAGCGACGCGAATATGTTCCTCAGCAAAATGAATGAAGCGGAGACAGAAGCGGCGATATTACTCGGTATCGACGATCCACATATTCACGATCTGGCGGTCGATCTCGGCAAACCGTGCGTGTTGATCAACTGCCGCGATCGCAAAATGCGCCTGTCGGGTGTGGCACCGGATCATCAGTTGATTGGCGACTTTGCCGCGAGCTATTTGTTTGAGCAGGGCCATAAAGCGGTGGTGAATTTACTTTGCCTGCGCCGTTACACAATGGAACTGCGCCTGGCGGGGATACGCGATGCCTGGGATGCCAGCAATCTGCATTTTGATGACGCGCAGCATCTGATCACCGCGCAGAGTTTTAGTGCCAAAGAGAGTGAAAAGTTAATCAGTGAGTATCTGGAAAAAACGCCGCGCCATTTGTTGCCCACCGCATTTTTGGTGGGCGGTGACTTTATGGCAGCCGGAGCGGTGAGCGCGCTGCAAAACGCAGGATTGCGCGTCCCGCATGACATCTCAGTAATGAGCATTGACGGCTTTAACCTTGCCGCCATTCACGATGTGCCCTCACTACAGTGCATGTCCCGCGCGACCAGTTAGGCGAGGAAGCGGTGCATATTCTCCAGCAACGTTTAATCCGCCCCGATGCACCAGTGGGGAATTTGCTGCTAAACGGCACGCTGGTGGTGCGTGATTCGGTACGCCGTATTCGCCCCAACAAGAGCCATACGGCGGTCAGCAGCGTGGGGCTTTATGACGAGTGATTGCCACACACTTCACACTGCGGGTTTCGCTGCAGCTTCATCTCGCGGAACTGGCAGGTCATTGCATCGTACATCACGATTTTTCCGGCTGCTGGCGTGCCGTAATGCGCCAGCAGTTTAATCGCTTCCATCGCCTGCAATGAACCAATCACACCGACCAGCGGAGCCATTACGCCAGCTTCCACACATGTCAGTGCGTTTTCGCCAAACAGACGGCTCAGGCAGCGATAGCAGGGTTCGCCATCCCGATAAGTAAAGACGCTGATTTGCCCTTCCATACGAATTGCCGCACCTGAAACCAGCGGTTTCTTCAGCCCAAAACAACACTGATTGAGCTGATTGCGAATGGCTACGTTATCGGTGCAATCCATCACCAAATCGTGACGGGCAATCAACTCCAACAGTTGCGCTTCGTCTAACAGTGCATTGACCGTTTCTAACTGAATATGGGGATTGATTGCCGCAAGCGCATCTTTTGCAGAGTCGACTTTCGGCTGGCCTATTGTGGCATCACGATGCAGCGTCTGGCGTTGCAAATTGGACAGCGCCACGGTGTCAAAATCCAGCAGCGTCAGGTGGCCGACACCCGCAGCAGCCAGATACGGCGCGGCTGCACATCCCAGACCGCCAAGCCCAACAATCAATACCCGTGCCGCTTTCAACGCTTCCTGCCCGTCAAAATCAAAACCGCGCAGAATAATCTGGCGGTTGTAGCGCAGCATTTCCTGATCGCTTAGTTCAGCGGCCATGGTTAGCCCCCAAACAAATGATTGAACGGTTCGATTTCAACCCAGTCACCCGCTTCAACATTGCCGCGCTCACGCTCCAGCACGATAAAACAGTTAGCCTGGCTGAATGAGCTGAAAATATGCGAACCCTGATGCCCGGTGCTCACCACTTCGAGCTGCCCGTCAGCACCGGTACGCATAATTCCACGCTGGAAATCGAGACGACCCGGCGATTTTTTTAATCTGCCGACGGTACGTGCTCGCTGGCGTGGTGGCAGAGCGTTACCTTGTTGTCCGCTTAATTTGGCTAACAGCGGCTGAACGAGTTGATAGAAAGTCAGCGCCGCAGAAACCGGATTGCCCGGCAGGCCGCAGAACCAGCTATTTTTCAGGCGACCGAAAGCAAAAGGTTTGCCCGGCTTAATCGCCAGTTTCCAGAAACCGACTTCGCCCAACTCTTCGAGCAATTGTTTGGTGTAATCCGCTTCACCAACGGAAACCCCGCCGCTGCTGATTACTACATCTGCCCGGCTATCGGCTTCAATAAACGCCGCGCGTAGGGCTTCTGGGTCGTCACGGATTATCCCTAAATCGATAACGTCGCAGCCCAGTTGCTCAAGCATGATGTGAACCGCAAGGCGGTTGGTGTCATAGATTTGGCCTTCGCCTAGCGGCAGGCCTGGGAGTTGCAATTCATCGCCAGTTGAGAATACCGCAGCGCGAACCTTACGGAACACAGCGACTTCCGGAATGCCCAATGAGGCAATCAGGGGTAATTCCGCCGCGCTCAGTTTCTTGCCCGCCGGTAACACGCTCGCGCCCTGGCGAATATCTTCCCCACGCAGGCGAACGTTTTGCCCGTTTTTAACTTCCTCGTTAAAACGCACGCCGCTTTCGGTCACGGTGGCTTCTTCTTGCATCACAACCGCGTCAGTTCCCTGCGGCACCGGCGCACCGGTCATAATTCTGATGCAGGTCCCTTCGGGCCACACATCCGCAAAAGGTTGCCCGGCAAACGCTTTTCCCGCCACGGGCAACGCCGTGCCCAATGCCAAATCTTTCAGGCGTACCGCGTAACCGTCCATCGCTGAGTTATCAAAACCTGGCACATCCAAAGGCGAAGTGACAGGGTGCGACGTAATGCGCCCGGCAGCCTGTAGCAAAGGGATGGACTCAGATTCGGTGACAGGAACAATTCGCGACAACATCTGTTCCATTGCGGTTTCAAGGGGGATAAGCCCGGCGGTAAATTCCATGAAAAGCTCCTGCGGCGCGGGAAAAATATGTCGGACATTATGGCAGATAAACAGTGTGGGCTGAATGTCCCATTAGGAGTAATCCAAAGTGCCATTTCTCTTTACATCACATTTACATCTTTCTATATTCGAAAATCGTCTCAAGCCGGTTCAACGAATCTGATATTTATAGAGAAAATGAAAACCGGATAACCATGACAGGGCTACGTCGACATGAGCAAAGCAGTAATCGCTATTCACGGTGGCGCGGGAGCCATCACCCGTGCGCAACTCAGCCCCGAAAAAGAGCTGCTTTACATCAAAGCGTTATCGGAAATCGTTGAGGCAGGCCAGGCGCTGCTCGAAGCCGGTGGCAGCGCGCTGGATGCGGTTACCGAAGCGGTGCGCATGCTCGAAGAATGCCCGCTGTTCAACGCCGGAATCGGTGCGGTGTTTACCCACGACGGCACCCACGAACTGGATGCCTGCATCATGGACGGCAACACCCTTGAAGCGGGGGCCGTGGCGGGCGTTAGCCATATTCGCAATCCCATTCTGGCTGCACGTCAGGTTCTGGAACATAGCCCGCATGTTTTGCTAATTGGCCGTGGTGCGGAAAATTTTGCCGGGCAGCAAGGGCTTGAGCCGGTATCACCGGACATCTTCTTTACTCAGGAACGTTGGGACCAACTGCAACGCGCCAGGGCGAATCAACAAATGGTGCTGGATCATGATGGTGGTGAACCCATTAATCCGGACACCAAATTTGGCACGGTCGGAGCTGTCGCGCTCGACCAACATGGCAATCTGGCCGCTGCAACCTCCACTGGCGGCATGACCAACAAAATGCCTGGCCGAGTCGGTGACTCCCCAATTATTGGCGCAGGTTGCTATGCCAATAATGCCAATGTCGCGGTGTCTTGTACCGGAACCGGTGAAGTGTTTATGAAAACGCTTGCGGCCTACGACATTGCGGCACTGATGGAATATGGCGGGCTCAGCCTGCATCAGGCGAGTGAACGCGTGGTGATGGAAAAACTTCCGGTGCTGCAAGGCAGCGGCGGGGTGATTGCCGTTGACCGCGAAGGCAACGTAGCATTGCCATTTAACAGCGAAGGGATGTACCGCGGCTACGGTTATGTCGGTGATGCCCCGAGCGTCGGAATTTATCGCAGCCAGGAGCATTGATGCCCCACAGTCACGAACTGCCCGATGACGAAGTGCTGTCTGTAAGCGCACTGAACGTGAGTTTCCGCCAGGAGAAGGTCGACACCCAGGCGGTGTCTGACCTGTCGTTTACGCTAAAACGCGGCGAGACACTGGCGATTGTCGGGGAGTCGGGCTCGGGGAAATCGGTCACGGCTTTGGCGTTGATGCGCCTGCTGGAAAAATCTGCCAGTTCAGTCAGCAGCGATAAAATCTTGCTGCGCCGCCGTAATGACCAGGTGATTGAACCGGCAACGCTGAGTTCATCGCAAATGCGCCACGTACGTGGTGCCGATATTGCGATGATCTTCCAGGAACCGATGACGTCGCTAAACCCGGTGTTTCCGATAGGTGAGCAAATTGCCGAATCTATCCGCTTGCATCAAGGTTTGGGTAAAAGTGAGGCAATGGAAGAAGCGCGTCGTATGCTCGAGCGGGTGCGCATTCCAGAAGCGAAAGCTATTTTAGGGCGTTATCCGCATCAGCTTTCAGGCGGTATGCGCCAGCGCGTGATGATTGCGATGGCGCTGTCTTGCCGTCCGGCGGTACTGATTGCCGATGAACCGACCACTGCGCTGGATGTCACCATTCAGGCACAAATCCTCCAGCTCATTCGCGTGCTGCAAGATGAAATGCAAATGGGCGTGATTTTTATCACCCATGATATGGGCGTGGTGGCAGACATTGCCGACCGGGTGCTGGTGATGTATCGCGGCAAGGCCGTTGAAACCGGCACCGTGGAGCAAATTTTCCGCGCGCCTGTTCATCCTTATACCAAAACACTTCTCGCCGCTGTGCCGCGCCTGGGCGCGATGAATGGCCGTGATTTGCCGTGCAAGTTCCCACTGATTAACCCAGACAATCCGCATAATCCTGAACCTGAAACCGAGCAAGACACCATTGCGCCTGGTTCAACGCCCGTGCTGCAAGTCCGTGATTTAGTGACGCGTTTTGACATTCGCAGCGGCATTTTCAACCGTGTCACCAGTCGCGTTCATGCGGTTGAGAACGTGAGTTTTGATTTGTGGCCTGGCGAAACGCTGGGGCTGGTTGGCGAGTCGGGGAGTGGTAAATCCACCACCGGGCGCGCGCTGCTGCGGCTGGTAGAAACCCAGGGCGGTAGCATTCACTTCAACGGCCAGCGCATCGACACACTCTCAAATGCGGATATGCAGCATGTTCGCAAAGACATCCAGTTTATCTTCCAGGACCCGTACGCCTCGCTCGACCCGCGTTTGACCGTCGGCTATTCGATTATGGAACCGCTGCTGGTACACAACGTGATGCCCAAAGAGCAGGCGCAGCAACGCGTGGCCTGGTTACTTGAGCGAGTCGGCCTGTTGCCCGAACACGCCTGGCGTTACCCGCATGAGTTTTCAGGTGGGCAGCGGCAGCGTATCTGCATCGCCCGCGCGCTGGCACTCAATCCAAAAGTGGTGATTGCCGATGAGTCCGTCTCGGCGCTGGACGTTTCGATTCGTGCGCAAATCATCAACTTATTGCTCGATCTACAGCGTGAGTTTGGCATTGCCTTTTTGTTTATTTCACACGATATGGCGGTGGTGGAGCGCATTTGTCACCGCGTGGCGGTGATGTATCTCGGGCAAATTGTCGAAATTGGCCCGCGTCGTGCGGTATTTGAAAATCCGCAGCACCCTTATACCCGTAAATTAATGGCGGCTGTTCCGGTTGCAGACCCGGCGCATCGCCGCCCAAGACCTGTTTTGCTTTCTGATGAAATCCCCAGTACCACGCATAAGCTGGGATATGAACCGCATGTTGCAACGCTTGTGAATGTCGGGCCAGGGCACTTTGTTGCCCGGTCACAATAAAAATCAGGAGAACACAATGACCGTATTTGAAAGTAAAAAGTGGCTATTGGCTGCGGGGCTTGCGACCAGCGTCATTGCCGCCCCGGCATTTGCTGCAAAAGATGTTGTCGTCGCCGTCGCATCCAACTTCACCACGCTTGACCCGTATGATGCGAACGACACCCTTTCACAGGCAGTGGCGAAGTCGTTTTATCAGGGGCTATTTGGCCTGGATAAAGAGATGAAGCTGCAAAATGTGCTGGCAGAAAGCTACACCGTTTCTGACGACGGACTGGTTTACACCATAAAATTGCACCCTGGCGTTAAATTCCAGGACGGCACCGACTTCAACGCCGAGGCGGTGAAGGTCAACCTGGATCGCGCCAGCAATCCTGAAAATCACCTCAAGCGCTATAACCTGTACAAGGCGATTGCTAAAACCGAAGCGGTTGACGCCAACACGGTAAAAATCACGCTGAAACAGCCGTTCTCCGCATTTATCAATATTCTGGCCCACCCGGCAACGGCGATGATTTCCCCGGCAGCGCTGAAAAAATACGGCAAAGAGATTGGCTTCCATCCGGTCGGCACTGGCCCGTATCAGCTGGAAACCTGGAACCAGACCGACTTTGTGAAAGTGAAGAAATTCGACGGTTACTGGAAGCAGGGCCTGCCTAAACTGGATTCCATCACCTGGCGTCCGGTGGTGGATAACAACACCCGTGCGGCCATGCTACAAACCGGCGAAGCGCAGTTTGCGTTCCCGATCCCTTACGAGCAGGCCGGTGTGCTTGAGAAAAACGACAAGCTGGAACTGGTGGCCTCGCCGTCCATCATGCAGCGCTATCTCAGCATGAATGTGACGCAAAAGCCGTTTGATAACCCGAAAGTGCGTGAAGCCATCAACTACGCAATTAACCGCCAGGCGCTGGTGAAAGTGGCATTTTCCGGTTATGCGACACCAGCCGAAGGGGTTGTGCCGCCATCTATCGACTTCGCACAAAAATACAAACCCTGGCCGTACGATCCGGCGAAAGCTCGTGAATTGCTGAAAGAAGCGGGTTACCCGAATGGTTTTGAAACCACGTTGTGGTCATCGCATAACCACAGCACCGCGCAGAAAGTTTTGCAGTTCACTCAGCAGCAACTGGCGCAGGTCGGGATTAAAGTGAAAGTCACGGCGATGGATGCCGGGCAGCGTGCCGCAGAAGTGGAAGCCAAAGGGCAAAAAGAAAGCGGCGTAAGAATGTTCTACACCGGCTGGTCGGCATCAACAGGCGAAGCGGATTGGGCGTTGTCGCCGCTGTTTGCATCATCCAACTGGCCGCCAACGCTGTTCAACACCGCGTTCTACAGCAATCCGCAGGTCGATAAAGACCTGGTGGAAGCGCTGAAAACCACGAATCGCGATGAGAAAGCGAAACTGTACAAAGACGCGCAGGACACCATCTGGAAAGAATCCCCGTGGGTGCCGCTGGTGGTCGAAAAACTGGTTTCCGCGCACAGCAAAAACCTCAGCGGTTTTTATGTGATGCCGGATACCGGGTTTAGTTTTGATGACGCGGATTTGAAATAAGTGGGCCGTTGCCGCGCATGATGCGCGGCAATTCGCCGGAGACGACATGTTTAACTATTTCTTGAAACGCCTACTCGGTCTAATCCCGACACTGCTTATCGTGGCAGTGCTGGTGTTTTTGTTCGTCCATATGTTGCCTGGCGACCCAGCGCGGTTGATTGCCGGGCCGGAAGCCGATGCCAGCGTTATCGACATGGTGCGCAAACAACTGGGGCTGGATTTACCGCTGTGGCAGCAGTTTTTGCATTTTATCAGCAACGTGGTGCAGGGCGACTTCGGCACCTCGATGGTGTCACGTCGTCCGGTTTCTGAAGAAATCGCCAGCCGCTTTATGCCTACGTTGTGGCTGACGCTGACCAGCATGATTTGGGCGGTGATCTTCGGCCTGTTCACCGGAATCATTTCCGCAGTCTGGCGCAACCGCTGGCCGGACAGACTAAGCATGACGATTGCCGTTTCCGGTATCTCTTTCCCGGCGTTTGCGTTGGGGATGTTGCTGATGCAGGTTTTCTCCGTGGAACTGGGCTGGCTGCCGACTGTAGGCGCTGATACCTGGCAACATTACATCTTACCGTCCATCACGCTTGGTGCGGCTGTAGCGGCGGTGATGGCGCGGTTTACGCGCGCCTCGTTCGTTGATGTGCTGCAAGAAGATTACATGCGCACCGCTCGCGCTAAAGGGGTCAGCGAAACGCTGATAGTGATAAAACACGGGCTGCGCAACGCGATGATCCCCGTGATCACCATGATGGGCTTGCAGTTCGGGTTTTTACTCGGCGGATCAATTGTCGTCGAAAAGGTATTTAACTGGCCGGGGCTTGGGCGCTTGCTGGTGGATTCAGTGGAAATGCGTGACTACCCCGTTATTCAGGCGGAAGTCCTGCTTTTCTCGCTGGAATTTATTGTTATCAACTTAGTGGTGGATTTGCTGTATGCCGCCATTAACCCGGCCATCAGGTACAAGTAAGGATGCGACTCTTTAACTGGCGACGCCAGGCGGTACTGAATGCGATGCCGATTGTTCGGCCAAATCAGGTGCGCACCCCATGGCACGAATTTCTGCGCCGTTTACGCAAGCAACCGGTGGCAATGTTCGCTGGAACGTTCGTGCTCTTTCTGATTGTTATCGCGCTGATTGCGCCGTGGATGTCCCCGTTTGATGCCGAAAACTATTTTGATTACGACCGGCTTAATGATGGCCCGTCGGTGCTGCACTGGTTTGGTGTTGATTCTCTAGGGCGCGATATCTTTAGCCGAGTGCTGGTTGGCGCACAAATATCACTGGCAGCAGGGGTGTTTTCGGTATTAATCGGCGCATTGATTGGCACTTTCTTTGGTTTGCTGGCGGGTTACTACGAAGGCTGGTGGGATCGCGTGATTATGCGCATTTGCGACGTGCTGTTCGCATTCCCTGGGATTTTGCTGGCGATTGCCGTAGTGGCGGTGATGGGCAGCGGAATGTCGAATGTGATTATCGCCGTTGCCATATTCAGCATCCCGGCGTTTGCCCGCCTGGTGCGCGGCAATACGCTGGTGCTGAAACATCAAACCTTTATCGAATCTGCCCGCAGTATCGGTGCGTCTGACGCGACAATCATCTTCCGTCATATTCTGCCGGGGACGGTTTCGTCGATTGTGGTCTATTTCACCATGCGTATCGGCACGTCGATAATCTCGGCTGCCAGCCTGTCGTTTTTGGGCTTAGGCGCACAGCCGCCAACGCCGGAGTGGGGCGCGATGCTCAACGAAGCGCGAGCCGACATGGTCATTGCGCCGCACGTGGCCATTTTCCCAAGCCTGGCGATTTTCCTGACGGTACTGGCGTTTAACTTGCTAGGTGACGGATTGCGGGATGCGTTGGATCCGAAGATAAAAGGCTAACCCATTTTATGTTCCCGATGGGTAACCAGATTAAGCACAGGTAAAGATTGCACTGGCGGCTGATTTCCCTGCATCGCATTGAGGATGGATGTGGCTAAATCTTCCCCCAATTGTGAGAACGGGACTTCGAACCCCGTAGGTTTGACGGGCAGGAAAGACGAAATATCGCTGCTGAAGACACCCGCGAAAAAAGGATAATGGCAGTGTTGTTGGCGGGTGTAAAAACTTGCCCCCAGCATTTGTAAGTCACTGAGAAAAATAATGTAATCCGGCGGCACTGGCAGTGCGTGGAAATAACTCAGCGCTTCAAAACCTGACACTTCGCTGATTTCGCCGTGGAACAGATACGCTTCATTTACCGCCAATTGCTGTTGGCGCAGCGTTTCACGCCAGGCATCGGCAAAAATCGCCCCTTGTGTGCTCTGGTATCCCAACGTCACCAGCGCCATATTTTTGTATCCGGCTTGCTTGCCTTGCTCTACCGCAAGCTTTGCCACTGCGGCAAAATCCAGATCGACCCAATTAAAATCCCCTTTCAGCGTGGAACTGCGCCCCAATGTGGCAAAGGGGAATTGACACTGATGCAGGTATTCAATGCGCGGATCCTGAAGCTGGGTATTGGTGAGGATAACGGCGTCGGCTTTTTGCTGTTCAACGATTTTCTGTAGCCATAGTTTTTCATCTTCCTCATCCTGTGCAAGGTGCAGGATGGTGTCGATATCATGCTGGCGTAGTTTGGTTTGCAGGCCCGCAGCAACGCGCATGAAAAACGATGCGGTATAAAAGTTATCCCCCTCGCCGGGTGGCAATAACAACGCCACGGTGTTCACTTTACCTTTGCGCAGATTTCGGCCTGCCGCATTAGGGCGATAACCGTAGAGCTTTGCTGCTTCGAGCACCCGTTTTTGCGTCGCCATGCTGACTTCCGAGTGGCTATTCAGCGCCCTTGAAACGGTGGCGATGGAGAGATCGAGTTTTTTTGCCAGTTCTTTGATGTTCATTAATCCTGCTCCCGTCCAATGGACAATCTAGTCATATTTATATCACCACCTGCTCATTTTATCTATTTGAGATAAGTTACGCATAAATATAACACGGATAGTCTGGGTGTATTGACTGTTTGCTAAGTTTTAACCAGGATCGGAAACGTTTACGGAATCATTTTAAAAAACACTATAAATTAAATGAGGACATCATGAACACCCTACAAATTAAAGACAATTCATTGTACTGGTCCTGGAACGGTAATTACCTGTCAATTCGCCCGTGGGGGAAAGATAGCTTACGTATTCTTGCTGGAATTCAGCCAGATGGCGACTGCCCACCGAATTGGGCTTTGCTCCCCGCGCCTGATGTTGAGGTAAGTTTTGAGCGGGATGAAACCAGCCTGACGCTTATCAATGGTAAAATCAGGGCGCACGTCGACCTTCAGGGCAGAGTCACTTTTTATAATCAACATAAAGCCTGTTTACTTGAAGAATTATGGCGGCAAAGAGATAACGGTGAACATTTCTGGGGCGCTGAAAATCAGCCGCAGAAGAAAATTAGCGCCCTAAAGATTTCTGGCCGGGAAATGAAACCATTAGCCGGAAATGCCATGGAAATAAATGTCCGGTTTGAAGCGAATGCTCAGGAGAAAATATGTGGCATGGGGCAATATCAACAGCCCTATATTAATTTAAAAGGGTGTGCCATTGAATTAGCCCAGCGTAATTCCCAGGCAAGCGTGCCGTTTATGGTGTCAAATCTGGGGTACGGTTTTTTATGGAATAACCCGGCGGTGGGCGAGGCTATTTTCGCCAATAACGAAACTCGCTGGCATGCTCAGGCCACTTCACGCATTGATTACTGGATAACCGCTGGTGACACGCCTGCGGAAATTATCCGTCACTATGCCGCAACCACGGGCAAACCGCCGCTGATGCCGGAGTTTGCACTGGGGTTATGGCAGTCGAAATTACGCTATCGCAACCAGGAAGAACTGTTGAACGTTGCGCGGGAATATCGTGACCGTGGCATTCCACTGGCGGTGATTGTCGCTGACTTTTTCCACTGGCCGGTGCAGGGCGACTGGAAGTTTGATTCAAGGGAGTGGCCCGATCCTGCCGCAATGGCTGCGGAACTCAAAGACATGGGCACCGAGCTGATGGTTTCAGTCTGGCCGACCGTGGACGTGCGAAGTGAAAATTATCCCGCCATGAATGAGCAGGGTTTTTTGGTTAACACTCGCAAAGGATTAAACATTAATTTCGATTTCCTCGGCAACACTCGCTTTATTGATCCCACTCATCCCGAGGCGCGCAAATTCATCTGGAAAGTGTGCAAGAAGAACTATTTTGATAACGGCGTAAACCTGTTCTGGCTTGATGAAGCTGAACCTGAATACGGGGTTTATGACTTTGATAATTACCGTTACCACATCGGGAATACCCTCGAAACCGGCAATATTTATCCGCTGCATTACACTGAAGCCTTTTACGACGGGTTGCGCGAAGCAGGGCAGAAAAACCCTGTTAGCCTGGTGCGTTGTGCATGGGCGGGAAGCCAACGCTATGGGGCGTTGGTTTGGTCAGGTGATATCCATTCTTCATTTGAATCGATGCGCAACCAGCTCTGTGCCGGGTTAAGCATGGGCATGGCAGGCATTCCCTGGTGGACAACCGATGTGGGCGGTTTCCATGGCGGAGATGTGAACGATCCGGCCTTCCACGAATTATTAATACGCTGGTTCCAGTGGGCGGTATTCAGTCCGGTTCTGAGAATGCACGGGCATCGTGACCCGATTACCGAGCCAGAAATCCCGTATCGCGATGGCATTGCGCAGTGCAATACCGGCGCGGGCAACGAGCTATGGAGTTTCGGCGAGTCTACGTTTGCCATTCTTCACCGTTACGCTGTGCTGCGCGAAAAATTACGTCCTTATCTACGTAGTTTAATGCAGCAAGCCCATGAGACAGGCGAGCCGCTGATGCGCCCGCTGTTTTATCACTATCCCGAAGATGAGCAAGCCTGGCAGATAACCGATCAATATCTGTTTGGTGAAGATGTGCTGGTTGCGCCAGTGGTGAATGCGGGTGACAGACAGCGCAGCCTCTGGCTTCCGGGCAATACGGTGTGGGTCGATGCAGCGACTGGTGAGCGCCACGAAGGAGGCAGAACGATCTGTGTAGATGCGCCTCTTGCCCAGTTGCCACTGTTTGTTCGCGAGGATGCAGATGTGCTGACTTTGGTGCGTGAAGCGTTAAGGAGTGCAGAATGAGCGGGATTACTGAGGAGTTGGGGACCGTCAGCCCCACCGGTAAATTGTCGATCGGTGAGAAAATAGGTTATGGCCTTGGCGATGCGGGCGGCACGATTGTGACTAGCCTGATTTCCAACTTTTTAACCTTCTTCTATACCGATATTTTTGGTTTGACGCCTGCGGTTGTCGGCACGCTTTTCCTGGTGCTGCGCGTGATAGACGCCATTTCCGATCCGCTAATCGGTATTCTGGCGGATCGCACCTCAACGCGGATGGGGCAGTTCCGTCCGTTCATTTTGTGGACGGCGGTACCACTCGGGCTGATTGCGTTTCTGACGTTTAGCGTGCCGGATTTGGCTTACCACTGGAAAGTGCTGTACGCGGTGTTGACTTACTTCGCGATTTCAGTGCTTTACTCGCTCAACAACGTGCCGTATTGCGCACTCATCACCAAAATTACCACTAATCCACTGGAGCTGGTTTCCTGCCAGTCCTGGCGTTTTGCCCTGTGTGGCGTTGCGGGTTTTGCTGTTTCGGTCGGCTTGCCAATAATGGTGGATTATTTTGGCCAGGGTAATGCGGCGCAGGGTTATCAGTATGGCGTTGGCTTGCTGTCATGCTTCGCTATCATCATGTTCTTATTCTGTTTTTATGGGGTGAAAGAGCGCGTTGTTGCCCGGAATAATCACACCTTTAATCTGCGTGAAAGTCTGAAAAGTATTCGCCATAACGATCAGCTACTGCTGACGTTTGTCATGTCGCTTCTGATTATCAGCATCTTCAACACCAAGGGCGGCGCGGCGATGTATTTCATCACCTACGTGCTGCACGGCGATGCGACTTATACGTCACTGTTCTTTGGTATGGCGACGCTTGGCGGGATTACAGGCTCGGTGTTGGTGCAATATCTCACCCGAAAATTTGAGATTAAGAGCATCTATTTCTGGGTCAATGTGGTGCTGGCATTGGCGCACTTTGCCGTGTGGTTTGTGCCGGGATCGGCTGCCACACTGTGGTTGGTGCTGGTGTTTATTTGCTGCGTAGTGTTGGGGTTTATTTTACCGATGCACTTTACGCTGGTCACCTTTGCCGATACTTACGGCGAGTGGAAATCGGGCCGTCGTTCCTCGGGGATGAACTTCGCGTTTAATCTGTTCTTCGTCAAGCTGGCGTGGGCGGTGGCAGGCGTGATTGTGAGCGTGACGCTGATGATCGTGGCTTATCGTTCAGGAATGGAAAACCAAACGCCGCTGTCGCTTGCGGGGATCACCATGCTTTCCACGCTGATTCCTGGCGTGCTGCATTTATTGCTGGCAGTGACGGTATGGTTTTTCAGAATTGATAATCGGTTGGTGGCGCAGATGGAGCAGGAATTAGGCCGTTAAAACAATCCTCACCCTCTCCTTGAAGGAGAGAGTGAGGGCAAAACTTAAACTACAGAACCCCACAGATCATACTCATCCGCGTTTTCAACTTTCACGCGCACAACATCACCTGGTTTGAGTTTGGTTTCACCGTTCATATACACCGCGCCGTCGATTTCAGGTGCATCAGCCATGCTGCGGCCAATCGCGCCTTCATCGTCAACTTCATCAATGATAACCAGAATTTCGCGGCCCACTTTTTCTTGCAGACGTTCAGCAGAAATCTGCTGTTGCAGCTGCATGAAACGGTTCCAGCGCTCTTCTTTCACATCTTCCGGCACTGGGTCCGGCAGTTCGTTGGCTGTTGCACCTTCTACTGGGCTGAACTTGAAGCAACCTACGCGATCCAGACGAGCTTCTTTCAGGAAGTCGAGCAGCATCTGGAAGTCTTCTTCGGTTTCGCCAGGGAAGCCAACAATGAAGGTTGAACGCAAAGTCAGATCCGGGCAGATCTCGCGCCATTGCTTAATGCGCTGCAACTGGCGATCAACGCTGCCAGGGCGCTTCATCAACTTCAGGATGCGCGGGCTGGCATGTTGCAATGGGATGTCCAGATACGGCAGGATTTTGCCTTCTGCCATCAAGGGAATCACATCATCAACGTGCGGATATGGGTAAACGTAATGCAGACGAGTCCACACGCCGAGTTTAGCCAGTTGTTCGCACAGGCTTACCATGCTGGTTTTTACCGGCTCGCCGTTGTAGAAACCAGTGCGGTGCTTAACGTCCACGCCATAAGCAGAGGTATCCTGAGAGATAACCAGCAGCTCTTTAACGCCTGCATCGACCAGACGTTTCGCTTCTGACAGCACATCGCCAATGGGGCGGCTGTCGAGATCGCCACGCATGGAAGGAATGATGCAGAAAGTGCAGCGGTGGTTACAGCCTTCGGAAATTTTCAGGTACGCGTAGTGACGCGGAGTCAGCTTCACGCCCTGTTCCGGCACCAGGCTCAGGAACGGGTTGTGTTTAGGTTTTGGCACATAGTGGTGAACGTGCTGCAAAACTTGCTCGTAGCTATGTGGGCCGGTGATTTCCAGAACTTTAGGGTGCACTTCGCGGATTTGATCTTCTTTGGCCCCTAAACAGCCGGTGACAATCACTTTGCCATTTTCGTTCAGCGCTTCGCCGATCGCTTCGAGCGACTCTTGTACGGCACTGTCGATAAAGCCACAGGTGTTAACGATAACCATATCGGCATCATCATAGCTGGATACTACATCGTAACCTTCGGTGCGCAGCTCAGTCAGAATTCTTTCAGAATCAACGAGATTTTTTGGGCAGCCGAGGGAGACAAAGCCAATACGGGGTTGTTGCATACAGGTCACGCTCACAAAGTAAACAGAAAATAAAAACGGGGCGATTCTACACGGGTTTGCGGTAAGGCTCTACAGGTTGTTTTTTTAAAGCGCCTGGCAAGCAAATTAGGACTAATGGAAGCGCCTTCCTTTTGCTTACCTGCGATGCTCGCTTTATTATCTCCCCGCTTTGTTTATTGATAACGTCCCGCTTAAAGAGAGAACAACATAATGCGCAAGATTTTAGCCCTTTCCGGGATGCTGACGGGCGTCCTTTTAGTGTCAGCCTGCAATATTATTCCTACGCCACTTAACACGCCTCCGGCAACCGCGCAGAAGTTTGTCTGTGGTAGCAGCGATAAACTCGCGTTAGACGGTGATTATGCCTGGCTCAACGGCAACCGTTACTCTTACCAGAATATGATCGGCGGGCAGGCGTTTTATCGCTATCACAGCAGCAACTTTGGCCTGAAGAAAGTCGGGGAAAACCGCACGTTGATGATGGGCCTCGATGCCAAACCTTGTAAAGCGGTGCAATAATCAATGAAATCGCCCTGTCGCCTGACGCAGCTGAGTACCTTGCTGTTCGGTTTTATGCTGGTGGGGTGTGGAACGCTGTCGAACGTCGCGCCCGAGGCCGAAGTGCCGCAAAAGGCGCAACGAGTGTGCGGCGACCCGGCAAGTCGTAACATTGATCAATGGCTACCAGCCATGGTTGAGCAGCAGTCACCCGCGATGGTAGTTGGGGTTATAGACGCGAATAACCAACGTCACTACTGGCATTTTGGGATGACCGATGCCGAACACCATACTCCGGTCAACGAACAGACGCTGTTTGCCGTGGGTTCGCTCAGCAAAGGCATGACAGCCGAGGCAACAGCGGTGTTGGTGGCGCAGGGGCGTTTGCACTGGTCAGATACCCTCGAAACTTTGCTGCCGCCGTCTGTGGCATTAAGCGATGACGCGAAAAAAATCACTTTGCTGCAACTGGTGACGCATACCTCTGGTTTGCCACGGCAGAATATGGATTTGCCGATGCTGACTGCGTTTGTGCGTTATCTGGGTAACGGCGAGAATTTTTACTCCCATCTTGATAGCGACAATGTGGTTGCCGACCTGGCCAATTTCTCAAAACCTTCCAGCGACGAGCCACGTTATTCGAATCTGGGATATGCCGTGCTGGATTATGTCCTGCGCTATCAAACCGGGCAGCGTGCCGATCAACTGGTTGAGTCGTTAATCTTTAATCCCCTTGAGTTGCGCAACAGCAGTTTTACCCCACAAAAATTGAAAAGTTACCCGTTGCGCGCCATCGGCCATGCGGGCAGCCAACCGAAATTTATCCCGCGTGGGCAAGTGGTGCCTGACTGGCAGTTCACCGGCAACATGCTCGGGGCGGGGGGGTTGTACACGGACACCGCCGATTTGCTGACCTTTGCCGCCGCGCATCTTGGTGGCAGCGGAGATGCCACGCTGGATAAAGCGATTCACGATACGATGCAAATCTATTATCCCCGTGAAAAAGAAGCGGCCAATATTGCCTGGGTGACGGATACCTATGGCGAGCAATCCATCACGTATCAGGTGGGATATATTGGCGGCTACTCCAGTTATATTGGTATAGATCGGGTGAATCATTTCGCCGTCGTGGTGCTGCAAAACAGCTTCACCTGGCAAAATAACCTTGGACACAGTGTGTTACGTCAAATGCTTCAAGAACAGCATCAATCCACCACTTGCCGCGTAACTACCGCTGCGTAAGATCTTGTTTCTCAGGAAATGTTAGCAATTGTAAAGCTTGTTGCCGTGGATCAAAAAACTCGGCAAAAAAGCCAGAACAGCTTAAAATTTATCCATACTATAAGTGTGTGTTATTGATTCAAACCACATGGAGGGTAAATGTATGACTGGGGAGCCACTCAAACGCGATCTCTTGAAAAAGATGATTATCGCCAAAATAGACGTAGCCGCTTATCTGTGTCTGAGAAAAGCAAAAGGTTATATGTCTGTTGTTGAAACTGAGCATCTACGCGATAACTTGTTCGATTTATCCAACGAGTATCACGAGAAGTCTCTACGCCTCAGGACCCACCTTACAGAGCAAGAAATGGAGAGCATCCACCAGGGAATGAATGCAGTGTGTTCTGCCGCCGTTTGTTTGATGACCGGGCGTCACGATTGCCCGCAATATATCGCCGTCGATGCAGAAAAACTGGATAACTGCCTGTCAGAGCTTTCCGCCAGCCTGAAAAGTATTATGGGTAACCAACTGGCTGTAGAAACCTGATAATTTTGGGGGAGGCGACTCCCCCAGCTTAAGTTTTTGTAAAATTGCCAACCCCCAATTCCTGGAAGACTAACCTTATCGGGTATATCGATAAGGAGAAGGTTATGCCACGGTCGCTACTGCGTTCACTCATTGCTGCATCGTTATTACTTTCTGCAAGCGTAAGCCTGGCCGCCGAGGTCAAGGTTGATGTGCTGCAAAGTAAACTTGATCATCCCTGGTCTTTGGCTTTTTTACCGGATAACCAGGGCATGCTTATTACGCTGCGTGATGGCCAATTGCGCCGCTGGCAGCCAGGTGAAGGTTTAGGCGACCCGATTGTCGGCGTGCCAAAAGTCTGGGCGCATGGACAGGGCGGATTGTTGGATGTGGTACTGGCTCCAGATTTTGAAAAAAGCCGTCGCGTCTGGCTAAGTTTTGCCGAAGCTAACAGTGATGGCAAAGCGGGCACGGCGGTAGGGTACGGCACGCTCAGCAGCAACATGCAGCGGCTGGAAAACTTCAAAGTGGTATTCCGCCAGGCTCCAAAGCTCTCGACCGGCAATCATTTCGGCGGACGTATGGCGTTTGATGGCAAAGGTTATTTGTTTATCGCGCTGGGCGAAAACAACCAACGGTCAACCGCGCAGGATTTGGATAAACTCCAGGGCAAACTGGTACGCCTGACGCAAGACGGCGAAGTGCCACCGGATAACCCGTTCGCCGGTAAGCAAGGGGCGAGGAGCGAAATCTGGTCATACGGGCATCGTAATCCGCAAGGCCTGGCGTTTAACCCAGCCAATGGTGAATTGTGGCTCAACGAACATGGCCCGCGTGGCGGCGATGAAATCAACGTATCAAAGCCGGGCAAAAACTACGGTTGGCCGCTTGCAACATGGGGTATCAATTACAGCGGTTTGCCTATCCCTGAAGCAAAAGGTGAAATCGTTGCGGGCACAGAACAGCCGATTTATTACTGGAAAGTTTCCCCTGCGGTGAGCGGCATGGCGTTCTATAACGCGGACAAATTCCCGCAGTGGAAAGGGAAGCTGTTTATCGGCGCGCTGAAAGAGAAAAACCTGATTGAGTTGACGTTAGATGGCGATAAAGTCACGGAGCAAAAGCGTTTACTGGATGACCGTGGTGAGCGTATTCGTGATGTGCGAGTCGGCCCGGACGGCTATCTGTATGTCCTGACCGACGAATCTGACGGGCAATTACTGAAAATCAGCCCATCAGCCTAATGCGTTAGCTTAGCGGGATCATGACCACTTTCTTGAATGCCGGGCGCTGGGTCAGTTGTTGATACCAGCGCTGCAAATTAGGGAAATCATTCCACTTGATGTCGAGATTAAGAAGGTTGTAAACGGTTGGGCCAAGCGCAATATCGCCTGTACCAAATTCGTCACCGCCTAACCACGGTTGTTTCGCCAGTTCGGCATCAATCATGGCAAACAGCGTGTTGCATTGTGCGATGCTGTCAGCAATCAACTTTTCATCGCGCTGTTCAACAGGTGTGCGTACCAGGCTGAAAAACACGCCGCGGTGCGGGCCTGCCAGCGCTGTACCAGCCCAGTCCATCCACTTTTCACCGCGTGCGCGTGCGGCAGGTTCTGCAACCCAGAGCGAATCTTTGCCATACTGAGCGGCCAGATAACGCACGATGGTATTGGATTCCCAAAGCGTCAGATCAGTGGCGTCGTCATGAATACACGGCACCAGTGCATTGGGGTTCATCGCCAGATATTCCGCATCATGCGTTTTACCGAATTTGCCGCCAGCCGGAATGGAGTGATACGCCACGCCTGACTCCTCCAGGCACCACAACACTTTCTTCACATTCGTTGAATTGTCTCTGCCCCAAACTGTGATCATTTTGTTTCCTCATTGTGAGTTTGCACTTCAGTATGCCGTGCGCTGGCGAAGAAAACAGCACGTAACCTCAACGGTGGGTAAAAAACTCATCAACGTGGCGGCAAGCTAAGCATTTATCGAATAAACTTAAAAAACTTTACCAAGGCTTTGTTTCCTTAAGCGGATTCACACGTTAGTTTACTGGCAACTTGAACGATTGAGTAACGGCGTGCGTCGTGACTTTTTTAGAATGGATACTGGGTGGTGTTATGAAAACTTTGCAAATCCCTGCTTCGCTACGAGGATTACTGGCAGGTACGACCCTGCTATTGATAGCCGCTCCCGCGGTGAGTGCAGAACAGACTGCTGATGCACCGCAAGTTGATGCTAAAGCATGGATCTTAATGGATTACGCTAGCGGCAAAGTGTTGGCCGAAGGGAATGCCGACCTTCAACTGGACCCGGCGAGCCTGACGAAACTTATGACCAGCTATGTGGTGGGCCAGGCCATCAAGGCGGATAAAATCAAACTTACCGATATGGTCACCATTGGCAAAGATGCCTGGGCCACCGGTAACCCGGCACTGCGCGGTTCGTCGCTGATGTTCCTCAAACCGGGCGATAAAGTCTCGGTAGAGGATTTGAATAAAGGCGTTATTATTCAGTCAGGTAACGATGCCAGCATTGCGATTGCCGATTTTGTTGCAGGCAGCCAGGATTCGTTTGTCAGCCTGATGAACAATTATGCGCAAAAGCTGAACCTCACCAACACCACCTTTAAAACTGTACACGGCCTTGATGCGCCGGGTCAGTTCAGTACCGCGCGTGATATGGCGTTGCTGGGCCAGGCGTTAATTCATGACGTGCCGGAAGAGTACGCCATCCACAAAGAGAAAGAGTTCACCTTCAACAACATCAAGCAACCGAACCGTAACCGCTTGCTGTGGAGCTCAAACCTTAACGTTGATGGCATGAAAACGGGCACCACAACCGGCGCAGGCTATAACTTGGTTGCATCCGCAACTTCCGGTGACATGCGTTTGATTTCAGTCGTGCTGGGCGCCAAAACTGACCGTATTCGCTTTAATGAAAGTGAAAAACTGCTGACGTGGGGCTTCCGCTTCTTCGAAACAGTGACGCCGATTAAGCCAGACGCCACCTTTGTGACACAGCGCGTATGGTTTGGTGACACCAGCGAAGTGAACCTCGGTGCCGGTGAAGGCGGCTCAGTCACCCTCCCTCGTGGCCAGTTGAAAAACCTGAAGGCTAGCTTCACGCTAACTCAGCCGCAGCTTACCGCACCGCTGAAAAAAGGCCAGGTTGTCGGCACTATCGACTTCCAGCTTAACGGCAAATCAATCGAACAGCGCCCGCTGATGGTGATGCAGGCGGTGGAAGAGGGTGGATTCTTTAGCCGTATGTGGGACTTTGTCTTGATGAAATTCCATGGCTGGTTCGGCAGCTGGTTCGCATAATCACCAGTTGAGTTGAATATTCTCCGACGTGGCGTAATCAACAAACGCCGCGTCGGGTTGTTCATTGCTGATTATCAAATCAAATGCAGAAAGTGGCCCCATACAGGCTGAGCGCACTTTGCCAAATTTGCTGTTATCCACTACCAGCACGCGCTGCTGCGCCATCTCTAATGCCCAGTGTTTTACCGGTAATTCATCCAGATTAAAACAGGTCGCCCCGTGACGGGTGTGAATGCCTGCCGCCGAGAAAAAGGCGATATCCGGGCAGAAGTTGTTCAGGCATTCCTGAAAGTTAATCGGCTTGAAAATCGCATTGCTGGCGTGAAACTCGCCGCCGCTCAAAATAACCCGACAGCCGGGTTTATCCTGCAACGCCAGAAAAGTGTTTAACGAATAACACACACCGGTAAATTCCAGCTCATCATCCAGCGCTTCAATGATGTAAGGCGTTGTGGTTCCGCAGTCAAAAAATATTGTTTGATGGGGGCGAACTAATGCCGCGGCCAGGCGCGCAGCATGGCGTTTTTCTTCAACGCGACGGGTTTTCTGATCGCTTAAAAGATAATGGTTGGCGGTCACGCTGCGGGGTTCAAGAACCACATATCCCCCCAATAACACCACAGGGCCAGATTCACTGCTGAGGTCACGGCGGATGGTCATTTCAGAGACGCCCAACAAAGCAGACGCCTCTTTAAGATGAATTTTGTCGCTGCGTTTAAGCGCCTGAATCAGGCGATTGATGCGTTCGTCGCGCCGGGTTTCCATGTGAGCAGCTAAACCTTTGTTATCCCCCCGCAAGGCGCGAGGGTTTGGGTGAGGACGTTAATTAACGCATCTTACCTTTGCTCAAAGGCTTAGTCACGTACCCAGCCTTTGCGAATAGGCAGAGCAAAACAGAAACGATAAGCCTGATGCAGACGCAGATAGATCTGCTCACCGAACAGATTCCATACCATTTGAGCCAGCAGGCAAGAGCAAAGGCCGACGAGCAAACCACCGAGCATATCCAGCGGCCAGTGCACGCCAAGATAAACGCGTGACCACGCAATCGCGCAGGCAATAGCAAATAACACCACGCCCGACCACACACGATGCCAGAACAAAAATGCCAGTGCGAAAGTGAAAATGACGGTGCCGTGATCGCTTGGGAAAGAGTCGTCCGGCGCGTGATGCAGGAAGTTATAGCCAAAACCGCTCACAAACGGTCTGTCATGTGGGAACAGATGGCCGATTCCCCACGACAGCGACACGCTGATGATAATGGCCAGCGCGGTCTTAATCACCACCGCACGCTGGGCTGTCATTTGGCGGCGTTGCCCCCACAGCCACAGAATGGCTATCAGCAACGGTACAATGCTAATCAAATCTTTAGCGGTAAAAATAGCGAGCTTAATCAGCCACTCTGGTGAGGCGGGAGTGGCGTTAATCAGCAGGAAAAGTGTCTGATTGAGCTGTTCTAACATAACGGTTTTGGTTCCTTAACCAGCCATGTGGCGACAATGAATGCGTACACCACAATTTGCGATAATCCTGGGTGCGCCAAACCAATAAAATGGCGAACTGTGAAAGATAAAGCCGTATCGGTAATCAATAAAGCAGCTTTGTCTTATTTGTCATGGGATTGCTTAAACAACATGGATTTATTCGTCCAACATTTACCGGTAAGAATATGTAGAGGATATTAAGAAAACCTTAAACAACAGAACAATCGGCGAGGTGTTACCCATAATTCACTATCTACCGTGCGGGCAATTTATTACACTTTGCACGTTTTCTTATCTCTCGAGTAACTAATGCAAAATAATAAGCGACTAGGTCGCCAGGCACTGCTGTTCCCGCTGTGTCTGGTGCTCTATGAATTTTCTACGTATATCGGCAATGACATGATCCAGCCGGGCATGCTGGCGGTTGTCGAACAATACAACGCGGGAATTGAATGGGTGCCAACATCCATGACCGCATACCTGGCGGGCGGCATGTTTTTGCAGTGGCTGCTAGGGCCATTGTCGGACCGTATTGGCCGCCGTCCGGTGATGCTGACCGGCGTGGTGTGGTTTATCGTCACTTGTCTGGCGACATTGCTTGCGCAAAACATTGAGCAATTCACCATCCTGCGTTTCTTGCAGGGGATAAGCCTTTGCTTTATTGGTGCCGTGGGGTACGCCTCGATTCAGGAATCATTTGAAGAGGCGGTGTGTATTAAAATCACGGCGCTGATGGCAAACGTGGCATTGATTGCGCCACTGCTCGGCCCGCTAGTGGGTGCCGCGTGGATCCACTACGCGCCGTGGGAAACGATGTTTGTGCTGTTTGCCGTACTGGCAGCCGTTTCGTTCTACGGCCTGCATCGTGCGATGCCAGAAACGGCTACGCGTCTGGGTGAAAAGCTCGCGCTGCGTGACTTAGGCCATGACTACAAACTGGTGCTGAAAAACGGGCGCTTTGTGGCGGGGTCGCTGGCGATTGGTTTTGTCAGCCTGCCGCTGCTGGCGTGGATTGCACAATCGCCGATTATCATCATCAGCGGTGAAAAACTTTCAACCTACGAATACGGTTTGCTACAAGTGCCGATCTTTGGCGCGCTGATCATGGGTAACCTGGTATTGGCGCGTTTAACTTCACGCCGTAGCGTGCGTTCGCTGATTATCCTTGGCGGCTGGTGGATTGTGCCGGGTCTGGCGGTTGCGGCTGTCGCGACGGTCGCTTCATCCCACGCATATTTGTGGATGACTGCCGGTCTGAGCATTTATGCCTTCGGGATTGGCCTTGCCAACGCAGGCCTGGTGCGCTTGACGCTGTTTGCCAGCGACATGAGCAAAGGCACGGTATCCGCGGCGATGGGGATGTTGCAGATGTTCATCTTCACCGTGGGTATCGAGATAAGCAAACACGCTTACCTGTTTGGCGGCAACGGTTTGTTCAGCCTGCTGAATCTGCTGGGCGGCATTATCTGGCTGGGCTTGATGTTTGTGTTTTTGAAAGATAAGACCGTGGGCAACAGAACGGACATTTAGCGTTGTGGCTGATAAAAGTGGCTGATAAAAAAATACCCCGGCATGCCGGGGTATTTTGTTTTTGCAGGTCGGAAATTATTTAACAGCCATACCCGGCTGTGCGCCGCTGTCCGGGCTCAACAGGAAGATATCTTTCCCGCCAGGACCTGCTGCCATCACCATCCCTTCAGAGATGCCGAAGCGCATTTTACGCGGTGCCAGGTTTGCCACCATCACGGTCAGACGGCCTTCCAGTGCGGCAGGATCTGGGTACGCTGAACGGATACCAGAGAACACGTTACGTTTCTCACCGCCAAGATCCAGCGTCAGGCGCAGCAGCTTGTCAGAACCTTCCACAAATTCCGCTTTTTCGATCAGCGCTATACGCATATCAACTTTAGCGAAATCATCAAAAGTGATGGTTTCCTGAATCGGGTCGTCAGCCAATGGGCCGGTGACTGGAGCCGCTGCGGCTTTCACTTCTTCTTTCGATGCTTCAACCAGCGATTCAACCTGTTTCATTTCAATGCGGTTATACAGCGCTTTGAAAGTATTCACTTTATGGTTCAGCAGCGGGGTATTGATGCTGTCCCAGGTCAGTTCACAGTTCAGGAAGGCCTCAACACGTTCGGTAAGCGTAGGCAGCACAGGTTTCAGCCAGGTCATCAGCACACGGAACATGTTAATGCCCATGGTGCAGATAGCTTGCAGGTCAGCGTCACGGCCTTCTTGTTTTGCCACAACCCACGGAGCTTGCTCGTCGACATAGCGGTTTGCCACGTCAGCCAACGCCATAATCTCGCGCACGGCACGACCAAACTCGCGGCTTTCCCACGCTTCGCCAATGGATTGTGCTGCATCGGTGAAGGTTTTGTACAGCGCCGGGTCAGCGATTTCAGCAGAAAGCTGGCCGTCAAAACGCTTAGCAATAAAGCCTGCGTTACGAGAAGCCAGGTTCACGACTTTGTTGACGATGTCGCTGTTCACGCGCTGCACGAAATCTTCCAGATTCAGGTCGATATCGTCGATACGTGAAGACAGTTTCGCGGCGTAGTAATAACGCAGGCTGTCGGCGTCAAAATGCTTCAACCAGGTGCTGGCCTTGATAAACGTACCGCGAGACTTGGACATCTTCGCGCCGTTTACTGTCACGTAACCGTGAACAAACAGGTTGGTTGGCTTGCGGAAACCGCTGCCTTCCAGCATGGCTGGCCAGAACAGGCTGTGGAAGTAAACGATGTCTTTACCGATGAAGTGATACAGCTCTGCGGTGGAATCTTGCTTCCAGTATTCGTCAAAGCTTTCGGTGTCGCCGCGTTTGTCGCACAGGTTTTTGAATGAACCCATGTAACCGATTGGCGCGTCCAGCCAGACGTAGAAATATTTGCCCGGTGCATCAGGGATTTCGAAGCCGAAGTACGGCGCATCGCGGGAAATATCCCACTGTTGCAGACCAGACTCGAACCACTCCTGCATTTTGTTCGCCACTTGCTCTTGCAGTGCGCCAGAACGGGTCCAGGCTTGCAGCATTGCGCTAAACGAAGGCAAATCAAAGAAGAAGTGCTCGGAATCACGCATCACAGGCGTTGCGCCAGAAACCACGGATTGCGGGTTAATCAGCTCGGTTGGGCTGTAAGTTGCGCCACAAACTTCGCAGTTATCGCCGTATTGGTCTGGTGCTTTACATTTCGGGCAGGTGCCTTTAACGAAACGGTCTGGCAGGAACATGCCTTTTTCCGGATCGTAAAGCTGAGAAATAGTACGATTTTTAATAAAACCGTTCTCTTTCAGGCGGCCATAAATCAGCTCCGACAGCTCGCGGTTTTCGTCGCTGTGCGTGGAATGATAGTTATCGTAGCTGATGTTAAAGCCAGCAAAATCAGTCTGATGCTCTTGACTCATTTCGGCAATCATCTGCTCTGGCGTAATGCCTAACTGCTGTGCTTTCAGCATGATAGGGGTGCCGTGTGCATCGTCTGCGCAGATGAAGTTGACCATATTGCCGCGCATTCGTTGGTAACGGACCCAGACGTCAGCCTGAATGTGCTCCAGCATATGACCAAGGTGGATTGAGCCGTTTGCGTACGGTAATGCGCACGTTACCAATAATTTCTTCGCGGTTTGAGCCATAGTAGGAATTGCATCTTCTAAAGATAAAAGGGCTTTAGATGTTAACCGAGTGCCGCCTTGCGGTAAACCACACAAGGTGCACAAGGAAATTTTATTGCCGATGTTAGCTTCTGGTATGCTTAACAAACTGCAATGTCCTACAAAAAAATAAGGAGTCGGGATGAACTCTCAATCCCAGGCAAGCAAATCCCCCGAGCAGCTGCGCGCTATGGTCGCCGGGACACTGGCCAATTTTCAGCACCCAACCCTCAAGCACAATCTGACTGCCCTTAAAGCACTGCATCATGTCGCGATGTTAGATGACACGCTGCACGTTGAATTGTTGATGCCGTTCGTCTGGCGTAGTGGTTTTGAAGCGCTGCAAGAGCAATGCAGCTCAGATTTGCTGCGTATCACCGGGGCGAAAGCGGTGGACTGGAAACTCAGCCACAATATTGCCACCTTAAAACGTGTGAAAAATCACCCCGGCATCAGCGGCGTGAAGAACATTATTGCGGTGAGCTCCGGTAAAGGCGGCGTGGGTAAATCGAGCACGGCGGTGAACCTTGCGCTGGCGCTAATCGCCGAAGGGGCGAAAGTCGGCATTCTGGATGCCGATATCTACGGCCCATCAATTCCTACCATGTTGGGAGCAGAACACGAGCGCCCAACATCACCAGACGGCACGCACATGACGCCAATTATGGCGCACGGCCTGGCAACCAATTCCATCGGTTACCTGGTGACGGATGAAAACGCTATGGTGTGGCGCGGCCCGATGGCCAGCAAAGCGCTGATGCAAATGCTGCAAGAAACCATGTGGCCGGATCTGGATTATCTGGTGCTGGATATGCCACCAGGCACCGGCGACATTCAGTTAACGCTGGCGCAAAACATTCCGGTAACGGGGGCTGTTGTCGTGACAACGCCACAAGATATTGCGCTGATTGATGCACGCAAAGGTATTGTGATGTTTGAGAAAGTAGATGTGCCCGTTTTGGGTATCGTCGAAAACATGAGCATGCACATTTGCAGCAACTGCGGCCATCACGAACCGATTTTCGGTACCGGTGGCGCACAGAAACTGGCCGACCAATACCACACGAAACTGCTAGGCCAGATGCCGCTGCATATCACGTTGCGTGAAGATCTCGATGCCGGAAAGCCGACGGTAATCAACCGCCCGGAAAGCGAATTTACCGCGATTTATCGCCAACTGGCAGGAAGCGTTGCAGCACAGCTTTACTGGGAAGGTGAAGTGATCCCGGCTGATATTGCGTTCCGAGCTGTTTGATGTGACTCCCACCCAACCTCCCCCTTGCCAGGGGGAGGAGTTAAAGGCGCTATTCTGCTCCCTCCCTTGACAAGGGGAGGGTTGGGGTGGGGTCAGTAAATTGCATCAAAAAATACTCGCCATTCTCACTATCCCCGCGTGACTCAATACGCCAGCCGTGCCGCTGGTAAAACTCAACCGCAGACTGATTTTTCACCAGGCATTTTAGCTCTCCGGTTCCGGTAAACTCCGCCTGCACCTTTGCCAGCAGTGCATGGCCGGCCTGTTTTCCCTGGTGCTTTTGCGCCACATACAGGTTATGCAGGAAGTTATCGGCTACCCAGACAGAAGCGAAACCCAGCAACTCTCCGTCGTCCTCTATTATCCAAATTTGCTCATTTTGAGTGGCTTTATCAAAATCTTCTGCTTGCCACGCACGGCTATCAAGCCACGGCCAGGCGCTGCGGCGTGTGTGTAAATATAAGGTCTGTAACTGCTGGCGATCGTTCTCTTCAAAAGCTCGAATAAGCAAAATGAGTGACTCCTTCCTGAGTAAACCTTGTAATTATGGGGACTAAATCAAAAATTATTGAAACCCTTCAAAGAAAGTTAAGCCGCTTCACTGTATGCTCCGCCGCTTTTATACCCTCTGTGCGGCGAGCGCCAAAAATGTACGAATTTAACCTGGTGTTACTGCTACTTCAGCAGATGTGTGTCTATCTGGTCATCGCCTGGTTGATGAGCAAAACGCGGCTGTTTATACCGCTGATGCAGGTCACGGTACGTTTACCACACAAGTTACTTTGCTACGTCACTTTTTCCATCTTCTGCATTATGGGCACCTATTTTGGCCTTCACATTGACGACTCGATCGCCAATACAAGAGCGATTGGTGCAGTGATGGGTGGGTTGCTCGGTGGGCCATTAGTTGGCGGGTTGGTAGGGTTAACCGGTGGTTTGCACCGTTATTCGATGGGGGGAATGACCGCGCTGAGCTGCATGTTTTCAACCATTGTTGAAGGGCTGTTGGGTGGATTGTTACACCGCTTGTTGATTCGCCGTGGGCGCAGCGATTTGCTGTTTAACCCGCTGACCGCAGGCGGTATTACGTTAGTGGCTGAAATTTTCCAGATGGGCATTATCCTGCTGATTGCCCGCCCGTTTACCGACGCGCTGCATCTGGTGAAAAGCATTGCCGCTCCAATGGTGGTGACCAATACCGTGGGTGCCGCGTTGTTCATGCGCATTCTGCTCGACAAGCGCGCGATGCTTGAGAAATACACCTCTGCATTTTCCGCCACTGCGCTGAAAGTAGCCGCCTCCACCGAAGGGATATTGCGCCAGGGCTTTAACCAGGAAAACAGCATGAAAGTGGCGCAGGTGCTGCATCAGGAGCTGGATATCGGCGCGGTCGCTATTACCGATAATGAAAAACTGCTGGCGTTTACCGGCATTGGCGCAGACCACCATTTGCCCGGCCGACCGATCTCTTCTGACTATACCTGGCAGGCGATTGAACGTGGCGAAGTGGTTTATGCCGATGGCAACGAAGTGCCGTATCGTTGCTCGCTGCACCCAAATTGCAAGCTGGGCTCCACGCTGGTTATTCCTCTATATGGTGAAAATAGCCGCGTGATCGGCACCATCAAATTGTATGAAGCGAAAAACCGCCTGTTCAGTTCGATTAACCGCACGTTGGGCGAAGGCATTGCGCAATTGCTATCCGCGCAGATTCTGGCGGGTCAGTACGAGCGGCAAAAACAGATGCTAACGCAGTCGGAAATCAAACTGTTGCACGCGCAGGTGAACCCGCATTTCCTGTTTAACGCCCTGAACACGCTGGTGGCGGTTATCCGCCGCGATAACGAACAGGCGTGCCAGCTGGTGCAATATCTTTCAACATTCTTCCGTAAAAACTTAAAACGCCCCAGTGAGATAGTGACGCTTGCCGATGAAATCGAGCATGTGAATGCCTATCTGCAAATAGAGCAGGCGCGTTTTCAGACTCGTTTGCGCGTGCAGTTGAACGTACCGCAGGCGCTGGCACAGGTACGGCTACCCGCTTTCACTTTGCAGCCCATCGTCGAAAACGCCATCAAACACGGGACTTCTCAGTTGCTCGGCGTTGGCGAAATTACCGTGGATGCCTGCCAGCAAGGCGAGCATCTGCACTTATCCATCGAAGATAACGCCGGTTTGTACCAGGAAAACCCCAGTGCCAGCGGGCTGGGCATGAGCCTGGTGGATAAACGCCTCCGCGCCCGTTATGGCGACGACTGCGGCATTAAAGTGGATTTTGAGAGCGACCGATTTACCCGCATTACCCTACGTTTACCTCTGGAGGAAACCCCATGTTAAAAGTGCTGATTGTCGATGACGAGCCGCTGGCGCGTGAAAATCTGCGAATAATGCTGCAAAACGAGCCTGATCTTTCAATCGTGGGGGAGTGTGGTAATGCGGTGGAAGCCATTGGTGCCGTGCATCGTTTACACCCGGATGTGGTGTTTTTAGATATACAAATGCCACGTATCAGCGGGCTGGAAATGGCGAGCATGCTCGATCCTGATCAGCGGCCTTACATTGTGTTTCTCACCGCTTTTGACGAATACGCGGTGCAGGCTTTTGAAGAACATGCTTTCGACTATTTACTCAAGCCCATCGACAGCAAAAGACTGGAGAAAACCTTGCACCGCCTGCGCCATGAACGTGTCGATCAGGATATGACGCTGCTTGCGCCAAACCAGGAAGATCTAAAATTTATTCCCTGTACCGGCCAGAGCCGTATTTATCTGCTGCAAATGAACGATGTGATGTTTGCCAGCAGCCGGATGAGCGGCGTGTATGTTACTAACGCGCAAGGCGCCGAAGGTTTTACCGAGCTAACGTTACGCACGTTGGAAAGCCGCACGCCATTGGTGCGCTGCCATCGGCAATACCTGGTGAATATGGCGCATCTCAAAGAGATCCGCTTTGAAGAGGGTGGGCAAGCTGAACTGATGCTGCGCGACGGGCAATCTGTTCCGGTCAGCCGCCGCTATCTAAAGAGCCTGAAAGAGGCGTTGGGGCTGAAAGCTGTGTAGTATTTATGTCATTACTGCCACATCCCTATATACTGCCCGCTTTCAAGATTTGGAACGAGAGAATCACCACTATGATGAATAACGATGTATTACGCAGCGTGCGCTACATGCTGAATTTGGGTAACGACGATATGGTGAAAATTTTCGCCCTGACCGACACGGCCGTTACCCCAGAGCAAATTGTTACCTGGACTAAAAAAGAAGACGAAGAGAACTTCAAACTTTGCCCTGACATCCTGATGGCAAACTTCCTTAACGGCCTGATTTACTTCAAGCGCGGCAAGGACGACAGCAAGCCAGCACCAAAAATTGAACGCAAGATGACCAATAACATCATCCTGAAAAAACTGCGTATTGCGTTTGATTTGAAAACTGACGACGTGCTGGAAATCATGACCAGCCAGGAATTTCGCATCTCCATGCCGGAAATCACGGCGATGATGCGCGCACCCGAGAACAAAAACTTCCGCGAATGTGGCGACCAGTTCCTGCGCTACTTCCTGCGTGGGTTAACCGCACGCGTTCACGTGGATAAAAAACCAAAGTGATCGTTGGGCGGGTAAGCGCAACGCGCAGCCCGCCAAAAATTAACCCCGCGCTTCGTTTTTCATCTTCACGATATCTGCCATCACCGCCAGGGCAATTTCTGCTGGTGTTTTGCTGCCCAGCGGCAAACCGATAGGCGCGTGAATACGTTCAAGCTGAGCCGGGTTTAATTCCGCAATTTTCTGCAAACGCTCCAGCCTTCGCGTACTGTTCTTTTGTGACCCCATCGCCCCAATGTAAAACGCAGGTGTATTCACCGCTTCCATCATCGTCAGGTCATCCATACGCGGATCGTGCGTTAGCGCGACAATTGCCGTGTTGGCGTGGCACGCGTGTTGTTCGAGATAGTTCGCGGGAAATTGCTTGAGCAGCGTAATGTCAGATTTAAGGGAAGCGGCGAAATTTTCTAACGCATCCGGGCGATTCTCGCAAACCAGCACTTCAAAACCCAATGAACGGGCAAAGTCGGCGCAGTACAGCGCCACGCTCGACAGCCCGGCAATCAGCAAACGCGGTGCTGCGGCAACATGCACCGTAACCTGCTGCCCATTACGTTCGACCTGGGTGATATCGGCAAATTCGGTGACTTCAAGATGGCGGCACGGTTCGGGAAGCGTGAGGCATTTTTGCAATGCAAAATGGCCGTTCAGTGCGTCAGCCATTTTTTCGAGATACTGCACATTCCCAATGGTCGCCGGTAAATATTCAACCAGAATATCCAGAACGCCACCGCACGGCAGCGCGATACCCGGTTCCAGGCCACCTTCACCATAACGCACAATCTGGCTGGCTTGCAGATATTCACCCTGGGCAATACGCTGCAAAAAATCCTCTTCGACACAACCGCCTGAAAGCGAACCGCAAAAGCGTCCCTCGGCAGTGGCAGCCATCAACGCACCGGGTGAGCGGGGCGAAGAACCAAAGGTATTTAACACCGTACACAACCAGACAGGTTGCTGAACAAGCCACTCATGCGCCTGGCGGATCACACTGATATCAAGATGCTGCATGATTATTTTCACTCCGTTGAGCCAGTTGCGACGGCAGGTCGATGTCGCGCTGCGAATCGGCGTCATCAACATCAATCAAATGCACCGTTTCACCGCGTAGTAATTCACGCGCACCGTTATCACCAGATAGCTGACAAAGTTTCTCGTAGTAGCCGTGGGCAAACCCTACCGGATGGCCTGGTTGCTGGTTAGCGCAAGGCCGCACCAGCGTGTGGGATCCCAGTGCATCGGCCACTTGTACAAATACAGCAGGCGGAACAAAAGGCATATCAGCCAGATGAATTAACCAGCCATGCCAGTGCGGCGTTGCGCAAACCCCTGCGGCGATGGACTCGCCCAGGCCTGCGCTATCAATAAGCGTAAAAGGAATCTGCTGCTCGAGGCACAGCTGTTGAACCTGAGTATTCTCCGGGCGAGTCACAACATGCACGGCCAGACCTGATGCCTGTGCATGATGCAGCGTTTGCGCAAAAACAGTGTCGTCGTTGAGCAACGCATTGAGTTTGTTGCCTTTCCCGCCTGCTTTTCTGAAGCGTTCAGCTCGCCCTGCGGCGGTGATGATAATGCCCGGCTTCATGCTCAAGATTGATTCCTCAATACTTTTTTGTTGCGCGACAATTACGTTAATTTGCGCAACAATGTTTTTTTTATGAAAATGAGATGTTAATTCTCACATGGTTTAGCTTAAATGCATATACTTATAATCACTACGGAGATGTAATTAAAATACGCTCAAGTAGTTAAAAAAAAAGACAATAAAAATTTAAATGGGATGTTTTATGAGCAATTTTAATCCATCACGGCGTCGTTTTATTAAAAGCGCTGTAGTAGCAGGGGTCGCGGTTTATCTCGCTCCGCTTTATAGCCGCGCCTATGCCGCATTATTTGAAGAAAAGATCCTTCTTGCCCCGAACTGGGATGCGAAAAACAAACGCATCCGTTTTAGAATCGACGGGCAATCAAAAGTGATGGGGCATAAAGTCTTCGCGCGTGATATTCGTGCCGTAGACATGCCGCACTGGCCGCAGAAACAGGCGCACGCCTTTATTTTGCGCACCACCAAAGCCGACAGATTGTTTAGCGGCATTGACCTCTCTTTGCTGGGCGACGATTTACAGCCTGACCGTCTGGTCACCGCTGAAGATTTGGCGCGAGATGGCCTGGCGTTCCCGGCGTTTTATGGCGAAGACATGCTGCTGCCAACCGGCAAAACTCCGGCATATCTCGGCCAGGCCGTTGCCATTTTGGTTTACCACGACTTTGCCCGTTTCCGCTTTGCCAAAGACAAACTGAAATTCAAAGATGAAGTTATCCAGTACGGTGCCGAAACCGGGCCGCTGGAGCGCGACCCGTGGGGAACCTTCCGCTTTGTGCGCGTGGGTGGGGCGACTTCACAAGACGATGACAAGTTCTCCAGCCTGAAAGATATGCCTATCTTCCCGCTTTCAATGAGACGGCACCTGCCGGTTTGGCCGGAAGGACGCGAAGGCGGCAAGCTGGATGAAGAGGGCATGTATTACGCGGGGCAAATATCCGACGAACTGAAGAACCCACCGGAAGACTGGCTGGTACTGCAACGCCGCTACACCACGCAATCTATCGACACCGCAGCGCTTGAACCAGATAACGCCAACGGCTGGTTCGACGAAGCCACCCAAACGCTACATCTTGTGATCCCTACGCAGTCCCCGCAGGAAGTGGCCGACGAAATGCCGCGCATGCTGGCAAAACGTACCCAGCCGGTAAAACAACTGATACTGCATCCGTGTTACACGGTGGGTTACGGCTCCAAAGATCACTATAACTTCCCGTACTACGGCGCAGTGGCGGCAATGTATGGCGACGGGCATCCGGTGCGCCTTGCCAACGACCGTTACGAGCAGTTCCAGAGTTCGCTCAAACGCCACGCGTTTGACATGGATTACACCATCGCGGTGAATAAAAAGACCGGCATCCTGCAATCATTCTTCGGTGAAATGACCGCTAACGGCGGCGGGCGCAGCAACTTTACCCCGTCCGTGTCGATGGTTGGCGCGACGGCGGCACAATCAATTTACTACTTCCCGAAAAGTGATTTATCGGCTGTTGGCGTGGCTTCCCGCGCTATCGACGCCGGTTCTGCTCGCGGTTACGGCACGCTGCAAAGCATGGCAGCTACGGAAATGATGGTTGATGAAATCGCCGCAGCACTGAATATCGATCCGATTGAATTTCGCATGCGCAACGCGCTGAAATCTGGCATGAAAAACACCCAGGGTGCGATCCCTGCCGGGGCGATTCGTGTTGACGAAGTGCTGGCGAAAGCGGCGAAAAACGAAATCTGGCTGAAACGTGCAGAACGCAAAACTGAATTTGAACTGAAAAACCCAGGCAAACGCTACGGCGTGGGCTTTGGTTGCGTGCAGAAAGACTTTGGCACGGGCGCTGAAACCTCGTTTGCCCGTGTAGAAGTTAACGCTGATGGGCGCATTACTTTGCACCACAGCGGCGCGGAAATGGGCACCGGCATGTCAACGTCGCAATCCGTACTTTGCGCACAATGGCTGGGTAAACCGGCAGACGAGGCGCATTTCTCCGTCACTGACTGGAGTTCTTTGCCGATTGTCACCAGCGGCGACCCGTACATTATGTCGCAGGAAGAACAGGACAAACTGGCCGCCAATCCGGCCTGGTCCCCGTCTTACTGCTCACCATCCAGCGCCAGTAACTCTGCCTATTACTTCTCGCACAGCACGCGTGAAGCGGCGCGTTTAGTCTTTGAACAAGGCTTATGGCCTGCGGCAATGGCTATCTGGACTACCGGCATTGGTGGCGGCCAGGCGGCTCCATTAGTGGTGCGCATTGAAGACGCCCGTTGGGTGGAAGGCGGCTTAACCGCTGCCGGAATGGAAGTTTTAGATCTTAAATTGCTGGCGAAAAAAGCCCACGAAATGGGGCTGATGACCGGTGCCGTGGTTCACGTATTTAACCGCTGGCAGTGGGCAGAAGCCGATTTTGTTCTTAACCAACAAAGTAAACGTATTCCGATTGATGGCCTGGCGGTGCGCTACGGTGACGGTGAGTTCGCCACGCTTGCTCGCGCACATGTCTATTATCCGCCAACGCAGCGAAACAATGCTGCGGTGACGTACTACAGCGCTGTCGGCACGCTGGCAGAAGTGGCTGTAAGCCTCGCAACCGGTGAAGTCGAACTGCTCAACCATCACTCTATTATGGAGTGCGGCAACTTAATCGTGCCGGAACTGGTGTCCGGGCAGTTGCAGGGCGGCCTGGCGATGGGTATCGGCCACGCGCTACACGAATATTTACCTCTTTACGAAGACGGACCAGGTAACGGGACATGGAACTTCAACCGTTATCACATGCCGCGCGCAAGCGATGTTGCGGTCTGGAAACAGACTGGCGATGTGCTGCCTGCGCTCTCGGAAACCGACCCGCCAAAAGGTATGGCTGAGGTCGTGATGATCCCGGTTGTCGCAGCCCTGGTTAACGCCATCGCCGATGCCACCGGCCACCGTTTCCGTGATTTGCCCGTCCGTGCTGAAAATATTCGTGAGGTATTACCATGAGCATCCAAACTAAACCAATGACCCTGACCATCAACAACAAACCGTACGGCCCGATTGACGTGCCGGAAGGGTTGATGATGATCGATTTCCTGCACGAATATGTCTATCTGACCGGTTCACGCCTGGGCTGCGGGCAGGGCATTTGCCACGCCTGTGTGGCGATTGTCGATAACCCAAGCGGCACCAGCGAAGAAGTGCGCACCTGTATTACCGGTGCTCATTTCTTTAACGGCAAAAAGGTGCGTACCGTTGAAGGGCACGCCAAAGTCGATGAGCAGGGCGAAGTCGTCGAACTGTCGCCGATTCAGCAGTCGTTCCTTGATCACTACAGCTTCCAGTGCGGTTACTGCACGCCGGGCTTTGTGAACGCGGCGACCATTTTCGTTGAAAAACTGAAACGTGAGCCAATAGAGCGCGAAGATCTGGAAGGTGCCATTTCCCATGCGCTGGAAAACCACATCTGCCGCTGCACGGGCTATGTGCGTTACTACGAAGCGGTACGTGACGTGGTGCTGAAAACACCGGGGCTGGTGAAGGAGGCGGTGAAATGAAAAAACGTCTCGCGCTAATTGTGCTGGCGATCGTCGTCATTATTGTGGCGATTTTGTACTGGCGGGAATACCGCACGTATGACGGCCCGGTGCAAAAAGTGACTGCCAGCAAAGAGCAAATCGAGCGGGGAAGTTACCTGGCGAAAGCGGCTGACTGCGCGGCTTGTCACACGGCATCTGGCGGTGCGCCGCTGGCGGGTGGGTATCCACTGGAATCCCCTTACGGCACGATTTACGGCAGCAACCTGACGCCATCTGCTGACCAGGGGATTGGCCGCTGGACGAAAGATGATTTCTACAAAGCGCTGACCGAGGGGGTTACGCCAACCGGGCGTCACCTGTTCCCGGCAATGCCTTACACCTCGTACAAAAATATCTCGCGCCAGGACTCGGACGATATTTATGCTTATCTGATGACGCGCCCTGCGGTAAATGTGGCGACGCCGGATAACGAAATGAGCTTCCCGTTCAACCAGCGTATCGCGCTGATTGGCTGGAATATTATGTTCCACAGCAAAGATCCGCTTCCGGCGATTTCAACAGGCGATTCCGCCGACTGGCAGCGTGGGCGTTATCTGGCTGATGTGCTTGGGCACTGTGGCGAATGCCATACCGAGCGCGGATTACTGGGTCAGATGAAGCTGGATAAAGCGATGCAGGGCGGGGAATTAGGGCGCTTTATGGCTCCTGATATTACGCCTAAAGCGTTAGCGCAACGTGGCTGGACTCCGCAGGATGTGAAGCAATTCCTCACCACCGGTTTTGCGCCGCAGGGCAGCGCGTTCAGCGAAATGCACATGGTGGTGGATTTGAGTACCCAACACCTGACGCCTGAGGATCAAAAAGCGATGGCGACATACCTGATGGGTGAAACGCCTCCGGCTGCGGTTCCTGCATCACTGGGTAAAGGAAGCGAAGCGGGGCGTATGACTTATCTGGATCAATGTTCCGGTTGCCATGCGCGTGAAGGGGAAGGCAAACCGCACGTTGCTGTTTCGATGCTAAACAACGCCACCTTGCGCCAGCCAGACGCGAAAAACCTGATTGTCTCAGTGCTTGATGGCCTGCCAGCGCAGAATTTCCCGAACGGGGAAAGCATGCAAAGTATGCCAGGCTTCGGTGAGCGCCTGAACGATGAGCAAGTCGCTGAACTGGTGAACTACCTGCGCGTAACCTGGGGTGGATTGCCGGGGGATGTGACCGCCGAGCAGGTGAAGGCATTGCGTCCAGAGAAGTAATTCTTTCCTGGTTTTCTCCCTCCCCTTGCCAGGGGAGGGAGGAGACTAGCGCCTTTAGCTCCTCCACCTGGTAAGGGGGAGGTTGGGTGGGGGTCATTTAATAAGCCAGACCAAAAACCACTCACCCCACCTATCTAACCGCTTAACTCCTCATTTGACCGCTCACTAAAACTCCCACTTGTTGCCTCTAAAACCCATGCCAGCATAGCGCTGAATTTTTTCTCTTTGGCTCTGGAGTGGGTAATGCAACACGCACTAACGTTTGTTATCGCGACCCTGTGTATTCTTGCCATCTGCTATCGCCTTTACGGGGTGTTCTTCGTCCGTAAAGTGCTCAATGCTGATGATTCAGAAATCACACCGTCACATGTTCTTGAGGACGGCAAAGACTACGTCCCGACTAAAAAATGGGTTAACTTCGGCAGCCACTTTGCCGCAATTGCTGCTGCTGGTCCTTTGGTCGGCCCGGTACTGGCGGCACAATATGGCTATCTGCCTAGCTTCTTATGGTTGTTGATTGGCTGCGTGGTAGGCGGCGCGGTACACGACACCGTGGTGCTGTTTGCGTCCATGAAACACCGTGGTAAGTCACTCTCAGAAGTGGCAAAAGCGGAGCTTGGGCCGGTAGCAGGCTGGTGTACCGGTCTTGCGATGCTGTTCATCATCACCATTACCATGGCGGGTTTGTCGATGGTGGTGGTTCACGCACTGGAACGTAACCCTTGGGGTACTTTTGCGGTATTCATGACCATCCCTGTGGCGATTTGCGTTGGCCTGTGGGAGCGTTATACCGGCAGCATGCGCGGTGCAACATGGGTCGGCATTATCGTGATTTTTGCCTGCGTGATCATCGGCCCGTACATTCAGGAATCTTCATTTGGTGAATGGCTGAGCCTGCGTGCCTCAACGGTTAGCCTGGTGTTGCCATTCTATGCTTTCTTCGCAACGGCGCTGCCGGTCTGGATGCTGTTGACTCCGCGCGGTTACCTGTCCAGCTTTATGAAAATTGGCGTATTCGGTGCGCTGGTGATTGGCGTGGTGTTCATCAACCCGGAAATCCAGTTCCCGGCGGTGACGGAGTTTATCCACGGTAATGGCCCTGTGCTGGCAGGCCCGGTTTGGCCGTTCATCTCTATTACCATCGCTTGTGGTGCGATCTCAGGTTTCCACGCCTTTATCGGTTCCGGTACTACGCCGAAGCAAATCGACAAATGGAACGACATTCTGCCCGTTGCCTTCGGTGCCATGCTGGCTGAATGTGTGGTCGGTGTAATGGCGTTAATTGCTGCAACCGCGCTGCATCCAGCGGATTATTTCGCTATTAACTCCTCACCAGAAGTCTTTGCTGGTCTTGGCATGAACGTGGTGAATTTGCCGCAGCTTAGCGAATCAATCGGTCTCGATCTTTATGGTCGTACCGGTGGGGCAGTCACGCTGGCGGTGGGTATGGCGGATATCTTCACCCGCATTCCGTGGTTCAGCCACCTGGCATCCTATTTCTTCCAGTTTGTGGTGATGTTTGAAGCCGTATTTATTCTGACTGCGGTGGATTCCGGTACGCGTGTTGCACGTTACTTGCTGCAAGATTTCCTAGGCGATATCTGGGCTCCGCTAAAACGTACCAACTGGATGCCGGGCGCAATTGGTTGCAGCATCGTGGCCTGCCTGCTGTGGGGTTATTTGCTGAACTCGGGCGATATCAACTCGGTGTGGGCATTGTTTGGCGTCTCTAACCAGTTAATGGCATCCATCGGCCTGATGATTGGCGCAACGATCATTCTGCGCATGTCTGAAAAACGCTGGTACGTGCTGACTTGCCTGGTGCCGCTGTCTTATCTGTATGTAACGGTGAACTACGCCGCTTACTGGATGGTGAAAAACGTCTACTTCAATAGCGCAGCGAAAGGTTTCAATATCTTCAACGGCACGATTTCGATTGTGATGGTGACGCTGGGTCTGGTCATTATGATTGCGTCGATTCAACGCTGGTTTGTGCTGTGGCGTGCTCGTGGGAATAATGAGCCGATTGAACTGCTGTCCTGATTGAATGATTTGCTCGTAGTACGAAAAATCCGTAATCGCATTAAAGATTACGGATTTTTTTATGCGGTTTTCTCAGATTCTTAATATTCGTGTCGTTCATTACTCCAGAGATGCACCATGCTCAAAGGCTTCCTTGATTTCGCTATCACTGAGAACTCCGTTTGCGTAAGTGAGTATCAGCCCCGCGTTACGGAAGGCAAGGCGAGCGGTAAGCTCGCTTAATGTCCTAATTTCTACCGGACTCAGTCCTCCCTGAGTTATTTCCAGTGCATGGACGACCAGCCCGGGACGATTAAAAGGGGTGTTGAAACGCGGCATAAGGGGTTTAGCCAGTTCGTTAAGGAGTTTCTCAGCCGGAAAAAAATCCCCTACCAGCAGCCTTTCAGTACTGAACGTCGCATAACCCGTCGCTTGTTGCTGGGTATCAATGTTGCGCACCGTGATTTGATTCTTGCGGATTTGGATATAAATAAGAGCCATCAAAGAATTCCATTTCTGAAGTAAGAGGCCAAATCTTACGCCGTGATTGTTAAATATGTATATCCTAAAATGGCTGAGACATTAGCGACTGAATCACTTACTCTTCTGATGCCGAAGCATTTCAACATCTTCAACGGCACGATTTTGATGGTGGCGCGGGGCCTGGTTATTATGATCGCGTTGATTCAACGCAGGTTTGCGCAGTGGTGGCATGTGGGCATAAGGGACAGGATTCCCGCGATGAATAAATATCTCATTGTTTTACTGGTTTTTTTCTTGACGGGCTGCCCAATGGGCGACCGCGGGCCACAATATTTACCGCTTGATACAGTGGTGGTAAATAATAAGATTTGTGTTTTTGTTAAAAAAGATAATTTAGCGGAGCAAGAGCGTTTGCTAAGGGTTTCAGTCAGGAAGTCCGGGCAGGATAATAATGCATATGAAAAGACGTTTTATCATTCTGAGTTAACGACTGAACTTAAAGCGAATGAATGTATTACCGGTGTTTCTGATTTCGCTTATGAGCCTGGCTCTTCATATGATATCAACGTTCAGACGCCACATAATAGTTATCAAACCAGTTTTATAGTCTGGATGTATGGTCAGAACATGATGCTGAAATAGTGGTGTGTTTATCATGTACAGTAGATTAAAGAGCCGGTCCTCCGTGACCGGTTTTTTTATTGTACGTTCACAGAAGAAACGTAATCTGCACGGTACTGAATTTTCACACGCTTGCCGTCACGAGTGTATTCGGTGTACGGATAGACTTCTTTCCAGCCTTCAGCCAGCAATTTCTTTTCTACGCCAGAAGTGTTCAGGCCTTTAAGATCCTGAGCTTTCAACGCTTGTTTGCTGCCAGTCGTTGATGCTGTTGTGCCTGCAACTTGCTGAAGTGCGCCATGCGCGCGTTTTTTGCCCCATTCGGCAGAAACCTGGTTTTCGGAACGCGTAAAGCTCAGGGTGTAGCCTGCGCCTTTCCACTCGGCAAAATCAGGGTTGTTGATGGTGCGGGTGGCTTTTTTGCCGTTAATGCTAACAGCGTTGTTTTTCACGGTAACGTTCACCGGCTCGCCTGCGGCTTTCCAGCTACCATTGGCTAAATCCAGTGCCAGTGCAGCAGGGGATAACACCAAACCGCCAACCAATGCTGCAACGATCATTCCAGATTTGTTCATCATTAACTCTCTTATTTAATTGTCACACTTCCCATTATTCACTGTGCGGGAATATGAAAAGTGGAATTTTTTCGGTGCGAGATAATGCTGCCGGACACCGGTATCGATATTGATTTATATCAAATTGGTGAATGAGTTAATGGGTAAATATTCCTAATAATTATAACTCATGCGAAGGGAGTGTCCTGCGGGCTTGAGCGGCCACAACCCGCTTTCGCAGGCTGTGGCTGACGGTTTACTCTTCTGTAATGACTTTATTAGCAGGCTGTTCAAGGATCATGGTTTGCGTCTGGCTCAGGCTAATTCCTTGCGCACGTAGCATTTTTAGAATTTCGTAGAGCAGATCGCTGCGGGTCGAACTCACCATACGCGGGCTATTCACATAACCCGTCACGCTCAGCACAATCCCGGTTGGCCCCAGCTCTTTGAAGCTGACCGATGGCGGCGGGGTTTCCAGAATAGATTCATGCCGGTTATAGGCTTCGAGCAGTAAATTGCGCACCTGTTCAGGGTCGATATCCAGCGGGAACGTCAGCGCAATTGTTGCCACGCCTTGTGCATTGCCCATCGTAGCGTTACGCACGTTTTGCGAGATTAGCTGCGAGTTCGGCACAATAACCGTGGATTTGTCACCTAATTGAATCTCTGTGGCACGCACGTTGATGCGGCGAATATCGCCTTCAACACCGCTGATACTCACTAAATCGCCTACTTTTACCGGCCGCTCGGTCAACAGAATCAAGCCGGAGATAAAGTTCTTCACAATTTCCTGCAAGCCAAAACCGATACCGACCGACAGGGCGCTGACAATCCACGCCAGTTTGTCCCACTCGATGCCGAGCATTGAGAGCGTCAGCATGATAATCAGCACGTAGCCAACGTTGGTAAACAGCGTCACCAGCGAGGCGCGCAGCCCACGATCCATCATAGTTTTCGGCAGGAAGTCGTTATCCAGCCAACGGCGTGTGGAGCGCAGCACATACCAGCCGACGACCAGACACAGCACCGCGTTAAGGCCATGCGCCGGAATGATTTTCATACCTTCGAGGCCTTTTCCGCCCCACATCTCGGCGATTTTAGTCAGCAATTCCATCGGCGTGGTGGTGCCGAAGGTCCCGTTAAGCAGCGCGACGGCTGCCATCACTAATAGCGATGTTTTCCCCACGGCTGAAAACAGTGTGGCGGCGAGCGACAGATGGCGGTCGTTCAGGCTCAGCGTACTTTTGAGGAGTTTCCCACTGTGAGTGCCTGGCGAGAATATCGCTTCGCATAAATCCACTACGAAATGAATCAGCAGGTACAGGCTGCTAATCACCAGTCCTATCCACAGCAGTTCGAAGGTGACGAAGCGTGCCAGCGGGATGTAACCAATGAGCAACGCCAGCAGAATAACGAAAGCTGTGAGGCTGATGACCAGGTGAATCAGGCCTGCGACCGTTGAGCGAACCTCGGTGTGCTCGCCTTCAGAAAGCATCTGGCGGCGTATCCGATTGACGCGAATCGGTGCAATCAGGCAATTAAGCGCAACCAGCAAAGCCGCCAGGCCGTTGCCAAATAATGTGGCGTCTAAACTTGCCCCCACCAACGCATTCAGCTGTTCAATGACGCCGAAGATAAAGATGAACGTGGCCAGCAAAATGGGGAATGAGCCCAGCGTTTTTGCCAGCGGATCGGCAATCCCCGGCAGACGCCAGGAGGGGTGACGATTAGAAAGCAGGGCGATACCCAGACCGGCAATCACCGCGGAAAAATAGGTCAGCTCGATCAACTGTTCGGCGAACTCATTCACCCATTGCGAGGTATCGGGCAGGCGCGTGAAGGTATAGCACAGCAACTGCGCGCTGAACCCCAGCGTCAGCGTGGTACTTAACGTGGTGAAACAGGCAAGGAAGCTGCGACGAAAACGCCCTTGCGGCAGCCAGCGAGGCAGAACCCAGTTAATCGGTTTATCCAGCGCGTGGCGGCCAAACAGCCCGATCCCCAGTGCTAAAAGTAGATAGATACCGGTGCCCCAGCGCCAGTCGTCGCTCCAGGCTTGATCCCAGGCATCGCTAACTTGCGTACCAAACTCGCTAAAGCGCGCGGCATCTTTATCGTTAGGATTAAACACCGGTGACCAGAATTTTTCGCCAAGAATACTGCCGGTGTTCAGGGCGATTTGTGTTTTCAGCGCGTCGCGGCGTAACCCGTAGATTTGTGAAGACAGGTTCTGTGCGCCAACGGCAATGGCCTTGGTTTGTTCAATTTGCTTTGTAAGCAGGGTCTTACTGTTATTCAACTGCTTGCGCTGGCTGGCCACCTGCGGAGTTTCCGCAAGTGTGCCTGGCGCTGGAGGCGGCCCAAGGACATCCAGTTGCGCCTGAACCTGGGCTAATTGCGGAGCCAGAGCGACAGTGAGCTTATCGGCTTCAGTCACCAGCTTTTGCGCATCATCGTTAAGGCCGGTGAATTGTTTATCGGTTTTTGCCGCTGATACCCGCTGTTTGAGCGAATCCAGCTGTTTTTGCAGCGCAGGCAGAGCGGTGCTGGCATTGACCTTCGCGGGCTCTTCCGTGGCCGATTGCCCTGTAGCCTCATCCGCATGAGACAGTAAGGGCGTCATCATCAAACAAGACAACAATGCCAGCAGGAGCGGCAATCTTAATAATTTTTGCATAGTCAGGATCTATCCTGGAAATCAATAAAGTAACGGCGTAAGAACAATCAGCTAAGAATATCTGTTATCGCTAAGCAGTGTACCAGGTTTTATCTGTTTAGCTTTGTTTCTGTCGATTTTATACCCACCGCCATGTCGGTTTGTCGGGTGTTGCTACGCCAACCCGACCCACGAAACTGACGAGTATAAAATCCCCAGTTTTTTCTTAGTGAATATTAAGACATTGCCTGGGCAAGATAAAGACTTCACATATGTTATTTAACTCAAATTAGCCTTAAATTATTCGTGTCTAAAGATGGTGTTTTTGGCAATGATATTTATTCATCACTATCAAAAGATAATTCAGTATCTCCGCAAGGACTGGGGAGTGGGCAAAGTCTGTTTATGACTCTATTGGTTCAGCCAGAATAATGAAGGATGCATTATTCGAACGCATATTTAATAATGAAGGAATATCCATGAAATTCAGCAAAATCACTTTATCTTTAGTTGCTGCTATTGCATTAGTCAGCAGTGCGGCGCATGCAGATCCGGTTACTGTCAATGGCGGTACCATTCACTTTAAAGGTGAACTGGTTAATGCAGCTTGTGCGGTAAGTTCGCAGTCTTCCGACCAGACAGTGAAACTGGGTCAATATCGTACTGCGGCGTTTGCTAAAGTGGGTGACACCTCAGCTCAGATCCCTTTCACCATCGTTCTGAACGACTGTGACACTGACGTTTCAACCATGGCTTCTGTCTCTTTCGCAGGCCAGACTGATGCCACTGATCCCACGCTGCTGTCAATTAACTCCAGCGATAACAGCACCACAGCGACGGGTGTAGGTATCGAAATTCTTGATAGTGCGTCTAAATCACTGAAGCCTGATGGCAGCACATTCTCAACGGCGCAAACGTTGATTAATGGCACCAATACCTTGCCATTTACTGCCCGCTATAAAGCAACAGCAGCGGTTGCAACGGCAGGTCAGGCTAACGCTGACGCTACTTTCATCATGAAATACGAATAATCACATAGTACAAGGATGACCACAGCCTCATGGACGGGGCTACGCTATTTCCCACAACTCGAATGCTGATGGATATATATCCGTGAACCCTGGCTGTTAATAATGACCATTAATAATGGTATCTCGTGATGAATATTTTATTTAAATCAGGCATGGCCATTGCGCTGTGCTTTTTGGTTACCTCTTTTAGTGTGCAAGCGAACGGGGGAATTGCTCTGGGCGCAACGCGGGTTATTTATCCTGCTGATGCGAAACAAGTCTCGCTTTCTATTAATAATAGTGACGGCAAAGAGCGCTACCTGGTGAACTCGTGGGTTGAGAATAATAGCGGTGCGAAAGACAAGAGTTTTATCGTGACTCCCCCGTTGTTCGTCAGTGAACCCAAAAGCGAAAACATGTTGCGTATTATTTACGTCGGGCCCCCGTTGCCGTCCGACCGCGAATCTATTTTCTGGATGAACGTAAAAGCGATTCCCTCGGTGGATAAAGACAGTCTTGATGGCAGTAACGTGCTGCAACTGGCAATTCTGTCACGCATCAAGCTCTTTGCGCGCCCTAAAAACCTGCAAATGCAGCCGGAAGAAGCGGTGAAACAACTGCGCTTTAGCCGCAGCGGCGGCTCTTTGAGTATTCACAACCCTTCTCCGTACTACGTCACTGCGGTCAATCTGAAAATCGGCAACGCGAAACTGGCTAACACCATGATTGCGCCAAAGAGCGAATCGAAAGTGTCTGTTCCGGCAGGCGCGAACGGGGCTATCTCTTTCCAGAGCGTGAATGATTATGGTGCGGTAACGCCTGTGCAAGCGGGTGTGATGCAGTAACGCTGTACCAAAAGGAAACCTGGCAAATGATCAACAAGTCAGTCACTCCGCTTGCGGCGATGATAATGGCAGCGCTTTGGCCTGGAACAAGCTTCGGAGCAAGCTACTTTAACCCCGGTTTTTTGTCGGCAGAGGACGCCTCGGTTGCGGATTTGTCGCGTTTTGAAAAAGGTAACCACCAGGCTCCGGGTGAATACCGTGTGGATATCTGGCGTAACGGTGAATTTATCGCCACCCAGGATATTCGTTTTATCGCAAGCGATAAGGCGGCGGGAAAAGCGACATCAAGCGGCCTTGTGCCGTGTCTGGATGTTGACTGGCTGAAACGCCTTGGCCTGAACATGCTCGCTTATCCCAATCTTGCGAAGTTCAGGCAAGGGGAGTGCGTGCCGCTGGCGAAAATGATCCCCGATTCAGAAACCACGTTTGATTTTGCCAAACTGCGTCTGGATGTCAGCTTGCCACAAGCCTCACTGCTCAACAGCGCGCGCGGCTATATTCCCCCGCAGGAATGGGACGAGGGCATTCCTGCGGCGTTGGTCAATTACAGCTTTACCGGCAACCGCGGCACTTATGACGATAACTATTATTTAAGCCTGCAAAGTGGCCTGAACTACGGGCCGTGGCGGCTGCGCAACAGCGGGGCCTGGAGCTATACCCAAGGTGATGATTATTCCTCTAACAGCTGGAAAAACATCAGCACTTACGCGCAACGGACGATTATTCCGCTCAAAAGCGAACTGGTATTAGGCGACAGCAACACCGGCAGCGACGTGTTCGACAGCCTCGGTTTTCGCGGGGCTCGGCTCTATTCGGCAGACAGCATGTACCCGGATAGCCTGCAAGGTTACGCGCCAACGGTGCGCGGTATTGCCCGCACCAACGCCAAAATCACCATTCGCCAGAACGGTTTTGTTATTTACCAAAGTTATGTGTCGCCCGGCGCATTCACTATTAGCGATCTGAATCCGACATCTTCAAGCGGCGATCTGGACGTTACGCTGGAAGAAAAAGACGGCACGCAGCAAAAATACACCGTGCCGTATTCCACCGTTCCGCTTTTGCAGCGTGAAGGGCGGCTGAAATACGACCTGGTTGTCGGGGATTTCCGCAGCGGCAGCGATCAACAAGACACGCCATTCTTTACCCAGGCCACTCTGATTGCCGGTTTACCCAGTGGCTACACCGCTTATGGTGGCACACAACTTGCCGAAAGTTACACCTCTGTTGCGCTTGGTGCAGGTAAAAACCTGGGCGAATGGGGCGCGATTTCGCTGGATGTTACGCACGCCCGCAGCAAACTGGCCGATGACAGCGAGCATCAGGGCCAGTCGCTGCGTTTTCTCTACGCCAAATCACTCAGCGGTTACGGCACCAACTTCCAACTGCTTGGTTACCGCTACTCCACGCGCGGGTTCTACACGCTCGATGAAGTGGCCTACAAAAATATCGAAGGTTACGAGTACGCGCCTGACGAGCAGGGCAATCACAACGCTGAGCCTGTCGTTCAGAGCTATCACAACTTGCGTAACAGCAAGCGCGGGCGTTTCCAAATCAACATTTCTCAAGCACTTGGCGATTATGGCTCGCTGTATGTTTCCGGCAGTCAGCAAACCTATTGGGAAACGAGCGAGAACAACACCTGGTATCAGGCAGGTTACGCCAACGGTTGGCGCGGCATTAGCTACTCGCTTTCGATGTCGTGGAGCAAATCGGTCGGTATTTCTGAAAGCGATCGCATCGCGGCGTTTAACCTCTCGGTGCCGTTTAGCACCTTACTGGGCCACGGTTATTCCCGCACCAGCACAATCGACCGCGCCTACGCCACGTTTGCCGCAAGCAGTAATTCTGATGGCGATAGCACCCTGCAAACCGGAGTTGGCGGCACTCTGCTTGAGAACCGCAACCTGAACTACAGCGTGACGCAGGGCCACAGCGACAGCAACGGTTACACCGGCAGCGCCAATGCGACCTGGCAGGCGACCTACGGCACGCTTGGGCTGGGTTACAACTATGACCGCGATCAGCACGACTATAACTGGCAAGCGTCGGGTGGCGTAGTGGGGCATGCCGATGGCATCACCTTTAGCCAACCGCTTGGGGATACCAACGTGCTTATCAAAGCACCGGGAGCCAGCGGCGTTAACGTCGAAAACCAGACAGGTGTAAGAACCGACTGGCGCGGTTACGCCGTCATGCCTTATGCCGCAGTTTATCGCTACAACCGCATCGCACTGGATACCAACACGATGGATAACCATACCGATATTGATAACAACGTCAGCAGCGTGGTGCCGACAGAAGGTGCGTTAGTGCGGGCGGAATTCAAGGCGCGTATCGGCGTGCGGGCCATTATCACCGTGACACGCGGCGGGCGAGCCGTGCCGTTTGGTTCAGTAGTGAGTGAAGAAACTAGCGGGGCAACCAGCATGGCCGCCGATGAAGGGCAAATTTATCTCAGCGGTCTGCCGTTGCGAGGAAAACTGCTTATCCAGTGGGGCAATGGCAAAGGTTCACAGTGCGTAGCGCCATATAAATTACCGCCGGAAAGCCTGACTCAGGCTGTTGTGGTAGCGACTGCCACCTGTTCATAGAATTGCTGTGCGATTCAGGGATCTGTTTATGAAATTGATGACATTTTTAGCGGGGGCGGTGCTGTTGGGTTGCGCTTTACCGGCCTCAGCAACGGTTTGCAAAAACTCAAACGGCGTACCTACAGAGATCTTTTACGATCTGTCTGACGTGTTTACCAGTGCAAACAACAACGTTGGGCAAATCGTCACGCTCGCACAAAAATCGGGCTGGGTGGGGGTTAATGCGACTTGCCCATCAGGCACCAGCGGGGACACAACGATGCGCAGTTATGTTAGTTCTCTGCCGGTACAAGAAACCATCGGCGGTTACCAGTACATGACGCTCAATGATTATCTTGAAGGGGCGATGAGCATTACTGATAGTTATGCCGGGCAGTTTTTCCCACCGAAAAACTATATCCAGATGGGCCACCACCCTAACGTCCCCCAACAAAAACCGTTCCCGGTCCAGGATTCTCAACTCATTTTTAAACTTAAAGTGACGCGGCGTTTTATCAACATGGTGCCGATTCCAAAACAGACGATGTTTACGGTTTATGTCACCACGCGTAACACTGACCCGCTCACCACGCCCGTTTATACCATCAGTTACAGTGGCAAAATTGAAGTGCCGCAAAGCTGCGAAATCAACGCCGGGCAAATCGTCGAGTTTGATTTTGGTGATATTGGCGCGGCGCTATTTAGCCAGGCAGGCGCGGGGAATCGCCCGCAAGGTGTCACGCCACAAAGCAAAACAGTGGCTATCAAATGTACCAACGTGGCGGCACAGGCCTATCTTACTTTGCGCCTGGAAGCCGAAAAAGTGTCCGGCAATATGATGGTGTCTAACAACAACGATTTGGGGTTTATTGTCTCTGATAGCAACGGAACGCCACTCATTCCCAATAATTTGAGCAGTAAAATCCCGTTCCGTCTTGATGATGCTGCGGCGGCGCAGGTTGGTATTCGCGCCTGGCCGGTGAGCGTAACCGGGAACAAACCGGCGGAAGGCCCGTTTAGTGCGCGAGGTTATTTGCGGGTGGATTATGACTAAGCAAAGGCGCAACAACGCGCTGCTGATTTTACTGTTTGCGGGCATGGTAGTGAGCCCGGCGCAGGCCGATTCCCCACTGGGTGAAGTTAATATTGAACTGCGCGGCAACGTAGTGGATTTCAGTTGTTACGTGGAAACGGCTGATGAAAATAAAACGGTGCAGTTAGGCCGATGGCCAACTAAGCAGTTGCGCACCGCAGGCAGCACCACGCAAAGCATGCCGTTCACGCTAAAACTCAATGGTTGCCCGCCAGGTGCGGCTTCGATAACGTTTTCCGGTAAACAGGCCAGCGGCAATCCAGGGTTGCTGGCACTTATTGACGAAAGTGGTGCCACCAATGTGGCCGTAGAATTGCTGGATAAAGATAAAACTCGCTTGCCGCTCGAACAAGCCAGCAGGACGTAGCTGTTGATGCGAACGGTAATGCAGTATTAACGTTTTTTGCCAATTACATCGCCCTGGCCGATAACCCACAACCCGGGCAGGCCAACGCAGATGCCACCTTTATGATTAATTATTACTAGTCATACAAGATGAATCTCACATAAATAAAAACCGGGTCATATCTTCCCGGTTTTTATTTAAAGTTGTGAGCAAGGTCTATAATAATTCTTTCACACGGGCATAGTCGATGAGCTCAACAATGGAGCTGACGTGCAGCTTCGAAAATATATTGGATTTATGCGCGCTGATGGTCTTGTTACTCAGCAGAAGCTGTTCGGCTATTTCTTTATTGGAGAGGCCGTTAGCCAGGTAGCGTAATACCGTTATTTCCCTGTTAGACAATGGCGTATCATCCGTCGCACCTTTGCGTGATGTCGGGTTGCTGATAAATTCCAGGGTTTCAGAGGGGAAGAATGAATATCCGGAAAGCAGCATTTCGACCGCCTTATAGATATCCTCCTGTTCCTTTCTTTTACTGACAAATCCATTTGCCCCTGCCTGAATGGCGCGACCCGCATAGAATCTTTCCGACTTAGAGGATAAAAATAGTATTCGAGTTTCCTCTTGTATGCTTTTGATTCTCTTTAATAAAGTAAATCCATCCGTCGTGGAAAGTTCGATGTCAAGAATCACCAAATCTACCGGGTGATTGCGCATATAGTTAATGACTTCATGGCCATCGTCAGTTTTCAAAACAACATGAATATTCTTGTTTTTCTGTAGCAGCACTTCGATTGACATTCTGACAATAGGGTGTTCGTCCATAATAATTACGGATGCAGGTTTCATATTTTTGCCTCGGAATTTTTGAGGAACACATCGCATTGGCGCACAGTTGTAGGTTGCGAAAGTGATAAAATGTTTAACTGGCGAGTATTTTATTATGTATGCAGAGTGCTCCCTATAAATTTAAATCGTCCTTTAAATGATCAATTTTTCTAATATTCGAATGGTAGCTAAGAAACTATTTCATCAGGTGAGTGAATGTTTTCTTATTGGTTGAATGAGTGGCCTGATTATACAGCCATATTATTTCAGAGAAAGGCTACTGATAACTGGGGTCAATAATTCTGCGATCAAATCCTGATAAAATAGGTTAATTATTTGTTATTTGGATAATGCCCCCGTGTTAAGTTAAATGTTTGGCAAAAAAGTTCGTTTTAAATATAAAGAACAGTCAGAACTATCAAATGTTTATTATTTGTTATGTTTATTTTGGACGAATTGCACGAATTATGAAGGGCAGGTGGCGTATCAGGCGGAAATTAGACATTCCAGGAATAGTTGTAATTGTTAATTACTTGATCTGTTTTAACAAAATTAACACATTGAAAATAAGTAATTTCCTAACTTTCACTCGAAATACAGTAGGTTAGCACCATTACTCTTTCTCCGTGGTGACAAGTGATAATTTATTTAATAGATGGATGAGCGCTTTGTTGTTGTCCAGCCCAATCCTGGCGTTAATCTTGCCTACCGTATAAACGACATAGTGATACGGTTTCTTTAATGACGATGCAATGCTTTTCAATGACCTCCCTTTAGCCACCTCCAGCAGAATGTGCCATTCCCGGTGAGAAAGTAGGGTTGGCAAACATTCTGGCAAAACCTGTTTCTGCACCAGTAAATTACGCAATTCGCTGACTGCCTGTCGCCTTTCTACCACCGGAAAGGATGATGCTGCTTTGATAAGGTTGGCGGCATGTGTGCATTTGCAAGCGGTGAGCAGGGTAATATTGAGTCTGGGGCAAGTTTTCCGCCACCGCCGCGTTGTATCCAATATGCCCATAACGGGTTCGTTAATGCCGTCAAGATCGATCAGAATCCTCGGTAATGGGCTTTGTGCCAGAAAATCCTCCACCTCTTCGAGCAAGGTACAGACATGTGTGTTCTGGTGCTTAAAAAGGTATTGGGTCAAAGCCTGAGACAGATAGTTGTCGTGTGTGACGAAAATCATATCCAGCGATTCACGCAAGCGCTTTGCATGGATTTGTTGTTGCAGGGACTCAAGGCGGTCGAAGACAATGGGTACAGTTGTGCCGTGTGGAGTGGCAGGGCTGCCATTGTTGATACGGCGATACCTTCGTTTGCGTGCGGCTATATGCAAATGCTTACTCACCCGCCAAAAGAACGAAGAAAATGCTCGCGATCGTTAAAGCCTGAATCAATGTTGAATCAGAAGTTATATTCATATTTTTCGCTAACAGTATAAGTGCATACTGGAATAGACGTGCGGTAAACTTCAGGGTTAATCAGAAACCGCATGTGTACAGTTTCTGATTATATCGTAGCAATACATCCTGGCAGGCATTCATCGTATTGGGTATTAGGATTGACTTAAGAGTGCATAAGGCATTTCTTAAGAAACATAATAAACCGGGAAGGATATTCATTAAAAAATATCAATCCAATAACTATGATGTAAAAGAGTGTGACTAGTTTATTAAGAAAAGCAGGTTGGTTCTTATAAAATTTATTAACTCGCATTGATTGCTAATGCGGAGTTTTTTCATAATCGACTTGCGATATAATTTGGCGGTATTTTCATCAATATTCATTAGCCACGCCGAATTTTCTAATGAACTGCCGCTGGCAATGTGCTTGAGTAATGCTCGCTCGGTCACCGAAAAGCTACGGGTAGTGCAGTAACGGCAAATGCTGCTGGGCACGGCAATCGTGTTCTTGCCACGTCTTGTGGGTTCTGTCCAGTGCGCTATTTTACGGGTGATATCGTCAACTTCCTCCTCTCTGTAAATAACGGGAAGCATAAACAGGCAAGGGCGGAACATCAGTCTTTGATGTTCATTTTTACAGCAAATAAGAATAATTCTTTGGGATTTTGTTGCTTTAGGCATTTTATAGCAATCAGCAGTCACCCAATTATCATCGAGTGCCATAAATACAATATCCGCTATATTATGGTGCTCTGGAGATAAAAAGCGAAATGTTTCTTTTCGTTGATTGCAAACTTGTTCAACAATAATTTTTATGCCATGAACAAAATGGCTATTTTTTTCACGTATTGCAACGGTAAGCATGAACACCTTCTTGATGAAATAGATCAGAAAGTGATCATAATAAAATAATAAAGGGGATTAAATGACCTGAGACTTAATTAATAAGCCGCTGAGGACGAGTCATAGCCAGGTGTTTTCCTGGCTCCTTCTGCTAATAGAAAGACGTGTAAATATCACGCCTCCGTGAGCCGCTCTCCAGTCTGTGCATCAAACAGGTGAATCGCCTCGCTGTTGGCTTCCAGATACAGCGGTTGATCGGTTGTGGCGCGGGCGCGGCCGGTGAACTGGACATGAAGCGGATACCCGCACCAGTCGACGTGCAGCAGGCTGCTTTCACCGGTTACTTCCAGCAAGCGCAATGTAGCAGCGGGCTGGGTATTTTGCGGTACGGGCTTTAGATCGTGCGGGCGCAGACCAAGCGTTACCGCTTTCCCCTCGGATTGCTGCGCCTGTTGTACCCATTTATCCGGCAGGGGGAACCACAATTCATTGCAGTTTACGCCAGGTTTGCCGTCGATATTTTTGAACATGCCGCTGAGTAAATTCATTGGCGGCGAGCCGATAAACCGCGCCACAAAAGTGTTTACCGGTTTGTCGTAAATAGACAGCGGGTCGCCCTGTTGCACGATGAATCCGTCTTTCATTACCACGATGTTATCGGCAAGCGTCATTGCTTCAATTTGGTCGTGCGTGACATAAACGGTGGTGGTTCTGAACTGTTGATGCAGCGATTTGATTTCCGCCCGCAGTTCCATACGCAGTTGCGCGTCGAGGTTGGAGAGCGGTTCATCGAACAAAAATACTTTCGGGTTACGCACCAGTGCGCGGCCCATTGCCACACGCTGGCGCTGGCCGCCGGACAAATCTTTCGGCAGGCGTTGCAGCAGATGGTCAATGCCCAGCACTTTTGCCGCTTGTTGAACTTTGGCCTGCTGTTCGGCTTTCGGCACTTTTTTCACCTGCATATGGAACGCCATATTCTCGGCGACCGTCAGGTGCGGATAAAGCGCGTAACTCTGGAACACCATTGCGATATCACGATCGGCAGGGTCAAAATTATTGATCTGCTGTTTATCGAGCAGAATATCGCCGTCCGAAAGTGTTTCCAGCCCTGCCAGCAGGCGCAGCAATGTGGATTTCCCACAGCCTGAAGGGCCGACCAGCACGGTAAAACTGCCGTCTTTGATGGTTAAATCCAGCGGTTTTAACACCTGCATTTTGCCGTAGTTTTTGGCGACTTTTACCAGTTCAACCTGAGCCATTTAGATTTTCTCCACAAGGCCAAAAAGCGATTGCCAGTCAGGATATTGGCGCGGGGAGCTGCTTATCGCACAACCGGCGACACGCACACCCCATTGCAGCGCCGTGGCAGGCGGCAGGCCATAAATCAGCGCCGATAAAAACCCGGCGTTAAAGCTGTCTCCGGCTCCGATGGTATCCACCACCTCAACCGGTTCGGCATGCTGATGCAGCGCGAGATCTTTTGCCCACAGGCGTGCACCATCGGGGCCACACTTGGCGACGCAAAAGGCATTGTCGGCCATTTGTGCGAGAAGTTTTTTTGCGGCGGAATCGAGTGTTTGCGCATTTGCAAAACCGAGCGTTTCGACTTCATTGAGCAGCAGCGCATCGCAGGATTTCAGCCATTTACTGGCTTGCTCACGCAACGCATCGCTCCAGTCTTCCGGCGGCCAGCCGCTGTCGACGGCAACCCGATAACCACGCTTTTTCAGCGTAGCCAATAGTTGCGGATAGTCGGCATACAGCGCGGTACACAGCCAGGTACCGCATAGCAAAACCCAATCGCCGGGCTGCGCTATTTCGGGAATTTGTGCCAGAACGTCTTGCAGTGAAAGACGAACGATATGCCCCTGATTGCTGAAAAATGTGCGTTCGTGGTCGGGATGGGTCACACCAAAAGTGAGCGACGTTTCGCAGTCGCACGTCGGCCAGTACGGCGCGCTTTCTGGAAACAGGCTCGCCAGCCAGGCGGTGAACTGATCGTTACCCTGATTGGCGACTAAACGATAAGGCGACTCGAGCGCCGCCAGCGCCAGCGCGCAGTTTCCGGCGGAACCACCGGGGCGCAATGAACTACTTTCCAGCATCGCTTCGGTGCCTTTCTTCGGCCATTCGTACAGCGTGCTCATAATCAAATCGACATTGATATTGCCCACCACAAATAGCGTGGCTTGAGTGTCAGGTTTTACTTTCATGAGTGAGGATTCTCCGTGTCCATCGTCAACCTTTGCTGCCGCCAGCGGTTAATCCGCTGACCAGCGTTTTTTGCAGCCAAAGCGCAATAAAGAGCGGCGGAACAGCCGCAAGAATACCGACGGCGGCAATCAGCCCATCATCGGTGGCGCGCCCGGCCGTGAATCCGGCGATAGTCACCGGTAAGGTCTGAGCGTCTATATTATTGGTAAACAGCAGGGCGTAGAAAAATTCGTCCCACGCCAGCAGCCAGCCGAACATCGCCGATGCACCGAGCGCTGGTTTCGCCAGCGGTAGAGTGATCCGCAATAAAACCTGCCAGTAGCGCAACCCGTCAAGACGGGCGGCCTGTTCAATATCTATAGGCAGCGCGTCGAACTGGTTTTTCAGCATCCAGGTCAGAAACGGGATGATCATCGAGCAATAGACCAGAATCAGCCCGATATGGGTATTGAGCAGCGTCAGTTTTTCCAGAATGAAATACAGCGGCAGCACAAATGCCACCGGCGGCACCATGTAAATAGCCAGGCCGCCAAACAGCCAGACGTCGCGCCCAGGATAACGCGAAAAACTGTAGGCCGCAGGAATCGCCAGCAGCAGCGAAATCAGCGTGGCGCCACAGGCCACCAACATACTGTTGCCGATCGCATGTAAAAACAGCGCGCCGGGCTGCCCGGCTTGCAGGGTCAGCAGGCTGGTATAACGGCTGAAATCCCAGTGGCGCGGCAACCATTCTAACGGAATGCGGGTCAGATCTTCTGCCGAGCTAACGCTCATCAGGAACATCCACACCAGCGGCGCAAGAATCGATATCGCCAGAATCAGTGCGGCAAAATAACGTAAAACAAGACGGATTTTCTGTTTCATTCGGCGCTCCCTGAACGGCGCTGGCGCAGCAACATCACCATGTAAATCAGAATCAGCACCGCGCAAATCAGCGTCATCAGTATCGCGTATGCCGCGCCGCTGCCCGCACGCAAATAGCTGAACGACTCCTGGTAGACGAAGAAACTGACGGTTTTAGTGCTGTCGAGCGGGCCGCCACGGGTCATGACATAAATAATGTCGAAGATTTTAAATGCGTCGATGGTGCGCAAAATCAGCGCCACAGCCAGCGGCGCGGCAATCGCAGGCAAGGTTATCTTGCGAAATCGGCGGAAAGCCGATGCGCCATCAAGACGCGCGGCTTCAAATAAATCATCCGGGATAGTTTGTAGCGCTGCCAGCACCAGCAGGGTGATCAGCGGATAGTTCTTCCAGATATCAGCGAACATCACCGCGTTAATGGCCGAATTTGGATCACCAAGCCAGCTACGGTAGTTATCAATCAGTCCGAGCTGCGAAAGCAGGGCGTTGATGCTGCCGTAATCCGGATTAAAGTTCAGCCGCCACATTGTCGCGTTGACGATAGTCGGTAATGCCCACGGCAAAATCACCAGCACTCGCAGGGCGCTGCGTCCCCAGAATTGTTGGTTGAGCAGCAGGGCGACCAGGACGCCAATAAATCCTTCTATAACGACTGAAACCACGGTGAAATAGAGCGTGCGCCAGAGTGCGGCGCGAAAATCAGGGTCGGTCAACGCGTAAAGATAGTTTTCGCTACCGACCCAGTTCGGCGCGGTGCCATCGCCAATCAATCCAGCGTCGGTAAAACTGAGCCACAGCGTGCGGGCGAGCGGCCAGGCTGTCAGTAAAAACATCATTAACAACATGGGCGCAAGGAGCAACCACGCCTGACGCTTCTCGCGTTGGAGCAATGTCGACATGCTTAATATCCCTGGTGTTCGCCCCGTATATCGAAATATTCGGGGCGATGTGAAGGCGAAAAAAGAAATTAACGCAAACGATTGGCAGCGGTGGTTGCGGCTTCCATACCTTCTTGTGCAGGCGTTTTACCCTGCAATACCGCCTGAATATTTTGCTGCAAAATGTTCGACAAACGGGAGTAATCCGGCGTGACCGGGCGCGACAGCATCACGTTCAGCGAGCTTTTCGCGGCGGCAATCAGCGGCTCCTGGCCTTTCTGCACTTCCGGGTCATCGTAAGAGGATTTCCAGATTGGCAGGCTCAGTTTGGCGTATCTGTCCTGTACCGGTTGTGACGTCATGTAGCTGATAAATTCCCACGCTTGATCAGGGTGCGCACTGGCTTTGGCGATACCTAATCCCATCGAACCATTCACGCCTGACGCACCGCCTGCGGTTTCGCTCGGCGCAGGTATTACACCAACATCACCCGCGACTTTGCTCTGTTTCGGGTCGTTCGCCATGTTGTACATATATGTCCAGTTCAGGGCGAAAGCGGCGTCACCGTTAGAGAAGGACTTACGCACGTCTTCTTCCAGATATTCGCGCGAGTTCGGGTTGGTCAGCCCTTTATCCAGCGTTTCTTTCATGTAATTGATGGCTTTCATGGCACCGGAATTGGTGAAGTTCAGCTTGCCGTCTTTATAAAATTCACCTTTAAACGCCGACACCAGCGTGGTGTAGTCGCACAACAGCGCTTCGGACTGCGACCAACTCCACACCAGCGGGTACTTCACAATGCCTTTTTCTTTCAGGATGGCAGACTGTTTCTCAACGTCAGCCCAGGTCGCAGGCGGAGTGGTGATCCCCGCTTTTGCCAGCATCGCTTTGTTGTAATACAGATATTTAGTGTCGAGGATCCACGGCATCCCCCAGCGTTTATCTTTGTAGGTCACGGTGGATATCGCACCGTCAAAAATCTTGCTGCTGACATCCGCCGGAATACGCGCGGTGACGTCCTGCAACAGGCCAAATTTGTTAAATTCGGCAGGCCAAATCGCATCGAAAAGCACCACGTCATACCCTTTGGCTCCTGCACCGCGCGCGGCAACAATTTTGTCGTGCAGCGCTTCGTAAGGGACAAATTCCAGGTTCACTTTGATATCAGGATGCTGTTTGGTGAACTCTGTGGTCATCGCGCGGATATCGGCTTCGCTGTACGCCGCCTGCGTCATAAACAGGGCGCTGAGTGTTGTCTCAGCAAGCGTGGATGCTGAATATCCGAGTGTGAGAGCAGAGAGGGCGCACAAGGTGGCCGCGGGGGTAAATCGTAGGCTCATCGTCATTCTCCGAAACAGGGTTAGGTTTATTAAATCAATTTGATTGCTTTAATTGATTAAAAAAGGGCATCCCTGCCGGATGATGCTTTGCTACTGGGGCTTCACTATGAATCGGTAACTGTAAGTGATAATGACTGGTTAATATAATTAACATATCAATAACATTGAAAGCTGTGATGGGGACATCAAATTCAATGCATCCCATTTATAAAATCAATTTGATTGCTGTATTCACCCCTAGCATACTCACGGCAGGTTTCCCCCATTGGGTACAACGCCGTGATAACAACTTCGGGCACCAATCTTGAGCACGCCCGTGCTCACAATCGTCGGGTGGTGATTGAAGCCATTCGCCTCAATGGTGAGCTGACCCGCGCTGAAATCGCCCGCCTGACCTCGCTTACGCCGCAAACCGTCTCCAACATTGCTACTGAACTTGAACTGGCAGGCATTCTTTCTTCTCACCTGCCACGTCGTGCGGGTGGGCGCGGCCAACCAGCAACGCCACTGACACTCAATCCTGACAGCGCCTATTCCATCGGCATCCATCTTGATCATCAATCGCTGCTGATTGTGCTGGTGGATCTCACCGGAACCGTTCGCTTTCGCAAATTTATCCATGTGCAGAAACCGCAACCCGAGCCGACGCTGGCTCTTATTGATCAAATACAGCAAGAAATGCGCCAACAGGTGAAAATCGACTGGCGAAAAATGCTGGGGGTAGGCGTAGTAATGCCAGGGCCGTTTGGCGTTGAAGGGATTTCTTCACAAGGGCCGACCACGCTTCACGGTTGGGACAATGTGGATATTGAAGCGCGTTTGAGTGCGATAACCGGCTGGCCCGTCACGCTTGAAAACGATGCAACGGTAGCCGCCATCGGCGAGCGTTTTCACGGTGTCGCCAAGCAATTATCGTCATTTGTCTATTTGTACATCGGCACCGGTTTGGGCGCGGGTATCTTCACCGACGGGCGAATCTACACCGGACATGCACACAATGCGGGCGAAGTCGGCCACATAGTGGTGCAACCGGGCGGACGCGAATGTTATTGCGGCAACAAAGGCTGTCTCGAACGCTACGTTTCTTTGCAGGCAGCGTATGAAACCTGCGGGCTGAACCCGATGTCGGCAATGCCGGAAGATTTGCTGAATGTTGATGAAGCGCTGTTCGATAAATGGCTGGAGTCCGCCGTTGAACCGGCGCTTCAGGCCATCAATATTATGGAATGCGTGTTCGACGCGCAGAGCGTGATTATCGGCGGCACTATGCCGAAACCGCTGGTGGAAAAGCTGATTAAACGCCTGACGCCGCTGTACAGTTCGGTGCGCAGCCGCTATCCGCAAGGCACGCGGATTCGCCTGGGGATGTCTGGCAGCGATACCGCCGCGCTCGGTGCCGCCGCATTGCCCATCTTCGACGAGTTTAATCCGCAATATGAGGTTTTGTTGAAGTAGCTACTGTCTTGAACGGTTTCTGATATATTACCCGCGGAGATTAAGTGGTGTCAGACACTTAGCAAGTATAATCAAAAGGTTACATCAGGTTTCGGTAGTTCTTCATTCTAAATGCTGATGGCGACTGTCTATAGAGAAATGTATGAACTGGGATTTAATGAACTGGGATGTGATGAAGTGGTTAATCGGGATCTATATGGGCTGTTTTTTAGGGCTGCTTAAAGTCGCCTATTCAGATCCGACGTTTTACCTGGAATACATTAACAAAAAGCTCACCTATTTTTGTTATACCAGCCTGGTAGCCTCTGGTTTTTTATGGCTAGGAATTTATAGTACGCGAGGGTATGTTGTTGATAATATCGACTTAATATCAGAGCAACTCGCTGTGCTGGATAAAGAATATAACCATATCATCTCATACCTCGTGGTTGTGATTATTGCGTCAACGTTGTCTTTTCTTGGCAGTCTTTTATTTATAGATATTGCCCGTAAAAAAGTGAGAAGTAGCTGACAATTGTTTGCGTGACCAGCTTCCCGCTGGCATTATTCTGATTGACGATAAATCACAGTTTTATGATTTATCAATGACTCGGGGTGCCCTTCCACGTGAAGGCTGAGAAATACCCGTACCACCTGATCTGGATAATGCCAGCGTAGGGAAGTCAGATGCCTGTCCGGCATCTCTTCTTCACGCCGGACAGGAGCTTAATGATGCAACCTGATCTGCTACTCGGCCACATCGCCGCATCGATTTCACAGCAACTTCGCCACACTTCCCCCGCAATGCTTGCCACCAGTCACGGGCCAGGCAGCGTTACACCTGCATTTCTGAATGCGGAGGCTCTGGCATGAAAGGGCTAAAACGCATTAACGCGCTGACCATCGCCGGAACTGACCCAAGCGGCGGCGCGGGGATTCAGGCCGATATCAAAACCTTCTCCGCATTAGGCGCGTATGGCACCAGCGTTATCACCGCGCTAGTGGCACAAAACACGCGTGGCGTGCAGTCTGTTTATCGTATCGAACCCGCATTTGTCGCCGCACAGCTTGATTCTGTTCTTAGCGATGTGCGTATCGACACGATTAAAATTGGGATGCTGGCGCAGACGGATATCGTTGAAGCGGTGGCTGAACGGCTGGCGTTTTATAAAGCGCAAAACGTGGTGCTCGATACCGTGATGCTGGCGAAAAGTGGCGACCCGCTTTTGGCTCCTTCAGCGGTGGAAAGTTTGCGCCGTCAGTTATTACCACAAGTGGCGCTGATTACGCCAAATCTGCCCGAAGCCGCGGCCTTACTGAATACCGCGCATGCAAAAAACGAACGTGAAATGAAAGAGCAGGGCGACGCATTGTTAGGCCTGGGATGCAAAGCGGTGCTGATGAAAGGCGGGCATCTTGATGATAGCGAAAGCCCGGACTGGCTGTTCACGCGTGACGGTGCGCAGCGTTTTACGGCTCCGCGTGTGCAAACCCGTCATACACACGGCACAGGCTGTACATTATCTGCCGCACTCGCCGCGCTTTATCCCCGGTTTAACGATTGGCCGCAAACCGTAGAAGCCGCGAAAAAATGGTTATCCCAGGCGTTAGAGCAGGCGGATTCACTGGAAGTTGGGCAGGGGATCGGGCCGGTGCATCATTTTCATGAGTGGTGGTGAGGAAGGCATGAATTAACGCCAATAATGTATAAGCATACAGTTATCCGTTGCAAGGAAGCATTATTAAAATGTCTGATTAGCGACATCCCCTATGTGATGTTTATCACGGCTTAGTATTCCTTTTTGTTTTATGTTTCCAACAGAATATTTGTGTATTAGATTGATTTAAATACATTTATTTAAATTATACATTGAGTGAAATCACCCATTCCGCTCAATGAATCCAGGCTTTGTTGAAGGGATAACACCATGGCCACTGACGGCACCCGCTTCACAATCACCGCGGGGAGAACCCCGCAAGACACCTTTGCTGTGGTGAACTTCCGGCTGACCCAGTCCTACTCTTCCTTATTTGTCCTTGAACTGACCCTTGCCTGTGCTGACCCGGCCATTGAATTCAAAAAAATCCTCGATGAAATGGCTATCCTCACCATCTGGCAGGGGGACGAAATCAAACGCCGGGTACGCGGTATGGTGACGTTCTGTGAACAGGGCGACACCGGCAAACACCAGACCCTTTACCACATGACCGTGCACCCGGAATTCTGGCGCAGCAGTCAGCGGAAAAACTGCCGCAGCTTTCAGAACCTGGATATCCGCACTATCCTGGCAACACTGCTCAAAGAAATGGGCGTTCGCACCCACGATGCGCTGTTTCGCCGCCCGCATCCGGAGCGTGAGTTCTGCGTCCAGTTTCAGGAAACCGACTACGCTTTCATCGCCAGGCTTGCCGCCGAAGAAGGACTGTACTTTTTCGAAGATGAGTACCTGAAAGAAAACGACCAGAAACTGACGTTTGCCGATGACAGCAGCATTCTGAGGGGGCTTGAGCCCCTGCCGTACAACCCGAATGCGGCAAATGAATCCGGCAAATACTGCATCAACAGCTTCCGCCGCGGCGCGCAAATCCGTCCGGCCCAGGTCACCACCCAGGATTACACCTTCACGGCACCGCTCTGGCCGGCGCAGTACCATGAACAGGCGCCACGGCTGCCGTACCAGCGTCCGGAATATGAAATCTTTGACTACCCCGGTCGCTTTAAGGACGAGCAGCACGGGGCCGATTTTGCCCGTTATCAGGTGGAAGGCTGGCGCAACAACGTGGATTTTGCCACCGGAACCAGCAACTCACCGCAGCTCCAGCCGGGCCGCCACTTCAGGCTGACTGACCATCCGCGTGAAGATTTAAACGATTTATGGCAGGTGGTGTCCTGTACGTTAACCGGCCATCAGCCACAGGCGCTCATCGGCAGTGAAGGCCAGGGCACCACGCTGACCAACCAGTTTCATGTTATCCCCGCCATTCAGACCTGGCGCCCCCAACCGCACCCCAAACCGCTGGTCGATGGCCCACAAAGCGCAATAGTAACCGGCCCACCGGGGGAAGAAATCTTCTGCGACGAACACGGGCGTGTACGGGTGAAATTCGCCTGGGACCGCTATAACAAAGCCGATGAAGACAGCTCCTGCTGGATACGCGTTTCACAGGCGTGGGCGGGAACGGGCTTCGGCAACATCGCCATTCCGCGCGTCGGTCAGGAAGTGATTGTCGATTTCCTCAATGGCGACCCGGACCAGCCGATTATTACCGGACGTACCTACCACATTACCAACCGCTCGCCGGGTGACCTGCCGGGCACTAAAACACAGATGGCCATTCGCTCACAGACTTATAAGGGCGAAGGCTACAACGAGCTGATGTTCGAGGATTTGACCGGTCAGGAACTGCTGTCGATGCATGCTCAGAAGGACATGAAAACCGTGGTGCTGAATGACCAGTTGAACTTTATTGAGCACGATCGGGAAAAATGCATTGGTAACGATCAGCGCTTGTCAGTAGGGCGGGATGATACCGTTGTTGTGGAGAGGGACAGGCACTCAACTATTAAGGGCGGCTGGCATCTTGATATTAACGCCCATCGGGAAGAGTTTTCTCATGCCAATTATCATAGTGAAACAGCTGGAGACTATTCTCGTCTGACGGAAGGAAAGGAAACGATCCTAACGGGTAAAGAAAATAGCACGCAGGCGAAAAAGATAATTCTCAAGGGTAATGAAAAAATCGATATTCAGGGCCCAATGGGCAGGATTGTAATGGATGAAATAGGGATCACTCTAGATGCTCCGATTATTAAAATACGAGGCATTGTTCAGTTTTCACCAGGTATGGCTAGTCCGTTAACCAATATTAGTAAAGTAGGTGGAAGTTTTGATGATGATGAAATTCACTATTCTGAGTTTTCGTCAGGTCAGGATAGCGAGTCTCCAGAGGCAAATCAGAAGAATAATAATTCGGATGCAACTGATGATTCATCGGATAAAAAAGATGAAGAAGAAAAGGCTGAGGGAAAATATCGACTGCGTTTTTTACTCACTGATGACAAACAGCAACCCTAT
>CBCPKK010000033.1:0-74684 GCA_965119215.1 uncultured Buttiauxella sp.
GGCAAGGGGGAGGAGCTAACCGTGCTGGTCTGCTCCCTCCCCTGAAAAGGGGAGGGCTGGGGTGGGGTCAGAGAACCATCAGTTGCTCGCCATTTCACTGGCTCTTGCGGCGTCTTTTACATACGCATACTGATCGCCAAACGGTTAAAGGCATTCATCAAACTGGCGGTGAAGGTTAAATCGCTAATCTCTTGTGCGGTAAAGAATTGCAGTAATGGCTGGTATACCGCATCTTCTGCGCCGCCTTCGGTAATCAGGGTTACTGCTTCTGCCCATGCCAGCGCTGCACGCTCTTTATCGCTGAAGTGGTTACTCACTTTCCAGCCTGCCAGTGCATCCAGCTTGGTCTGGTCTACGCCATCTTTGCGTAATGCTTTTGAGTGCATCTCAAGACAGTAAGCACAGCCGTTGATTTGTGAAACACGCAGGAAAACCAATTCAATCAGCGTGGAACCGAGCGAGCTGGACTCCAGGCCTTTCAGCGCCTGAAGCATGGGTTTAAATACGGCAGGGGAAAGGTCAAAGTAAGGTTGGCGTAAATCGATCATGGTTTAATTCCTCATGTTGGTGTGAGGGCAATTTAACACTATGATGGACTACTAAAGAGAGCCATAAATTAACTAATAAAGCAGACCATAATGGCGAAGTCGATCGAACCGATAGTAAGTGCTCACCACGCGATACCGCGTTATCAGCAAATCGCAAGGCAGCTTAAACAGGCTATCAGCGATGGTGAACTGGTCGCAGGAAGTCGCTTGCCGTCGAGCCGCACCATGGCGCTCGAGCTTGGTGTGGCACGGGCGACGGTAGAAAACGCTTACGGCGAATTGGTCGCGCAGGGCTGGCTGGAAAGGCGCGGCCAGGCGGGCACCTTTGTGAGTCCATCGGCTACCTCTGGCGCAAATAATCTGACTTTCGCCACTAATCAGCCACAAGGTGCGCCGCTACCGTTTCAAATGGGATTGCCCGCGCTGGATGCTTTTCCCCGCGCATTATGGGCACGGATTATGGGGCGCAGGCTACGCTTGCAAACGCGTTATGACCTGGTGATGCCGGAGGCAAATGGGGAATCCACATTACGCCAGGCCATTGCCGACTATTTACGATTTTCACGCAGCATAGATTGCCAGCCCGAACAGGTGTTTATCACCGCCGGTTTCCAGGCCGCTATGCGGCTGGTGGCGCATACGCTGGCAAAACCGGGGGATGGAATTTGGCTGGAAGACCCAGGTTATCGATATGTTCGCCCTGTATTTGCAGAGGCTCAAATGGCGCTGCATCCCATACCGGTTGATGGTGAAGGAATGCAGATTGACTACGGTATCAGCCATTTTCCAGATGCGCGTTTTGCGCTTCTGACACCCGCGCACCAAAGCCCGCTCGGTGTGGCGTTATCAATTACTCGCCGCCGCCAACTGCTTGATTGGGCGGCTGCGAATCAAAGTTGGCTGATTGAAGACGACTACGACAGCGAGTTTCGTTATCACGGCAAGCCGCTGCCGCCGATAAAAAGCCTCGATGGCCCACAGCGCGTTCTCTACGCCGGTACGTTCAGCAAATCGCTGTTTCCCGCTTTGCGCGTGGCCTGGCTGGTGGTTCCACAACAAGAAGTTGCAGCGTTTTCGCAGCATACGCATTTTTTACCGTGCACCGCCCCGTTGCTAATTCAGCAAACCATTGCGGATTTTTTACGTGAAGGCCATTTCTGGCGACATCTGAAAAAGATGCGCTTGTGCTACAGCGAGCGGCAGGTCTGGCTCGAGAATGCGCTTGCGCAGCAAGGGTTTGATGTTGTTCCGCAGGCTGGTGGCATTCAGCTGGTGATGCGCGTCAACGGAGATGACCGGGCGTTGGTGGAGAAAGCGCGTAAAACAGGATTGGCGGTGCAGGCATTAAGCGACTGGCGCATGGTTTCACAAGGCGAGGGGGGAATACTGATGAGTTTTACAAACCTCACTTCACAAGCGATGGCTCACCAGGTGGCAAAGCAATTACGAGCGGCCATTTCCTGAAATAAAAACCCCGGGCCTATGGCTCCGGGGTCAGGACGCATATTTATTATCACTACACGTTTGTGACTACTTACTCTCTGTGTGGCTATCGACGGGAAGCTAACAAAGCCCCGATGAAAATACCCACGGCGGCGCTAATACCCACGCTCTGCCACGGTTTGTCGCGCACATAAGTATCGGCACAGCCAACCGCATCACGAGCGGCCTGTTTTACTCGGGTGCGGCCATTAAGGCGAGCACGCGTCTCTTTCAACAGAGACTCCGCTTTTTTGCGGGCGGCTTCCCCTTCTTCTTTAACATCGCTACCGAACGATTTAAGAACCTCTTCCAGTGTGTCGGCCAGTTCGTTCACGTCACGGTTAATATCATCAACGCCTTCGTCTACATCATTTCTATTTACGCGGTTAAACATTAGTTTCTCCCTTATTGCGATGTACTTCTCAGTGTAGACCATAATTTTTAGTGATGGGTCAGTTCACGCTCTTTATGGACTAATCTGAAAGCGTTGCTAATGCTGGTTAATGTAAGGTTGCGCAGCTAAGAAGATGATGAGGAAAAATTATGTATCTACGACCTGATGAGGTGGCCCGCGTTCTTGAAAAAGCCGGTTTTACTATGGATATTGTTACGCCGAAAACGTATGGCTATCGTCGTGGTGAAAACTACGTTTATGTTAATCGTGAGGCGCGAATGGGGCGAACGGCGCTGATTATTCACCCTACGTTAAAAGAACGGAGCCAGACTCTGGCCGAGCCTGCAACAGATGTTAAAACCTGCGATCACTACCAGCAATTTCCACTCTATCTGGCAGGTGTTACTCATGAGCATTACGGTATTCCGCACGGCTTTAGTTCACGCATTGCGCTGGAACGCTACTTGTCAGGCTTGTTTGGCGAGCATTAATCGAAAGGGCGTTGTTGCGTGTTATGCCGCAACGCTATCAAACTTACCGCGGTTTAAACCCCAGCTTTTGCATTCCGATACCCGCTAATGCGGAACAGGCGACGGCAGTAATCGAGAAAATAGCCGTACGCTGCGCCCATGACCATCGACACAATAATGTTCGAACTGACTGCCGCGGCTATCTGATTCCAGTCAGCACCAACCGACCATAAAATGACGACGTAAACAGGGGACTGGAAAGTCACGTAAGCCAGAACATCGGCAAGGTTTTTCGCCCATTTAGCCTGGCTGTAGCGTTTGGTAAAGCGCATGAAGGCATCACGATAAAAACCGTAAGGCCAGGCAATCAGGATGTTTACTGGAATGGCGACCAGGCGCGAAGAGAGCGACTGCTCGAAGCTCATGCCGGAGAGGAATATCTCAATCATCATGTTCACAACCGAGCAATACACTACCATCGCAAAGGTATCTGCGACTGCATGGCGCAGGCGTGACTCAGGAGAAAACATTGTTCCAACTCCGAATGATAATTAGACGTATGCACTGCAATTAAAGGTTAATGGCAGTGCTAATAAATGGCTTGTTTGACGCGGCTAGATTATATCGCTGCATGCAATTCGACAATTAGTGATAAATTTTTATTTAAAGGCATTTTGTCAATAAAATCCGCTAAATGAGACAGATCGGGCAGCGTTTCCTGATTTTGTCGTTCCGCTATTAAATTAATATTAAAAATCATAGAGTTACTTTTTTCATTTAAGGCTGCTGTTTTTTGGCTTTCTTGCGCACGAAATATCGTTATATAATATTGTATATAGCGATTTTACCCACGGGGGTATTCAGATGGATAACCATTTTGGTAAGGGATTGATGGCCGGGCTAAAAGCCCGCGAAGCTGACAGTGTCACCAGGGTGACTCGCTTCTGTTCGGACTACAAACGTGGGTTTGTGCTGGGATTCAGTCACCGCATTTCAGAGCAAACCGGTGACAGGCAGCGCGCAGCATGGGAAGCCGGCGTATTAACACGCCGCTACAACCTCGATAAAGAATTGGTCGCTGACTTTTTTAAAGAAGTTAACGCTGACACAGCAGTGAAATGTTTTTTTGCGGGCTATGAAAGAGGTTACTGATTTTTTTAACTAATTTCCCGCGGTGCCCGGTTGTTGATAACTGGCGATGACAAGGATAGGGCATATTTTATTGGTAAGTTTCAGGCGGGGAAACGTGGCCCGCCTGGAACAGATGACATCAGCAAACACCAAAATCATCATCTTCTTTATACAGCGCAACGTCTTCCGCTTTTAGCGTAACGGTCTCACCGGTCAGAATATTTTTCGGCGTACAGAATAGGGTATCTCCCTGAACATCCAGAACTTCATATTTTGGGCCGCCCTTTTTAGGTTGCACAAGATCGCCTGCTTTGAACATCGTTAGACTCCTTCAATAAACTGAAATGTATATCGTTAAACATAGTTCATTAGCCGCTGCTAAGGTCTATTCCACGGCATTTTTTCCAGTAAGCGAGCCATACCGCAAAATCCGCTGATGCCCGCAAACAGCAATCCTGCGCCAACAAAACCCGATAATAAAAAGAACCCCTGGTGGACGCTAAAACCAAGCACTACCCCTGCAAGCACCAGCGTACCCGCGGCGATTTGTACCTGGCGCATTAACGGCAGCGGTTGTGATTTATCGGCGAGTATTTCCTGTCCGTCTTTCTTCCAGGCGTTTAAGCCACCTTCCAGCAGTAAAACTTTTGCCGGTGCCACCGCTTCAGCCAGCTTTTGTGCATTTTGCGCGGTACGCATACCAGACTGGCAATGAAAAATGACGGTATCAAAGGGATCGAACGGGCCGAGTCGGTCACCCGCTTCGATGGCAGAAAGCGACAGTAAATGTGCCTCAGCGATGTTCTCGCGCACATATTCATCACGTTCGCGGATATCAATCAGTGCCGCACCTTGTGCCACCAGGATTTTAGCTTCTGCGGGGGAAATACTTTGAATAGTCATGCCATTCCTTACTCGAGAGACTTATTGGCAAGTTAATTTTCATGTTCAATGGTATAGCGGATAAACTGTTACTGACAGCATTAAGGTGCAAAGAGAAGACGGGAAAGAGTGAATGAAGCCAATCGCACAGCCAGGGACACGCAAAATATTCATCGGTGATATCCACGGGCAATTTAGCAAATTGAACAGCTTGCTGGAAAATATCTGCAAAGACACCGAAAACACGCCTGCGGAACTTATTTTCATTGGCGATCTTATTGATAACCAGGCGAGCACGGATATTGATCACCAGGCAGTACTGAGCACGGTTAAAAAATTAACCGAAGCCGGACGCGCGGTTTGCCTGATGGGAAACCATGAGTTTAATGCGGTCGGCTGGGCGATGCGTCATCCCGAAAGCGGGCGTCCACTTCGCTCACATACAGAAAATAATCACCGACAGCATCGGGCATTTCTCGATGATGTTGTGGAAAGCAGTTCGGCACATCATGCCTGGATTGAATGGTTTAAATCACTGCCGCTGTTTATCGATTTTGAGGGTATTCGAGCCGTTCATGCCTGTTGGGACGAACAAGCGATTGAACGCCTGCGTCCGTGGCTTGACGATAAAAATCGTCTGAAACCCGAGAGCTGGGTACACGCATTTGATAAACAACATGAAGTTTATCACCTGGTGGAAAAGCTACTAAAAGGGCCAGAACTCACATTGCCTGCGGGCTATAGTTTTCTTGATAAAACAGGTATTGAGCGCCGTGAGATTCGTGTGCGTTGGTGGCAGCGCGAGGCGAAAACCTATCGCCATATAGCCCAGGTACAGCCTGACGTGGTGGACAGCATTCCTGACATCCCCCTCTCGCAGCCGTACCCGGTGTTGTGCGCAAACCCAGTCGTCATTGGTCATTATACGTTGGCAGGCGAACCGGAATTACTGAGTGACACGGTGATTTGCGTTGATTACAACGCGGCGAAAGGAAATAACCCGCTTGTCGCCTGGGAATATACGGACAACGCGAGTGGAATTTCAGCAGGGCGGTTTATTCTTTCTTCGGATTAGTACCACCCGCGCTGGAAATTTGGCGGGTGGTGCCTGGTTTTCCCTTGTCCTGGGGATGAGGGAAACTTAACAACTAGCACTCAATCATTCGTATTCATTGTCGCGGTCTTGAGCGGCCCGCTGGCGGTCATAAAACTCATCTTCTGCCGCAATGATTTCATCCATCAGTGAATCTACATCCACGTCATGAATTTCTTCGACGAACAGACCCGTTAGCGGTGTTTCTGGTGTTAATTTTCCATCTTCATATAACGCCCAGATTTCTTTCGCATACCGTGTTTTCAACAGTTGCGGGGCGAACTGGCCGTAATATGCGGTGATGTTATTCACATCGCGCTCAAACATTGATTCGGCATGGTTGTTTGCGGCGGCGTCTACGGCTTGTGGCAAGTCGATAATGACCGGCCCTTGCGCATCGAGCAGCACGTTAAACTCTGACAAGTCACCGTGCACAATGCCTGCGCACAACATGCGCACGATATTGCGGATCATCGTGTCGAAATCAGCAATGGCACTTTCTTCGTCCAGCGTCACATCGCTAAGACGTGGGGCAACTGCACCTTCTGCATCAGTCACCAGCTCCATCAATAACACGCCATCAATACACATGTAGGGCTGCGGTACGCGAACGCCGACGTTAGCAAGACGGAACAACGCATCGACCTCGGCTGTTTGCCAGGACTCTTCTTGTTGTTTACGCCCGAATTTTGAGCCTTTTTGCATGGCGCGGGAATTACGACTATTCCGGACTTTACGCCCTTCCTGGTACTGCACGGCCTGCTTAAAGCTACGTTGAGTGGCTTCTTTGTACACTTTGGCACATTGGATTTTGCCACCGCATAAAACGGTGTAAACGTCGGCTTCTTTGCCGCTTTTCAGACGCTGGAGTACATCGTCGATAAGACCATCGTCGACCAGCGGCTGGATTCTATTTGGGATTTTCATGCGGCTCTTTATACATTATTTCAGCCATTTTTCGTACCCCCAAACACAGACGTGATGCGGGAAAAAGGAGGCCGGATTTTGGTGGAATTTGAATAAATCACGTAACTGACTGTATTTAATTGTTTGTTTAGTTGTGCGACTAAACGTGTGGCCATTCGCTTATCTTAATAACAGTAGCGCCATCTGTGAAAGATTTTTTGATGGATGGCGCTACAGTATATTCACTCTACAAATTCGAATCTCGTTTCTGACGAGGTGAGCGAATTAGCCAGCGTTGATGGGCTTAAACCCGCAGCGCGTGATTCTGCTGCCAGTGAAGTGCCTTTTTTATGCAGCGCCTCAATGATACAGGCATTGTGCCAGTTTTAAGGAGGGGATGTTTCAGTGTTCACTAAGTGATTCTGGAAACCACTAGTGGAGGTTCTGGTTTCTCCAGATAAGTTGCCAGAAACCCTTGCTTGAACCTACTCTCATTAGATGGATTTAGTGAGTAAAAGGGCGAGCATTGATGAAAAAAGTGGCGATTATCGGCGCAGGGCCAACAGGGATTTATACTTTTCTCTCCCTTCTGAAAAATAAGATACCGGTTTCAGTTTCACTCTATGAGCAAGCCCGTGAAGCGGGAGTCGGTATGCCTTACAGCAATGAAGAAAACTCGCGAATGATGTTGGCAAATATTGCCAGCATCGAAATTCCGCCCATTTTTTCGACCTATATCGACTGGTTGCGTAGCCAAAGTGAACACCATCTGGCGCGTTATGGCGTTGAGCGTTCCTCGCTTCATGTCCGTCAATTCTTGCCGCGTATTCTTCTTGGTGAGTATTTTCGTGACCAGTTTTTGGAACTGGTCGCACAGGCGCAAAAACAAGGTTTTGAGGTTGAGGTTCATGAGTCTTGTCAGGTCACTGACCTGCAAGCAATGCCAGAGGGCGTCCGACTATGGGCGCAAGGCGAGGAGTTGCCCCATTTGTTTGATCTTGCCGTGATAGCGACGGGGCACGTTTGGCCCGACGAAGATGCCTCGACAAAACCCTACTTTCCTAGCCCGTGGTCAGGTCTGATGGAGGCTCATATTCCCGCAAGCAAGATTGGAATTATGGGGACGTCATTAAGCGGCCTGGACGCCGCAATGGCCGTGGTTATCCAGCATGGCGAATTTATTGAGCATGATGGGGAACAATGCCGGTTCAATCTCGATGAAAAAAGCGCCGCGCTTAAAATTGTGCTGATGTCGCGCTCCGGCATCCTTCCTGAAGCGGATTTCTACTGCCCCATTCCGTATGAACCTTTACTGGTAGTCACCGAACAGGCAGTTAAAAACGAAATCGCTGCCGGTTCAGACGGCCTGCTCGACAGGGTATTCAGCCTAATGGTTAAAGAAATCGAACGGGCAGATCCGGCCTGGAGCAAACGTATAGCCCTCAACGCCCTGGATGCCGACAGTTTCGCCAAAACCTGGTTTTTCGACAGGAAAAAAAACAACCCGTTCAGTTGGGCTCAATCCAATCTGTTGGAAGTTGAACACAACAAACGCGACAAAAGAACGGTCCTCTGGCGCTACGCTATCCTCCGTTTACATGAAGCTGTGCAGGAGATTGTGCCGCACCTAAACGAGGAGGACAGCAAACGATTTGATGCCGGGCTGGCACGCGTGTTTATCGATAACTACGCCGCCATTCCCTCACAATCGATTCGTCGATTACTGGCATTACGCGAGGCGGGGATAATCAGCATTCTGGCACTCGGGCATGATTATGAACTGGATGTCAAAGAACATCAGACCGTGATTGCTGCGCAAGGCAACAGATATGAGTTTGATGTTTTTATTGATGCTCGAGGGCAAAAAGCTCTGAAGACCAAAGACCTACCGTTCGCAACCTTACGTCAGCAACTTGAAGCTAATGGCGATGATATTCCTGATGTGGGTCATGATTACACTTTGTTGGAGCCGGCTTACGCCCGTGGGCGTATCGGGTTTGGTGCATTGCCATATCTGATGCATGACCAACCTTTCGTTCAGGGACTCACCGTTTGTGCAGAAATAGGTGCAGCGATAGCAAAAGCTATTTCAAAACCTGCATGTAGGCCACGCAGAAAGCTGTCGTTTTTTGATGAGTGATGGAAAGGTGTTGAGCTTCATCGTCCATATAAGCAAACACGCCTGCGGGGAATGGCAGGCGCATTATGCGATGAATATTATTTGTTCTTTAAACAGAACAATATTAGTTTTCCACTAACTGGACTACGATAAGCCGGCCACCTTCTTCCTGGCTAAGAACAAATTGCTTGCCGTCTTTCAATTCAATTTTATCCCCAATCGCCACAACTTTTTTATCGGGCAATGACAATAGCCCGGAAATTCCTTCGTTTACCAGCCACCACTGTTGATTATGAAAAACGAAGTAGCCCACACGCTTTTTTTGAGCTTCAGTGGTGCGCTCGTTAGGTGCAACGAGCCTGTTTACGTGCCATGCGAAAAGTGACTGACCATCCCAAACCATAAGACGATGATCGTCTGGACGATAACTTCCCGCTTTTCGGGAAGAGTACAAATTCAAAATCGGTAATTTCCCTTTATAGACAGTGCCACAGTACGGGCATACGGGTTTAGTTTTTCCAGAGAAAATGTACCATTTTTGGTCACAGTCTTTATTCTGACAGGGTTGGATTAAATCAACAGTTTTAACCAGCGCGGTTTCCCACTCATCAGCAGTAGGACGTGCAGCTGGGGTGTGCAGCCCATCAATAAATGCTTTTTCAAATAGCGGTGTCAGATAAGGTCCCATAATCGTGTAGGGGATCTTTTGCGGATCGGCCCAGGGTAATGAAAAAGGGCTTACCTGATTGAGTTTTACTGCGTTACTCCTGTCGATGGGGTGTTCAATGAATAAGGCTTTCTCTCCCATTGAAAGGGACTCATCGCGCATCTCATCATCCATGTCGTGGATTTTCCCACCACGCAGCGGGTGCCGATAGAACAAGTACATGTAGATCAGAACTGACAGGGCATGGCGATCGGTTGAAATGCTGGGCAAAAATCTTGTGGGATCGTCTTTTTCTAAATGACTTGTTGCCACCACCTCTGGCGCAATAAAGTCAGGGGTGCCAACGACATCAGGTGGATATTTACCCGGTACCACAAGGCCATCAATGTCAATGATGCAGGCATGCCCTTGTTCTGGGTCAATCAGAACATTTTTATAACTCAGGTCACTGTGGCATAACCCTGCTGCATGCATTCTCCTGACAGCCCTTGTCAGTAAGAGACACACTTTAAGATAACTGAGCAAATTACCGCGTTCGCGGGGGTCCAAAAATTTGTTCTGATTGTTGGCACTCGCGAACCATTTTCCTTCTTTTTCGCGCCCTTTGATGCCAAGGAAGTCGTTATTTTTTGAACCAAACTTGAAGAAAAAATGGTTTTGATAAGTAGGGACCACAACACCAATTTTGCCTTCGTGCTCCACCACATGGGTTGGCCAGCAAAATAACCCTTTCCAGTAATCCCCCCCTGATTGCTCAAAAATACTTTGCCTATACCGGCCGGTGATCATATCGATACGATCTCTGGCCTGTCCGGTTTGAGGTTTTTTGTAAAATGCGACGACATATGATTTGTCCGGGGAGAAATACACATCTTTCATTCCACCGGAGCCAATAATTTCATCGACAAACTGGACGGTTTCACCATCCTTTGTCACACAAGTAATAATATTTGCCATTGATCACCACCAGCGATGAAGTACGGTCTGCTACCAATAAACGACAATAGTCCGGTCGTCATGATTGCCGGGAATGAAGAAGTTAAGCCATTCGGCCAGCTGCTCCGCCATTTCGTCTGTATCGCTTAAAACTGGGGATAACTCGCTAACGAGCGCATCCCATTTTTCGGCTTTGAGCAGACCATTATCGGTTTCGAAGAAGGGATCGGAAACACCGTCAGTCATCAGGATTAAATGAGAAATATCTTTCCATTTTCCAATGCTTACGCGTTTACTGAAGTCTGGACCCTGAAGTGCATCGGCATCGAGAAAACGTGTCTGACCGGCATATTCGCCGCTATCAGGCGTACCAAGAACGCGCACCTTGCCTGTAGGTCCATAGGCAGCGATTGCTCCGTCGCCCATCCAGAAGGAGGCGGCAAAGAGGTCTTCACCAGAACGGTATGTGACTGCTACTAGTAGAGTCGTGGAATAGGATTTCACTGTCTCTTCGGCAGCTATAGATTCATTTTTAATATTGTTGATGGCCATAATGGAGGCCTGATGGAATTGATGTGTAAAAGCTGCACCAATATTTTTTTGGTCTGTTTGCTCCCATCTGTTTACCCATTCGCTGAGCTCGCGTCCGCGATCCCCACCCAAGTATTTAGTCAGGTACTGGCCGACAGTTTCGGCCACTATGCGGGAACCTTGTCTTGAGTTTTTAGCGCTGCCCGCACCATCAGCTACTAGCATGATGCTCCAGCCTGTGTCAGGACAATGAGATATGGAAAAATCATCATCCCTGAAGGAACCGACATGCTCATGTGAACGTCCCCTGCGGCTGGCGGCTACAATCCTGACATTTGATTCAAGGAGCAGTTTCTGGTCGATGTTCTCTTTGAAGTATTTACCATCGACTGGAGGATCAATGATCTTCCAAAGACTACGAGGATCGGGATTCACAATAAATATCATCTTATCAATATGAGTTTGACCATTATTGCGGCTCCAGGTGATGGTCATTTCAATATCACCACTTTCAGAAGGTGTTCCTCTCAATGTGGAAGATTGGGGATCGAAAAAAACGCCAATCTCTTTAGCAAATGAGACATCCTGAATAGTCGCGGCTTCGCCATTATCGAGAGAAATGTCTATTTCTGAATGGAAAGGAGTTCCGGCTCGGGCATTGGCGATATTAATTTTTGCAACCGGAGGCCTGGGCTCAGTGGGTTTCGCTGGGACAGTGGCAAGCTCGGGAGGGACTTGTCCGGGTCTTAATTCTGTCTTTTCCGGTAAAATAGATTGGGTATCATCCGTAATTTCGAGTGATGGGAAGGGTGCAGGCTGCCAGTTTTTATTACCGTCGACAGGAGACGCTTGCTCCTGTTCAGAAGAAGTGCTGGTTTCGGTGGTGGAGATTTCTTCGGAGTTTGAAATTATCTTCACCGGCTCTGTCACTTCAGGTGCGGTATCAACAGCATTTTCACAGTCTTCATCAACGTCTGAATGGCTGTCCGGGCTCGTGAGTTCCTGTTGCGTATCTTGTTCAACACATTCCTGCTTATAGATCGCAGATTTATCCTGAATGCGAACGACCAGATCGTCGAATATATTCTGAAGCTCAGTGTCGTCACATAATGCAATACGGCCTGAATCCGATATCAGTAGTGAGTGGGACTCAATCACTAGCGACAATACTTTCTGATATAAATTGGCATTCCTTCCCATTAGCCTCTTCCCCGATTGACATCAAAATCTGAATGATCATTTTCGTTACCAAACGACAGCGTTTTATCACACCACGGGCAAATGACATCGTCAGGCCCGTTTATGCAAAGCAACTTCCCACAACTACACATGGCAAATGCGCTGGCATTGCCACAGTGTGGGCATCCGGGCACGCCATGAAGTTCACTGGTATTGACCTGAAGGGAAGAGGCCGATTCATCGCTCCAGGAAAAATAATCTTCGTCGATAGGGAAGCATCCTGCGAGGTTGAAGCTATTAATATTGAGCTTGAAATCCAGTGTTGAAAGATTGACAGCAGGGCGTTCATATTTCATCAGGTAAGGGCGTCGGGAACGGCTGCAACGACCAATGAGCGTCACGCAATTTTCATCATATGCACGGGCCACATCATCTTTGGCCAGACGAACTATATAGTCTGTGGCACTCACCAGAGGAGGGGATTCTTCACCAACACTGCGGCTATGAGCCGAGACCGACGCGGTGATCCATTTAATGAACTGGGTAAAGTCGCCTTCGTGGGTATCGGTGAATAAAAGGGCGTTATCAGTCAGTTGGCGCAAGACATTGAGATCGGCCGATGGGCCAAGTCCAATCGCAATAAGGTTAACTTTACGGGAGTATTGCTCTTTCCAGCGATTAATCTCAGAAGCTATATCATCTGTTGGACGCCCGTCAGTCAAAAGATAAGCCACTGGCTTCCAGTCTCCCTTACGTTCTTCGGTTGTTTTCCGGACCTGAGTATCAATCTGACGGGTTAATTCCCGCAGAGCGCCACCAAGACTCGTTCCACCCCCAATGGGCAAACGGGGAGGGTAGAAAGAGGCTGCTTCAACAAGAGGGACAATCGTTTTTGCCACACCGGCGAACGCAATCACTGAAATCCACGCGGTTTCCAGTGCATGAGGGTCCTTTTTTACATCGCTGACAATAAGTTGCAGGCCATCATTCATTTTTTTTAGATTTTCTCCGACCATAGACTCTGAACAGTCGAGGACGAAGAAAATTGGCAGTCTTCTCATAATCACACCCTGTACGGTACGGCACAAACTATGTGCAATGAGCTTGTGCGTATCGAAAAAAGAGAAAAGGCAGAGCACCGCTGCTTTGCCACAACATTACAAGACCAGCTGAATTTCAGGTGGCGGCGGTGGGAGATTGTCCTGGCTGGTGGTGACACCTGCACTAGAGCTGCCAGAAGCGACGCTTGCGGACACCCACTTGAAGAAACCTGCGAATGCCGTTGAGTCCAGTGTCTCCAGCGCCACAATCTGGGACGTCAACAGCTTCAGTGGTTCATGTTTAGCTTTTGGCCCCACGGCACAGGCGATGATTGAACCAAATGAGCGTTTTTTTAATTCTTCGATGGCTTCGCCATAAGCGTACGCATCTGAAGGTGTGCCGTCTGTCATCAGGAAGACCAGTGGACGCCAGTCGCCTTTCTGATCCCCATCTGAACGCTTAATATCGCGGTCTACACATTGGATCAAACATTCCAGTGCTGCACCTGTGAAAGTACCACCCGCATTCGGCACGACGATATCAGTGAACTGGAAGTCTTCCAGAGCGGTTAGTGGAATGAACTCACGAGCTTCATTGTCATAAGTAATGATCGCAATATGCGCACTTTCAAGCGCGTAAGGGTCCTGGCGCAACGCGCTGAGCATGGCCTGTATGCCAACATTAACAGCATGGATGGACTCACCACGCATTGACCCGGATGTATCAATCAGCAGGTAAACGGGTAGCCTTCTCATATTACAGATAGCCTTTAAGGTGGGTGACGAAGGTGTCTGAATCAGAAGGCTCACCAATGGCGGTCAGTTTCCAACCTGTGGTTTCACGAACCAGTTCAGCAAATAGCATGGAACGCCTGTTCGTAAATGATGCGCCACCAGAGAGATCAAAACGTGCCATCTCGATATTGCGCGCATCAACAGCGCGTATGAATGCATTGTCAACGTTGCCAAAATGCTGATTCAGCTTAACGCCATTATAAATTTGCACGACGAATACGATTTTGTTGTATTTCGGATCAAGGGTGTTCAATTTAACAATAATTTGCTCATCGTCACCGTCGCCAGCCCCCGTTCGGTTGTCACCGGTGAGCCAGATTTGCCCGGAAGGATGGCTCATACTGTTAAAGAAAATAATGTCGCCGCCCACCAGTGTCGGTTTGCCGTTTTCCATCGTTCCCAAATCAGTGACTTTGCCTTGTGCGTTACAAAGAAATGCGACAACATCCAGATCGTATTCTTCAGCTTTCTTTCCGAGCAGGCCACCGAAAAACCCTTTCTTTTCTTCGTGAATATCCCAACCCAGTCCAATGGTGACTGAAGATAGGTCGAATTCATTTTTCTTCAGGCTAACGCCTTGTCCCTTACTCAAACTAACACTCATAGAACCCCCCTAATTATTTTTATAGAACAACGTTAACTTCAGGTGGTGGTGGCGGTAAGTCATCCAGGCCAATAACCTCTTTTTTACCCGACTCCACTTTTTGGCTGCCCACCGAGATGCTGGCTGAAACCCATTTGAAAAAGGCTTTAATGGACGTTGAATCAGCGGTATCTAACTGAAGAACGATTTCGGTGACTTCTTGCAGAACCTTTGTTTCAGCCCCATGTCCCGCAGCGCAAGCTACAACAACCCCTGTTCGCGCGGCTTTAAAATCACTGACACCTTTACGCCAGTCATCCGTCGGTGAACCATCTGTCATAATGAAAACAAGAGGACGCCAGTCGCCCTTGGTTTCGGCGGTCGTTTTTTGCACTTCATTCGCTATGCAGGTTGCGGCAAGGGAAAGGGCTTCTCCAAGTGCGGTTGTGCCACTGGCTACCAGATTGGGGGTTTTAAAATTTAATAGATCGGTTAGAGGTATAACTTGTTGGGCAGTAGAATCGAAAGTAATTACGGAGATAAATGCTGTTTCAAGAGCATAAGGGTCCTGGCGGAGAGTTGAGAGTAGCGTTTCTACGCCGTTTTTCACGGCTTCAATGGGTTCTCCCATCATAGACCCTGAAGTATCAAGCAAAAGGTAGACTGGTAGTCTTCTCATATGATTTTCCTGTTTTATGGAGTATCAAATAATGTACTAGATTCTTTAGCAGTGTGTTATCTCAACACCCGCTGTTAAGTGTCAAGTGACTGAGAGTTTTCTTTAAATGGAATGGATTGATTACGAGTTAATCTTGATTTATGTCACCGAATCACGCCGATTTTCTTGGGTGTCAGGAGCTTGAGGCGCTAGCTTTTTCATCCGGAAATCCCCCCATAAAATCAATGGGGGTAATGTAGTCGAATTTACAGGCGTTATTGCAGTTTGTACTCAATATTTTCTAAGTCGGCATTGTATTTTCAGATATTATTTATGTGCGTTACGCTTTTTTATCCCTAAATTCTTTTAGAAGGTCATCTACAAACTTTTCTGCTATTTTCTCGACAGCCTCGCTGCGTGATAAACCGGCTAGTTCGGCAAGTTTATCGATTTTGCGAAGAATCCTCATACGCAAAGATAAAGAAACGGCAGTTTTCTTATCTTTATCCAGAAAGACTTTTCCGCTCGACTTGCTGGTTTTTAGTTCGGCGTTTAAAGCGAGTACTTCATTCATCCGGCGCAATGTTTTTTTGTCCAGTTGACCCGGATTGACCAGTTGATAAGTATGGTTCGCCTTGCTGTATTTAATTTCTGCCGAATAGGAATCTCTGAGTTCTTTAAGTGCGCGGGTGAGCGTTGGCTCAGAACATTCAAGATTGTTAATAATATCGTGCGTAGCGACCGGCTTTCCTGATCCGAGTAGGTTGGCAAGAGTAAAAATTCGCGCCTGTCTGGTGTTAAGTTGCATATTCAGTTAAAGCCTGCATTAAGAGTCGGTGGTTCAATAGGCTGAAAAATGAATGTTGTGCTCATCTTTCTGATAACCGTGTGGCTATTCAGTGCCTCAACAGGGTCCACATTATGTATACCCACAAAATTGATATTTTCCATCACCTGGCGATTGCACCGGCAGGTGAGAATGTATTCATCTTCCAGATAACCCGTGTGTTTGCTGATCCGTTGGGTAAAGCCAGATACGATTACGGAATCGAAAGGTAATGCCTGGAAAGCTATCCCGGCCAGACGCATCAGACAACCATGCACATGACGCGCATAGTTTTCTCTCTGTGCCTTCTGGCTCATGGCTTTTTCCGTAATTTCTGTGCCTCTGGCATTCACGGTATATATTTTATCTGGCATATCTTCAATCTCGGGTAAATCAACATCGATCATGACAGTGGAATGCTCAGGTTTTACTTCAAAGGTCACCAGCGTTTCACGCGGCCATTCAGTTTGTGATAGCACTGCGGACAGCACTGATTCAAACCAGGCACTGTCACTCAAAAATTGTAGCTGCGCATTTGCGTGGGATTCTTCCAGCTTTATCGCGTGTTCTTTAGCCTCATGCTGCCAGTTGGCGTACTGCTCTGCCCAGGCTATTCGTTGTTGTTGATACTTTTGCTGCTGCAATGTGTTTTCACGTTCAGTGTCTGTCAGTTCCTGCTCCCATCGCAGTAAATTTTCAGCATGACGAGCGCTACGTGCCGATTCAGATTCGAATAATTTCCCCAGAAAACCTACACCCTCATTTTCGGCAGGCTGTGCAGGCATCGGCATGTTTGCCGGTTTTACCGGGCGAACTGGAGCTGGTATCTGAAAGGGGGCCATCCTGGTGAGCAGATAGGATGACTCCAGTTCGTTCAGTGTTTTGCCCGTAGTGGGATCAGGCGTCAACTCATGAATATTTGTTATCACGTGGACGGCTGACATTAATGCCTGTACTTCCTCTTCGAGAGTTTGCCGCAATGCCGGGTCTGGCTGAGCCGTTCTTCCGGAGCGAGAACGGGCGGAGCGGTCCAGCCTGGTTCGATAACTGAGCCCTGTCCCAGGTACCCCCAGGTTTGCATACGTACCACGGCTGCCAAAAGAAACAGATGCACCACGGGGACCCACGCTCAGGCTTGGACTGCCGTTGCTTAAATTAAGCCTGACACCCGGAATAATGCTGATAGATTTCCTAAATCTGAATCCCATTGTGGCAACCTTAGTTTTGCTGAGATATTGGCATAAGTCTGATACCGTCCGGATTTTTCTCGGATGTCAGACCATAAACTTGGGCACGCTTCAGAATACCTGCGGCCCACCGACGATGTGTTGCCGGTTCGCACATTGCGCCCTGGGATTTAAAAACAGCCTGTGTCGAATTAAGAATACGCAGGGCATCAGAATGCTCACCAGGGGATACCATTAACGCTTGTTCAATAACGTCAATCTGACCTGGATGGATAGCGGTTTTGCCTACCAGCCCATGTGCCATATCCAGGGACAATTCACGTGACATCACGGCGTGATCGTCAATATGCTCACAGACCGGAGCGGTCAGTGCAAAGTCGCGGGGAGCAAAAACAGACACCAGCATTTTTATCACATAGCCCATTGGGCTGTCGTAAAGGGTCAGATTACGCGGACGTCTGAGTGAGACGACATTCATCAGGTCATTCCCGCCAATGCGTAACGCAATAATTCGCTCGTGGCACGGATGGGACAAGAGCGTGGTTGCCAGTTCGCGCATCTGAACAACATCAAAAACCTCTTCTGTCTCAAGGGTGGGCATCAGGCACAAATGTGTATCCGCCATGATGTTCCACCATATCGGTAAAGAGGAGAGAGTGAATTTCGGCAACACAAAGCCGTCTATCGCATCGAGCTCAAGATTCTCAACCAGCCATTTCCCCATGACAGGATGGCGGGGGCGGATGAACACCAGCGGCCAGTCACTATTGCCACTGTTAATCTTTGCGGCATTCAGTTGCTGTAGTAACTGTTTGAGGTTTTGCAGTGCCTGAGGAATGTCCCCCTCGCTGACGGCATCTTCCAGACAGATAACCAGCGAGCGCAGACCCGGGATTTTTCCGTGCAGGACAGCATCGGCAATATCCAGTCGGGTGGCTGGCATATAAAGTGTGGCCCCCAGATTCCAGGGCGAAAGACGTTTGTCCATCAAAGCACCTTTTTAATAATGGTGACGGCCCTGTACTGGCCGAGAGCGTTACCCATTTCTGTCACCGTGATACTTTTATCCCGGGCCAGCCCAACCAGCAGTGCAACATCAGGATCATCCACCGAGCGGACAAAGACATGGTCAGGCACACGGCGCAACACTGCTCTGGTTGCCTCTGCGATCCCCGGCTTGATACGATTGATGCTGTCTACCGAATAATTATTTGCCAGGCTGGAAATGACGTCACGGCTTTGCTGCCATAACCCGGTATTTTCCTCGGACTCCCAGACCAGCGCTGGTAATTCCTGACCATCAAGTTGTTCACGAAAACGCGCCACGGTTTCTACCAACATCTGGCTGCATTCATATTCATTGAGATGGTCGCAGACGACACACCCGTGAAGTCCTTCTTCGGTCCAGACTGAGCGGGAGATGAGCCCTGAAACGGGTGCGCCCATGATGCCAAAGGGGATAAGCCAATCATCTGCGCTTGCGGCAAGCCAGGAGCATCCGCAGGGATCGGCCAGCACGACCAGGCGCGGTTGTTCAGGATACCCTTTTCGATCTTTCAGCGAACGGACCAGCTCGCCGGTAATCGCGCCTTTCCCGGTCCATCCATCGACAAAGACAATGCCCTGTGTACCGTGTCGGGCTTCAATCAAATCCAGTGCAGAGGTATCAATTCCCCTGTCACGGATGATGCTGATCCCATAATGAAAGGAGCTTTTCCCCATAGCCCGGAGCGCCTGCTGTAACATCACACCCAGTGGTACTCCTGCTCTGACAAGGCTGGTAAGGATAATGGGCTCATCCCCAAATCGCTTAACGAGTTCCCGTGCAAGCTGTGATACCTCTTTTGCCAGCCGTGCAGCCCCCATATCAAGGGCGCGTGAAAACAGATCAAGATGCCATTGCGTAGGGGCAGGCTCCTGACTCAGCATATCGGAGTAATGCTTTTTACCGGACTGGATCAGCTCTTCTTTCAGTTCAACAGGCGTCATTTCCATGGCGATGGGTTTGAGTAAAAACTGCACATCATCAGGCGAATAGGAGCCAGAGAAAGTCGATAATTCAGGCTGCATCTTAATTATCTCCAAAAATACGGTGTGAAATGGCTTCAGCAAATTGGCTCTGGCGCGGCAGTCCGTACCAACTGCATAGTTTCATGAATCGATGGTCGCTCAGGCTGTCTCCGAGGCCAATCACCGGAAAAACACCCCGTTCAGATCTCAGTTTTTCCAGAAGCCAGGTTACGGCCAGTCCTTTTTCAACCGGATGAGGTAACCAGGCAACATTGTTACTGTTGCGGTGGATATAAAAATCATCGGTTGGGAACAGCTGCTCTATTTCATCGGCAATCGCATTGAGTTCATCAAGGCGGGTGCTGTCGCGGTGTTTCATCACCAGATAAATCGGTACGCCGTCATACTCGTAATTAAGCCGTGCCCAGGCATTAATCCCTCTGGCCTCCATCAGTTCGGTTATTTGCCTTTGCATTCCTGTCAGTCTTTCGTAATACGGAGCAAGACTTTGAAGCATATGGGCTTTCCATTCTTCATCCGGTTGCCCCTGAGGGGAAAGGATGACCGCACCGTGAGTGGTGATAGCCCAGGAACTGAAAGGGATTTGTACCCGACTGATTTCTTCCGTACCACGGGCTGTCACCGGGATCAGTTCAGCCTGTTCCAGCAGCCAGTCCACCAGCATAGACTGTTCTTCAGTCATGTAACTGCGAGGGGTAAGGCTGCGGTCCAGCGCACCGGTACGGAATGGCTCAAGTGCCAGTTCATCCACCATTTTACGGCGGGTCTGGAAAAGCGTGTCATCGAGATCGCTCAATACCACAGGTTTATTCATAGGTCACAATCTCCACAACAGGGGCAACGTCAGATAGTGCGGTCAAAAGCTGCTGATCCACACTTTCTGCTGGCGTCTCGGTACACAGCAAAATACGGTCAAACTTCTGATGGGCAACGTTATAAACAAAGTTAGGGATGCCCAGTCCATAGTTATCCGTGAACGCAATCGCCGACTGGATAGCGAAGCCGGTTGCGATAGGTGAGCGGGTCGTGGAGCTGTAGTGAGCCGTGGCCCCCTCCGCTTCAAGACGTTCAGATAACAGGAAGGGTTCCCAGACAAACTCTCCGGTACCCAGAACCAGGACACGTTCTCCAGGAAACGTCACAATATGGCGTCCTAAATCTCTGGCAGGAACTGTCATGCCGAGTCTGCCCCAGGACTGTTTTCCCGTAACCGGGACTGCACCACGTGAGGTGACATTAACAAAGGGCATCACAGGAACAGGCGCATCCGGAATCGGCTCCCAGTGCCATTGACCACTGACCAGTGATACGGGAGTAACCGGGAGAGGGCAGCGTTTTGTCAGGGCATCACCGCTCCAGTCGGTGAGTGTCACGGTCACAACCTGTTCGAGGTTAGCCAGGCGATGAGTGCCACGCAGCGCGGCCAGCAGATTGATAAAGGTATTCCCGGTGGTTGCTTCATCATCGATTAGGACAATAGTGCGAGCCTCGCAAACACGACGGCGCATTTCTGGCTCATCCGGTAAATAAATCAGGTGGTCTGTTGCATGGCTGTGCTCTTCTTTAAATTCGCACAACAACTCGCCGTCGACCGGATGACGGGTAGAAGTCAGGTAAACGGATTCACTGAACCGGTGACGGAGTTCATCAAATACCCCAGCCCCCAAGCCCACGGCGGTTTCAGCCATACCGATAACGAGAACGGGCCCCGCTATACCTTCAGGAATTTGCTCAGCTAACTGGCGATACACCTGACGCATAACTGAGGGGGACACCGGAATATGACGGCCAAGCACTTTGCTGACAAACAGAAAGGCGCGTTTGGGGTTGCGTCGTTCTGCAATATCAAACAAGTCGTCCAACAAATAATTCTGCTGCTTACATGTAACCTGAATTGTGCCGCAGGAAAGTGTACGGCGATAAACAGTCTCATTATTCACTAAAGCCATAATCAATCCTTCAGTTCAGTCGGTTAGTTAAGTGAGCGGGATACGCGATAACATCAGTGACGGATCTCACTGTTGCCGGAACGAAATCGTTTATTGCCATCTCAATGACGTCGTTTTTCGACATCAGGCCCAGCTTATAGAAGGCAAATAGCCCAGGTAAGTTGACCCCACTGTGTTGGGTATAACCAATGCCGCCAGACGGACGCATATTTGTCTCCAGCAGAACGGGATTACCGGAGAGGTTATTTCGGGTTTGTACGTTTACCAGACCGTCAGCCTTCATCGCTCTTGCACAGGCACAGGCTAGTTCAAATGCTTCCCCGCTGTTTTCAATATACTGAAGGGGGCCTTCTTTACGACGGGCAACCGCTGCGAGCACTTCACCTTTGTCCGCCAGGATATCAACGGAATATTCAGGGCCCGGAAGATAAGGCATCAAAACAAGAGGAGTAAACTTCTCAGCACTGGTTAATGCCGCGAGATACTGCCGTGGGTGAACGACGCGGTTTTCTGGATGGTTAAAAATGTCCATAGAAGACGCGTTGTCATCAAAGCGCCAGAAACCCATGCCATAAATACCTGTAACGGGTTTTACGCAGAGTTGCTGGCCTTCAAAAGGGGAGTGACTGAGGTGATGCTGCAATTCTTCTATGGAATTGATACGCAAAGATGGAACCGCAGGGAGGCGATTTTCTTCCATCACTTCAGCAAAAGTAACTTTATCATCTGCCATCTCCAGCCACTGTGCGCCGGATGCACCGGTCGTCAGAGAAACACCTGAAGCCTCGATGTCCACCCGGTGGTTTTCAAACCACAGGCAACTACGGCCGGTATGTATGGCATTAATACCCTGCTCTGAAACCGTAGAAAGGATGAAGGGTAATCGAAGTTCGGCATCTTTTGGCTCAGTCAGTGAAAAATCTGCAACGGAAAGAATTTCATGACGGTCATTACGGTGTGAGGCGTAAACAGTCAGGTCAGTCCGCATTTTTCCCGCGAAAGACTTCATTCCCTGAATGATGTCTCGTTGAGAGGATAAACCTTCCATAAGCCAAATTTTATGAATCATATTTTCAAAATTACCTGAGGTGAGATGTCTTTTTTGATAGTGCCACGAGTCTAAAAAGGTCAGGTAAGCATGTCAATCATATTATGATTACCATTGATTAAGTCGAATACAATTCTTATAGATGTGGTGAATAAGTTATTTGTTTCCATATATCATGGACATAGAGGTAAAAAATTATTTCAGTCAGGTATGGGGGAAGCCTGAAAAATACAAAATTTTTTAAAATAGACTTGCTAGAGAACTTCATCATGATATGATTTTTTTCGCAGTCAGGATATCTCTATTTCCCGTTGTTTCAGTCAATACCATTTTAAGGAAATGAATATGGTTTCATTAAGCAAGAATCAGACGGTATCACTCAGTAAGCAATCCTCCGCGCTCAGCCAGCTTCAGTTCGGCCTCGGTTGGGACCCAATTAAGAAAAAAGGGTTACTTGGCGGTCTCTTCGGGGGCAGCGATTCTATTGATCTGGATGCCGGTTGCGTCTTAATGGACAGCACCGGTAAAACCATTGACACCGTCTGGTTCCGCAAACTGAAATCAACGTGCGGCTCCGTGGTTCACAGTGGTGATAATCTCACTGGGGAAGGTGATGGCGATGATGAAGTGATCAATGTCTATCTCAACAAACTCTCCCCGAATGTTGAATACCTGGCCTTCACCGTGAACAGTTTCCGTGGGCAGTCATTCAATGATGTTGCCAACGCATTCTGCCGTGTTGTCGATCAGTCAAATAAAGAACTGGCTCGCTACCAGTTGACCGAGCAGGGCTCTCATACCGGCATCGTTATCGCATCACTGCATCGTAATAACGGTAACTGGGACTTTACTGCTCATGGTCACGCCTGTCGTGGTCGTACCATTGACGACATGCATGCAGACATCGTGGCAACGGTGGTCCGCTAATGAACATGACGCCCGGGGGTAATGCCCCCGTTCCTTCAGAGGAACTTCGTGTTCGCATTCTCTCCGGGGGACCGGTTGATGCATCCGCTTTTCGTTTGTTTGCAAACGGGAAAGTGCAGGGTGATGCAGATATGGTCTTTTATGGTCAGCCCCGTAATGACGACGCCACCATCAGTCTGGCCAGTGAAGGGCATAACGCCACCTTTACCGTTTCACTTAATCGTCTGAAAGCCGATGTACAGAAAGTCGCTTTCACTGTCACCTGTGATGGAGGGCAGATTGTGTCTGGTCTGCGCAATTTGTCCATTCAGGTGGAAAGGGGCAATGAAGTTCTGATTGCCGGAACTGTAGAGCTGACGGGTCGCCAGGAAGCTGCGCTGATTCTTGGGGAGCTTTATCGCCGCAATAATGACTGGAAGTTTCGGTTTGTGGCTCAGGGTTTTAATGGTGGCCTCAAGCCATTGGCGGAGCATTTCGGCGTTAATATTGCTGACACTCCGGCTCCCCCCGCTGCCGTACCACCTCCTGCGCCGGTCGCCAGTAAAATCAGTCTGAGCAAGGTTTCTTTAACCAAAGAAAAACCGGCTATCAGTCTTGCCAAACGCGATAATTTCGGGGAAATCCGCATTAACCTGAACTGGAATCGCAGTAGCAGCAGTGGTTCTGGGCTGCGTGGCATGTTTGGTTCCAAAGGCATTGATCTTGATTTAGGCGCATTTGTTGAGCTTCAGGACGGACATAAATCTGTTATCCAGGCTTTAGGTAACGCCTTTGGTGATTACCGGGACGAACCTTACGTACAACTCCAGGGTGATGACCGGACCGGGGCTGTTTCAGAGGGCGAATGGCTGCATATTAACGGCAAAGAATGGAAAAACATCCGTCAGGTACTGATCTATGCCTTTATCTACGAAGGTGCGGCCAGCTGGGATAAAACGGATGGTGTTGTAACACTCCATGTCCCGGATCAGCCACCGATTGAAACACGTCTGACGGAGGGTGAAAACAAACGCACAATGTGCGCAATTGCCCGTCTCGTAAACGAAAATGGTTCCATCAAAGTCGAGCGAATTAACCAGTACTTCAAAGGCCAGTCCGATATGGACCGTGCTTTTGGCTGGGGCTTTCGCTGGAGTGCGGGATCTAAATAACACAGCAACCAAGGATTTAAAGATGAGCTTTTTTGACAAAGTAAAAGGCGCTATCAATTCAGGCCGTGATGAGCTGACCCGCCAGGTGGGTCGTTTTAAAAATAAAAAATTCATGCAGGGTACCGTCGCGGTATGCGCGCGTATTGCGGTATCAAGTGATGGCGTGAGTGCAGAAGAAAAACAGAAAATGATCGGTTTTCTTCGTTCTTCTGAAGAGCTGAAGGTATTCGACACCACTGAGGTTATCGAGTTCTTTAACAAACTGGTTACCAGTTTCGATTTCGATATGGAAATCGGAAAAGGCGAAACCATGAAGCACATCCTTGCGCTTAAAGATCAGCCTGAAGCCGCACAACTGGCGCTGCGTGTCGGTATTGCGGTCGCTAAAAGCGATGGTAATTTCGATAAGGATGAACAACAGGCCGTACGTGAAATTGCCACCGCGCTGGGTTTTGCTCCGTCTGAATTTGGTCTCTGAATCTCGACTTTTAAGAGGTAGTTATGGTTTCAACACACATCGGTTTTCCGACTGAAACAGTCATTGTTTTTATTGCGCTGTCAGTCGGAGCCATCTTCATTGACTTGTTTATGCACCGTGATGACAAGCCAATTTCGTTGAAGAGCGCCGCCCTGTGGTCCCTTTTCTGGGTCGTCGTGGCGATGGCTTTTGCCGGATTCCTCTATGTTCACCACGGTGCAGAAGTCGCAAGTCTGTTTGTTACCGGTTATGCGCTGGAGAAAGTGCTCTCCGTGGATAACCTGTTCGTTATGATGGCTATCTTCTCGTGGTTCTCGGTGCCGGATCGTTATCGCCACCGGGTACTTTACTGGGGCATTATCGGAGCCATCGTATTCCGTGGCATCTTTGTTGCCATCGGTACAAGCCTCCTGAGCCTTGGGCCTTATGTGGAAGTCGTCTTCGCGATCATTGTGGCCTGGACTGCTGTCATGATGCTCAAAAGTGGTGATGATGCGGATGAGGTTGAGGATTATTCCCAGCACCTTGCCTACCGCATGGTGAAACGCTTCTTCCCTATCTGGCCGAAACTGAAAGGGCATGCTTTCCTGCTCTCGCAGAAAGAAGTTGATGCGGAACTGGCAAAGCCAGAAAACAAAGATGTGACTATCGGCCGTGGTAAGAGAGCCGCAATGTATGCGACCCCACTGTTTTTGTGTGTTGCTGTCGTTGAGCTTTCAGATGTGATGTTCGCCTTTGACTCCGTCCCAGCCATTATTGCCGTTAGCCGCGAACCACTGATTGTCTACAGTGCCATGATGTTTGCAATCCTTGGCCTGCGTACCCTTTACTTCGTACTTGAAGCACTGAAGCAGTATCTGGTCCATCTGGAGAAAGCCGTCATCGTGCTGCTGTTCTTCATCGCTGCGAAACTGGGGTTGAATGCGACAGATCACATCTGGCATCACGGTTACAGTATTGCGGCCACCACAAGCCTCTATGTTGTCCTTGGCGTACTGGCAGTGGGTATCGTTCTGAGTATTATGTTCCCGGGCAAACCAGAAGTTGAGAAAAAGGAGAGTTAATCTCCTGATATCATCCAATAAATTCAATATAACGTAAGAGGTTAATGTATGAGTGTTTCTCTTTCCAAAGGTGGAAACGTATCCCTGAGTAAAGCAGCACCTACGATGAAAAATGTCCTGATCGGTCTCGGCTGGGATGCGCGTTCAACTGATGGTCAGGACTTTGACCTGGACGCTTCGGCTTTCCTTCTGTCACAGAATGGTAAAGTACGTAGTGACGCTGATTTTATTTTCTACAACAACCTGAAATCTACCGATGGTTCAGTAACGCACACCGGAGACAACCGCACGGGTGAAGGCGACGGCGACGATGAGTCTCTGAAAATCAAACTGGATATGATCCCAGCTGATGTCGACAAGATCATTTTCGTGGTCACTATTCACGATGCACAGACTCGCCGCCAGAGCTTCGGGCAGGTTGCCGGGGCCTTCATTCGTCTGGTCAACGATGATAACCAGACGGAAGTGGCTCGCTACGATTTGTCTGAAGACGCGTCGACTGAAACTGCGATGTTATTTGGCGAACTGTATCGTAATGCGGGTGAGTGGAAATTCCGTGCGGTAGGCCAGGGTTATGCTGGTGGTCTGGCATCCGTTTGTGCTCAGTACGGCATTAATGCTTCCTGAGAAAAGTAACTTTTTACATAGATGGGCCAGTGAACTGGCCCAAACTAAAATGATGAACAGGAGTTTAAAATGGCAGTTTCTCTCGTAAAAGGCGGTAACGTTTCTCTGACTAAAGAAGCACCAACCATGAATATCGCTATGGTAGGTCTTGGCTGGGATGCACGTGTCACTGATGGTCAGGCATTTGACCTCGATGCGTCTGTATTCCTGGTTGGTGAAGACGGTAAAGTGCTGTCTGACTCACATTTCATCTTCTTCAACAACAAAGTCAGCACCGATGGTGCCGTAGAACACCAGGGTGACAACCGCACTGGTGAAGGTGATGGCGATGATGAGCAGGTTAAAATCGATCTGACTAAAGTGTCTGCTGATGTGAAAAAAATGATTTTCGCCGTCACCATCTATGACGCCGAAGCTCGCAAGCAAAACTTCGGCATGGTGAGCAACAGCTTCATGCGCGTTTACAATAATGACAATGGTGCTGAAATCGCACGTTTCGATTTGTCTGAAGATGCATCCACTGAAACGGCTATGGTCTTCGGTGAGCTGTATCGCCACGGCGCTGAGTGGAAGTTCAAAGCAGTAGGCCAGGGCTTTGCAGGCGGTTTGTCCGCACTAGCATCTCAGCATGGCGTGAATGTCTAATAATTAAAAATGAGCTAAACCCCGGATATCCGGGGTTTTTTTTATGCAAGGAATAGCGATGAAATTGCAACCAGGACAAAATATATTTCTGCAAAATTCTATCCTCGTTCTTAATCTGGATTATCCAGCTCCCGCTGGATTTTCAGGGGAACCGGATACCTGCCTGTTTTTGCTCAACGAGCAGGGCAAGGTAAGCGGTGATTCCGACTTTATTTATTTTAACAATCTTCAATCTCCTGAAGGTGCAGTAGCCCTCACTCCCGGAACACAACAATCGTCGATTCGTTTAGAACTGGAACGTATCCCGGCATATCTCCATAAAATCGCCGTCACGGTTGTCATAGACGGGAATGACACGATAAGTGGTTTACACCACCTGAATCTGAGTGCGGATGGTGTAGCCTCTTTTGCGGCCGATACGCATGGGAGAAGTGAGAAAGCTATTATTCTTGCTGAAGTCTACAGATATCAGGGTGGCTGGAAAATTCGCGCGCTGGGTCAGGGGTTTAATGGTGGTCTTGAGCCATTGGCCGTGAGCTACGGTGTTGACGTTGCCGCTTCTTCTGGGCCGGTACCGATGCCGATTAAATCAGCCAGAATCAGTCTGGAGAAGAGGCTCGAATCCAGATCTCCGAGGCTGGTAAGTCTTGCGAAAAAGGCAACGGTAAGCCTGACAAAGCATAAACTTGATACTGTAGAGGCAAGTGTTGCATTCGTTCTGGATGCATCTGGCTCGATGACAGCGCAGTTCAAGCGAGGACATGTCCAGTCTGTTCTTGATCGTATCGCGGTACTGGCCGCTCAGTTCGATGATGACGGGGATATGGACCTATGGGGCTTTGCAGAGCGGCATCGTAAGTACCCGGATGTGACACTGGATAATCTGGATGGATACATTTCTGCAATCCAGAATACGGGCAAGCGATCAATGCGGGAAATATTGCCAGGGCTTGGCGGTATCAACAACGAGCCGCCCGTCATGAAAGAGGTTATTGATTACTACCGCGACAGCAAAACCCCTGTTTATATTGTCTTTATAACTGACGGTGGCATTAGTAAAACCCTGGCAATCAAAGATGCCATACGTCGTTCGGCAAATTATCCTATTTTCTGGAAATTTGTGGGGCTTGGCGGATCTAATTACGGCATCCTTAAAAACCTGGATGATTTTACCGACCGTAAAATCGACAATACGCATTTCTTCGCGATGGATGATTTTGCGTCAGTGAGTGACGATAAGCTCTTTGACCAATTGCTTGAAGAGTTCAGAACCTGGCACGAAGAGGCGAAGGTGCTGAAACTTCTTTGATGTGGTTTGATTATTGAAACGTCCTTCAGGGCGTTTTTTAATCCTTGAAAGAGGTTGCTTTAAGTCGTGTTATCGCCGCCTTCTTTCTATCCCAATTGGGATGGAAGTGCCGCCAGTGCGCATCTTTCGCCGCAGCCAATAATTCATAATCACCTCGGGTGTCTCCCCAGGCTCGAAGATGATACTGGTCCAGTGAGCCGTAAATAGACTCCAGCCGGTTGATTTTATGTATACAGCGACAATTGTGCCCGGTTATGCGCCCAGTCAGAATACCATTTTCACTTTCCAGTTCTGTGCCAATGAGTTTTACCCCGAGTCGCTCGGCAAACGGCTGAAGCACAAGCATAGGGGAGGCTGAGCATAACGTCACTTCGACACCGGTAGACACTTCAGTCGCGACGGCCAGTAAGCCCGAGCTCCTCATGAGACGTTCCCAGTAAAGATCGCAATAGCGTTCAGCTTTCTTCTGGACCCACTGTACTTCGATGCCAGTGAGGAACGTTGAAATCAGAATTTCTTTGAGTTCGTCCCGTGTCAGTTTACGACGCAGACACTGAATGGAGGGCATAGTGAGCTTAATCAGCCTGCGGGTAAAGAACCGACTCCCAAAGGCAAAGCGCAGGAAGGGGATAAAGCTATCATGCCGGGTAAGCGTTCCATCAAAATCAAAAACTGAAAGAATCTTTTTGTCAGCCATGCACATACCATGTTCGTTATAGATTTGTAAGATACTCTACATTTTATCACTTGCACTGAATTGCTCATAGCTCAGGATTGTCTGCTGCTGATTGTCACATGCAGGATTTTGGCGTAGATAAATAAAAAGGAAATTTGGGTACCCAATGGCTGGTTGCATAAGGGGGATATGATTCGTAATAGTCAGCAAAACCACAGAGCCATTCGTTTCTGCAAATTTCACCAGCAGGATATGCTTTTCAAGCTGTCTGCTTTGGTATAGCAATACTTAAAATCCTCATCGTAGAGAAGGCGTTACTTAGATCGCGGACCGTGTCCACTAATGGTGGGTAAGATCATATTTGACCTGTTCCCCCCGACAGCATTGAGCAGGCCATCACACAGCCTGTGCCGGATAAAACGGCAAACCACGCCATGCGCCTTGAGTAATAAAAATCGCCGTGTTTTGAGGGCTACTGGCTCAAAAATACGGCGTTTCATCACAGTAGAAATCCCCGCATACTTCTGCCATTAAGCGTCAACAATTCCCATAAATAGCACATTATTTCTGACTTTTTTTCTGCATTTCTGTGCATACATTTGCATGCAAAATCTGACCACCCCAGCGCTAGCGAGGCTCCGGGGTGGTCATGCACCTAAAAACCATCCATGAAGTGGGCAGGCGTGGCGGGGATAGCATTGCGCGCCAAATAGTAAAGGTGTATAAAAAAGAAAGTCATATTAATATGTGTTTTTCCAATCTTATCATGCCATTACTTAGAATGAGGGGGCGCCGTGGATCGGTGCGGTAATTATTTACTCGAAGATGGTCGTAGACTAGGACGTGGTGGTTTTGGTGAGGTATTTGCAGTTGGTGTGCATAATTTAACTCATACCAACGTGACAGCATACGCCCGCAAATATTTTGCCCCGTGTCCAGAGTATAACGATACGGCAATAAAAGAGCTGACTGATTTAAGACAGCGTTTTTTAGTAGAAATAAAAACTCAATGCATTCTCAATAGAATAAATTATGATTCAATTGCACCAATAGTTCTTTTTAATACTAATGGTGACAAGCCTTATTTTGTCATGGAATTGGCTAAGTGTAATTTAGAACATTCTATCCGTAATGGAATGAGTGATGTTGAGAAGTCATCCGCGGTCATTCAGATCTTAAAGGGAATTATTACCATACATGATAATGATTATATACATCGAGATCTAAAGCCGGGGAATATTCTCTATTATGCTGAAGGTAAATATAAAATAACTGATTTTGGACTGGTAAAGGATAGAGATACTTTACGGGCTGAGGTAAAAACAAAATTTCAGCCAAATCAAATGGGTACGGATGGTTATCGAGCACCTGAAATACATGAGAGTGGTCTTTTTTCTTTTCATACTGATATATTTGCTGTAGGGAAGATTATTTCTGACATATATTGTTCAGGCAGAAGTGATAAATTAAGAAGATTGATAGCGAAGTGCTGTGCTCATTGGCCCGAAGAACGATATCAAGATGCGCGAGAATTATTGGACGATTTTATAAAGGTGACGGGGGTTTAAACTATGAATAAAATAATTGAAATGTCTTGTTTTAGCTCGAAACAACCCGAGAAAAATGAAAATGAAGATTTTTATCTACCACCGTCCTTTGATAGTTGTTTTAATATTGTTTTTGCTGTAGCTGATGGTGTTGGCTCTTCAGAACATTCAATGCTTGCATCTCATGCTGCTATTCGAGGTATTAAGCGAGTGCTAAATGATAGATCTTTTTCCATCGAAGGAGCATTTCATGCTGCAAAAAAAGAAATTGATGGTTTAAATATTAGTACAGCTACAACTTTAACAATTGTCCACATTAAAGATAATGAAGTGTTAATTGGTCACTCTGGTGATTGTCGAGTATATTTTAGTAAGAATTATAAATTAACTCAATTAACAACAGATCAAACTAGATATCAAGAGCTCCTTGATTCTGGTGAGCATAAGTTGCGTAATTTGAGAAATCATAAAGAAAGACTATCTTCAATTTTAATTAATGCTCTATCTAATACGACTGATTTGAACTTTGAAGTAATATCTGTGCCAATTGATGAATTGAAATTTAATGGGGTTGTTCAAATTTTTTCAATGTCTGATGGTGCTTACAAACATTGGGATGCAAGGCCAAAATTTTCTGAAAAAACAATGAGTTCACCCTCTTCATTTGCAAGCAGCTTAAGAAAGAGGATTGAGAAGAATATTATCGATGATTATACTTTTATTGGTATAAAGTTAAGCTAGATTTGCATGGTAATTATAAGCGAGCTAAATCCAGACTCGCTTTTATTTTACTTTTTTTTAATCATTATTTCTAATGTTACGATGGTGTGGTGTGAATATGTTTTTCATTCGAACAATATTCTCCCCACCAATCTATCAAAATGATTCTTTGTTCTAAATAAATTGAACGATTGTAGGCGCGCCTAACCTTATTTTTATCTGAATGGGCTAAAGCGGCTTCAATTACATTAGGATTAAAACCAGCTTCGTTTATTGCTGTACTGGTAATAGATCGCAAGCCATGGCAACAAGTTTCCCACCATAACCAATTCGATTTAAAGCAGCATTTGCGGTTTGGCTATTTATAGGTTGTTTTGGATCATTTCTGCGCGAGAAAATATATTCTCGATGAGAGCTATTAGGCTTCATGACTTCGAGAATATCTAAATCCTGTTAAGATCGCAGGACAATGTGCTCACGCTTAGCTTTCATCCATTCAGCAGAAACTGTCCCGAGCTTGGTTTTGGCATCCCCTAATAACCGTAGCACCACCCATGAAAGATCTTTTTCCGGATGGCGCTACCGCATATTCACTCTACAAATTCGAATCTTGTTTCTGCCGAGGTGAACGCATTAGCCGGACGATGGGTTTACGTGTCTTTTCATCAAAATAGCGGCTTGGCCAGATGGTTTCGACGGGTACGCCAATCGCAATGCTTATCAGCATTTCACCTTTCGCCCATGGGCGAGCCAGCGCATTAGCCAGCGTTGACGGGCTTAAGCCTGCTGCGCGTGATTCAGCTGACAGTGAAGTGCCTTTTTTATGTAGCGCTGCGATGATATCGGCATGATGCCAGTCTTGTTGAAAGGGCAGGAAGGTAGGGCTGTGTGAAAGTGTCATTAACATCTCCTTGTAGTAATAACGACTACCACTAGAGGTGCAAATCTCTTTGGTGGTAGCTCAGACAAGGTTTGCACTACCGGCCTACAAGGACACCGGCCAGCCCGAAGGCTGCCCTGCCTGAGCTACCATTGAAGTTGTGAGTACAGTTTTTGAACTGTTCAAACAGCAGGTGTGCAAAGACGTTGACACTCAATGCATAACATCAAGTGAATCCTTATAGCTTCTACCAGGGTGCAAATCCCGGCTGCGGATTTTGCCGCAGCGGGCTGACTATATCGTAAATCGAAGATGTTAACCAACCCGCTAACGATCGAAATGCGAGTTGTTTTCCAAAAAATCAGGTAGGTGGAAATAAAGCGAGGGTGTTCGAATCAGCTCTGGGTTATAACCCAACTAATGCGGATATATTAGTATTAAGAGTGCAATAGGGCATATTAACGTCCTCCGCTAAAGTGCTGGATACAAACAATTTTGGGCAACTAATGGCTGTAGACATGCCGATTTTAGGTACAAATGGTGAAACTGTTCTCGTCCGTACAGGTTGGATGTACGAAACCGATGCGGTAGTCCCTCGCATGACAACCATATTTGTTAAATGAGAAGAATACAGACAATGAAACGAGCCGAATTAGACGTTGTGATTTTAGCCGAGGATTTGCCGGATGAAGGGCTAACTAAAGGGATGATAGGTACGATTGTTATGGTTTTTGAGACCCCTACACTCGCCTATTTAGTTGAATTTTGCGATGAGGAAGGAAGAACCATTGCATTGCCGACCTTATGACCGGTTCAACTGAACGACTACCACTCCGATTTACCATAACGCCTTTTGCACGCCCACTGAAACGTCTCAGGGCGTTTTAGGTGGCTGACGTAACGTTGGGAGGATTTTGCCGCAGCGGGCAGGCTATATCGTAAATCGAGGATGTTAACCAACCCGCGAATGGGCGGAATGCGAGCTGTTTTCCAAAGATATTTTTTGAGTTGCAGGCGTTGCAATTGCCCTCACCCTGGCCCTCTCCCAGAGGGAGAGGGGACAAATCACAGACACAAAAAAGCCCGCATAACTTTCGCTATGCGGGCTTTCAGGACTTCCTCGGACGACTCTGGTAATCGTTGAGGGAGAATTTTGGTGGGCTGGCGGTAGTACCGACTAAAACGGCAAGCCACGCTATGCGTCTGGAATAATAAAAACCGCCGTGTTTTGGGTTGTTTTCCGACTTAAAACACGGCGTTTTTGTCACATTAAAATCGCCGCATTAACACCGTCATTTAGCGTCATCAATCCCCGCAAAAAACACACTATTTTCTGATTATTTGTCTGCATTTCTGTGCATGAGGTTGCATGCAAAAACCCGTATTTTTCACCCCTGACGACCCCAGAGCTGGCGTGGCTCCGGGGTGGTCATGCATCTGCATTAAAATCCACCCATGAAGCGGGCAGGCGTGGCGGGGATAGCATTGCGCGCTGTCTATTAATATTTATTTTATCCTAAGCATGATTAATACGTTGCTCTTGAAGGGGGCGTTCAAAGGCATAGTTGACGGCATTTGACAAAGACATGGGGGACGCTCTTGGGCATTAAGTCGCAAATGGTCAGGAAAAGATAGAAATCACCTTTTGCTGCGTTGCTGCATAATCATGAGAAGCATAAGAACTATTGAGATAGTTGATTGATTTTTGAGGATGATCTTTGTTATCCGATAGAGTTTTGTATATGGTTTAGCTACTATATTTTAAGATTTATGAAATGTAAGTAAGGAGCGCTACATGTTATACAAAATAGTTAAGCTAAATAATATTAAACAATTAAATCATCTCTCCCCCCCTGATCATAATTTTGATTCTCTAAATTTGATCTATGGAAATAATGGTGCTGGTAAATCTACGATATGCAAAATATTTAATTTGCTTAATGAGAAAGATTTTTCATTAATAGAGAAGTTGAAATCTATAGAATGTAATGAAGATGATTGTGTTGATTTGAACTTTCTTTTCATGGAAAATGGAAAGACGAAATCAATAGTAAAGAAAAATATTTCGGAACTAATCTGGAAGTTCAAAGTGTTTAATCAAGAGTTTATTGATAATAATGTTTATGCTGGTTCTAAGGTGGCCAGTAGTAATTTAAAAAACTATCATGATTTTTGCTTAGGTGATACCTCAGTTGATAAACAAAAAGAAATAAATGATCTTAAATCTAAAAATGAAATAAATAATATTCCAGCTAATATATTAAAGGCAAGCATTGAATCAAGGTTTCAATCAAGATTAGAATTTAAAGATATTGTAAAAATAAAGAAAAAAAATGATTTTGATGTAGAAAATGAACTTGCAAGGCTAAATAAAAACCTTTCGGATTTATCGGATGTGGCAGTTATAAAGTTAAGAGTAAAACCTAAAAAAATATCATTTGATAATCCATCAATCGATTTGAGGTTTTTCGATGTATCATTAGATAGTATATCTAAAGAAGCTAAGAATAAAGTTGACGAACACATAGCCTTGCATCTAAAGGAAAGGGATGTTGGATGGCTTGAGAGTGGGTTAGCTCTTGTAACTGATAAAGATAATTGTCCTTTCTGTGCTCAGCCTTTAAGTGAATCCCCTATATTTTCGATGTTCAATGCTTTCTTAGGGAATGAATATGATAATGCAGTGTCGAAATTTGAAGGTGAGAGTTCAAAGGAATATCTCAGGTTAGCATCAAAATGTAATGAATTTGAAGGCATTAGAAATATTATAACAAATAATGAGATAGCAATAAATGCTTGGTTGGATAAGTTAGAGTTAACACAATTTGCATTTGACAATAGCAAATTGGTTGAGAAATTTTATGATCTACTTTCTAAATTAGATAGGATCATTAACCAGAAACTGAAAGATGTTTTCCAAGAAGTGAGTTTTAAGGTTTTACAAGATGAATTTAATTATCTTTTTGATGAGATGGATTTTTGTGCTTACAATGGATATATAGATACAACTAATAAATTAATTAATGACTACTTATTGACTCTTGATCAGACAACGATCTCAGATGTTCAGCTTCAAATAGATACTGAAAATAATTATAAATTGAAGTTTCAAAAAAATACCCTTGATGATTTGGCAGTTTATGAAAGCTATGAAAAACAAAGAAAGGCTAATGAGTTAAAAATAAAGGAAATAAGAGAGGAGATAATTATAGAGCAAGAGTCCCTAATTTCTAGTCATAAGGATGAGATTAATAAATTACTAATTGGGTTTAATAGTAACATTAGAATAGTTGAGATAAATAGAGATAATAAAGCAGTTGGAGGCAATACTAGATTTAAATTTAAAATCGCGTTTCTTGGTAAGGAGCTAGCATTAGAAAATGAATTGGATAGTAAGTTTTTACTGACTGAAGTCTTAAGCATGGGCGATAAATCAGCATTGGCATTAGCATTTTTCCTTTCTAAATTTAAAAATAAGATTCATGAAAATGATATTATTATCTTCGATGATCCTATGTCTTCATTAGATAGTCATCGAAGAAATAAGACTATAGTTGAGTTGTCAGATATTCTTAATAAAGGCGCGCAAGTTTTTGTTTTCAGTCATGATGCATCTTTTTTAACTGACATGAGAAAGTATTCAGGAAACACATCTCTTGCAAAATGCTTTGAACTATTTGTTAATATTAATGACTTAAATGAGTACGATATAAATAGTTCTAAGGTTTTCAAAAGCAAAATTATTTATAAAAATGATTTTGATGCTTACGTAAAGCATTCTTATGAACTTGAGTATAAGACATTACATAGCTTTGTTAAATCTCCAACAGAAGATTCGAAAGTAGCTACAGCTAGATTAATACGCCCAATACTTGAAGCTTATATGCGAATGCATTTACCTAACCATTTTACGGAAGGGCATTGGTTGGGAGAAATGATCAGTCTAATTCGTAATGAGACCAATCCATATAGTCCTCTGTATGATAGTACAAAATGTCTTAGTAAAATTGAACAGATAAATGAATTTTCAAAAAGCTATCATCATGCGGATGGTTTTGATACAAAAATTAAAGAACTAAATACACAAGAGTTGCATGAGGTTGCAAAAAACACTCTTCTTTTCATTACCGGTATTTAATTTAATTGAAAGTGAGGCGTTGCCTCACTTTTATCAATTATTTTTTTTTACAAGTTCTGCCCACCAAAGCATGAGATCTATTCTCTGTGCTAAGTAAGTTGAACGATTATATGCGCGCCTTACTTCATTTTTATCACTGTGCGCAAGAGCCGCTTCAATAACATCAGCATTAAAGCCAGCTTCATTTAATGCTGTGCTTGCAATGGAACGTAACCCATGTGCAACCAACTTTCCCCCATATCCAATCCGTTTTAAAGCGGCATTAGCCGTCTGGCTATTCATTGCTTGCTTGGGATCATTTCTACTGGGAAATACATGTTCACGATGAGCGCTAATAGGTTTCATTACTTCCAGAATATCTAACGCCTGAGGAGATAAAGGAACAACGTGTTCACGTTTGCCCTTCATCCGTTCTGCTGGAATTGTCCAAAGTTTTGCATCGAGATCGATTTCTTCCCATCGAGTACCGGAAGCCTCAGAAGGGCGTACAAGTGTCAGGAGCTGCCATTCGATTAAGCAACGAGTCGAAACTGAAAGGTTAGACATTACTAGTGAGCGCATCAGCTTTGGCAGTTCTTCTGGCCGCAAGGTTGGCATGTTTTGCTTTTTAGGCCGCTCAAAAGCCATACCAACACCAGATGCTGGGTTAGCATCAATCAAACCGGTGTTAACTGCGTAAGTCATGATTTCGTTAATGCGCTGTACCAGGCGGCGAACTGTCTCCAGTGCTCCACGCGCTTTGATGGGTTCAAGTGCTTCAACTAGCGTTCTGGCTTTGATTTCCTGAACGGGGATTTCCCCGATTGCCGGGAAAATGTCTTTTTCTAATGAGCGCCAAATATCCTTCGCATAATCCGGGGTGACGCTTTTACTTTTGAGCTGAAACCAGTTTGCGGAGACCACAGAAAAAATACTGTCCAGCTCAATTTTGCGTTGTTCCGTTGCTTGCTCTTGTTGTTGCTGTGGGTCGATCCCCTGAGCAAGCAAGGTGAGATTTTGGTCGCGCATCTGACGTGCGACTGCGAGAGATAGGGCAGGGTAAGAACCTAAACTCAGATTTGTACGGCTGCTAGTTCCCGGTCTCTGGTAGCGAAAACGCCATAACTTTTTACCTGAGATTTTTACGAGCAGGAACAGACCATCACCATCATGAAGGGTGAAGTCTTTCTCACGAGGTTTTGCTTTGAGTATTTCATTGTTAGTGAGAGGGCGGGTTAGCCGCGCCATGGCTGGATTCCTTCCATAATTGGTACACGTTTTTAGGCCTACAGTATAGCGTGTACCTAAACGTGTACCAATTCTCTCTGGATTCAGGCGGATTTTCTCGGATGGTTACGGACAAATCACACACACAAAAAAGCCCGCAGGGCTTACGCCGTGCGGGCTTCCAGGACTTCCTCGGACGACTCTGGTAATCGTTGAGGGAGAATTTTGGTGGAGCTGGCGGGAGTTGAACCCGCGTCCGAAATTACTAGACCGTCGGTACTACATGCTTAGTCATATCTTTACATTCGCCGGGCAACTGCGGATAGACACGCCATTACCAAACTATCCTGATTAGTTTTAGTGCTTCAACCCCAGGCAAGGTTTACACACGATCTCTTTTGGGTTTGACTTCTCTTGATCCCCGTCTTAAGAGCGGAAGCTAGGGAGAGAAGGCTCTAAGCAGGGTATTAAGCTGCTAGTGCGTAGTTTTCGTCGTTTGCGACTATTTTTTTGCGGCTTTTTACGAGGCAAACCGCCCCTCGGCATGCACCTTGGGTTTCGCGAATCCCGTCGAATCCAGAATCAGCCCCACAAGTGTTGAACGAAGTATAACAGAATCTCATACAGACACGCCAGTCCATATCACTCATGCTTTTGTATGAGTGCACAGGAAGAGGATCATAGGTATTGCTTAGTTGTTTATCAATTGTTCGTAAAACAACCATTTGCCTTCAACCATATCCATTATTAAATAGTGGTTATTTGTGCAATGCACTATAGACCTACTTTTATTGCTGGTTTTGTAAGCGCTACAATAAATGAAAAATTTAATTTAAGGGCGGTAGATATAATCCATTATTTTATAATTTCGAGGTGTTATTTTTAATTTTTAAAAGTTAAGCAGCGCTACATTTATTCAATTAGCTGCACTGTGTGACATATATCATATCCCTCTGTACATAATACTAATCTCTGACTTGTCAAATTATTCTTATTTTTAGTCCGACATTGCTGAAAGGCTAAATGTTGTTTATATATTTTTTAGGTCATAAATTTTCTTAAATTTACATAATTTTCTGTAAGTCGCATAAAAACAGGTGGTTAGCTTGTTTCGTGCAGCGGTTCACACTTTTTTATATAGCAATTTTTCTGGATGGTTTATTACCTGGAACGTATCGCGATACTTCACGCTTTTATTCAGCGACTAATGAAGTAAGTCCACGATTCTGTGCGAGGAAAAGAGCAATGGCGACACAAAATAATCTTCCCAGTTCTATCAGTATTACTGGTTTTGATAATGGTGAACTGATCAGTCAATTCTCTGGTGGGAACGACCGTGTCGTGAATCTCACTAAACCTAGTATTGTACGGGTGCATGCATCGCCGGAAAGCGTCAATTATTACGAGCGCCAGGGCAACGACTTGATTGTCCATATGAAGGACGGTAGCACCGTTCGTTATCAGCATTTTTTTACTCTGGATACTAACGGGCATCACAGCGAACTGTATTTTGATGATTCGTCCGGAAGCCATCACGCATTATTCCCCTTTGCTAATGAAGCTGGCCCTGCCACGGCGCAGACCGTTGTGCCCACTTACGCCGATAGCGCTGTCGTTGCTGCTGCGGGTGACGAAGGTGGCAATAATGCCTTGCTATGGGTAGGCCTTGGCCTGCTAGGCGCAGGCGGAATCGCACTTGCTGCCGGTGGTGGCGGTGGAGGGGGAGGAAGTGACAATAACAGTGGTGGTGATCAGGGCGGAAATAACGGAAATGGCAATGGTAATAGTGACAACGGCAATGGCAATGGCAACGGGAATGGTAATGGGGGCGGGGATAGCGGTGGCGGAAATAATGGCGGTAACAACGGTAATGGAACGATAACGCCTTCCACCTTAACCATTAATACCGTAGCGGGTGACAACGTTGTTAGTGCTGTTGAAACTAAAGAAGATCAATCTGTTAGTGGTACTACTCAGGCATTTAACGCTGGGCGCCCAATCAGTATCACAATTGATGGCCAGACCTGGACCGGGACCGTTAATAGCGACGGGACCTGGAATATTAATATTCCGACAGGCACACTCCAGCAACTTGCTGTGGGCACGCATACTATTACAGTGACATTGGTTGATGTAAACGGCGTCACCGTCACGCTGACTCACGACTTCCAGGTGAATCTCACTGTTCCGGTTCCAACAATTGACGCGCCGTTTGGTGATGGGTATCTCAACCTGGTCGAGCAGGGGCAAGACCAGATAATCCAGGGTAAAACGGGGATTACCGGTGCTAATCAGTCGGTGGTGCTGGAATTTAACGGCCAATCTTATACCGGCACGGTTGACGAGAATGGCAACTGGCAAGTTTCTTTACCGTCCAGTGTGCTGCAAACGGTGCCGGATGGCGTCGTTCAGATGACGGTAACTGTGGTTGATGTGGACGGAAACTTCGCGGAGATAAGTGTCAATGTTACGGTAGACACAGTAAGCCCTACGCTTGTGATTACGGATATCGGTAACAACGGCGTCATTGATAAAATGATGGTTGATACCGGGCAGGATCAGATTGTTCGTGGTACATCAGATCCGAAAGAAGCGGGCGATAAAGTTACCGTCACGCTCAACGGCAAGTCTTATGAAACCACAGTTGATTCGGATGGCCACTGGCAGGTGAATATTCCTGTGGCAGATATTGCTACTTCGGTTATTAGTCAAACTGTTGATGTCGCGATTACCGATCCCGCAGGGAATACCACGCAAGTCAGTAAAGATTTCACGCTTAACCTGAATCCTCTCCCCGTTGTCAGTATTAATGATTTTGCGGGGGACAATATCCTGGATGGTGCAGAAATACAGACCAGCCAGATATTAAGCGGTACTACACAGAACGTGGCTGCCGGAAATACCATAGTCATCATGTTTGCCGGGAATCCTTATACCGGAACGGTGGAAGGTGATGGCACCTGGCATTTAACTTTGGCTCCGGCTGATATGGCTTTAGCTGACGGTTCTTATCCTATTACGGCCTCTGTTGCGGGTGCTACTGCTACCGGCAATTTCACCGTTGCCACCACACTTGCCAGTATCGCCATCGAGATTATCTCGACTGACGATTACCTGAACGCGGCTGAAATTCAGCAACCCCTGACGATTAGTGGCGTGACGACAATTTTAGGCGCAGCCGTTACCGTTACTTTGAATGGCAAAACATATTCCGTAGTTGCCGACGCGAGCACTGGGAAGTGGAGTGCGGAAATTCCAGCGGCGGATTTAGCTGGTCTGCATGATGGCCCGCTGGACGTGCAGGCTCAGGCTACGCTTGGTAATCAAACCGCAAACACAAGCCACACACTGAATGTCTTAACTACTTTGCCCGTTCCGGTACTCGACCAACCCTTTGGTGATGGCGTTCTGAACAGCACCGAAAAAACGGTTACGCAAACGCTCACCGGGAACACGGGGGCTAGTGGGCCGAATCAGCATGTGGTCGTGACGATCAACGGCAAGGATTACAACGCAACGGTCGATGGGCAAGGGAACTGGCATATTTCTGTTCCCCCAGCCGACCTCCAGCCTTTGGCCGATGGTGCACCACCGATTACGGTGCAGGTAACAGATACCGCAGGCAACAATAATACGCTGAATACCACGCTGACGGTTGATACCACTGGGCCGCTGCTGAGTATCGACCCCGGTTTCCTGCAAGATAACAAACTTAACTTCACTGAATCACAATCCGATCAGGTGCTGAAAGGCATGAGCGAACCCGGTGCTACGGTGTCGCTGGTGATCAACGGTAAAACTATCCAGACACTCACTGACGATACCGGCCACTGGTCGTTAACGTTGTCATCAGGTGATTTAAAAACGCTTGATCAGGGCACGAATACGCTGGCGGTAACAGCAACGGATGTCGCGGGAAACAGCACCGATCTTCCGCTATCAGTGGATGTTAAAACCACCGGTCTGCCGATGCTAACGCTGGATACCCTGTTTGACGATAATCGCCTTGGTGATTTAGAAGCGCGATTCGGTGACCTGGAGTTAACGGGAACCGCTCTGAATCTGGCTGCGGGTACGCAAGTTGTCGTCGTGATTGGTAACCATGCTCCAATATTCGGGGTGGTCGATGGCTCGGGGACATGGAGTGCCACTGTTCCATTGGGATCGCTGGCTAATCTACCTGACGGACTGAATGGGGTTACGGTAACGGCAGTCGATTCGTATAACAACGAAGCAAAAGTCACAGGAGCCGTGGATGTTCTGATTCATGACCTGCCAAATGCCGTGCTACCGGCGCCATTATTTGGCGATTACATACTGAATCTGGCGGAAGCTCAGGCTGGCCAAACCCTGACTGGAAATTCAGGCGTCACGGGTAGTGGGCAATTCGTCACTATTGAGATTAACGGTCAACCGATCACTGGTGCAGTAGATGCAGACGGAAACTGGACGGTATATTTCTCACCCGAAGTTCTGACCGCGTTGGCTGACGGTGATAGCACCAAAAATACCATTGAGCTTATCCTGACTGACCGGGCTGGAAACGAAGATTCAGCCTCAATTGGCTTTGCTGTGCAGACTCATGTACTTCCGACCCCTTCGTTGGATAAACCTTTTGGTGACGGTGTACTGAATGCGATTGAAGCTGGGGCGGGCGATTCGCTGCATGGTGGCACTGGAATAGCTGCCGCTAATGTTAAAACCGTGATGGTCAGCGTCAATAATGGCGCCGCTCGCGCAGCGACAATTGAATCAAACGGCACCTGGACTCTTGCTCTAACCCCTACGGAATTAAAAGCGTATCCCGATGGCAACGTACCGGTAACAATTACGGTTACCGATCAAGCCGGTAACGTGGGTTTAGCGAACGGTAACTTCACCGCCCAAACGCATGTGGTGCCGGATGTCACGATTCACACACCGTTTGTCGATGGTGTGCTGAATTACGACGAAGCTCACGCCTTGGGCGGACAAGTGATTACCGGGAGTACGGGCATTGCCGGAGCAGGGCAGATCGTCAAAGTTACCCTCAATAACGTGACCGTAGACGCGATAGTTCAGGTCAACGGCGACTGGAGCGCAACGTTCGAGAACTCTACGCTCACCGGCCTGACTAACGGGCAAACTTATCCTGTTAGCGTGACGGCCACTGATTCTGTAGGCAACACGGATACCGCCAGCGTGGACACCTCGGTGCAGGTGACGAAACCCTCTCCGACCATCAACACGCTGTTTGGTGACGATATCTTAAACATCAGTGAAGCGGCGGAGCCGTTGACGATTTCTGGAACAACGGGTCTTTCAGGTGCAGGGCAGGCCGTCAAAGTCACCATCGATCTGAACGGTATTATTTATAATGCTGACGTTACCACTGGCGGTGTCTGGACCGTAAATCTGCCTGCGGGCGCATTACAAGGGTTGAGCGGAACCTCGCACGACATCTCCGTTACTGCAACGGACGCGTACGGTAACACTGCGACGATAGACGATAATTTTACCAGCGCATTTACACCTCCTACCGTCACGCTCACCACGCCGATTTTTGGCGACGGCATTGTCTCAGTTACTGAGTCCAGCGGGGTGCAAACATTAAGCGGTACGTTGACGACCACAGTACCGGGCACCGCTTTGGTGAATGTGATTATTGGTGGTAAGAGCTTTGCCGCGACAGTAACAGGCAACACCTGGACGCTAAGTGTTGGCGGTAGCGCCACTGATTGGGATGGTGTGTCGCAGGGCTCGCAAAGCGTGGTGGTTACTATCACCGATGTGGCGCAAAACACCGGTTCTACCAGTGCGCCGCTGACTATTTTGACCGAACAACCCACGCTCACGCTTACCGGACAATTTGCCGGCGATAGCGACATCAGTTACAGCGAAACCCAGCAGGGCATCACGGTACAAGGCAGCTCCACACACCTGGCCGCAGGGCAACAAATCAACGTGGCAGTGGCAGGACAAAACTTCCAGACAACCATTCAGGCAGATGGTAGTTGGACGCTAATGCTTTCCCCATCACAGTTAGCGACGCTGACAAATGGTTCTGGAACCTTTGCTATTACGGCAACAGACCCGGCAGGAAATGCGGCTACTGGGGTCAACGGCAATATCACCGTAGATAAAACCCCTCCGGCGAGCAGCGTCACCATTGACGCAATAGGCGGCGATGGTTATCTGAATAGCACAGAAATGAGCGGCACAACGGTGACGATTACGGGGAAAGCGACCGGAAACACAACCGTGGTGACGCTGTTACTCGATGGAAATCCGCTCGCTCCTCCCGCTATTGCGAACGTGGCTGGCGGTGTCTGGAGCGTAACTATCGACAGCAGCTTGCTTGATGATGGTTCGCATCAATTTACCGCAGCGGGGAATGGCACATCGCTGCCAATCGGCACTGCAACGGTGATTGTTGATACTTCTGCGCCAACCCTCACCGTTAACCAGTTTGCTGGTAACGATATTGTCGACGTAACGGAATCGAAAAGCAGCCAGCTATTAAGTGGTAAGGCGAGCATAGAGGATGCCGGGCGCGATATTACGATTGAGCTTCATGGCAAAACCTATTACGCCACGGTGCAGGGAACGGGTGACTGGTCAGTTTCTATTCCGCAATCGGATGTTGCCGCGTTGCCGCAGGGCAAGCAGGACTTCACGCTGACATTGAAAGATGCGGCGGGTAACGAGACGGTGGAAACTCACGAGATCACCGTCAGTACCATCGCGCCATTGTTGGAAGTGGATGCGCTGGGTGTCGGTAACGTGCTGACGGCAGTTGAAATCATTGCGGGACTGCCTGTTGGTGGTACAGGCAATGCGGGAGATAAAGTCACCGTTAGAGTGGGGCCATTAACACTCAACACTTTAGTGGATGAAAATGGCCACTGGCAGGTTCAATTCCCTGAACTGGATCTGAAAACACTTATCGATGGTGCGCAGGTGGTTAATGTCACCGTTGAAGATGCCTCAGGAAATATCACCTCGGCGAATGTGGCGCTTAACGTGGCGCTCAACCAGGGGCTGGGCGTTCTGGTTGCCGATGTTTTCGGCACCGATGGGATATTGAACATTGCTGAATCGCTGGTGACACAAGTGGTTTCCGGGACGACTACGGGTGATTATCGCGGTGCGTCCGTCAGCGTCACTGTGCTGGGAACAACCCTAACCGTACCTGTTTCTTCTGATGGCACATGGAGTATTTCTCTGCCGCCAACGCTTTGGCAAGGGCTGACACAAAACACGCTCGATCTGAATGTTTCGGTTAAAGACGCCAACGGTAATACGACTAACGAGCTGGTGAAAGTCGGCCTCGCACTGACGGATTTGCCCGTGGTGAGTGATGTCATTGCCTCTTTAGACAACGTTATTAATAAGGCTGATACCACTGTAGCTCAAACGGTATCTGGTGTGGTGAACGGCGTTGCCGCAGGTACGGAAGTCCTGCTGCAACTGGGAAATACGACAATCCCTGCTCTGGTTGACGCCACCGGGCACTGGAGTGCAACACTGGCTCCAGCCCTGTTGGCGGCGCTTCCTGATGGAACCGCAGTGCTGAAAATCAGCGTTGCGGATGCCGCCGGGAATATCGTGAACAGCAGCGTAAATTTGACAGTGCTTTCCCACAACCTGCCAACTATTACGCTTAACCCGCTGTTTGGTGATGGTGTGCTGAGTATCCCTGAATTGCTAAATGGTGTGATTAGCGGTACGGCGACAGGGCTTAATGGGCGAGTAGTTACTCTCAACATTAATGGTGCAACGCAGCTAACCGCCACAGTGGATGCCAACGGTAAATGGAGTGCTGCGCTGACGCCAGACGTTGTCGGCATTCTGCAAGGCCTTGTCGCAGGAGGTACGGTAAATGTTTCGGTAAATGCGACGGCAACTGACCTTGTCGGAAACCCGGCCGCTTCCGCAGGCGTTGGCTTAAAACTCGATCTTCTTGCGCCACTGATCGGTGACGTTAAATTGTTTGGCGACGGTTTGTTAAGCGCTGTTGATGCCACTCTGAACCAGACCATTACCGGCACTGTGGGACATGCACCGTTAGGTTCTATCGTTACGGTAGCGCTGGGCGGAAAAACCTTTGAAGGTACTGTTGCCAGCGACGGTAATTTTAAAATTAACCTTTCGCCGAGCGACTTGCTTGGGCTGACCGACGGGAATTTAATTCCACGCGTCACGGTTACCACTCTTGATGGCAATACTGCATCGGTTAACGTGCCAGCCGTAACGGTGGCGGTGGCTAATCTGCCGAAAGTGATTATCGACTCGATATTTGGTGGCGATGGTTACCTGAATGTGAGCGAGGCGAGTTCCGGCCAGACGCTAACGGGCAAGATAACAGCCGGGATCACGGACGGTGCGAAAGTGGTGGTTACCATCGGAGCCACCAGCTACGACGCGGCAGTGGCTGCGGATGGCACCTGGTCATTGCCGCTAGCTAATACTTTGCTAAATGGTTTGCAGAATGGCTCATTACATATTGGCGTTGCGGTAACCGATAAGGTTGGAAATACCAATACTGATGGCGCGAATGCGACAGTGAAATTAACCACGCCAGGCCTGACCTTTAACGCGCTGGCAAGCCTGAATATCCTCACGCTGTTGAGTAAAGGACTGACGCTGAGCGGTGGGTCAACCAACCTTGGTGCGGGTGCTGTAGTACATATCGGACTGTTAAATAACACGGTGAATGCAACTGCCGTTACCGACGTTAACGGAAACTGGCAGGCGACGCTTGGGCTGGGGTTAAATCTGCTGGAAATTCTGTCGCTAAGCAGTGCTTTGAACCTCTATGCATCCGACCTGGCGGGGAATACGGGTTACCTCAACGTTGGGCTTGGCGGCAATATTATTTCGACCACACCACCTGCGGCACAGGCGCAGATGATGATGGCGTCAATGGCCGAAACCACCACCACCGGCGATGAAACTAGCGCTACTCATACAACAACGACCACTACCTCAACGGAAACAACGGAACACACTACTGCAACCACTGAGTCCAGCGGTGATGCGGCGGCTTACACCATCGGCGGTTTGAGTATTGATTTGGCCGACGGTACATCCGTCAGCGGTGACACGCTTCACGGTAGTGCTGGAAGCGATACTGTTCATTTATCAACGCTTGGGTTCGTGCAGATTGATGGCGGCTCTGGCACCGATACCCTGGTGCTGGATGGCGTCAACATGAACCTCGATCTGGTGACGGAAGGCAGCAAAATCCAACATATAGAAATTTTTGATCTCGGATTTTCGGGCACTAACTCGATAACGCTGAACCTTAGCGAAGCGTTGAACATCACCGATAAACCGGAAGATGATTTGATTATCAAAGGGGTGACAGGCGACCAGGTCAATCTGGTTCATGGCAACGGTGATGTATGGGAAGTCGCAGGGCAGCGAGAAATTAACGGAGTGGAGTACGACATTTACCACAATAGTTCGCAACTCAACAGCAACACGTTGGGTGATGTGCTGGTGCAACAGGGGTTACATGTAAATCTGGTGTAGTGGGAGCAAACTATGGGGCGAAAGGCTAACAGGCGGATAGGACCAGCACTGGCGGTAATCGCCAGTTGCCTGGCAAGCGTGCCGCTCATGGCCGCAGATCAGTATAACTGGCAGGCCGCGCCGAGCGAGCAATTACAGGCTCAACTGACCATTAAAGAGGCGATTTTGCGGGCGTTTGCCCGCAATCCTAAAATTGCGCAGGCGGCAGCTCAAATCAGCGTCGGCAAGGCCAATCTTGATGAAGCGCAAAGTGCCTGGTTTCCACAAATTGCATTACAGGGCGGTATTGGCCGCTCACATACCACCGACTCTGCCGGGTCATTAAACAGTAATGCTTCGGCAGGCGTTAACCTCAAACAACTGCTGTGGGATTTTGGCAGAACCGGTGGCAGCGTAGATAAACAAGCGAATTTATCGGACGCTTATCGCTTCCAACTTTACGACACGCTAAACAGCGTGGGTCAACAAACGCTACAAACTTACCTGCAAGTCAAACGCTATCAGGCATTGGCGGCGGCGGCTGAACGGAACATTCATTCGCTAAACACCGTTCTGGAAATGGCGAATCTACGAGCGAATGCGGGATTAAGCTCGCAATCGGATGTTCTGCAAGCGCAAAGCCGGATTGCCGGGATGAACGCATCTCTCGAACAATATCGTGCGCAAACACGCTCGGCTCAGGCCGCGCTCAGTGTTTTAACTGGCGTGGTGTCCGATAACCTGCCGGACTTACCCGAAGACCTGTTAAACCAGAAGATTTCTCTGCAATCACTGCCTTACGAACAAAACAGCGCGGTGCGCAGTGCGCAAGCCAAACAGCTGGCTGCGGAGCAAAAAATCCGTCAAGCCCAGGCACAACATTATCCTACTTTATCCGTGCAGGCGGGGCGGACACGTTACGAGAACGATCATGGAAATTACTGGGATGACCAGGTGCAATTAGTCGTTGATGCGCCGGTTTACCAGGGGGGCGCAGTAAGCGCGAGAGTAGACGCCGCTGTGGGTGAACGACGAAACGCACAAGCGGAAGTGGAGGCCAGCAAACTTGATGTTAACCAAAAGGCTGCAACCGCGTGGGCGGATTTGACGGGGGCTCAGCAGCGCCAGCAGGCAGGAGAAACGCAGTTTAGCGTGGCGGGTAGGGCACGTAGCGTTTATCACGATGAATATCGTTTAAGTAAACGCAGCCTAAATGATTTGCTGAGTGTCGAACAAGATGTTTTCCAGGCGGATAGTTCGTCCATTACGGCTCGATACGATGCCTGGGATGCGGCAGTTCGTTACGCCGGAGCCATAGATAATTTATTGAATATGCTGGGGATTGAAAGGCAGCAGCTTACTGGGGATACCTTGCCAGCACTCTAACGATGGCTCAGATGAAGGAGTTTTGCATGTCACAACTACCTGATACCGAATGCTGGATTGCTGCGATGGTACGAGCCGCAGGGCGCTTTGGTTTACCTGCAGATGCACCGGCGGTGCGCCAACAAATGCGTTGGTTTGAAAATCTTCCACTGTCTCATCGTCTGGAACGTTTAAGCGGTTTGATGGGGCTACAAATGCGTATCATGCCGAAAGAAAAAGTACGCTGGCATACACAAACTTTGCCCGTCATTGTTCAGTTAGAGAGTGGCGCACTGATGCTGCTGGAGGCATTAAGTGCTGAAGGCACGGTGAGTTACTGGCTCAGTGATGGCGGTGATTTGGTCCGCGAAGAGTCGCTGGAAACGTTACTGGCTCGCGTTGAAGCGGATGTGGTGCTGTTAGGTATTGCGGCACGAGGAAGTGACGCTCGCATTGATGATTTCACCAAACCCTGGGAGCCGCATTGGTTCTGGCAGCATTTCCGTCATGCAGGGCGCAAGCTCGCGGAAATTTCCCTGGCATCGGTGGTCGGCAACGTGCTGGCACTTGCGGGGATCTTATTTTCGATGCAGGTTTACGATCGCGTGATCCCTGCTCAGTCGATCCCTACCTTGTGGGTGCTCTTTTTTGGCGTATTGTTCGCCGCTTTTCTGGAGTTTTTTATCCGTCTTTCTCGTACCCATATTTCCGACATTATGGGTAAACATATTGATCTGCATGTCTCTTCGCTGTTTTTCGCCAGAGCCATGGCGATAAAAAATGATGCCCGCCCCAAATCCACCGGATCGTTTATTTCTCAGCTGCGCGAAATTGATCAGGTGCGCGAATTACTGACATCCACCACGGTGGGTGCAGCGATGGATATGCCTTTTGTACTGTTGTTTCTCGGGATCATGGCGATGGTGGGAGGCGAGCTGGTTGCGATCCCATTGCTGGCGATCCCGCTGATCATTATTCCCGGCATCCTTGTGCAGTGGCCGATGGCAAAACTGGCTAAGGAAGGTATGCGCGAAAGTGCGGTACGCAACGCGGTGCTGGTGGAATCTATTGAAGGCGTTGAGGACATTAAAGCGCTGCAGGCGGAGCCGTATTTTCAACGGCAGTGGGAGCATTCGCATTCGGTTGGCGCAAATATTGGTATGAAGCAACGTATCTGGGGCGCGCGCCTGAGCGGTTGGGCTTCTACCGTTCAACAAATTACATACGCAGGGATGCTGGTATTCGGCAGTTATCTGGTGCTAGCCGGGGAAATTACCACCGGGACAATGGTGGCTTGTAGTTTGTTGTCATCACGTACCATTGCGCCGCTGATGCAATTAACCATGGTATTTTCCCGTTGGCAGCATGCGAAAACCGCAATGACCGGCCTGAATGAATTACTCAAAAAACCACTCGATAAAGACAATCAGCGCAAGATGGCACACTGCCCGGTGCTGGCAGGCCATTATCAATTTCAGGACGCGCAATACAGTTACGATATCGAAAAAGGAGAGCAGGCTCTGATGATCTCTTCGCTGGACATTAAACCCGGTGAGCGAGTTGCGATTCTTGGCAAGGTGGGTGCGGGGAAATCCACGTTGTTGAAATTGCTCTCCGGCCAGGCGAATACCAGCAAAGGGAAACTGATCATTGATGGCGTTGATCTTGCTCATATTGATCCCGTTGATGTGCGTCGCCAGATTGGTTTTCTTTCTCAGGATTCACGATTGTTCTTCGGTACCCTGCGTCAGAACCTGATGCTGGGGCATCCTCACGCCAGCGAAAGTGAGCTACTCCAGGCGCTGCGTATCAGCGGGGCGCTGTCGATGGTGCAGCAAGATGCCGCAAGTCTTGACCGTTTAATTAATGAAGGTGGGCGAGGTTTATCGGGCGGGCAGCGGCAAATGGTATTGCTCAGCCGCCTGATTGTACGCAATCCACAAATTGTTTTGTTAGATGAACCGACCGCCTCGATGGATGAACAGCTTGAAGCCTATGTCATTCGGCAACTGCATCACTGGCTGGTGGGGCGCACGCTGGTGCTTGTGACGCATCGCCCGGCGTTGCTCAATCTGGTCGACAGAATTGTCGTGATGGAGAACGGCAAAGTGGTGGCAGACGGGCCGCGCGATACCATTCTCAATCAGGCTCATCGCAACAGTAATGTGGCTTCTATCGCCTGAGGAGTTTCCCATGAGTCAATTAAGTCTTCAGGATGATCTTGCTCGGCAGGGACGCTTTCATTCATCGGTTATTTGGTTAACGTTACTGGGGTTGTTGGCTTTTGCCGTATGGGCGCGGTTTGCGATGCTCGATGAAGTGACGGTGGGGACGGGAAAAGTGACTCCGTCGAGCCACGCGCAACTGATCGAAAGCCTGGACGGCGGCATTGTTAGTGCGTTGCTGGTTCATGAGGGCGATATCGTCAATAAAGGACAAATGCTGGCGCGCCTCGATCCCACTCGTTTTCAGTCTAACTATGGTGAAGCCGCTGCGCGGGCGCGGGCTTTGCGGGCATCTTCAGAGCGATTGCGCTCTGAATTAACCGGGGAACCATTGCGCTTTGGCGATGAGTCGATGCGCGAGCCCGATCTGGTTGCCCGTGAAAGACAGCTTTACGAGTCACGCCGCCGTAATCTGGATGAAACCGTCGCCAACCTGCAAAGCTCGTACAAATTGGTAATGGAGGAACTGCGGATGACGCAGCCGCTGGTGGCAAAAGGGGCTGCCGGTGCCGTGGAAGTGATTCGTTTGAAGCGCCAGGCGACCGAGCTGAAAGGCAAAATTGACGATGCGCGCAACCAGTTTGCGGTGCGTGCGCGTGAGGAGCAGGTGAAGAATAATGCAGAACTGGATGCTCAGTTACAGGTCATGGCCGGTAAAGCGGATCAGCTTGATCGAGCTTCACTTTTTTCGCCCGTGCGTGGAGTAGTGAAAGATGTGCAGGTGACAACCGTGGGTGGAGTTTTGCCACCGGGAGGTAAGTTGATGGAGATTGTGCCACTGGAAGATCAGTTACTGATAGAGACACGAATCAATCCAAGAGACATTGCTTACATCAGGCCAGGGCTTGCGGCGACGGTGAAAATTACGGCCTATGATTCATCAATCTATGGAAATTTAACGGGGACGGTAGAAGTCGTCTCGCCAGATACATTGCAAGATGAAGTGAAACGCGACCAGTATTATTACCGGGTTTATGTGCGTACCCAAAATGCGGAATTACATAACCGAAACGGAAAGCGCTTCCCGATTTTGCCAGGCATGGTAGCGAGTGTAGAAATCAAAACCGGACAAAAAACAGTGATGGATTATCTGGTGAAACCTTTAAACAAGGTGAAAGAGGCGTTGCGCGAGCGGTAGTCTGGGGAGGGTTTTCTAACTGGCGAGTAAGCAAAACTTACCCGCCAGTTATTTAAAAAGAGGCTTATCGGCCAGCGTGTTTCATAATGCGTGCTTTATCCACTGCCCACTCTTTGTCTTTCAAGTCGGAGCGCTTGTCGTGTTGCTTCTTACCTTTCGCTACGCCGATTTTCACTTTGCACCAGGCATTTTTCCAGTACAACGACAGGGCGACAACGGTGTAACCTTCACGGTTAATTCGGCCGTAGAGGTTATCCAACTCACGTTGGTTAAGCAGAAGTTTACGCGTACGCGTTGGGTCGCAGACCACATGGCTTGACGCCACGTTTAATGGGATAAAGTTGGCCCCGAACAGGAATGCTTCGCCGTCTATCAGAATGACGTAGCTATCACCGATGTTGGCTTTCCCGGCACGCAGAGATTTTACTTCCCAGCCTTGCAGCACGAGTCCCGCTTCAAACTCATCTTCGATAAAGTATTCATGGCGGGCGCGTTTGTTTTGCGCAATGGTGGCTGAACCTGGTTTGTATGCTTTTTTCTTTGTCATAGTGCTGCTCAGTATAAGTAATCCAGGAGTTCAAATACACCCCGCTTCGCTGCGAGGATGAAGGCACATCTTAACACGGCAAACGGCTAAGAGTTTTTCTTTGCGTGATGATAAATGTTATTATTTGTCCGTTTTGTGACTCTCAGGAAATGCTATGCCTCAGATTACCCGTACTGCGCTAGTGCCTTACAGCGCGGAGCAGATGTATCAGTTAGTGAATGATGTGAAATCCTACCCCGACTTTTTACCGGGCTGCACTGGCAGCCGGGTGCTTAATGCATCCTCAGATCAGATGACAGCAGCGGTTGATGTTTCCAAAGCGGGGATCAGTAAAACCTTCACTACGCGCAATATGCTTACCCGTAATCAAAGTATTTTGATGCATCTGGTGGATGGGCCATTTAAGTCTTTGATGGGGGGCTGGAAGTTTACGCCACTGAGTGCCGAAGCATGCCGTATCGAGTTTCAGCTTGATTTTGAGTTTACGAACAAACTGATTGAACTGGCGTTTGGCCGTATCTTCAAAGAGCTGGCGGGTAACATGGTTCAGGCGTTTACCGTCCGCGCCAAAGAGGTTTACAGTGTCGCCTGATATCAATGTTGAAGTGGTCTACGCATTGGCGGAAAAGCAGTATTTGCTCAAGGTTCGGCTGGAGCAGGGCAGTACTGTTGAGGAGGCGATTGCTGCGTCAGGCATTCTTGAACTGCGTACGGATATCGATCTGTCGAAAAATAAGGTTGGCATTTTTAGCCGACCAGTAAAATTGACCGATGTGGTTAACGAAGGTGATCGAGTGGAAATTTATCGGCCACTGATTGCTGACCCGAAAGAGCTCAGACGGCAGAGAGCTGAAAAAGCCGCTCAGAAGTAGCCAAAAAAAAGGTGCCATCGGCACCTTTTTTTGTGGGTTATTCTTTTTCCAGCTTCGGCTTGTTGTCGATGTTGGTTAACACACCGCTGCTGTTGAAGGTCAGCGTCAGCGTTTGCTGAGTCACGCCTTCATGCCCTGGCTGCTGGCGGAAAACATAGAACCAGGTACTTGTACCGAATGGATCGGTCATCATCGGTGTACCCAGAGCATACGCAACTTGTTGTTGAGTCATGCCAGTACGGATCTTTGACACATCATTTTGTGTCAGGTAGTTCCCCTGGTTAATGTCGGGGCGGTAAACCACTCGCTCCAGAGTGGAACAGCCTGCGGTCAGCATAAGAAGAACCGCTGCGGCAGCAGTCAGCGTTTTACAGCGCATAGTGATTTGATTCCTTTTCGGGCCCGAGCAGCACATGGCTCATTCATAATATGCCGATGATAATAAACCTTTACGCAGTTTAAAACATTAAGGCGCTCAACTCTGACCCTGGTACAGCAAAAAAGTTGGCTTAAAACCGACTCAATTAACAATAAGCCAGCGAAATGGTTGTTTTTTGAACGATTAAATTAAGCCGCCAGTAACTCTTTCGCGTTGGCAAGCGTATTGCGTGTGACTTCGCTGCCACCGAGCAAACGAGCCAATTCTTGCAAGCGCGAGCGTTTATCCAGTGGTTGCATATGTGTTTCCGTCATTTCACCGTCAGTTTCTTTACTGACATAGAAATGATGATGACCACAACCTGCGACCTGCGGCAGGTGTGTGACACACATGACCTGCGTGGACTCGCCTAACTGGCGCAGTAATTTACCTACCACCGCGGCTGTAGGGCCGCTGATCCCGACATCGACTTCATCGAAAATCAGCGCGGGTGTTTCCATCTTGCGAGCTGTGATCACCTGAATGGCAAGAGCAATACGCGAAAGTTCACCACCGGAGGCCACTTTTGCCAGCGGCTGCAAAGGTTGGCCTGGGTTGGTGCTGACGCGGAAATCTATGCGGTCCGCGCCTTCGGCAGTCAGATGGTTTTCGTTAAATTCTACGTCAATGGCCAATTTCCCGTGCGGCATGGACAGTGAGTGCATGCTTTCGGTTATCAACGCACACAGCTCCGCTGCGTAATGCGCACGGCGCTGATGCAATTCGTGTGCGACGCTGAGCGCTTGTTGATGATGATGAGCTACCGCTTGCATCAGTTCGTCTTGTGAACTGGTCTGGTCGTCGAGTTGTTGTAACTCTTCGAGCAGTCGCTGATGGAAGAGTGGCAATTCTTCCGGGGATATGTGGTGCTTGCGTGCCAGCGTAATTTGCCGGGAGATTCGCTGTTCCAGTTCGTACAGACGGTTAGGGTCGAGATCCAGCCGGTCACAATAATGGCGTAGCTCGTCGCAGGCTTCAGATATCTGAATATTCGCCTCTTCCAGCATATTCAATACGCCAGAGAGTTTCCCATCCATTCCCACCAGTTCTTCCATGAGATGGCGCACGGTATACAGTTGGCTTTGCAGGTTGTTGTCTTCGCCGTCCGCGAGAATGGCGAGCGCTTGCTGGCTGGTGGAAATCAGCTGCCCGCTATTGGCCAGGCGCTTGTATTCTTCATCAATTTGCTCAAATTCGCCCGCAATTGGGGAGAATTCATTGAGTTCTTTCAGCTGATAATTAAGCAGCTCGGTGCGTGCCGCACGTTCCTGGGCAAGTTGTTGATGCTGCGCCAGAGTGCGACAGCTTTGATGCCACTCGCGGTAGCATTCTGCCATTTTTTGCCGCAGCACAGACTCACCCGCATAACCATCCAGCAGATTTTTTTGATGTTCTGGTTTCAACAAAAGCTGGTGCGCATGCTGACCGTGAATTTGGATTAGCATCTGGCCGAGGTCGCGAAGCTGGGAAAGTGGGACGGCAGTTCCATTGATGAAACCGCGCGAACGGCCATCGCTGCTAATAACGCGGCGCAGTAAACATTCGCGCCCATCATCAAGTTGGTTTTCTTCCAGCCACCGCAAGGCAGCAGGCGTGTCTTTCAGGGAGAAGCGGGCGCAGAGATCGGCTCGGGTCGCGCCCTGGCGCACCATATCGGCTTCTGCACGTCCACCTAAGCACAACCCTAAGGCATCAATTGCAATAGATTTACCGGCACCTGTTTCACCGGTAATGGCGGTCATGCCGTGGTGAAAATCAATTTCCAGTTCACGAACGATTGCGAAGTTACTGATGGTGAGTTGTGCCAGCATAATTGCTTTCCTGTATGAAAAGACATGACTGTGTTTTCATACAGTATAAACTGGTTTTATATACAGTAAAGAGCCAGAGCGACTTTTTAGAACAATTTTTTCGACCAGCCGAGTTTCGAACTCAATGTATTGAAATAACTGTAATCTTTAGGATGGATAAGATTCAGGTGGTAATCGCAGCGACGAATCAACACATCTTCACCTTCCTGTATCGGCAGGGCAATCTGGCTATCGCAACTTATTTCCAGGTCACTGCGCATGTGTGAAAAACGCAGGCGGATGGTGCTGCTGCTGTTTATCACCAATGGGCGGGCTGACAGCGTATGTGGGAACATCGGCACTAAAGTGATGGCATCCAGCGACGGTGTGAGTATTGGCCCGCCAGCTGATAGTGAATAGGCCGTCGAGCCCGTTGGCGTCGAAATAATCAGTCCATCGGAGCGTTGCGAGAAAGCGAAGATCTCATCGATGTAGACTTCGAATTCAATCATATGCGCAACTTTGCCCGGGTGAAGCACCACTTCGTTGATGGCGGTGCTCAGGCGCGTTGGCGTATCTTGCTGGCAAACCTGGGCTTCCAGTAAGAAGCGGCGTTCGGCGATGTAATGTCCTTCGAGCACATCGGCAAGCTGCTGCTGTGCGTTGTCCGGGTCAAGGTCGGTAAGAAAGCCGAGGTTGCCACGGTTGATGCCGATGACTTTGATATCGTAGCGAGCAAGCACGCGTGCTGCGCCAAGCATATTGCCGTCACCGCCTACAACAACCGCGAGATCAGCCTGTTGGCCGATTTCTGCCAGCGTGCCGGTTTTCACGTTTTTGAGGTTAAGTTCCTGGGCAATTTGCTGCTCGACAATGACATCGTAGCCTTTGGTGCATAGCCAGCGATACAGCATTTCATGCGTGGTCAGGGCTGTGGGGTGACGAGGGTGCCCGACAATACCAATGCAGTTGAAATGTTTGTTCATTATGCTGATGGTCCTTATGCGCAAAGATGCAGTCGTATTACGACAATATGTCACGTTCCCTTGAATCCCGGAAACGGATCCCCATAATAAGCGAACCAGCGAGATGAATGCTAAAAACGCGGAGAAATTCATGAGTAGTAAAGATCAGAAAACACCAGACGAGCAAGTCTCGGACGAAATTGCAATGGAAAGCCACGAAGAAGTCGAGGCCGTAGAGGGTGCCGAAGTGGTTGATCCGCGCGATGAACAAATTGCCGATTTAACAGCGCAACTGGAAGAAGTTCAGCAGCGCGAGCGTGACAGCGTGTTACGCAACAAAGCGGAAATGGAAAACCTCCGTCGCCGTACCGAACTCGATATTGAGAAAGCGCACAAGTTCGCGTTGGACAAATTTGTCAACGAACTGCTGCCGGTTATCGATAGCCTGGACCGCGCTCTGGAAGTGGCAGACAAGTCCAATACGGATTTAGCCGCCATGATTGAAGGTATCGAACTGACTCAGAAATCGATGCTGGATGTGGTGCGTAAATTTGGTGTTGAGATCGTTGGTGATACCAACGTACCGTTCAACCCAGATGTGCACCAGGCGATTGCGATGGTTGAATCTGAAGACGTGGCACCAAACCATGTGCTGATGGTGATGCAGAAGGGTTATACCCTGAATGGCCGCACACTGCGTGCAGCAATGGTTTCTGTTGCTAAAGCAAAAGCGTAATTTGTCTGAGACTTAATCGCTTTAAGTAAAAAGCCAGCCTTCGCGGCTGGCTTTTTTGTATCTGCGTATCTTCTACGATTTATTCTTCAACGCTTTGGCGTAGCGGTGTCACAGGCGTGACGCGCACTTGCTTAATCATGTTGTCTTGTACATCAAGAATATCAATATCGTAGTGGCTTAAACGCACCCGCGTATCGATGGCTGGGATCTCTTGCAGTTCTTCAAGCAGCATGCCGTTTACCGTGCGAGCTTCGTCTTCCGGAAGCGTCCAGTTAAAGGCTTTGTTGATTTCACGAACGTTCGCGCTACCTTCGATAATGACTGAGCCATCGTTTTGCGGCGTGACTTCTTCAGCAAGCGTCGGAGACATGGATGTGGTGAAATCACCGACAATCTCTTCCAGAATATCTTCAACGGTGACCAGTCCCTGAATATCACCGTATTCGTCGACCACCAGGCCCACTTTCTTCTTGTTGCGCTGGAATTTTATTAGCTGAACGCTGAGCGGTGTTCCTTCCGGTATGAAGTAAATTTCATCGGCGGCACGCAGCAACGTCTCTTTGGTGAACTCCTGCTTTTCCGTCATCAGACGATAGGCTTCACGCACGCGCAGCATGCTCATGGCATCGTCCAGCGTGTCGCGGTACAGCACAATGCGCCCGTGTGGGGAGTGCGTAAGCTGGCGAACGATAGATTTCCAGTCGTCGTTGATATTGATGCCAACAATTTCATTTCGCGGCACCATGATGTCGTCGACGCTAATTTTTTCCAGATCCAGCACCGAAAGAAGCATGTCCTGGTTGCGACGGGAAATTTTTGTATGGGACTCATTCACAAGGGTGCGCAGCTCGTCTTTGTTGAGCGCGCTACTGATGACAGTATCGGTTTTAATCCCGATAAGACGCATCAGCATACGGGTGATGACATTTAGCAACCACACCAGTGGCATCATCAGAATTTGCAGTGGGCCAAGCAGGAAACTACTAGGGAACGCGACTTTTTCAGGGTACAGCGCGGCAATGGTTTTTGGCAGGACTTCGGCGAAAACCAGTACCACAAAGGTAAGAATACCGGTCGCGATGGCGACACCCACATCACCGTACAGGCGCATCCCAACGATGGTGCCGATGGCCGAGGCCAGAATGTTGACCAGGTTATTGCCGATCAACACCAGACTAATCAGGCGGTCTGGCTTGCGTAGAAGTTTTTCGACTCGTTTAGCGGCACGGTTACCTTGTTTGGCAAGGTGGCGCAGCTTGTAACGGTTGAGCGTCATCATGCCGGTTTCAGAACCGGAGAAGTACGCTGAAACTACTACCATGATGATCAGCGTGACGATCAAAGTAGTAGTTGAGATCTGTTCCAAAAGGGTTTTCCTTTATAAAAACGGGAGTAGCCGATAATCAGCCAACAAATTGTTGCAGAACGCGGCTACCAAAATAGGCAAGTGTCAGAATCGCTGCACCAGCGACGTTAAACCACACCACACGGCGGCCTCGCCAACCCTCATGATAGTGTCCCCACAGCAAAATGATGTAGACAAACCATGCGAGAATCGACAACACAGCTTTGTCGACATTTTCCAGGCTGAATAGATTTTTCAGATAAAACAGACCGGTGCAAAGCGTTAGCGTCAGCAATACAACGCCGACCTGGGTGATGTGAAACATTTTGCGCTCAATACTCATCAACGGCGGCATTTCAGCGCGGAAGGCGAGTTTTTTGTTCTTGAGCTGGTAGTCAATCCAGGCCAGTTGCAACGCATAAAGTGCCGCAATGATCAGTGTGGCATAGGCAAAGAGCGACAAACCGATATGCACCATCATCCCAGGAGTGCCTTCCAGATGGGTGATGAATTCGTTAGGCATAAAGGTCGCCAGCGCCAGATTGATTAAGGCGAAGGCATACACAATCGGCAACAACAGCCAGCCGCGATTGCGCGATGCCACTATCGTCATGACGGTGCATATCATCAAGCTGACTAACGAACCTACGTTGAGTAAGCTGAGGTTTTGCCCCCCGTCGGCGGAAAATATACGCGCTTCAAGTGCCACACCATGGCTTACAAGAGCAACGATGGCCGATATAATGGCAAAGCGACGCCATCCGCTGTTTTTTGTCAGCAGACTGGGGATGATCAGCGCGAGGCTGCAGGAATAGGCTACAAGCGCAAGGATTGCGAAAACAGGCATATAAAGTGTCGGTCAATTAGCCAGAGATGAAAAAAAGCAGTATAACGTTACCTGCCGCCTGCTCCAACTCTAACCGTGCATCACACCGAAGGCGGCTTCATGTTATAATCTGCAAAATTCTGTTTTGTGTCGCAAGCTGCGGCCCTAAGTTACCACGTTAGGCAAAAGACAATGTTTGATAATTTAACTGACCGTCTATCGCGCACGCTGCGCAATATCAGCGGCCGCGGGCGGCTGACTGAAGAAAACGTAAAAGAAACTCTGCGCGAAGTGCGCATGGCGCTGCTGGAAGCGGACGTTGCGCTGCCTGTCGTGCGTGACTTTATCAGCCGTGTGAAAGAAAAAGCGGTTGGCCATGAAGTTAACAAAAGCCTGACGCCGGGTCAGGAGTTCGTCAAAATCGTTCGCACCGAATTGGTTGCAGCGATGGGCGAAGAGAATGCGAGCCTGAATCTTGCCGCTCAACCGCCAGCCGTTGTGCTGATGGCGGGTCTGCAAGGTGCGGGTAAAACCACAAGCGTTGCGAAATTAGGTAAATTCCTACGCGAGAAGCACAAGAAGAAAGTGCTGGTGGTGTCTGCCGACGTTTATCGCCCTGCGGCGATCAAACAGTTGGAAACGCTGGCTGAACAAGTCGGTGTCGATTTCTTCCCATCCGATGCCGGGCAAAAGCCTGTCGATATCGTTAATGCGGCGCTGAAAGAAGCGAAGCTTAAATTCTTTGACGTGCTGCTGGTGGATACCGCCGGTCGCTTGCACGTTGATGAAGCGATGATGGACGAAATCAAACAGGTTCATGCTGCGATTAACCCAGTTGAAACCCTGTTTGTTGTCGACGCCATGACGGGTCAGGATGCGGCAAATACTGCAAAAGCCTTTAACGAAGCCTTACCACTGACGGGCGTCGTATTGACGAAAGTCGACGGTGATGCGCGTGGCGGTGCGGCACTGTCTATCCGTCATATCACCGGCAAGCCGATTAAATTCCTCGGTGTGGGTGAGAAAACGGAAGCGCTGGAGCCATTCCACCCGGATCGTATTGCTTCACGTATTCTGGGGATGGGCGATGTTCTGTCGCTTATCGAAGATATTGAAAGCAAAGTTGACCGTGCTCAGGCTGAAAAGCTGGCCAGCAAGCTGAAGAAAGGCGATGGGTTTGATCTCAACGACTTCCTTGACCAGCTTAAGCAGATGAAAAACATGGGCGGCATGGCGAGTATGATGAGCAAATTGCCAGGTATGGGGCAATTGCCGGATAACGTTAAGTCGCAAATGGATGACAAAGTTCTGGTGCGTATGGAAGCTATTATTAACTCCATGACGCTCAAAGAACGTGCGCAGCCAGAGATTATCAAAGGTTCGCGTAAACGTCGTATCGCGACGGGTGCGGGTATGCAGGTGCAGGATGTCAACCGTCTGCTTAAGCAGTTCGACGACATGCAACGCATGATGAAGAAGATGAAGAAAGGCGGAATGGCGAAAATGATGCGCGGCATGAAAGGTATGATGCCGCCAGGTTTCCCAGGTCGTTAAGCTCATTTAGATTGCATTTTGCGCCGAAATGAGTAAAATTTTCGGGCTTTTAATATGACACCAGGCTCCCTCCCTCGATGGGGCCTGGTGTTTTATTCACTAAAGAGGATGTTATGGTAACTATTCGTTTAGCACGTCACGGCGCTAAAAAGCGTCCGTTCTACCAGGTTGTTGTTACAGACAGCCGTAATGCACGTAACGGTCGCTTCATTGAGCGCGTTGGTTTCTTCAACCCTATCGCTTCTGAAAAAGACGAGGCTACTCGCCTTGATCTGGATCGTATCGAGCATTGGGTTGGCCTGGGCGCAACCGTTTCTGATCGCGTATCTGCGCTGATCAAAGCAGCAAAGAAAGCAGCTTAATCTGTCACGGTGGTCATGATGAGCAATCAACTCGCCTCAAAGGCACCTGTTAACCCAATCGTATTGGGGAAGATGGGCTCCTGCTATGGTATTCGTGGTTGGCTCAGAGTGTTTTCCTCTACCGAAGACGCCGATAGCATTTTTGACTATCAGCCCTGGTTTATTCAGAAGGCGGGTCAGTGGCAGCAAGTACAGCTGGAAAGCTGGAAGCACCACAATCAGGATTTGGTTATCAAGCTGAAAGGCGTTGATGACCGGGATGCCGCGAATCTCCTCACTAATTGTGAAATTGTGGTTGATTCAACGCAATTGCCCAATCTCGAAGACGGTGACTATTACTGGAAAGACCTTATGGGTTGCCAGGTCGTCACTACTGAGGGATATCAGCTTGGTAAAGTCATCGACATGATGGAAACCGGCTCCAATGACGTTCTCGTCATTAAGGCAAACCTGAAAGATGCGTTCGGTATCAAGGAGCGGCTGGTTCCGTTCCTCGATGGGCAGGTTATCAAGAAAGTCGATCTCGCTACTCAAACCATTGAAGTAGATTGGGATCCTGGTTTTTAAAACCTCCGGATTAACGGTAAAAGACGGCGTAATGGGGATTGGCTTGTGTTTATTGGTGTAGTTAGCCTGTTTCCAGAGATGTTCCGCGCAATTACCGACTTCGGGGTAACTGGCCGGGCAGTAAAAAATGGCCTGCTGAGCATCCAAAGCTGGAGTCCGCGTGACTTCACTTATGACCGGCACCGTACCGTGGACGAACGTCCTTACGGCGGCGGACCGGGTATGCTTATGATGGTAAATCCTTTACGGGAAGCCATCCACGCAGCGAAAGCAGCGGCAGGGGAAGGTGCTAAGGTTATCTATCTTTCACCTCAGGGGCGCAAGCTTGATCAAGCAGGCGTCAGCGAACTGGCAACAAATGAGAAGTTAATTCTGGTTTGTGGCCGTTACGAAGGGGTAGATGAGCGCGTAATCCAAACCGAAATTGATGAAGAATGGTCAATCGGCGATTACGTCCTCAGCGGTGGTGAATTACCCGCAATGGTACTGATTGACTCGGTTTCTCGGTTTATTCCGGGAGTGCTGGGGCATCAGTCGTCAGCAAGCGAAGATTCGTTTGCCGATGGGTTGCTGGATTGCCCACACTATACCCGTCCTGAAGTGTTAGAAGGCATGGAGGTTCCGCCAGTTTTGCTGTCGGGAAACCATGCAGATATTCGCCGTTGGCGCCTGAAACAGTCGTTGGGCCGTACCTGGCTTAGAAGACCTGAACTTCTGGAAAACCTGGCTCTGACTGAAGAGCAAGCAAGGTTGCTGGCGGAGTTCCAACGGGAACACGCACAACAGCAACATAAACATGATGGGCAAGGTTAATACCACCCAATACATCAGTTTACCCAGGATAAGAGATTAAATTATGAGCAACATTATTAAGCAAATTGAACAAGAACAGATGAAACAGGATGTACCTTCATTCCGTCCGGGTGATTCCGTGGAAGTGAAAGTATGGGTCGTTGAAGGTTCTAAAAAACGTCTGCAGGCATTTGAGGGCGTGGTTATCGCAATCCGTAACCGCGGTCTGCACTCTGCATTCACTGTTCGTAAAATTTCCAACGGCGAAGGTGTTGAGCGTGTATTCCAGACTCACTCCCCAGTAATCGACAGCATTGCTGTTAAACGCCGTGGTGCCGTTCGTAAAGCTAAACTGTACTACCTGCGTGAGCGTACCGGTAAGTCTGCTCGTATCAAAGAGCGTCTTGGCGCTTAAGCGACATCCGTATCAAGGGCTGCCATTTGGCAGCCCTTTTTTTTGCCTATCGCAAGAACGATTCCTGAAATCCGGCACGGCTGCCTTTATCCCATTGGACACGAAGCTCAGCAACATCTGGCAGTGTTTCGCAGCTGGCAGGGAATGACTTGCCGCTTTGCCCCTGAATAACCAGAAACTTAGGATTACAAATCCGTTGCTGGCCTTCCGCGTATCCCTTTAGCCATTCCTGACGATCCACTTTGTCGTCATTGTGCATATGTGCAATGACAAGATTACTTCTTATAGGTTGCCCGGACATTGCATCATCCCAACCCGCCTGATACCAGTCGGTGGGAGCCGGTGTTGGAGCATGTGTGTAAGGATCAACGTAACAGGCCGAAAGAAATAAGACCGGGATAAGAGCGATGCAGCGCATGATTGGGATATCCATTTCAAAGAGTACTCTCTGAGCATAGAGCGCTTATGAGTTTGTACCCCGCTATTTTTAAAGAATGCATAGTTGCGCTGAAAAGATGGGTAGTCATGCATGGGTGTATTTTTATATTTACACTTTGCGTTGTTTTATGCGTTATAAACGGCAATTATTTTATTATTGTAACGTATTGTTTACGTAATATGGATTGCAATCTTTACTAAAAGTGATAATGTAGTGCCATCCTCACTGAGGAAACGACTATCGCAAACGAGCTAACAGGATCGCCATCATGCAAAAAGACGCGCTGAACAACGTTCATATTTCTGACGAACAGGTATTAATCACTCCGGATCAACTGAAAGCGGAATTCCCGCTGACTGCGGCTCAAGAAGCGCAGATTGAACAGTCCCGCCAGACGATTTCCAATATTATCGCTGGCCGTGATCCGCGTCTTTTAGTGGTGTGTGGACCTTGCTCGATCCACGACCCAGAAGCTGCGATTGAATATGCTCGTCGTTTTAAAACTTTGTCTGAACAAGTTAGCGATAGTCTGTACCTCGTGATGCGCGTCTATTTTGAAAAGCCACGTACCACTGTGGGCTGGAAAGGGCTTATCAACGATCCGCACATGGATGGCTCGTTTGATGTCGAAGGTGGTTTGAAAATTGCTCGTCATTTGCTGGTAAAGCTGGTTAGCATGGGCCTGCCATTGGCGACAGAAGCCCTTGATCCAAATAGCCCGCAATACCTTGGCGATTTGTTCAGCTGGTCTGCAATCGGTGCTCGTACCACTGAGTCCCAGACTCACCGTGAAATGGCTTCCGGTCTTTCCATGCCAGTTGGTTTTAAAAATGGCACGGACGGCAGCCTGGGTACTGCAATTAATGCGATGCGTGCCGCATCTATGCCGCACCGTTTCGTCGGTATCAACCAGGCAGGCCAGGTCTGCTTGCTGCAAACTCAGGGTAACCCTGATGGCCATGTGATTTTACGTGGCGGTAAAGCACCTAACTACAGCCCGGCAGATGTCGCGCAGTGTGAAAAAGAGATGGGGCAGGCGGGACTCCGCCCGGCCTTGATGATAGATTGCAGCCATGGCAACTCAAACAAAGACTACCGCCGCCAGCCGGGCGTAGCTGAATCAGCTATCGCTCAAATTAAAGATGGTAACCGTTCGATTATTGGCCTGATGATTGAAAGTAATATCCATGAAGGTAATCAATCTTCAGAGCAACCGCGTAGCGAAATGAAGTACGGCGTTTCTGTCACCGATGCTTGCATCGACTGGGAAACCACTGAGACTTTGCTGCGTGAGATTCATCAGGATCTGAACGGTACGCTTGCGGCGCGTCAGGCATAAGAGGTTTTACTATGGTGGCTGAATTGACCGCGCTGCGCGATCAAATCGATGAAGTGGATAAGGCGTTGCTGGGGTTACTGGCACGCCGCCTGGAACTGGTAGCGGAAGTTGGCGAAGTCAAAAGCCAGTATGGTTTACCGATTTATGTCCCGGAACGTGAAGCTGCAATGTTGGCTTCACGTCGGAAAGAAGCGGAAACGCTGGGCGTCCCACCAGACCTGATTGAAGATGTCTTGCGCCGTGTAATGCGTGAGTCGTACTCAAGCGAGAATGACAAGGGCTTTAAAACCCTGTTCCCTGCACTGCGCCCGGTGGTTATCGTTGGCGGCGGTGGTCAAATGGGTCGCTTGTTTGAAAAAATGCTCACCTTGTCTGGTTATCAGGTGCGTATTCTCGAGAAAGAAGATTGGGCTAAAGCTCCAGAATTGATGGCCGATGCAGGTATGGTCATTGTGAGTGTGCCGATTCATATCACCGAACAAGTTATCGCTCAGCTACCGTCATTACCTGATGACTGTATTTTGGTCGACCTGGCATCGGTGAAAAATGGCCCGCTGCAAGCCATGTTGGCTGCACATCAGGGGCCTGTTCTTGGGTTACACCCGATGTTTGGGCCAGATAGCGGCAGCCTTGCGAAGCAAGTCGTGGTGTATTGTGACGGTCGCCAACCGGAAGCCTATCAGTGGTTCCTGGAACAGATTCAGGTTTGGGGCGCGCGTTTACATCGTTCCACAGCCGTTGAACACGATCAGAACATGGCGTTTATTCAGGCACTGCGCCACTTTGCAACCTTTGCTTATGGTTTGCATCTGGCAGAAGAGAATGTTCAGCTCGAGCAATTACTGGCGCTTTCTTCACCGATTTATCGCCTGGAACTGGCGATGGTAGGTCGCTTGTTCGCACAAGACCCGCAGCTTTACGCAGATATTATTATGTCCTCAGAAAGCAATCTGGATCTTATCAAGCGTTACTACAAACGGTTTGGTGAGGCGATTGGTCTGCTGGAACATGGCGATAAACAAGCATTCATCGACAGTTTCCGTAAAGTCGAACACTGGTTTGGCGATTACGCGCAGCGCTTCCAGAGTGAAAGCCGCACTTTGTTACGTCAGGCGAATGATAGCCGTCCATAATTGCAAAAAGGTTTTATAATCAAAAGCCAGCAGGAATATCTGTTGGCTTTTTTTATTGGCGATTAAGGATAGATAAATGACCCAGCCGCAAGTTCTGTTCGATTATATCGGCCACTTACCTGAATGCCCCACATGGAACGCGGAGGAAAGCTGCCTCTATTGGACGGATATTCTCGAAAACGAAATTCATCGCTATAACATCGCAAACAAAAAACATGATGTGATCCAGTTTTCCGAAGAAGTTGGATGTTTTTCTCTGTGCGAAACGGGTGGCTTTATTGTCGCGCTGCGCAGCGGAATTTATCTCACTAATCACACAGGGCTAATTACGCGAAAAGTCTGCGACAACCCGAATAACCCTGCTTTGGCTCGTTTCAATGATGGTGGAACCGATCGCGATGGGCGTTTTTATGCAGGAACGTTTTGGGGGCCGGGAGATTACAACGGAGCATTGTTGTGTCGCGTTGATAACGATTTGACTCCACATGTCACCCAGCATGATATCCATGGCGCCAACGGGTTAGCTTTTAGTGAAGATAAAAAATGGATGTATACCTCGGACACGCCAAATCGGGTGATTTACAGAACGCCGCTAGATGACCTGGGTGAGCCGGGTAAGCGTGAAGTGTTTAAACGCTTTGAGCCGGGGCAGGGCATACCTGATGGTGCGGCAATGGATGAGGAAGGATGCTACTGGACTGCACTATTTGATGGCTATCGCATTGCGCGTTTATCGCCAACAGGCGATTTACTTGAGGAGTACGAGTTACCGGTACGTTGCCCAACAATGGTGTGTTTCGGTGGTGATGATATGAAAACGCTGTTCATCACGACAACTCGAGAAAATATGGATGATGCAGAGATAGCGGATAAGCCACTTTCTGGTGCGATTTTTACGCTGAAAGTTGCGGTAGCGGGTTTGCCGAAATTGAAGTTTAAAGGGAATGAGTAAGCCAGCATGACGCTGGCTTACTGCCAGTGTTATGCCGGATCGACTGGCACAACATTTTCGCTTGGGTAACAACCTAACACTTTCATCGAACGGGTAATTTCGCCGAGTTCACGCAGCGCTTTGCGCATGGCTTCATCGTTCAGGTTCGCCTGTACATCCAGATAAAACATCTCTTCCCACGGGTTACCGTTAATTGGTCGCGATTCCAGTTTTGTCATGATCAGATTGTGATTTCGCAGCACCAGAAGTGCTTCTACCAACGCCCCGGCTTGCTGGCCTGTCGCCATGAGCAGAGTGGTTTTCGCTGGAACCTGGTCTGTGACTTCAACGGCTTTGCGTGCCAGAACGATGAAACGGGTAATGTTTTGCGTCTGGTTAGCCAGATTGCGTTCCAGAACTTGCAAACCATACAACCCACCGCCAGCTTCACTGCCGAGAGCTGCGACATGTGGCGAGTTAGCCTGCGCCACTTTTTCCATCGCAGCAGATGTACTTTCGCAATATTCAATTTTCCAGTTTGGATAGCGGTTAATGAATTGGCTACATTGCTGGAAAGGTTGCGGATGGCTGTACACCGTATGAATGCTTTCTAAGTCGGTGGTGCCTTTGACTAACACACAGTGGTCGATAGGAACGGTCATTTCAGCAACGATAGACAAACTGGTGTGTTGCAACAAATCGTAGACATCGTTTATCGCGCCTGAGCTGGTGTTCTCTAGCGGTACGACGGCGTAATCAGCCTGGCCAGTTTCAACCTGGTTGAAGATGTCATGGAATTTGGCACAGCCACTTTCAATAAACTGTTCAAAATGGCGCGCAGCGTACTGGCGTGCGGCCAGGTGCGAGTAAGAACCTTTCGGGCCCAGAAAAGCAATCCGGGCTGATTGTGGATTGGTTTTATTCAGGTGTTGCTGTAATAGCGTTTGCTGCGTCAGTACCGAATCTTCAATGATCAGCTGGAACAAGCGAGTAATGTAATGGGCGTCCAGATTATGCGTTTTACCCAACGTAATCAGGCGTTCCAGTAAATCCCGCTCACGGTCAATATCACGTACCGGGCGGTGGGTTGCGAGCTTCGCTTTTCCGACTTCTACAGCTAATAAGCGACGCTCTGCCAGCAATGCCAGCAATTTTACATCCAGGGCGCTGATTTTATCGCGCAGTGCCAGCAACGGGTTTGTCTCACTCATAACGCTACCTTTTCGAAAGCCATAAAAAAGGCCTCCCGCTTGGGGAGGCCTGTTTGTTCGTCTTCGCATTCTTTATCACACGACGAATTGCCTCCCATTCAGGGGAAGGTAAAAAAGAATGCGAAGAAAAACGGAAATAATTTCATGGTCGGTTCCTGATAAGTCAGACAAGTAAGGTACTCGGTCTGTTTTCGCTCTGTCAATAAAAAACGCGCCCGAAGGCGCGTTGCAGTGATTGATAAAGCTAAATCATTACTCTTCTTCAATTTCTTCCGCGAAGGCAACGTCTTTCACTGAACCTGCTGTGCGACGTGCCTCACCCTTGTGTTGCACTTTATTCAACTGCCGCTCCAGTTTGTTGATCAAATCGTTGATAGCTGTATACATATCATCGTGTTTGGCGCTCGCTACGAGCTGGCCATTTGGTGTGTTAATGGTGGCATCAGCCACAAAACCTTTCGGTTCTTTGGACAAGACAATGTGTGGGTTAATTAGATGAGTTTGCCACTTGTCCAGTTTGGTTAGACGGTCTGCGACGTGCTGACGAATTGCTGGGGTGATTTCCATTTGCTTGCTGGTAATGTTCATTGTCATAAAAGTTACCTCTTGTCTTTCCCGTCTTGGTAACTCCAGCATACCTTTCTGAATGTCAAAATGTGTGATGCAAATCACACTATTTTGTCACTTTTTGTCAGTAAACCCTTTTTGTGAGGCAGGACAGGATCTCTGTTTTTAAAGCTTGTGGAACGGCAAAATAGCGTCCATATTTGATTGGATGACCTGACGCTAAACCGTTTCAGTTTAACGCTTTCAGGCAATAAAAATGGCAGCCATGTGGCTGCCATTTTGTTTTTTGCACATCGGTCAATCAGGTATTGTTGCCGTTGGCCGCGATGATTTTTGCAACTTTGTCGGCCTGAGCCGGCATTTGCATTTCACGGTAGGCATTTTCCATCAGCTTCAGGCCATCACGAGTGGCCTGAGTATCAGGGAAATCACGTAACATTCCTTCGACACGGTTAACTACTGCAACCCACGCGCCGCGTTTAGTGTAGTATTGCGCCACGGAAAGCTCATATTTCGCCAAACGATCTTTCAGGAACACCAGACGCTTGGTGGCATCGGAGACATACTGGCTGTTCGGATAACCGCGCACCAGTTTAGAGAAATCGTTGAAAGCGTCACGAGCATGTTGTGGATCGCGGTCTGAACGATCTACGCCAAAGAAACCCTGTAAAGCGCTATCATCCAACGCCATGTCAGTCAGACCGCGCATGTAAAGTACGTAGTCAACGTTTGGATGGGTAGGATTAAGGCGCAAGAAGCGGTCAATTGCTGCCTGAGCCAATGGCAAATCAGCATTCTTGTAGTAAGCGTAAATAAGATCTAACTGCACTTGCTGCGAGTAAGGTCCGAACGGATAACGGTTATCCAGCGCTTCCAGTTGCGTTATCGCCGCTTTAAAGTTACCGTCCTGCAACTTTTGCTGGGCAGTCGCATAGATCTCAGAAGGTGGATTATCAGGAACCTCATCCTTGGAACTGGAGCAACCAGCCAAAGCCAGGCTCAACGTGGCTGCTGCCACCAGATATTTCATACGCGTCATGACGTTTTGACTTTCCTCAGAATGTTATCCGGGAGGCTCGCAGTTCCAGCTCCCGATAAAGACCAGCTACAATAGCACACTATATTAAACGGCATTGCCGTAAAACCCAACGTTAACGAAGAAGCTGTCTATGGCACAACTAGTACAACTCAACGCAACAGTGTCCGAATCTCAACTCGGTCAACGCTTAGATCAAGCTTTGGCCGAATTGTTCCCTGATTATTCACGTTCGCGTATAAAAGAATGGATTCTTGATCAGCGCGTGCTGGTCAATGGCAAACTCAGCGACAAACCGAAAGAGAAAGTATTGGGTGGCGAAAGCGTCACTATCAATGCGGAAATTGAGGAAGATGTGCGCTGGGAACCACAAGATATCCCGCTCAATATCGTCTATGAAGATGACGATATTCTGGTGATTAACAAACCGCGTGATTTCGTTGTGCATCCTGGTGCGGGTAACCCTGACGGGACCGTACTGAATGCATTACTGCATTACTATCCGCCGATTGCAGATGTTCCACGTGCAGGTATTGTTCATCGCCTGGATAAAGACACTACCGGTTTGATGGTCGTGGCGAAAACCGTTCCTGCGCAAACGCACCTGGTTGAAGCGTTGCAATTACGTGAAATCACGCGTGAATATGAAGCGGTTGCGATCGGTCATATGACTGCTGGCGGCACGGTAGATGAGCCAATCAGTCGTCACTCTACCAAGCGTACGCATATGTGTGTGCATCCGACGGGTAAACCGGCGGTTACGCATTATCGAATCATGGAGCATTTCCGTGTGCATACGCGTCTGCGCTTGCGTCTGGAAACTGGCCGTACTCACCAGATTCGCGTGCATATGGCGCACATTACTCATCCACTGGTTGGCGATCAGCTTTACGGTGGCCGTCCGCGTCCGCCAAAAGGTGCGTCCGAAGAGTTTGTGAGCGTGCTGCGCAAGTTTGACCGCCAGGCTCTGCATGCGACCATGCTGCGTCTTCATCATCCGATCAGCGGTATGTTGATGGAGTGGCATGCGCCGATTCCTCAGGATATGGTCGAATTGATTGAAGCGTTGCGCGCAGATACAGAAATCCATAAGGATCAACTGGACTGGCTATGAGCAAACTGATCGTCCCGCATTGGCCACTTCCTGAGGGAGTGGCTGCTTGCAGTTCGACACGTATCGGCGGTGTTAGTCAGCCGCCTTACGATTCGCTTAATCTTGGGGCGCACTGCGGTGACGACCTGGGTGATGTCGAAGAAAATCGCCGTCTTTTTTATACCGCCGCCGCTTTACCTTCAAAACCCGTTTGGTTAGAGCAGGTGCATGGCAAAGACGTGCTAAAACTTACCGGCGAACCCTATTTGTCTAAGCGTGCTGATGCTTCTTATAGCTCAACGCCTGGTACTGTTTGCGCGGTTATGACAGCAGATTGCCTGCCAGTGCTATTCTGTAATAAAGCAGGAACGGAAGTTGCGGCTGCGCATGCAGGATGGCGTGGTTTGTGCGAAGGCGTACTTGAAGAGACGGTTGCTTGCTTTAACGATGCGCCGGAAAACATCATCGCCTGGCTTGGACCCGCTATTGGTCCTGAAGCATTTGAAGTGGGTCCTGAAGTACGGGAAGCGTTTATGGCTAAAGACATTCAAGCTGATAACGCATTTCGCCCGTCAGGGGAAAAATACATTGCTGATATTTACACTCTGGCGCGTCAGCGCTTGTCTGCTGTAGGTATAAACCACATCTATGGTGGTGACCGCTGTACTTACAGCGAAGCGGGTGATTTTTTCTCATATCGACGCGACAGAACCACCGGCCGTATGGCAAGTTTCATTTGGCTGATATAACCTATCGAATCAAGACGATCCAGTGCGGGTAACTCACGCTTCAAATATTTCAGGTCATTAACCTTGAATAATTGAGGGATGACCTCATTTAATCTCCAGTAGCAAATTTGACCTGTTTTATCTATGGGAGGAGTTATGCGTCTGGATCGTCTTACTAATAAATTCCAGCTTGCTCTCGCCGATGCCCAGTCTTTAGCTCTCGGGCACGACAACCAATTTATCGAACCCCTTCACTTGATGAGCGCACTGCTCAATCAGGAAGGTGGCTCCGTACGTCCTTTACTGACATCCGCTGGCGTAAATGCCGGTCAGTTGCGTACAGCGATAGAGCAAGCATTAAGCCGTTTGCCACAAGTTGAAGGAACTGGCGGTGACGTACAGCCTTCACAGGATTTAGTCCGTGCATTAAACCTGTGTGACAAGCTGGCGCAAAAACGAAATGACAACTTTATTTCGTCAGAGTTATTTGTTCTGGCAGCACTTGAATCACGCGGAACATTAACTGATTTACTTAAATCAGCAGGTGCTACCACGGCAAATGTGACAGCTGCAATTGAGCAAATGCGTGGAGGCGAGAACGTGAATGATCAAGGTGCCGAAGACCAACGTCAGGCATTGAAAAAATATACAGTCGATCTGACCGAGCGTGCCGAACAAGGCAAGCTTGATCCGGTGATCGGCCGAGATGAAGAAATTCGTCGTACCATCCAGGTATTACAGCGCCGTACCAAAAACAACCCAGTATTAATCGGTGAGCCTGGTGTAGGTAAAACTGCAATTGTTGAAGGGCTGGCGCAGCGCATCATTAACGGTGAAGTGCCGGAAGGGCTGAAAGGCCGTCGGGTACTGGCACTGGATATGGGTTCGCTGGTGGCTGGTGCGAAATATCGTGGTGAATTTGAAGAACGCCTTAAAGGTGTGCTGAACGACCTTTCTAAGCAGGAAGGTAACGTCATTCTGTTTATTGACGAACTGCACACGATGGTGGGGGCGGGTAAAGCAGACGGTGCTATGGACGCGGGTAATATGCTTAAGCCTGCGCTGGCCCGTGGTGAATTGCACTGCGTAGGTGCGACAACACTTGATGAATATCGTCAATATATAGAAAAAGATGCCGCTCTTGAGCGTCGCTTCCAGAAAGTGTTCGTTGCAGAGCCTTCTGTTGAAGACACCATCGCTATTTTACGTGGGCTGAAAGAGCGTTACGAATTGCACCACCATGTGCAAATCACTGACCCGGCAATTGTTGCGGCTGCTACTTTATCGCATCGTTATATTGCCGATCGTCAGTTGCCGGACAAAGCCATCGACCTTATCGATGAAGCGGCCTCCAGCATTCGTATGCAGATTGACTCGAAACCAGAAGAGTTAGACCGTCTTGATCGCCGCATCATCCAGCTCAAACTGGAACAGCAGGCGTTGAAGAAAGAGTCTGACGAAGCGAGCCAAAAACGTTTGAGTATGCTTGAAGAAGAGTTAGGGCAGAAAGAGCGCGAATATTCAGTATTGGAAGAAGAGTGGAAAGCTGAGAAAGCTTCACTTTCTGGTGAGCAGACGATTAAAGCGGAGCTGGAGCAGGCAAAAATTGCCATTGAGCAGGCTCGCCGTGTGGGTGACCTTGCCAGAATGTCCGAGCTGCAATATGGGAAAATCCCAGAGCTTGAGAAACAGCTGGCGGCTGCAACGCAGAATGAAGGCAAAACTATGCGTCTGCTGCGTAACAAAGTCACCGATGTAGAAATTGCAGATGTGTTGGCGCGCTGGACGGGGATACCTGTTGCTCGCATGCTCGAAGGTGAGCGCGATAAACTTCTACGTATGGAGCAACAACTTCATACTCGTGTCATCGGGCAGAATGAAGCTGTAGAAGCCGTATCGAACGCAATCCGTCGTAGCCGTGCAGGTTTATCCGACCCGAACCGCCCAATTGGTTCGTTCCTGTTCCTTGGGCCAACTGGTGTAGGTAAAACCGAACTTTGCAAAACGCTGGCTAACTTTATGTTTGATAGCGACGACGCGATGGTGCGTATCGATATGTCTGAGTTTATGGAAAAACACTCGGTCTCGCGTTTGGTCGGTGCGCCTCCTGGATATGTCGGTTACGAAGAAGGTGGCTATCTGACGGAAGCGGTTCGTCGCCGTCCTTACTCTGTCATTTTGTTGGATGAAGTAGAGAAGGCACATCCGGACGTATTCAACATCTTACTGCAGGTATTAGATGATGGGCGTCTGACTGACGGGCAGGGGAGAACGGTCGACTTCCGTAATACGGTTGTGATTATGACATCTAACCTGGGGTCTGATTTGATTCAGGAACGCTTCGGCGACCTGGATTATGGGCACATGAAGGATCTGATTCTTGGTGTTGTCAGTCAGAACTTCCGTCCAGAGTTCGTTAACCGTATAGATGAAGTCGTTGTATTCCACCCTCTGGGTGAGCAGCACATTGCATCTATTGCGCAGATTCAGCTGCAACGTTTATATAAACGTCTTGAAGATCGTGGCTACGAAGTCACTATCTCTGATGATGCGTTGAAGCTGCTTAGCGAGAATGGTTACGACCCGGTATATGGTGCGCGGCCTTTGAAACGTGCTATCCAGCAGCAAATTGAGAACCCGCTGGCTCAGCAAATCCTGTCTGGAGAGCTGATTCCTGGGAAAATGGTTCATCTGGAAGTTAAAGATGATCACATAGTGGCAGTGCAGTAAGTCACAATAAAGATAAAACGAGCCCTCCGGGGCTCGTTTTTGTTTGAAAACCAGGCGATAGTAGACTTTGTGATGGCGTATTGGTTGGAAAGTAAGCGAACGATAAGTTTTTTGAATTTTATACTTGTCAGCTTCCAGAAAATCCCTATACTGCGCCTCCACTGACACGGCAAAGCGGCTTACAAACCGGCCTGTGAGTTGGAGTGAAGCGCGAAATAAACGCTTGACTCTGAAAGAGGAAG
>CBCPKK010000034.1:0-72756 GCA_965119215.1 uncultured Buttiauxella sp.
TGAGATCGCTACTTTTTAAATCATTAATGAGATCTTTGTATGCTAATATTAGCTGGTTTCGTAAGTCCTGATTATTAACTTGTGGGGTGGCCTTTGTCCATTGCCATACGGGAATACCTGACACGTTGAAATTACGGTACGCAGTTAACCAGTCTTTGGGCTTGTCGTCGCCTTTGAATTTAATTCTATTTGATATTCCTTTAATAATGAGGTTTTTAGTTGTATCACTAATATCCTGTATTGAGTATCCTTGAGGATCGTCAAAGCTACGATTGTTTTTACCATCAAAAATTACTTTGAAATTAGTTATCAATTCATCTGTTTTGTTGGGCAGTGATTTAACAACTTTTACTTCGCAACTATATATATCTTCTTTTACATCAGGATCTGAAGGGAAAAACATTAGGCCTATAACGTTATTTTCGTTATTCTCCAATGAGTCAGTTATATCACTGCCAGTACTTATTGTTCTTGAATCTTTATCTCTAAGAGTGCTGAGGTAATCCAATCCATTAACCGATAATATACAGTTGCTATTTTGTGTTTTAAAATATGCAGAATATCTTGTGTTATCCATATTATCCCCAGCAACTAGATTGGTTGAAAAAAATAAAATGCCTAAAATTAGTATTTTTAATTTCATATTTTGTATCTCAAAAAATCATTCTATAAGAGGACTTGTCTTTATCTAGTTTTTTGCAGATAACCCATTCACCTTCTCCCTCTTCCCAGTAGTTATCATCTTTAGATCTTTTTTGACTTGGATCGATATTATCGTCTTCATCATCGTCTCCCACACTAACTTTTATCTTATATTTTGCATACATAACAATGCCATTATGGAAAAAGATAAGCTCAAGGTCGCTATCTTGTTTTTTCTCTAATGCAAAACAACATTCAGCGGTGATTTTTGCTTCCGCACTAAAATAAGCCTCAACGATCACGATTTTTAGACCAGCTTCGACTTTGGATTCTAATGCCAGGCTCAATTGACCTTCATTTTTATCCCCTAATTCAGAATGGAAATCATAGTTTTCATCGGATGAATATTGATAGGAAAGGTTTATGTTTCCTGACACTATCATATTTAATACTGCTTTTGCGTAAATACCATTCTTACCGTTCTTGACATCATCCTCTTGTGATTGTGCCGTTTCTCTTATTTTTGCGATGTTTTTCTCTTGATGGAAATAGGCGGCGAATGCTTGAATCAAATCTAGCGTGATGGTAAATTCAATTAAGGGTGCCAAATCTACATCTACACCACATTTTACATACGGAGTATTATTTTTACGAAGATGGAGCTCTCCACTTCCTGTAATATCAATAGATGGGTATTTTATATCGATCGTTAATAGCTGTATCTTATTGTCATCTGCTTTAAACATATTAGTAACAGTGTCAATAGTTTTCTCTGCATTACTTAAAATCGTTAGTTTGTCTTTGTAGCGTGTAAATTCTTTCTCCATCGTATTTTTATAATCTTTGCTGCTGCTTCCAACGTTTATTGATGCGCTACCCGTAATATTGACACCTCTAGTAATGGCATACTTACCCACACTCATGGAGTTATTATTCTGCCCACCCTGTACAATATCATAGCGTTCATCATCAGAAAGTTCCTTAGTCCCGTCATTTTTAGAACTGGAGATATTTACCCCTACTGACCACGCGAATTTCGGGAAAACAACTATCTTAGTATTTACGGAGTTATAAATGGGTTGTTTTGCTCGATCATTTGCTGTTGTTTTTAGTGGGAATATAACTTCTTTAACTGGTTGCCCCAGGCACTCACCTATTTGTAATTCATATTCTGTTTTTTCTATATTATCTAAGCCCTTAAACACAATATCACTCAAAAATTTAACAACATCTAAAGATTCCAGTGCACCGAAAGCGTACTTAAAATCTGACGCGCCCTCTTTGTCAGTATTAATACTGCCCATAGTTAGTTTTACTTTATCCTCATAACCATAATATTTTAATGTGTCACTATTTTCCCCTTTCACAAGTTGACTAAGATAGTAATCATTATAGATCACGCCTGATGGGCAGTCAGGACTGTTACTGACACAAGTTTTCCCAATCAGTGTTGTTTTAAAACTAACACCTTTAGCTTCAATGTCATGAAGGTAAATGACAGGTAAAGACTCACCCTGTTTGTATTCGTACTTACCTTCTGGTGAGGTTGTTTCTACTTTTACAGCGTGCGTGCAAGTGTCCGGGTTTTTACACGAACATTTAGGTGAACCGGCAGTTAAACTAATGCCCATTATGCTTTATCCCTTTCCCATACCGGTATTTTACCGTAAACATGCAATAACAATATTTCGGCTCGGTAGTGCCCTGGATTGTGGCTATCCTCTAAGATTCTTTTATATTCAGAAGGAATGGCTTCAGGAGTGAGTATATTCTCTTGAACAAATAATTTTACTATTTCTTCAATACTCCTTTTATCAGTGATGCCAATGCTACGCATATAATTGAATAATGATTCAGCATTAGAAATAGCAATGTGTTTTTCTTCCCCTTGAACAAGCGGTATCAGCATTGCTAACTCTTCAATATATCTTTTTTCAAATATTTTTTCTAACTCGCTATATTGCTCTTTACTTATTGACATTAATTTAGGTTTGACCGGTAAGGCATCCGGATAGCGTTTGTGCAAGTCATTAACTGAGAGCGAACGGTATTGTTGATAATTTGTTTCTATCTTGCTTATCGTACTAAGAAAAATATGTTTCTCCCAGTCTGATAAAATGCTCAGAAAATCCCAAATATTTCTCGGATCATAAAATCTGAAAATTACGGGTTTATTCTCATCAGGGAGTAGAACTTGCAAATATTTCCTCAAATGTTGTCGTAACACACGCATCGTTGCATCAGTGGTTAAGTACATTCCCCACGGACTTGTTTTTGCATTTAGCCAATCTTCAACATCTGGTGTGACTTCAAGCAGATAAGGGGCTAGCTTTATCAATTCAGGTTGCAAAGGTTCGGCATATAAACAGCTATGGGGGGAATTAAGCCCAGTGAGATAATCTAAAAGATCATCAACGATACAACCATCAACGATTGCATAACGAATAGGTTCCATTATTTATCCTCATCAGGGCAATGAGAAACAAACATTGTCCCTTCGCCCGCAGCAGCCTTAAGAATCGCAGGTCTCATCGGTAAAATAACCTCTCCTGGACTACCTCCACTATTCAGATTGATCTTGGGTCCTTTAATATCAACGCCACCGGCATGAATAGAAATAAATGAACCACCGACACGAAAACTAATTTTACTATCGCTTTGTAAGACAATATCGCCCTGAACTTTAATCCCCATTACACCGGCAATTTTTTGGGCAAGATCCCCTTTGATTTCGACATGGTGCTCGCCTTCAATCAGATTCAGATAATCTTTGGTGGTTTTATGATCCTGTTTACCTTCAACGGTCACTTTTCTGTCATTTGCCACAACTAGCGATTCATCGTGCCCAATGCTGACAACCCTGTCGTAGTTAACACGCACATCCTTACTGTTGAGTACTTTTACCTGCATGTCCTTCTGGGCATGCATCGACAGCAACTCCTGACCCGTCAAATCCTCAAACATCAGTTCGTTGTAGCCATCACCCTTATAGGTTTGCGAGCGGATAGCCATCTGCGTTTTGGTGCCCGGCAGGTCGCCAGGCGAGCGGTTGGTAATGTGGTAGGTGCGTCCGGTGATAATCGGCTGGTCCGGGTCGCCGTTAAGAAAATCGACAATCACTTCCTGGCCGACACGTGGAATGGCGATGTTGCCAAAGCCAGTACCCGCCCACGCCTGCGAGACGCGTATCCAGCAGGAGCTGTCTTCATCGGCTTTGTTATAGCGGTCCCAGGCGAATTTCACCCGCACGCGCCCGTGTTCGTCGCAGAAGATTTCTTCCCCCGGTGGACCGGTTACTATTGCGCTTTGTGGGCCATCGACCAGCGGTTTGGGGTGCGGTTGTGGCCGCCAAGTCTGAATCGCGGGAATAACATGAAAGTTATTCGTCAGCGTGGTGCCCTGGCCTTCACTGCCAATGAGTGCCTGCGGCTGGCTGCCGGTTAACTTACAGGACACCACCTGCCATAAATCGTTTAAATCTTCACGCGGGTGGTCAGTCAGCCTGAAATGGCGGCCGGGCTGGAGCTGCGGTGAGTTGCTGGTTCCGGTGGCAAAATCCACGTTGTTACGCCAGCCTTCGACCTGATAGTGAACAAAATCCTCACCATGCTGTTCGTCCTTAAAGCGACCGGGATAGTCAAAGATTTCATATTCTGGACGCTGGTACGGCAGCCGTGGCGCCTGCTCATGGTACTGTGCCCGCCAGTTGGGGGCGGTGAAGGTGTAATCCTGCGTGGTGACCTGTGCGGGGCGGATTTGCGCGCTGCGCCGGAAGCTGTTGATGCAGTATTTGCTGGATTCGTTCGCCGCATTCGGGTTGTACGGCAAAGGGGGAAGTCCCCTCAGCACGCTGCTGTCATCGGCAAAGGTCAGCTTCTGGTCGTTCTGTTTCAGGTACTCATCGTCGAAAAAGTACAGCCCCTCTTCAGCAGCCAGGCGGGCGATAAAATCGTAGTCGGTTTCCTGATACTGCACGCAGAACTCACGTTCCGGATGTGGGCGGCGAAACAGCGCATCGTGGGTGCGAACACCCATTTCTTTAAGCAGTTTTTCAAAGATGAAGCGGATATCGTAATTCTGAAAACTGCGACAGTTTTTCCGCTGGCTACTGCGCCAGAATTCCGGGTGCACGGCCATGTGGTAAAGGGTCTGGTGTTTGCCGGTGTCGCCCTGTTCGCAGAACGTCACCATACCGCGTACCCGGCGTTTGATTTCGTCACCCTGCCAGAGAGTGAGGATAACCATTTCATCGAGGATTTTTTTAAATTCAATAGCCGGGTCGGCACAGGCAAGGGTAAGTTCAAGGCTGAATAGGGAAGAGTAGGACTGGGTTAGCTGGAAATTCACCACAGCGAAGGTGTCGTGTGGGGTTCTCCCCACGGTGATCGTAAAGCGGGTGCCGTCAGTGGCCATGGTGTTATTCCTTCAACAAGGTACGGAATCATTGATAAGAACTTCTAATTGCATGAGATTCATAACTCGAGTAAATATAATAAAATCAATGAGATATGAATGGTTCAAAAATAAACGGAACGAAGGGGGCCTACAGTGATCTATGTCACATAGTGAGATGTAGGGAAGCGGACAAAAGGAGTCGATGCGGGTTATATGAAGCAATACTGGAATTTATTCAGTTGGGAGCCGGATAAATTCCAGAGTGATGGACAGTGGATTGAAGAAACTTCTATTAAGACGCTATTGCCGTATCACCTTCATCGAGGCTAGCTTTGCGATTCGATGGCTGAACAAAATAGGTTTTATCTTCCCAGCGCAAGCAGGTTAAATCCCCACCCCAGCAGCAACCGGTATCCAGCCCGTAGATCCCTTCCGGCGTTCCTTTGCCTTCCAGCGATGCCCAGTGCCCGAAGATAACGGAGTATTCATCTGTCACTGGCCCACGAATAGCAAACCACGGTTTCAGTGGGGCAGGTGCGCTTTCTGGCGTGTCTTTGCAGTACATGTCCAGTTGCCCGTTTGGGAAGCAATAACGCATGCGGGTCAGGGAATTGGTGATAAACCGCAAGCGAGCAAGCCCTGATAGCTCTGGCGACCAGTTATTTGGCATATCGCCATACATGGCATCGAGGAATAGCGGATAGCTGTCGCTTGATAACACCGCTTCGACATCACGCGCGCAGGCTAAAGCCGTGCTCAAATCCCATTGCGGCGTGATACCGGCGTGAGCCATCACCAGCTTTTTCTCTTCATCAACCTGAAGCAGAGGCTGGCGGCGTAACCAGTTCAGCAGCTCGTCGGCATCAGGCGCTTCCAACAATTGTGATACGCGGTCTTTCGGCTTATTGCGGCTAATGCCTGCATAAACCGCCAGCAAATGCAGGTCATGATTGCCGAGCACAATACGCACGCTGTCACCAAGCCCGCGCACAAAGCGCAGTACTTCAAGCGAACCCGGTCCACGCGCGACGAGATCGCCCGTAAGCCATAAAATATCTTTGCCAGGCGTAAACTCAACCTGTTGCAGTAGGGCGACCAGTTCATCGTAACAACCGTGAACATCGCCAATCAGGTATGTAGACATCGTATCAGTGAATGAAGGCTGGGATAGCCAGACGGAATACGGGAATAGCGACGCGGAAAGCATCGCCCTGAGAGTCGACCATTTCGTAATGGCCTTGCATCGTGCCAAGCGGTGTTTCAAGAACAGCACCGCTTGTATAGCTGTATTCGTTGCCCGGTTCAATATGCGGCTGGACGCCAATCACGCCCTCACCCTGAACTTCAGTTTCATGGCCGTTACCATTGGTGATTAGCCAGTAACGGCCAAGCAATTGCACCGGTGTTCGCCCCAGGTTACGGATGGTGACGGTATAAGCAAAGACGAAACGTTCGTTCTCCGGGGAGGACTGTGATTCGATATAAACGCTTTGTACCTGAATGCATACGCGGGGCGAATTTAACATCGTTAACTCTCCTTCGGCTGCTGCGGGTTATCAGCCAAATAGTTTGCCAGTTGGCAATACTGTGCGACTGAGATGTTCTCAGCACGCAGGGTTGGATCGATTCCCAGCTCCGCCATCACTTCTGCACTGAACAGATGACCAAGGCTGTTACGAATCGTTTTGCGGCGCTTATTAAACGCTTCAGTCGTGATGCGGCTTAATACTCGCAGGTCTTTAACGGGGTTCGGTATTACTGCGTGTGGGACCAGGCGCACAACGGCTGAATCAACCTTTGGTGCAGGTGTGAAGGCTGTTGGTGGCACTTCAAGCACTGGGATCACATTACAATAATACTGCGCCATGACGGTTAAACGACCATACGCTTTACAGTTAGGGCCAGCAACTAAACGGTTTACCACTTCTTTTTGCAGCATAAAGTGCATGTCTGCAATGGCATCAGTATAGCTAAAGAGATGGAACATTAATGGCGTGGAGATGTTATACGGCAGGTTGCCAAAGACGCGCAACGGCTGACCGATTTTTTGCGACAGCTCTCCAAAATCCATCGTCATGGCATCTTGCTGATAAATCGTCAGCTTCGGTGCCAGGAAGGGATGCGTTTGCAGACGGGCTGCAAGATCGCGGTCCAGTTCGATGACGGTCATTTCATCCAGGCGTTCACCCACAGGCTCGGTTAACGCACCGAGGCCGGGGCCGATTTCAACCATCGCCTGGCCTTTAAGTGGATTTATAGCAGAGACAATACTGTCGATAACGAACTGGTCATTAAGGAAGTTTTGTCCAAAACGTTTACGGGCTAAATGGCCCTGGTGGACACGAGTATTCATTGAGTATTAACAATCATTTTGATGGCGAGATTAAGCGCCGTAATAAAACTGCCGACCTCGGCTTTCCCCTGACCGGCTAGTTCTAGCGCGGTTCCATGGTCAACCGAAGTGCGGATAAAAGGTAAGCCTAGCGTGATATTGACCGCACGGCCAAAGCCCTGGTATTTGAGTACCGGCAAGCCCTGATCGTGGTACATCGCCAGTACTGCGTCGGCGTTATCGAGATATTTCGGCTGAAACAGCGTATCTGCCGGTAGTGGGCCAGAAAGGTTCATCCCCAGACCACGCATTTCATTCAGTACTGGAATGATGGTATCAATCTCTTCAGTGCCCATGTGGCCACCTTCCCCGGCATGGGGGTTCAGGCCACAAACCAGTACGTGCGGCTGCGCGATACCAAACTTGGTTTGCAGGTCATGATACAGGATGGTGATTATCTGGCGTAATAAATCTGGCGTTATTGCATCACTAATGGCTTTTAGCGGCAGATGTGTTGTCACCAGCGCCACGCGCAGTTCTTCCGTTGCCAGCATCATGACGACTTTTTCGCTGTGCGATCGCTCTTCGAAAAACTCGGTATGGCCGATAAACGGGATACCCGCGTCGTTAATGATGCCTTTGTGCACCGGCCCAGTAATGAGTGCGGAAAATTCGCCACTAATGCAACCGTCGCAGGCTCTGGCCAGCATTTCCACTACGTACTCGCTGTTTTTCACATCTAGCTGCCCAGGTTTCACTGGGGCGTGTAATTCGATAGGGAGAACGGTGAGTGTGCCAGCAGTATGCGGGATTGCAGGTGTGCCGGGCTGGTAAGTTTTAAGTTGGAGAGGAAGGCCGAGGAGGGCGGCACGTTCCTGGAGGAGTTCAGGCGAAGCCACAACGACCAATTCTACGGGCCAGTCGCGGCTTGCCAGCGCGATGACCAGGTCGGGGCCAATCCCGGCGGGTTCGCCGGGAGTGATGACCACGCGATGGATATTAACCATTGCTACCTATAACTTTCACGTAAGCAGACGCACGCTGTTCCTGCATCCAGGTCTGCGCTTCTTCGGAGAACTTACGGTTGAACAGCATACGATATGCACGATCTTTCTGCGCAGCATCAGTCTTATCGACGTTGCGAGTATCCAGAAGCTCAATCAAGTGCCAGCCAAATGAGGAGTGAACAGGAGCACTCATCTCACCTTTATGCATTTTTGACAGCGCGTCACGGAAAGCAGGATCGTAGATGTCGGTCGCTGCCCAGCCTAAATCACCGCCCTGGTTAGCTGAACCCGGATCTTCAGAGAACGATTTTGCCGCCGCATCGAAGGTTGTTTTGCCGCTTTTAATATCAGCCGCAATTTGCGTCAGTTTAGCTCGTGCCTGATCGTCACTCATAATTGGAGAGGATTTCAGCAGAATATGGCGAGCGTGAACTTCAGTCACAGAAATGCTCTGGCTCTGGCCACGCAGATCGTTCACTTTCAGGATGTGGAAGCCAACGCCTGAACGAATCGGACCGATTACGTCACCTTTTTTCGCGGTGCTTAATGCCTGAGCGAAAATAGACGGTAATTCCTGAATGCGACCCCAACCCATTTGACCGCCTTTCAACGCTTGCTGGTCAGCAGAGTAGGTGATTGCCAGCTTGCCAAAATCCGCACCGCTTTGCGCTTGCGAAGCGACATCACGCGCTTGTTTTTCCGCATCATCTACCTGAGTAGAAGTCGGGTTTTCCGGCAATGGAATCAGGATGTGGCTGAGGTTAAGTTCGGTGCTGCTGTCGTTCTGGCTACCCACTTGCTGAGCAAGAGATTCGACTTCTTGCGGCAATATAGAAACGCGACGACGAACTTCGTTATTACGGACTTCCGAAATCGTCATCTCTTTACGGATTTGAGCACGGTAAGAATTGTAATTAACGCCATCATAAGCCAGACGGCTACGCATCTGATCCATGCTCATTTTGTTCTGTGCGGCGATATCAGCGATGGCTTTATCAACCTGATCATCGGTCACTTTGACGCCCATCTTCTGGCCCATCTGCAGGACGATTTGGTCCATGATCAGACGTTCCAGAACCTGGTGGCGCAAGGTCGCGTCGTCAGGAAGTTGCTGGCCCGCTTGCTGGGCACCTGTTTTCACTGACTGCATCATGCCGTCAACATCACTTTCCAGTACCACACCGTTATTCACCACGGCTGCAACTTTGTCGACCACTTGTGGGGCCGCGAAAGAGGTATTCGTCGCCAGGACGATACCAAGAAGCAGCGTTCTCCAATTCTTCATACTTTTTCCATTTTACTTAGCCGCAAAGCGGGTTGCTAATTCTAGTCAAAGTGAATTACATCGAGCTCTGATACGGCAGAATGTTCGAACGCAACATTTGCTGTGTGCCCAGGCCGTAGTTGGAACTCAGGCCACGTAACTCGATGTTAAAGCCAATTACGTTATCGTATTTGCTTTGGTCGTTTTCCCAGCCGTTAATTTTGCGCTCGTAACCAACACGGATCGCATAACAGCAAGAGCTGTACTGCACTGCCAGCATGGAGTCAGCGGTTTGTTGCGCCTTGGTGTCGTAGTAATATGCACCGACGACAGACCAGCGATCAACGATCGGCCAACTTGCTGCCATACCTACTTGTGATATGCCATCTTTATACTGTGCCGCATCAGTATTAATGCCTGGGATTGTTGCACTAATATATTCAGGGCTTGCGTAACGGTAGCTGAACTGCACCAGACGATCGTTGTCTTTGCGGTATTCAACGACGCCGTTGCCGGTCGCTACGTTATCCAGACGCGTATCGTACTGCAAGCCACCCCGTAAACCCCAACGATCCGTCATACGCCAGTAGGTATCACCAGCCCACACAACAGAGCCCGTTTCGTCACCTTTTTCACTGGTTATAGTTTCATCACCGGTGCGGGATTTCGTGAAGTAGTAGATTTGACCCACAGAAACGTTAAAACGTTCAACGGCTGCGTCATCATAAACGCGAGTTGTTACGCCAGTCGTTACCTGATTGGCCGATGCAATACGGTCAAGCCCGCCGTAACTGCGGTCACGGAACAAACCGTTGTAGTCAGATTGCAGCAATGCGGAGTCGTAGTTGTTGATATTGCTCTGATCGCGGTATGGCACATACAGGTACTGTACACGCGGTTCCAGGGTTTGAGCCCAACCTGCGGCAGAGTCCATATCGCGGTCGAATATCAGCTTTCCGTCCATTTTGAACTGCGGCAGGGTACGGTTCACCGAGCCATCAAGTTGATTGTTCGGGTTGGCTGCATTGTAAGTATCCAAATTGGTCTGCTGATAATGCGTCGCCATCAATTTGGTTTCAGTGTTCAGACTTGCCCAACCGTTTGACAGAGGCAAACTAATCACGGGTTCAATATGAAGACGCGTTGCTTCAGGCTGATCGCTGCTCACGTTGGTGAAATGCACCGCCTGGCCATAAATACGCGTATCAAACGGCCCAACATCATTTTGATAATAATTCATATCAAGCTGCGGCTGTGCACTGTATGAATTATTTCCGCGTTGAGAATCAAAGACCTGGAACTGTTTTGTCGCAAGCGTGGCGTCAAAGTTTTCAACGGCGTAGCCAACGCTAAATTTCTGCGTAGCATAGCCGTCAGTACTGGAACCGTACTTAGATGTGAAATCGTTAAAGTAACTTGGATCGCTGACTTTGGTGTAGTCGATATTAAAGCGCCACACCTGGTCCATCACACCACTATGGTTCCAGTAGAATAACCAGCGTCGTTCATCCCCTTCCGGATTTTTAGCCGTATCATCTTTATATTCGCTATCTGACAACAGATAGTCGAATTCCATGACGCCGGCACCAGCCTTGGTCAGGTAACGGAATTCGTTTTGCCATTGTGTGCCACGTTGTTCCATATAATGCGGAGTGATCGTGGCATCAAAGTTTGGTGCAATGTTCCAGTAATATGGCAGTGTAAACTCAAAGCCATTATTGGAACTGTACTTCGCACTTGGGATCAGGAAACCTGAACGGCGTTTATCGCCAATGGGCAACTGCAGGTAAGGGCTATAAAAGACCGGAACCGGGCCCAATTTAAAACGGGCATTCCAGATTTCTGCGACTTGTTCTTCTCTGTCCTGAATCACTTCACTGCCCACAACACTCCAGGTATTCGAACCCGGCAAGCAGGAGGTAAATGTGCCATTTTCCAGAATGGTGTAGCGATTGTCGCTACGCTGTTTCATTAAATCGGCAGTACCACGCCCCTGACGATCTACCATTTGGTAGTCACCTTTCCAGACGTTGGTATCTTTGGTATTCAGGTTAGACCAGGCTTTTGGCCCTTTAAGAATGATCTGATTATCGTCGTAGTGTACGTTGCCCACGGCATCGACAGTACGAACAGGATCGGGTTGGCCTTCAACCTGCTTTTGGTGCAACAGAACTTCGTCAGATTGCAGGCGGCTATTGCCTTGCTGTATATCAACATTGCCACTAAATACCGCATCGTCAGGATAATTTCCTTTTGCGTGATCGGCATTTATAGTAACAGGCAGATTGTTGGTGTCCCCTTCAACCAATGGGCGGTTGTAGCTTGGGATACCAAGCATGCACTGCGAAGCTAGATCGGCAGCCATACCTTGTTGACTATACAGCGCTGCGCCAATCAAGGTGGCCAGCAAGGTGGGAATACGTTTTTTCATACGTGTTATTCGTTGTTCCATCATCAATGGCTTAGCGTCGGCAAACGGTCTGAGACTAACGTACTCATCACCACAGCGCTAGTATTAATCCAGCCCGTTCAGCAGTCTGCCGTTAGGCGCTGCTATCAATGGCGGGTATGATAAAGCAAATTCTAGCCGACAGCATGACGATTTGGGGAGTATATGCAGTATTGGGGTAAAGTACTCGGTGTCGCAATAGCACTTATTATGGGCGGTGGCTTCTGGGGCGTGGTGATAGGGTTACTGGTTGGTCATGCCATCGACAAGGTGCGCAGCCGTCGTCAATCCTGGTTTTCTAACCAGCAACAGCGCCAGTCACTGTTCTTTAGCACCACATTTGAAGTGATGGGCCATCTGACCAAGTCAAAAGGGCGTGTCACGGAAGCGGATATCCAGATTGCATCGCTATTAATGGATCGTATGCAATTACATGGTGATGCACGCAGCGCCGCTCAGCATGCGTTTCGTGTAGGTAAAGAGAATGGTTATCCGCTACGTGAAAAAATGCGTCAGTTACGCAGCGTATGTTTTGGGCGCTTTGACCTGATTCGGATGTTTCTTGAAATTCAAATCCAGGCGGCATTTGCTGACGGTTCTCTGCATCCTAACGAACGGGAAGTGCTGTACGTTATCGCAGAAGAGCTGGGCATTTCACGCATGCAGTTCGATCAATTCTTACGCATGATGGAAGGTGGCCAGCAGTTCGGCGGTGGCTACAACCAATCGCAGGGTGGTTTCCAGCAACAGCGCGGGCCAACGCTTGAAGATGCTTGTAATGTGCTGGGCGTCAAAAGCAGCGATGATGCCACCACCATTAAACGCGCGTACCGTAAATTAATGACTGAGCATCACCCGGACAAACTGGTTGCGAAAGGTTTGCCGCCAGAAATGATGGAGATGGCTAAGCAGAAGGCGCAGGACATTCAGAAAGCGTACGATCTGATTAAGACGGCCAAAGGATTTAAATAAAGATAAAGCCTCTCGATTGAGAGGCTTTTTTTAGAAGTCAGCCGGTACGCGAAACGTCATTGGCGTTCCATACTCAGGGTGAGTAATGGTCAGCATTTCGGCATGGAGCTGCAAACGCGGCGCTAATGCCAGCGCTTCCGGCGATGCATAAAAGCGATCACCCAGAATAGGGTGACCCAGCGCCAGCATATGCACACGTAACTGATGCGAGCGCCCGGTAATCGGTTTTAGCTGCACACGCGCAGTGTTATCTGCTGCATACTCCAGAACCTGATATTCCGTTTGCGCCGCCTTGCCGGTTTCATAACACACTTTCTGCTTTGGCCGATTCGGCCAGTCACAAATGAGCGGTAAATCCACCAGGCCTTCTTCTGGCTGAGGATGACCCCATACCCGCGCCACATATTGCTTCTTCGGCTCACGTTCCCGGAATTGACGTTTCAGCTCACGTTCTGCGGCTTTGGTCAGCGCAACGGCAATCACGCCGCTAGTCGCCATATCCAGACGATGTACGGATTCAGCCTGCGGGAAGTCGCGTTGAATACGCGTCATCACGCTGTCTTTATGCTCATCCAGTCGTCCTGGAACGGACAACAACCCCGAAGGCTTGTTGACCACCATAATGTGTTCATCCTGATAAAGGATGACCAGCCACGGCTCGAGTGGCGGGTGATAGGGTTCCATAATCATTACTGGTGCGTCACCACAATCAGACGCAACGCGTCCAGTCGCCAGTTAGCCTGTGCGAGGCTTTCCAACACTTGCTGACGATTGCTTTCGATAGCTTCGAGTTCATCATCACGAATGTTTGGGTTAACCGCTTTCAGCGCTTCCAGACGAGAAAGCTCCGAACTCAGTTTCTCATCGGCTTCTTCACGAGCTGCTTTAATCAGCACTTGTGCTTCGGCTTCAACTTTTTCTTCCGCCAGTTGCAAAATGGCATGAACGTCAGACTGAACCGCATTTACCAGCTTACTACCGGTATGACGATTCACCGTGCTGAGTTGGCGGTTGAAACTTTCAAACTCGACCTGGGCGGCAAGGTTAGTGCCGTTTTTGTCCACCAGCATACGAACCGGCGTTGGCGGCAGGAAGCGGTTGAGCTGCAATTGCTTCGGCGCTTTGGCCTCCACGACATACACCAGTTCCAGCAACAGCGTTCCGACTGGCAGCGCTTTATTTTTCAGCAAAGACAGTGCACAGCTACCTGTATCGCCAGAAAGAATCAGGTCCAGACCATTACGGATGATCGGGTGTTCCCATGTCACAAATTGCGCATCTTCACGCGACAGCGCCACATCACGTTCAAACGTAATGGTGCAGCCATCTTCAGGAAGACCAGGGAAATCTGGCACCAGCATGTGGTCGCCTGGCGTTAACACCACCATATTGTCGCCACGGTCGTCCTGATTAATGCCGACAATATCGAACAAGTTCAGTGCGAAACTCACCAGGTTGGTGTCGTTATCTTGCTCAGAAATCGCCTGAGCCAGCGCTTGTGACTTCTCGCCGCCGTTAGAATGGATTTCCAGCAGACGGTCACGGCCCTGTTCGAGCTGAATTTTTAGCGCATCATGCTGTTCACGGCATTGTTTGATAAGCGCATCAAAACCGTCTGTATTTTCAGGCGCGGCCAGATACTCAACCAGTTGCGGATACACGTTGTCGTAAATCGCGCGACCGGTTGGGCAGGTGTGCTCAAATGCATCCAGGCCTTCGTGGAACCACTTCACCAACACTGATTGTGCGGTTTTTTCCAGATACGGAACATGAATCTGAATATCGTGCGCCTGGCCGATACGGTCCAGACGGCCAATACGTTGTTCCAGCAAATCCGGGTTAAACGGCAGGTCAAACATCACCAGATTACTGGCGAACTGGAAGTTACGGCCTTCGGAACCAATCTCGGAGCACAGCAATACCTGAGCACCGGTATCTTCTTCGCCAAACCAGGCTGCGGCGCGGTCACGTTCGATAATCGACATGCCTTCATGGAACACGGCCGCACGAATACCTTCGCGCTCACGCAGCACTTGCTCAAGCTGCAATGCGGTGGCGGCTTTCGCACAAATCACCAGCACCTTGTGAGAGCGATGACTGGTCAGATAACCCATCAGCCATTCAACGCGCGGGTCGAAGTTCCACCACGTGCCGCTATCACCTTCAAATTCCTGGTAAATTTGCTCCGGGTAGAGCATGTCGCGAGCTCGTTCTTCTACAGACTTACGTGCCGCCATAATACCGGACACTTTAATCGCGGTTTGATACTGCATCGGCAGCGGCAAACGGATGGTATGCAGTTCGCGTTTCGGGAAGCCTTTCACGCCATTACGAGTGTTACGGAACAACACACGGCTGGTGCCGTGGCGGTCCATCAGCATGGAAATCAGTTCCTGACGCGCCGCGTTGCTGCCTTCACGGTCGCTGTTCGCGGTTTGCAGCAGAGGTTCTATGTCCTGCTCGCCAATCAGTTCGCTTAACATGTTGAGCTGATCGTTAGTCAGGTGGTTGCCTGCCAGCAGCAGTGAAACGGCATCGGCTACCGGACGGTAATGCTGTTGCTCTTCAACAAACTGCTCGAAATCGTGGAAGCGACTTGGGTCCAGCAAACGCAAACGCGCGAAGTGGCTTTCCATACCAAGCTGCTCAGGTGTGGCGGTTAACAGCAAGATCCCTGGAATATGTTCGGCGAGCTGCTCAATGGCTTGATATTCGCGGCTTGGCGCCTTCTCGCTCCACACCAGGTGGTGAGCTTCATCAACCACCAACATATCCCACTCGGCTTCACACAGATGCTCAAGACGTTGCTTGCTGCGGCGCACGAAATCCAGCGAACAGATAACCAGTTGTTCTGTTTCGAATGGGTTATCGCTGTCGTGCTGGGCTTCGGCGTAGCGCTCGTCATCAAACAGGGCGAAACGCAGGTTGAAGCGGCGGAGCATTTCAACCAGCCACTGATGTTGCAGAGTTTCTGGCACCACGATTAATACGCGTTCAGCGCTGCCAGCCAGCAGTTGCTGGTGCAAAATCATCCCGGCTTCAATGGTTTTACCTAAACCTACTTCGTCAGCCAGTAATACGCGTGGCGCGTGGCGACGACCCACATCGTGGGCAATATTGAGCTGGTGCGGGATCAGGCTGGTGCGCATGCCGCGCAGGCCGCTCCAGGGCTGGCGATACTGCTCGCTTTGGTAAACGCGAGAGCGGTAACGCAGGGCGAAACGGTCCATTCGGTCAATCTGGCCAGCAAAAAGACGGTCTTGCGGCTTACTGAACACCAATTTGCTGTCCAGGAAAACTTCGCGCAGCATCGTACCGGCTTCTTCGGTATCCAGACGAGTACCGATGTAGGCAAGCAAACCATTTTCTTCTTTAACTTCATCAACTTTTAGTTGCCAGCCTTCATGGCTGGTGACGGTATCACCCGGATTAAACATCACGCGTGTGATAGGCGAGTCATTTCTGGCATACAGGCGATTTTCACCGGTGGCCGGGTAGAGCAGGGTTACCATTCGTGTGTCTAAAGCGACCACAGTTCCCAGTCCCAGTTCGCTTTCGGTATCGCTGATCCAACGTTGACCAAGTGTAAAAGGCATAAGATTTCGGCTCTATTATCAGTGACTAAGATTTGCAGGCAATAGTAAAACGACCGCGCGCAAAGGGGGCGGTAGCTCAAAAGTAGATTTAGGATGATTCAGGAGGGCGCTATGGTACTGGAAGGAAACGCATTCGTCACCTCTTCGTCGTACTTCAAGCCTATTAAAATAGCCCTAATTGCCCTGTCATAAGTGTAGCAAAGTCATCCTCAAGGAAGGGTAAAATTCCTTCGGCCACCGGTTGGAGTTGACGGGTCAGGTAGTGATCGTAATCCAATGGTGACTCTTGATAATCCACCGGCTCAGGGCCGTTGGTGGTGATCACATACTTGATGGTGCCCCGATTCTGATATTGCGAAGGGCGGCCAAGCCGTTGATTATGCTCATCTGCCAGGCGAGCAGCACGCACATGCGGCGGCACATTTTTTTGATACTCGCTCAGCGGACGGCGCAGCCGTTTACGGTAAATCAACTGATCGTCCAGCTCTCCGGCCATCAAACTGGCGATGGTTTCGCGGATATAATCCTGGTACGGCTCGTTGCGGAATACCCGTAAATAAAGTGTTTGTTGGAACGCCTGAGCCAGCGGCGTCCAGTCTGTGCGCACCGTTTCCAGCCCTTTAAATACCATTCTTTGCCGATCGTTTTCCTGAATCATTCCGGCGTAACGCTTTTTGGAACCTTCAACAGTGCCGCGAATTGTTGGCATCAGGAAGCGGCAAAAATGCGACTCAAACTCCAGTTCAAGTTTGCTGTCCAGCTGTTGAGTTTCTTGCAGATGTGCTTTCCACCACGCATTCACATGCTCAACTAACTGCTGGCCGATGCTGGCTGCATCTTCTTCTGAATGTGTTTTTTTTAGCCAGACGAACGTGGAATCTGTGTCGCCGTAAATCACGTCATAACCCTGAGCCTCAATCAACGCTTTGGTTTGCCGCATAACTTGATGCCCACGCATGGTTATCGACGAGGCAAGCCGGGGATCAAAGAAGCGACAGGCGCTGGTACCCAGCACGCCATAAAAGGCGTTCATGATGATTTTCAGTGCCTGGGATAACGGCTTATTGCCGTGGCGTTTTGCCTCGTCACGGCCTGACCAGATTTGCCCGACGATCTCAGGCAAGCAATGCGTGGTTCGTGAAAAATGCGCACCAAGAAAACCTTCAACTGAATGTTCAGGTTCCGGATTTGCCATCCCTTCAACCAGGCCAACGGGGTCGATTAAAAAGGTGCGGATAATCGACGGATAAAGGCTTTTGTAATCCAGAACTAACACCGAATCATACAAGCCTGGACGCGAATCCATCACATAGCCGCCAGGGCTTGCTTGTGGCGGTACTTCCCCAAGATTTGGTGCGACGTAACCGGCGCGGTGCATACGTGGAATATAAAGATGACCAAATGCCGCGACGGAGCCGCCGTGCCTGTCCAGCGGCAAACCGTTGACCGTCGCGCGTTCGAGCAGAAACGGCATCAGTTCCGTTTTATGGAAAATCCGCGTCACCAGCTCGCAGTCTTTGAGATTGTATTTCGCCAGTGCGGGCTTATCTTCGGCAAAACGTCGGTCAATTTCATCCATGCGCTGCCAGGGATTATCAATCGCTTTGCCTTCGCCGAGCAGTTCTCTGGAGACTGTCTCAAGAGAAAAAGAGGAGAAATTCCAGAAGGCGGATCGCAATGCCTCTATGCCATCAATAATCACGCGGCCAGCCGCCTGCGCGAAGAACACACCTTGTTTAAATCCGTGCTCGCGCCATTCCAGCAAGCTGCTACCCCGCCCGAGGCGCAGCGGGACTTGATAACGCTCCGCCATTTTTTGCAGCACACGTAAGTCGAACTGCACCACGTTCCAGCCAATCAGCACGTCAGGGTCATGCTCGGCAAACCAGGCATTGAGTTTTTCTAACAGCAGCGGACGGCTGGCGACATATTCCAGCGTAAAATCCAGCCCGCTGGCATCGCCATTTTCCGGGCCAAGTATATAAACGTGGCGTTGCCCGCAACCTTCCAGGCCGATGCAATACAGTTCACCGTGGCGGTTGGTTTCGATATCCAGCGATACCCATTTCAGCGGTGGGCGGTAGTCCGGCGCGGGTTTCAGCTTGGTTTCAACGACCAGATTATTTTGTTGTTCACCGCTAAACCAAACCGGCGCAGTAATAAAACGCTCCATCAGGAAACGTTCCGGCGGGCGAATATCGGCTTCATAAACGCGAACACCGCCATCACGCAGAAGTTTTTCAATCCGCATAAGTTGGCGATGCTGGCGGCAATAAAGGCCGCAAACGGGCTGACGGTGGAAATCTTTGAGGGGCAGCGGCGTGAGGCGATACTGGCTTTCGTTAGCAAGCAGACGTGCAGCTTCGGACTGTTGAGATTGCGGAATAAACGCGATTGACTCCTGGCGCGGCAGGCGCACTTTCACCGGGCCATCGTCCGTTGCCAGCCAAAACTCTACTTCAGTACCGAGCGGGGAATCTCGCCAATGACGAGTTAACAAAAACCCCTGACGAGCTTGTGACACGCTGCGTTCTCATAAAAGGAAAAGTGGCCTGATTATAGACCACTTCGTGCGGGATTACTGCTTTTATATACAGTGAAAAGCGTGACTAATAACATAGCCAATGTAGTAAAAACTCTCTCTGAGAAGAAAGCGTGTACGAGCAAATGCACTCTTAATCTGGGATGTCGGAGTGGGTGATGAGAACGCGTCGATATTGTTATTTTTTGCCATTGCGATGGCGCGTTTCATATGAAGTGGATCGCTAACAATCAGTGCATTACGCAAATGATGTGAATCCATAATTTGTTTCGCGTTGCTGAGATTTTCCCTTGTTACGACGGATTTTTCTTCGAGCAAAATAATATCGTCAGGAATGCCTTGCGACACAATAAACCGCCTGGCAATTTCTGCATCAGAAACGTTATTCCCGGGGCTTTTACCCCCAGTTAAGAGGATCGTTCCGACATAACCTTGCTGATATAAGGTTATCGCGTGATTCAGTCGTTCGCGAAAAATGGGGGAAGGGATTTGGTTATTGACGCCCGCACCCAGCACGATGGCGCAATCCGCATGGCGGGTTTCGTCTTTTTGGCTGAATGTATAGATCGAGCCTGCGGTGATGATTGCGATGCTGAGCATCAAACCAGCTATCGCAATCAGTATTCGTCTCTTCATTTTTCTATTTGTACCTGAAGTTACCGTATTTAGCACGGCAACTTCAGGTTACGTTTACTGCCCGTAATAAGCCTTAGCACCATGTTTACGCAAATAATGTTTATCCAATAGCGTTTGCTGCATATCCGGTAATTCTGGTGTGAGCTGGCGGCAGAATATGCCCATATAAGCCACTTCTTCCAACACAATAGCGTTGTGAACGGCATCAACCGGATCTTTACCCCAGGCAAATGGACCGTGGGAATGCACTAACACTCCGGGCATTTGTGCGGCATCGATTCCGCGTTCGGCAAAAGTTTTCACGATAACTTCACCGGTTTGCCATTCGTAATCGCCATTAATTTCTTCATCGGTCATTTTGCGGGTGCAGGGAATGGTGCCGTAGAAATAGTCCGCGTGGGTTGTTCCGGTCGCAGGGATCGATTGCCCGGCCTGCGCCCAAATAGTCGCATGGCGAGAATGGGTGTGGACGATGCCGCCGATGTGCGGAAATTGCAGGTACAACAAACGGTGGGTTGGGGTATCGGAAGAGGGTTTTTTATTGCCTTCAACCACTTCGCCGGTTTCCAGGCTCACCACCACCATATCTTCGGCGGTCATGATACTGTAATCGACGCCGGAAGGTTTGATGATTAACACACCGCGTTCACGGTCGACGGCGCTGACATTACCCCAAGTGAGCGTCACCAGATTGTGTTTGGGTAATGCGAGGTTGGCTTCCAGCACCTGGCGTTTCAGATCTTCTAACATGTTTGATCCTTAGCTTGTAAATCTGCCCTCACCCCGAGGGTATTTCTTATACAGATCTCACTGACCCCACCCCAGCCCTCCCCCTGGCAAGGGGGAGGTTGGGAGGGGGTTAGGGAAAACAGGATTAACGTTTAAAGCTGTAATAAACCTCGTTCCAGCGCAGAGCATCTTTAAACGCAGGCAGGCGAGTGTCGTTGTCGATAACCGTCAGCTCAATGCCGTGCAGTTCGCTGAACAGGCGCATATCGTCGAGTGTCAGGGATTGGCTGAATACCGTGTGGTGTGCGCCACCTGCCAGGATCCACGCTTCGGATGCCGTCGGCAGGTCGGGTTGGGCTTTCCACAGCGCATTGGCGACTGGCAGTTTTGGCAACTGATGCGGCGCTTCGACGGTATCGACACAATTCACCAGTAGGCGGAAACGATCGCCCAGATCGATAAGGCTCGCATTCACCGCAGGGCCAGTTTTAGTGGAGAAGATCAAACGCGCAGGATCTTCTTTGCCGCCAATCCCCAAATGCTGTACATCGAGAATCGGTTTTTCTGCCAGCGCAATCGACGGGCAAACTTCCAGCATGTGGGAACCGAGCACCATATCGTTGCCGTTTTCGAAGTGATAGGTGTAGTCCTCCATGAAAGAGGTGCCACCCGCAAGGCCCGTTGACATCACCTTCATGATGCGAAGCAGAGCGGCGGTTTTCCAGTCGCCTTCGCCCGCAAAGCCGTAGCCTTGCTGCATCAGACGTTGAACTGCCAGGCCTGGTAATTGTTTCAGGCCGTGCAGGTCTTCAAATGTGGTGGTAAAGGCATTGAACCCGCCCTGTACCAGGAACTGTTTCATACCCAGCTCGATGCGTGCGGCATCAATCACGTTCTGGCGTTTTTCACCGTTAACCTGGGCTGCGGCAGTTAAGCGATAGCTGCTTTCGTATTCGTCGACCAGGGCGTTCACGTCGCCGTCGCTGACGGCGTTAATGACCTGCACCAGATCGCCCACCGCGTAGGTATTAACGGCGAAACCAAACTTCATCTGTGCGGCAACTTTATCGCCGTCAGTCACGGCAACTTCACGCATGTTGTCGCCGAAACGCACGACTTTAAGCTGGCGAGTATCTTGTTTAGATACGGCCTGGCGCATCCATGAACCAAGGCGCTTATGAGCCTGCGGATCTTGCCAGTGACCCGTTACCACCGTGTGTTGCTGGCGCATACGTGCGCCGATGAAACCGAATTCGCGACCGCCGTGAGCGGTCTGGTTCAGGTTCATAAAGTCCATATCCATGCTGTCCCATGGGATCTGCGCATTGAACTGGGTATGGAACTGCAACAGCGGCTTAGTCAGGATGCTCAGGCCGTTGATCCACATTTTGGCTGGCGAGAAGGTATGCAACCACACCACCATCCCGGCACATTTGTCGTTGTAGCTGGCATCGCGGCAAATCGCGGTAATTTCGTCAGGCGTTGTCCCCAACGGTTTCAGCACCAGTTTGCACGGCAGTTTGGCTTCAATATTGAGCGCGTTAACTACCTGCTCGGCGTGCTGATTGACCTGACGCAGCGTCTCCGCACCGTAGAGATGCTGGCTACCAATTACAAACCACACTTCATATTGTTCAAAAATGTTCATCGTCTTGTCCTTAATGGCTCAGGGCTGAAGGGAGATAGTGTTGTTCCGCGCTGACAGCCCATTGCTGATAGCGTTGATAAAGCTGCTCAAAGCGCTCGGCGCGTTGAGGAATCGGTTGCAAGGTGTTTTCGATTTGGCTTGCCATCGCAAGCTGTGCCTGGGCGATATCCGCGTGCTTGCCTGCGGCAACGGCGGCAAAAATGGCAGCGCCTAACGCGCAGCATTGGTCGGAAGCAACAATCTGCAATGGACGATTTAATACGTCGCAGCACACCTGCATGATGACGGGCGATTTACGCGCAATTCCACCCAATGCCAACACGTTGGTGACGGGAATACCTTGTTCGGTAAAGCATTCCATAATCGCGCGGGCACCAAAGGCGGTGGCGGCAATCAGCCCACCGAAAAGCGCCGGGGCGTCGGTTGCCAGGTTTAAATCGGTAATCACACCTTTCAGTCGCTGGTTGGCGTTCGGCGTGCGGCGGCCGTTAAACCAGTCGAGCACAACAGGCAGATGCTCGAGCGTTGGATTTTTAGCCCAGGCCTCCGTGAGCGCAGGCAGTAGTAGCTTCTTACTGGCATTAATTTGCTGGCGCAGCTCCGGGTGCTGCTGCGCCAGTTGTTCCAGCGGCCAGCCAAGCACACGGCCATACCAGGCATACATATCGCCAAATGCAGATTGCCCCGCCTCAAGGCCGATAAAATCAGGAACCACGCTGCCGTCGACTTGCCCGCAAATGCCTTTTACGGCGCGTTCGCCCACGGTCTGTTTGTCTGCAATCAGAATGTCGCAGGTGGATGTACCAATGACTTTCACCAGCGTGTTTGGTTGTGCGCCAGCACCAACGGCACCCATATGGCAATCAAATGCGCCGCCGGAAATCACCACGCTTTGTGGCAGGCCGAGGCGTTCAGACCATTCAGCAGAAAGATTTCCCACCGGAACGTCGGCAGTCCAGGTTTCGCTGAACATTGGGTAAGGCAGACTCTGATTAATGAGCGGATCTAACTCATCAAAGAAACTGGCCGGAGGCAGACCGCCCCAGCTTTCATGCCACAACGATTTATGCCCGGCGCTACAGCGGCCACGGCGAATATCTTGCGGCCGAGTGGTGCCGGAAAGCAGCGCCGGAACCCAGTCGCACAGTTCAATCCACGATACTGCGGCTTGCGCCACTTTTGAGTCGGCGCGGGTGACGTGCAGAATTTTCGCCCAGAACCATTCGCTGGAATAAATGCCGCCAATGTAACGGGAATAGTCATTTTTGCCGGGCTGATGGCACAGGTGAGTAATCGCTTCGGCTTCTTCAACTGCGGTGTGGTCTTTCCACAACACGAACATGGCATTGGGGTTGTCGGCAAACTCGGGTTTCAGGGCTAGCACATTCCCTTTGGCATCAATGGGCGCGGGCGTTGAGCCGGTGCTGTCTACGCCAATGCCGCAAACGCGGGCGCGTTGCCCGGCGCTAAGTTCGGCGAGAACGGCTTTAACCGCCCGTTCCATGGATTCAATGTAGTCCCGAGGATGGTGGCGAAACTGATTGTTGGCGGCATCGCAGTATTGGCCTTCCTGCCAGCGTGGATACCACTCAACGCTGGTCGCAAGCTCTGCACCGTTTTCACAATCTACGGCTAAAGCGCGAACAGAATCGCTACCAAAATCGAGGCCCAGCGCGATCGACATTTTTTAACTCCCTGACCTGGTTATCTATGAAATTGACATTAGTTTTTATGCAGAAAAACCGTCAGGTCGTATTCGCTGTAGTTATGGAGAAATAAGCTGTGGCAGTGAGAAGTGTGACGCCCCGCAAATAATCGATGTGGATATTTCTGCTACTTTTATAAACACTTTGGTTATCTTCAGAAATCCCTTCTGTTACCAGATAAAAAGCATGGGTGCAGGTAAATTGCGGCTTTATGATGAAAATCGGGCTGTTCGTTGTTTCGGCAGTGCGGCTCTGGTGGTGAATGACATGGATATGGACAAATTGTTCCTGTTACCCAATTGAATAGCGAGCTTGATGATGCCTGAAATGCAAAATGATCCCCTGTTGCCGGGGTACTCTTTTAACGCCCATTTAGTCGCGGGATTAACGCCAATTGAATCTGAAGGGCCGCTGGATTTTTTCATCGACCGTCCTTTAGGGATGAAAGGTTTTATTCTGAATTTAACGGTTCGTGGCGAAGGGGTTATCAATAACCAGGGGAAGAATTATGTCTGCCGCCCGGGCGATATACTGCTGTTTCCACCGGGCGAAGTGCACCACTATGGCCGTGCGCCAGACAGCAAAGAGTGGTATCACCAGTGGGTTTACTTCCGTCCACGGGCGTACTGGCAGGAATGGTTAAACTGGGATCCCATCTTCGCCCACACCGGGTTTTTCCGCCCGGATGACGCTCATCAGCAAAGTTTTTCCCAACTCTTCGGCCAGATTATTGAAGCGGGGCAGGCGGAAGGACGCTATGCAGAATTACTGGCGATTAACCTGTTAGAGCAGTTGCTGTTGCGACGGATGGAAGTACTAAGTGCCTCGCTTAATCCGCCGCTCGATAACCGCGTTCGCGATGCCTGTCAGTACATTAGCGACCATCTGGCAGACAATCATTTTGATATTGCCAGCGTCGCGCAGCACGTTTGTTTATCGCCGTCGCGGTTGTCGCATCTGTTCCGCCAGCAGCTCGGCGTCAGCGTTTTAAGCTGGCGCGAGGATCAGCGCATCCTGCAAGCAAAACTGTTGTTGAGCACCACCCGCATGCCGATTGCCAGCGTAGGGCGCAACGTCGGTTTTGAAGATCAGCTCTATTTCTCGCGCGTATTTAAGAAGTGTACCGGTGCCAGTCCTAGTGAGTTTCGTGCAGGTTGTGAATAGCCGCTATTATTGATTCATACAAATGATGGCTTGACGCTTGAATCCACACTCAGGAGAATTGCCCACTCGTTTCTCGACGGATGCTTTATGGAAGCTTTGCTGGAACACTTTATCACTCAGTCAGTGGCTTACTCGCTTTTTGCGGTAATGCTGGTGGCTTTTCTGGAATCGCTGGCGCTGGTCGGGCTTATCCTTCCTGGCACAGTCATGATGGCGGGGCTTGGTGCGCTGATTGGCGGCGGGCAGGTGGGGTTTTATCACGCCTGGGCTGCGGGTATTATTGGTTGCCTGCTGGGCGACTGGATTTCGTTCTGGCTCGGGGGCCGCTTTAAAGGGCCACTGCATCGCTGGTCGTTTATGAAAAAGAACAAAGCGCTGCTGGATAAAACCGAGCACGCGCTGCACCAGCACAGCATGTTTACCATTCTGGTTGGCCGCTTTGTTGGCCCGACGCGCCCGCTGGTGCCGATGGTCGCAGGCATGTTAGATCTCCCCGTTTCTAAATTTATCATCCCAAATATTATTGGCTGCATCTTCTGGCCGCCGATCTATTTCCTGCCGGGGATTCTGGCGGGTGCGGCGATTGATATTCCTGCGGATATGCAAAGCAGCAGCTTTAAATGGCTGCTGCTGCTGGTGGCCCTGGTTATCTGGCTGGCGGCGTGGCTTTGTTGGCGCTGGTGGCGTAGCAGCAAAGCAGGCACTGACCGCTTAACGCAATACTTGCCGCGCACACGTTTGCATTGGTTAGCGCCATTAATGGCGGCGCTGGCAGTAGGCAGTTTTGTTGCGATCCAGATGCACCCGTTAATGCCGATTTACCGCACTATCCTTTGGAAAGTGCTCACCGGCCATGCTTAACGGCTGATACCTAACAGTGCCGAGGCACTGGCTTCTCCGCTCAATAACGTTGCCGTGTCGCCATCCCAGGCGATGCGGCCATCGACCACCACCAGGCATCTTTGCGCAATTCGCGCCGCATCTTCAATACTGTGAGACACCATCAACAGCGTCAGTTGCTGCTGACGGCACAAGTCATCAAGCAACTGGAGCATTTCCTGGCGCAGCGCCGGATCCAGCGCCGAGAACGGTTCATCCAGCAGCAGAATAGGTTGTTCGCGCACCAGACAGCGGGCGAGGGCGACACGCTGGCGCTGGCCGCCGGAAAGCTGCGATGGCAGCCTGTCGAGCAAATCACTTATCGCCATTTGGCTGGCAATTTTCGTCAGGCGTTCTTGTTGCGTGGCATTGAGTTTAAGGCCGGGATTGAGCCCCAAACCAATGTTCTGGCGCACCGTTAAATGCGTGAAAAGATTGTTCTCCTGGAACAGCATCGACACCGGGCGTTGCGCCGGAGCGGTACGCGTATGGTCGTCGCCATGCAGCATAATCTGCCCACTGGCAGGAGCCAGAAAACCGGCAATCAAACTGAGCAGCGTACTTTTCCCCGCCCCGCTCGGCCCGAGCACCGCAACGCGTTCTCCAGTGTTAATCTTCACGGAAAAGCGCATCGGCAAATGGTGATAAAGCCAGGTTACATCAGTCAGCGTTAGCATGGCGTCCCGGAAGTTTTTCAATCAATGTGAATAAAGCAAAGCACAGTACCAGCAGGATCAAGGCGGTTACGGCACCATCCTGGCTGCGATATGAACCAATTTGTTGATAGAGATAAAACGGCAGCGTGCGGAAATCGTCATTACCAAACAGCGCCACCACGCCAAAATCACCAATCGACAGCACGCAGGCAAAAGCCAACGCCTGCGCCAGCGGGCGTTTGAGTGCGCGTAATTCAATGTAACGCAGGCGGTTTAAGCCGCTGATATTCAGCGACTGGCACAGTTTGTTATAGCGTTCCGCGACATCCAGCATCGGGTTTTCCAGCACTTTCAGCGCGTAAGGAATTGCCATCAGCGCATTGGTGAAAATCACAATGCCATCCGCCGATTGCGGTAAGCCCACGGTGTTGTTAAGCAGCAGGAAAAAGCCGGTCGCCAGCACAATACCGGGCATCGCCAGAATTAACATGCCGCTCAGTTCCAGTGCTTGCCCGGCTAACGCGCGGTTCCGCAGGCGCAATTCACGCGAACTCCACAGCAACATCATCGTGATGACCACGCAGATTAATCCGGCACCCACGGCAATTCTTAATGAGGTGAACAGCGCCTGCCAGAGAATCGGCTGCGACAACACCGTGTTAAAACCACTATTGATGCCATCAATGATTACCGCCAGAAGCGGGGGCAATAACAGCAGCAGTGCGAGCGAAATTAACAGCCCGTCGCACAGTTTGCGGCGCAGATTATCTTGCGGATCACGCCAGCCTTGCATCTGGCTGATACCCGCGGGAATCGTTTTGCTCAGGCGCTGGCTCATTAACACCAGACCCAAACAGCAAACCATTTGTACCAGTGCGAGCAATGCCGCACGAGCGGGATCGTAGTCGTAACTTAGCGCCTGAAAAATAGCCAGTTCGATGGTGGTCGCCTGCGGCCCACCGCCCAGCGAAAGCACGGTGGCAAAACTTGCGAAACAAAGCATGAAAATCAGGGCGGCAGCAGGAAGGATCTGGCGGCGCAGCCACGGCCATTCGACAAAACGGAAGAAATTCCATCCCTGCATCCCAAGCTGGGCGGCAACCTGGCGTTGTTCACTGGGGATGTTTTCTAATGCCTGGAGTAACAGGCGTGTCGCCATCGGCATGTTGAAAAAGACGTGTGCTAATAAAATGCCTTTTAAACCGTACGGTGAAAACGACCACTCGATTCCCAGCCAGGCACACAAAGAGGCCAGCCAGCCTTCGCGCCCGTACACCGTAAGAATACCGAATACTGCCACCAGCACCGGCAAAACCAGCGTCATGGCGCAAAGACGTAATAACGCTAAACGGCCAGGAAAACGGCGGCGATAAAGCGCCCTGGCAAGAAAGATCGCCGGGAATACGGAAAGGGCAGCCGAGAGAAACGCCTGCCAGAAAGAGAAACGCAGCACGTGCCACAAATAGCTATCCAGCACCAATGCGCGGATATCCGTTTGCGGCGCGTTAAACCACAGCGCTATAAAAGCCGCCAGGGCTACAGCCACCACGAGTGTGGAAGCCAATAGCCCTGGGAACAACCAGCCGGGAATTAGCGGCTGACGGCGCGTTGCCATTCGCTAATCCAGTTGGCGCGTTGTTTAGAAACGTCTTGTGCACTGTATTCCAGCGTAGTCTGCGGTTTAACTAACCCGTTAAACCCTTCAGGCAATTTCACATCGGTAACCGGGTACATCCAGTTGCCCGTTGGGATGGTGTTCTGGAAGCCTGGAGAGGTGATGAATTTCATGAACTTTTCAGCAAGCTCAGGCTGCTTGCTGGACGCTAAACGGCCCGCAACTTCGACCTGCAAATAATGCCCTTCGCTGAAATTTGCCGCCGCGTAGTTATCTTTCTTCTCTTCAATGATGTGGTACGCCGGAGAAGTGGTGTAGCTCATTACCAAATCGCCTTCCCCTTTCAGGAACAGGCCATAGGCTTCAGACCAGCCTTTGGTTACGGTGACGGTTTTCTTCGCCAGTTTCTGCCACGCTTCTGGCGCTTTATCGCCATACACTTTTTGCATCCACAACAGCAGCCCCAGGCCTGGCGTACTGGTGCGTGGGTCCTGATAAATCACCTTCCATTTCTGGTCGCTTTCGACCAGTTCTTTCAGGCTTTTTGGCGGGTTTTTCAGTTTGTTTTTATCGTACACAAAGGCGAAGTAGCCGTAATCGAATGGCACGAAGGTGTTGTTATTCCAGCCGCCTGGGATTTTCAGATTGCTCGTTTCTACATTGCTCGGTGCAAACAGTTTGGTTTGCGCTGCCGCTTCTAACAGATTGTTATCCAGCCCTAAAACCACATCAGCCTTACTATTTTTACCTTCCATACGCAGACGGTTAAGCAAGGAAACACCATCTTCCAGCGCGACGAATTTCAGCTCGCAATTGCAGTCAGCTTCAAAGGCTTTTTTTACCGCAGGGCCTGGGCCCCAGTCGGCGGCAAAGGAGTCGTAGGTATAAACAGTCAGCAGGGGTTTTGCGAAAACAGGGGCTGCGATGAGCGCCAGTAACGGCAGGAATTTTTTGAACACTTTGCACCTCTTGGAATTAGGGGTGGCAAAGGACTTTGAGAATTGAGCCCCAAATCCCTTCGCCGGCGTTATCCGGATCAGGTTCGACGGGTATTATCTCAGCCAGACTTTCGTCTTAGCACCCCGTTGAGAACGCGTGCATTGTAGTGATTTTGTGAATGATGCGAAAGATCTATGGTTCAGGTGGCGCAAACCAGGCTGATTTAAAATCGAACCATCCCAACGTGTTCATCCTCACACCGCGCATACTACGTTGCCCTTCAATGCGCAGCCAGTGGTGAATCAGCGGCAAAATATCATTATTTTCAACGCGATTCTGGCACCATTCAGGCAGAGAAAGCTCGCCGTTATGCCATTTACGGGTATCTGTTTCCCAGTCAATCGCAATACATTTTTGAATCAGCGGTACTTCATAAAGATGAGAATAGAGGGAAAACTCCAGCGGCAGGGTGAAGTTTGCACTGTTGAGCCAGATATCGCTCTCGGCGTCGCCCTGATGCCACTCCTCATAACTGACTTCCTGCACGATAAGTTTAATGCCGTGGCGAGCCAGCAACTGCTCCATAACTTTACTGATAGCCCGATGTTCCACGTGATCGCGATAAAACGTCAGCGTCACCGTTTCAAGACCAGCAGGCTTTTCGAGTACCGGCTGTGGGCGCGTATGGTGCCAGCGCGGGAGTAATCCGTAAGCCGGGAACCAGTATTGCTGGTGTTGCTCACCCGCGCTATAAAGTAGATGAATAGGTGCCAAAACGTGGCTCATCCAGCGGCGGACTTCGCTATTGCTGCCAGATTTTGAGCGGCTATCAAATAAAATGTAGTAACACCCTTCTTCAAGGCGGCTTTCGACGGCTTTTTCACTGTCGGGCATACCGGACAGTTGTACGGCACAACTGACTTCCTCGCCAATTTCCGGCAGCACCCAGAAATTAACTTCATCAATCAGTGCGCGATAACCAAAGTAATCATCGTAAGCCTGAATTTTCAGCTGGTTATTGTTGTTTCGCACCACAGAATACGGGCCGGAACCCACTGGCTGGCGGGCAAAATGGCTCAGGGTTTGCCATTCGCGCGGTAGAATCATCGCGTTAACGCTGCCAAGCAGCCACGGAAGCCAGTTGTCAGGTTGAGAAAGCGTGATATCCAGCGTCCATGCGGTAGGAGAAGTGATTTGCGTGATGTGCGAATAAAGCGGCAGCGCGTTGATACGCTGCAAAGATGTCATCACATCCAGCATGTCCAGCTCGCGGCCATGATGAAAATGAACGCCTGGGCGAAGATAAAAACGCCAGTGTAATGGGGAAATTTGCTGCCAGTGATGGGCAATATCTGCTTCCAGTTCCCCATTTTCCTCATTTATGCGGATTAAGCCGCTGAAAATTTGCCGGGCAATATGGGTTTCAGAACGGCGTAAGGCTGAGCCAGGCAACAGATTCAGCAGTGGGCGATAGTAGAGCACGCGAAGAATATGCCGCCCCTGTCGGAAGCTGCGCCCGAGATGGGAGATCAGCATCTGGCGCACTGCGGCTTTATCGCCAACGATCTGCACCAGTTGATCAATACGATCCTGCTCGAGAAGATCTTCTGCCCGCTGTTGCTGGAGCGCAAGGCCGGTATACAGAAACTCAAGCTTTGATCGCTTGCCACGCCCGGCTTCGGCTTTCCAGCTTAGCCAGCCATTTTCCTGCATCGCACTGAGTAACGTACGCATATGGCGACGGGAGCAATTGAGCAGCTCGGCCAAATCATTCAACGTCGTTTCTTGCGGCTTTCCTTCATAGGATTGCCACAAGCGGATGAACTGTTGCTGCAAACGTGCTGACGACATAAAAGAGGAACTCCCGACAGAAACTCATCAATTTAACTTTCCTCATATTACGCCAATAATCATCAACGATGAAAGCGAGGAGGTACATATGAAACGGTCGCCAGTGGTTAAGTTTTATCAACAGTATTTTGCCGCAACACAAAGTGTTTCTGCTGGATGGCTGGCTCGCCTGAAAGCCGAGCAACGTCTGAGAATGCTCGAAGACTTGATGCAGTGGGAGATAACCTCTCAAGTGACCGAAAAGCACTAACTCGCCGTACCCGTCATACTTCAAGTTGTGGGGGTGTTGGCTGCACTTACTCACCCCAGTCACTTACTTTAGTAAGCTCCTGGGGATTCGTAAGTTTGCCGCCTACCCACAACTCGAATTATTTTGGGTATACATCATGTGTGACTGAGAATTGGTGGTTTTCACCTGGCCAGCAGATTATTACTGCTGGCTTTTTTAGTTTATGCTTTGCGCACTTAACGTACGCTCGAGCAAAAGGATCTCTCTGCATGGCCTGGTTTCTGACAAAAAGACGACGCCTAAATCCGGTGTACGCTGCATTTATGATCGTCGCCTTCATGATGGGGATTGCCGGAGCACTTCAGGCTCCCACTCTTAGCCTGTTTTTAACGCGTGAAGTACAGGTGCGGCCGTTCTGGGTAGGGCTGTTTTACACCGTCAATGCCATCGCCGGTATTTTGGTGAGCCTGGCACTGGCGAAGCGTTCAGATAACCGGGGCGACAGGCGCAAGCTGATTATGGTGTGCTGTGCCATGGCCGTGGCAAACTGCATTTTGTTTGCTTTTAACCGCCATTATCTGACGTTAATTACCATTGGCGTCATGTTCGCTTCAATTGCTAACACCGCAATGCCGCAGATTTTTGCTCTTGCACGCGAATATGCCGACAGCTCCGCGCGTGAAGTGGTGATGTTCAGCTCGATAATGCGTGCGCAGTTGTCGCTTGCCTGGGTCATTGGCCCGCCGTTGTCGTTCATGCTGGCGTTAAATTACGGCTTCACCACTATGTTTCTTATTGCTGCGGGGATATTTGTTATCTCGCTGGCGCTAATTTTCTTCGCGCTCCCCTCGGTCAGCAGGATTGAGCAGCCAGCGGATCTAGCGCTGACTCAGGTCAGTGGCTGGAAAGATAAAAATGTGCGTATGCTGTTCATTGCCTCGATGCTGATGTGGACATGCAACACCATGTACATCATTGATATGCCGCTATGGGTGAGCAGTGATTTAGGGCTGCCGGAGTCACTGGCAGGGCTGTTGATGGGAACGGCTGCAGGGCTTGAAATCCCAGCGATGATCCTCGCGGGCTACTACGTAAAACGCTTTGGTAAACGCCGCATGATGGTGATTGCGGTGGCTGCGGGCGTGCTGTTCTACGTTGGTCTGATTATGTTCCACAGCCGCACGGCGTTGATACTGCTCCAGCTATTTAACGCGGTATTTATTGGGATTGTCGCCGGTATCGGCATGCTGTGGTTCCAGGATTTAATGCCCGGCAGGCCTGGTTCGGCGACCACTCTGTTTACCAATAGTATTTCGACGGGCGTGATTCTGGCAGGGGTTTTACAAGGGGCTTTGGCGGAGAGTTTCGGACACCATTCGGTGTACTGGTTGATTGCCGGGCTTTCGGTGCTGGCGCTGATTCTGACCAGTAGAGTGAAGAATATTTAATGACTGTCGGATGTCGCTGCGCTAATCCGACCTAATAAAATCAGTTGTAGGGTGGATTAGCGCAGCGACATCCACCAATTTATTCAGCCAAAAACAGCTCCAGCAGCGAGTTCAGGAACAGTTTTCCGTGCTCGGTTATCTGCCAGTATTCTGGCGTTTCTACCAGATAGTTTTTAGCCATCGCTTCATCTAGCTGCGCGCGAATCACGGATTCATCCAGCCCGGTATACAGGCTAAATTCATTGCGTGGCGCGGCTTCCAGCAAACGGAAACGGTTCATAAAGAATTCGAACGGCTTATCGGCTTGTTCCACATCGTGCTGACGGTCGAGATATTTCCCTTCCATATATCCGCGTGGATGGCGCGTTTTAGCGGTGCGCAGAATACGCCCGTCTTCGAACGTCACTTTGCCATGCGCACCACAACCAATTCCCAGATAGTCGCCAAAGCGCCAGTAATTCAGGTTGTGTTGGCACTGATAGCCCGGTTTCGCATAGGCTGAGGTTTCGTATTGCTGATAGCCCGCCGCGGTCAGTAATTTATCGCCTTGCTCGAAAATATCCCACAGCGCGTCGTCGTCCGGTAATTTTGGCGGACGCGAGCTGAACAATGTGTTCGGTTCAATCGTCAGCTGATACCAGGAAAGATGCGGAGGATTCAGCTCAATAGCCTGGCGCAAATCGTCCAGCGCTTCTTCAAGCGATTGATCCGGCAGGCCGTGCATCAAATCCAGATTGAAACTGCGCAGGCCTAATCCGCTCGCCAGGTTGGCTGCACGTTTCGCTTCACCAGAGTCGTGAATACGACCCAGGCGTTTGAGTTTTGTCTCGCTGAAACTCTGCACGCCGATGGAAATGCGGTTCACACCGGCACGCTGATAACTCACGAAACGGTCTGCTTCCACCGTTCCGGGGTTGGCTTCCATCGTGATTTCCGCATCAGCGGCTAACGGCAGGCGGGCACGCACACCGTCGAGCAGATTTTGCATCGCTTCGCCTGAAAGCAGGCTCGGCGTACCGCCACCAATAAAGATGGTCTTTATTTCACGTCCTTGTGCCATTGGCGCGTCGTTATCCAGATCGCGCAGCAGGTGGGCGACATACTCGTCGTGCGGAACGTCGCCTTTAAGTGCATGAGAATTGAAGTCACAGTAGGGGCACTTCTGCACGCACCACGGGATGTGAATATAGAGACTTAGTGGTGGCAAATTAGCCATTTTTCATTGCTTCCAGTAACAGTTTTAGCGCTCGCCCACGGTGGGAGATGGCGCGTTTTTCGTCGCGAGTCAGTTCTGCGGCGGTTTTGCCTTCGGTTGGGACAAAGAAAATCGGGTCATAGCCAAAGCCGCCAGCACCTGCGGCTTCGCGGGTAATCTGGCCTTCCCAACTGCCGTGGCACACCAACGGGGTGGGATCTTCCGCATGACGCATATACACCAGCACACAGTGGAAGCGCGCCTTGCGTTGTTCGTCCGGCACATCTTTCAGTGTAGCCAGCAGCTTTTCCAGATTCTGTTGATCTGAGGCATCAACACCTGCGTAACGTGCAGAGTAAATCCCCGGCGCGCCGCCCAGCACATCAACCGCCAGACCGGAGTCATCAGCAATGGCTGGCAAACCCGTGACCTGCGCCGCGTGGCGAGCTTTCAGAATGGCATTTTCGATAAACGTCAGGCCGGTTTCTTCAGCCGACTCTACGCCTAATTCGGTTTGTGCAACGACATCCAGACCAAAATCGCCTAGTAAATCAGCAAGTTCACGCACTTTACCGGCGTTACCGGTTGCGAGGACAACTTTTTGCATAATGAGAAAATCCTGTGAAATTCGATAATTAATCAAGCAATGCCGCGACTTCCGTCGGGATTTGTTGCGGGTTGATAATCTTAACTTGCTTGTGACGACCTAGCTCACCCTTCTCAACCAGCACCTGGCTTTTGGCGACTTTGAACTGTTTAGCCAGATATTTTACCAGATGGGCGTTGGCTTTTCCGTCTATCGGCGGGGCGGTGATGGCGACTTTTAGCTCGTCGCCATGTAACCCGATAATGCTATCGCGGCTGGCTTTAGGCTGAATAAACAGCCGTAAAACCAGCCCATCTGCGGTTTGGCTTACTGCACTCACAGCAAAAACCAAAGCCCCGGGAATAAATCCATGCCGAGGTAATTCAGCATATAGAGAATTAAAATCACCACCATGGCGGAAAAATCGATGCCGCCCATGGCCGGAATGATGCGGCGAATAGGTGCCATCATCGGTTCAGTCAGTTGCATCAGCACGTATTCAATTGGGCTGCGGCCCTGGCTAATCCAGCTCATCAACGAACGGGCAATGATGACCCAGAACACCAGCGTACCGGCGGACTTTAACAGCGATAACAGGCCAACCAGTAGATTCATTGGGTCAAGCGACAACGCGCCAACCTGAATGAGCAGCAATACCGGATACTTCAGCGTGGTGAGAATAAACGCCACCAGTAATGAAGAGGTATCAATCGGCCCAATTGAGGGGATTATTCGGCGCAGTGGTCCGACAATCGGTTGGGTGATTTTGACGATAAACTGTGCAAAAGGATTGTAAAAATCACAACGTGCCCACTGCATCCAGATGCGAATTAGCAGCACCATCACATACAGTTCAATCAGCGTTTTGACCAGGAAAGTCAACGTCAGCATGGCGTTCCTCAAAATTTAATGATTAACGAGCGGAGTAATCCCGCGCGCCGAAAATAGCGGTTCCAATGCGCACCATGGTGCTGCCTGCAGCAATCGCGGCGTCCATGTCATCGGTCATGCCCAGGGACAACGTATCAACCGTTGCATAGCGTTTTTTGAGCGATTCGAAAGCTGCTGCCATTTTCTGGCAAACCGCTAACTGATGCTCGTAATCAGGTTCGGGGGCAGGAATTGCCATCAAACCTCGTAATACCAAACCCGGCAGAACTGCAACATCTGCCGCAAGCGCTTCAAGCTCACTCAGGGCAATGCCGGATTTGCTTTGTTCATCACTGATATTTATTTGAATCAGTACGTTAAGCGGGGGTAGCTCAGCTGGACGCTGTTCGCTTAAACGGCTCGCAATACGCAAACGATCGACGGTGTGGCACCAGTCAAAATGCTCTGCAACCAGGCGACTTTTGTTCGACTGCAATGGGCCAATAAAGTGCCATTCCAGCTGTTCTTCGCCGTTTTCGGCAAAGTAACGAATTTTGTCCACGCCTTCCTGCACGTAATTTTCACCGAAAGCTCGCTGCCCGGCAGCAATCGCTTCTGCGAGGGCGCTCGCAGGCTTAGTTTTGCTAACTGCAAGCAAAGTAACTTCTTCTGGAGCACGGCCGCTGCGTTCAGAAGCCGCCAATATTTTGTGCTGAACCTGTGCCAGATTGTGCGCTATCTCGTTCATAGGTTGGAAGTGATATGGATATCGAAGAAATTGTGGCCCTTAGTGTAAAGCATAACGCCTCTGATCTACACCTGTGCGCGCAGCTTCCTGCTCGCTGGCGCAGGCAAGGGCGGCTTGAGCCTCTACCGGAAAGCGCACCCACACCAGAAACATTGTTAGACGCCTGGATCTCCAACGAGCAACGAGCACAGTTGGAAGCGGCGGGGCAGTTAGACTTTGCTATTACTCTCAGAGAAGGCGTGCGGCTGCGTGCCAATGCTTTTCGGCAGCGGCAAGGATATTCAATCGCCTTACGGTTGCTGGCTTCTGATTGCCCAAAACTCGAGGCGTTAAGCGTTCCCGCGATCCTTCCTGAATTACTGGCATCCCACGACGGCCTGATTCTGGTGACCGGTGCCACCGGCAGCGGCAAATCGACCACGCTTGCGGCGATGGTGGATCATCTCAATCATCAACTCGACGGGCATATTCTCACCCTGGAAGATCCTATTGAGTTTGTTCATCACTCGAAACGCTGTTTGATTCAACAGCGTGAACCTGGCGAGCATTGCGGTTCTTTTGCCGCAGGTTTACGTGCGGCATTACGTGAAGATCCGGACGTGATCTTGCTGGGTGAATTACGTGACAGCGAAACCATACGCCTTGCGCTTACTGCCGCAGAAACAGGGCATCTGGTCCTGGCGACACTCCATACGCGCGGTGCGGCACAGGCGGTGGAACGGCTGGTGGATGTCTTTCCGGCAGAAGAAAAAAATAGGGTGCGCAGCCAACTGGCAGGCAGCTTAAAAGCGGTACTGGCACAGAAATTACTGCCAGACAAAAACGGTGGAAGGGTTGCCCTGTATGAGTTGCTGGTAAATACACCCGCCGTGGCGAGCCTTATACGGGAAGGGAAAACACATCAGCTTCCAGGGTTGATACAAACCGGGCAGCAGCATGGCATGCAGAGTTTTGCGCAGAGTGAGGCGGCGCTACGGGCGGAGGGAAGGCTTGGTGTGCGGGACGAAGCAGAACGCACTGCGTTTTCTATTTAAAAGGACGAATCTGGATGATTAATATTATTGCTATCGTGTGTTTGTGTGTGTATTGTTTGATTCGTTCAGGAGAACGCGATGAAATCTTCTGATCTGATCAAAGAACTGAAGGCCGCAGGATGCGAACCCGCCAGAAACACGGGAGGTAGCCACTGGATATGGTGGTCGCCAAATACAGGGAATACTTTCCCGATTCCACATCCGAAAAAAGATTTACCCATCAGTACTGTCAGATTTATTCGTAAACTTGCGGGGATTTAGTCCCGCGATCACGGAGGTAACTCATGTTTTTTTCTGTTGGTGTGGAAATGCCTGCAAATGACAATGAAGCGTATGGTCTGGTTGTGCCAGCGCTATGCAACGATGCGTTTGGTTGCGTCTCAGCGGCGGATAATCAAGACGAAATTGCCGTAACTGTGCGCGAGGTGATTTTACTCATTGCCGATATGATGGTGAAGAGTGGCGTAGATATCACTCGTTTGAAAGATGCCGGGCCTTTTGTTTATGCCGCACATCCTGACTATGCCCACTGTAATCAATGGTTGCTGGTGGATGTCGATTTATCGGCGCTTGAGGGTAAGCAGCAGCGGATAAATATTTCGCTTCCAGATGTGCTTTTGGAACGTATTGATAACCGTGTGCAGCAGCCAGCGTCAGGTTACCGCGATCGCAGCCATTTTCTGGCAGTGGCCGCGCGGCATGAGCTGACGGAAGATAATAAAAAATAGCGAGCGGGCGGATAAGCAAGGCAATCCGCCTTTGAGGCAAAAATCAGGGATTATAGTCAAACCAGCTTTCAAGAATTATCACGGCTGAGGCTGAGTCAATACTGCCTTTGTTCAGGGCGCGGAAACCGCCGTGCTCAAACAATCCTGCGCGTGCTTCAACGGTGCTGAGTCGCTCATCCTGCAAAGAAACTTTGACACCAAAACGGCCATGTATGCGGTTAGCAAATTTACGGGCGCGGATGGTGAGCGGTTGTTCTGTGCCATCCATATTCAGTGGCAGACCAACGATGACTTCATCAGGTTGCCACTCTTTCAGGAGTTTCTCGATGATGTTCCAGTCGGGCGTTCCATCTTGCGCTTTAATCGCGGTTAATGGGCGTGCGGTACCGGTAATGCGTTGGCCAATGGCGACACCAATACTTTTGGTACCGAAATCAAAGGCTAACAATGTTCCACTGCTCATCAAGCGTGCCCCGCTTCACTTGGCATATTGTAGATATCTATGCCGATTAATTTCGCGGCTTCACGCCAGCGTTCAGAAATTGGGGTATGGAAAAGAATAGAGGCATCGGCTGGTGCGGTTAACCAGGCGTTGTCCAAAATCTCTTGCTCCAGCTGCCCTTTTTCCCAGGAGGAGTAACCGAGCGCGACAATTACATCTGCTGGTTGCTTTGCGGTGCCGATGGTTTCGAGCACATCGCGGGAAGTGGTGAGCACTGTGCTATCAGCGATGCGGATGCTTGATGTAAAACAGTCTGGTGGTGAATGCAAAATAAAACCACGGTCTTCTGCCAATGGGCCGCCAATAAAAACAGGTTTATCAAGACGAATGGCTGGGTCACGTGGCTCTGGTTCGATTTTTAGTTTTTCCAGAACGCTGTCAACCTGAAGGTTTTCAAGGGGTTTATTAATGATTATCCCCATTGCGCCTTCGTCGTTGTATTCACAGATATAAACGACAGCACGCTTAAACAGAGGGTCCTGGAGCGCCGGCATGGCAATTAGAAAGTGATTCTGTAAATTCATTGTCAGAGGTTTGGGTTCCGGTTGAAAAAGCGGCATTGGATGTGCGAAGAATAGTCAGCTTATCACTATTGAGCGGGACGAGTCCCGCTCACCAGGATTATTTGGCCAGACGATTTTCAATAGCGTCAAACAACATACCGGTGATAGATACCGGGAATTCGGCTTCGATTTCGCGGATACAGGTAGGGCTGGTGACGTTAATCTCGGTCAGGCGGTCGCCGATAATATCCAGGCCAACAAAAATAAGTCCTTTCGCTTTAAGCGTTGGGCCAACGCGGCGGGCAATTTCCCAGTCGCTTTCTGTCAGTGGGCGCGGTTCGCCACGGCCACCGGCAGCCAGGTTGCCACGGGTTTCGCCGCCTTGCGGAATTCGTGCCAGGCAGTACGGTACAGGTTCGCCATCGACCACCAGAACCCGTTTGTCACCATCGACAATCGCAGGCAGGTAGTTTTGCGCCATGCAGTAACGGTTCCCAAGTTCAGTCAACGTTTCAGCAATGACGCCGATATTCGGGTCGCCTTCTTTAACGCGGAAGATTGAGGCGCCACCCATACCATCTAACGGTTTGAGGATAATGTCGCCATGCTTTTGCCAGAACGCTTTAAGCTGCGCTTTATTACGTGTTACCAGCGTTTCAGGAGTCAAATCTGCAAACCAGGCGGTGAACAGCTTTTCGTTACAGTCGCGCAGGCTTTGCGGTTTGTTAACGATCAGCGTGCCTTGCTCTTCTGCGCGCTCAAGAATATAGGTCGCGTAGATAAATTCGGTATCAAACGGCGGATCTTTACGCATCAAGATAACGTCGAGATCGGCAAGCTGGATATCTTGCTCGCTACCAAATTCGTACCATTTATCGTAGTTCTGCTCGACCGTCACCAGACGGGTGCGTGCGTGCGCTTCACCGTTGATCAAATACAGATCTGCCATTTCCATATAGTGCAGTTCGTAACCACGGCGCTGAGCTTCCAGCAGCATGGCAAAACTGGAGTCTTTCTTGATGTTAATGTTTGCGATGGGGTCCATCACGATGCCGAGCTTGATCATTTTTTCTCCTTTAGCCCAGATCGCCAAATCGCACTTGTAGCGCGGTAATGGCGGTGAGCGCGGTAGTCTCAGTACGCAGAACGCGAGGTCCCAACAGAATATCAGTAAACAGATGGTGCGCGGTCATGGCAATTTCATCAGCCGTTAAACCGCCTTCAGGGCCAATCAGCAGGCGTACACGTTCAACAGGTTGCGGCAAAGTGTTGATACTGGCGCTGGCGCGAGGATGCAGATTCAGCTTTAAACTGTCATCAGCCTCTGCACACCAGTCTTCGAGAGCCATTGCCGGGCGAACTTCCGGCACGGTATTGCGACCGCATTGTTCACAGGCCGCAATAGCAATTTTCTGCCACTGCGAGAGCTTCTTATTCAGGCGCTCGGCATCCAGTTTTACGCCACAGCGTTCAGAAAACAAAGGGGTAATCACATTCACGCCCAGTTCGACGGCTTTCTGAATAGTGAACTCCATTTTCTCACCGCGAGACATCACCTGGCCAAGGTGCAGGTGCAATGGGGATTCACGGTCATCAATGTTTGCCGCAAGAATTTTTACGCGCACGCTTTTCTTATCGGCCTGCACGATTTCCGCGTCGAAAACCTGATTGCTGCCGTCAAACAGTTGCAGCGCGTGGCCTGCACCCATGCGCAGTACGCGGCCCACATGGTTAGCGGCATCTTCACAAAGTGCTACATCCTGGCCGATGGTGAGTAATTCTGGGTGATGAATGCGGGGGATACGCATGAAAATTAGAGTCCAGTTCTGAAGGCTGGTGTTTCCCTGCGCTTTGAAGCGCAGGGATTAAAAGCAGCACTGTGTTAAACAATTCCCGCTAGTGTAGGTTAGCTGTTTTGTGCCTGGCAAGCCCGTAGCACGTATGGGTTATGATTGCCCTGAAGTTTGGCAATGCGCTCGTCGCGTTCGCACTCCCAGGTTGTAACCGGATATTGTTTATTCCATGCCTCAAACAGCTGAGTTTGCTGGCGAGAAAGGTTGAGCTGGTATTGGTCACGCATATAGAAGTAGGTGCGGGCGATAGCACCACGCGCACGCGCTGGCGGCTCGGCAACTTTTTCTTTGAAATCCACTTTCATTGCACATTGGCCGTACTGGCCTTCGCCGCCATTCCACTGGCTGTACATGAAGTTGTTACGGTCAGCATTCACTTCACCTACCGCAGGTTGCAGGTTGTGCATATCGCTTTCCATTTTGCGATATTCAGGATCTTTAGCGCAGTTTTTCCGGCCGCCATCTTGCCAGCACTGGCGCTGATGACCGAATTGCCAGGCCGGGACGACATGTTCCCATTCAATGCGTGTTGCACGGTTTTCATTTTTACGGACTTTGTAGCCGCAGGACTCAAGATCAGGAACCCCTTTTTTGCCTTCCCAATTTATTTTGCATCCGCAATAGAAGTCACCAGGAGCATCGGCGTTCACCTTCACGCCAGCGGCTTTAGCCTGAGAGAAATTGTTGATACCCGCGCTTAATGCAGAAAAAGAGGACAGAGCTGCAACAACTGCAACAGCCAAAAGATATTTGCGAGACATTTCCAGAATCCTTACTAAAACATGCCCGCACCCTACTTGAAGCGTTATTGGGATTCAATAAGCTAAATCAGGAAACTTTCAGATTAATATTTTTAATTACAGGGAGTTGTAGCGTCGGGTTTTAGCAAGTCGCCACAACGCACGCAGCGATATTCTGCTTCGCCTCGAACCACTCGATTATGGCGGCGAACGGTGAGTTGATGCAGTTGGCAACGGCAGCTATAGGGGAAGGTATTTTTGCGCACGGATTGCACTTCAAACTGATGGGTACGGCGGGCGGGAACGCCGAGCACGGTTTCCATCATCCACTTCCACTCTTTACCGTGAGGGGCTACGCGGCCAAAGTGTTTCCAGACCAACAAATGCGCCAGTTCATGCGGTACAACCTCGTCTATAAAGGTCTGCTGATTTTCCATTAACAACACGGGGTTGAGGCGAATTTCGTAGCTGTCCATCCACGCCGTACCCGCAGCCGTGCCACGCTGTTGATACACCAGCTTCGGTTCCGGATAGTTACGGCCTAAGTGCAGATTTGCCTGCTGGAGTTTTTCCCGCAGGCAGCGCATAACGGCCTGTTGGATAGCGATAGAGAGTCTTGGGGATTTCATAACGGCAGAGAATAGTGCCAGGCGGAGCAGGGTGCAAGCCCCTCTCTGTTGGGAGAAGGGCTTGTGGTTCTTACTAGTAATACTTAGTCGTGAGCACCAATCTCACGTAAACGACGACCTTTCATCAGGTTACGCTCGATGTGTTCCAGGGAAACGTGTTTGGTTTCTGGAACCAGCCACAGAGTCAGAACAATGAAGAACAGGTTCAACGCCGCGTATACCCAGAAGGTATTTGCATTGCCCAGCGTGTTCAGCATGGTCAGGAACGTTGCTCCAACAATCATGTTCGCAATCCAGTTGGTTGCTGTAGAGCAAGTGATACCAAAATCGCGGCCTTTAAGCGGCTGAATTTCAGAACACAGTACCCAAATCAGCGGGCCAGCACTCATCGCAAAACCAATGATGAACATCAGCAGCATGGCGATGGCAAAGTATTGCGCGCCCTGGGAATGAATACCCACATGCAGCATCGTACCGAGAATGCCCATACCAACGGCCATAACCATGAAGCCCAGAACCAGCGTCGGTTTACGACCCCATCTGTCCACCAGGCCAATCGCAATGAAGGTTGCCAGTACGTTGACTAAACCAACGATGACGGTGCCCCACATTTGCTGCGTGGTGTTGGTAAAACCAGCGATTTCGAAGATTTTTGGTGCGTAGTACATGATGACGTTCATACCGGTGAACTGTTGCATCACCTGTAGCAGAACACCCAGGAACACGGCACGGCGGAAGTGGCTGTTTTCTTTAAACAGTGACCAGCCGCTTTGTTTAACTTGCAGACTTTCACGGATTTCTTCCAGCTCACGTTTGGCTTCGGCACTGGTATCGCGCAGGCGCAGAAGTACGCGCTCAGCATCGTGGAAGCGGCGTTTCGCGGCGAACCAGCGTGGGCTGTCTGGCAGGAAGAAGACACCAACCAACAAGATCAGCGCCGGGAGGGTGATAACGCCAAGCATCCAGCGCCATGAACCGCTGTAGCTGAATGCAGTGTCGGAAAGGTATGCGCCGAGGATACCGATGGTAATCATCAACTGGTACATCGAGATCATGCTGCCGCGAATTTTCTCCGGAGCAATCTCAGACAGATAAAGCGGAGCGGTATAAGACGCAACACCGACTGCCAGCCCCAGCAATACGCGGGAAATAATCAGGATTTCGGTATTGGGCGCGAAAGCTGAACACAATGAACCGGCAACGAAAAGCACTGCGCCAATCATCAGGCTGTATTTACGCCCGATACGGAAGGAGAGCCAGCCACTGCCTACGGCACCGACTGCTGCGCCGAACATCATCGAACTAACAACCCATTCTTGCTGATGTGCCGTTATCTGGAAATCTTTTGCGATAAACGGTAATGCACCGGCAATAACACCAATATCAAGGCCAAATAACAAACCGGCCAGGGCTGCAAGGAAACAGACGAAAAAGGTCATGCTTTTGTTCGAGCGCCCTTGTTTTTTTATGTCAGGCATAATGCTCTCCAGTTGAATTAGTAACTTTACCTGTGCTTAAGGGTAGGTTAACGCGACGTAAAATTGTGTGATTCAACTCACGTTAGTGTAATCGGTTACACTAATGTCAAGAAGTGTATGTGTAACTTTATTATGTAAAACAGAGAGTTATTTGCATAAAATAAAACCAAAAATTAGCACTACGGACAAATCTGAAAGATTTTGTAACTAGTGCAGCAACAAGTTGTTGTCATGAAGAATAATCTTAATTAATACTCGATCAACATCAATGTAACCGCTTTCACTGCTGGTTGTTTGTCAGGTGAAGGATTGATTCAGGGAGGGCAGGGAGTGGGTCTGGGGAGCGAAAAACAAAAGGCCAGCAGAGCGCTGGCCTTTTACGTTTAGTGTACTGACAGGCTTTATTTCAGACCGGCAGCATCACGCAGCAATTCTGCTTTGTCGGTTTTTTCCCAAGGGAAATGCTCACGACCAAAGTGACCGTATGCTGCGGTTTCTTTGTAGATTGGGTGCAGCAGATCCAGCATCTGGATCAGGCCGTATGGACGCAGGTCGAAGAACTCACGCACCAGCAGGGTCAGTTGTTCGGTAGAGATTTTCTCAGTACCGAAAGTTTCAACCATGATGGAGGTTGGCTCAGCTACGCCGATTGCGTAAGAAACCTGGATTTCACAGCGGTCTGCAAGACCTGCAGCAACGATGTTTTTCGCCACATAGCGAGCCGCGTACGCTGCAGAACGGTCAACTTTAGACGGATCTTTACCAGAGAACGCGCCGCCGCCGTGACGAGCCATGCCGCCGTAGGTATCAACGATAATTTTACGACCGGTCAGACCGCAGTCGCCCATTGGGCCACCGATAACAAAACGGCCAGTCGGGTTGATGAAGAATTTGGTGCTGGCAGTCAGCCATTCAGCAGGCAGAACCGGCTTAATGATCTCTTCCATGACCGCTTCATGCAGGTCTTTTTGCGACACATCTTCAGAGTGCTGAGTAGACAGAACAACCGCATCAATACCGACAATGTTGCCATTGTCATACTGGAAGGTGACCTGGCTTTTTGCATCCGGGCGTAACCATTTCAGGGTGCCGTTTTTACGAACTTCAGCCTGGCGTTGAACCAGACGGTGTGCGTAGGTGATTGGCGCTGGCATCAGCACGTCGGTTTCGTTGGTCGCATAACCAAACATCAGGCCCTGGTCGCCCGCACCTTGTTCCAGCGGATCGGTACGGTCAACGCCCTGGTTGATATCCGGGGACTGTTTGCCGATAGCGCTTAATACTGCACAAGAATTGGCATCAAAGCCCATATCAGAATGCACGTAACCGATTTCACGCACGGTGTTACGGGTGATTTCTTCGATATCAACCCATGCGCTGGTGGTGATTTCGCCACCGACCATTACCATGCCGGTTTTGACGTAAGTCTCACACGCTACGCGTGCTTTCGGGTCCTGTTCGAGGATTGCGTCAAGTACCGCATCGGAGATTTGGTCAGCGATTTTATCGGGATGCCCTTCTGATACAGACTCGGACGTAAAGAGGTGTTTGGCCATGTTTTATTCACCCTAAGAGAATTAGGTTAGTGCAGACTACCGCTAATTGGCGCTCGCATCAGTTCGATGTACTGATTTATGGAGTATTTGCCGCAGGTTTAATTTCAGGCAGTCTAACAGTTAATCGGTATAGATGGATTAACATCTGGACGTCTATTCTAGGTTATCCATTAATCAGATTACCAGTGATTTTTGCGTCTGCAAGTTTCAGCAAATAAACTCAGGTGGCAAATTTTACTGACAGTCACACAAACCAGGGATTTTTGTTTTGCAATTATGGGCTGTTATCGGTATAAAGCGGCGCGCGCGGCTCATTCAAAAGCACACGATTTTTCGTGCTGCCACTTCCAGCCGGGTTGAGCAAATTTCTTAGCTTTGGCTTGTCGCACGCCTGAACGGTGTGTGTGGAGGTGATACGATTGATGAACTGCCGTTTTTTCATGAACAATAATGCGCAAAATCTGGCGACCCGCCTGGTCGCGCATATGCCCCTCGCAACCTGCATCTCTATGCTACTTTCCAGCCGATGTTATACCCATCTCGGCGCTTCTCAGGATTCTCGGGCCGGTCATTGATCGCCGTGATAACTGAACAAGGGCTCTCTTGTCTTTGACAGGAGTATTCTCGTGGTTTCACCGACCCGTCCTGCGGAGCTCGGTAACGTGTTTTACAATGATATGAAAAAGAAACCGGTCGCACAGTCTATCTGTCAGCGTCTTATGCTGCCATTACGCGCTGTTAATGGGTTGTTATTGCGGGATACCCCTGCGATAGTAGTCAACTGTTTTGCACATTCGTCTAAATTTGAGGTTCGCCATGTCTGACAAAATCTCTTCTGTTTCGGGTTCGTCAGTGGGCGAGCAGGATGTACACCGCTCCATGCAGGAGGTTGCCATGAGCTCCCAGGAAGCCAGCAAGATGCTGCGTACTTACAATATTGCCTGGTGGGGCAATAACTATTACGACGTCAACGAATTAGGTCACATTACCGTTTGCCCGGACCCGGATGTCCCAGAGGCGCGTGTTGATCTCGCTGAACTCGTAAAAGCCCGTGAAGCACAGGGGCAGCGTTTGCCTGCACTGTTCTGCTTCCCGCAGATTTTGCAGCACCGCCTGCGTTCTATTAACGCCGCGTTTAAACGTGCTCGCGAATCTTACGGTTATAACGGCAACTACTTCCTTGTTTACCCGATTAAGGTGAATCAGCATCGCCGCGTGATTGAGTCTTTGATTCACTCTGGCGAGCCGCTGGGCCTGGAAGCGGGTTCTAAAGCTGAATTAATGGCAGTGCTGGCGCATGCGGGCATGACGCGTTCGGTGATTGTCTGTAACGGCTATAAAGACCGTGAATATATCCGTCTGGCACTCATCGGCGAGAAAATGGGCCATAAGGTCTATCTGGTCATCGAGAAGATGTCAGAAATTCGCATCGTGCTGGAAGAAGCCGAGCGTCTGAATGTAGTGCCACGTCTTGGTGTGCGCGCGCGTCTGGCGTCACAAGGCTCCGGCAAATGGCAGTCTTCTGGCGGCGAAAAATCCAAATTTGGCCTGGCGGCGACTCAGGTTCTGCAACTGGTTGAAATGCTGCGTGAAGCGGGCCGTATCGACAGCCTGCAATTGCTGCACTTCCACCTGGGTTCGCAAATGGCGAACATTCGCGATATCGCAACCGGCGTTCGTGAATCTGCACGCTTCTATGTTGAGCTGCACAAGATGGGCGTTAACATTGAATGCTTCGATGTCGGCGGCGGTCTGGGCGTGGACTACGAAGGGACGCGTTCTCAGTCAGATTGTTCGGTCAACTATGGCCTGAATGAATACGCCAACAACATCATCTGGGCAATCGGTGATGCGTGTGAAGAAAACGGTTTACCGCACCCAACGGTGATCACCGAATCGGGACGCGCGGTTACCGCTCACCACACGGTGTTGGTTTCGAACATCATCGGTGTTGAACGCAACGAATACACTACGCCAACGGCTCCTGCTGAAGACGCACCGCGTGCGCTGCAAAGTATGTGGGAAACCTGGGGCGAAATGCACGAGCCGAACAACCGTCGCTCGCTGCGTGAATGGCTGCACGACAGCCAGATTGATTTGCACGATATCCACACCGGTTACGCGGCAGGGAGTTTCTCTTTGCAAGAACGCGCCTGGGCGGAGCAGCTTTATCTGAGCATGTGCCATGAAATCCAGCGCCTGCTGGACCCAAGCAACCGTGCACACCGTCCGATTATTGACGAACTGCAAGAACGTATGGCGGATAAGATTTACGTCAACTTCTCACTGTTCCAGTCAATGCCGGATGCGTGGGGTATCGATCAACTGTTCCCGGTACTGCCACTTGAAGGGCTGAATCAGGTTCCTGAGCGTCGCGCTGTGCTGCTGGATATCACTTGTGACTCCGACGGTGCTATCGACCATTACATCGATGGTGACGGTATTGCGACCACCATGCCGATGCCGGAGTACGACGCCGACAACCCGCCACTGCTGGGCTTCTTTATGGTTGGCGCATACCAGGAAATTCTGGGCAACATGCACAACCTGTTCGGCGATACCGAAGCGGTAGACGTGTTCGTGTTCCCTGACGGCAGCGTGGAAGTTGAGCTGTCTGATGAAGGCGATACCGTGGCGGACATGCTGCGCTATGTGCAACTTGACCCGGATACCCTGCTGAAACATTTCCGCGATCAGGTGAAACAAACCGATCTGGATGCAGGCTTGCAGCAGCAATTCCTCGAAGAGTTTGAGGCTGGATTGTACGGCTATACTTATCTGGAAGACGAGTAAATTGCTCGTCATACTTCAAGCTGCAGGGGTGTTGGCTGCACTCACAAACCCCAGTCACTTACTTAAGTAAGCTCCTGGGGATTTGCTTCCTTGCCGCGTTACTCGGCCTTTGGCCTCGCCCCTTCGGGGCCAGCGCAAGCGCTGTTCAAAAACGCTTTAAGCGTTTTAGTCCTGCAACTCGAATTATTAGAGTAATTAGTGTACAAATAAGGCTCTGTTCGGCGATAATCCGCGCCAACAAGCAGTCTGCGAATATCCAGTCCCTTCCTCGTCGGGTTTAACGACGCGGAAGGGATTTTTTTTGACATAATTTCAACTATTCACCGCGAGGTCAGACAATGAGCACCTTAGGCCATCAATACGATAACTCCCTGGTATCCAATGCCTTCGGTTTTTTACGTTTTCCGCTGAACTTCATGCCCTACGACAGCGATGCCGATTGGGTAATCACTGGCGTTCCGTTTGATGCGGCAACTTCTGGCCGTGCGGGCGGGCGTCATGGTCCTGCGGCTATTCGTCAGGTTTCTACCAACCTGGCGTGGGAAGGCAACCGCTTCCCGTGGAACTTCGATGTGCGTGAACGTCTGAACGTTGTTGACTGTGGCGACCTGGTTTACGCCTTCGGTGACGCGCGTGATATGAGCGAGCGCCTGCAAGCCCATGCCGAAAAACTGCTGGCTGCGGGTAAACGTATGCTCTCTTTCGGTGGCGACCACTTCGTGACTCTGCCACTGCTGCGCGCTCACGCTAAGCACTTTGGTAAAATGGCGCTGGTGCATTTCGATGCCCACACAGATACCTACGCGAACGGTTGCGAGTTTGACCACGGCACCATGTTCTACACCGCGCCAAACGAAGGTCTGATCGATCCGAACCATTCTGTGCAGATTGGTATTCGTACCGAGTTCGACAAAGACAACGGTTTTACCGTGCTGGATGCAGGCCAGGTCAATGACCGTACCGTTGATGACATTCTGGCTCAGGTGAAGCAGATTGTTGGCGATATGCCGGTTTACCTGACCTTTGATATCGACTGCCTGGACCCTGCTTTTGCGCCAGGTACCGGTACGCCGGTTATCGGTGGTTTGACGACCGATCGCGCTCTGAAACTGGTTCGCGGTTTGAAAGACTTGAACATCGTAGGTATGGACGTAGTGGAAGTTTCTCCAGCTTACGATCAGTCTGAAATCACAGCTTTGGCGGGTGCGACGTTGGCACTGGAAATGCTGTACATCCAGGCTGCTAAAAAAGGCGAATAAGTGTTTTGACCGCCCTGATAAGGGCGGTCATGCGTTTATTTCAAGCCATCTGCTGCCATACGGTCGCGAATATGTTGCGCACGTTCAGCAGACGCAGGGTGGTCGTCAAGCATTGAGCTTTGGCGGCCTTCTTCTGCTTTAGCCAGTTTTTCAAAGCTGGTTGCCAGCCCGATTGGGTTGATCCCACGTTTTCTCAGCAAATCATACGAGTAGTCATCGGCTTCAGATTCCTGGCGTTGGGAGAACTGTGCATTCACCAGCTTTTCACCTAAATCACCAAGTTGCGACTGCGACAGACTACCAATCACGCCACCTGCTGAAGCTGCTGCAACTCGCGCGGCGTTGGTGCCCAGCGCAACTTGCATTCCTTTCTTCACATGGCCGAGCGCAACGTGGCCCATTTCGTGGCCGATAACCGCTTCGACTTCGTTATCGTTCATCATATCCATCAGGCCGCTGTAAACGCGGATACAACCGTTAGCCATTGCAAAAGCGTTCACGTCTTTGGTGACGTAAACTTTGTAGTTCACCGGCATGCCGTTGATGTTGTCGCCCAGTGCTGAGGCAATTTTAGTCAGGCGCTGAGCGTATTCGCTGCTGGCTGGCGCAATGCTCGCTTTGCTATCGAGTTCCGCACAGGATTTGTCACTCAGATCTTTTACCTGCGCATCACTTAATGTGTATGCCTGAAATGCTTCCGCACCGGAAGTCAGCAGGCCGTTAGAGTCCATGTTCTGGCAACCGCTCAGTAGGGCGGCAACGCTCAGGCTTAGTAAAATTGGGCGCAATTTCATGCCAATATCCTTAATTAGTGACAACTGCTCAGGGGGGATGGAGCCACAAACCGTGGGCTAGTCGTTCCAGTATAAAGAAGTTATTCAGGCACGCGCAGCAACTTGCGCAACTTGCGAGCGGGTTCCAGAGATTTCTTAACCAGACAAAAGGATGCTCCATGTACATGGCACACGGCTTGCGGTACATTGATGGCAATTTTTTGGGCGTAGCCCATTACGCATAGTAGTCAAGGCGTGACCTTCAACCATCCGATCTGGAGTCAAAATGTCTTCTCGTAAAGAGCTTGCCAATGCTATTCGTGCACTCAGCATGGACGCAGTACAAAAAGCCAAATCCGGTCACCCGGGTGCCCCTATGGGCATGGCTGACATTGCCGAAGTCCTGTGGCGCGATTTCCTGAACCATAACCCGCAGAACCCTGCATGGGCTGACCGCGACCGTTTCGTTCTTTCTAACGGTCACGGCTCAATGCTGATTTACAGCCTGTTGCACCTCACAGGTTATGACCTGCCGATTGAAGAACTGAAAAACTTCCGTCAGCTGCATTCCAAAACTCCGGGTCACCCGGAAGTGGGCTACACCGCCGGTGTAGAAACCACAACCGGCCCGCTGGGTCAGGGTGTTGCGAACGCTGTAGGTATGGCGATTGCTGAACGCACCATGGCTGCACAGTTCAACCGTCCTGGTCATGACATCGTTGACCACTTCACCTACACCTTTATGGGTGATGGCTGCATGATGGAAGGTATCTCCCATGAAGTTTGCTCTCTGGCCGGTACGCTGGGTCTGGGTAAACTGGTTGCCTTCTATGATGACAACGGGATCTCCATCGACGGTCACGTTGAAGGCTGGTTCACTGACGATACTGCAAAACGCTTTGAAGCCTACGGCTGGCACGTAGTGCGCGGCGTTGACGGCCATGATGCAGACGCAATCAAACGCGCTGTTGAAGAAGCTAAAGCGGTAACCGACAAACCTTCACTGCTGATGTGCAAAACCATCATCGGTTTCGGTTCACCAAACAAAGCCGGTACGCACGATTCACACGGCGCACCTTTGGGTGATGCGGAAATCGCGCTGACCCGTGAAGCACTGGGCTGGAAACACGCTCCGTTCGAAATCCCGCAAGACATTTATGCTCAGTGGGATGCGCGTGAAGCAGGCCAGGCGAAAGAAGCGGCATGGAACGAGAAGTTCGCAGCCTACGCTAAAGCCTTCCCGCAGGAAGCCGCAGAATTTACCCGTCGTATGAAAGGCGATATGCCTGCTGATTTCGCAGCTAAAGCGCAAGAGTTCATCGTGAACCTGCAAGCTAACCCTGCAAAAATCGCCAGCCGTAAAGCATCCCAGAACACCATCGAAGCCTTCGGCCACATGTTGCCTGAATTCCTCGGCGGTTCTGCAGATCTGGCGCCTTCTAACCTGACTATCTGGTCTGGTTCTAAAGCGATCAACGAAGATCTGGCCGGTAACTACATCCATTACGGTGTACGTGAATTCGGTATGACGGCGATTGCGAACGGTATCGCGCTGCACGGTGGTTTCCTGCCGTACACCTCTACCTTCCTGATGTTTGTTGAATATGCCCGTAACGCGGTGCGTATGGCAGCATTGATGAAGCAACGCCAGGTGATGGTCTACACCCACGACTCAATCGGTCTGGGCGAAGATGGCCCAACTCACCAGCCTGTAGAGCAGCTTGCTGCCCTGCGTGTGACACCAAACATGAGCACATGGCGTCCGTGTGACCAGGTTGAATCAGCGGTGGCGTGGAAATACGCAGTAGAACGTCATGACGGCCCGACCGCTCTGATCTTCTCCCGTCAGAACCTGGCGCAACAGGATCGTACTGAGCAGCAACTGGCGGATATCGCTCGTGGCGCATACGTCCTGAAAGATTGTGCAGGCCAGCCTGAGCTGATTCTGATCGCAACCGGTTCTGAAGTTGAACTGGCTGTTGCAGCCTGGGATCAACTGTCTGCTGAAGGCATCAAAGCGCGTGTGGTTTCCATGCCGTCTACCGATGCATTCGACAAACAAGACCCGGCTTACCGTGAAGCAGTGCTGCCGAAAGCGGTTGCTGCACGTGTTGCTATCGAAGCCAGCATCGCTGACTACTGGTACAAATACGTTGGCCTGAACGGCGCGGTTGTGGGTATGACTACCTTTGGTGAGTCTGCTCCGGCTGAGCAGTTGTTCGAAGAGTTTGGCTTCACCGTAGAAAACGTGGTGAAACAGGCTAAAGCAGTTCTGTAATATGATTAAGGCCAGCAGCGAATGCTGGCCTTTCTTTAATGCTTTTAGAACGACAAAAACGACTCCAAATAATTAAACTCCCTCCATAACCTGCTCGCGTACATCACCTTTTATAAATAACTCATTAAAAACAACTTGTTACTTAAATTTCGTGAAGTTCATTTTTATATTGATAATGCAACTGAAAATCATTATCATTTGTATTACGTAAATTAATGTGAATATAAGTAAATGAATCGACACACTTTGTATGGTTACAAACATTCGGGTTTCATTGCTTTAACCGCTGCACTGTTAATGAACTCTTTGAGCGTCAATGCCAATCCGCTTCCCGAAAAGGATTTCCTCGCCGTTCCAACGGGGCATGGGGTATACGAACTGGCGTATGACGCTTCTCAGAACATTTTGTTCGCCGCTTCGGCACCTTCCTTTGATAAAGATAAAACCCAGGGTTTAGTCTATAAATTGAATCCAGACACGTTGGCGGTAACGGGAAAAATCACCACTGACAGACGAGCGTTTGCCACAGTGCTGGATGAAGAAAATCATATTCTTTATATCGGCAATACTCTCGAAGGGTCAGTGACGCTTATAGATACACAAAGCGGCACAGAAATTAAGACCGTACAACTGAGTGATATCAGCAATCCTGAAAAGATTATTCATACCCGAGAAATGGTGCTTGATAAAAAGCGCCAGCGTTTGTATGTCTCGGGTGTGGCTGAAAAAGGGATTATTTGGGTCATCGATACACAAAAACAACAGCACATTGCCACGATTGAAAACGTGGGCGAATATCCAACGGGGTTGGCTGTCGATGAAGTGAAAGGGCGGGTTTATAGTGTTAACGGTAGCGGGGAATTAATTACTCTGGATGCCAGTGATAATAAAATTATTTCTCGCTTTAAAGTTGAACCGCAGAAGAAACATTTTTTCTTAAATATTGCTGTGGATAATAAAAACGAGCGCGCATTCATTACCGATCCGGATTTACCCGATGTGCTGGTGGCTTCACTTAATGACGGAAAAATTATACAGCGCATCAAGGTTATTAATTCACTTGCGGTAATGTATAACGCCGGGCGTAATGAAGTTTATATCACGCATCGTAATGCACAGTTGATCAGTATTGTTGATAGTGAAACCTACAAACTGAAAGCCAGCATCTCTACAGCAGCGCTACCTAACAGCCTTGCGCTGTCTGCAGATGGCCGCACTCTTTATGCCAGCGTCAAACAGGGTGAAAAAGAGATGGGCAAAAAACCGGATTACATTATTAAAGTCAGTCTCGACAAGATCTAATTCAATATTAATTAAAAGAACAATAAAGCCCTGTGGTGAAAATTCACAGGGCCGGCAGGCTTTTTTCAATATCTCAGGTAATTAAAAAATGAGAAACAATAAACGTTTGGCATTGGCTGGAATCGTTGCGCTGGCTGGAGGCTCAATGCTTCCAGTACAGGCCGAGGAAAATAAGGCATCTCTTAGCGAGTCTGAAGATCAAATGGTGGTGACGGCATCGGGCTTTTCTCAACAGAAGAAAGATGCGCCAGCCACAATTTCCGTTATCGACAGTAAACAACTAGCTGAAAAACCAAATCGTAATGTTGCGGAGGCTATTCAGGATTTACCCGGCGTAAACGTTGGTTCGGGTTCCAGCAATATGTCTTCCGGCGATATTATGATGCGCGGCATGGACTCGAGTTACACCGCATTTCTGGTCAACAGCGTTAAGCAAAATACCGGTGAATCACGTCCTTATGGGCAAAATATTGGCGCAGAAGTTAACTTCCTGCCACCAATGGAAGCGATTGAGCGTATCGAAGTGATTCGAGGGCCGATGTCATCTCTGTATGGGTCTGATGCGATTGGCGGTGTGGTTAACGTCATCACTAAAAAACCTTATGGTGTAGCAGACTGGACGGGAGCGCTGTCGGCTAATACCTTCATCCAGGAAGACAGTTCATTTGGCAATACCAACCAAATGAACCTGTTCGCCATGGGGCCAATCGTGCCGGACGTGCTGGGCGTAAGCATTGCCGCTGACTGGCTTAATCGCCGTGATGACGAACGCGATAATTACTTTAGCAAAAACGATCGCAAATCTGTCGATATGACCGTGGGCCTTGCGGCAAATGAGACTAACTTGTTTGACCTGAATGTGGTGACGGGGAAACAAAAGAAAAACCGCGATGATGCGCCATGGATGTGGACGTTTGACCGTGATGCAGTGACGCTCAGCCATAGCGGTTGGTATGCCGAAGATACCATCGCGACGAAAAACTACATTAACTATGAGAAGGGCCGCTCTAAGTACTCTCTGAGCGGTGATTCGCCGCAGTACATCGAAACAGAAAACTATGCGGCTAACAGTCAGACTACCTTCACCTTCGACAACCACAAATTAACTGTTGGGGCTAACTTCACGCGCGAAGAACTGAACGATCAGTTTGCAGTTTCGAGCAAAGAAGCGCCGGGTGTGGAACCTGTGACCAAAATCAGCCGTGATGGTTGGGCACTATTTGCTGAAGATGGTTGGCAGATGGGGGACTTTACGTTGACCACTTCCGCGCGTTTAGATCGCGATAACTATTTTGGCTCCCATGTAACGCCAAAACTGTACGGCAACTGGGCCATTACCGATGCCTGGGCGCTAAAAGGTGGTGTATCTGCGGGCTACAAAAAACCGGAACTACGCGAAACCTCTGCCAATTTCGTCACGCCTCGTGGTTCATTACCCCCTTATCCCTATCTGACCGTTGGTAACGACGATCTTAAACCAGAGAAAAGTGTTAACTCCGAACTGGGTCTGTACTGGGTAGGAGACAAGCTGGCATTAGATGGCACCGTTTTCTACACCCAATTCAAAGATAAAATATCCGAAGAAACTATCTGCGAAACTACGTCGACTAATCAGTGCCAGATGAACGGTTACAAAGCCGACTCTATCAGTAAATACTTTAACGTCGGTAAAGCCGATGTGTACGGGTTGGAGTTGAACGCTGACTGGCAGATTACCGAAGCGGTGAAGGCGAACGCAAACTACACCTATAACCACAGCGAGCAGAAAACGGGTGTTAACAAAGGCTATGCTCTGAATGACTTCCCACGTCATATGGCGAATGTGTCACTGACATGGTCGGCCACTGAAACGCTGGATCTTTGGAGCAAAGTGAATTATCGCAGCAGTAACCGCGATAGTGGCGATCATATTGATTACGATGCCTGGACGATGGTTGATCTCGGTGCTCGCTACCAACTGAATAAAAACACCCAACTTATGGCTGGAGTCTACAACCTGTTCGATGCCGATCCACAACGCGTCACCCAGTGGGGGGATTATGGCCTTGTTGAGGGGCGTCGTTACAATCTTGGGGCTCGTATTGAATTTTGATTGACGATTTATAAAGGAAGGCGCTGCCGTTGGGCGGCGCTTTTTTTTGAATCTAACCGAGGATTTGCGCGGGGGAACCGTCACCTGCGATAGATCCCCCGCCTAGCCGGATGACTCTGGGAAAGTGGCGGCGGGTAAAGTCCTGATCGTGGCTGATGGCCATGATGGTGGTTCCACGCTGTTGGCAAATCGCAAGCCAGGATTCAAAGATGCCCAACCAATGTTCGTCAAAATCCCGGCTTGGCTCATCCAGAAGAAGCAGCGGTGGTGCCATTGCTTCCAGACTAGCAACCGCGACCATGCGGCGTTGTGCGACATGTAAATCCAGCGGATGCGCTTGGGCTTCATCCTGCAAGCCACATAACGTGAGTGCAGCCGTTGTACGCCGTTCGATTTCATCCTGCGGTAATTTTTGCAAACGCAGGCCGAAGGCGACTTCATCAATCACTTTACTGTGGAGGATTTGGTTCTCCGCTTCCTGAAATAGCACCCCGATTAAACTCGCACGTTGTTGTGCTTTGAGGTGCGCCAGTGGCTGTCCCTGAACCTGAATTGTGCCCGCGCTGGGGGAAAGTAACCCAGCCATCAGGCGTAATAGGGTAGATTTACCCGCGCCGTTGTCTCCGGTTAACGCTACCCATTCTTGTGGTTGGATGTTTAGCGATAACCCTTTCAGGCAGAGCTGCGGGGCGTTCGGCCAGCGAAAATCCACGTTTTCAAGATTCAACATAATGAAACTAACTCCCCCGCGCTGAGTCGCCACGCATGCTGGCAATAGCTGAGCATTGGCTCACGTTTATGATCCAACAAAATAATCAGCGCACCTTCAGCAGTAGCCCAACTGGAAAGGCGCTCAAGAAGACGATGTGTTGCTTGCTCTGTCAGGCGGCTGAACGCTTCATCCAGCAGCAGGATTTTGGGTTTCATCGCCAGGGCGCAGGCAATGACCACGCGCTGAGCCTCGCCGCCAGATAGTGTGCCGGGATGACGGTGACGTAGCGGCTGGCAGTCGGTAAACGTCAGTGCCATATCAATACGTGCGAGGATTTCCTGCTCGGTCAGGCAGAGGTTTTCAGGGCCAAATGCGACCTCTTCTTCAACGCTGAACGTGCAGCCTGAAAGCTGCAAAGACGGTGACTGCTGTACCAACTGGATGGTTTGCGCCTGTTCAACCAGCGAAAGCTGGCCGATTGGTGTACCGAGCAAGTTGCCCGTACCGCCGATCGTGCCGGGCAAAAAATCCGGATACCATCCCGCGAGCAGTTGCGCCAGCGTACTCTTGCCGCTGCCGTTACCGCCGATAATGGCCACCATTCCGGGCTGCGTGTAACTAAAATTTAAGCGGCGTGGAGGCAAGTTGCCATGCAGCGGTTGGTAGCAAAAATCCTCTAGCGTAACCATATCCACACTCCTGCTTCTGCCACCATCAGCGCAACCATGCCATAGCGCAGATTACGCTGGAAAATACTGTCTTTGGGAGCCCACAGCGTGGTTCGTCTGCGATGCAAACGAAAAGCCCGCATATCCAGCGCTGCACCACGTACCGCTAAATCGTTAAGCGCGTTGTGAGTGAGTGGCACAATCAGAGCCGGAATTGCCCGCAAGCGCTGATACCACCGCCCATCCAGCGGTACACCACGCGCCCGTTGTGCTTCGTGGATGGTATACAACTGGTGTTTGAGCTGTTCGACGACCAGCAGTGGCCCGGATAGCAGATAAGCAAGGCCTGGCGGTAAACGGCTAGCGAAAAGCGCCCGGATAAACTGGCGCACAGGCACAAATTGCATCCACAGTTGTGAAGTGGAAACAATCGTCAGAATACGCAGCCAGAGCGTTACGGCTTTTGTCCACTGCGCGGGGTCACGCGGTTGGCCGTTTAGCCAATATGCTAACCACCCACCGTGAACCAGCCAAAACCCCACGCCCAGCGAAAACATCAGCCAGGCGACGTAACGCGCACGCTGACGTGTGGCGCGCAGCAGTAATAAGCTCGAGAATGCGACGGCGCTATAGCCATACAACTCAATTCCTGCGGGCATCAGCAGAGCAGAACACGCTGCCAGGCCCCATAACGTCAGGGACGTAAAAGGATGCACTCAGCGTACAGCCGACATAGCCGGGAAGTGGCGCAAAGTGCGCAACGGCAGTTGGCGTAATAAAATCCACACGATGATTGCCGTCAGAATTTTATCCACCAGGTTTGCGCCCAGCACCGTGATGGCGACGGACTCCATCAGGTCTTTGCCCATGGTGTGCATCCAGGCGACAAACAGATCCGCACCGCTGCCCGTCACACCTGCAAATAAATAGGTGCGTAACGGTACGGCTGCAACGGTCACCGCAAGAGTAATCACAATGCCGGTGACGATAACTTTCGGTAGGGTTTTGAACCAGCCCAAACGCGCCATCCATCCGGCGACCAAACCGATAATCATGGCGATGGGGGCAAAGGCCGCGGCAATGGGGTCGGTCAACAGGCCCCAGAGCAGGTTGGTTAGCAAACCGGTCAACATGCCGATGACCGGGCCAAGCAATACGGCGCTAATAATAGTGCCAATAGAATCGAGGAAAATCGGCAGTTTGAGCATGCTGACTATCTGCCCACCCGTCATATTGATGGCAATACAAATAACAATTAATGCCAGTGCCTGGCTTGAGAATTGGCGGCGCGCCATAGTGACCTCATTTTTATAGAAAATTAACGGGATGTGACAACCAGTTCTTCGTAACCCGATGTGGGGCAGGGTTGGCGGCTAAACGACAGTGCCGTCAGTTCACCGATGACCAATTCAAGCGTGGTGCGTACAGTACAACCCAGCATCATATGGCCGCCCACCACCGCGCCGTTTTCATCCGCAACGCAAAGGTGTAAGTGTTCGCCGTTTAGCTCGAGCGTCCCGTTCAGGGAAAGCACTTCAAATTTGCCGCTGTGCAGCGTGGCTTCTTCCTGAGCCGCGAAGCGCAGCGCGACATCGGTCAGGCTGCCGGTACAACCTGCAATCCAGGCGGCATGAAGCTGATGAAGTTGGATAAATTCGCGTAATGTGTGGAGAACTTCCTGGCCAGGTAGCAAGCGCAGTGCGTAAAAGCGTGCGTTAGATCCCGGTGATAAAGAGGGGTTTTGCGTTGTCATGATAGGCTCAATTACTCCGAAACTCGGACGTGGCGAGATAGTAAGCGTATCAGGCAGCTCGATTAATGATATACATCAGGAAATCAAAATTTCAGGCTGTGAGGCCGGTGATTATTCATCCACCACCGGAATCACGTTGCATTTATTCCATCAAATTTGTGACGTATGTCAGAAGATTGGTTTGCTGCGCAGGGGTAACGTTCCATTTATTCCCCTTATCGCTTACTATTGCTGAAGCGTTTCAGTCGAATGAATGTTCGACAATTAAGCAAACAAGTGCAGTTTCGATAGTGCGAGGATTCCCCTCAGACGATTGCTGGATTACTCTGTCAGCCACTTAGTCTCAGGGATTCTGGCAGGAGAGATATGACCGTACGCATCGCTATTAATGGCTTCGGTCGCATTGGGCGCAACGTGGTACGTGCTTTGTACGAATCCGGTCGCCGTGCGGAAATTACCGTCGTAGCAATCAATGAACTGGCTGATGCTGCGGGTATGGCGCATCTGTTGAAATACGACACCAGCCATGGTCGCTTCGCCTGGGACGTTCGTCAGGAACGCGACCAGTTATGGGTAGGCGATGATGCCATCCGTATTTTGCACGAACCGGGAATTGCGAATTTACCGTGGCGTGAACTGGGCGTAGATGTGGTGCTCGATTGTACCGGTGTGTTTGGCTCCCGTGCAGACGGTGAAGCGCATCTGGCAGCCGGTGCCAAAAAAGTCCTCTTCTCTCATCCTGGCGGTAACGACCTCGACGCCACCGTTGTTTTCGGTGTGAATCATGAAAGTGTGGTTGCTGAACATCGCATTGTTTCAAATGCTTCCTGCACCACAAACTGCATAATTCCTATTATCAAATTGCTTGATGATGCATACGGTATTGAGTGGGGCACCGTAACCACCATTCATTCAGCCATGCATGATCAACAGGTTATCGACGCCTATCATCCAGACTTGCGCCGCACCCGTGCTGCCAGCCAGTCTATAATTCCTGTCGATACGCGTCTTGCAGCAGGTATCGCACGTATTTTCCCGCAATTTGACGACTGTTTTGAAGCAATTGCGGTGCGTGTACCGACTATCAATGTCACAGCAATCGATTTAAGCGTGACAGTGAAGAATGCAGTTAAAGCCAATGAAGTCAACAAGTTGCTGCAAAAAGCAGCGCGAGATTCATTTCATGGTATAGTTGACTATACGGAATTACCGTTGGTCTCGACTGATTTTAACCACGATCCGCATAGCGCCATTGTTGATGGCACGCAAACCCGGGTCAGTGGGCAACATCTGATTAAAACTCTAGTCTGGTGTGATAACGAATGGGGCTTTGCTAACCGAATGCTCGACACGACGTTAGTCATGGCCGCAAGTGGTTTCAGGTAGGGCGCTTTTGGCGTCTGCAAAACTTTAAGAATCAACGAGAGGGTTCACCATGTCTGTAATTAAGATGGCCGATCTGGATCTGGCTGGTAAGCGTGTATTAATCCGTTCTGATCTGAACGTACCAGTTAAAGAAGGGAAAGTGACGTCTGATGCACGTATTCGCGCATCTCTGCCGACCATTGAAGCTGCCCTGAAGCAAGGCGCTAAAGTAATGGTAACTTCTCACCTGGGTCGTCCGACCGAAGGCGAGTACAACGAAGAATACTCTCTGCTGCCGGTTGTTAACTATCTGAAAGACAAACTGTCTTCTCCTGTTCGCCTGGCTAAAGATTACCTCGACGGCGTTGAAATTGCTGCGGGTGAGCTGGTTGTTCTGGAAAACGTTCGCTTTAACAAAGGCGAAAAGAAAGACGACGAAACCCTGTCTAAGAAATACGCTGCACTGTGTGACGTATTCGTAATGGACGCATTCGGTACTGCTCACCGTGCGCAGGCTTCTACTCACGGTGTTGGCAAATTTGCCCCTATCGCGTGTGCAGGTCCACTGCTGGCTGCAGAACTGGAAGCTCTGGGCAAAGCCCTGGGTAACCCAGCTCGTCCAATGGTTGCTATCGTTGGCGGTTCTAAAGTTTCTACCAAACTGACCGTTCTGGATTCACTGTCCAAAATCGCTGACCAGCTGATTGTTGGTGGTGGCATCGCGAACACCTTCGTTGCTGCTCAAGGCCACAACGTCGGTAAATCCCTGTACGAAGCAGACCTGGTTGATGAAGCTAAGCGCCTGCTGACTATCTGTGATATTCCCGTTCCAGCTGACGTTCGCGTAGCGACTGAGTTCTCTGAGTCTGCTGCTGCAACCCTGAAATCTGTTAACGATGTGAAAGACGGCGAGCAGATCCTGGATATCGGTGATGCATCAGCCCAGCAACTGGCTGAAATCCTGAAGAATGCGAAAACCATTCTGTGGAACGGCCCGGTTGGCGTGTTCGAATTCCCGAACTTCCGTAAAGGTACTGAAATCGTTGCTAATGCAATCGCAGACAGCGAAGCATTCTCTATCGCAGGCGGCGGTGACACTCTGGCAGCAATCGACCTGTTCGGCATTGCTGACAAGATCTCCTACATCTCCACTGGTGGTGGCGCATTCCTCGAATTCGTGGAAGGTAAAGTCCTGCCAGCAGTAGCGATGCTCGAAGAGCGCGCTAAGAAGTAATGATTATGGGCAGGATTTCCTGCCCGTTGATTTTTTGCCGCAAACACGATTAGTGAGCGGTTAATATTTCTTTATTTGCCCTAGGGCAAATCGGCCGACGATACAGGACAAACAACTATGTCTAAGATTTTTGATTTCGTAAAACCTGGTGTAATCACTGGTGATGACGTACAGAAAGTTTTCCAGGTAGCAAAAGAAAACAACTTTGCTCTGCCAGCAGTTAACTGCGTAGGCACGGATTCTATCAACGCCGTACTGGAAACTGCTGCGAAAGTTAAAGCTCCAGTTATCGTTCAGTTCTCTAACGGTGGCGCTGCTTTCATCGCGGGTAAAGGCGTGAAAACTGACGTTCCTCAGGGTGCTGCAATCCTGGGTGCTATCTCTGGTGCGCATCACGTACACCAGATGGCTGAACATTACGGCGTGCCAGTCATCCTGCACACTGACCACTGCGCTAAGAAACTGCTGCCGTGGATCGATGGTCTGTTAGACGCGGGTGAAAAACACTTCGCAGCTACCGGCAAACCACTGTTCTCTTCTCACATGATTGACCTGTCTGAAGAATCACTGGAAGAAAACATCGCGATCAGCTCTAAATACCTGGCTCGCATGTCCAAAATGGGCATGACTCTGGAAATCGAACTGGGTTGCACCGGCGGCGAAGAAGATGGCGTAGATAACAGCCATATGGACGCTTCTGCACTGTACACTCAGCCAGAAGACGTTGATTACGCTTACACTGAACTGAGCAAAATCAGCCCACGTTTCACTATCGCAGCTTCTTTCGGTAACGTGCACGGCGTTTACAAACCAGGTAACGTGGTTCTGACCCCGACTATCCTGCGCGATTCTCAGGATTATGTTTCTAAGAAACACAACCTGCCGCACAACTCCCTGAACTTCGTATTCCACGGCGGTTCCGGTTCTACAGCTCAAGAAATCAAAGATTCCGTGAGCTACGGTGTTATCAAAATGAACATCGATACCGACACCCAGTGGGCTACATGGGAAGGTATTCTGAGCTACTACAAAGCTAACGAAGCTTACCTGCAGGGCCAATTGGGCAACCCTAAAGGCGAAGACCAGCCGAACAAGAAATACTACGATCCACGCGTATGGCTGCGTTCTGCACAGACTTCCATGATCACTCGCCTGGAGCAGGCTTTCAAAGAACTGAACGCAGTAGACGTTCTGTAACTTTTGCCTCCTGAGTGATGTATCGAAAAGTCCGCCTCGCGCGGACTTTTTTTTGCGTGTAATAATGAGAACGCAATCGTTTTTATCCCAATAATTAAACGTGAAATATCACTGCCTGTTTGTTGTTTATTTCCTGAATAATCCTTTATTTAAGTTCAATAATTAATCACATTAAAATCGTGAAGTTATTAATTATTTTTTAAAAAAAACTAAAATAGTTTGGTTTTTATTCTCTCTCTCTAAGATAAATCTTCTCTTGCCATTATAAAAAACAGTATAAACAGCGTGTTATTTAAACTTATATGATTAAATTATCTCCATAACTTAATTTTATCAGAGCATTCAAGGTTGATATTGGTCATGTTAACGACAGATTGTGTTTGTTTAACTATTTGTTTTTAAATGATTTAATTTATTTGTCGGCTTTGAATGCAAATAGCTCTCAAGTATTTGTGAGTCAAGCCACATAACATCTGCTATGCAATTCGTTATGATCTTCTGCATGGAAGGTTAATTGGGTGCAGGGCTTAATGGACAATAATACGTTACCAAAAACACAACATCTGGTGGTATTCCAGGAAGTTGTCAGAAGTGGTTCATTTGGTTCTGCGGCAAAACAGCTTGGCCTTTCCCAACCAGCAGTCAGCAAAATTATTAGCGAGATGGAAACCTATTTTGGCTTAGAGCTTATTATCAGAAAAAATACGGGCGTACAGCTGACGGACGCGGGCAAAGTTCTCCTGAACCACTCTGAAACAATCACCCGTGAATTGAGGAATCTGTGTAGCGAAATGAACCTGATGATCGGCAACAGCGTGAGCGACGTATCATTTGGTTACCCCTCTCTGATTGGCTTTACTTTTTTGCCGGGCATGATGAAAGAGTTCAAAGAGTTTTTCCCTCAGGCTGAGGTTTCGATGTTCGAAGCCCAGCTCTCCTCTTTCTTGCCTGCTATCCGCGATGGTCGCCTGGACTTTGCGATAGGGACATTAAGCGATGAGATGCTGTTGCAGGATCTCCATATTGAGCCGCTGTTTGAATCAGAATTTATTCTGGTGGCAAACCGAACACGGGTAATCAAAGGAACGACAACGCTAAGTGCGCTAAACCATGAACAATGGGTTTTACCGCAAACGGAAATGGGATATTACAGCGAACTGCTTACGACACTGCAAAAAAACAATATCCAAAGCGAAAACATCGTTAAAACAGATTCAGTCGTAACAATTTATAATCTTGTGCTTAATGCCGATTTCCTGACAGTGATTCCACGAGATATGATTTCCCCATTTGGCTCAAACCAATTTATTAAAATCCCAGTTGAGGATAAATTACCTGTCGCTCGTTACGCTGCTGTATGGTCTAAAAATTATCGAATTAACCGATCTGCCGCAACATTAGTCGAGCTTGCCAAAAAACATTCACTACGAAGCCAATTTCAATTTAACAAATTAACTGAAGTGGCTTAGCATAATTTAGTTATCGACAAAACATATAACTTATTCAAGATGATGATTTAAACAAATTATCATCTCCCCTATATTTATTTTAATGCAGAGGTCTACATGCATATCGACTATGAACTCCCTGTTACTATTATTGATGTTCTTGAAGCGAAAAAAAGACTTGCTGGATATATCTACAAAACAGGCATGCCACGTTCTAATTATCTGAGTGAATGCTGTAAGGGTGAAATATTTTTGAAGTTTGAAAATATGCAACGCACAGGTTCATTTAAAATACGTGGCGCTTTTAATAAGCTCAGTTCTTTAACGGAAGAAGAGAGAAGCAAAGGTGTTGTTGCATGTTCTGCAGGTAACCATGCGCAGGGTGTTTCGCTATCCTGTGCCATCCTGGGAATCAATGGCAAAGTCGTGATGCCTAACGGCGCACCTAAATCTAAAGTTGCTGCAACCACTGACTACTCTGCACAGGTTGTGATGCATGGCGATAACTTCAACGATACCATCGCCAAGGTCAGCGAAATTGTTGAGATGGAAGGGCGCATCTTCATTCCACCGTATGACGATGAAAAAGTGATTGCCGGTCAAGGCACCATTGGCCTCGAAATTCTTGAGGATTTATATGATGTGGACAACGTTATTGTTCCCATTGGCGGCGGCGGTTTAATTGCAGGCATTGCTCTGGCAATTAAATCAATCAACCCAACAATTAATATCATCGGTGTTCAGGCAGAAAACGTACACGGTATGGCCGCATCTTTTTATAAAGGTGAGTTAATGGCACACCGTACTACCGGTACGTTAGCCGATGGCTGTGATGTTTCTCGCCCTGGTAGGCTCACATTTGAAATTGTGAAGAAACTCGTGACCGAAATTGTTTTAGTCAGTGAAGAAGAAATTCGCAACAGTATGGTGGCGCTTATCCAGCGTAATAAAGTGGTCACTGAAGGTGCCGGTGCATTAGCCACCGCAGCATTACTAAGCGGCAAATTGGATCATTATATTAAAGGCCGTAAGACAGTCAGTATTATCTCCGGCGGAAACATTGATCTCTGCCGTGTTTCAGAAATTACAGGCTCAGCAGATATTTGATCGAATAAATTAAGGATATTTATCATGAGTAATGTAGATACCACCCTTATCGGCCAGGAAGCGACATCGCAATGGCGTAAATCTGATACCACCTGGACACTCGGTTTATTTGGCACGGCAATTGGTGCAGGGGTTTTATTCTTCCCAATACGCGCAGGCTACGGCGGCTTAATTCCAATATTAATTATGCTGTTCCTGGCTTTCCCCATTGCCTTCTATTGCCACCGGGCATTGGCGCGTTTGTGTCTTTCTGGCAGCAATCCTTCAGGTAACATCACTGAAACGGTGGAAGAGCATTTCGGTAAGACTGGCGGCGTGGTCATTACTTTCCTGTATTTTTTCGCCATCTGCCCTTTGTTGTGGATATATGGCGTCACAATAACCAATACGTTCATGACGTTCTGGGAGAACCAACTCCAGCTCATGCCGCTTAACCGTGGTGTGGTGGCGCTCTTCTTGTTGCTGTTGATGGCTTTTGTCATCTACTTCGGCAAGGATCTGATGGTCAAGGTCATGAGCTATCTGGTCTTCCCATTCATTGCCTGCCTGATCTTGATTTCAGTATCGTTGATCCCTTACTGGAACTCAGCGGTTGTCGACCAGGTGAGTCTCAGTGATATTTCATTCACCGGGAGTGATGGCATTCTGGTGACGGTATGGCTGGGTATTTCCATTATGGTTTTCTCCTTTAACTTCTCGCCGATTGTCTCCTCCTTCGTTGTTTCCAAGCGTGAAGAGTACGAGAAAGACTTTGGCCGCCAGTTTACCGAAGACAAATGTTCGAAAATCATTTCTCGCGCCAGCATGTTAATGGTTGCCGTGGTGATGTTCTTCGCCTTTAGCTGTCTGTTCACGCTTTCCCCACAGAATATGGCCGAGGCTAAAGCACAGAACATCCCAGTGCTGTCCTATCTGGCGAACCACTTCTCGTCGATGTCCGGTGAAAAATCGACCTTCGCAACCACGCTGGAATATGGCGCCTCGATTATTGCGCTGGTGGCTATCTTCAAATCTTTCTTTGGCCACTATCTTGGTACCCTAGAAGGGCTAAATGGCCTGGTCCTTAAGTTTGGTTATAAGGGCGATAAAACCAAAGTCTCTGGTGGAAAACTCAACCTCATCAGTATGGTCTTCATCATGGGATCAACCTGGGTTGTGGCATACGCGAATCCAAATATCCTCGATTTAATTGAAGCGATGGGTGCTCCGATTATTGCATCATTGCTTTGCCTGTTGCCGATGTATGCCATTCGCAAAACACCTGCACTGGCGAAATATAAAGGCAGACCGGAAAACATCTTTGTTACCGTCATTGGTTTGCTGACCATCCTTAATATTGTCTACAAATTAATCTGATTATTTCGGTTTACTCAGGATGAGTGGAATTTAAAAATGAATGATTACCCAGTCGTATTGACAATTAACTGTGGTTCCTCTTCGGTTAAGTTTTCAGTGTTGGATGCAGAAACGTGCGATGTTCTTTTATCTGGAATTTGTGAAGGTATTAATACTGAGCGTGCATTTTTAACGGTTAACGATGGAGAGCCAGTTATTCTGGCTCGCCAGAATTATGAAGATGCACTGAGCGCAATATCCTCTGAGCTCGAAAAGCGAAACTTAATTGATAGTGTTGCTTTTGTTGGTCACCGAATTGCGCATGGCGGGTCGTTATTTAGCGAATCGGTATTAATTACGGATGAAGTTCTTGAGCAAATTCGCCAGATTTCACCGTTAGCTCCATTGCACAATTATGCCAATTTGCACGGCGTAGAATCTGCGCGGCTTCGTTTCCCTGACGTTCCACAAGTCGCGGTATTCGATACCAGCTTCCATCAGACCCTGAAACCAGAAGCTTATCTGTACGGTTTACCATATCGCTATTTCGAAGAGTATGGCGTGCGCCGCTACGGATTTCATGGCACTTCGCATCGCTATGTTGCACAGCAAGCCTGTCAGTTATTAGGCCTGGATGCAGATAACTCAGGGTTGGTGATTGCTCACTTAGGTAATGGGGCTTCGGTTTGCGCGGTGCAAAATAGCACGAGTGTCGACACCTCAATGGGCATGACACCACTCGAAGGCCTAATCATGGGTACGCGCTGTGGCGATGTAGATTTTGGTGCGATGGCCTGGCTTGCTCGTCAAACGGGGCAATCTATGGACGACCTTGAACAGGTAGTGAATAAAGAGTCTGGGCTACTGGGGCTTTCAGGTTTGTCTTCAGATTTACGCACGCTGGAAAATGCCTGGCATAGCGGCGATGTGCGTGCGCAATTGGCGATAAAAACTTTTGTTCACCGTATTGCCCGAACCATTGGCGCACATGTGGCTTCGTTAAATCGTTTTGATGGCGTTATTTTTACCGGCGGTATTGGTGAAAACTCAATACTCGTTCGCCAGCTAGTGACCGAACGTTTACGCGTATTGGGTATTGAGTTAGATACTGACAAAAATAACCAACCTAACCGTATAGGTGAGCGAATTATTTCAGGCATTAACTCACCACGGTTCTGTGCCGTTATTCCAACTAACGAAGAAAAAATGATTGCACTTGATGCCCTGCAGTTAGGTAAAGAATGCCAACTTGCGGAATACGCCTAAAATATTAATGCAGTACAGAGGGAAGAAGTAATGAAAGTGGATATTGATATTACCAACGATAATTATTCCCATGCCTGGCAGCAATTCTCGGGCGACGAATGGAAAAAGAAAATTAATGTTCGGGATTTTATCCAGCAGAACTATACACCGTATGAAGGTGATGAATCATTTTTAGCCGGAGCAACTACCGCAACCACAAAACTGTGGGAAAAGGTAATGGACGGTATTCGCATTGAAAATGCCACCCATGCGCCAGTAGATTTCGACACCAATATTGCCACCACCATCACCGCACATGCGCCGGGTTATATACTCAAAGAGCATGAAAAGATTGTCGGTTTGCAAACGGATAAACCATTGAAGCGCGCCCTGCATCCTTACGGCGGCATCAATATGATCAAAAGCTCGTTTGACGCTTATGGTCGTGAAATGGACCCAGACTTCGAATACCAGTTTACCTCGTTGCGTAAGACGCATAACCAGGGCGTATTTGATGTTTATTCACCGGATATTCTGCGCTGCCGTAAATCGGGAGTGTTAACCGGCTTACCAGACGGTTACGGGCGTGGCCGCATCATCGGGGACTATCGCCGTGTGGCGCTCTATGGAATCGCTTATCTGGTTCGCGAGCGCGAATTGCAGTTTGCCGATCTACAAGGGCAGCTTGAACGCGGTGAAGATCTTGAATCCGTGATCCGCCTGCGCGAAGAATTGTCTGAGCATCGTCGCGCATTGCTGCAAATTCAGGAGATGGCGGCAAACTATGGCTTTGATATTTCGCGCCCGGCACGCAATGCCCAGGAAGCGCTGCAATGGCTCTATTTTGCGTACCTGGCCGCAGTGAAATCGCAAAACGGTGGGGCGATGTCACTTGGGCGCACCACAAGTTTTATCGATATTTATATTGAGCGTGACCTAAAAGCAGGTTTGCTGACAGAGCTACAGGCGCAAGAGTTGGTCGATCATTTCATTATGAAGATCCGCATGGTGCGCTTCCTGCGTACGCCTGAGTTTGACTCGCTTTTCTCCGGCGATCCTATCTGGGCGACAGAAGTCATCGGTGGAATGGGGCTTGATGGGCGCACGCTGGTCACCAAAAATGCCTTCCGCTATTTGAACACGCTTTACACCATGGGGCCTGCGCCGGAACCGAATCTGACCATTCTCTGGGCGGAAGCGTTACCGAAGCCGTTCAAAGTCTATGCGGCGAAAGTGTCCATTGAAACGTCGTCTCTGCAATATGAAAACGACGACCTGATGCGCTGCGATTTTGACAGCGATGACTACGCGATTGCCTGCTGCGTTAGCCCGATGGTGATCGGCAAACAGATGCAGTTCTTTGGTGCGCGCGCCAACCTGGCAAAAACGCTGTTGTATTGCATCAACGGGGGCATGGATGAAAAACTCAAAATCCAGGTCGGGCCAAAAATGCCGATGCTGCTTGACGATGTGCTCGATTTTGACCAGGTGATGAGCAGCCTCGATCACTTTATGGATTGGCTGGCGAAGCAATACATTACGGCGCTGAACCTCATCCACTACATGCACGACAAATACAGCTACGAAGCCTCGTTGATGGCGCTGCACGACAGAGATGTTTATCGCACTATGGCGTGTGGCATTGCGGGGCTGTCGGTTGCAGTGGATTCACTTTCCGCGATTAAGTACGCGAAAGTGAAGCCGGTTCGCGACCAAAACGGGCTGGCGGTTGATTTCGTGATTGAAGGGGATTATCCACAATACGGTAATAATGATGATCGTGTTGATGCCATTGCCTGTGATTTGGTTGAACGCTTTATGAAGAAGATCCAGGCGCTGCCAACCTATCGCAATGCGGTGCCGACACAATCCATCCTGACCATCACATCCAACGTTGTTTATGGGCAAAAAACGGGTAATACACCGGACGGACGCCGTGCCGGAGCACCGTTTGCGCCGGGTGCGAATCCAATGCACGGAAGGGATCGCAAAGGTGCTGTGGCTTCATTAACGTCAGTGGCCAAACTCCCGTTCAGCTATGCGAAAGACGGTATCTCTTACACCTTCTCTATTGTTCCGGCCGCGCTGGGAAGGGATGACGCGGTGCGCCAGTTAAACCTGGTTGGCCTGCTGGATGGTTATTTCCATCACGATGTGAGAACCGAAGGCGGACAGCATCTGAATGTGAACGTCATGAACCGGGAAATGCTGCTTGATGCCGTCGATCATCCGGAAAAGTACCCGACGCTGACGATTCGTGTTTCTGGTTATGCCGTGCGTTTTAATGCTTTAACGCGCGAGCAGCAGCAGGATGTGATCTCCCGTACCTTCACGAACGCTTTATAACGCTTCCATCTTCACCTTTTGGCCGCTGAAACCAGCGGCCTTTTTTATGGGCGCAGCTAAAAAATCGGGTTTCTGGCACTGGTGTGCTTTTTTGTTTACCCTTTAATAACATGCCCTTTTCTTTGGGATGGTTAACTTTTGCCCGTTTGGGTCAGCATAAGGAAGGTTGAATGGAAGATCTCAAGGTAGTAGACAGTATTAACAATGCCGGGGGATGGCTGGTGCGCAACCAGGCGTTACTGCTGAGCTATGCCGTCAACATTGTGGCGGCGATTGCGATTATTATCGTCGGGATGATTGTGGCTCGCGTGGTATCTAATACCCTCAACCGCGTGATGCTCGCTCGTAGTATTGATGCAACCGTAGCTGATTTCCTTTCTGCTCTGGTGCGTTATGGCATCATCGCCTTCACGTTGATTGCCGCGCTGGGGCGCGTTGGCGTACAAACTGCGTCAGTCATCGCTGTTTTGGGTGCCGCAGGTTTAGCCATCGGTTTGGCGTTGCAAGGTTCACTGTCCAACCTGGCCGCGGGCGTGTTGCTTGTGACTTTCCGTCCTTTCCGGGCAGGGGAGTATGTGGATCTCGGCGGAATTGCGGGTACTGTGCTTAACGTGCAGATTTTCTCTACCACGTTGCGTACTGTGGACGGCAAAATTGTCGTCGTGCCAAACGGTAAAATTATCGCGGGCAATATCATTAACTTCTCCCGCGAGCCTGCACGCCGCAATGAATTTATTATTGGCGTGGCGTACGATTCAGATATCGACAAGGTTAAGCAAATTCTGACCGACATCATCACCAGCGATGAGCGCGTGCTGAAAGATCGTGACATCACTGTGCGTCTTAATGAACTTGGCCCTTCAGCCATTAACTTTGTGGTGCGCGCCTGGAGCAACAGTGGCGACCTGCAAAACGTTTACTGGGACGTACTGGAACGCATTAAAAGAGAGTTTGATGCACAAGGTATCAGCTTCCCTTATCCGCAAATGGATGTGAATTTCAAACGTACTAAAGAACTTGCGCAAGACTGATTGACAGGGCCAGCTTCGGCTGGCCTATTTATTATTAGCAATACTAATAAACCATTAATATTATCCATTTCCTCTAATAATAATTCCCCATTACACTCTTCCTCAATCGCTAAACATTGAAGAGTGAATCATCGTGTTATCTTATTATTTTCAAGGCCTTACTTTAGGCGCTGCGTTAATTCTGCCACTCGGCCCGCAAAACGCCTTTGTCATGAATCAGGGCATTCGCCGTCAATACCATCTGATGATTGCCTCTCTTTGTGCAATTAGCGATTTGCTGCTGATTTGCGGCGGAATATTTGGCGGCAGTGCACTGCTGATGCAGTCGCCATGGTTGCTCGCCATCGTGACCTGGGGCGGCGTAGCATTTTTGCTGTGGTACGGCTGGGGTGCGCTGCGTACAGCGATGAGCAGCAGTGTGGAGCTGGCCTCAGCGGAAGTGATGAAGCAAGGGCGTTGGAAGATTATCGCCACCGTGTTGGCTGTGACGTGGCTTAACCCGCACGTTTATCTTGATACCTTTGTGGTTTTAGGAAGCCTGGGCGGGCAGCTTGCAGATGAGCCGAAGCGCTGGTTTGCTTTAGGCACCGTAAGTGCTTCTATCCTCTGGTTTTACGGCCTGGCATTACTGGCGGCATGGCTTGCACCGCGTCTGCGGACTGCGAAAGCCCAGCGCATTATTAACGGAGTCGTCGGGGTGGTGATGTGGTTTATCGCATTGCAGCTAGCGGCGGATGGCGTCCGCCATATTACTGCACTGATGGGTTAATTAGCCTTAATCCGATAGACAAGTTACCATTCCAGGCTAAGCTTGCTGCCAGACATCCGTGTATTTTACGGACGTAATGACAGTGGAATGTAGCATGGAGGAATTACAGTGAAGTTTAAAACCCTGGCATTAGCCGCTTTAGTGGGATTAGGTTCGGTTCCGGCGTTGGCCGATGAGTTGCCAAATGGCCCACATGTCGTGACATCCGGCACCGCAAGCGTGGATGCTATTCCTGACATTGCCACGCTCGCTATCGAAGTCAACGTGTCAGCTAAAGATGCCGCATCAGCTAAAAAACAAGCTGACGACCGTGTCGCACAGTATCTGACATTCTTGCAGCAAAGCGGTGTCGAGAAGAAAGACATTAATGCTGCAAACCTGCGCACTCAACCAGAATATGAATACCTGAAAGACGGCAAAACACAGCTGAAAGGCTACCGTGCGGTGCGTCAGGTTGATGTCACGCTACGCAAGCTCGACAAAATGAACGAGTTGCTTGATGGGGCTTTGAAAGCAGGTCTTAACGAAATTCGTTCCGTTTCGCTTGGTGTAGCAAATCCAGAGCAATATAAAGACAAGGCGCGTAAAGCAGCCATCGACGATGCAACGCGTCAGGCGAAGCTGTTAGCCGAAGGCTTTAGCAGCAAGCTGGGGCCAGTTTATAGCGTGCGCTACCATGTCTCTAACTATCAGCCAGCGCCAATGGTGCGGATGATGAAAGCGGACGCGGCACCACCGGTTTCTGCCCAGGATACTTATGATCAGCAGACTATCCAGTTTGACGATCAGGTTGACGTGGTGTTTGAACTGGAACGTGCTCAGGCTCAGACAGGAAGTTGAAGCGATAAACGACCCCCACCCAACCTCCCCCTTACCAGGTGGAGGAGCTAAAGGCTTCCGTCTGCTCTGCCTTCTCCCCTTACCAGGT
>CBCPKK010000035.1:0-70598 GCA_965119215.1 uncultured Buttiauxella sp.
GCGGGTTATTTGGTGAACGGAAAACCTGCGCAGCTTACAGATCTCACCCTGATAAATTGGCCTAAGTGAGACCTGTATAAGAGACAGTTGTCAGGTGGAGGAGTAAAGTTCCCTCCCCTTGGCAAGGAGAGGGAAACTGGCGTTAAGACAGTGGACTTAACGTGATCTCTACGCGGCGGTTCTGCGCTTTACCTTCAGTTGTGCTGTTGCTGGCAATTGGGTTTGCTGGCCCCGCACCCGTGGTACGTACGCGGTTTGCTGCCACGCCCTGGGTGATGAGTGCGCTGCCCACACCGTCGGCACGCTGTTGGGAAAGTTTCATATTCAGCTCTTTGCTGCCGGTGCTGTCGGTGTAACCCACGACGTTAACCGCAGTTTTTGGATATTCTTTTAATACCATCGCCACGCCGGTCAGGGTGTTTGCGCCAGCAGGTTTCAGTGTTGCACTGCTGCTGTCGAAGGTGACATTGTTTGGCATGTTAAGCACGATGTTGTCGCCATTACGCGTCACACTCACACCTGTTCCCTGCATTTTTTCGCGAAGTTTAGCTTCCTGCACGTCCATGTAATAACCGACGCCGCCGCCTAATGCAGCACCTGCTGCGGCACCAATCAGAGCGCCTTTGCCGCGGTCTTTTTTCGATGAAGAAAGTACGCCAACGCCAGCACCTACCAGCGAGCCAATACCTGCTCCGATACCCGATTTTCCTGCTTCACGTTCGCCGGTGTAAGGGTTGGTAGTACAACCAGAAACTGCTAACGTGCCGCAAACGACAGCGGCAAGTATCATGACGCGTTTTTTCATCTCATTTCCTTTGTGAATTTGATAACTCAACCGCATGTTCAGCGGCGGTTGATTATGCCGTGTGAATGTGTAGAAGTTTCTATAGAGTCGTCTGAATTTGTAAACAATATTGAGCGGCCTCAAGACCGCCACCTGCCCACTACCTGCAAAAAATAGGGGAGCCCGAATTGGCTAATGCATTCTCATCAAACAAGAAAGTTTTAACGGCTGCGCACTGGGGGCCGATGTTAGTTGAAACTGACGGAGTTCGTGTGCTCGCGTCAGCGGGCGCGTTGGATACCGGGCATGAGAACTCGTTGCAAAGCGCTGTGCCAGATCAGGTACACAGCAAGGCTCGCGTGCAATTTCCTATGGTTCGCAGAGGATTTCTTGAGTCGCCAGATGCGCCGCGTGGTGTGCGTGGCGAAGACGAATATGTGCGAGTTAGCTGGGATGAAGCGTTACAACTTATTCATCAGCAACATCAACGTATTCGCACCGCTTATGGCCCAGCGTCTATTTTTGCCGGTTCCTACGGTTGGCGTTCCAATGGCGTGCTGCACAAAGCCGCGACGTTATTACAGCGTTATATGAGCCTGGCGGGCGGATATACCGGGCATCTGGGGGATTATTCTACCGGTGCGGCGCAGGTGATTATGCCGTATGTGGTTGGCTCAAATGAAGTTTATCAGCAGCAAACCAGCTGGCCTTTAGTGCTGGAGCACAGCGATGTGGTGGTGCTGTGGAGTGCTAACCCGCTGAACACATTGAAAATTGCCTGGAATGCCAGCGACGAACAGGGCGTGAAGTATTTTGAGCAACTGAAAAACAGCAGCAAAACCGTGATCGCCATTGATCCTATGCGATCGGAAACGGTGGATTTCTTCGGTGAAAATGCGCAGTGGATCGCCCCGAACATGGGCACTGATGTGGCGCTGATGCTGGGCATTGCGCATACGTTGGTGAAAAACGGCTGGCATGACACACAATTCCTGGCTCGCTGCACTTACGGTTATGACAAGTTTGCCGCTTATCTGATGGGCGATTCCGATGGCCTGCCAAAAACGGCAGAGTGGGCCGCGCAGATTTGCGGGCTTCCTTCCGAAACTATCGAATATCTGGCTCGGTTGTTTAGCGAAAAACGCACCATGCTGATGTCCGGCTGGGGAATGCAACGCCAGCAGTACGGCGAGCAAAAGCACTGGATGCTGGTAACGCTGGCAGCCATGCTTGGGCAGATTGGCACACCTGGCGGGGGTTTTGGCCTGTCTTATCACTATGCAAATGGCGGCAACCCCACGCGGCGTGCGGCGGTATTGGGTTCAATGCAGGGCTCGGTGGCGAATGGTATTGATGCGGTGGAAAAAATCCCGGTCGCTCGTATTGTTGAAGCGCTGGAAAACCCTGGTGGCGAATATCAGCATAATGGGCAGGAAAAAACCTTCCCGGATATTCGCATGTTGTGGTGGGCGGGCGGTGGCAATTTCACGCATCATCAGGACACCAATCGCCTGATTAAAGCCTGGAAGAAGCCGGAGCTGGTGGTTATTTCCGAATGCTTTTGGACGGCAGCCGCCAAACATGCCGATATCGTCCTGCCAATTACTACGTCGTTTGAGCGCAATGATTTGACGATGACCGGTGACTACAGCAACCAGCATCTGGTGCCGATGAAACAGGTGGTTTCGCCGCAGGGTGAAGCGCGTAATGATTTCGATGTTTTTGCGCAGCTCAGCGCGTTGTGGGAAGAGGGCGGCGAAGCGCGTTTCACGGAAGGAAAAACCGAGCTGCAATGGCTGGAAGAATTTTATGAAATTGCTCGTCAGCGTGGCGCGGCACAGCAAGTTGAGCTACCGGAATTTAATCAGTTCTGGGAAAGTAACCAGCTGATAGAAATGCCAGAAAATGAAAAGAGTGCCGATTTTATCCGCTTTGCTGATTTCCGCCGCGATCCGCAGGGAAATCCTTTAAAAACGCCAAGTGGGAAAATAGAAATTTATTCCGAACGCATTGCCAGCTTTGGTTATGCCGATTGCCCTGCACATCCCACCTGGCTTGCGCCGAACGAGTGGCAAGGCAACGCCGAACCAGGCCAGCTTCAGCTGCTTTCATCTCATCCCGCACACCGTCTGCACAGCCAGCTTAACTATGCGGCATTACGCGATAAGTACGCGATTGCCGGGCGCGAGCCGTTAACGCTGCATCCAAAAGACGCCGCTGAGCGTGGTATTGCCGATGGCGATTTAGTGCGAGTCTGGAATGCGCGTGGGCAGGTGCTGGTTGGCGCGTTGGTAACAGACGGCATCAAACCTGGCGTGGTCTGTATTCATGAAGGCGCATGGCCCGATTTAAATGACCAGAAGCTGTGTAAAAACGGGGCGGTAAACGTGCTGACGCTGGATATTCCCACATCAAGGCTGGCAAACGGCTGTGCGGCAAATTCGTCGCTGGTATGGGCCGAAAAATATCTCGGCCCGGCGCCTGCTGTTACAGCGTTTGATTCACCTGCCAGCTCATAATCCAGGTCGGGTGGTGCGTTTCATTTTGCCAGGCGCTTTCTTCAATGCGAAAGCCCTGGTGATGATAAAAATGCACTGCCCGATGGTTCTTCTGGTAAACCTCAAGGCTCAGTGACGGGTAGTGCGCTTTGACGTGTTCCATCAACGCCTGCCCAATTCCCTGGCCAATAAACGGTTCACTGACAAACAGTGCGCCAATAAACCGTGAATCCAGCACGCTTATAAATCCCACCATTTTGTCCTGATGGATAAAGACCCAGGTCGCAGATTGTGGAATATAAACATTTCGCACGATGGACTCACTTTCGTGCCAGTAGCTTTCGCTAATAAACGGATGCGCCTGAATCGTGCTGGCAAGCCAAATCTCAATCAGCTTATCCATTTCGCCTGGCAGCAAACGGCGAATCATTTCAGGTTGTCAGGGTGGCAGAAACAGCCGGTCACATGGTCATTGACCAACCCACAAGCCTGCATAAACGAGTAGCAAATGGTTGAGCCGACAAACTTGAAGCCGCGTTTTTTCAACGCTTTGGATAACGCGTCGGAAGCGGGTGTCATGGCGGGGATTTCACTAAGCGTGGCCGCTTGCGTGATTTGCGACTTGTTATCGACAAACGACCAGACAAATTCCGGGAATTTCTCGCCGTTGGCTTCCATCGCCAGATACGCTTTGGCGTTATTGATGATGGCTTCTATTTTTCCGCGGTGGCGGATAATACTGGCATCTTGCACCAGCTCGTCGACATCTTCCGGTTGCATTAAGGCCACTGCTTGCGGGTCGAAATTTTTAAAACAGCGGCGGTAGTTTTCGCGTTTTTTCAGCACGGTAATCCATGACAATCCCGCCTGTTGTCCTTCAAGGCAGATCATCTCGAAAAGGTGTTGGCCATTAGTCACCGGCACACCCCATTCCTTGTCGTGATATTCAATATAGAGCGGGTCCTGGGAGACCCATCCACAACGCAACATACACTTCTCCTTTGATGAAATTTCTCGTGCCAACTTGACGTGCCAGATAAAGAGACAATAGTTAATTCAGGGTTATCCGCAAGCCCGACCAAAAGACAAAAAAATATCGCCGGATTTGGCTCTTTCCTGGAGTCGCTTTGATGAAAGTAAACATTATACGCAGTGGTCACCGTGTCACTCTTTCCACGGTGTTGGCTTTGTGTTGTTTATCCTATGCTACGAGTGTATTTGCCTGGCAACAAGAATATGTCGCCGGAGAAGCACCGGGCGAAGCGCAGGATCGTTATACCTGGGACAGTAATCACCAACCAAGTTATAACGATATTCTCGCCGAACGGATTAATTCTTCGTTTACCTCCCAAAACCAGGAGGGGCTGATGCTCGTTTCTGGTAACGATAGCGTTAGTGCTGATAGCTCACGATTGGCCATCGGTTGGAATATCTCTTTGCCTGGAAACATCACCACCGGGCCAACGGCAAAGTACAGTTGGGATAGCACATCGACCGGGATTTATAACGAATACGGCGATTCCGCTGTCTCCACACACTTCACCGATCAACTTTGGCATGCCAGCGTGTCTACCGTTGGCTGGCGCCTGGATTCGTCGCTGGGTTATCTCCGGCCTTGGGCGCAGGTCAGTTACAACCACCAGTACGGCGATAACGTCTGGAAGGCGCAATCCGGTCTGAGAACGAATACCGTGAACGGCCAGGATGCAAGCTGGATGGATGTGACCGTGGGCGCCGATATGCCACTGGGCAAAAATATGGCGGCGTTCGCTTCTATGTCGCAAGCCGAAGGGACAACGACGGGTGAGGCGTATATTTATAATGTTGGTGTGAGTGCGAATTTCTGATCATTAACTTAACGTTGTGTGGATATATTTAACATTTAATGATCAGCATTTACGCGCTCTATATTGATAGTAACTACTAACAAATGCATTAATTAATACACCGCCCAGGTCATTCATTCCCTCTCAGATGCATTTCATTCCGGCCTGAGTGCAACTCATGCCGTTTTCTCCTGGAATAAAATGTACTTCGTTACTCTTGATGGCAGAAGATTTCTCTTAAATTTTGCGGACATCCTGCCATGAATACTGCTTCCTACAACCGTACTCGCTGGTTAACTCTGATCGGCACCATCATTACTCAGTTTGCTCTGGGTTCTGTTTATACCTGGAGTCTGTTCAATAGCGCACTGTCACAAAAACTGGGTGAGCCCATCAGCCAGGTGGCATTCTCCTTCGGTTTATTGAGCCTTGGCCTGGCGATATCGTCCTCGGTCGCGGGTAAATTGCAGGAACGTTGGGGTGTTCGTAAAGTCACGATGGCAGCCGGTGTGCTGTTGGGTGTTGGCTTCTTTCTTACCGCGCACTCCAATAACCTGCTGATGCTATGGCTGAGCGCAGGCGTGCTGGTGGGTCTGGCAGATGGCGCGGGCTACTTGCTGACGCTGTCTAACTGCGTGAAGTGGTTCCCGGAGCGTAAAGGCCTGATTTCTGCATTTGCTATCGGTTCATATGGCCTCGGCAGCCTGGGTTTCAAATATATCGACACCCATTTACTGGCAACTTACGGCCTTGAAAGCACCTTTATGATTTGGGGCGGCCTGGCGATGGTGATGATTCTGCTGGGTTCCCTGCTGATGACCGATGCGCCCTTGCAGGAAGTTAAAACCGTTAACGGTGTGGCTGAAAAAGATTACTCCCTTGCAGAATCTATGCGCCAACCGCAGTACTGGATGCTGGCAATCATGTTCCTGACAGCCTGCATGAGTGGTTTGTATGTCATTGGTGTAGCGAAAGATATTGCACAAGGTCTGGTGCATTTGACCGCTGAATCTGCGGCTAACGCGGTAACGGTTATAGCCATCGCTAACCTGAGTGGTCGTCTGGTGCTGGGCATCCTGTCAGATAAAATTGCTCGTATCCGCGTCATTACCATTGGTCAGGTTATTTCTTTAGTCGGCATGGCAGCACTGCTGTTCGCTCCGCTCAACGAAGCGACTTTCTTCGCGGCAATTGCCTGTGTAGCCTTTAACTTCGGCGGCACCATCACCGTTTATCCATCGCTGGTCAGCGAGTTCTTTGGTCTGAATAACCTGACTAAAAACTACGGTGTGATTTACCTGGGCTTCGGTATCGGCAGCATCTGCGGTTCGATTATCGCGTCTATCTTCGGCGGTTTTTATGTCACTTTCTGCGTCATCTTCGCGCTGCTGATTGTGTCTCTGGCGATTTCCACGACTATCCGCCAGCCGGCACGGGAAGTTCTGCAAGAAGCACACGCTTGATAACGAGCCATTAATGCCGCAAACCCTGCCGCCGTGATGTTATACGGCGGCATTTTTTATTCCTTCCCCAGTCAGATCATTCCGGGAATCCACATAACTGAGTCAGGGCGTCTATCCTTTGTTATCTACCCCAACAAAAGGAAAATGCAATGTCCCTTGAAAAAGTTGTGTACCGCGCGAAAGCAAAAGCGACCGGTGGCCGCGATGGCCGTGCAACCTCCTCTGATGGTGTACTGGATGTGAAACTGGGTGTGCCAAAAGAGATGGGCGGTGCAGGCGGTGAAGTGACCAACCCAGAACAACTGTTTGCTGCGGGCTATTCTGCCTGCTTCCTCGGTGCGCTCAAACACGTCGCCTCAACTGAGAAAAAGAAAATCCCTCAGGATGCTTTTATTGAAGGCCAGGTCGGAATTGGCCCGCTGCCGACAGGCTTTGGCATTGAAGCACAGCTCGATATTCATCTGCCTGGTATGGATAAAGCGCAAGCCGAAGCGCTGGTGCAAAAAGCCCACGTTGTATGTCCGTATTCCAACGCCACACGCGGGAATATTGATGTGACGCTTAACGTCATCGTGTAACCCCTGGGTCTGGCCTGAGTAATGTAAACACCGGGCCAGATCACGTTTTTTGCCGATACTTTTTCCTGCCCCTATGCTTTACTAATCCGCGCCCAAAACGGGCTCAGAATCGTCCTGATTCAAATTCAATTTTTCATTGTTCAGAATTTTCTAGGCTTCTTAGAGTCTGAGTGATGCTTATGACTTTTCTTTTTTGCTTTATTTTTTCGGACATCCTGCATGAATTACGTTAAATCGATGACCCAGCAGAAACTGTGTTTCCTGTTAGCGGTATACATCGGCCTGTTTTTAAACCTTTCGGTTTTTTACCATCGTTTTGAAGGATTTCTTCAGGACTTTAGCGGCCTGAAAGCTATCTCTATGGTTGTTGAAGTTGTGGCTTGTGTGCTGGTCACGTTCTTTTTGTTCCGCTTGTTATCGATTTTTGGTCGAACAGTGTGGCGTATTCTCGCGACATTGATTGTGTTGTGTTCTGTCGGCGCAAGTTACTACATGACAATGCTCAATGTGGTGATTGGCTACGGGATTATTGCCTCGGTAATGACGACCGATATTGACCTTTCTAAAGAAATTGTCGGTTATCAATTCGTGATGTGGATGGTGCTGGTCAGTGCAATTCCGCTGGTTCTTATCTGGGGAAGTAACACTCGCGATACGCTGCTTAACCAGCTGAAAACGCCAGGCCAACGCATCAAAAATATCGCTATTGTGCTGTTAGCGGGGCTGATGGTTTGGGCGCCGTTGCGTGTGCTTGATAAAAAACAAAATACGACAGAGAAACGCTCCACCGTTGATATGCCAAGCTATGGCGGCGTGGTGGCTAACTCTTATCTGCCATCAAACTGGGTTTCAGCGTTGGGTCTTTTTGCCTGGGCGCAGGCGGATGAATCCACCGATAACAATTCGCTGATGAACCCGGCGAAGAAGTTTACTTATGTCGCGCCAAAAGAGCTGGATGATACCTATGTGGTGTTCGTGATTGGCGAAACCACGCGCTGGGATCACATGGGTATTTTGGGCTATAACCGTGATACCACACCAAAGCTCGCCAAAGAGAAAAACCTGGTCGCGTTCCGTGGTGAATCCTGTGATACCGCCACTAAGCTTTCTCTGCGCTGTATGTTTGTGCGTGAAGGCGGGGCAGACGATAACCCGCAGCGGACTCTGAAAGAGCAAAATGTCTTTGCGGTACTCAAGCAGCTTGGGTTTAGCTCTGAGCTTTTTGCGATGCAAAGTGAAGTGTGGTTCTACGGTAACACCATGGTGGATAATTTCTCTTATCGCGAGCAAATCGCTGCTGAGCCGCGTAACAGTGGCAAGCAAGTCGACGATATGCTGCTGGTCGAAGAGATGAAACGCTCAGTGGAAAAACACCCGAAGGGTAAGCATCTGATTATTCTGCATACCAAAGGCTCGCACTTCTCCTACGTGCAACGTTATCCGCGTAGCTTTGCGAAATGGACGCCAGAGTGCGTCAGCATTGATAAAGAGTGCACCAAAGATCAGTTGATTAACGCCTTTGATAACTCAGTGCTTTATACCGATACAGTGCTTGAAGATGTGATTTCCCAGTTGCGTGACAAGCGGGCGATTATTTTCTATGCCTCTGACCACGGTGAATCCATCGACGAGAAAAAGCATCTGCACGGTACGCCGCGTCTTATGGCTCCACCAGAGCAGTTCCGTGTGCCATTGCTGGTCTGGGCTTCAGACAAGTATCTGGAAAACCCGGATCGCGCTCGTGAGTTCGCGCATATGCAGGAACAAGCCAAAATGAAGGTGCCGCATCGCCATGTCGAGCTGTATGACACCATCATGGGTTGCCTGGGCTATACGTCACCGGACGGCGGTATTAACCAGAATAACAACTGGTGCCATATCCCGGACAAGAAAGCTGCGCAGTAACTTTCTGACTACATATGCTTGAATTTGAATCAAACGAACGTGATTTTTAAGATCAGGGATTGACGAGTAAAACGGTGCGCAGTAAGATGCGCTCCGCATTCGGCGAGTAGCGCAGCTTGGTAGCGCAACTGGTTTGGGACCAGTGGGTCGGAGGTTCGAATCCTCTCTCGCCGACCACATTTAGAAAAGACCAGCTCTTGAGCTGGTCTTTTTGCATCTGTAGCTTACAGAGGATGAGAATCTCCGAAGGAGGTTTGAGCCGAGCGCAGCGAGACAACGTTGCTTTAGCAACGGCCCGCAGGGGAATAATCCTCTCTCGCCGACCACATTTAGAAAAGACCAGCTCTTGAGCTGGTCTTTTTGCATCTGAAGTTCGTAGGTCGGGTTAGCGCAGCGACACCCGACAACATGAAGCGAATCTTTATTTCAGCCCGTTAAAATCATGCACCACTCTGTTATGCATGCGAATCACTTTCCCCGCTGAACCGTTAACCATCCATTCTGACTGACTACCGATTTGGGCTTGCTCACTTTCGTTGTAAGGATCGTTATTCCATTGCCGATGAATGCGTTCTTCTACATCAGCGCTGTATTGCATGGTTGAATCCAGCAAAAAAGAATAGCGGATAAGATTGGCATTGTTTGACGAAGGCGCTGCTTTGTAGCATTCCTGCGCCGAAGCAATTAATGAATCAAGCGCCGTCACCTGTAGTTGGGCCTCTTGCGGAATAAAGTTTTCTTCAGCTACTGCCTGGGTTGTTTTATCTGCCTGAATAACTAAGGCGAGTGAATAGTATTTTAATGTCCTGCCCTGGTCTTTTTCTATATTAGCCAGTTCATTGATATGCGTTTTATTATTATCCGTCTCTACGCTTTTCGACCAAACAGGATAATTCCCGCTACTTTTATTTTCTGTGGTAGTGATGACCTTCTGGCACGCTGACGGTGGGGCTGTTGTGGCTGTCGTATCGCTTAGCATGGATGCGGGAGGAGAGGTTTTATCGTCGCATCCTGAAAGCAATATGACCGGAAGAATAGCGATCATTATAATTCGTGATACTTTCTTATTAATACATTCTTTGAATAAATACATGTTAATTACCAGCAGAAAGATCGAACCATATTCGTGTTTTTATTATTCCGCCAATAATTATTGGTAGTTGTCTTAAAACGGATTTATTAGTCTTATCTGGCATTAATGGGGAGTGTTCGTTTGTTTAATAACTATGCTATTAAAATATATTAATTAACAATTAGTTAGACGCATTATTTTCGCCAAAAGATCGACTCCAGGGGCGTTGCACGCGGTATCGACCTTATGTTGCCGATTTTGTGACATTTTCCATCGTATTTTGTTATGGAAAATCGCGGATTAATGCGCGGTTGCTTATGTTTCATACCAGCATGATTCGCTGTAAGAGACATAGATCACAAAACATATCGTTCAGATAATCATCATTCGGCAATAAATTTTACAAAATTCGCGCAACCGATTACGGCTATAGATTATCTTTTAAGCAGTGAAATATTCTACTAACAGGGCCATAGCATAAATTTCCCTGCTGGAAATAGCTCGGCAGGCTTTTTTTTCACTTTGTTCACTGATTCTCACCTCGGTTGTAAATCCCCGTTACCTATATTGACGTTTTACTCATCTGTTGACAGATTGTAGGGCGTGAGGGGCAATTTATGGACAGTCTGCACTACCACACAGCTAGCCTGACGAAAGGAACCCCTGGCCTCACCATCGCCTCCGGGCATACCGAACAGACCGCATTCATATAACAAAGGTCTAACGGAAAAAAACAACACATCTCACAATGGAGCAGAAGAATGAGTATTTCCTTGAAGAAGTCAGGGATGCTGAAATTTGGTCTGAGCCTGGTGGCTTTGACTGTAGCAGCTAGCGTTCAGGCAAAAACCTTAGTTTATTGTTCAGAAGGATCGCCCGAAGGTTTTAACCCTCAGCTATTCACCTCTGGTACAACGTACGACGCCAGCTCAGTGCCAATTTATAACCGCCTTGTCGAGTTCAAAACCGGTACGACTGAAATCATCCCGGGTTTGGCTGAGAAGTGGGAAGTCAGCGCAGACGGTAAAACCTATACTTTCCACCTTCGTTCAGGTGTGAAGTGGCAGGACAACAAAGATTTCAAACCAACGCGTGACCTGAATGCTGATGACGTCGTGTTCTCGTTCGATCGTCAGAAAAACGCTAACAACCCGTACCACAAAGTTTCTGGCGGCACTTACGAATACTTCGAAGGCATGGGCCTGCCGGACCTGATCACTGAAATCAAGAAAGTCGACGACAACACCGTTCAATTCGTACTGGCGCGTCCGGAAGCTCCATTCCTTGCTGACCTTGCGATGGACTTCGCTTCCATCTTGTCCAAAGAATATGCGGACAGCATGATGAAAGCGGGCACGCCGGAAAAAACTGACCTGAACCCAATCGGCACCGGTCCGTTCCAACTGGTGCAGTACCAGAAAGACTCCCGCATTCTGTATAAAGCGTTCCCGGGCTACTGGGGCACTAAGCCACAGATCGACCGCCTGGTCTTCTCCATCACGCCGGATGCCTCTGTGCGTTATGCCAAATTGCAGAAAAACGAGTGCCAGGTTATGCCGTATCCAAACCCGGCTGATATCGCTCGTATGAAGCAAGACAAGAACATCAACCTGATGGAACAGGCTGGCCTGAACGTGGGTTACCTGTCCTTCAACACCGAGAAGAAACCGTTTGATGACGTGAAAGTGCGTCAGGCGCTGACTTACGCGGTGAACAAAGAAGCGATCATCAAAGCGGTTTATCAGGGGGCTGGCACAGCGGCTAAAAACCTGATCCCACCAACCATGTGGGGCTACAACGATGACGTGAAGGATTACACCTACGATCCTGAGAAAGCGAAAGCGCTGCTGAAAGAATCTGGCCACGCAGACGGTTTCACCGTTGACCTGTGGGCAATGCCAGTGCAACGTCCGTACAACCCGAATGCTCGCCGCATGGCTGAGATGATTCAGGCTGACTGGGCGAAAGTCGGCGTGACCGCCAAAATCGTCACCTACGAGTGGGGCGAGTATCTGAAGCGCGCCAAAGCAGGCGAACACCAGGCTGTGATGATGGGCTGGACTGGCGACAATGGGGACCCGGACAACTTCTTCGCCACCCTGTTTAGCTGCGCGGCAGCAAAAGATGGTTCCAACTACTCTCGCTGGTGTTACAAGCCGTTTGAAGACTTGATCCAACCTGCGCGTGCAACAGACGATCACAACAAACGTATCGAACTGTACAAACAAGCTCAGGTAGTGATGCATGACCAGGCTCCGGCTCTGATCGTTGCTCACTCCACCGTATACGAGCCAGTGCGCAAAGAAGTGAAAGGTTACGTGGTTGACCCATTGGGTAAACACCACTTTGAGAACGTGTCTGTCGAATAATAAAAGTAGCGTGCTTTATTCCCTCTCCTCATTGGGGAGAGGGTGAAAGATTTGTGAGCAATACAGACTGAAGGCTGCAAGGCTTTCAGTCACTACAGAGAATCCGGGTTATGTTGCAGTTCATCCTCCGACGTCTGGGATTAGTTATCCCCACGTTTATCGGTATTACCCTTCTTACCTTCGCTTTCGTGCATATGATCCCCGGTGACCCGGTGATGATTATGGTCGGCGAGCGTGGTATCTCTCCTGAACGTCATGCTCAGTTGTTAGCCGAGCTCGGCCTCGACAAACCGTTATGGCAGCAATACGTCCATTATGTCTGGGGTGTAATGCACGGCGACCTGGGCATTTCGTTAAAAAGCCGTCTCCCTGTGTGGGATGAGTTCGTACCGCGCTTTAAAGCGACCATGGAACTCGGTGTTTGTGCAATGCTTTTTGCCATTGCCGTGGGTATTCCGGTTGGCGTATTGGCCGCTGTTAAACGCGGTTCCATCTTTGACCATACCGCTGTGGGCATCGCGCTGACAGGCTACTCAATGCCTATTTTCTGGTGGGGCATGATGTTAATCATGCTGGTTTCCGTCTACTGGAACCTGACCCCTGTTTCGGGGCGCATCAGTGATACGGTCTTCCTTGATGACACCTTACCGCTCACCGGTTTCATGCTGATAGACACCGCTATATGGGGCGAGCCGGGCGATTTCATTGATGCCATGGCGCACATGGTGTTGCCAGCCGTCGTGCTCGGCACCATTCCGTTGGCGGTCATCGTGCGTATGACTCGTTCATCCATGCTTGAAGTGCTCGGTGAAGATTACATCCGTACCGCTCGCGCCAAGGGCTTGACCCGTATGCGCGTTATCGTGGTTCATGCCTTGCGTAACGCCATGCTGCCGGTTGTGACCGTTATCGGTTTGCAGGTCGGTACTTTGCTGGCAGGTGCCATTCTGACGGAAACCATCTTCTCCTGGCCGGGCCTTGGCCGCTGGTTGATTGATGCATTGCAACGTCGTGACTACCCGGTAGTACAGGGCGGCGTATTGTTGGTGGCGACGATGATTATCCTCGTTAACCTGATAGTCGACTTACTGTACGGCGTGGTGAACCCGCGTATACGCCATAAGAAATAAGGGCTTATCATGACGCAAGTAACTGAAAATAAAGTGGTGGCGGCGCCGGTTCCCATGACGCCGTTCCAGGAATTCTGGCACTACTTCAAACGTAATAAAGGGGCGGTGGTTGGCCTGGTGTATATCACCGCCATGGTTCTTATCGCTATTTTCGCCAACGTACTGGCTCCTCACGGCCCGGCAGAACAGTTCCGCGACTCGTTGCTGAACCCACCGGTCTGGCAGGAAGGCGGTAGCTGGCAGTTCCTGCTTGGTACGGATGACGTAGGCCGCGACATCATGGCTCGCCTGATGTACGGCGCGCGCCTGTCGCTGCTGGTCGGCTGCCTGGTGGTTGTGCTGTCGCTGATTATGGGCGTGGTGCTCGGCCTGGTTGCTGGCTACTTCGGTGGCCTTATCGACAACATCATCATGCGTGTCGTCGACATCATGCTGGCACTGCCAAGCCTGCTGCTGGCTTTGGTGCTGGTGGCGATATTCGGTCCGTCGATAGTTAACGCCTCGCTCGCCTTGACCTTCGTTGCGCTGCCGCACTATGTGCGACTGACGCGCGGTGCGGTGCTGGTGGAAGTGAACCGCGACTATGTGACCGCCTCGCGCGTTGCGGGTGCCGGTTCGATGCGCCAGATGTTCATCAACATTTTACCCAACTGCCTGGCACCGCTTATCGTGCAGGCCTCTCTTGGCTTCTCTAACGCCATTCTCGATATGGCCGCCCTCGGCTTCCTCGGCATGGGTGCGCAACCGCCAACACCAGAGTGGGGCACGATGCTCTCCGACGTGTTGCAGTTCGCACAAAGTGCCTGGTGGGTTGTCACCTTCCCGGGTGTCGCAATCTTGCTGACGGTGCTGGCATTTAACCTGATGGGTGACGGGCTGCGTGATGCGCTCGATCCTAAACTCAAGCAGTAGAGAGGCACGAGATGGCGTTATTGAATGTAGATAAATTATCGGTGCATTTCGGCGACGAAAAGACACCGTTCCGTGCCGTAGACCGCATTAGTTACAGCGTAAATCAGGGCGAAGTTGTCGGCATCGTAGGGGAATCAGGTTCCGGTAAATCGGTTAGCTCGCTGGCGATTATGGGGCTGATTGATTACCCAGGTCGCGTGATGGCGGAAAAACTCGAGTTTAACGGCCAGGATCTCCAGAAAATTTCTGAGAAAGAGCGTCGTAACCTGGTGGGTGCCGAAGTGGCGATGATCTTCCAGGACCCGATGACCAGCCTCAACCCGTGCTACACCGTGGGTTTCCAGATTATGGAAGCCATCAAGGTGCATCAGGGTGGCAACAAGAAAACCCGTGTTCAGCGTGCAATTGATCTGCTGAACCTGGTGGGCATTCCCGATGCGGCTTCGCGTCTGGACGTTTACCCGCACCAGCTTTCTGGAGGTATGAGCCAGCGCGTGATGATCGCCATGGCGATTGCTTGTCGCCCTAAGCTGTTGATTGCTGATGAACCGACCACCGCGCTGGATGTGACCATCCAGGCGCAAATCATCGAGCTGTTACTGGAACTGCAGCAAAAAGAGAACATGGCGCTGATCCTTATCACCCATGACCTCGCACTGGTTGCCGAAGCGGCGCACAAAATCATCGTGATGTACGCAGGGCAAGTGGTGGAAACGGGCAACTCGCACGATATCTTCCGTGCTCCGCGCCATCCGTACACCCAGGCGTTGCTGCGTGCATTGCCTGAGTTTGCGCAGGATAAAGCGCGCCTGGCCTCGTTGCCGGGTGTGGTGCCGGGCAAGTACGACCGCCCGACCGGCTGCCTGCTCAACCCGCGTTGCCCGTATGCGACAGATAAATGCCGCAGCGAAGAACCAGAGCTGAACATGGTGGACAACGGGCGCCAGTCCAAATGCCACTACCCACTCGATGATGCCGGGAGGCCAACGCTATGAGTATCGATAAGGCCACTGCGCAACCTCTGTTGCAGGCCATCGACCTGAAAAAACACTATCCGGTGAAGAAAGGCTTTTTCGGCCAGGAACGCCTGGTAAAAGCGCTGGACGGGGTTTCATTTGACCTTGAGCGCGGCAAAACGCTGGCGGTGGTGGGTGAGTCTGGCTGTGGTAAATCCACGCTGGGTCGCTTGCTGACGATGATCGAAATCCCAACCGGTGGTGAGCTTTACTACCAGGGCCAGGATTTGCTCAAGCCTGATGAAACATCAGAAAAGCTGCGTCGTCAGAAAATCCAGATAGTCTTCCAGAACCCGTACGGTTCGCTGAACCCACGTAAAAAAGTGGGGCAAATTCTTGAAGAGCCACTGCAAATCAACACCAGCCTGAGCAAAGCCGAACGGCGTGAAAAATCGCTGGCGATGATGGCGAAAGTCGGCCTGAAAACCGAGCATTACGACCGCTATCCGCACATGTTTTCTGGCGGCCAGCGTCAGCGTATCGCTATCGCCCGTGGCCTGATGCTGGACCCGGACGTGGTTATCGCCGATGAACCGGTTTCCGCACTGGACGTTTCCGTACGTGCGCAGGTTCTGAACCTGATGATGGATTTGCAGCAGGAAATGGGGCTGTCGTACGTGTTCATCTCCCACGATTTGTCCGTGGTAGAACACATTGCCGACGAAGTGATGGTGATGTATTTGGGTCGCTGTGTAGAGAAGGGCACGAAAGACCAGATATTCTCTAACCCGCGCCACCCGTACACCCAGGCACTGCTTTCAGCCACACCGCGTCTGAACCCGGACGACCGCCGTGAGCGTATCAAGCTGACAGGCGAACTGCCAAGCCCGCTGAATCCGCCTCCGGGCTGCGCGTTCAACGCCCGCTGCCGCCGCCGTTTCGGGCCATGTACCCAGTTGCAGCCGCAGCTTAAAGAGTACGGCGGTCAGTTGGTTGCTTGTTTTGCTGTTGATCAGGATGAGAACGTAGAGATTCGGTAGTTCAGATGGCCCTCACCCTAGCCCTCTCCTTCCCAGGAGAGGGCATATTCTTTGCTACCAGGCCCTTGGGGAGAAGGTTGGAGTGAGGGGGTTTTGGTAGATTTACAGTCAACCTTTCGGCTCAATCCCTTTCTGCTTCAAAGCCCTCATCCATAGCTCACGCTTAAATCAAATTACTCACCCATAGCGCCCGTGTATATATTAAGAATTACTTTATTAGGACGGCATCGCTTATTCCCCGATATAACGCCAATTTGATATTCATTTGTCTGCCTTAGTTGTTAATTTCCTCTACGAAATATCAGTAACGCACAAATACTGTTTATGTGTGTGTAATCACAAAAAAAGTCTGCTACCTTTAATGAATTAGTATTAAATAGCGCTCAATCACAAACTAAATCACTTTCATGCTTAGATGGGCATAAATAAGAAAAAAAGATGGAGGTAGAACCTCTGGTGCCTATATATTGGCTTGAAATGCAGATTGTTTCTCGAAAAATAAATAATAAAACACAAAATAATAACGCATCGCGATTAATAACGTTCCATGAAGTCAATAACCCTAAATAATGATTAGCAAAACCTTTCTAATAGTATTGGTTTATGCTTGAAGTGTATTCGTGTATCCAACCTAAATGTCTTATAAATCATGAGTATTGCAATGAAAAACTATGATGATTTGCAGCGCTTCAAGGATAAGACGCGCACAGGTGCTATCGAATTCAAGGATATGTCGGCGCAAAACCAACAGTCAGATACGAGTAACTGGGCGATCATCAAACAGTTAATGAATACTGATGGTGAGGAAACTGTGCTTTCTCAGGCGGGAAGTATTTCAGTGCCAGCGCCACAGGCCGTTAAGGCTGATGAGTTTGATAGCCGGCACTTCAAGCCGTTGGTCGCACAGCCAATTAATAACGCTGTTTCACAAGGCTCCATTCTGGGTAGCCTCAACAGCGCAATGCCACAAGCCAAACCCGAGGCTTTCCAACCTGAGCAAAATAAACCCGCAACAGAGACGCTGTTTGAGCAGCTTGCCCCGGTATCTGTGTCTCCTGAGCCTGTTAAACCAGAACCGATTAAAGAAGTTGTAAAACCTGCCGCTGTTGCAGCGCCGCAGGCCCCTGCACCGGTAACCGCTGAGCCCGTGCGTTTTGACAAACTGTTCGCAGCCAAAGGGAATACGGCGCGGAAACACCCCGCCAAAGACTTACCGCTGCAACCGTTGCTGGAGATGATTGCGTCATGCCGCTAGTGTGTGTTTGCTCGCCAAAAGGCGGAGTAGGGAAAACCACGGTTACCGCCAATCTGGCGTATGCGTTGGCTCGTGCTGGCAGTAAAGTGCTGGCGATTGATTTTGATGTGCAGAATGCGCTGCGCCTGCATTTTGGCGTGCCATTGTCCGATGGCCGCGGATATGTGGCAAAAGCCATTGAATCTGCGGACTGGAGCCAGTCGGTTTTGACCGCCGGTAGCAATATGTTTGTGCTGCCGTATGGCGATGTCACTGAAGAACAGCGGCTTGAGTTTGAGCAGCGTCTGGCGAACGACAGCCATTTCCTGATACGTGGCTTAAGTACGTTACTCAATTATCCTGGCCTTATTATCATCGCCGATTTTCCGCCAGGGCCAAACCCGGCGCTTAAAGCGGTTTCACGTCTGGCTGATTTGCATCTGGTGACTATGATGGCGGATACCGCTTCGCTTTCATTATTGCCACATATTGAAAACCATCGCCTGATTGGCGAGCCGCTAAATAATAAAGCGGGATACTATTTTGTTCTCAACCAAAGCGATAATCGCCGTCATATTAGCCGCGACGTCACGGCTTTTATGCAGCAACGTCTTGGCGATCGTCTGCTCGGCATTATTAACCGCGATGAAAGTGTGGCTGAAGCCAACGCCTCTCAACAATCAATATTCGATTTCAGCCCGGCTTCCGCGGCGGCTTTTGATATTGAGCTAATTAGCAAGCGAGTGGCGGCTCTTCTCGACATAAAAGTGGGTGATGGTGCGGTACACGCTGCCTTGAGAACGTCAAATTTCTGACAACCAGCCAGGATGTCCTATGAAAAAGGTCCTGTTTTGCTTACTGCTATTGGTGTTAGCGCCAATAGCAGTGCTTATCATTATTACGCCTATGGACAGCCAGAAGCAGTATATCTTTGGCTTTATTAGCCTCGCTATTCTGTTTGTTCTTGGCTTTAGCAAAAAGCACAGCGTGTCGATGATCATGATGGTGGTGTCAGTATTGATGTCCACCCGTTATATTTATTTTCGCGCCACGCAAACCCTGCACTTTAATTCTGAAATAGAAGCCATTCTCGGTATAGGGCTATTTTTAGCTGAACTGTATATCTGGGTCATATTATTACTGAGTTATCTGCAAACCGCCTTCCCGCTGAAAAGGGGAATTGTGCCGTTGCCGGACGATACCTCGACCTGGCCTACGGTGGATGTTTATATTCCCAGCTACAACGAAAGCCTCGATGTGGTGCGCGATACCGTGCTCGCCGCGCAATGTATCGACTATCCGCGCGATAAAATAAAAATCTATCTGCTTGATGACGGTAAGCGGCGCGAATTTGCTGTGTTTGCGGCGGACGTAGGTGTCGGATATATCACGCGAAATGATAACTCGCATGCCAAAGCCGGGAACCTCAATCACGCCATGAAACTCACCAAAGGTGAGCTGATTTGCGTCTTTGACTGTGACCACGTTGCCACGCGTATTTTCCTGCAGGCGACCGTGGGTGCCTTCCTGAAAGACCCGAAACTGGCGCTGTTGCAAACGCCACACTACTTCTATTCGCCGGACCCTTTTGAACGTAACTTATCGGCTGGGCGCAATATCCCTAACGAAGGTTCGTTGTTCTACGGCCCAATCCAGCAGGGTAACGATAACTGGAATGCGACGTTTTTCTGCGGTTCCTGCGCCGTTATTCGCCGTAGCGCGCTTGAAGAAATCGGTGGCTTCGCGGTAGAAACCGTGACTGAAGATGCGCATACCGCGCTGAAAATGCAGCGCCTGGGCTGGAAATCTGCTTTCCTGGATATCCCGCTGGCCGCGGGCCTTGCGACAGAGCGCCTGGTGTTGCACGTGATTCAACGAACCCGCTGGGCGCGCGGCATGACACAAATATTCCGTATGGATAACCCGCTGTTTGGTCGTGGTCTGACATGGCAGCAACGCTGCTGTTATCTCAGCGCGATGCTCTATTTCCAGTTTGCTTTGCCGCGAATCGCGTTTCTCACCGCCCCTTTGGCGTATTTGCTGTTCAACCTGAATATCATTCACTCCTCGGCGGCCCTGATTTTCGCTTATGCGTTGCCGCACTTGCTGCTTACTATTTACCTGAATTCACGAATGAACGGGCGTTACCGCTACAGTTTCTGGGGCGAGATATACGATTTGGTTCTGGCATTCCATTTGGTTTTGCCCACATTTATCACGATGCTGTTCCCAAAACGCGGCAAGTTCAACGTAACGGACAAAGGTGCGCTGTTGAACGTGGGTTACTTCGATTTCAGCGTGGTGCGGCCTCACGTGATTATCGCGGTATTGCTGGCGGTAGCGGTGATAGCCGGGATTGTGCGAGCTTGTGCGCATGACTACTTTGGCGTTGACCCTAGCGTTATCGCGCTGAACGTCGGCTGGGGTTTATACAGCCTGGTGTTCTTGCTGGCAGCAATTGCGGTGGCCCGTGAAACACGCCAGACACGCAAAACTATCCGTATTGATGTCGATGTTCCGGTAGTCATTCACTATGCCAGCGGTATTTCGTCGCGCAGCAACACGCTTGATTTGTCGATGGGCGGCTGCCGAATCGCGGTGCCGGATGACCGACATCTCACCGATGAAATTGAAGAAATCGAACTGCAATTGAAATCCGGCTCTATCAGCATTCCGGTGCAAATGATTGCCAATGACGAACAGGTTATTCGCCTGATGTTTGAAGAAATCCCACTGGACCGCCGTCGTGAACTGGTGCGCGTAGTTCTGGCACGTGCCGACGCCTGGATTCATCCGCCTAAACCGCAGGACAACCCGTTCCGTTCAATGCTTATCATCATCCGTTGTGTCTCCGATTTGTTCTGGCTGACATGGAAATCGCGCCGTGAAAACCGCCGTTTGCGTCAGGAAGAAGCAAAGCGCATGGAAGGTGTCAGTGAGGACAACGTTACATGAAACGGATGACCTTTAAAGTTTGTCAGTTGTTGCTCGCGTTAACAGTTTTGGCTTCACCCGTTATGGCTGAAGAACCGACAACAGTTGAGTCGTTGCTGCCCATAGATTTACCGGCTCCGGGGCAAGATGGCGCTGCACCGCAAGAAGCTGTGCCTGCACCAGAAACTGCGCCGCTGCCCGATCCGGCACCCGTTCAAACGCCAGACCTTGTCCCGGCGACCTCATCGGTATTCACTCCGGGGAACGTCAGCAGCATCACCGTGGCGCAAATGGGCCAGCCGCGCGGCATCATGCTTAGCGGCGGTCAATTGCAGGCGGGGATTGATTTTACATTGCCGAGCGATCAGGTCATCACCAACGCGCAACTGTTGTTGAACCTGAAAGTTTCTCCGGCGATGGCGGCTCGCAACACGACGTTACAACTGATGATGAACGGCCAGCCGTTGGGAACCGTGCCGTTGGGTTCCGCCGACAGCGATGTTTCGAATTACCAGCTGGAAATCCCGGCGGCAATGGTGGTTTCGAGCAACAACATCAGCTTTAAAATTAACGATGGCGACGCGCTGCTGTGCCTGCGCGATCTGTCTGATAAATACCAGGTCACCATCATGCCGGACACCCGGCTGGAGCTGGAGGGGCAGCAGCTTAATATTGGTGCGGATCTGAGCCATTTCCCGCGTCCCTTCTTTGATTCAATGCAGATGACGCCTGCCTCTGTGGCGTTTGCCTTCCCGGCGAAAACGTTGCCGGAGCAGGTGAGTGCGGCGGCATTGGTCGCCTCCTGGTTAGGCATCGAAGCGGATTATCGCGGTATTTCCTTTAATGCGCTGCATGACAAACTGCCGGAGAGAAACGGCATTCTGTTTGGCAAGCCAGGCGAGCAAATTGGCGGCCTTACCCTGCCAGAAACGCAAAAACCGATGCTGCAAGTCATCGATAACCCAGGTAACCCGGTTTACAAATTGCTGCTGGTGGTCGGAAATTCAGACCAGCAATTGCGTGCGGCGGCATGGCGTTTAACTCAAGGTAAATTTGCTGCCCAAACCGCCAGTACCGCGGTAGAAAACCAGACTATCCCAGCGAGTAAGGCGTATGACGCCCCACGCTGGATTTCGACCGAACGTCCGGTGCATTTATCCGAACTGATGCGTAAAGACCAAAGTCTGACCGCAACAGGGATTTGGCATGCGCCGTTAAGCGTTGCCTTCCGCGCAGCACCCGATTTGTTCCTGTGGGATGGCGACACCATTCCGGTGAAAATTGGCTATCGCTTCCCGACAGAAAACTGGATAGACGAAGAGCGCTCCTACCTTTCGTTGACCCTCAACGGTGCCTTCCTGAATAACTTGCCAGTGAACAAGCAGGGCGCACTGGAAACGCTGTGGCGGAAAGTAGGCGGCGATGCGCGCCAGGAAAGCTACAACCTTGCGCTGGAACCGTACATGATTTATGGCGACAACCAGTTGTCGCTGTATTTCAACATCGAAACCAAAGAATCGGCACCGTGTAGCGTGCTGCTCAATAACAACATCAAGAGCCGTATCGACGAAAACTCGACCATTGATTTGAGCAAAACGCGCCACTTCTCGCTGCTGCCGAATCTGTCTTATTTCGTGGGTGCCTCGTTCCCGTTCTCACGTTTTGCGGACTTCGCGCATACCATTTTGCTGCTGCCAGAAAACCCAGGCGAAGAGCAAATCAGTACGATGCTGAATATGGCGGCGCGTTCAGGCAATGCGACCGGCACCTCTTTGAATAACAACTCGGTGATGTTTGGTCTGCCAACAGCCGGAGCTAATCTGCAACGTCTTGAACAAAGCCATGTGCTGGCGGTTTCGACTATTAATCAGAGCGCATTTAACCGGGCTTTACTGGCTCAATCACCGTTTACCAGCAACGAGCATTCGTTCGGGGTTCGTGAGCGTTCAGTCCGGGACAAAATTCAGAGCTGGATAGAGGGCGACTGGGGCTCGAAGGGGACTGCCGCTGACCGTTACTTCTCGTCTAACGAAGCATGGCGTGGGTTTGTCAGCTTCCGCTCGCAATGGAATCCGTCGCGTGTGGTGGTGCTGGCGATAGGCAGTTCCGATGAACAGCTCTCACGGCTGCAAACGGACTTAAGTTCAGCGCGCATTAACGCCGGTATTCGTGGCGACGCGGCGATCATTACTGATGAGAACGGGGTGCGGAGCTTCCGCGTCGGCCAACAGTTCCCGAGCGGCCAAATGCCCTGGTACATGATGGTGGTCTGGTATGCCAACCAGCACTCGGCCCTGTTAGCTATTTTAGGTTTGTTGTTCGCCACAGTAATTGGCCTGAGCTTGTATGCCTTGCTGAAAAAACGCGCACGTAAACGTCTTAATCCTCAGGATGATGGTAAGTAAAGGTGGTGCTCAATGAATCATAAAAATAAAACCGCCCGCCGCTTGTTAACGCTGTGCTTCTTTAGCGGCCTGACGTTCGGCGCTACGGCTGCCGATAACAATCCGGCGTTAAAAGCGTTATTTGATCAGGCCAACTACTGGCATGAAAAGTCGCATGACGACCTGGCAAAAGAAGCGCTGCAAAAAGTCCTGATGGTGGACGCCAATAACACTCAGGCGATGTACCTGATGGCGTTGTGGGCGCAGCAGGCCGGGGATCTCAAAGGTGCCGCGCAGTGGCGTGAGCGCCTGTCGGCAGTTTCGCCACAAGATAACAACTTGCAGGCGCTGGATAACGCGAAACAAATTCAGCAGATCCCGCGTGGGCAACTGGATTTGGCGCGCCAACAGGCACGAAGCGGCAATATCCCCGCCGCCCTGGCGACCTGGCGCAGCTTGTTTAATGGCGACCAACCGCCGCCGAGCCTCGCGCCGGAATACTATCTGACTATGGCGGGCGATAAATCGCTGTACCCGCAAGCCGTGCAAGGCCTGCGCCAGTACACCGCGCAGAATCCGCAGGATAACGGTGGGCGTATTGCGCTGGGCAAAGTGCTGACTTACCAGGAAGGCACTCGCCGTGAAGGCATGGACATCCTGCAAAATATGGCAAGCGGCAGCCCGGATGCTGATAAAGCGCTGCGTCAGGCGTTGTTGTGGCTCGGCCCAACGGCCAGTGACGAAGCGTATTATCAAACCTTCCTCCAGCGTCACCCGAAAGATACGACGGTACAAGATTACTACCGCAAAAGTATTGGTGGCACGGCTAAAGGTGCAGGGTTTACCGCCCTTAACAGCGGCAATACGGATGCGGCGAAAAGCCAGTTCGAACAAGTGCTGCAAACCAACCCGCAAGACGCCGATGCCCTTGCCGGAATGGGCTATATCGCGCAGCGTAAGGGTGATTACACCGCAGCGGCAGAATATCTGAACCGTGCGGCAAACCTTGGCGGCAACCAGTCTGATGAACGCAAACAGCAAGCTGATGATGCCGAGTTTTATGGCCAACTGGCGAGCGCACAGGCCGCGTTCAAGCAGGGGAATATCAGCCAGGCGCTGGCGCTTAGTGCGCCTTTGGCGCAGCAAAGTGGCGAACGCGGTACGGCGGCGAAATTATTCCGTGCCGATGTGCAGCGCCACAACAAAGATTACGCCGCAGCAGAACAGACTTTGCGCGGCATTCTGAACGAGCAACCTAATAACGGTTCAGCGCGTGAAAACCTGTACTACGTTTTGCGCGAGCAGAACAAAACGGCTGAAGCGCAGGCGATGCTGCAAACTCTGCCCGCCAGTTTGCAGGCGAAGTTGCAGCCGCGAGTTTCTTCTGGTGGAAACCCAACTGACCCGGTAAGGCGACAAGCGCAGCAGGCAGCGGCAAACGGCGATCCTCAGCGCGCCATCGCCATTTTGCAGCAGGGTGTTGCGCGTTATCCTTCCGACCCGTGGCTGCGTCTCGATTTAGCGCGCCAGTTACAAAAGCAGGGAAACACTGCGGAAGCGAGCAACGTAATGGCTCCGTCTTTCCGGCCTAACGCGTCTAACACCGAACTGTATGCCGGTGCGCTGTTTGCCAGCGAAAACAACGCCTGGCAGCAATCGCAAACCTTGCTTTCGCGCATTCCAGCGTCCAGCCAAAACAGTGACATGCGTGCCCTTGCGGCGCGTGTGAACTACAACCTGCAAATGTCCGTCGCCGAACGCTATCTGGCGCAGGGCGATACCGTTGCTGCGGCTAACACCTTAAAAGCGCTGGCGATGCGTCCACCGCAAAGCCCGGCAGATGCGGGAAAACTGGCGAAAATGCTGGCGCAAACCGGTGATGTCAGCACTGCGGTGACGATTGTGCGCGACAACATGCGCCATGGCGTACAGGGCAACGCAGGTGATTATGGCGACCAGATTGCGGTACTTAATCAGGCCGGACTTGGCAATGAAGCGCAGGCGTTTCTTGCTAACCCAGAATTGCAGACGCGCAGCACCGCCACGCAACTTGCCAGTGTGCGCAATGGCTACGTGATCAACGAAGTCGATCAATTGCGTACTCAGGGAAATTACGCGGCAGCATACGACAAACTGATCCGCGCCATGCAAAGTGACCCGCAAAACACCGATCTGATGTTTGCCATGGCTCGCCTGTATCAGTCCGGCAAAATGAACAAAGAAGCGGGCGTGGTTTACGACTACCTGATGACGCGTGATACGCCGCAGCAGGATGCGCGTGCCGGTGCCATTGATGTGGCGCTTGCCAGCGGAAACGTAGATAAAGCCAAACAACTGACTGCCGGATTGCGTAACGATGCAACGCCGGATCGCTTGCTGTTACTGGCTCGCGTGGCGGAAGCCGATGGCAATCACCAGCAGGCGATGACCTATCTGCGCACCGCGCGCGGAAAACTGCTTGGCCTGCAAGGAGCCGGTGGCGGTATCTCACCAACTATTGGTGGCCTGGCATTGGCGGATAACCCGTTCACACCGAAAACCTCCGTTGCCCCGCAAGCCGCGTCGAACTCGCTGTATGGCGAAGCCATGCCGTGGCAAGTCGCGCAGCTGGCACGTAATCCACAAACGGCTCCTCCGGGAACCACACGTACTGATTTGCCTGTCGAAACTGCACAGGCTGGTACGTTGCGCCAGGTGGATAACATGATGGAGCAGCTCACCGAAAAAACAGCGACGTGGGCGCAAGGTGCTGTGTCGGTGCGTGGGCGTGATGGCGAAAGCGGGCTGAGTAAACTCACTGAAATTAAATCGCCGTTGCAGTGGTCAACGGTGCCGTTTGGCGACTCCCGCTTAGATCTTAACGTCACGCCGATAAGCCTGAATGCGGGAAGCTCCTCTGACGAATCCAGCCGCCGTTTTGGTACGGGCGCGTTGATTCAGGGGCAGGTGGGCGAGGCGATGTATAACGCTTCAACCACCACGCCGCCAGAACTACCAAATATCGACAAGATAACAGTGCCTTCTCAGGGCTCGCAAAGTGCGACGGGTGTTGAATTCGCCATGGCGTTGACGGGTGAACAGTACAAGCTGGACGTCGGTTCCACGCCGCTTGGTCAGGATTTGAATACCGTGGTCGGGGGCGTGCAGTGGTCGCCACAGCTAACGGATTACCTGAAATTAATCCTGACCGGTGAGCGCCGTGCCATTACCGATAGCCTGCTTTCTTACGTGGGCGTGGAAGATAAATACAGCGGCAAGAAATGGGGCCAGGTCACCAAGAACGGCGGTAGTGCGCAGCTAAGTTACGATAACGGCGACGCCGGCTTTTATGCCGGGTTCGGGCTGTATAACTATTTGGGCGAAAACGTGCCGAGCAACAACAACGTCAACGGTTCAGCGGGTGTTTATCTGCGCCCGTACCACTTTGACGACCGTGAGTTGAAAACCGGCATCAGCATGAGTTACATGAACTTCTCGAAAAACCTTAGCTACTTCAGCTACGGGCAAGGGGGCTATTTCAGCCCGCAGGATTACATCAGCGTCTCCTTCCCGGTGGATTACACGCAGCGGTTCGATAACTGGAAAATGTCGGTTGGCGCATCGTTGGGTTACCAGTCTTATACCCAGGATGAAAGCCCGTACTTCCCAGGCGATTCGCGCTTGCAGTCGCAGCTGGAAGATTACGTCTCCCGCGGCTTTGCGAAAGAAGCCTGGTACAGCGGCAGCAGCCAGAACGGCATGGGTTATAACCTGCGTGCCGCAGCCGATTACAAAGTTAACAAGGATATGACGATTGGTGGTCAGGTGGGTTATGACACCTTTGGTGATTACAACGAAAGTACCGCGCAGCTCTACTTCCGTTACTTGCTTGGGAATAATTAATCATGAATGACGCGCAGCTTTTGCAGTATTTTCAACACCAGCAGACCCAGTCGGGCTGGTTCTCTCTGCTCCACATCATGATTGATAGCATGGTGCAAAATGCGGGTGAAGCGGAAAGCCGCCCGTTTCTGATACAAATGGGTGATACGTTAGCCGGACGTCACCCATTAGCATTAGCGCGAACTGTGGGCGAACTCGAAGCGCAGATAAATGTTCAGCTTGCCCGTTTCAACTGGGGCTATATTGATATCGAGGCCAGCGAAACGGCAATGCTGATTCGCCACATGGCCTTACCTGTTCCCGCTGAAGAAGCGCAACAGGCTTCCTGGAACACGGCATTCAGCACGGTTCTGGAAGGATTATACGCCCGCTGGTTACGCGATCAGGGCGGAAAACCGCATGTGTCGCTGTGGCGTGAATCCTCTGAATCAGCAACAGTGGTACACTTTCGATATCAAAATAGTCGATGAGGTGCTTCGATGTGGCAGCGATGCAAAACGCTGATAGTGGCGGTGTTAGCCCTGGTCATCAGTCAGCAGGCGCTGGCTGATAGCGCATGGGACAGCTATAAATCACGGTTTTTAATGCCGGATGGTCGAATCGTCGATACCGGTAATAAAAACGTCAGCCACACCGAAGGCCAGGGCTTTGCCATGATGATGGCCGTGGTCAACGACGATCGCGACAGTTTCGATAAGATGTGGATCTGGACGCGAAAAACCCTGAAAAACCCCGATAACGGCCTGTTCTACTGGCGATACAATCCGGTTGAAGCGCAGCCTGTCACCGATAAAAATAACGCCACCGATGGGGATACGTTTATCGCGTGGGCGTTGTTAAAAGCCGGGAACAAGTGGCAGAGCCAGGATTATCTCAACGAGTCAGACGCGATTACTAAGGCGTTGGTGGCGCATAACGTGGTCCGTTTTGCGGGTTATCAAGTGATGTTGCCTGGTGCCAATGGCTTTAATCGCAACAGCTACGTGAACCTCAACCCATCCTATTTTATCTTCCCTGCGTGGCAGGACTTTGCTAATCGCAGCCATTTAATGGTGTGGAAGGATTTGATTAACGATGGGCAAAAGCTGCTGGGGAAAATGCATTTTGGCGACCCACAACTCCCATCCGACTGGGTTTCACTGTATTCCGATGGCCGAACGGTTCCTGCAACGCAGTGGCCTGCGCGCTTCAGTTACGATGCTATTCGCGTTCCACTTTACGTGTATTGGTTTAACCACAACAGCCCAGAGCTTGACGTCTATAAAGCCTGGTGGGGACGTTTCGCCCGTGACAAAACACCGGCCTGGGTGAATGTCACCACGGGTAACACCGCGCCGTATATGATGGCCGGCGGGTTACTGGCGGTGCGGGATTTAATCCTGCAACCCGCAGGAGTGGCGCAGCCGCAAATTACCGCGCAGGAAGACTACTATTCAGCGAGTTTGAAAATGCTGGTGGCGTTGTCAGTGCGGTGATTGCAAAAAGAGCTATTAGGGGGAGAACACATTTCATCAACAGAAAGCTCGGACAGTGATTTCCCCGAATCTACGCTGTGACGCCTAAAACTCACCGCAATGCAGTATAATCAGCCTGCGTCAGAATACTTCTGGATAGTCACGGTCATTGCGGAGAGTCAGTTTGCGAGTCAGTCGTTCCTTAACGATTAAACAAATGGCGATGGTGTCAGCCGTTTCCGTCTTGTTTATTTTTATTTTTATCGTGGTACAGCTTTTTCACTTTGTGCAGCAAAGCCGCTACGACACAGCCAGCCAAATGGAGAAAATAGCCCATTCGGTGCGTATTCCGCTGTCTGCAGCAATCCTGAAAGCGGATATTCCCCAGGCTGAGTCAATCCTGAATCAAATACAACCTTCCGGCATTATCAGCCGGGCGGATGTCGTTTTACCCAATCAGTTCCAGGCGTTACGCCAGAGCTTTACGCCAGAACGCCCCATTCCGATGTGGATTGCTCGCCTGTTTGAGCTTCCCGTCCAGATTTCCTTACCGCTGTATTCACTCGAACGCCCGGCAAACCCGCAGCCGCTGGCCTATCTTGTGCTGCAAGCGGACTCCTGGCGAATGTACAAATTCATCATCAGCACTATTTCGACGTTGCTGACGACATACCTGCTGCTGGCGCTGATTTTATCGGTGGCGATCAGCTGGTCGATTAACCGTTTGATTGTTCACCCGCTGCGTAAAATCGCCCGTGAACTCGATAACCTGAATCCGAACGATGCGGCGAGCCATCAGCTCTCGCTGCCTCCTCTCCATCATGATGATGAGATTGGCATGCTGGTGCGCAGTTATAATCGCAACCAACAAATGTCGCAGCGCCATCTGACTGAGGAACACGATTTACTGGCCGCATTAGAGAAGCAGCAGTTTGCCATTTGGTTACAACCGCAGGTGAACATGCAAACCCGCGAAGTCGTCAGCGCGGAAGTTTTACTGCGGATGCGGCAGCCTGATGGCCGATGGGCATTACCGGATGATTTGATTGCGCGCATCGAAGATTGCGGCCTGATGTTCACGATTGGCAACTGGATACTTGAAGAATCCTGCCGTGTGCTGGCGGGCTGGCAAAGCCTGGGCATCACGATGCCGTTGTCGGTGAATATTTCCGCGCAGCAACTGTTGCATGAGGATATGGGGTCATCGTTGCTGGAATTACTGGCACGTTATCGCATTCAGCCGGGCTTGCTGATTCTGGAAGTCACGGAAAGTCATCGCATTGACGATCCGAAAAAAGCAGTCAGTGTTTTGCGTCCGTTGCGTAAAGCCGGAATCAGGATAGCGCTGGATGACTTTGGGATGGGGTACGCGAGTCTGCGTCATCTGCATCACCTGAAGGCGCTACCGGTTGATGCCCTGAAACTCGATAAGAGTTTTGTTGAGGGCTTACCCGAAGACCATGCGATGGCGGGTGTGATTATCGGTATGGCGAAAACATTAGGCCTGAAACTGGTGGCTGAAGGCGTCGAGAATCAGGAGCAGTGCGACTGGCTATTGAACGAAGGCGTGACCATCGCTCAGGGCTATCTGTTCTCCAGGGCTTTGACTCTAAAAGAATTTGATACGCAGTACTTGTCTACCACTCAACAGTAAACTATTTGTTGCAAATGTTATTTGGCTGGCGCGAGTCAGTTCAATTATTTAACAATTTTGTTTACAAATACGCGTTATGTCACTTTTGGGTGTTTTTGAGGGTGTTATTTTTGGTGCCGCAGGCCGATGGTCATTCAGGCGGTACTGTGGAATCTCTACCTCTCAAGGACACCCTATGAAACTCTCTCTTTTCAAAAGCCTCTACTTCCAGGTCCTCACTGCGATTGCTGTCGGCATTTTGCTGGGCCATTTTTACCCGGAAATAGGCGCGCAGATGAAACCGCTCGGCGATGCGTTCGTTAAATTGATTAAAATGATTATCGCGCCGGTTATCTTCTGTACGGTTGTGACCGGCATTGCGGGTATGGAAAGCATGAAAGCCGTTGGTCGCACTGGCGCGGTGGCTTTGCTTTACTTCGAAGTTGTCAGCACCGTTGCGCTAATCATCGGCCTGATTGTGGTAAACGTGCTGCAACCTGGTGCGGGCATGAACGTCGACCCGGCAACGCTTGATGCCAAAGCCGTGGCGATGTATGCCGAGCAGGCGCAACAGCAAGGCGTGGTTGCATTCTTACTGGATGTGATCCCGAGCAGCGTGATTGGCGCGTTTGCTAGCGGCAATATCCTGCAAGTGTTGATGTTTGCCGTCCTGTTCGGTTTTGCGCTGCACCGCCTCGGCCACAAAGGCCAACTGATTTTCAATGTTATAGAGAGCTTCTCGCAGGTTATTTTCGGCATCATCAACATGATCATGCGCCTCGCGCCAATCGGTGCTTTTGGTGCCATGGCGTTTACTATCGGTAAATATGGCGTCGGGTCGCTGGTGCAGCTCGGTCAGTTGATCATCTGCTTCTATATCACTTGTATCCTGTTCGTGGTGGTGGTGTTGGGTTCTATCGCCCGAGTGACAGGTTTCAGCATCTTCAAATTTATCCGTTACATCAAAGAAGAACTGTTGATTGTTCTGGGCACCTCTTCCTCTGAATCTGCGCTGCCAAGAATGCTCGATAAAATGGAAAAACTCGGCTGCAAAAAATCGGTGGTGGGGCTGGTTATTCCAACCGGCTACTCCTTTAACCTCGATGGCACATCTATTTACCTGACGATGGCAGCGGTGTTTATCGCGCAGGCCACTAACAGCCACATGGATATTTTCCATCAAATCACGCTGCTGGTGGTGCTGTTGCTGTCCTCTAAAGGGGCTGCGGGTGTGACCGGGAGTGGCTTCATTGTGCTGGCGGCGACTATCTCCGCGGTTGGACATTTGCCGGTTGCAGGTCTTGCGTTAATTCTGGGTATCGACCGCTTTATGTCGGAAGCGCGTGCGCTGACAAACCTGGTGGGTAACGGCGTTGCGACAGTCGTTGTGGCGAAATGGGTTAAGCAACTGGACGAAAAACAGTTGAAAGAAACCCTCGATAATCCACATTCCGCGAAAAAAGTGAGCGAAGTCTCTTCTTAATCCCCCTCAATTGCCCACAGCGACTTGCCCTCGCTGTGGGCTGCTGCGCATAATTAACCCCTGAGCCATTTTTTTTGGCATTTTTTGAATTTTTAAAGTGACGTTTTCGCTAACATGCGGTCAAACGGAGTGGTGAAACGTCATCTGTGGTGGCTTTATTGCGTAATGTGATGTCGCCATTACACTTTTTAATCAGGATTGTTTTCCAGGGGTTAACATGCAGGGCACCAAAATTCGACTCTTAGCTGGCGGATTGCTGTTGGTCGCCGCCGCCAGTAATGTACAGGCAGAAGCACTACAGCCCGATCCCGCCTGGCAGCAAGGTACGCTGGCCAATGGTTTCCAATGGCAAGTCCTGGCCACGCCTCAGCGTCCTAGCGATCGCATTGAAATTCGCCTGGTGGTCAATACCGGCTCATTGACTGAGACGCCCCAGCAGAGCGGCTATAGCCACTTTGTTCCTCGTATGGCGCTGACGCAAAGCGGCAGCTTACAACCGTTACAGGCTCGTTCCTTGTGGCAGCAAAGTGTGGACCCGAAGCGTCCGTTGCCACCGGCGATTGTCTCTTATGACTTCACGCTGTTTAATCTCAGCCTGCCTAACAACCGTAATGATCTACTCAAAGAAGCCCTGACTTATCTTTCCGATAGCAGCGGCAAACTGGCGATTACCCCAGAAACGGTGAACCTCGCGCTGCAATCTCAGGATATGGTTGCAACATGGCCGATGGACACCAAAGACGACTGGTGGCGCTATCGCCTGAAAGGTTCCACGCTATTGGGTCATGACCCGGCAGAAGACCTCAAGCAGCCGGTTGATGCCGAACAACTCAAAGCGTTCTACCAGAAATGGTATACCCCAGATGCGATGACGCTGATTGTGGTGGGTAACGTCGACAGCCGCAGCGTTGCTGACCAAATCAATAAAACGTTTGGCACTTTAAAGGGCAAACGTGAGACGCCTGCGCCAGTTGCCACGCTTTCTCCGCTCAAACACGAAGCGGTCAGTTTGATGACCAGCGGCGTGAATCAGGATCGTCTCTCACTGATGTGGGACAACGCCTGGCAGCCGATTCGTGAATCTTCTATGTTATTGCGTTACTGGCGTGCAGACCTCGCCCGTGAGGCGCTGTTCTGGCACGTGCAGCAGAAACTCAGCAAGCAGAATATCCAGGGTCTGAATCTGAGCTTCGATTGCCGTGTGCTGTACCAGCGCGCGCAGTGTGGCATCAATCTGGAATCGTCGAACGACAAGCTGAACGCGAATTTGACCAGCGTCGGCAAAGAGTTGGTTAGCGTGCGTGATAAAGGGCTGTCGCAAGAAGAGTTTGATGCGTTAATTGCGCAGAAAAAAGATGAGCTGACCAAACTGTTTGCCACTTACGCTCGCACCGATACTGACGTGTTGATCAGCCAGCGTATGCGTTCGCTGCAAAACCAGGTTGTGGACATTGCCCCGGAACAGTATCAGAAACTGCGCCAGGACTTCCTGAACGGCCTGACGCTGAACATGCTCAACCAGGATTTGCGCCAGCAACTCTCGCAAGATATGGCGCTAGTGTTGTTGCAACCGAAAGGTGAGCCTGAATACAACATGAAGGATCTGCAAGCGACGTGGGACAAAGTGATGGTGCCTTCTAAGACGCTTCCGTTAACGGATGAGCCTAAGCAGGACGTGTCGGATATTCCACCGGCGCAGTAACTGTAAAGACAAAGAAACCGCCATTTCGGCGGTTTCTTTGTTTGTCGATTTAGCGCTGAATTACTTTGGCATCGCTTCTTTCGGAATGATCGCGCCACGGTACTGAATCACGGTGCTCGCGGTCAAATGCCCACGTTTCGCTGCTTCCTCAGCGCTGCCACCGGTCAAACGCACAGCCAGATAGCCCGCGCTGAAAGAGTCACCAGCCGCTGTGGTATCAATGACTTTTTCTTTCGGTAATTTAACCGCAGGCACTTCTATCATTGATTCGCCCTGAATAGCGACCAGGCAAGAATCGGCACCACGCTTGATAACCACTTCGCGCACGCCAGCCGCCTGAGTACGGTGAATCACTTCTTCTACCGGTTTCTCGCCCCACAACAAATCTTCGTCATCCAGCGTCAGGAAAGCGATATCTGTGCAGGCCAGCATTTGCTGATAGACCTGCTGCGTCTCTTCACGGCTTGCCCACAGGCGCGGACGGTAGTTGTTATCGAAGATAACCTTGCAACCGTTAGCGCGGCACTGAGCCAGCAACGCCATCAGTTTTTCACGGCTCGCCGCGTTAAGGATAGCCAGGCTGATACCGCTCAGGTACAGGTAATCGAACTGTGCCAGTTCTGCGCAAATAGCCTGTGCTTGAGTGCTCTCCAGCCAGAAACGGGCTGCGGCTTCGTTGCGCCAGTAGTAGAAGGTGCGCTCGCCGGTAGAGTCGGTTTCGATGTAATACAGGCCAGGAAGACGATGCTCCAGGCGCTGTGTCAGCTCGGTATGCACGTTTTCTTGCTGCCAGGCGTCCAGCATTTGTTGGCTGAAGTTATCTTCACCTAATGCCGTAACGTAATGGACTTCAAGGTCGGTAGCGTCAACCTGGCGTGCGATATAAACGGAGGTGTTTAGGGTGTCGCCACCAAAGCCGCGGCTAACTTCCGCACCTTTTTGCGACAGTTCAATCATACATTCACCGATAACGGCGATTTTGCGCGTTGGCATAGCAGTAAACCTGAATTAATGAAATTGCCGCTAGTTTGATGGGCGGTTAAAAACGAGTCAAACAATTTAAAACGATGTTTCGGAAAACTTTGAGCTAAGGCAGCTTATTGCCAATGTCCCTGAACACTCTTTGATTACGGTTGCACTGAAAGCGAACATAAAGTTCTCATCCGTTACGCCGATAACTTGTCGATGGGCCATCTGAGTTATCAAGGTAAACAGGACGTACATGATGAAGTTTAAGCAGATCACTCACCGGCTTAATACGCTTGAGGCGAGTGTCGAAAGTTTGCAGGAACGGCGGTTCTGGTTACAGTGCCAGCGGCAGTACACCTTCCAGCCGATCTATAAAATTGATGGTCATTTAATGGCGATAGAATTGCTGACGGTGGTCACTCATCCGGATGAACCGGAAGTTTGCATTCCACCCGATCGCTACTTTACGTCTGTTTCTAATCGCACGCGGCTGATGGTTATTGAGGAGCAACTGAACCTGCTGGCTGGCTGGGAATCCATCTTCATTGGCTACCAGATTTTAGCCTCGGTGAATGTGGATGGCCCAACACTGATGGCGATGAAACAGCATCAACCGATTCTGGCGCTGATCAATAAAATGCCGTGGGTGCGTTTTGAACTGGTTGAACACATCACCCAACCGCAGGCCGTGACGCTCGCAACCATGCACGAATTTGGCCCCCTGTGGCTTGATGATTTCGGAACCGGTGTTGCTAATTTCTCCGCGTTAAGTGAGATGCGCTACGACTACATTAAAGTCGCACGCGACCTGTTCATCATGCTGCGCACCAGCGACGAAGGCCGTACTTTATTCACTATGTTGCTGCAATTGATGAACCGCTACTGCAAAGGCGTTATCGTCGAAGGTGTTGAAACCGAAGATGAATGGCGTGATGTTCAATCCTCGCCAGCTTTTGCGGCGCAAGGCTATTTTCTCTCCCGTCCCATCCCCCTTGAAGAGTTGGAAAACGTGCTAACTCGCCTCTCCTGATGCCCTTTTGGCCACGCTAAACTATCTTTAGTAAAAGCGAGCCACATCAGGAAAGGGTGAAAGGCATGACAAAAACTGGAAAAATAGTTAGCGGAATCGTTGGGGTTTTCTTGTTGTTGGTTGTGGTGGCAATCATTGTGATTGCGACGTTTGACTGGAATCGGCTCAAACCGACCATCAACCAAAAAGTCTCGACAGAGCTGAATCGTCCGTTCGCCATTCGTGGTGATTTAGGCGTAGTTTGGGAACGTAACCAAGAAGAAACCGGATGGCGCAGTTGGGTGCCCTGGCCGCATGTTCATGCCGAAGATATTATTCTCGGCAATCCCCCTGAAATTCCTGACGTGACGATGGTGCACTTGCCGCGCGTTGATGCCACTCTGGCACCGCTGGCGCTGCTCACCAAAACTGTCTATATCCCGTGGATTAAGCTGGTTCAGCCCGATGCGCGGCTGATTCGCCTGTCGGAAAAAAACAATAACTGGACCTTCAAACTGGCCAGCGACGGGCAAAAAGATCCCAACCAGCCGCCGTCTGCCTGGTCTTTCAGAATGGACAATATTCTGTTCGACAAAGGCCGCATTGCGGTAAACGACAAACTCACCAAAGCAGAGATAGAAATCCTCGTCGATCCCCTCGGCAAGCCGTTGCCGTTTAGCGAAGTGGAAGGGCGTAAACCCACCGGCAAAGACGCCGCAAAAGCGGGTGATTATGTCTTTGGCCTGAAAATGCGTGGGCGCTATAACGGTGAACCGCTGGAAGGCTTCGGTAAAATTGGTGGCATGTTAGCGCTGCGTAGCGAAGGCGAAACCGCGTTCCCGGTGCAGGCTGATGTGCATTCGGGCAATTCACGCGTGGCGTTTATTGGCACCATTAACGACCCGATGAAAATGGGTGGCGTGGATTTACGGCTGAAATTTTCCGGCGATTCGCTGGGTAATCTCTACGATCTTACCGGCGTATTATTACCGGATACACCACCGTTCGAAACCGACGGGCATTTGCTGGCAAAAATCGACACCGAAAAAGGTTCGGTCTTCCGCTATCAAAACTTTAACGGGCGCATTGGCGACAGCGATATTCATGGCTCGCTGACCTATTCCCAGGGAAAACCAAGGCCAAAACTGGAAGGCGACCTTGAGTCGAAACAGCTCAGACTGGCGGATTTAGGCCCGTTGATTGGCGTGGACTCAGGCAAAGGTGCACAGCAAAGCAAACAGTCTGAACAGGCCAAAGGCGAGAAAACCGTTCAGCCGAGCGATAAAGTGTTGCCCTACGACCGCTTCGAAACCGACAAATGGAACGCCATGGATGCCGACGTGCGCTTTAAAGGCGGGCGTATCGAACACAGCGGGACGCTGCCGCTCAGTAACCTGACAACGCATGTCATCCTCAATAACGCCGACCTGAAGCTCCAGCCGCTGAAATTTGGCATGGCGGGCGGCACCATCAGCGCCAATATCCATCTTGAAGGCGACAAAAAGCCGATGCAGGGGAAAGCGGATATTCAGGCGCGGCGTTTGCAGCTCAAGCAACTGATGCCGAAAGTGGAATCAATGCAAAAAACGCTCGGTGAACTCAATGGCGATGCGAATTTGCAGGGGCACGGTAACTCCATTGCCGCGCTGTTAGGTAGCAGTGACGGCAACCTGAAATTGCTGATGAATGACGGGCTAATCAGCCGCAACCTGATGGAAATTGTCGGCCTGAACGTCGGGAATTACATCGTCGGGCAAATCTTTGGCGATGACGAAGTGCGCATTAACTGTGCGGCGGCAAACCTGGATTTACGCGATGGTGTCGCAACTCCGCGCATCTTTGCCTTTGATACCGAAAACGCGCTGATTAATGTCACCGGGACCACCAACTTCTCCAGCGAGCGGCTCGATTTAACTATCGACCCGGAGAGCAAGGGGATTCGGATCATCACGCTGCGTTCGCCGCTGTATGTCCGTGGGACGTTTAAAAACCCGGATGCCGGTGTGAAAGCAGGGCCGCTGATTGCGCGTGGTGCGGTTGCCGCAGCGCTTGCGACATTGGTGACGCCTGCTGCCGCGCTATTGGCGCTGATTTCGCCTTCAGAAGGTGGACAGAACCAGTGCCAGAATATTTTGGGGCAGATGAAGAAGTGATTTGAGTCTGGACACCCTCTCCCAGAAGGAGAGGGTGAGGGGACTACAGCGACAAATGACGTGTTTCTTTAGACACCAGCAACGCAATCAGCGTAATCACTGACATCGCCGCCAGATACAAGCCCACATAGAACAGACCGTAATTCGCCTGCAACCAGGTGGCGATGTACGGCGCTACAGAGGCACCCAGAATCGACGCCACGTTATACGAGAACGATGCCCCGGTATAACGCACTTCGGTCGGGAACAGCTCTGGCAGCAACGCGCCCATCGGGCCGAAAGTTAGACCCATCAGACTCAAACCAATCAGCAAGAAGGCCATGACCAGCGTCGGGTTACCGGAACCTAACATTGGCTGGAATACGGCTAAAGCAAACACAATCATCATGCAGGTGATAACAATCATGCACTTACGTCGGCCAAATTTATCAGCCAGGTAACCCGCAATCGGCACCATTACGCCAAAACCAATCACCGCCATCATCAGCATCCACAACACATCGTTGCGTGAGAAGCCAAGACCCACAGGCACGGCTGCGGTGCTGAACGTCATTGAATAGACGGTCATGATGTAAAACAGCGTGTACGTCGCCAGCATGATAAACGTGCCAATGACGGTGGCTTTCAGGTGTTTAGTCAGCAGCGTGCCAAGCGGGATTTTCACCTGCTTACCGGCTTTAGCAATTTTGGCGAAGACCGGCGTTTCGTGCAGTGAAACACGAACGTACAGGCCGATAATGACCAGCACAGCAGAAAGAATAAACGGTACACGCCATCCCCAGGACATGAATTGCTCGTCGGTCAGTAACCAGGAAAGCAGCAAGAAGGTGCCGTTGGCAAAGAAGAAGCCAATCGGCGCACCCAGTTGCGGGAACGAACCGTACAGGGCGCGTTTGCGTGGTGGCGCATTTTCGGTTGCCAGTAACGCCGCACCGCCCCATTCACCGCCCAGACCCAAGCCCTGGCCAAAACGCGCCAGTGCTAACAGCATTGGAGCCAGTACGCCGATGGTTTCGTAGCTCGGCAGCAGGCCAATCACCACGGTGGAAACCCCCATCGTCAGAAGTGAAGCGACCAATGTCACTTTGCGGCCTACGCGGTCACCAAAGTGGCCGAATAGCGCGGAGCCAATCGGGCGTGCCACAAAAGCAATCGCGAACGTTGCCAGCGACTGTAGCGTTGCCGCCGTTGGGTCACCTTGCGGGAAGAAGATATGCGGGAAAACAATGACGGCCGCAGTGGCGTAAATATAGAAATCGAAAAATTCGATGGCGGTGCCGACCAGAGAGGCAACGACAACTTTTCCGCGTGAGTTGACGGGCGTGGCGTCAGTTTCAGTATTGACTGGAGTAGCGATGGTGGCTTGCATATGTTTTTCTTATTTATATCGAACGAAAAGCCATATTACGCACAGCAAAAGACGCATTTCAACGCAGGTTTGTTTACGGCCCTGTGCGATTAACAAGCAATAAGAGGATAATTTTTAGTCCAGAAAAGATACATCCATGTAACACTTCACATAAATGAAAAATCAGTGAATAAAACTGCTTTTAGGTTAAATAAAAGTTACGGGCTGGATTTATGTGCTGCGGTTATTTATGCCCTCTCCTGGGGGAGAGGGCGAGAGCGGAGGCTATTTATGTGTTTTACCCGGCATTCGCGGGTCATCTTTGTATTGCGCAGTGGCAATCCACGCGGCGCAAAACAGCGTCAGACGGGCGAAGAAATAGAAAAATGCCATCAAACCCAGAACGGAACCAAAGGCGGCACCTGACGGTGAACTTACCAGTTTTGGCAGGCTGTAGGTCATGATGATTTTAATCACCTCAAAGCCAATGGCGGCAATCAACGTCCCACGGATCAGCGCTTTCTTGCGTGGGCGATGGCGCGGCAAACGCCAGAAAATCCAGAAGAACAACAGATAGTTGGCAACAATGGAGATAGCCAGACCGACCAAATGCCAGACCGGTTTAAGCCATTCGATCCCGCCTAAATGCAAAAGATTAATCAGCAATGTTTGGGCTGAGCCTGAAATTGACGTAATGGATAACGTCACAATCAACGCGACCATTAAGCCAACCAGCGACACCAAATCACGCAGATATTTCACCCAGAACTTTTCCTGATCCTGCGGATTTCGCTCCCATGTATCCCGCGACTGCGCGCGCACCGCTTCGCGCAAATTCCCCATCCAGTTGATGCCGGAATACAGCGCAATCAACAGGCCGACCAAACCTACTGTGGTGCGCTGTTGCACCGCCGTATTAATAGTATTTTTCAGCGTAGCGGCAAGGGTTGGCTCAGTAACATTAGCGAGGATCTTATTGAAAATGTCCTCCAGTAACATGGGATGTGAGGCGAGGATGTAACCTGCGGCGGCAAACGCCACCATCAAAATTGGGATCAGCGACAGGAATGAAAAATAGGTGATCGCCGCGCCAAACTGGTTACCCATACGGTCGTTGAACCGCTCGGTTGCCCGTAATAAATGCGCCACCATTGGGCGACGTTCTATGCGGCCGACAGTCGTATTCACGCTGTCGATGGTCTTGTTGACCTTTTGATTTCCGGTTTTTATTTTGACTATTGGCTCGTAGTCGAGCGTTTCAGTAGGGCGTTTCTCGTTGCTATCCGGCGTGGTCATCAGGTGATTTTTCCTTTTGTTTTAGCAGGATCGTAAAGAAATTATAGCGGGAATGCTAATCGACATAGCCTTTTACTAACCCCGTTAGCCATTCCATGAACAAATGCACGCGGCGCGAAAGGTTACGACGGTGCGGGTAAAGCAGTGAAACCGGCATCGGTTCGGCACGGTATTGCGGCAGGATCTCCACCAGTTTTTTGCTCTTGAGAAGCTCTTTTACCCCGATGCGCGGCACCTGAATAATTCCAAGCCCGGCAAGACACGCGGCCTGATACGTTTCGGTGCTATTCACGGTCATCACGCCACCGGTTTTTACCCAACGTGTTTTTTTATCTTCCCACACTTCAAAACCTTGCGGACGGCTGCCGAGGTTAAGCGCGTAATGCACCACGGCGTGAGAAGCCAGGTCGTCCAGGTTTTCCGGATAACCAAAACGCGCCAGATAATCGGGGCTGGCGCAGTTAATTAAGGTCAGTTTACCCAGAGGACGAGCCACCAGGCCCGAGTCTTTAAGCTGCCCAACGCGCACCACGCAGTCGAACCCTTCGCGCACGACATCCACCATGCGATCGCTGCTACTTAATTCCAGTTCAATACCGGGATATTGCTGCAAGAAGGCAGGGAGCTTGGGGATCACCAAATTTTTGGCCAGGCCTACCGTCATATCCACGCGCAAACGCCCGCTGACACTGCTGGGGTCGTGCAAAAATAAACCATCCAGTTCGTCGAGATTAGCCAGAAGATCGCGGCAGCGCTCGTAATACACCATGCCGTCTTGCGTCAGTTGCACTCGACGCGTGGTGCGATGCAATAACCTTGTGCCGAGCACGCCTTCAAGCGCCTGAATCTGGCGCGATACGCTACCTTTAGGTAGGCCCAGAGTGTCGGCTGCGCGAGAGAAACTCTCTAGTTCTGCCACTCGAATGAACAGCTGCATTGCTTGTATTTTATCCACTCTTTTCTCTCATTGTTGTTGGTGGTGAAACAGTGATGCGCATTTAGCACTCTTTATTGATTTTGTAGCATCTAATAAGCTCTACCTCAATCACCGGACAGTCAGACAAGAGGCAAATCATGAGTCAAACAATCGCATTAGTGACCGGCGGCAGCCGTGGATTAGGAAAAAACGCAGCATTGAAGCTAGCCCAGCGTGGCGTGAATATTATTTTGACCTACAACAGCCAGCAGCAAGAAGCGCTCAATGTGGTACGCGAACTTGAGCTAACAGGCGTGAAAGCGGTGGCAATTCAATTGAATGTCGCTGAAACCGCAGGTTTTTCTGCTTTTGCTGCGCAAGTGAAGCAACAGCTCCACGACGTATGGCAGCGCGATTCCTTCGATTATTTATTAAACAACGCCGGAACGGGCCTGGATGCGCTGTTCGAAAAAACAACAGAGCAACAGTTTGATGATTTAATGAACATCCATTTGAAGGGGCCATTCTTCCTGACTCAGCATCTGTTGCCGCTGATTAAAAACGGTGGACGCATCCTCAACGTTTCAACTGGATTGACGCGTTTCGCCCTGCCGGGTAAAGCCGCTTACGCCGCGATGAAAGGAGCGATGGAAGTGCTGACGCGCTATCAGGCTAAAGAGCTGGGCGCGCGGGGTATCTCAGTCAACATTATTGCACCGGGTGCCATTGCGACCGATTTCGGTGGCGGCGTGGTTCGTGACAATGAACAAGTAGCAAATGCTATCGCCGCGCAAACTGCGCTGGGCCGCGTTGGACAACCGGATGATATTGGCAACGTGATTGCGGTTTTACTCAGCGACGAAAGTGGCTGGATGAATGCGCAGCGCATTGAAGTTTCTGGCGGGATGTTTTTATAAGGAAGTGCCAGGCAAGGATGAAATTCATCTCATCCTTGCTTGTTAAATATTAGTCAAAAATACTGAATAATATGAGCGAATCATTCCACTATCACCCTCTGAGCTACAGAGCTATTCTTATCACATCGAAAGCAAGCGCGCTTTCACACTTAAACAAGCTCAAGGGTAATTATCATGAAAAGCATCAAATATATTGCTGTAGTTATGACGCTGGCTGCTTCATTCTCCACTTTCGCTGCAACCACGCAATCTGTTGAGAGCCAGAAAATCGGTACCGTTTCTGTTAGCGGCGCGTCAAGCATTGATAGCCTACAGGCACAGCTGCAAGCAAAAGCTGAACAGGCTGGCGCGAAATCAATCCGTATTATTTCTGCTGGTGGCGACAATAAAGTGTTTGGTGTTGCCGAGATGTATAACTAAGAATTCACGCTGTATGGGCCGCCGCAATGCGGCCCGTGTTTTATAAAAACTCACTTCTGAGCAAGCTAAAAATCCAGTCATCCTGCCAGCTTCCTGCCAGAAAATAGTTTTCGCGCAGAATCCCTTCTGGCTGAAAACCTGCTTTTTCCAACACCTTCTTCGAGCCAATATTCCCGACCGTCACGGTTGCCGTGAGTTTGCGGATGGCGCATGTTTCAAAAGCAAACTGGCACACGGTATGAAGCGATTCATAACCGTAACCTTGCCCGTGAAACGCAGGGTCGAGAATAAAACCAACTTCCGCCATGTCGTCTTCGCTGCGCACAAAACCGGTGAAGCCAATCGGCGTGCCGCTATCTTTGTCGCGCATTGCCAGGCAAAGCCAGTGTCGGCTATGCATTTCCCAACGCACCAGGCGTGCATTAAAAATCTGACGGATCTCTGATTCTTTGCGTTCATCGGAAACATAACGCATCACAACGGGATCTTGCTGCAGGCGCAAAAAGAACGGCCAATCTTGCTCGGTAATGTGCGTTAAGTTCAGGCGTGGGGTTATGAGTGGATGCATGATTTTTAGTCCACTATAAATAGCGTTGCGCCAATCGTCGTTGAAGAACGGTGCGGTTCGGCGTTATCTGCTACCTGGTAGCTCATTCCCGGTTTTAAGGTAAACAGGCGACCATCTTCCAACTCGGTTTGTAACTCCCCCGCCAGGCAAAATAAGACGTGACCTTTTTGACACCAATGGTCTGCAAGATAACCGGCTGTGTATTCCACCATCCGAACGCGCATTTCCCCGAATTGCTGTGTACGCCACAATGCTTTCCCGGTGATGCCAGGATGTTCGGTTGCAGCGAGTGTCGTCCAGTCGGTGGTATTAAAGGGTAGGTCGGTAATACGCATTACTGTTCCTTATTATTTTTGCAGGTGATGTTTGCTCCTTTAGTGATATCAGCAAAAAAACAATAGCGCCAGTAATAACACAGCTACTTAACGTTATTCCCAGTATGGGTGACCTATGGTTTTCTGAGCGACTTTTTATTCTTTTCCTCAGTAAGTTGCTGACATGAGGTAATGCTCATTAATTCAGGGGGAAGTGCTTCAATTAACATCCCGACTTGTCAAAGTTATGAGTGAAATTAATTGTTTCTGTATTATAGGATGACTGTATTAGGAAATAAAAGACTAGTTTTAAGTAAAGTGTAAGTTACAGTGCAATATATGTATTTCAAACCTGATCCCACTGTAACTTATCTACTATATTAGTACACCACTATTGGTTTTTACTTGTCTTTGCTACCATCACCAGCAGCATCGTTCACTTTGGTGACCCGCTCAACGTGTCCATTTGAATATTTAAATTTTAATCCATCATCAGTCACAATGATCGCATTTGCTTTACCCCATGAGACCCATGCAATAAGAGAGGGTATTGTTTCAGAGAAAAATTTATTAGAAAGCACAGGTTTTCCACTCGTCAGGTCCAGAATAACGTTTATACTACATGGTGCTCCTGGTTTATCCGGAAAACATGGATCTTCTGACACATACGAAATAGTTGTTCGTGATATCAGATATTCCTTTCCTTTTAGCAGATAGTCTGCATGCTCCATGCTTACAACCATATAATCAGCCTTTTCCTTATAAATCTCCTTACAATTAAGCGTGAGATAAGAATAACCATCACCGGAATCATAATTCGTTTTCTGTTCAAGCAGGCCTAATGTTGTATTCATGCATTGTGAAGAATCAGGAATGCAAGCAGCAATTCCTGTTGTGGCAAAAAATAATAAAGGTGACATAATAAATATGTATTTATTCATAATAACTCCGGCATTATATTTTTCCTATAACAACTTCCAGATTTAACGCCAACCTGAGCTTTCAATAAGCTACTCGCCTTCTCTTCTGTGATCCTTAGTTTGATAAATAATATTGCATCGCTTAATCCAAAAGGATTTTTTAAATAAATTTGGATTTTTTTTGTGTCGTGAGTTTTGTAAGCTCAACCAGTTGACCTCATTAAGAAATAAAGCGATGGTTTTAAGTAAAGTGTAAGTTACAGTGCTATATATGTATTTCAAACCTGACCCCACCGTAACTTATCTACTATATTAGCACACCACTGGTTTTTACTTATCTTTGCTACCATCACCAGCAGCATCGTTCACTTTGGTGACCCGTTCAACGTGTCCATTTGAATATTTGAACCTTAATTCATCATCAATGACGATGATCGAATTAGCTTTCCCCCATGAAACCCAAGTGATGCGTGATCCTCCAGCATATCCTGAGAAAAATTCATTAGAAATAATTGGTTTGCCACTCGTGAAGTCAAGAATAGCATTCATGGCACATCGTGATACAGGTTTATCCGGGTAACATGGATCGGGTGACACATACGAAATGGTCGCTTTTGTTATAAGATATTTTTTTCCTTTAAAAACACCATCATCATTATTTATAACCATATAACTGGTTTTTGCCTTATATATTTCCTTCCCATTAAGTGTGAGGTAAGAATATTCATCACCAGAATCATGCTTCGTTTTCTGTTCGAGAATACCAAGTTTTGTGTTCATGCATTCTAAAGAACCAGGAAGACAAGCAGCAACTCCTATAGTAGAGTGTAAAAGGAAAGGAAATATCATTAATAAATATCTGTTCATAACAACTCCCATGTTAAATTTTACCGAGTACGATATCTAGATTTACATCTTCAAGTTTGGGGGGCTTAGTTAATTCAGGGCAAAAATAGTCTTCAAGATTAATACTTTCCTTCATATAAGACATCAACCATTTTCTATGTGCCTTAATGTAACCTCCCTCTTTTTCACACCTCGTGGCAGCAGACTTAACCCCAACCTGAGCTTTCAACAATCTAGCCGCCTTATCTTCTGTTATTTTATTTTTAATGAATAGAATTGCATCACTTAATCCCAAATGATGCGTCAAATAAATTAATTTTGCTTTTTCTGCATCGTTGAGCCCGTCAATATTATAACCCGCATGTTTCAGTGAGGCTAAGTTCGCCACTCCATAATCCACTGCGGCCATAATCGCATATTCTGGTTTAAATCTGAGGTCCAGCCACTGCTGTACAGCATACGATGCTCTACGCGGATAGGGTGTTTTACCTGTTATGAAACGTTGTTTACTGAGTTCTTTTAAACTTTTCCAGACATCAAGAGACACTTGAAATTTCTTCTCATATATAACTTCGCCTTTTTTATTTTTTAGTTCTAACCCGTGTTTATCCAGTACCGGTTTATCTGCAACTATCCCTTTCGCAAGGGCTTTTTCATTTAAATAAGTTCCCTCTCTGAATGTTTCTGATATCCATGATCCATTTAAAAACTGAGTCATACCAGCCGCGGAGCTTTTATATAAGGTCATTTCCGCAGTAGTGTTTTTTGAGTCAATGCAGACTGAAGTGGTCTTCCAGACTCCACCTGTGTATTTTGCCGCTTCTGCACTAATTACCGCAGCAATACTCTGTGGAATAATTCCACTCCGCTCAGATGCGGAAATAATTTGATTCCAGTAAATTACATTTTTGCTTAAAAACAAATCATAACTGTTCGGGCAAGTATGACTTATATGAATTCTGGGGCCACCCTCGGTGTCGCGGCCAGTATCCACTTTGTTAATATCTTTACTTGTATCCCCGACATTACCTGCTGATCCCGTTAAGGCTATACTTTTTCCTTTCACTCTGACTTTAGGACTGGACAGGATAATATCTAACTTTCCGGATAATGGTGTAAAACTGGCTACTTTTTTTAACTTTCCGGCTGCGCTGGAAACAAAAACCTTTAACTCACCTTCGGCTTTGGTGGTGAAGTCATCTATTTTCCCCATTCCATCAGTAATGAATTCGTACACATCACCCAATGCTGATTCAACCTTAATTTTTAAACCGGCAATGGGTTGCTCAATCAAGTCTTCAAAAGAAAATGACAATGTGCATTGGTCGTCACTATGTTCATCACCAGTAATCGGGTAAGAATAGTGTCCCGGTGGTATTTTTATTGTTTGTCCTGGATAAATCACTGCTGGGTTCTTTAACCCATTAAAGGAAGCAAGGGCTTCAACTGAACAATAATGTTCTTTAGCAATTTGTCCAAGCGTGTCCCCCTTATAAACAATCACGCTCTCTTCTTCAGGTGACAATGACTCTATATCGTCAAGAGGAACAGGTTTATCCTCCTGATCAATATAGCACTTCCAGTCTGCTGACCACCCGAGCAAGCCATCATATTCTTTCGGCTTGTCGTGTGGCTTATCAAAAATTGGCGTTGATTGAGATGTCATTCCATTGCACCTTAAATAAATGATTTATACACAAGTTCATTACTCTGAATACCATCAGCCCCTTTCAGCGAAGCAAACATATGATTCAAATCGGGTGGCGGTTCTGGTGATTCAAGTCCCTCAGGGCTTTGTTGTGGACCCTGGTTGTTATCCTGCGGCGGCTCAGACGATCCATCATCACCTTCATCCGCCAGCATATTCAGCACAGTCGGTTGCAGCGTCTGAACAGGTGTGCCCGGACTCCCGCCACCGTTGAGGTTGATTCTGGCCCCCATAATGTCGATGCCCGCGGGGTGAATGACGATAAACGAGCTGCCGACCTGCAGGGTAATTTGGCTGCTGCTTTTCAGGACAATATCGCCCTGCACGTCGATACCCAGTGAGCCGGCAATCTTCTGCGCCAGGTTGTCTTTCACCTCCAGGCTGTACTTTCCTTTCACCAGGCTGATGTGGTCTTTGGTGGTGGTGTGCTCCTGTTTGCCCTTCACGGTGACCTTTCTGTCGTGGGTCACGTAAAGCGCTTCATCGTTGCCGACATTCGCCGTGCGGTCGTTTATGACTTTCAGCGTCTGGTCATTGCCGACTTTTATCTTCTGGTCGTGGGCGACGGTAACTTTCATGTCGTGCCCGCCCGCATTCTCTTTACCCACTGTAATTGTCTGCCCCAGCCCGACGGTAATGCGCTGGTTGTTGCCCACCGCTTCTGTATGGTCCACCGCCACATCCGTCATGCGGTTGTTCAGCACCTCGGTTTTCATGTCTTTCTGGGCATGCATCGACAGCAGTTCCTGACCGACCCAGTCCTCAAACATCAGCTCGTTGTAGCCTTCGCCCTTGTAAGTCTGTGAGCGGATGGCCATCTGCGTTTTGGTGCCCGGCAGGTCGCCCGGGGCGCGGTTGGTAATGTGGTAGGTACGTCCGGTAATAACCGGCTGGTCCGGGTCGCCATTGAGGAAATCGACAATCACTTCCTGGCCGACGCGCGGAATGGCGATGTTGCCAAACCCGGTTCCCGCCCACGCCTGTGAGACGCGTATCCAGCAGGAGCTGTCTTCATTGGCTTTGTTGTAACGGTCCCAGGCGAATTTCACCCGCACGCGCCCGTGTTCGTCGCAGAAGATTTCTTCCCCCGGTGGGCCGGTCACTACGGCGTTTTGCGGGCCGTCAATCCGTGGTTTAGCATGTGGTTGTGGCCGCCAGGTCTGAATGGCGGGAATGACATGAAACTGGTTGGTCAGCGTGGTACCCTGGCCTTCACTGCCGATGAGCGCCTGTGGCTGTTGGCCGTTTAATGTACAGGACACCACCTGCCACAGGTCATTGAGCTCTTCGCGCGGGTGGTCAGTCAGCCTGAAATGGCGGCCCGGCTGGAGCTGCGGTGAGTTGCTGGTTCCGGTGGCAAAATCCACGTTGTTGCGCCAGCCTTCCACCTGATAACGGGCAAAATCGGCCCCGTGCTGCTCGTCTTTGAAACGCCCCGGGTAGTCAAAGATTTCATATTCCGGACGCTGGTAGGGCAGCCGTGGCGCCTGTTCATGGTACTGTGCCGGCCAGAGCGGTGCCGTGAAGGTGTAATCCTGGGTGGTGACCTGGGCCGGACGGATTTGCGCGCCGCGGCGGAAGCTGTTGATGCAGTATTTGCTGGATTCGTTCGCCGCATTCGGGTTGTACGGCAGGGGGGCAAGTCCCCTCAGCACACTGCTGTCATCGGCAAAGGTCAGCTTCTGGTCGTTCTGTTGCAGGTACTCATCTTCGAAAAAGTACAGGCCTTCTTCGGCGGCAAGCCTGGCGATAAAATCGTAGTCGGTTTCCTGAAACTGGACGCAGAACTCACGTTCCGGATGTGGGCGGCGAAACAGCGCATCGTGGGTGCGAATGCCCATTTCTTTGAGCAGTTTTTCAACGATAAAGCGGATATCGTAATTCTGGAAACTGCGGCAGTTTTTCCGCTGGCTACTGCGCCAGAATTCCGGGTGCACGGTCATGTGGTAAAGGGTCTGGTGTTTGCCGGTGTCGCCCTGTTCGCAGAACGTCACTATACCGCGCACCCGGCGTTTGATTTCGTCCCCCTGCCAGATAGTGAGGATAACCATTTCATCGAGGATTTTTTTGAATTCAATGGCCGGGTCAGCACAGGCAAGGGTCAGTTCAAGGACAAATAAGGAAGAGTAGGACTGGGTCAGCCGGAAGCTCACCACGGCGAAGGTGTCTTGCGGGGTTCTCCCCGCGGTGATCGTGAAGCGGGTGCCGTCAGTGGCCATGGTGTTATTCCTTCAACTAAACCTGGATTCATTGAGCGGAACGGGTAATTTCACTCAATGTATAATTTAAATAAATGTATTTAAATCAATAAAATAGAGTGGAAAGATAAACTTCAGCGAGCATGGCAACCGTGAACTTTGTCACATAATGGAATGTAGGGAAGCGGACAAAGGGGGAGTAATAATGCGTAGAATAATAGAGGCAAGCGATCGCCTGAGCGATCACTTACCTACGGTATCAGAGTAAAGAAAACTATCTCCAGCGCGATAAATCATCACACGTCAGCCCAATATCCTGTAATTGTTCCTTGCTCAACCCTCGCAAGGTGCGTGCGGTCTGACGCAGCAACCATCTCTGGCGGAAATAGCGGTAAATCATCACAAAGCCGTAAAAAGGCTTGTGTGGTCTGTTTTCTTCAAAGCCCATAATGTGATTCCTCGTAGTGTTGACGGGAATCATCATGCGCCACCATACAGATTGCAGGCAGACTCAAAAATAACTTTTATTTAACATACAGACGCGCTAAAACAAGATCTGAATGGTGATTTCTTCCTCATTCTGTACTGTTTTTTCTGTCTGTATGGTTGATTAAGAGGATACAGCATGACGCGTTACCAACATCTTGCCACTTTGCTGGCGGAGCGCATTGAACAAGGGTTGTATCGCAGCGGCGAGCGCCTGCCTTCGGTGCGTAATCTGAGTAGCGAGCACGGCGTCAGTATCAGCACCGTACAGCAGGCTTACCATCTGCTTGAAGACCGGCAGCTTATTTCCCCGCAGCCGCGTTCTGGCTATTTTGTTACGCCACGCAAATCGCTGCCGCCAGTGCCACCGCTGACTCGTCCGGCACAACGTCCGGTAGAAATTACCCAGTGGGATGCGGTGCTTGAGCAACTGACCGCGCGGCAAAAGGGCGATGCAATCGCCTTTGGTAGCGGCGCACCGGATGTCACCCAGCCGACCATCAAGCCGTTTTGGCGCGAAATGAGCCGCGTTGTGCAGTATCAGGAGCCTGAACTGCTGGGCTATGACTGTATTAACGGTATGCGAGAGTTGCGCGAACAAATCGCCCGTCTGATGCTCGACAGCGGTTGTGTCGTCACTCCGGATGACATCGTAGTCACCACTGGCTGCCACGAAGCGCTGTCGATTGCCATTCGCGCGGTGTGTGAACCGGGAGATATTGTGGCGGTGGAGTCACCTTGTTTCCACGGCACCATGCAAATGCTGCGCGCGTTTGGCGTTAAGGTTGTTGAAATTCCAACGGATTCTGAAACGGGGATCAGCGTGGAGGCCCTTGAGTTAGCGCTGGAACAGTGGCCGATTAAAGCGGCGATTCTGGTGCCTAACTGTAATAACCCACTGGGCTTTATCATGCCCGAAGCGCGTAAAAAAGCGGTTTTGAATCTCGCGCAACGCTTTGATATCGCCATTATTGAAGACGATGTTTACGGCGAACTGGCTTATGAATATCCGCGCCCGATGACCATAAAATCACTGGATGTGGATGGGCGAGTGCTGTTGTGTAGCTCATTTTCCAAAACATTAGCACCGAGCCTGCGCCTTGGCTGGATTGTGCCCGGGCGTTATTTAGATCGCGCAATACATATGAAATACATCGTGACCGGCAGTACTCCCACTTTCACGCAACAGGCCGTGGCCGAATTTGTGCGTAACGGCCATTACCATCGCCATTTACGGCGTATGCGTCAGCATTATCAGCGTAACCTTGATGTGTTCACCTGTTGGGTGCGCCACTATTTCCCATGCGGGATCTGCGTTTCTCGCCCGCAGGGCGGTTTTCTGATGTGGATTGAGCTACCTCAACACATTGATATCGTCCCGATTAGCGAAACTCTGCGTCAGCATAAAATCAATATTGCGGTTGGCTCACTGCTTTCGGCATCCGGAAAGTATCGCAACTGTATGCGCCTGAATTATGCGCTGCCTTTCGATGCTGCTACTGAGGCCGCGCTGCGCAAAATGGGTGAAGTGATCGGCCATGTTTTTGAAAATGGTTAATTTTCCCACGCTTTTACAGCCATAGACTTCTACCCCGCTGAGCTAAAATTCTGTGCAATAGCGCTCTTACCCCTGGCGCTCGTACCTTACAAAGGAAAATCATGACCAGCGCTGCACAGTTGCTGATGCGGGAAAAGTTCGAGACTTGCCTGAGTGTGATTCGCCAGGCGTCATTGCAAATCCTGCCACTCCTCACCATCAAAGCCGCCGAAGGCAAAGATCCCCAATGGTTTTTCCAACAGCTTGAGCAAGCCAGGCAGGCGCTGGGAAGCTGGATGGCGGTGGCAAAACGTTTAAATCTTAGCGATGCCGAAATTTCACATTTCACGCTGTTATTGCGCCATTTGCAGCAACTGGTACCGCAGTATGAAAGCGGCCAGGAAGTCAGCCATAACCAGCTTATTGCCGCTTTGCGTTTTGTGAGTTATCTCGAACGGGTGCGGGCAAAGCAGCCGTTGCTCGGGTATTCGACCGACATTGAAAGCAACGATAACGGCCAGCAGCAAAAAGCGATGCGCCAGATGCGCGCGCTGGAATTGATGCTTAAAGGTTTGGTGGATAAAAGTTACGCCAGCCAGTCGCAACTGGTGCATAAACTGAAAACGCAGTTTGGCGCGGATTGTGTGCGTCGCTGGCTGAAAAATGGCGAGCGGGGCGACATTCTAAGCGGCATGCGTTTTAGCGAACTGGCTTTAATGGTGGTCGATAAAAAAGAATACGCGAACCATTACGCCGGGCTGTTTCAACATTCTTCGCAACTGAGCCTGCTGATTGACCAGCGCAAAACTCTGCAAACTTTTCTCGATGATGTACGCGAAATTCGTAACGACCTCGTTCAACAACAGACTTTAACGTCCGTACAGCTTGCGTTACTTGATGGTTATTACCAGGAAAGCAGCGCGGCTATTCAGCGCGCTTTTGATGATGGGCGAACCAAAGTGAACCCGGCAGCGCTGTTGGCGGCGGATGATGCTCAGCTCCAGAGTTGGCTTGCGCAGGCGCAGAAAAAATATCAGGCAACGGGGCGCGACACCGAAGAAGTCCGCGACACCATCGAACGGCCAGATCTGCGCAATACCAAAAGAAAACAAGACAGCGGCGAAACGCTGAAAATGCTGATGTGGTGCGCGGCGGGTGTGGCGGTGATCGGCGCGGCTATTTTCGGTATGTATTACCTGAGTGATGTCACCAACAAGCCAGCGGTTGCGAAAAGTGTGCCAGCAAAAACCACGGTTCTTGATTCATTACCGGAAACCGAAAGCGCGCGTGAGAAGCTGGCTAATATTGGCATCGCGTGGGAAGAAGGGAATTTACGATCAGCCATCGAGCGGGGGGACACCGCCGTGGTGCGCCTGTTTATGCTGGGTGGTATGAACTGGAAAGTGTATTACACCGAGTCCGCACTGGCGGGCGATTACCGCGATGCGCTGAATACTTTACTGCAATACCGCTCGCAGATGGATGAAAACTACCCGTGTCGGCGGATGGTCAGAACCATTAGCCAGGCGATGAACGACGGGCAAAGCCTGACGGCGCTGCGTAAACAATTCCTGAATACTTTTTGCACCGCACCCGAAGCAATTAAGCGTCAGAAAGAGGAATTAAACCGCGCTAAATTGCGACTTGATGCGCAATTACAACGTAAGCCTGACCAACCGGAAACCGACGAAAAACGCGCAGTGGAAATTCAGAAAGCTATTTATGACGCGATGCGGTGAGGGAAACCCCTCACCGCAGTATTTAAAGGTTTACGCCATTACCACCAGGCTTCCCACATTGCGCCAACGTTGAAGGAATCAAGCTGAGTGTTGTCCTCGCCTGCAACGCGCGTGGTGTGGTTGTTTTCGACCTGGCCGCCCGTCACATAGAAGCGCAGCATTGGTCGGAATTCTGGTCCCATCGCGATGGAAATGTTTTGCGAGAGTGTCAGCTTCCAGCCTTTGTTGTCGCCGTCATTTTCGTAATCTACGCGCTGGTAACCCGCTTCAAGCCAGGTTGAATGCACGTTGTTCCAGAAATACATTGGGCGAACGATGGCACCGTAGTTGCGACGGTTGTCTTGCGTTTGCTCGTCGTTGTCGTAATCGTGGAAAGCGAGAAGATATTCCACCTGCATTTGCGGCGTGAACTTATAGTTGCCTTCAAAGCTGGTATACACCGTATGCAAGCCATTGGTTTTGTTATAAACGCTGTTATCGGAATGGTCAGAGTAACGGGCGATAATTTTGTTCAGGCTGCTCTCGCCGGTATGGCTTAACACGACTGCGGCCTGCCAGGCTTTAGAGCGGTCGTCGCTGTCGATAGCTTTGGAATCAAAGCCGTAGTTGGCGTACAGCTCGAAATCGATCGGGCCGAATTTGATGCCGTGCAGTTTTGAGGTAGCCGCGTAGTTGCCTTTATCGCCCGTGCCGGAGCCGCCAGTACAAGAGATGCGTGACGGGTTACTGCCGTCGTCAATCATTTCAGGGTCGCACTGCTCCACGGAGCCAACGCCCGCCAGATCCAGTTGAGCGAAACCGAGATCGAAGTTTTTCACCCCTGCGCCTTGCCCGTCGTGGTTCATCCAGAAGTAGTCGTTTATGCCCTGTTGTGGACGTTGATGGAAGTCACGGCCCGCCCAGAAATAGGCATTCGGCTGTGATTCAAACAGATTGGTGACGCCAGCGTAGGCTTTTTTCAGGTTAACTTCGTCGCCCCAATGGTCGATCATTACACCGACATCCCACACCGCACCGGCTTCGCTTTTAAAGGCTTTGGTGAGCTGGTATTCGCCGCCGTTGCCTTCGTTACCTAAACGACCAATGGCAGACGAGCCGTTATAAGAGCCGTCAACACCGATATATTTTTGGTCGCCCGCCTGGAAATGCGCACCGTAACGCGCATAGCCGGTAAATTTAAGCCCCAACGGAATAGACAAGTCCGGCGTGGTCGGAATTTGTGGGGAAACCAGGACATCATTCTTTTGAAGTCGCGCCGCATCCATTTTCGCTTCACGGTCAGCCAGCGCTTTATCGACGGCCTTAGTCACCATTTGATCGATCTGTTCCTGAGACATTTCTTGTGCGAGTACAGAAATTGGGCAAAGCGCGGCGATAACCGCCAGTGTTAATGGAAGCTGTTTAATTATTTTCATTGTAATCTCAATTTAGTAATTTATTTTTTAGACAATAAACATCCTGTTCATGATTAATAGAGAAAACCCTATAACCAAAACATATTTATTTTTTATACTTTAATCGGATTGAACTTAATTAAAATTATTTACGTAATGACTTCTCCGTGCCAGAGGTTAAAAGTTTCTATTTTTTATTTCTGATAAAGATGAATAATTTCTGTCGATAACTCACGCGCTAACATTGATGTCATTAAGTGGTCCTGTGCATGAACCATAATTAATGTCATGGGTTGTTTGGCTTCGCCAGCATCCTGTTCAATCAATTTGGTTTGCATTTTATGGGCTTCACGAGCGTAACCATCGGCTTCCTGTAGAAGAAGTTTTGCTTCTTCAATATTTCCCTGACGTGCTGAATGCAGTGCTTCAAAACAGAGGCTACGTGATTGCCCGGCATTCATAATAATTTCCATTACGGCTTCTTCTAATTCAATCATCACTTATTCCAGAGTTAATATGGGTATTGATTAATTGCTGGTTGCCGCTTCTGTCAAAGGTGCGCGAGCTTCTTTTTCTTCGGCAGTTTTCTGCAATGAACGCTCATAAGCGCGCAGGAATGGCAGATAAATTACGGTAGAAACAACCATACACATTACGCACATGACGACCGGACTAAAGGCCCAGTTTGTTGCCCATGATGCGCCAATCGGAGCCGGTGTTGTCCACGGAGTCAGAGAAACGACTTGAGCCAACCAGCCTAATTTCGTGGCGGTATAAGCCAGAATTGCGTTGACCATCGGTACGCAAATAAACGGAATGAACAGCAGCGGGTTCATGATAATAGGTGCGCCGAACAGAATCGGTTCGTTGATATTAAAGAAGCTCGGAACGATACCCATTTTACCGATAGTGCGTAAGTGGGTGACTTTACTGCGCAGCAATAAGAAGGCTAGCGGCAATGTGGAACCGACGCCGCCAATCAACAAATAGTGATCCCAGAAACCTTGCAGATAGATATGCGGTAACGCGGTGCCAGCAGCAAGGGCCGCCTGGTTTGCTGCAAGGTTGGTCATCCAGAATGGGTTCATGATGCCGGTAACAATCAGCGAACCGTGAATACCCGAGAACCAAAAAATCTGGCAAAGCAGCACAGACAAAAGAATGGCAGGCAGGGAATCGGATGCAGAAACCAGTGGTGCCAGCAGATGCATAATCGCCTGCGGCATAATCATGCCGGTTTGCGCTTCGATGAATAAATTCAGCGGATGCAGCGTGCCGATAATCACGACGACAGGGATCAGGATCTCAAACGAACGCGCCACACCCGTCGGTACTTCTTTAGGTAGACGAATCGTGATTTTGTGTTCTTTCAGGGCGGCATAAATACGCGTGGAATAAATCGACGTAATCAGCGCGGTGAAAATGCCTTGCCCGGAAAGGTACTGCGTGGAAATTTTGCCGTCAGCATAGGGTGCTGCAACCAGCAAAAATGCCATAAAGGCCAACAGACCGGACATCACCGGGTCGAGATTAAACTGTCGCCCAAGACTTGCACCAATGCCAACCGAGATGAAGAACGTCATCACGCCCATGCTCAGGTTAAAAGGCAGCATCAACTGTTCACGGTAAGTCTGTGAAAAATCCAGCCAGGCGCGGGCAAAGCCAATAGTGGTATCAGCGGAGAACGGTGGGAAAATAAATACCAGCATAAACGAGCCGATAATCATAAACGGCAGGGCTGCGGTGAACCCATCACGAATAGCGATAACGTATTTTTGTTGCCCCAGACGACCGGCCAGCGGAGTGATGGACTGCTCAATCACCGTCACCATAGATTGATATAGCGAACTCATATGAAAACCCTTTTAGTGAGCCGCTTCGATGAGCGACAGAGCATAATCCAGCACCTTATCGCCACGCTGCATTCCGTAGTCCATCATCTCAATGGCTTGAACGGGAATACCGTGAGAGGCAGTCTTTTCTGAGAGCGTACTTAACATATATTTCACCTGCGGCCCGAGCAGCACGACCTGATAGCGCGGGAACTGCACATCAAATTCCGCGACGCCGTAAGCCTCTATTTCAACAGGTAATCCGCGTTCTTCAGCAGCCGCCAGCATCTTTCTGACCAGCAGGCTGGTGGACATTCCGGCGGAACAACACAACATGATCTTGACCATTAAAACTCATCCTTAAAATGTAAATAAAGTATTGCGGAAATGATTTGATACTTTATGGAAACCGTTTTCCATCCGCAGCCAACGAATCTGTGATATCCATCATGATCCTGTCTTTATAGGCTTCGCTTATTGGATCATCATCACGAAATTGTCTGGTGAATGTATGGTTTGGACATCAAATGGAAAATCGGTTTCCATGAAAAATGGAAACGACTATACTGAAAACGGCGGCAAGATGAGCCAAAGTTGTATTCAGGACAGACAGGCGTAAACCAGAGCCTGAAAAAGGAAAATGATGTCTACAATCAATGATGTATCGCGTTTAGCTGGGGTGTCTAAAGCCACAGTATCACGGGTGTTGAGTGGATCTCGAGGGGTAAAGGAGGCAAGCCGCCTGGCCGTTCTCAAGGCGGTGGAAGAATTGCATTATCGTCCAAACGTTATCGCACAGTCCTTACTTAGCCAGTCAACGGGTTGTATCGGCGTGATTTGCGCGCAGGAAAATATCAACCAAACTACCGGCTATCTGTATGCGCTGGAAAAACACCTCAGCCAACATCAAAAGCATCTGTTGCTGCGTTTTGCCAATAGCAAAACCGAAGTGATGCATGCCCTTGACGAACTGACCTGCGGCCTGTGCGATGACGTGCTGATTATCGGCGCGCGTTTTCCGCTAAACATTAGCGATGAAAATGTCATTCTGGTGGATTGCGTGGATGTTGATTCCAGCAACAGCATTCAGTTTGATCACGCTTTCGCCGCGGAAACCGCCTGTAATTATTTGATTAAACAGGGAAGAAGGCAGATTGCGGTTATCAACCCTGATTCATGCGGTTCCGTTGATCAAATCTTGTTAGGTTATAAACGCGCACTGGAAAACAATTTCCTGCCGTTTAACCGCAATCTCATTTTTATGGATTCAACGTCTTCATCGGTGGCGCTGCAAGTGCTGCTCAATAACAGCACTACGCTGAATTTCAACGCATTACTGGTGGCTGACGAGCAAGAAGCACAGCGCATCATCCCGCAATTGCAGGCGTTTAATAAATCCGTACCGGAAGACATTATGGTGTTTAGCCTGGCCGGTTCGCTGCATTTGCCGGGTATTCCGACTATTCCCGCCATTGAATATTCGATGGATGCGATGGCGGCCAGAATCGTGGTGTGGCTGACGGAGAAAACCAAAAGTGCGTTGGGTTCGAACGTACTGCGTGGGGATCTGATTATTCCGGACAGGGTCGGCAGAAAGTAACTTCTGGCTGGCAGGATTATTTGTTGCAGACATAAAAAAACTGACCTTTACGGTCAGTTTTTCGAGATTAAAACATGCAGGAATATTTTTCCTGGACTATCTCATGGTAGCGCAATACCCATACAGGATTTAAATGTCGAAAAGTTGGTCGCGAATGTCATCGATATCAAAAGCTTAAGCTACTCAGCATCATTCTTATGATAGTTTATCTGGATGACTTGATGAGAACCTCTCTATTCAGGTGGCCAGATTTAGTATTCCATTTCAACTTTACGTTGAAAAGATCATTGAAGACAACTTACCATCTGTTAAAGAAGTGGTGGCAGATCTAATATTTTCATGGCAAACAATGTTGTAGGCTGAAGAAAAATTTAAAGACGTATTAAAAGGAGTTATATAATGGCTGGTTATGAAGCACCAATTACAATAAAAAAAGCAATCGACAACATTAAGAAGCGACATTATGTACTTCCGTCTATCCAGCGTGAATTTGTTTGGGACACTGACCAGATTGAGACTCTCTTTGATTCGCTAATGCGTGATTATCCAATCAGCACCTTTCTATTTTGGAAGGTTGATAAAAATAAAGTTAAAAACTTTCAGTTTTATGAGTTTTTACGTAATTACCATGAAAAGGACAATCGGCACAATCGTAAAGCTGAGTTATCTAATGATGAAGACATCATTGCATTATTAGATGGCCAACAGCGAATGACATCTATGTATGTAGCGCTTACCGGTACTTATGCTAAAAAGATGCCATACTACAAATGGAGCAATCCACATGCATTCCCGGCAAAGAGACTATATCTAAATTTATTAAAGCCCTCCGATGAGTTAGAAGTGGAGTATGATTTTAATTTTCTAACTGAAGATGAAGCACAGTCGCAAGAAGATCATTACTGGTTCGAATGCAGTAAAATATTAGAAATCACAGATATGGGTAAGATATCCATGTACTTGATGAAAAATAAACTAATGGATACCTCACTTTATTCAGAACAAGAGTCTGAATTTGCAATTAATACATTGAATGAATTTTTCAATGTTATTCATCAAAAAGGTACCATTAGTTATTACCTTGAAGAAGGTGAAGAGCTAGACAAAGTACTACAAATTTTCATTCGGATTAACAGTGGTGGTACTAAACTAAGCTACTCAGATCTATTGCTATCTATAGCAACTGCTCAGTGGAAAGACAAAGATGCTCGTGAGGTTATTCATGAGTTTGTAGACACCATAAACCAAATAGGCGATGGTTTTAATTTCAATAAAGACATTGTGCTGAAATCTTGTCTAGTGCTAGCTGATTTTGACGTAAAATTTAAAGTAGATAATTTCACTAAAGAAAATATGGCTATCATTGAAGCTAACTGGGACAAATCATCAGCTGCGATGCGATCAAGTATCGAGCTTGTATCTAAGTTTGGTTACTGCAGAGATAATCTTACTGCTACAAATACCATCATACCTATTGCATATTTTATTTATAAAAATGGATTTGAAGAAAGTATCCTTCATAGTTCGCATAGGGAAGGTGACCGGAAAGCAGTTAAAGAATGGTTAGCTCGAGTTTTAATCAAAGGGACATTCGGTGGTCAACCTGATTCAATTTATCCCAAAATGCGTGATTTAATTAATGCTAATCTTGGCAGATTTCCACTGGCCGAGACCATTGCTCACTATAAAGGCAGCCGTAAATCCATCAGCTTTACTGAAGATGACATCGATAATTTACTCGAGCTGCAATATGGAAAAGCAAAAACTTATTCAGTATTAACTCTGTTATATTTGGGGTTAAATAATGCATACAAGTATCATCAAGACCATATTCATCCTCAATCGTTCTTTAGCAAACCTAAGTTACGTCAGTTGGGTATATCAGAGCAAGATATTGAGTTGTTTTTAAATAATTACAATAAGCTACCCAATCTACAATTACTTGAAGCAACCAGTAATGTTGAAAAAAACGACCAAGCATTTGATCAATGGCTAAGTAAATACTTTACGGTACCAGAGTCATATGAAAGCTACTTAATGCAGAATTTAATAGCACCTTCTCAGTCATTAATATTTACTGATTTTTTAGCCTTCTTTGAGCAACGTAAGCAGAATATTAAAAATAGATTTATGCAAATGTTAGATGTAAAAACGACTACACATGATTCGGAGTTAATCGAAGTGTAATGACCCAATAAAGTGTAGAGAAATATCTATGGGGTGCTGCGACGACATTGTGCGGCACCATTGATGCGGGCGATTATAAATAATAAATTTCCCCATTAATGTTCTTTAAACGTATGTGTGATATATATCAACAAGTGATTGATGTGTTTTTGTTCTCAACGGCTTAATTCTTGGATTAGACATAGCCCAGAGCAATTTTCGAAACAGTTAGTTTTAAGATTAATCAGATTTCAGCCAATTAAAGTGAAATGATATTTTTGATATTTAATTCCGATAAGAATGAAAAATCAGAATCACAGTAATAAAGCGAAGACATAAAAAAACTGACCTTTTACGGTCAGTTTTTCAGAGATTAAAACATGCAGGAATATTTTTCCTGGACTATCTCATAGTAACAAACTCTTCCGACCCAGTTGGGTGAATCGCCACGGTATTGTCGAAGTCTTTTTTAGTTGCGCCCATTTTCAGTGCAACCGCAAAGCCTTGCAGCATTTCATCCATGCCGTAACCGATGCCGTGAATACCGACAATCTTCTCGTCTGGTCCCGCGCAAACCAGCTTCATGCGGCATGGCTGGCGGTGAGATGTCACTGCGGTGTACATCGCAGTAAATGCAGATTTATACACCTTCACGTTATCGTCGCCGTACTGTTCACGCGCTTGTGGTTCGGTTAAACCGACCGTACCGATTGGTGGGTGGCTGAACACGACGGTTGGCACGTTGCTGTAATCCAGATGTTCGTCTGGCTTATTGTTAAACAAGCGTTCTGACAAGCGACGGCCAGCGGCAACGGCTACTGGAGTCAGTTCCACCGCACCGGTGTTATCGCCCACGGCATAAATACCTGGCACGCTGGTGTTCTGGAATTTATCGACTTCGATATAGCCTTTAGCGTTGGTTTTCACACCGGTAACCGCCAGATTGAAGCTGTCCGTTGCCGGTTCGCGGCCAATCGCCCAAATCAGGCAATCTACCGTTTCTGAACGGCCATCTTCAAGATGCAGAGTCAGGCTGCCATCGGCATTTTTCTCAACCGCTTTCGGCACGGCTTGCGTGTGCAGCGTTGGGCCTTCGGTGTTAATCACTTCCAGCAGCGTTTCAACAATCAGCGGATCAAAAGTACGCAGCGGTGCGTGTTTGCGCACAAACAGATGCGTTTCGGCACCCAGCGCGTTAACCACGCCTGCGATTTCAACGGCGATATAACCTGCGCCGACTACAGCAATGCGTTTTGGTAGTGCTGGCAGCGCAAAGAAGCCGTCGGAATCAATACCGTATTCAGCGCCTGGAATAGACGGTTGGCTTGGACGGCCACCCGTTGCAATCAGAATGTGGTCAGCGGTGATGGTTTCGCCGTTCACTTCCACGGTGTGCGCATCGACAAATTTGGCAAAGCCACGGATTACGTCAACGTTGTTTTTACCCAGCACGTTGTCGTAAGAGGTGTGGATGCGGTCGATATACGCGGTGCGGTTGGCGATCAGTTTGTCCCAGTCGAATTTGTTCACCGTGGTGTCAAAGCCGTAGTCCGGGCCATAGTTATGGATGGCTTCTGCGATTTGCGCCGCATGCCACATCACCTTTTTCGGTACGCAACCCACGTTTACGCAGGTGCCGCCCAGCTCTTTCGCCTCAATCAGTGCGCACTTCTTCCCATACATCGCCGCACGGTTAATGGAGGCAATCCCGCCGCTGCCGCCGCCAATGGCGAGGTAGTCATAATGTTTGGTCATGATGTTTCCCTATTGAGTCGAAAAATATGCGCGATTGTAGCGCGTCGCGAGTGTTTAGCAGCAAGGTTCCACCGATGGCTGCAATAGCCGTTACTCAGGCACGACCCAGCTTAACGTTGTGGAGCCATTGCCGGATGGAACCAGAGTTTTATGCAGCCACGGCAGTACATTAGCCATTTGCTGTTCGAGTTTCCACGGCGGATTGACAACAATCATGCCGGAAGCGGTCATGCCACGGCGGTCGCTGTCCGGGAGTACGGCCAGTTCAATTTGCAGAATACGACGAATGCCGGTTTCTTCCAGTTCACGCAGCATACGTTTGATTTGCTGGCGCATAACGACCGGATACCACAGCGCGTAAGTACCTGTCGCAAAACGTTTGTAGCCTTCGTTGATACCCGTGACGACCGCCTGGTAGTCGGTTTTAATTTCGTATGGCGGGTCGATAAGAATCAGACCGCGACGCGAAACTGGCGGCAGCTTAGATTTCAGCTGGGTGTAACCGTCAGCGCGTTCAACGCGGGCACGATTGTCTTTCTGGAACTCGTTACGCAGCAACGGGAAGTCTGACGGGTGCAGTTCAGTCAGTTGTAGGCTGTCTTGCTCGCGCAGAAGCTGGCGCGCAATCAGTGGGGAACCAGGGTAGTAACGCAGTTGGCCGCTGTGGTTATAGGCTTTAACTGCATTGATATACGGCTCAAGTTCGGCTGGCAAATCATCGTGCTGCCAGATGCGGGCGATCCCTTCCAGATATTCACCGGTGCGCTCGGCATGCTCACTACTCAGCTTGTATCGGCCAGCTCCCGCATGTGTATCGAGATAAAGGAAAGGTTTCTCTTTCTCTTTTAACGATTCGATGATTAAGGATTGAACGGTATGTTTTAGTACGTCGGCGTGGTTGCCGGCGTGAAAGCTGTGACGATAACTGAGCATGAATGCAGGGTTTCCAAAGACAAAAGAAGAACAACTATTCTGCACAGTATACAGCCTTATGCTCACTGCCTGGCATTGAAATTAGCTACACTAAGCCTCATCTTAATAAGATTGCTTTTGTAGCGCGCGTGGCGCGCTCCATTTCTCAGATATCAGGAACCGCGCTTATGACTAATCCATTGCTAACGCCTTTCGACCTGCCGCCGTTTTCCGCTTTAAAACCTGAACATATTGTCCCCGCAGTGCAACAAGCGCTGGATGATTGCCGTGCGAAAGTCGAAAGCGTGGTGGCACAGGGCGCACCTTATAGCTGGGAAAATCTTTGCCAGCCGCTGGCTGAAGTTGATGACCGCCTGGGGCGTATTTTCTCGCCAGTGAGCCATTTGAATTCGGTACAAAACAGCCCAGAATTGCGCGAAGCCTACGAACAAACGTTGCCGTTGCTGTCTGAATACAGCACCTGGGTGGGCCAGCACGAAGGGCTTTACCAGGCTTATCGCAACCTGCGTGACGGTGCGAATTATGCCGATCTCAGCCTTGCTGAGAAAAAAGCCGTTGATAACGCGCTGCGTGATTTCGAACTTTCTGGTATTGGTTTGCCGGAAGAGAAACAAAAGCGTTATGGCGAAATTGCCGCGCGCTTGTCTGAACTGGGTTCGACCTACAGCAACAATGTGCTGGATGCGACTCAGGGCTGGACGAAACTGATTACTGATGACGCCGAGCTGTCCGGTATGCCTGAAAGCGCCATGGCTGCTGCCCGTGCTCAAGCCGAAGCGAAAGAGCAGGACGGCTGGTTGCTGACGCTGGATATCCCAAGCTATTTGCCCGTGCTGACTTACTGCGACAACCGCGAACTGCGTGAAGAAATGTACCGCGCCTATGCGACTCGTGCTTCCGATCAGGGGCCGAATGCAGGCAAGTGGGACAACACGCCGGTAATGGAAGAGATTCTGGCGCTGCGCCATGAACTGGCGGAGTTGCTGGGCTTTGGTAACTATGCGGAAAAATCCCTCGCCACCAAAATGGCTGAAAACCCGCAGCAGGTTCTGGAGTTCTTAACCGATCTGGCTAAACGTGCGCGCCCACAGGGTGAAGCGGAACTGGCGCAACTGCGCGAGTTTACGCAGAAAGAATTTAACGTCACTGAGCTGGAACCGTGGGATATCACGTATTACAGCGAAAAACAGAAACAGCATCTGTACAGCATCAGCGACGAGCAACTGCGCCCGTACTTCCCGGAAGACCGTGCGGTTAACGGCCTGTTTGAAGTCGTAAAACGCATTTACGGTATTACCGCAAAAGAGCGTAAAGATATCGACGTCTGGCATGCGGATGTGCGTTTCTTCGAGCTGTATGACGAAAAAGGTGAACTGCGCGGCAGCTTCTATCTCGACCTGTACGCCCGCGAAAACAAACGCGGCGGAGCGTGGATGGATGACTGCGTGGGCCAGATGCGTAAAGCAGACGGTTCGCTGCAAAAACCGGTCGCTTATCTGACCTGTAACTTTAACCGTCCGGTCAACGGCAAACCTGCATTGTTTACCCATGACGAAGTGATCACGCTGTTCCATGAGTTCGGCCACGGCTTGCACCATATGCTGACCAAAGTCGAAACGGCGGGCGTTTCCGGTATCAACGGCGTGCCGTGGGATGCGGTCGAACTGCCAAGCCAGTTTATGGAAAACTGGTGCTGGGAACCTGAAGCGCTGGCGTTTATCTCTGGCCATTACGAAACAGGCGAGCCGCTGCCAAAAGAGTTACTGGATAAAATGCTGGCGGCGAAGAACTACCAGGCGGCGCTGTTTATCCTGCGTCAGTTGGAGTTCGGCCTGTTCGACTTCCGTCTGCATGCTGAATTTAACCCAGAGCAGGGCGCGAAAGTGCTGGAAACTCTGTATGAAATCAAGAAGCTGGTGGCTGTTGTGCCTTCACCGAAATGGGGCCGTTTCCCACACGCTTTCAGCCACATCTTTGCGGGTGGTTATGCGGCGGGTTATTACAGCTATCTGTGGGCTGATGTGCTGGCGGCAGATGCATTCTCGCGCTTTGAAGAAGAAGGTATTTTCAACCGCGAAACTGGGCAGTCATTCCTTGATAACATCCTGACTCGCGGCGGTTCTGAAGAGCCGATGGAGCTGTTCAAACGCTTCCGTGGCCGTGAACCACAGCTCGATGCGATGCTGGCTCATTACGGTATCAAGGGCTAATTCATTCCGTGAAAATCTGTTTATTGACTGAATCAGGCGCCGACTCCGGCGCCTTATCTCTTTTGAGCGAGCGTTGGGGTTTGACGCACGACGAAGATGCCCTGATGGCGCTGGTGTTAACGCCGGAACATCTGGAATTACGCAAGCGAGATGAGCCAAAGCTCGGCGGCATTTTTGTCGATTTTGTCTCGGGCGCGATGGCGCATCGCCGTAAGTTTGGTGGTGGGCGCGGTGAAGCGGTGGCGAAAGCCGTTGGCATTAAAAGCGGCTATCTGCCGGATGTTGTCGATGCGACGGCGGGGCTTGGGCGTGATGCGTTTGTCCTGGCGTCTGTGGGCTGCCGAGTGCGCATGTTAGAGCGCAACCCGGTGGTTGCAGCATTGCTGGATGACGGCTTGCGCCGTGGTTATCAGGATGGCGAAATCGGCGGCTGGTTGCAGGAACGTTTGCAACTGATCCACGCCTCGAGCCTGACCGCATTAAGCGATATTACGCCACGCCCGGAAGTGGTTTATCTCGACCCAATGTTCCCGCATAAGCAAAAAAGCGCGTTGGTGAAGAAAGAGATGCGCGTGTTTCAGTCGCTGGTGGGGCCGGACGAAGATGCAGATGGTTTGCTGTTGCCCGCACAAAAGTTAGCGACAAAGCGTGTTGTTGTGAAACGCCCGGATTACGCGCCGCCGCTCGGCGGCGTGGAAACGCATAACGCCGTGGTGACTAAAGGCCACCGTTTTGATATTTATCCTGGTACGCCAGCTTAAAAAAATCCCTGCATTGCAGGGATTCTCGCAAAAAATTTACCGCTGTCATTTTGTGCATAAATTTTTTACGAGAGCCCTCGAATAACGCCAACTCCGCTCTTTTAATTTCCGCGTAGAAAGTACAATCTCATCTCATAGCAGCATTTGAGTAAAACTAATCAATGCTGCTATGTTCTAAAATCGAATCAAAACTGCGCATTTCATGGAGGGCACTATGCCGAGGAAAAGGGAAGTAGAAGTCAAACTAGCGACGAGGCTAACTGATGTTATGCTAGAAAAACATCAGGAAAATAAAGCTATTAGCTGGTATGAAGGAAACCGAGAGGGCATTGAAGCGCTAAACAAATTTGTTGAAGATAACGGATCATTTAGCGATTTCCATAGGTCGTTCTGATGGAACAATTTGTTGCCTATGAGAACAAAGGCGTAGATAGGCTGGTTTATCCTTATCTGATCAATATGCAGCATCCTGTAGCGAATGTGCTGAACCATGCTCTGGTGATCCCTGTTACGGGATTGAGCAAAAATGGAGTGGTTCCGCCGAGAAAAGTTTGCCCAGTGGTCATGATTAAAGGGCAAAACTGTGTGGCATTGACCCATATGATGGCTGGTATCCCTTCGAAAGAGTTGGGCTACCCTATTCAGGATCTAAGCCCTGAAAGGCATAAGCTCCGGGATGCTGTTGATTTCTTAATAAATGGCTACTGAATAAAACGAAAAAACCGCCATTGCGGGGCTTCAAGTCGTTGAGTAAAGCAATCCTCTCCCCTTGGGAGAGGGAGAAAACGGGCTATTCCCTTTCACTCAGGGATAGGGGGGGGAAATGCAGCAAAGGGCGAGGGGAATACAGAACTATTCCCTCTCCCAATGGGAGAGGGCTAGGGCGTTATTAAACCTTAATCTTCGTCTTCGTCACGCAGTGGAACAATCAACATATCAACGTGGACGGTGTTGATAAGCTGGCGTGCGGAAGACATCAGCTTGCTCCAGAAATCCTGGTGGTGCCCGCAGACCACTAAATCCATATCATATTTCTTAATGGCATCTACCAGTACCTGGCCAAGATCGCCGCTACCGCTCAGAGTTTCAGTAATCGGATAACCTGCGCCAGTAGACAGTTCGCTCAGCGCGTGGTGCGTTTCTTCAGAAATGCGTTTCTGCATATCGCCCAGATTTACATCAATCAATCCGGTGTAGAGATCGGAGTAATTTACATCGACATGAATCAGGGAAACCTTCGCGTTGTATGGGCGAGCCATAGAAACCGCTTTTTCCACCAGTACTTTGCTCTCCGGGGAGAGATCTACCGCGATCAGAATGTGTTTGTAAGCCATAATTTTACTCCTTCCATAAGTTGTCGATGACCAGCCTGGCCGGATGACACGATGCGCGGCATCTGTGCCATCCGCGTGTAAAGACCTAAATTGTAGATGATATTTCTACCCTATAGCGAATGATAGAAATCGTCAATGTGCCACCGTTGTATACATTGAAGCCAAAAATGCGTTTTATCGCCTTGATAAAGATTAACGATATGGCAAAAAAATTAACGGATCTCCTACACTATTAAATAAGCCGCTCCGGAATAGTAATGTGAACCGGATCGGCTTTTTGAGCTCGCTGAACGGTCTTTCTGGTTTTCGGGGTGAATAGCTGCCCTGGAGTGATGTACTGGGGCTTCACCGGGGGGTAAATATGATGATCAGCACCGTTGCGCTTTTTTGGGCGCTTTGTGTAGTTTGTATTGTGAATATGGCGCGCTATTACTCATCTTTGCGTGCATTGCTGGTGGTACTGCGTGGATGCGATCCGTTGCTGTATCAGTATGTCGATGGAGGCGGTTTTTTTACCTCTCACGGGCAGCCTAGCAAACAGATCCGTCTGGTGGGTTATATCTATGGCCAACGTTATCTGGACCACCACGACGATGAGTTTATCCGTCGCTGTGAACGTCTACGCCGCCAGTTTATTTTGACCAGCGCGCTGTGTGGGCTTGTAGTGATAAGTCTCGTCGGACTGATGATTTGGCATTAGCAGTTTCGGCGCATAAAAAAAGCGGGCCAGTTTCCTGACCCGCTTTTTGTCGTCTTGCATTTACCGCATCATGTTTAGATGAAGTGCAGTGAAATCCAGTACAGACCACCGGAAAGCAGAATCGACACCGGTAAAGTAAACACCCACGCCATCAGGATGTTCGTTACCGTTTTACGTTGTAAACCGCCACCATCAACAATCATTGTCCCCGCAACGGAAGACGACAGAACGTGCGTGGTGGAAACCGGCATACCGGTATAGCTTGCAACACCAATGGAGACGGCGGCTGTCAGCTGCGCGGACATACCCTGCGCATACGTCATACCTTTCTTGCCAATCTTCTCACCGATAGTGGTAGCCACACGACGCCAGCCAATCATAGTACCGATGCCGAGCGCCAGAGCGACCGCCATGATAATCCAGATTGGGGCATACTCGATGGTATACAGCAGGTCAGTTTTCAGCTCTTTCAGGAAGCGCTTATCGTCCTGTTTGGTTTCAGGCAGTTTAGCGACTTTCTCAGAAGTGTCAGAGATGCAAAGCAGCAGACGGCGCATATGGCTGCGCTGTTCGATGCTAAGTTTGTCGTAGCTGTCGATATTGCCCAGCAACTCTTTCGCACGCTGTACGGCAATCATGGCGCGGCTGGCATCGCAATGGAACTCAGCGGGTTTATCCTGGCCCTGCACTTCTTCAGGGGTAGGGATAGTCGGGTTGAGGTCAATCACGTGCTTAATCGCATCACCATGCTGCGCATAGTACTGCTCAAGGTGTGTGATGGCGTCGCGAGTACGAGCAATGTCGTAACCGGATGCATTCATGTTCACCACGAAGCCCGCAGGGGCCACACCAATCAGCACCAGCATGATCAAGCCGATACCTTTCTGACCATCGTTCGCACCATGAGAGAAACTCACGCCAATGGCGGAAAGAATCAGGGCGATACGTGTCCAGAATGGTGGCTTTTTCTTGCCGTCTTGTTTTTCGCGCTCAGCAGGAGTGAGGTGGATACGGCGGCGCTTTTTGGTGCCGCTCCAGTAGCGACGTAACAAAAAGATAAGCCCGCCCGCAATCACCAGACCGACCAATGGGGAGAGGATCAACGACATGAAAATCCCAATGACTTTCGGGATGTTCAGCGCATCAACTACCGAGGTGCCGGTCATTAATGCATTCGTCAAACCAATACCAATGATGGCACCGATAAGCGTATGGGAGCTGGAAGCCGGCAGACCAAAGTACCAGGTGCCAAGGTTCCAGATGATAGCGGCCAACAACATAGAGAACACCATGGCGAGGCCATGAGCGGACCCTACGTTCAACAGCAGATCGGTTGGCAACATATGCACAATCGCATACGCCACACTCAATCCACCGAGCAGAACGCCGAGGAAGTTAAATAACGCCGCCATTGCCACCGCGAGTTGCGATCGCATTGCACGAGTATAGATAACAGTTGCCACTGCGTTAGCAGTGTCATGAAAGCCATTGATCGCTTCGTAGAAGAGAACAAACGCCAGAGCAAGCAATAACAAGAGCCCGGTATGCATATCCAGGCCATTAAACAGAAATTCCATAGACGTTACGCCATTTTGAGGACATGAACGCGGCGCATTATGTAAGACAACTCTGTAATGCGCCAACAGAAATATGGACTTTTCTTGATGTTTGTCCTTTAAGTGTCAAACATCGAAAAGATTTACATATTTGTTTTCAATCACCTGCAATTGTTAAGACGCTTTTAGCTGGTGCGACCAGCCCGCTATCTTTACAATTCCTTGCATTAAGCATAGTCGGGAGTAGGTCGTGGGAAAGTTTGATGCCGTTATTATTGGTGCGGGTGCCGCAGGAATGTTCTGTGCAGCGATGGCAGGGCAGGCTGGCAGTCGAGTGTTGCTTATCGATAACGGTAAAAAACCAGGCCGTAAAATTCTGATGTCTGGCGGCGGGCGCTGCAACTTTACTAATCTTTATATCGAACCTGCCGCGTATCTGAGCCAAAACCCTCATTTTTGCAAATCTGCACTGGCGCGCTATACCCAGTGGGATTTTATCGACATGGTCGGTAAGCATGGCATCGCCTGGCATGAGAAGACGCTGGGCCAACTTTTTTGCGACGACTCAGCGCAGCAAATTGTCGATATGCTGGTGGCCGAATGTGAAAAGGGCCAGGTTATCACGCGTCTACGCAGCGAAGTTTTGGGTATTGAACGTGATGAAAACGGCTATACCATCGAATTGAATGGCGATAGCGTACAAGCGGCAAAATTGGTTATCGCAACCGGCGGGCTTTCAATGCCGGGCCTGGGCGCAACGCCGTTTGGCTACAAGATTGCCGAACAGTTCGGGCTGAAAGTGTTACCGACTCGTGCTGGCCTGGTGCCGTTTACCCTGCATAAACCCCTGCTTGAACAATTACAGGTGCTCTCTGGCGTTTCTGTACCGTCGGTTATCACGGCAGAAAATGGCGTTAGTTTCCGCGAGAGTTTGCTGTTTACCCATCGCGGCCTTTCTGGCCCTGCGGTATTGCAGCTTTCCAGTTACTGGCAACCTGGTGAGTTTGTGAGCGTTAACTTACTTCCTGATACCGATCTGGATGAGCTTCTTAATGAACAACGCATTGCTCATCCTAATCAAAACCTGAAAAATACTTTAGGCCTGGTGTTGCCAAAGCGCCTGGTGGAATGCCTGCAACTGCTTGAGCAAATTCCAGATGTCACGCTAAAACAGCTCAATTCCCGTCAGCAAAGTGAACTGATAGAAACTCTGCAAGCCTGGCAAGTGCAACCGAATGGCACAGAAGGTTATCGCACCGCAGAAGTAACACTTGGCGGTGTGGATACTAATGAACTGAGCTCACGCACCATGGAAGCACGCAATGTGCCCGGCCTCTATTTCATCGGCGAAGTGATGGACGTTACCGGTTGGCTGGGGGGATATAATTTCCAGTGGGCATGGAGTTCTGCCTGGGCTTGCGCACAGGATTTAGTTGGAGAGTGACAATAAAGTCGTATACAAGACACTAAAGTTGTATACGTAGCTCATAAAATGACAATAAAGTTGTATACTTAAATAGAGTATGGCTCTATTTTTTCATCCTAGATATTGTTGTCGGAGCAAGGGTAAATACCATGCATCGCCGGGATTACTATCATGGGTAGAGGACGGCGGTTTACCTCCTACCAAGATTATGAACTGGCCCTGAGTAAGGGGGTTGGTATAGGTTATGGTGAAAATTATCAGCCTTGGTTTCGGGCCCAAGATGTTCAATCAAACGGTAATCGTTCGGTAATTTTTGGCCTTAAAACTCGGCGTAAGCATCATTTTCTT
>CBCPKK010000036.1:0-36042 GCA_965119215.1 uncultured Buttiauxella sp.
GCCCTGAGTCTTTTAGACTCAGGGCTTTTTTCTTGTCTAAAATTCAGTAAATATCTTCTTATTATTGCGTTTAACGCAAATATCTTCTGCATTTATCTATCTTTTTCAGCAAAGTGATTGCCGCCATAATCCTCGTATTAACAACACATATCCCCTAACGAGGTAAATAATGACAATTCCTGCATTTGGTCTGGGCACTTTTCGCTTAAAAGACGACGTAGTTATCGCATCAGTAAAAACAGCTTTAGAGTTGGGTTATCGCGCTGTTGATACCGCACAAATCTATGACAATGAAGCGGCTGTAGGGCAGGCGATTGAAGAAAGTGGCGTAGCTCGCAATGAGTTATTCATCACTACCAAAATCTGGATTGAGAATCTTAGTAAAGACAAACTCATCTCAAGCTTGAAAGAAAGCTTGCGCAAATTACGTACTGATTATGTCGATTTGACGCTCATTCACTGGCCATCACCAAATGATGCCGTTCCGGTAGCAGAGTTTATGCAGGTATTGCTGGAAGCCAAAAATGAAGGGCTGACACGTCAGATTGGTATCTCTAACTTCACTATAGATCTGATGCAACGGGCAATTGATGCAGTTGGTGCTGAGAATATTGCTACCAACCAAATTGAGCTTTCACCTTATTTGCAGAACCGCAAAGTGGTTGATTGGGCACGTGAGCATGATATCCACATAACCTCTTATATGACACTTGCCTATGGCAAAGCATTGTCAGATGAAGTGATTGGTCGAATTGCTAAAAAGCACAATGCAACGTCAGCTCAGGTAATTCTGGCGTGGGCAATGACGCTGGGATATGCAGTCATACCTTCATCCACGAAGCGTGAGAATCTGCAAAGTAATCTGCACGCGCAGACTCTTAAGCTTGATGCGGAAGATATGGCAGCTATTGCTGCACTGGACTGTAATGATCGTCTGGTTAGTCCAGAAGGCCTGGCGCCAAACTGGGATTAATTTTCCATTACAGCCCCTGCGGGGGCTGTTGTACATGCTCACTCAGAAAATCAATGAATGCGCGAATGCGGCTACTTACGGCACGATCGCTGTAATACACCGCACTAAATGGCATTTCAACCGGCAAAAGCTTATCTGCCAGTAGTTCGACAAACCCGCCTTCCATTATTTCTTTATTAATCATATAGTCAGAAAGACAAGCGATACCATTCCCCATCAGGCAAAGCTGCTTGAGCGTTTCACCACTGTTTGATGTTATCCCCGCCACAATGTCATAACGTAGCCCATCAGCTTGCGCGACTGGCCATTTATTCAGGCTCTCCGTCTCAGAAAAACCAAGGCAAATATGATCCCGAAGATCCTCAGCACTTTGGGGTGTGCCGTACTGAGCCAGATATTCAGGAGATGCGATAATTTTACGGCGACTGGCAAAAAGTGGTCTGGCTCGAAGTGTAGAGTCCGTCAACGTGCCCGCGCGAATGGCTACATCCACTTTCCGCTCAATCAGGTTGATGAATGTCTCTGATGAGATGAGCGAAAGTGTCACCTCTGGATAACGCTCACGAAATGGCTTAATAAGCGGCATTAAAAGATGCAACATAACAGGAGTTGCGGCATCAATGCGCAGTAAACCGCGTGGGCTTTGCCGCGACTCCATCAGTTCATTCTCTGCTGCTGCCATTTCCTGCAAAATCTGCTGCACACGGCGGAAATAACGCTCACCTTCCTCTGTCAGGCTTAGCTGACGTGTTGTGCGATTAAGCAGGCTTACACCCAGCTTCATTTCTAGTTTTTTTACTGAACGGCTGACAGCTGAATTAGCCAGCTCGAGCTGTGTTGCTGCGCGGCTAAAACTTCCGCTTTCCACAACGGCGACAAAAATCGCCAGTTCTTCAGATGTCGCCTTCATTATTGCTCCTGAAGCAAAATTGTATTGAGATTTTGCATATTTTTGTTATTTAACCATCTTGCCATACTGCGTGTCATCAAAAGACATCTGCTATGGAGTAAATCATGCCTCTGGCACTACTGGCGCTGACTATCAGTGCATTCGCAATCGGGACTACCGAGTTTGTTATTGTTGGACTAGTACCCACAATTGCCGATCAACTTTCAATTTCACTGCCCTCTGCTGGGCTACTTGTTTCCATTTACGCACTAGGCGTTGCGGTTGGTGCCCCTGTGTTGACTGCTCTAACCGGCAAGCTTCCTCGTAAACAACTGTTAATTGGCCTGATGGTGCTCTTCACCGCTGGCAATCTGTTAGCCTGGCTCTCTCCGAACTATGAAACATTAGTCGTTGCCCGTTTGCTTACTGGCCTTGCGCACGGTGTCTTCTTCTCAGTTGGTTCAACCATCGCAACTAGCCTTGTACCGAAAGAGAAGGCTGCCTCTGCAATTGCGATTATGTTTGGTGGCTTGACGGTTGCACTGGTGACCGGTGTTCCTCTGGGGACATTCATTGGGCAGCATTTTGGATGGCGCGAAACATTCCTCACAGTTTCTGCGATCGGTGTGATCGCTTTAATTTGCAGCACTATCCTGATCCCCAAAAATATTCCAACTCGCGCAGTAGCCAGTTTGAAAGATCAATTGAAAGTGATGACCCATCCCCGCTTGCTAATTATTTATGCGATTACGGCATTGGGCTATGGCGGCGTGTTCACCGCATTTACTTTTCTGGCTCCGATGATGCAAAACCTTGCGGGTTATTCACCGGCAGCCGTTAGCTGGATTTTGTTAGGGTATGGTGTCTCCGTTGCGATTGGTAATATCTGGGGTGGGAAACTCGCTGACCGACATGGTGCAGTACCTGCGTTAAAATTCATTTTTGCAGCACTTGCCGTACTGCTGTTGGTCTTCCAGTTCACTGCAAGCTCGCATATTGGTGCATTAGTCACAGTATTAGTGATGGGTGTTTTCGCCTTTGGTAATGTACCAGGCTTGCAGGTATACGTTGTGCAAAAAGCAGAGCAATACACGCCAAATGCGGTAGATGTCGCCTCTGGGCTGAATATCGCCGCTTTTAACGTCGGTATCGCGCTAGGTTCGGTTATTGGTGGTCAAACAGTACAAAGCTTTGGTTTGGCACAAACGCCATGGATTGGAGCGGTTATTGTCGCAGGGGCACTCCTTCTGATTAACTTAAGTGGCCGCCTTGAGGCCCGTCGTGAAGTTGCCATCGGTTAGCCATCGCAGCAAGACTGTTAGCAATTACTTACGCTCTTGTTCGCCACTGGTTTGAATTGGTCGTTGAAACTCGACACTAAAGTCCCTATAACTGAAAGACAGCCTTCGATTTGGAGGCTTCTTTGGTTACAGAGGTCATTAGTAAAAACGTGCGCAAAAATACTTATGCCATGAGATATGTTGCCGGTCAGCCAGCAGAACGTATTCTGCCTCCTGGCTCCTTTGCAACTATAGGTCAGGCATTGCCACCCGGAGAGCCCTTGCCAAGTGAGGGTTCCTTAAAAGTATTGGTATGGAATATTTTCAAACAGCAGCGAGCTGAATGGTTATCGGTGCTGCAAAACTTTGGTAAAGATGCCCATCTGGTTTTATTACAGGAGGCGCAAACCACCCCTGAATTGGTAAAGTTTGCCACCAGTAATTATTTAGCCGCAGATCAGGTCCCTGCATTTGTTTTGCCTCAACACCCTTCTGGTGTCATGACTTTATCGGCCGCCCATCCGGTTTACTGCTGCCCATTACGCGAACGAGAGCCGATTTTACGCTTATCCAAATCCGCGTTAGTGACCGTTTATCCTTTACCTGATGGCCGTCTGCTGATGGTTGTTAATATCCATGCTGTGAATTTCAGTTTGGGTGTGGACGTATACAGCAAGCAGCTCGGGCCGATTGGCGATCAAATGGGTCATCATAGCGGACCGATTATTATGGCAGGTGACTTCAATGCCTGGAGCCGCCCACGCATGAATGCGCTTTACCGCTTCGCTCGCGAGATGACCCTGCGCGAAGTACGTTTCACAGACGACCATCGCCGCCGTGCTTTTGGTCGCCCGCTTGATTTCGTTTTCTATCGTGGTTTAAACGTCGCAGAAGCCTCTGTGCTGGTTACTCGTGCGTCCGATCACAACCCTCTACTAGTCGAATTTCGTCCCGGCAAACCTGAGCTGAAGTAAGGTTAGTCAGGTCTGCCACTGGGCAGACCTATGTGCTGCCCTTACTTATCATCAACTGCAAGGACAAGACAATGACAACACAATCTCACCATGACAAAGTCAGTCAACAATTTGGCTCGCAGGCCAGTGCCTATCTGAGTAGCGCTGTACATGCCTCAGGGCGCGATCTGGAGCGTTTAAGTGCGCGCCTGGCGGACTTCCCTCATGCGCGGCTGCTCGATATGGGTTGTGGGGCAGGGCACGCGAGTTTTGTTGCTTCTACGCAGGTGAAAGACGTCGTTGCTTATGACCTCTCGGAACAGATGCTGACAGTGGTGAATGACGCGGCTAAAACTCGCGGCATCACTAACGTCACGACCCAGCAAGGCTATGCTGAGATTCTGCCATTTGAAGATGCCTTATTTGATGTTGTGATTAGCCGCTATTCAGCTCACCACTGGCATGATGTTGGCAAAGCCTTGCGTGAGGTTAAGCGAGTGCTGAAGCCTGGTGGAGTCGTTATTTTTATGGATGTGATGTCCCCAGGGCACCCTGTTCTCGATATCTGGCTGCAAACAGTCGAAGCTTTGCGGGACACTTCGCACGTCCACAATTATTCCAGCGGAGAACTGCTGAACATGTTTAACGACGCGGGGCTGGTGACGCAAAATTTGCTGTGTGATCGTTTGAATCTGGAGTATTCGAGCTGGATTGCGCGCATGAGAACGCCTTCGGTCATGGCTGATGCCATTCGCGCTTATCAGAAAAGTGCATCGGATGAAGTGCAGCGTTATTTTGAATTGCAGGAAGATGGTTCATTTACCAGTGATATCGTCATGCTGGAAGCCGCTAAGTTCTGCTGAAACAATAAAAAAGGCACCCATTAAGGTGCCTTTTCCTTTGATTAACAATCACGTATCAGGTGTAGAATTATTGCTAACGAACAGCGTTATCTGATCGCCAGGTTTCAGATTGTCAGTATCATCGTTCCAGCGCAGAACATCTTTAATGTTCACACCGTGACGTTTCGCGATACTCGACAAGGAGTCACCCTTACGCACCTTATAGGTGATGCTATCGTTGTTGGCTAAACGCTTATCGCCGTTTTTGACGTTAAGGGTCTGGCCCACTTTTATATGCGCGCTGCGAATGCCATTCCAGCTCTGCAAATCTTTAGTGCTAACGCCTAAGCGTGCGGCAATGCTCGATAAGGTATCACCTGAACGAACACGATAAGATTTGCTGCCACCTGCGCTACTGCGGTTATCCGCGACTAACGTAGGCTGCACTGCTGCAATTTCGCCTGAAGCCAAAGAGGCTTTAAGCCGTTCGGCATGCTTCTTAGGCACCATTACATATCGCTGGTTCTGGCCAACGGTTGAAGTTTTCACTCCAGCGTTGAACGTTTTCAGCATATTTAACGGTATCCCAGCCATTTCGGCGACCTGGCTCAGCTCGACCGGATCACTCACTTCCACACGCGCTAATGCACGGCTTTCGTCTGTGGTCGGCAAGCGAACACCGTACTTTTGACTGTTCTTGAGAATATCACTCAAGGCCAGCATTTTAGGTACGTAAATCTTGGTTTCCCGTGGCAGTGAAAGCGACCAAAAATCCGTAGGTAAGCCACGTGCTTTATTCGCTTTCATTGCCTTCAGTACACGACCTTCGCCGCTGTTGTACGCCGCCACGGTTAACAACCAGTCGCCGTCGAACATCTTATTCAGACGTTGCATCATATCGAGTGCTGCAGTAGTTGAAGCCACTACATCACGACGTGCATCGTATGCTTTGGTCTGTTTTAAACCATAATTTCGACCCGTACTCGGTACAATCTGCCAGATGCCAGCGGCATTTGCAGAAGAGGTAGCGTGGGGGTCAAAAGCGCTCTCCACTATGGGTAGCAGTACTAGTTCCATTGGCATGTTGCGTTTCTTAACTTGCCCGGCAATCCAGTACATATACGGCTCTGCCCGTAATGTTACATCGTGGAGATAGCTCTTATTCTTTAGGTACTTCTGTTTCTGTTCGCGAATCCGGGTATTCTCCGGAATCCCCATCTTTAGCTCGTCGCCAATGAAGTTCCACAAGTTTTGGTTATCTGCGAGGTATGTTCCATCGTCCATCCATCGCGTACCTGTGTACTTTCCTGCTTCACCTTGACCAGCTGCAGACAGACTCTGTGCGTGCTGTTGGATGTTGCCGTCATGCCTTGACGCCTGGCACCCCACAAGCAAAACAGAGGCGAGTAATATCGCTTTTGCCTTCATGTGTGTGTCAAATGGTTGCTTAAAAGACGAGCAAGAATACCTTCCACTTTAAAACAACACAACCAAAAAATTCAGAAGCTATCTTTCTTTGACCGTAACCAGGCAAATACCTGCCGTGGTTGTTGCAAGTTTGTTTCTTTGTTTATTTTTTCTTTTAAATCAATATCATCCGTTCTAAGGAATAAATTTATTTTGCGCTCATTTTCCAAAGAACTGGGCAGGGTTGATTGGTTTTTTGAACGTAACTCCTTAACTTTTCGACAGTATCGGTTTAACTCTTCATCGTCAGGAAGGATTGATAAGGAAAATTTCACATTTGAAAGGGTGTATTCATGCGCACAACAAATTAACGTTTCGGCAGGGAGTTTGTTAAGTTTTTGAAAAGAATCAAACATATTTTCTGCGGTCCCTTCAAAGAGCCTGCCGCAGCCGCCAGAAAACATCGTATCGCCACAAAAAAGATAAGGTTCACAATAGTAACAGATATGTCCTAAAGTGTGACCGGGTGTGGCAATAACGGTAAATTCATACTTCAAAATATTGACCTTATCGCCCTCTCTGACTACCCGGTTCGTTCCCTTATCTTGTGTCTCCTCGGGGCCATATACCACAAGGCCTGGATACTTTTTGACGAGTTCTTTTACGCCGCCAACGTGATCATTGTGATGGTGTGTCAGTAAAATGGCTTCTGGCTGCCACTGGTTCTCTTCAATCGCTTTTAACACCGGTTCGGCTTCACCTGGGTCTACGATGATGCATTTACCTTGGTCATTATTCAGAACCCAGATGTAGTTATCCTGGAACGCGGAAATACTGTTAAGATTCATAATTCAACCTCTCTGAATTGCGCTAAGAAGGTAGTGATGAAACCGGCAAGGATACCTGAAAATTTCATTTCACCGCACCATTGGGGAGAACTGCCCTGGGGCGAGTACTACCGTGGGGCTCTGGAAAACCAGCTTCAGCCCTGGCTTGCCAAAATGTTTGGTTTCCATCTGCTAAAGATAGGCAACTTAAGCGCTGAAATTAATACCGAAGATTGCGCTATTTCACACCAGGTCAATGTCGCGCTACAGGGCGAGCGGCTGCAGGTGAACGCTGACCCGCTTCATTTACCTTTTGCTGCCAAATCTGTCGACGCCTGTATGTTGGCTCATACATTGCCATGGTGCCAGGACCCTCACGGGCTACTGCGTGAAGTCGACCGGGTATTGATTGATGATGGATGGATAATTCTGAGCAGCTTCAACCCAGTGAGCTTATTAGGTTTGGGCAAAGCTGTGCCATTTATGCGCAAACGCACGCCATATCGTTGCCGGATGTTTACGCCGATGCGTATGTTCGATTGGTTGGCGCTGCTGAACTTTGAAGTGATGCACCAACGCAGTTTCCAGGTTTTACCCTGGAGTAAGCAAGGTGGGATAATGCTCAGTACCCACCTGCCTGCGTTGGGATGTATGCATGTCATTGTGGCGCGTAAGCGGACTTTACCCCTCACGCTCAATCCAATGAAAAGCCGCTCGGCGAAAACACAAATTCGGTCAGCTGTCGGTGCGACCAGGCAGTTTCGAGAAACAACTAAGGCTTCGTCGCCTCTGGTTGATAACCAACGTCCTCGAGAGTTGGATTAGACGCCGCCTCACGAGCGAGTTCATCACAGCGTTCGTTCTCAGGGTGACCGGCATGGCCTTTCACCCACTCCCAACTAATTTTGTGATCACTCAACGCAGCGTCCAGCCTTTTCCATAAATCGACATTCTTCACTGGTTTTTTATCTGCCGTTTTCCAGCCACGTTTTTTCCAGTTATGAATCCATTGGGTAATGCCCTGGCGCACATACTGGCTGTCGGTGCTCAGCACAATGTCACAAGGCTCAACTAACGCCTCAAGTGCGACGATAGCCGCCATCATTTCCATGCGATTATTGGTGGTTAGACGATAGCCAACACTAAAAATTTTTTCGTGTTGTTTGTAGCGTAAAATCGCACCGTATCCACCCGGTCCCGGATTACCGAGACACGAGCCATCGGTGAAAATTTCTACCTGTTTGCGCATCTCTGGTAGACTTCCTGTGATTAAAAAACCAAGTCTGACATAAACGAGCGCCATGAGCACAGCAATTACACGACAGATAGTCCTCGATACTGAAACCACCGGTATGAATCAAATCGGTGCTCACTACGAAGGGCATCGCATTATAGAAATCGGTGCGGTTGAAGTAATCAACCGCCGCCTGACGGGTAATAACTTCCATGTCTACCTCAAGCCAGACCGGCTGGTGGACCCGGAAGCATTCGGCGTACATGGAATCGCCGATGAATTTCTGGCAGATAAACCAACCTTTGACCAGGTTGCTGATTCGTTTATGGATTACATTCGTGGCGCTGAGCTCGTCATCCATAACGCATCGTTTGATATCGGGTTTATGGACTATGAGTTTAGTAAGCTCAAGCGCGATATTCCGAAAACCAATACCTTCTGCAAAATTACGGATAGCCTGGCGCTCGCCCGTAAGATGTTCCCTGGCAAGCGTAACAGCCTTGATGCTCTTTGCTCACGCTATGAAATAGACAACAGCAAACGAACGCTGCACGGCGCATTGCTCGATGCCCAAATCCTGTCCGATGTCTATTTAATGATGACAGGCGGGCAAACCTCTCTGAAGTTTGCCATGGAAGGGGATGTGCAACAGAGCGCCGGAAACAACGGAATTCAGCGGGTTGTGCGTCATAGTTCAGGCATACGCGTCATTCGCGCCAGTGATGCAGAACTTGAAGCGCATGAATCGCGGCTTGATCTTGTAGAAAAGAAAGGCGGAAGTTGTCTGTGGCGTATATAAAAACAGCGCCAACGGATTAAAAATCATCGTTTGGGTGAAAATAACGGCAACCGATTAGTTTTATAAGAAAAAACGTTGACGCTCATGAGCACAATACGTAATATCTGCCTCGTTCCCGACGGGGAACAAACGCGGAGCGGTAGTTCAGTCGGTTAGAATACCTGCCTGTCACGCAGGGGGTCGCGGGTTCGAGTCCCGTCCGTTCCGCCACAATCAGAAAGCCTGAATCAGAAATGATTCAGGCTTTCGTCGTTTTAATCCTTCGAAACAACAACCTGCCCGTTATATCCCACGGCGTCACTCTCTTTCTCAGCACGCGCCAGCCAGCGATAACAGCCAGCACTCATAAATGCGCCGATAAACCAGCTAAAGTTAGCCACTTCATGCAGCGATGGAATGAAACTTATCGTCAGGCCAACTGCGACCGATGGCAGCAAAGCAATAATCGCTTTTGGATTGAAACCCCCTTTGTACCAATAACGGCCTTTGGCTGTGTCATCAAACAGGTCGTCGACATAAATCTTGCTGCGTTTAATGATGTAGAAATCAGTCAGCAGAATGCCGAACAGTGGCCCAATAAACGATCCCAATACATCCAGCGTGTAATGAATCAGTTCTGGTGACTGGAACAAGTTCCACGGAGTCAGCAGCACAGAGCCCACGGCGGCAATCATCCCACCGGTACGGAAGCTGATTTTTTGCGGTGAACAGTTAGAAAAGTCGAATGCAGGTGAAACGAAGTTCGCCACGATATTAATGCCGATGGTGGCAGTAATCATCGTCAGCAAACCAATTGCCATTGCGAGGCTATTACCTACGTGGCTTACGGTTTCGATAGGGTCGGTGATCATTTTACCGAACAGAGATTGCGTACCAGAGACAATGACGACGGTTACGATAGAGAACAGCAGAAAGTTGAACGGCAGCCCCCAACGGTTACCACGGCGGATTTCTTTCATGCTTTTGCCATAACGGGAAAAGTCACCGAAGTTCAGCAGCGGGCCGGAGAAGTAAGACACAACTAGCGCGGTGGCGGTAAGCATCTGCCACGCTTGCTCGCCAGAACTGAGTTGTTTGCTGGCAAGCGTAAATGAAATCCCGTCAAAGCCTGTCTGATACAAAATCCAGCCAGCCAGTGCCATCATCACGATATAAACCGCAGGGCCGGCGATATCAATGAATCGCTTAATGGCATTCATTCCGTGCCAGAACACCATCGCTTGCAGCACCCACATAATGCCAAAGCAAACCCAGCCGAGGTGCGAAAGACCGAGGAAATGCCCTGTGGTCATTGGCGCAAGCGAAGGCCAGAATTTCAACATAACCAACATCAGGGCGTTGGCTGCCAGATAGGTTTGTATCCCGTACCAGGCGAAGGCAATTAATCCACGGATCACCGCTGGAATATTGGCACCAAACACGCCAAAGGCCTGACGGCAAATTACTGCATAAGGCACGCCTGCCATCTGACTAGGTTTTGCTACCAGGTTTGCGCAAAGCTGCACAATGCAAATCCCGACCAGCAGGCAAAGCAAAACCTGCCAACTCGCCAACCCTAGCGTGAAGAAGCTCGCGGCCACCACATAACCGCCCATGCTGTGTACATCGGACATCCAGAAAGAAAAAATATTGTACCAGGACCATGTCTGGTTGCGCGTCGGTGCCAGATCATCGTTACACAGGCGCGGGCTGTACCCAGCGTTGGCGCTATTAGTCAGGGGAGTCGTGGTGCTGTGTTCAATATTTGGCATGAAATCTGCTCCTTTAAAAACAGATGCTGACGGAATGTCTGCAACTTTCGTTGCATTAACCAGGCCAGGTTTCATTTTTAAAGCAGTAGTTGAGGTTTTACGGTCTGTTATGGCATCAGGGAAGTTGTATTGCTGTAACTTGCGCATTGTTATGGTGCGCTTAATCATCGCAATGCCCAAGAGTGGTGCTATATTTTTGGGCGAAAAGCAAACAGGAGCGGATATGACGAAACATTTGATTCAGGTTATTAACCCTAATACAAACGTGGCGATGACGCACACCATCGCGCAAGCCGCACGTAGCGTGGCAGCACCTTCCAGCGAAATCATCGCGGTCTGCCCGTCGCAAGGTGTGGAATCGATAGAAGGGCATTTTGATGAGGCAGTGGCTGCCATTGGTGTGCTCGAGCAAATCAAACTCGGCAAAGAGCAGGGCGTTAGCGGCCATGTCATCGCTTGTTTCGGCGATCCGGGTTTGCTGGCTGCGCGTGAACTCGCAACTGGACCGGTTATCGGTATTGCTGAAGCGGCAATGCATATGGCAACTCTGGTAGCGACTCGTTTTTCCATCGTCACAACGTTGCCGCGCACCGTGATCATTGCGCGCCATTTATTACACCAATACGGCTTTGAGCATCACTGCGCGGCGCTGCATGCGATCGATTTACCGGTACTCGCTTTAGAAGATGGCACGGGTCTTGCTCAGATGAAGGTACGCGAACGTTGTATACAAGCCATAAAAGAAGATAACAGCGGAGCCATTGTGCTCGGCTGTGGGGGAATGGCCAATCTTGCCCGTGAATTAACTTCTGAGTTGGGTGTGCCGGTGATTGATGGCGTCACGGCTGCGGTGAAAATGGTGGAATCCCTCATCGCACTTGGACTTGGAACCAGCAAGCACGGTGACCTCGCGTATCCGAATAAAAAACCGTTATCAGGCTGTTTTGACATGCTGAGTTGATCTTCTGGCTCGGCTCATAAGGAACCGAACCATGAATGAAGTACCGAAAGCGAAAAGCTATTACTTTACTGAAAACTACCCGCGTGACATGAAAGGTTATGCGGGTAAGCCGCCACATGCGCAGTGGCCGAATAACGCCCGGGTTGCCGTGCAGTTTGTGCTTAATTTCGAAGAAGGCGGCGAAAACCACGTTCTACATGGCGACAGCGGCTCTGAACAATTCCTTTCTGACATCATCGGTGCCGCCAGTTTCCCCGCTCGCCATATGTCGATGGATTCGCTGTACGAATATGGTTCTCGCGCAGGGTTCTGGCGCATCCACAATGAGTTTCAAAAACGCGGCCTGACCATGAGCATTTTTGGCGTGGCGATGGCGCTAGCGCGTAATCCTGAAATCGTAGAAGCAATAAAAGCCGCGGATTATGACGTGGTGAGCCACGGCTGGCGCTGGATACACTATCAAAACCTTGATGAAGCAACAGAGCGGCAGCACATGCATCAGGCCGTCGAAATTCTTGAGGATTTGTTCGGCAACAAACCACTCGGCTGGTATACAGGCCGCGACAGCCCGAACACGCGTCGGCTGGTGGCAGAAAACGGCGGCTTCCTTTACGACAGCGATTATTACGGTGATGACCTGCCATTCTGGAGTGAAATCACGTGCAGTGACGGTTCCATAAAACCGCATCTGGTTGTGCCATATACCCTTGACGCTAACGATATGCGCTTTGCCACCGCGCAGGGTTTTAATACCGCCGAGCAGTTTTATACCTATCTGAAAGACAGCTTTGATGTGTTGTACGAAGAGGGGGAAACGGCACCGAAAATGATGTCCATCGGTATGCACTGCCGTTTGTTGGGGCGGCCGGGTCGTTTCAGAGCGCTACAGCGTTTTCTGGATTACGTGCAACAGCATGACAATGTGTGGATTTGCCGTCGCCAGGATATTGCTGAGCATTGGGTGAAGACGCATCCGTTTAAGGGATGATTGGCACGGCGGGTGAAATATTATTGTTTACCCGCCCACAGTTTTTAGCTCATCACGCTGACGTGTGCGGCGACAATACGCCAGCCATAGGGGAACTTCACCCAAGTTTGCATCTGGCGGCCAATCTTATCACTGCCTTCGCGGGTAAATTCAGTGCTGGCAACCGCCATGTCGTCGCCGTAGGTTGTGATGGTGGTATTTTGCAAAAGCCTTTCCAGCCCTTGTGACGTGCGGGTATTCCTGAATGCTCTGATCTCTTCGATCCCATACAGATTTTCCGAAGCGCCATAGCGAACGGTGCGAGGATCGGCCCAAAATAATTCATCCAGCACCGCAACATCGTTGCTAATTAACGCCTGTTCGTAGCGGTAAAATGCAGCACTCACCTCATTGACGATTGCCGGGCGATCAATATTGTCACGCATCATAGTATTTACCTTACCTGGTGGGTTTTCCCGCCCAGCATACCCTGTATTTCAAGTAGATGGGCGGCCTGCAAGCAGATATCTTCCCGCCAGGGGGGCGCAATTAACTGTACGCCAATAGGATTGCCGCTTGCCGTCACTAACGGCACCGTGACCACAGGCAAACCGAGGAAGGAAATAGGCTGTGTTAGCATCCCCATACTGGCTTTTACGGGTAAGTCTGTCCCGTTAATGTGCATGGTTTGCTGACCAATCAGTGTGGCACTTGTCGGTGTTGCCGGGGCGATAAGAAGATCATATTTTTCGAAAAGTGGCAGCGTTTTATCGCGGAACCATGCGCGAAAACGTTGTGCCTGAGTGTACCAGGCTGATGGCGTCATTGCGCCAGCCAGAAGGCGCTCGCGGGAATTGAGTTCAAAGCGTTCCGCATGCTCACGTAAGGCAGGCAAATAATGATTTCCCCCTTCCGCCGCCGAGAGCAAAAATGCCGCCGAGCGAGCTAATTCCGCTTCTGGCAATGTAATACATTCGAGGGCTTCAAGTGAGTGCGCCACTTTTGCCACTGCGGCTTTGGCATCATCATCACACCAGCTATTAAAAAAACCACCTAACACCGCGCAACGGAAATGAGTGCTCTGTTCGAGTTTATCGGCGACTGGCTCAATGCCGCGGGTTGACTGAAAATGGTCGGCGGCATCATTTCCCTGGAGTGCATCGTATACGCGAGCTAAATCATCAACGTTGCGGGCAAGCGGGCCAATGTGGTCGAGACTGGCAACAAATGGCTGACTGCCGCTGCGCGATAATCGGCCGAATGTTGGTTTGAGTCCGAACACTCCACACAAAGATGCAGGAACACGAATCGAGCCGTTGGTATCTGTACCCAGGGTAAAATTCACCATCCCAGCGGCGACAGCAGCGGCGGAACCACCGGACGAACCGCCTGTAATTCGCGCCACATCATGCGGATTTCTGGTTGCGCCGTAATAACTATTTTCAGTCGTAAACCCATAGGCGTAGGCATCCATATTCAGCGCACCCGAAAGCATCGCTCCAGCATTGTTTAACTGTTTGATGGCGAACGCATCTTCACTTGCGGGCGGTTGCGTACTAAAAAGCTCTGCGCCTGCAAGCGTTGTCACGCCTTCAATATCAAAGAGATTTTTTACCGCGTAAGGTACGCCAGCTAACGGTGGTAGTGCTTCTGCGTTTGCACGCCGTTGGTCAATGGCGCTGGCTTCTTGTAACAAACGCTGAGTGGTGATGTCAGTAAACGCATTAATCTCAGGGTTAGATTGCTCTATTTTTGCCAGCGTAAGTTGCGCCAGCTCCTGGGCAGAAAACTCACCGCAGGCTAATCCTTGCTGAATTTCACGAATGGACAATGGGTTCATAATTTATAAACCCCGGCAACTTCCTGGCGTTGAGGCAACGGAAAATCTAACAGGGGCTCAGCTAGTGCGGCCATGCGTGTCAGTTGCACTTCAAGCTCTTTACGGCGCGTATCATCAAGTGGAACGTTCAGGAGTTGTTCCATTAATTGGATGTAAGTGGGCCAGTCGATAGGTTTTGTTGTCATCATTTATTCCTTAAAATCCTGCGGCACTGCCGTTGCTGCGTGGGTCGTATGCACCTTCAAGCATGCCGTTGGTGTGGCGCACAATGGCGCCTGCATGGCCTACCGCTTCGCTAAAATCAGGCAAGGCTTCTACGTCGTGACCTAGTTTGCGCAGGGCTTCGAAAGTTTCGGGGTTAAATCTGCCTTCTAATTTCAGGCTGTCCGAGGCTTGCCCCCATGTCCTGCCCAATAACCAACGCGGAGCGCTAACTGCCTCCTGCAACGGCATGCCCTGAATCACATGGCGAGTAAAAATGGCTGCCTGAGTTTGTGGTTGTCCGTCGCCACCCATCGAGCCATAAACCAGGATTCTGCCATCGGCAAGACGCGCTGCTGCGGGGTTCAGGGTATGGAATGGTTGTTTACCAGGCGCAAGGCTTAACAAACTTTCTGGGTTGAGGCTGAACGCCGCGCCACGGTTTTGCCACAGCACGCCGCTTTTGGGCAGCACCACACCGCTACCAAATTCGTGATAAATACTTTGAATGAATGAAACCGCCAGGCCGCTGCTATCAATCACGCCCATCCATACTGTGTCGCCAGGGCCTTTGCCGGTTCCCCAGTCAGCAGCTTTGGTGTCATCAATTTCTGCGGCCAGTGCGCTGAGCGGTGCGGCTTCGAGCAGGCTTTGAATCGAAGTGGTGATATGGCGTGGATCGGTGATGTACTGGTCGCGCAACGCAAAAGCTTTTTTGGTGGCTTCGACAATGCGATGCACCGTTTGCGTTTCATCGGCTTGCGCCATATCCAGATTATCGGTGATCCCTAAGATTGCCAGCGAAACCAGACCCTGAGTCGGCGGCGTCATGTTGTAAATATCTCCCTGCTGGTGGCTCAGATGCAGAGGAATACGGCGTTTGGCGCGTTGAGCGGCGAGATCTTGCAAATTAATCGGCATACCTAAATCAGCCAGTTCTTCGGCCATTAGCGCGGCTAGCGGCCCACGATAAAAACTATCAAGCCCTTCAACGGTTAAACGGGTCAGTGTTTCGGCTAATCGCGGCTGAGTGAAGCGGCTACCCGCTCGCGGGATTTCACCTCTTTCTAAAAAAGTTTCGGCAAAACCGGCAACATTGACCAGCTCGTCATATTTGCTGTGCGTCGCCAGCGCCTGAGATTGTGTGACCGGAATACCGTCTGCCGCATAGCGAATGGCATCGGCCAGTAAACGCGACAGCGGTAATTGCCCGCCGCCAAGCTGCGCGGCTATTTTTAGCGCTTCGTCCCAGCCGCTGATAGTACCGGGGACGGTCAGTGCGGATTTTGCTCCGCGATGAGGGATAGATTGCTCACCTGCGTAAAACTCCAGGCATGCGAGCGAACCGGCAGCACCGCTGGCGTCAATCGCAATGGGTTCGCCTTCCGGTGGCACAATCAGCCAGAAACCATCACCGCCAATTCCATTCATATGCGGATAGACCACGGCGATCGTTGCCGCCGCTGCCACCATCGCTTCGATTGCATCACCACCGTGACGCAATACGGATAGCGCGGTTTCACTGGCCAAATGGTGCGGAGTGACGGCCATGCCGGAAGGTGCCATATTGCTTTGCATCATCGTTTTATCTCTCAGAACGGAAGCCTGGGGTTAACTCTAAGCAAGAGATGTTCCAGGTTGACGCAGTGAGTTTCACTGTGCGAGTCTCAGGTGAAACAAAAGTTACAGAGGTCTTAATGAAACAATTAGATGAGCGCTTGAGAGCGACATACGAGCAGCTTTCTCCGCAAGAACAGCGTGTTGCTGCGTTTATCGTCGATCATTTTGATGACCTGATTAGCTATAACAGTGCCGAACTTGCCCGCCTTTCTGGCGTATCGAAAGCCACGGTAAGCCGCTTGTTTAAACGCCTGGGTTATGAGCGTTACAAAGATATGCGTGAAGAACTGCGTAACCTGCGCCAGAGCGGAATGCCGTTGACGGAAAACCGTGATGCGGTACAAGGCAACACGTTATTAGCACGGCATTACAAACAAGAAATGGCAAATCTGACGCAGTGGGTTAGCCTGCTTGATACGCAACAGTTTGCCGATGTCGTCACGGCGCTCACTACCTCAAAACGCATTTTTATCATTGGGTTAAGAAATTCATGGCCCGTTGCTATGCACTTACGCCAGCAGTTATTACAGATTCGTAGCGATGTCTATTTATTGCCACAGCCAGGCCAGACTCTGGCAGAGGAAGTGGTGGATATCAGCGAGCAGGATTGCGTTATCGCTATCGCTTTCCGTCGGCGACCGCGCATCATCAAGCCGCTGCTGGCAAATCTGCATAAGCGCCAGGTTCCGTTGCTGGTGATGAGTGAAGCGCAGGGTTCAGGCCTCACGCCATACTGCCGCTGGCACTTTGCGGCCCCGCTCGATAGCGTTTCAGCGTTCGACAGCTACAGCAGCGCCATGAGCCTGGTGAATTTGTTATCCAACGCCGTACTGCATGAAGCGTTAACGACTGGCCGCCAGCGCATTCATCATATTGCTGAGTTGTATTCTGAGCTTGATGAGCTGGAGCAACGTTAGCGCACCCTAATGGTGCGTTTGCACACATTATGGGAATCATTCTGGTTCATAGTATAACGCAGCTGAATTTAAAAAATTAGCCAAAACCCAGACGCTTTCTTTCTTTGTCATTAACAAAGATGAATGGCACATTAGTTGCAGAATATTTTCATAAGAATCTTTTGTTTCATGATGAATTAAAGGAAATGCCATGTTCGATATTCAGCGCTTCACGCAAATCAATCCGCCACACCGTTTATTAATGGGGCCGGGGCCAATCAATGCCGACCCACGCGTTTTACGGGCAATGGCAAGTCAGTTGATTGGGCAATATGACCCGGTCATGACGGGTTATATGAATGAAGTGATGGTGCTGTATCGCGAACTGTTCCGTACACAAAACCACTGGACGATGCTGGTGGACGGGACTTCTCGCTCAGGGATTGAAGCCATTTTGCTTTCGGCTATTCGTCCTGGTGACAAAGTTTTGGTGCCGGTATTTGGGCGTTTCGGTCATTTACTGTGTGAAATCGCGCGGCGCTGTCGTGCTGAAGTCCACACCATCGAAGTGCCGTGGGGCGAAGTATTTACTCCAGACCAAATCGAAGATGCCATCAAAACCGTTAAACCTCGTTTGCTACTGACCGTACAGGGCGATACTTCCACCACGATGCTACAGCCGCTGGCTGAACTGGGCGAAATCTGCCGTCGTCATGGTGTGCTGTTTTATACCGATGCGACCGCATCATTCGGTGGCAACACCCTGGAAACAGACGCATGGGGATTAGATGCTGTTTCTGCGGGATTGCAAAAGTGCCTCGGTGGCCCGTCAGGTAGTTCGCCGATAACCCTCAGTCCGCAAATGGAAGAAGTGATTCGCCGCCGTAAATGTGTGGAGGAGGGGATTCGTACTTCTGCGCATCAGGATGGTGATGACGAGATGATCTACTCCAATTACTTCGATCTCGGCATGGTGATGGATTACTGGGGGCCAGAACGCCTGAACCACCACACCGAAGCCACCAGCATGCTGTTCGCCGCGCGTGAATGCGCGCGCATTATTCTGGAAGAAGGTCTGGATGTCGGCATCGCTCGTCACGAACTGCACGGGCGGGCGCTGGTGGCCGGGATTCAGGGGATGGGTCTGGAAACCTTCGGCAACCTGCAACACAAAATGAATAACGTACTGGGTGTCGTGATCCCGTCAGTGGTTCACGGTGAAGAAGTGCGCAAAATGCTGCTGGAAGATTTCCATATCGAAATCGGCACCTCGTTTGGCCCGCTGCAAGGCAAAATCTGGCGTATCGGCACCATGGGTTATAACGCGCGTAAAGATTGTGTGCTGCAAACGCTCACCGCGCTTGAAGCGGTGCTTAATCGTCTGGGCTTTAAAACGACGCAAGGGGCTGCGATGCAGGCCGCGTGGGATGTCTATGCTCAGGAAATCCGCTGATGGTAAAACATGTGATGAATACGGCTCAAGCCAGTGCCGCCGCACGTCGCGTGATGCAGCGAGCCGATGAACTGGCGGAAATCAGCGAAACGCCAGGCCAACTCACGCGCGTCTATCTTTCACCTGAACATCTGCGTGCTAATTATCTGGTTGCCGGTTGGATGGAACACATCGGCATGACCACCTGGCAGGATGCGGTGGGCAATATTTGCGGGCGCTATGAAGGGGCAAGGGAAGGCGCTCAGGCTATTTTGCTGGGCTCGCATCTGGACACTGTGCGCAATGCCGGGCGTTACGATGGCATGCTCGGCGTGCTAACCGCGCTGGAAGTTGTCTCGTTTTTGCACCAACACGATATTCAATTAGAACAAGCCATTGAAATCGTCGGTTTTGGCGATGAAGAAGGTACGCGTTTTGGCATTACGTTATTAGGCAGCCGTGGGATTACCGGAACCTGGCCCGATAGCTGGCTGGCGTGTGAGGATGCTGCGGGGACGAGTGTGGCGCAAGCGTTGGTCAATGCGGGTTTTGATCCTTCACGTATTCGAAGTGCTACCCGTAGCCCGGAAGAATTTAGCGCCTACCTCGAACTGCACATTGAGCAGGGGCCGGTGCTGGAACAGGAAAATCTCGCATTGGGCGTTGTGACCGCGATTAACGGCGCGCGCCGTTTGAAATGCAGCTTTGTGGGCGAAGCAGGCCATGCGGGTACAGTGCCGATGACCATTCGAAAAGATGCACTCGCTGCCACCGCTGCCTGGATGACCTACGTTGAAAGCGCGACACGCGCATACAGCCCGGACATTGTTGCAACCGTGGGTTCACTGCAATGTTTACCTGGGGCTGCCAATGTCATTCCCGGAGAAATTCAGCTTACGCTGGATATCCGTAGCCCAAGGGATTCTGACCTTGAAGCGTTGCTGGAAAGTCTTTTAAGCGAAGCGCATCGAATATGTGCCCAACGTGGCGTTGTTTTCAGTGCGGAAACTTATTATTCGATTCCCGCGACACCGTGCGATGCCAGCTTACAGCAGTATTTAAATTCGGCGATAACCGCTGTGCAGGGGCGCAGTTTATCTCTGCCAAGTGGCGCGGGGCATGATGCTATAGCTATTGCGGAGTGCTGGCCGGTTGGGATGTTGTTTGTGCGCTGTGGCCGAGGAATTAGTCATCATCCGGCAGAATCGGTGATTGAAGCAGATGTGGGGCAAGCGGTGCAGGCCTATGTACAAACGGTAATTGCGCTGGCTTCGAAAAACACACTGACTGAGTTTAACGATGCGCCAGAAAACGAAGCGCTGAATCTTGTGATGCCATGCGTTGCGATTCCAGCCTGGGCTGAAAACCTGGTCGCTGCGCGTCCTTATCAGACGGTCGATGAATTAGTGCAATATGCAGCGCAACTGACTCGCACCTGGGAACGTACCGAGCTGAATCAGGCGCTTGCCGCGCATCCACGTATTGGCGAGAAAGCGCGGGGCGCTGGTAAAGAAGCTGAATTATCCAAAGGTGAACAATCCGCTGTAGATACCCGAAACAGCGCGTTAACGCTCGCGTTGGCACAAGGCAATGCGGAATACGAAGCACGGTTTGGGCGCGTATTTCTGATTCGAGCCAAAGGACGCAGCGGTGACGAAATACTCGCTGAGCTCGCTCGTCGCCTGAAAAATTTAGCCGTAGAAGAAGAGTTTGAAGCGTTGGAACAACTACGCCAAATCACATTGTTACGTCTGGAAGGAGTGTTTGCACAATGAGCCAGTTGAGTACGCATATTCTTGATACCGCATTGGGGAAACCGGCGGTAGATGTGGTGATCCGGCTTGAACAGCAGATTGGTGAAGGCTGGGAGATTATTGCGCAAGGCGTTACGGATGTTGATGGGCGGCTGAAAGATTTTGGCCAGGAGCAACTTGCTGCGGGGCGATATCGCCTGACGGCGGAAATTGGCGAATATTTTGCTGCAACGTACAGGGAAACCTTGTACCCGAGCGCGCAAATCGATTTTGTTATCACGCAAAACGACGGGCACTACCACCTGCCGTTTTTGATCTCCCCCTGGTCGTGGTCGACTTATCGGGGGAGTTGAGGGCGTTACAAACTAAACGGGTCGGCGTCTTGCCAGGCAGGGAATTTCTCGCGGTATTCCTGCAACGCAATCAGTGATAAATCCGCGTCGAGGCGCATTGCCTGGTGGGCTTCGCCATTTGCCAGAATTTCACCCTGCGGGCTAATAATCTTGCTGTCGCCACGGTAATGATGCCCGTTTCCGTCGGTGCCGACACGGTTGCAGCCAGCAACATAGGCCTGGTTTTCAATCGCACGAGCCACCAATAAACTTTGCCAGTGCAGGGAACGTGGTGCTGGCCAGTTAGCCACATACAACGCCAGATCATAATCGTTGCGATTGCGTGACCACACCGGGAAACGTAAGTCGTAACAGACCTGCGGCAAAATGCGCCAGCCACGCCATTCGATTATGACTCGCTCATTGCCCGCCTGGTAATGATGATGCTCATCGGCCATGCGGAATAAATGGCGTTTATCGTAGAAATGGACTTTGCCATCGGGCTGAACCAGAAGAAAACGGTTCACCGGCCCGCGTTCGGTTTGCAGTGCGGCACTTCCCGCAATCATTGCCTGTGTTTGCTGGGCTTTAAACTGCATCCAGTCAATCACTTCTTCTTCCGCAAGCGAGTGTGTGGCGGCCTCCATCGCAAAACCGGTGGTGAACATTTCCGGCAAGATAATCAGGTCACGGCCATGAATATCATCCAGCAGCACATCGAAGTGACGTAAGTTTGCCGGGCCGTCCATCCAGACCAGCGGTTGTTGCAGAACGGTAATTTTCAAACCAGACACAATCGGAAGCCTCATAGATAAGCAGTATTCCATTCACTTTAGCATGAGTTAACCGGCTTTTGTTGGGCAATAAAAAACCCCGCGAGCGGGGTTTTTAGAGGCTTATGCAGCTTCAATTTTACGATGCTTTTCCGGCAGCTTTACCGGCATAGTTGCCAGTTCCTCCGGCTCAAACTCATCGACGTTGATACTGCGCAGGCGGCTAGCTTCGGCTTTGGTGAGGATTGCCGCTTCATCTGCGTTGATTTTCCCTTCTGCCAGCCACTGTTTGGCTTGCTCATCAAGGCGAGTAAACGACAGATTGCGACCGATTTCCTTGCAGATGCGCAGGTGGATTGGCTCGGCGGCCATCACGTCCATCAAGGCTTCTTCCAGCAAACCAGCCGGGTTGAACTCGCTTGGCGTCAGATACTGACCGCGACCAATGCGTGAACGGGTAGCTGATGGGACTTGCATAATCTTCGCCAGTTTATGGTCCAGCTTGTCTGATGGGGCATCGTAACGGCGGCCAAGCGGGAAGATAACCACACGCAGCATGCCGGCTACAAACGCATTTGGGAAGTTGCGCAGCAGATCGTCAATCGCTTGTTCTGCCTGATACAACGCATCCTGAACGCCCCAGTGAACCAGGGGTAAATCGGCTTCGTTGCGGCCTTCGTCGTCATAGCGTTTCAGCACGGAAGAGGCGAGGTAAAGCTGGCTCAAGACATCCCCCAGACGGGCAGAGATACGTTCACGACGCTTGAGGCCACCGCCCAACACGGCCATTGATACGTCTGACAGCAATGCCAGGTTGGCGCTCAGTCGGTTCATATACTGGTAGTAGCGTTTGGTGGCGTCTTTGGTCGGTGTGGCGCTTCCCAAACCGTTAGTCAAACCGAGCCACAGGCTGCGCATTTTATTGCTACCAACGTGACCGATGTGCTTAAACAGCAGCTTATCGAAGGCGTTGACGTCATTATTTTGCGCCGCAGTCATCTCATCGAGCACGTAAGGGTGGCAACGAATCGCGCCCTGGCCGAAGATAATCATGCTACGAGTCAGGATATTCGCGCCTTCTACGGTAATGGCGATCGGTGCGCCCTGGTAAGCACGCGCCACAAAGTTGGAGTTACCCAGCATGATGCCTTTACCGCCGACAATATCCATTGCATCCAGAATGGCGCGCTGGCCGCGATGGGTGCAGTGATACTTCACGATAGCCGACAGAACAGCAGGTTTTTCACCAAGCATAATGCCGTAGGTTACCAGTGATGCTGCGGCATCCATGACATACGCATTACCCGCAATACGTGCCAGTGGTTCTTCAATCCCTTCCATTTTACCGATAGAGATCCTGAACTGACGACGGATATGAGCGTAAGCACCCGTTGCCATCGCGACTGATTTCAGACCGCCGGTTGCGTTAGACGGCAGGGTAATGCCACGGCCAACAGACAGGCATTCCACCAGCATACGCCAGCCCTGACCGGCCATTTTTGGACCGCCAATAATGTAATCAATAGGGACGAAAATATCTTTACCGCGGGTTGGACCATTCTGGAATGGCACGTTAAGCGGGAAGTGACGTTTACCAATTTCCACGCCAGGCGTGTGGGTTGGGATCAACGCACAAGTAATACCCAGATCTTCTTCACCACCCAGCAAATGATCCGGGTCAGACAGTTTGAATGCTAACCCCAGAACCGTGGCGATAGGTGCCAGCGTAATGTAACGCTTGTTCCAGGTCAGGCGCATACCAAGAACCTGCTGGCCTTGCCATTCACCCATGCAGACGACGCCAGTGTCAGGAATTGCACCAGCATCGGAACCCGCTTCCGGGCTGGTCAATGCAAAGCATGGGATCTCTTGCCCACGAGCCAGGCGCGGCAAATAATGATCTTTTTGTTCTTCAGTGCCGTAATGTTGCAGCAACTCGCCTGGGCCCAATGAGTTAGGTACCCCAACGGTGATCGCCAGGATCCCGGATACGCCAGACAGTTTTTGCAGTATGCGAGCCTGAGCGTAAGCGGAGAATTCCAGGCCGCCGTATTCTTTCTTAATGATCATTGCGAAGAAGCGATGTTCTTTCAGATAGGCCCACAGTTCCGGCGGTAAATCAGCCATTTCGTGCGTGATCTGGAAGTCATTTGCCAGGCGGCAGGCTTCTTCAACCGGGCCGTCGATAAAGGCTAGTTCTTCTTCGGTCAGTTTTGGCTGCGGATAGTTGTGCAGTTTTTCCCAGTCAGGTTTACCGCGGAACAGATCGCCTTCCCACCAGGTCGTACCGGCTTCGATCGCTTCTTTTTCAGTACGCGACATTGGCGGCATAACTTTGCGGAAGCTGCGGAATACCGGAGCGGAAATCAGCGATTTACGCATTGGCGTAAAGACAAACGGCACCAGAATAATCGCCAACGGAACCAGTAGCCATATGGACCAGATACCCGCAAAACCAAGCGCTGCCGTCCACACCAGCAAAATCGCGCTACTGAGCAGTAAATTGACCTGGTGATAGAAAAGCACACCGAGGAGAACAACCGTTGCAACAATACTCAAAATCAACATAAAGGAAACTCCCTTGCTTGTAGGAGGTCTGACCACTTGGATGTATTGGTTTTAGTTCATGTGGTTTTTTTTAGCAATATATTCACAAAATAATTACAACCTTGCTCACATTGTTACCGCACAGAACAGCAAAAGCAGGAGGATATGGCGCTTCTCGCGCTATCCGGTAAACTGCTTGGGTTTACTCAATCGAAAAATACTGAAGGACATCCTCATGTACCAGGATCTTATTCGTAACGAATTGAATGAAGCGGCAGAAACGCTGGCTAACTTCCTGAAAGATGACGCTAACATTCATGCAATCCAGCGCGCTGCTGTACTGCTGGCTGATAGCTTCAAAGCGGGTGGCAAAGTTTTATCTTGCGGCAACGGCGGCTCACATTGTGATGCTATGCACTTTGCTGAAGAACTGACAGGCCGCTACCGTGAAAACCGTCCGGGTTACCCGGCAATCGCGATTTCTGATGTCAGCCACATCTCTTGCGTCAGCAACGACTTTGGCTACGACTACATCTTCTCTCGTTATATTGAAGCGGTAGGGCGTGAAGGCGATGTGTTACTGGGGATTTCCACTTCAGGTAACTCCGCCAACGTCATCAAAGCGATTGAAGCTGCACGTGCTAAAGGCATGAAAGTCATTACCCTGACCGGGAAAGACGGCGGCAAAATGGATGGCAGCGCGGATATCGAAATTCGTGTGCCACACTTCGGTTACGCTGACCGCATTCAGGAAATTCACATTAAAGTGATTCATATCCTGATCCAGCTTATCGAAAAAGAGATGGTCAAGGCTTAACCTGGTCATTCCCTCTCCCAGCGGGAGAGGGTTAGCTGAGAGTGGATTCAAGTGGTGGGAGGTTAAAATGTGCGAACTGCTCGGGATGAGCGCCAATGTACCAACGGATATTTGCTTTAGCTTTACCGGACTGGTGCAGCGTGGCGGGGGAACAGGGCCGCATAAAGATGGCTGGGGAATTACCTTCTATGAAGGTAAAGGCTGTCGTACGTTTAAAGATCCACAACCCAGTTTTAACTCACCCATCGCTAAATTAGTGCAGGACTATCCCATCAAGTCTTGTTCCGTCGTGGCGCATATTCGTCAGGCGAACCGCGGAAAAGTCGCGCTGGAAAATACTCACCCCTTCACGCGTGAGTTATGGGGGCGCAACTGGACTTACGCTCACAACGGTCAGCTCAAAGGCCATCGCTCTCTTGATTCGGGGCCGTTTCGTCCGATTGGCGAAACTGATAGTGAACAGGCATTTTGCTGGCTGCTGCATAAACTGACCCAGCGTTATCCACGAACCCCTGGCAATATGCAGGCTGTGTTCCGCTATATCACTGAGCTTGCAGTGGAATTGCGTGAGAAAGGCGTGTTCAACATGTTGTTGTCGGATGGGCGTTACGTGATGGCGTTTTGCTCGACCAATCTATACTGGATCACCCGTCGGGCACCTTTTGGCGTGGCAAAACTATTGGACCAGGATGTGGAAATCGACTTTCAGGAAGAGACCACACTCAATGATGTGGTCACTGTAATTGCGACACAACCTCTGACAGGTAACGAAACCTGGCACAAAATTGCACCAGGTGAGTCGGAATTATTTTGTCTCGGGGAGCGCGTAGTTTGACGCCAGCTGCGGTTGTGTTGTCGGCGTAACCGGCTTGCTTACCACATAGTTGCCGCTGATCACTGAAACACCTGGTGGCTGATGATTCGCCATAAAGTAATCATAACCAGGCTTCAGTTGTTTCCAGAAGTTGATGTAGTAAGAATACTTGTGGCGTTGCATGTTTGCGTCCGTCATACGGAACGGGTAGATGCTGACCTGCACGCTCGGTTGACCGAATACCAATGCCCCCGTCACGAACTGGAAAATCTCATCAATGTTGGTGTCAGTCATGGCATAGCAACCCACAGACACGCAATCACCGTGAATCATCAGATATTGTCCTTGATAACCATGCGAGCGGTCAAACTCGTTCGGGAAGCCAATGTTAATGGCTTTATAGAAACGGCTATCAGGTTTCAGCTGGCTACGGGTCACGTTATAAAAACCTTCAGGACTTTTAAAATCACCCTGACGTTGTTTAGGACCTAGCCCACCGGAAAAGTTACAGATCTTATAGCTGTCGAGCAGTTGATACTGTTCGCCCATCTTCACATATAACTCTAGCGTTCGCTCTTCCTTAAATATCTGAATATAAACAGGAGAGCCCATAAGTTGTTGCTTGAATTCTTTACTGATAGGCGTGGCTGACGTGTCACCGCTTAATAAGCTGGCAAACGACATGAACGGCATCAGAAGCATCGCAATAACGAGTGCGATCTTACGCATACTGCTTTATTCCTTGATAAAACTTATACCAAATGCCAGGACGGCAAAAGAGACCCGAAATCAGAATACTCTGGATTAGGAGCGCTCACATTAGCATCGTTCTGAATTTTCGCAAGCCTGAAAATAAACGATTTCAGACTATAGATAGCCTTTAGGTAATACATAAGCAAACCCGAAGAGTTAGCTTTTTGAGTAACAGGTCGCATTGCTGCATATCTCTGTGCTGATTTCTACTCCTTTTGGAGCCCAATGATGCTAAAATCCTTCGCGAATGTTGACCTGCGGATAAGAACGGAAACTTACCTTAAGTCAGTTGTCCCGTGATCTGGGCGACTTAACCTTCCCTCTCGCAATAGTGAATGGATGCGTTTCCTTTTTTCATCTGCCTTATATGTCACATCGGTTGAACCGTGTTTCGACCCATCCGTTGTCGGCTACAGTTTTTGTCGGTATGTTTAAGCCAATTTTAAACGTGATAACCTTATGATAAAAATCAAAAAAGGTCTGGATTTGCCTATTGCCGGTTTGCCGGAACAGCAAATCCATGACGGCCCAGCGATACCTTTAGTTGCTCTGCTCGGTGAAGAGTATGTGGGCATGCGTCCTTCCATGCTGGTGCAGGAAGGTGACAAGGTATTGAAAGGTCAGCCTCTCTTCGAAGATAAAAGAAATCCTGGTGTGTTCTTTACCGCACCTGCAAGTGGAACGGTAGCTGCGATTAATCGTGGTGAACGTCGCGTATTACAATCTCTGGTTATTGAGGTTCAAGGTGATGAGCAGGTCGTTTTCGAACGTTTTGCTCCTGAAAGCCTTGCCAAACTGGAACGCGAAACCGTTCAGGCACAATTGTTGGCTTCTGGACTGTGGACTGCGTTTCGCACACGTCCTTTCAGTAAAACGCCACAACCTGCCAGTGTTCCTGCCGCTATTTTCGTTACAGCGGTGGATACCAATCCGCTGGCTGTTGACCCGCAGCCGATCATTCGCGCACACCGCGAAATGTTTGATGCGGGCTTAATGTTGTTATCCCGACTGACCGACGGCAAAGTCCATGTCTGTCAGGCGGGTGGCGGTAAGTTGGGTGGCCATCCTGCCGGGCAGGTCACTTTTAATGAATTTGCTGGTCCTCATCCTGCTGGGTTAGTGGGTACACACATCCATTTCCTGGAACCGGTAAGCCTGCAAAAAACCGTATGGCACCTTAACTACCAAGATGTGATTGCCATCGGCAAACTGTTCGTTGAAGGTGAATTGTGGACCGAACGCGTTATCGCGTTAGCCGGGCCACAGGTTAAAAAACCACGACTGATTCGTACTCGTCTAGGTGCCTCGCTGGAAGCGCTTACGGCGGGTGAACTGGAAGAGGGTGACAACCGCGTCATTTCTGGTTCCGTGTTAAGTGGAACCATTGCTGCAGGCCCACGTGCCTGGCTTGGCCGTTTCCACTTGCAGGTCACCGTTCTGAAAGAAGGGCGTGAAAAGGAACTGTTTGGCTGGGTAATGCCCGGTGCCGATAAATATTCGATTACGCGTACCACCGTCGGCCACTTCCTCAAGCATAAATTATTTAACTTCTCGACAGATACCAATGGCGGCGAGCGTTCCATGGTGCCAATCGGCAACTATGAACGTGTTATGCCACTGGATATTCTGCCAACGATGTTATTGCGCGATTTGCTGGCGGGAGACACAGACAGCGCTCAGGCGTTGGGATGTCTGGAGCTGGATGAAGAAGATTTGGCGCTTTGCACCTATGTTTGCCCTGGGAAATACGAGTATGGCCCGGTGCTACGCGAGGTATTAACCCGCATCGAGCAGGAAGGATAAGTCATGGGCTTGAAGCATTTATTTGAAAAACTAGAGCCGCACTTCACGCAAGGCGGAAAGCTAGAAAAGTATTACCCACTCTTTGAAGCAACGGCGACGCTGTTCTACACGCCAGGTATCGTAACGCCTGGAGCCTCCCACGTTCGTGATGCAATCGATCTGAAACGCATGATGATCCTGGTGTGGTTTGCGGTGTTCCCAGCCATGTTCTGGGGCATGTACAACGTCGGGCTACAAACCATTCCTGCACTGAACAAAATGTACGGTGCAGAGCAGCTCCAGCAGGTGATTTCATCTGACTGGCATTATGTTGTGGCACAGTGGCTCGGGGTGAATTTCACACCTGATGCTGGCTGGTTAAGCATGATGACCCTGGGCGCTGTCTTCTTCCTGCCTATCTACATCACCGTATTTTTGGTGGGTGGTTTCTGGGAAGTCTTGTTCGCTATTATCCGCAAACATGAAGTCAACGAAGGTTTCTTCGTTACCTCTATTTTGTTTGCGCTGGTGGTTCCGCCAACGTTGCCTTTGTGGCAAGCCGCACTGGGTATCACTTTCGGTGTTGTCATCGCTAAAGAGATCTTCGGCGGTACGGGTCGTAACTTCCTGAACCCAGCGTTAGCTGGCCGTGCATTCCTGTTCTTCGCCTATCCGGCACAAATCTCAGGCGATTTAGTCTGGACTGCGGCAGATGGTTTCTCTGGAGCAACCCCGCTTTCCCAGTGGTCGCACGGTGGCGGTGAGGCGTTGGTTAATGTGGTATCCGGCCAGCCAGTCACCTGGATGGATGCTTTCCTCGGCAATATCCCGGGCTCCATTGGTGAAGTATCGACACTGATGATCCTGATTGGCGGCGCGATTATCCTGTTTGGCCGCGTTGCCTCCTGGCGCATCGTTGCAGGTGTCTTGCTCGGCATGATTGCCACAGCAACCCTGTTTAACTTCATTGGTTCTGCAACAAATCCTCTGTTTGCAATGCCGTGGTACTGGCACCTGGTATTGGGTGGTTTTGCCTTTGGCATGATGTTCATGGCGACAGACCCCGTTTCTGCTTCGTTTACTAATAAAGGTAAATGGTGGTACGGAGCACTCATCGGCGTGATGTGTGTATTGATTCGTGTTGTAAACCCGGCCTATCCAGAAGGGATGATGCTGGCGATTCTGTTCGCCAACCTCTTTGCACCATTGTTCGATTACCTGGTGGTGCAAGCCAATATCAAGCGGAGGAAATCGCGTGGCTGAAGTAAAAAGTAACGATAGTATCGGCAGAACGCTGCTGGTGGTGCTGGTGCTTTGCCTGGTGTGTTCCGTCGTGGTGGCGGGTTCAGCTGTTGGGCTTAAAGCTCGCCAGCAGGAGCAAAAAGCACTCGATAAGCAGCGTAACATCCTCGATGTTGCGGGCTTAGCGACACCTAAAATGACCGGCGAAGATGTCAAAGCAATCTATGAATCACGTATCACACCGCGTTTGTTAGATCTTAAAAGCGGTGAGTTGCTGGATAAAGACTCGTCTAAATTTGACCAGGCTGCAGCACTGCGTGACCCAGAACAGAGCGTGACTCTCTCCTCAAGCGAAGACCGTGCCGGGATAAAACATCGCAGCAATATCGTCGAAATTTATCTGGTGCGTGATGAGCAGAATAAAGTGCAGGAAGTCGTGCTGCCTGTTTATGGCAAAGGTTTGTGGTCGATGATGTATGCCTTTGTTTCCCTGCAAACGGATGGCCGTACGGTAAAAGGCATCACTTACTACGATCAGGGCGAAACCCCAGGTTTGGGTGGCGAAATTGAAAACCCAAGCTGGCGCGCTCAGTGGATTGGCAAAAAGCTCCTTGATGATAACGGGCAGCCTGCAATCCGCGTTGTAAAAGGTGGTGCACGTCAGGGCGATGTGTACGGGGTAGATGGTTTATCTGGTGCTACGCTGACGGCAAACGGTGTACAACACACTTTTGATTTCTGGATGGGTGAGCTTGGTTTTGGTCCCTTCCTGAAACATGTACGTGAAGGAGCGCTCAACAATGGCTGATATTTCAGACATGAAAGAGGTCAAACGGGTACTGGTTAGTCCGCTAGTGGACAACAACCCAATTGCCTTGCAAATACTCGGTGTCTGCTCGGCGCTGGCGGTCACAACGAAACTGGAAACAGCTTTCGTCATGACCATTGCGGTGACCGTGGTTACCGCGTTTTCCAGCATGTTTATCTCGATGATCCGCAACCTGATCCCAAACAGCGTCCGTATCATCGTGCAGATGGCGATCATCGCTTCGTTAGTTATCGTCGTGGATCAGATTCTGCGCGCTTATGCTTACGAAATTTCCAAGCAACTGTCGGTATTCGTCGGCCTGATCATTACCAACTGTATCGTAATGGGGCGTGCCGAAGCCTACGCCATGAAGTCGCCACCACTGGCAAGCTTTATGGATGGTATTGGTAACGGCCTGGGATATGGCGTGATTCTGCTGTTGGTTGGCTTCCTGCGTGAGCTTATCGGCAGTGGTAAATTGTTTGGTATCACGGTGTTAGAAACGGTGCAGAACGGCGGCTGGTATCAGCCAAACGGGATGTTCCTGCTGGCGCCGAGTGCGTTCTTTATTATCGGCCTGTTGATTTGGGCCCTGCGCACGCTGAAGCCTGCGCAGCAGGAAAAGGACTAACCGACTATGGAACATATGATTAGTCTGTTTGTGCGTGCTGTGTTTATTGAGAACATGGCGCTCGCGTTCTTCCTTGGCATGTGTACCTTCCTTGCCGTTTCCAAGAAGGTTTCCACTGCGTTCGGTTTGGGTATCGCCGTTACCGTCGTTTTAGGGATTGCTGTTCCTGCGAACAATCTGGTTTATAACCTGATACTTCGTGATGGTGCGCTGGTCGAAGGCGTTGATCTGAGTTTTCTTAACTTCATCACCTTCATTGGTGTGATTGCCGCACTGGTGCAGATCCTCGAAATGATCCTCGATCGTTTCTTCCCGGCACTCTATAACGCGTTGGGTATCTTCCTGCCGCTTATCACCGTTAACTGCGCTATTTTCGGTGGCGTGTCGTTCATGGTGCAGCGTGATTACAGCTTCGGTGAATCAATCGTTTACGGTGTGGGTTCCGGTGTGGGCTGGATGCTGGCAATCGTTGCGCTGGCAGGTATCCGCGAGAAAATGAAGTATGCCAATGTGCCCGCAGGATTGCGTGGCTTAGGCATTACCTTTATCACCACTGGATTGATGGCACTGGGCTTTATGTCATTCTCCGGTGTGCAGCTATAAGGGCGAAAACGTATGGAAATTATTCTTGGCGTGGTGATGTTCACGCTAATTGTTTTGGCTCTGGCTCTGTTGATTTTGTTTGCCAAGTCAAAGCTTGTGAACTCCGGCGATGTGCTGATTGAGATTAACAACGAAGCGGATAAACAGTTTCATGCACCGGCGGGTGACAAGCTGCTCAATACGCTCTCAAGCCAGGGGATTTTTATCTCCTCTGCTTGTGGCGGTGGTGGCTCGTGCGGGCAGTGCCGTGTGACGGTAAAAGAAGGCGGTGGTGATATTCTTCCTACCGAACTTTCGCATATCACCAAGCGTGAAGCGAAAGAGGGCTGCCGTCTTGCCTGTCAGGTTGCCGTTAAGCAGGACATGAAAATTGAGCTGCCAGAAGAGATCTTTGGCGTCAAAAAATGGGAGTGTGAAGTTATCTCTAACGATAACAAAGCCACTTTCATTAAAGAGCTCAAACTGCGTATTCCTGATGGTGACGTGGTGCCGTTCCGTGCCGGTGGGTATATCCAGATTGAAAGCCCACCTCATGAAGTTAACTACCAGGACTTCGATGTTCCGCAGGAATATCGTGGGGACTGGGATAAGTTTAACCTCTTCCGTTTCAAGTCTGTGGTTAAAGAGCCCTGTGTTCGCGCCTATTCCATGGCGAACTACCCGGATGAGAAAGGCATTATTATGCTGAACGTGCGTATCGCAACACCGCCACCGAATGTGCCGGATGCACCTCCTGGCATTATGTCTTCGTATATCTGGTCGTTGAAAGCGGGCGATAAAGTGACGATTTCTGGGCCGTTTGGTGAGTTTTTTGCCAAAGATACGGATGCAGAAATGGTGTTCATTGGTGGGGGGGCAGGCATGGCGCCAATGCGTTCACACATCTTTGACCAGTTTAAACGCCTTCATAGCACGCGCAAAATCAGCTTCTGGTATGGCGCTCGTTCTCTGCGTGAAATGTTCTATGAAGACGAGTTTAAAAAACTGGCACAGGAAAACCCGAACTTTACCTTCAACGTGGCGCTTTCTGATCCACAGCCAGAAGATAACTGGACGGGTTACACCGGTTTCATCCACAACGTATTGTTAGAAAACTATCTTCGTAGCCATCCGGCACCAGAAGACTGTGAGTTCTATATGTGTGGGCCGCCGATGATGAATGCTGCTGTTATCAAAATGCTTAAAGACCTGGGTGTTGAGGATGAAAACATCATGCTCGACGACTTTGGCGGCTGACGGGAGCGCTTATGCTGACAGTATTTTTAGCCACATTCGTTATTTTTCTTCTGGTGATATTCGGTATGTCATTGGGCGTTATCGTGAAGCGCAAAACGCTTCAGGGTAGCTGTGGCGGTATTGCCGCACTTGGCATGGAGAAGGTTTGTAATTGCCCTGAGCCATGCGATGCCCGCAAAAGACGTATTGCGAGAGCTGAGCGGCAGGCAAAACTTCAGCAAAACCGCATCTTGTAAGACTCTAAAAACCTCCCGCATTCATTGCCGGGAGGTTTTCTTTTCTGGGTACTTTCCTCCTCCTTCAATTTAACTGTATACTTATCCAGTGATATAACTGGTGTGAACAAGTATGCGTAAAATCATTCATGTCGATATGGACTGCTTTTTTGCAGCAGTGGAGATGCGTGATAACCCGTCTTTGCGGGATGTCCCACTGGCAATTGGCGGCAGTGCACAACGCCGTGGTGTCATCAGTACTGCAAATTATCCAGCCCGGAAATTCGGTGTACACAGCGCCATGTCGACAGCTATGGCCCTCAAATTGTGCCCACACCTGACGCTTTTGCCGGGGCGCTTTGACGCATACAAAGAAGCTTCAAACCACATCCGCGAAATATTTAGCCGCTACACTGCACTTATCGAGCCGCTGTCACTGGATGAGGCCTATCTGGATGTTACCGATAGCCTGAACTGCCTGGGCTCTGCAACGCTAATGGCGAAGGAAATTCGCCAGATAATTTCAGATGAGCTAAACCTCACCGCATCAGCGGGTATCGCGCCGGTAAAATTCCTCGCCAAAATCGCTTCTGACCTTAACAAACCCGACGGGCAATACGTGATAACGCCGGATGAAATCCCCGTGTTTTTGCAAACATTGCCGCTCGGGAAAATTCCGGGAGTTGGCAAAGTCACAGCCGGAAAACTAGAAAGTTTGGGATTACGTACCTGTGCTGATGTGCAGAAGACCGACCTGGCCTCGTTACTTAAACGTTTTGGTAAATTCGGCCGCGTATTGTGGGAGCGAAGCCAGGGAATCGACGAGCGTGAGATAAACAATCAGCGGCAGCGCAAATCCGTTGGCGTTGAAAAAACCCTGGCAGAAGATATTCATGAATGGCAGGAGTGCGAGGACATCATTGAACAACTTTATTCCGAGCTTGAACGACGCCTGAAAAAGGTAAAGCCCGATTTACTGATTGCCCGGCAGGGGATCAAGCTCAAGTTTAATGATTTCCAGCAAACCACTCAGGAACATGTCTGGCCGCAGCTAAACAAAGCCGATTTAATCGCAACGGCGAAGAAAGCATGGGATGAGCGTCGGGGAGGGCGAGGCGTAAGGCTGGTGGGGTTACATGTGACTTTGCTGGACCCACAGATGGAGCGGCAACTGGTTCTTGGCTTATAAAAAAGCCCTCTCGATGAGAGGGCTTAGGCAACATTGTCTTTGGCTTACTTAGCAGGAATGGCTTTAAGCAACTCAGTCAGTAAGATCCAGTATTGACCCACGCTTTCAATATGAACTTGTTCATCAGGGGAGTGTGGACCCGTGATGGTTGGCCCAATAGAAACCATATCCATATCCGGATAAGGTTTCTTAAACAGACCGCATTCCAGACCCGCATGGATAACCATGATGTTCGGGGTCTTATTGAACAGCTTCTGGTAAGTTTCGCGCACCAGATGCATCACTGGTGAGTTCGCATCCGGCTGCCAGCCAGGGTAGCTACCCTTGGCAACAGTTTGTGCGCCAGCGAGCTGACCCAGAGCGTGGAGCATGCCAGTAACATAGTCTTTGCCGCTATCAATCAATGAACGAATCAGGCAGATAATTTCTGCGCTTTCGTCAGTCATTGTGACCACACCTACGTTCAGTGAAGTCTCCACCACGCCTTTAACCGCGTCGGAATTGCGGATAACGCCGTTTGGCATTGCATTCAGCAGGCCCAGGAAGGTGTCGCGGCTTTTAGCCGTCAGCGCTTGCTTGTCAGTCGTTACAGATTCAACCAGAACAGTGATGTTTTTCTCGACCGCTGCCAGTTCATTTTTCAGAATAGACAGGAATTCATTGGCCAAAGATTTCAGCTGTGCTGCTTTGTCTGCAGGTACTGCCAGAGTAGCAAAGCCTTCACGCGGAATAGCGTTACGCAGCGTACCGCCGTTCAGATCAATCAGGCGAGCATCCAGTTCTGCTGCATGAGCAAACAGGAAACGTGCCAGCAATTTGTTAGCGTTGCCCAGACCCAGATGGATTTCACCACCAGAGTGGCCGCCTTTCAGACCTTTGATGGTCAGCTTATAGGTTTCGTAACCCGCAGGGATTCCTTCACGTTGCAGTGGCAGCGTGGAGATAAAATCAATCCCGCCGGCACAACCCATATAGATCTCACCTTCTTCTTCGGAGTCGGTGTTAATCAAGATATCAGCTTGCAGCCAGCCAGCTTGCAGACCAAATGCACCGTCCATACCGGCTTCTTCGGTCATGGTCAGCAGAACTTCAAGCGGGCCGTGGGATACGGAGTCATCAGCCAGTACTGCCAATGCAGATGCCATACCGATGCCGTTGTCTGCGCCCAGCGTCGTACCACGGGCTTTAATCCATTCACCGTCAATGTACGGTTGAATCGGGTCTTTGGTGAAATCATGTACAGTGTCGTTGTTTTTCTGCGGCACCATATCAAGGTGAGCTTGCAGGACGACCGCTTTACGGTTTTCCATGCCAGCGGTTGCAGGTTTACGGATCAGGATATTACCCACTTGGTCGCGTTCAACATGCAGGCCTTTTTCTTTTGCCCAGGACAGAATATGTTCCGCGAGTTGTTCTTCATGATAAGAAGGGTGCGGAATAGAACAGATTTTGGCAAAAATATCCCACAGCGGTTGCGGAGATAATTGAGACAATTCAGACACGATAAGTCCCCTTGACATCGACTCTGCTGACAATTTTGGCTCGCAGAGAACAGGATTGATCTTAATGAAATACCACACAAGCAAGCTGTGTGCGCTGGCTTGAGAATACCACTATAACGAAGGCTCTGACGACCTTAAGCACGTAAAATCACGGCGGATAGGCCTGCAACGC
>CBCPKK010000037.1:0-29627 GCA_965119215.1 uncultured Buttiauxella sp.
TGCGTTCATCCCACCTCTAGCGGGTCGTTAATAACCATAGGTTATCGATAGTCTGTGAATTTGCACTGATTTACGCCCGGCTTTGCCGGGCGTTTGTGTTATTTGAGAGCCGACAGAGTACAATAGCCCCCATTCCTGACGTTTGTATGGAGGCAGAAACGATGTCGCAGGCCAATCTTAGCGAAATCCTGTTTAAACCAAGATTTAAGCATCCCGAAACTTCGACTTTAGTTCGTCGTGTTCAGCACCAGGCTGCCCCTGTGATCCAGTCTGCACTGGACGGCGCAACAGTTCCTCATTGGTATCGCATGATAAACCGCCTGCTTTGGGTTTGGCGGGGTGTCGACGCGCGTGAAATACTCGAAGTGCAGGCACGAATTGCCGTTTGCGATGCCGAACGCACCAATGATGATTTATTTGATACGGTCATTGGTTATCGTGGTGGCAACTGGATCTATGAATGGTCAAAACAGGCGATGATGTGGCAACAGCGGGCCAATCAGGAAACGGACAAAGTAAAAAGCGGCAAGTATTGGTTACAGGCCGCCAATCTTTACAGCATTGCAGCCTACCCACATCTGAAAGGCGATCAACTTGCGGAACAGGCACAGGTTCTGGCCAACCGCGCATATGAAGAAGCCGCTCCTCGTCTGTCTGGCGGCCTACGAGAACTTGAATTTACGATCCCAGGCGGCGGAGCGGTAACCGGGTTTCTCCATCTGCCAAAAGGAGAAGGTGAAGGCCCATTCCCAACCGTGCTGATTTGCGGCGGTTTGGATGCATTACAAAGCGATTACTACACGCTGTTTGAGAAGTATTTCGCTCCCGAAGGTATCGCGATGTTAACTATCGACATGCCATCGGTCGGGTTTTCTTCAAAATGGAAACTGACTCAGGATTCCAGCCTTTTACACCAACACGTATTGAAGGCGTTGCCAAATATTCCGTGGGTTGATCACACCCGCGTAGCGGCATTCGGTTTCCGCTTTGGGGCAAACGTTGCTGTGCGTCTGGGTTATATCGAAGCGCCTCGCTTAAAAGCTGTTGCGTGTCTGGGGCCGATAGTTCATAGCTTATTGAGCGATGCATCACGTCAGGCGCAGGTGCCGGAGATGTATATTGATGTGCTGGCTAGCCGCCTTGGGATGAATGACGCGTCTGATACTGCGTTACGTGTGGAACTGAACCGTTACTCGCTAAAAACCCAGGGGCTATTAGGGCGTCACTGTCCAACACCAATGCTTTCTGGCTATTGGGCAAATGATCCGTTCAGCCCGGAAGACGACTCTCGTTTAATCGCTTCGTCATCTGCCGATGGTAAGTTGTTAGCGATCCCGTTTAACCCGGTGTATCGCAATTTTGATAAAGCGCTGAAAGAAATTACCGGATGGATCAAGCAGAGATTACGTTAATGATTTGCTAAATTTCATCGGTTTGGTAAAACAGTTGCTTCACAACAGGAGATCGCAATGACGTTACCGAGTGGACACCCGAAAAGTAGATTGATTAAAAAATTTGCCTCGCTTGGCCCTTATATCCGGGAAGAGCAATGCGAAGATAACCGTTTTTTCTTCGATTGCCTGGCTGTGTGCGTCAATGTGAAGCCTGCACCAGAGGTGCGTGAATTCTGGGGCTGGTGGATGGAACTGGAAGCACAGGAAAAGCAATTCACCTATACCTACAAGTTTGGATTGTTCGACAAATACGGTAAGTGGACTGCTACAGCAGCTAAAGACAAAGAAGTGGATGAAAGACTCGAGCAAACATTGCGTGGTTTCCACGAGCGCTTGCGCGATTTATTAAGCACATTGGGTCTTGATTTGGTGCCTGCGGAAGATTTTTCGGATAAACCTGTAAAATTATCAGCGTAAAAAAATAAAAGCCCCACCCGTAAAGGAGGGGCTTTTCGTTTATGTACTAGAACTGATAAACAAGGCCTAATGCAACAACATCATCGTTGTTCAATTTAAGTGCGTTATCGTCGCTCAGTTGGTTGATTTTGTAATCAACAAAAGCTGACATGTTTTTGTTGAAATAATACGTCGCAGCGACATCAATATATTTGACCAGATCAGCATCACCGACGCCTTCAATATCCTTAGCTTTTGACTGCACATAACCCAGAGAAGGACGTAGGCCAAAATCAAACTGATATTGTGCGATGACTTCGAATGCCTGGTTTTTATTAGCGAAGCCACTAACGCTGCTATTTACACCATTAATTGATGCAGTGCCTGAAATTGGGGTCATATTACGTGTTTCGGCATACATAGCGGCCAAATAAACGTTATTTGCATCGTATTTCACGCCAGTAGTCCATGCTTCAGCATTGTCACCTTTGCCGATAGCCTGATTTTTCTGCGCTAGTGTACGGTTGGAGTTAGCATAACCTGCACCCACGCTCAGACCGGTATCCCCAATATCGTAATTGAGTGAGGTACCAAAGCCGTCGCCATTTTGTTTGCTGGTTGTACGGCCATCATTCTCATTCTTGCCCTGATACTGCAAGGACAGCTTCAGGCCATCAACCAGGCCGAAGAAGGTGTTATTGCGATATGTGGCCACACCGTTAGCTCGGCCAGTCATGAAGTTGTCTGTTTTGGTGTAAGAGTCATCACCAAATTCAGGCATCATATCGGTGTAAGAGGCGATGTTATACAGCACGCCATAGTTACGCCCGTAATCGAAGGAGCCGATGTCGCCCGCTTTTAACCCAGCAAAAGCCAGACGAGTTTTAGTCGTATTAGGATCACCTTCCACTTTGTTGGCGGCAACTTGATATTCCCACTGACCAAAACCAGTTAGCTGATCGTTAATTTGTGTCTGGCCTTTAAAACCCAGACGAACATAAGACTGGTCGCCATCTACAGCGTTATTATCGCTCATGTAATGTTCAGCTTTTACTTTTCCATAAAGGTCGAGTTTATTGCCATCTTTATTATAAATTTCCGCAGCCTGCGAAGAAGTTGATGACGCCAGAAAACCCAATACCATTAATGCCAGTGTGCTTTTCTTCATTTTCTCATCCCAATGATGTCAACGCGCTAAAATTTAATCGGGAAATATCCCGTTAAAAAACGCAGTGAGTTTTATCGCCTTGAGATGAAAGTTTTATGACAGAGTAAGAGAAAGTTTAAATAAACGTAATAATTTATATTTGTCATAAAATTGTCAAAATATGCCGTTACGTTAATTGATCCTTTACGCCTGGTTGGCTGTTTTCCTTATCAGGGCAGTTGGCAAGCCGCGTCAGTCCTGTTACAACGTCATCTGGCATTTTAATTTTCCAATTTCGTTGAAACGGCAGAGAATCATGAGTGACAGCCAGACGCTGGTGGTAAAACTAGGCACTAGCGTATTAACCGGTGGCTCACGCCGCCTGAATAGGGCTCATATTGTTGAGCTGGTGCGTCAATGCGCACAACTTCATGCCTCCGGGCATCGTATCGTTATTGTCACCTCCGGGGCGATTGCCGCGGGGCGTGAGCATTTAGGATATCCCGAACTCCCCGCAACCATTGCCTCCAAACAATTGTTGGCGGCGGTAGGGCAAAGCAGACTTATCCAACTCTGGGAACAGCTGTTTTCTATCTACGGGATTCACGTAGGGCAAATGTTGCTGACGCGTGCGGATATGGAAGACCGTGAACGCTTCCTGAATGCGCGTGATACCTTGCGAGCGCTGCTGGATAACAACATCGTACCTATAATCAATGAAAACGATGCTGTAGCGACCGCAGAAATCAAAGTGGGCGATAACGACAATCTTTCTGCTCTGGCCGCTATTTTGGCGGGGGCAGATAAACTGCTTTTGCTGACTGACCAACAGGGTCTGTTTACTGCTGACCCACGTAACAATCCAGAAGCTGAATTGATTAAAGAAGTTCACGGCATTGATGATGCTCTGCGAGCCATTGCCGGTGACAGCGTTTCCGGTTTGGGTACCGGTGGTATGGGCACGAAATTGCAGGCCGCCGATGTTGCCTGTCGTGCTGGTATTGATGTTGTGATTGCCGCAGGTAGCAAGCCTGGCGTAATTGGCGACGTGATGGCGGGAACACCCGTTGGGACACGTTTCCATGCGCAACAATCACCGTTGGAAAATCGTAAGCGTTGGATCTTTGGCGCGCCTCCTGCCGGTGAAATCACCGTGGATGACGGCGCTCTGTCGGCAATTCTTGAACGCGGCAGTTCTTTGTTACCTAAAGGCATTAAAAGCGTGAAGGGCAACTTTTCCCGTGGGGAGGTTATCCGCATTCGCAGCCTTGGAGGACGAGACATCGCCCACGGCGTATGCCGCTATAACAGCGACGCTTTACGCCGTATTGCGGGGCATCACTCTCAAGAGATCGATGAAATCCTCGGCTATGAATACGGCCCGGTTGCTGTCCATCGCGACGACATGATTGTTAACTAAGGAGCTGGCAATGCTGGAACAAATGGGCAAAGCCGCTAAAGCGGCTTCTTATCAAATGGCGCTGCTATCCAGCCGCGAAAAAAATCGTGCGCTGGAACTCATCGCAGATTATCTGGAAGCACAGGCCATCGATATTTTAGAGGCCAATGAACAAGACCTGGCCGAAGCAAAAGAAAATGGCTTGAGCGAAGCCATGCTGGATCGCCTGAAACTGACACCCGTACGTTTAAAAAGCATTGCCGATGATGTTCGTCAGGTCTGCAATCTGGCCGATCCCGTTGGCCAGGTGATTGATGGTGGATTGCTGGATAGCGGCCTGCGCCTCGAACGCCGTCGCGTTCCACTAGGCGTGGTGGGCGTGATTTATGAAGCTCGCCCTAACGTCACGGTGGATGTTGCTTCGTTGTGCCTGAAAACAGGTAATGCAGCAATTCTGCGTGGCGGAAAAGAAACCTGGCGTACGAATGCGGCGACGGTAAAAGTCATTCAGCAAGCGCTTATCGAATGCGGTTTACCCCCGGCTGCAGTTCAGGCCATAGAAAGCCCGGATCGCGCATTGGTGAATGAACTGCTGCGCATGGATCGCTATGTAGATATGCTTATTCCACGCGGTGGCGCGGGCTTACACAAACTTTGCCGTGAGCAATCCACGATTCCGGTAATAACCGGCGGTATTGGCGTTTGCCATATTTTTGTCGATGAAAGTGCTGAGTTTACTCCGGCGCTTAAAATTATCGTTAATGCAAAAACACAGCGTCCAAGCACCTGTAATACTGTCGAAACACTGCTTGTACACCGGGGCATTACCGAGACTTTCTTACCGGTATTAAGCCAGCAAATGGCTGAGTCCGGCGTAACGCTGCATGCAGATGAACAATCTTTATTGCTGCTGCAAAGTGGCCCAGCGGAAGTGCTGCCGGTAAAAGCGAAAGATTACGATGACGAATGGTTGTCGCTGCATTTAAATGTGAAAGTTGTCAGTGATATTGATGATGCTATCGATCATATTCGCGAACACGGCACCCAGCACTCAGACGCGATTCTGACGCGAACACTAAGCCACGCAAATCGCTTTGTGAATGAAGTCGACTCTTCTGCTGTTTACGTTAATGCCTCGACGCGTTTCACAGATGGTGCCCAGTTTGGCTTGGGTGCAGAAGTGGCGGTAAGTACGCAGAAACTCCATGCTCGCGGCCCTATGGGGCTTGAAGCGTTAACAACATACAAATGGATCGGTTTCGGCGACGATACTATCCGCGCGTAAATGATCTATAGGTAATACATACAAATCTGGAAATTATTAGGTTTTGTGTATTACCTCTCCTTTCTGATTACATCCCTCATTGCTAATAATATTATTTATTAAATATATCCACTTTCAATAAACACCCAATCATTTCTGAATGAGACTTAAGTTATCGCTCATTTAAGCGGCCATGACATTATATGTTTCACTGGCTTAAGTTTTAGTTCATTAATTAATGTTTTTAATGCCAAATGAGTAATGCGTTAATGATAAATTATTTATATGAATCAATGATTTTTTAAATTCATCTCATTGATATTTAATGTGTTTTTTATTTTCATGTGAATGAGTTTGTTTTTGAAAATAGTCTGTTTCCGTACTTATTAAAGAAATTAATTGAACGATTTAGTTATGGGGAATAATAATCCTTTTCGCTAATGCTGTTACGTATATTTGTGATCGCTGCTTACTGCATTGACTAATGATTTACTGCATTGACTATTGATGGACCAACATAAGATTAGATCCCTTAGGAGGGATGACAAATGCATTCTTGGAAAAAGAAACTCGTTGTATCTCAACTAGCAGTGGCCTGTACTATGGCAATTGCCGCTCAGGCAAGTGCTGCGACTAATGATGTCTCCGGTACGACGTACAATACGTTCGCTCACTATAATGATTCTACCTATGCCAATGGCTATTACTATCAGGGATTTGCAGGTTGGGATAACTATGGTACTGATAGTTCTTACAACGGTGATATTTATCCGGTAATCAACAACTCTACTGTAAATGGTGTTATTTCCACGTACTACCTGGATGATGGTCTTTCGACTAACACCAATGATAATAGCCTGACAATCAAAAACAGCACTATTCACGGTATGGTGACTTCAAGTTGTGTCACTGGAACGGGTGATAATTGTACTGATGACCGCTCAAGTTATTACCATGACCGCCTGGCGCTGACCGTTGATAACTCAACGATTGATGACAACTATGAACATTATACCTACAACGGTACGTATAATGACGCAGTAGATTCGTATGATGTGCCTGTATACAATATGGGTACAGCGATCACTCTGGATCAGGAAGTTGATCTGGTTATTAAAAATAACTCACACGTTGCGGGTATTACGCTGACTCAGGGTTATGAGTGGTTAGATACTGACGACAATACTGTGAGTACTGGCGTAAATAGCGGTGAAGTATTTAATAATACCATTACCGTGTCTGACTCTACTGTGACCTCTGGTTCATGGACAGATGAAGGCACCGCTGGTTGGTTTGGTAATACCGCTAACGCAAGCAGTTATTCTGGCGAGTATACTAATGATGATGTTGCAATCTCGGCGATTGCTAATCCGTATGCTGACAACGCCATGCAGACAACTGTTAATCTGAGTAATTCCACGCTGATGGGGGATATTCTCTTCTCAAGTAACTTTGATGAGAACTTCTTCCCGAACGGCGCTGACTCTTATCGTGATACCGATTCCAATGTTGATACCAACGGCTGGGATGGTACTGACCGTATGGATGTTACCCTGAACAACGGTAGCAAGTGGGTCGGTGCAGCAATGTCTGTACATCAGGTTGACACTGATGGCGATGGTCAATACGACTATGCACCAGGCACAGACGCAACTGCAACACTGATTGATATCTCTGCTAATAGCCTGTGGCCATATTCAACTTACGGTATCGATAACTCTGATACCATATATGATGAGGGTCATGTTGCCGGCAACGCTGTTTATCAAAGTGGCCTGTTCAACGTAACGCTGAACGGTGGTTCAGAATGGGATACGACCAAATCATCCCTGATTGATACGTTGAACATTAACAGCGGTTCTCAGGTAAACGTGGCAGATTCTTCTCTGGTTTCTGACTCTATTACTCTGACCGGTGATTCTTCTCTGAACATTGGTGAAGATGGTCATGTTGCAACTGATTCCCTGACTATCGATAACAGTACCGTATCTCTGGCTGATGATGTCTCTGCTGGTTGGACTGATACCAATGCAGCCTTGTATGCAAACACCATCAATGTGACCAACAATGGTCTGTTTGATGTGCAGACTGAAGAGTCTAATATTGGCGCGTTCCATACTGACGTATTGAACGTGACCAGCGCCACTGATGCTTCAGGCCACATCAACGCAGGTACGTTCGACATTCACAGCAACCGTTATGTGCTGGATGCCGACCTGAGCAACGACCGTACCAACGATACTTCTAAGTCTAACTACGGCTACGGTGTTATCGCCATGAATTCTGATGGTCACCTGACCATTAATGGTAATGGCGACGCTTACGATGCAAATCAGACTGAAGCAGGTCAGAGCGAAGTTGATAACGTAGGCGACAACGTAGCAGCTGCAACCGGTAACTATAAAGTGCGTGTTGATAACGCTACTGGTACGGGTTCTGTTGCTGACTATAACCGTAACGAATTGGTCTACGTTAACGACAAAAACAGCACTGCCACTTTCTCTGCGGCTAACAAAGCTGATTTGGGTGCTTATACCTATCATGCTGAGCAGGAAGGAAATACTGTTGTTCTGAAGCAAAGTGAATTGACTGATTATGCTAATATGGCATTGAGCATCCCTTCTGCTAACACCAATATCTGGAATCTGGAACAAGATGCTCTGGCAACTCGCCTGGCAAATGGTCGCCATACTCCATCTGATACGGGTGGCGCATGGGTAACTTATATCGGCGGTGGTTTCTCTGGTGATAACGGTGTGCTGAATTACGATCAGGACGTTAACGGTATTATGGTTGGTCTGGATAAACAGATCGACGGTAATAGCGCTAAATGGACTGTTGGTGCAGCTGCGGGCTTTGCAAAAGGAAGCATCAGCGATAACAGTGGTAATGTAGATCAGGACAGCCAGTCTGCCCGCATCTACTCTTCTGCTCGTTTCCAGAACAATATCTTCCTGGATTCAACTCTGAGCTATAGCCATTACAGCAACGATTTGACTGCAACCATGAGTAATGGTGCAGCGGTTGATGGTGATGTTTCTTCCGATGCCTGGGGCTTTGGTATGAAACTGGGCTATGATCTGAAGTTGAACGAACAAGGTTATGTGACGCCGTACGCTTCTATTTCAGGTCTGTTCCAGGATGGTGATGATTACCAACTGAGCAACGACATGAAAGTGGGCAGCCAGTCATACGACAGCATGCGTTATGAGTTGGGTATGGACGCTGGATACACCTTTAACTACGGTGATCAAGCTCTGACTCCTTACTTCAAACTGGCTTACGTCTACGACGATTCCAATGGCAATAGTGCTGATGTTAACGGTGATAGCATCGATAATGGTGTAGAAGGTTCTGCGGTTCGTGTCGGTCTGGGGACTCAGTTCAGCTTTACCAAAAACTTCGGCGCCTATGTTGACACTAACTACCTCGGCGGTGGTGATGTTGATCAAGATTGGTCAGCCAACGTCGGTGTTAAGTACACCTGGTAATAGCGCAAGTAATTACTTGGTTTCTATTAAAATTTAATTGAACTGAGTCATTATAATCAGTGCCTGTCTCAAATAGGGATGGGCATTTTTTTGCCCTGTCAAAGTAAAGGAACCTCTATTATGTATATAAAACCATTAACCCAGCTCGAAGCTATTCGTAGCAGGTTGGTGGATGCTGGAAAGGAATTTATTTTACCAGCAGACAGTGAATTGAATATGCATCATGCGAAGAGTGAACCGTTAATTGTGTTCTTTAGCGAAGGGAGTTTTATATTGCATCGGGAAGCAGACGATGTTTTGATGGAGCTTGTTTCAGCACCCACACTACTTGGTTTGGCAAATATATTTGGCACAACTAATATTAAATACCGTATAACTACCCAAACCAAATGCCAGGGCTTTACCCTACCAGCAAATACCGCTTTTGATATTATTGAAAAATATAAATTGTGGTCGCAAGTTTGTCACTGGACGACTCATCTCTTACGTAGCTTTGAGCGACGAGATACCTGTTTCTCTGGTGCGACAACTTACGCTCAGATTCGAGCCACTCTACTCATTATGGACTCATGGAGTCCTGACTTACGAGCCCGAACCGGTGTCATTAACTTTGTACAGAAACGAACCAAGATATCTCGGTCAGTTATCGCAGAGATGTTATCTGCGCTACGCAAAGGGAATTATATTGAGATGGATAAAGGTAAGCTGATATCGGTAAATCACTTACCGATCAGTTATTAAATAGCAGGTCGACGCATCGACCAGCTCCGTTATCAAGATGCAGGGCTAGCTGAAGAGGTAAATCCACTTAACTCTGAAACTAAATCATTAACACCGTCACTCATATTCACAAAACGAGTTAATGGTGAGCGGGTGATGACGACAAAAACACCCACATTGCTTTGTGGAACCATTGCCATATAAGTGATAAAACCGCCGCCACCACCTGTTTTCTGCACAATGCCCGGTTTACCATTTTTAGGTGCCAGGTAAACCCATCCAAGCCCTAAAGCATCCGCTTTTCCAGGAACGTCCATACCAATAACTTTGGTTAACTGCGAGCGTTGATAAATCAGCGTCTGCATTCTGTCGGCTTGGGTATTGCGGCGGTGGAAATCAGAGCTCAGGAATTGCTGCATCCAGCGCATCATATCGTCTGGCGTGGAATAAACTCCGCCACTCCCAACTGCGGCGAGTGTGTTGTCGCAAGGGCTGGCGCCTTTTTCTGCCACCATCAGGCGTTTACATTGATCTGGTGAAGGAGTGAACGTGGTGTCCTTCATGCCCAATGGGCGTGTGATTTGTTCTTCGAACAATGCCGGATAAGGTTTACCTGCTGCACGAGACAACGCATCGGCGAGCAAATCAAAAGCAAGATTTGAATATGAGGCAATGGTACCTGGTGCACTTTTCAAACTTGCAGTGGCGAGCCAATTCCAGCGTTGATCACGCGTCGGCCAGGTAAATACCGTTCTATGCGCCGCACCACCGGGTTGCTCACGGGGTAATGCACTTGTATGCGTTGCCAGATTGACCAGAGTTATAGGATTGCCGTTGTAAGTCGGAACGCGGGCTCCTGCTGGCGCATATTTGCTTAAGGGATCGTTGAGCTGAACTTTGCCCTGATCTAACATTTTTACCAGCATTTCACTGGTCATTAGCTTAGTCAGTGAAGCAATGCGGATAACGGAATCAAGTTGCGGACGAACGTTATTACCGGGGCGGGTTTCACCGAAGCTTCTGAAAACGCGCTGATTTCCATCAATCACCACCATTGCCATGCCTGTGGCGCCGCTGCCGTAATAAATATGATTGGCATAGCGGTCTGCTATCTCAGAGGCAAAAACAGGATCGGGAGATGTTTGTGCAAAGCTCAAAATTGGCAGCGCAGCAATAACGAGCGCAGCAAGGCGCGGGAGACGAATTTTCAACGCGGGTAACCCATTAACGAAGTGAAGCGAGATTTATCGTATTTATACTACTCTATGGCGCTGCGCAAACGTGGAAAATGAGGAATGTGATGAGAAAAAGCGTAACGCGGCATTTCAGTGCATTTTTCGCTCAGTAATACACCACAGTTTGTGACTAAATCCTTTCGCTGACATAATTGAGGGGAATACGTAAAAACTGACAACATCTCTACGTGGCCCGATCAGAAAATACGTATCATCAGAGCAACTATTATCGCCGTGTTGCAACTATTACCGCCGTGCGGCGTCATAGTTACGGCACATTGCTGTACCGCTAATGATTGACTTCCTTATGCGATACATACTCATTACGCATACATAAGCTGAGAATGTCTAGTAAACCTCGTTTTCAAACAGAACTCCTCCACCCTCGCTATTGGCTGACCTGGTTTGGTCTGGCTATTTTGTGGCTGTGGGTGCAGTTGCCTTATCCCATACTACTGAAAATGGGCGACTTCATTGGTCGTGCATCAATGCGTTTTCTCAAACGCCGGGTTTCTATTGCCCGCCAGAATCTTAAGCTTTGCTTCCCGGATTACACGGATGAGCAAGTCGAAACCCTCGTTAAGCAGAACTTTTCCTCCCTTGGGATGGGGTTGATTGAAACCGGTATGGCCTGGTTTTGGTCCGATGAACGAGTGCGTAAATGGTTTGAGGTCAGCGGTCTTGAACACATCACTGCGGCTTGCGATAAAGGCAAAGGTGTTCTGGCTGTCGGCGTGCATTTTATGTCGCTGGAATTAGGCGGGAGAGTGATGGGGCTTTGCCGTCCAATGATGGCGATGTATCGCCCGCATAACAATAAAGCGATGGAGTTTGTTCAGACGCGTGGACGTTCGCGTTCCAACAAAGCCATGCTGGACAGACGCAATCTGAAAGGCATGGTGAAAGCGCTTAAATCTGGCGAAGCGGTATGGTTTGCACCGGACCAGGATTACGGCCCTAAAGGCAGCTCATTTGCATCATTTTTTGCGGTACAGCAGGCTGCGACAACCAACGGAACCTATACGATTGCCCGCCTGGCAAAACCGGCTATCCTGACTATCGTACTGATCCGCAAGACGGATGGTACCGGCTATCAGTTGGTCATCGGGCCAGAGTTTACTGATTACCCGCTTGATGATGAGCAGGCCGCTGCAGAATACATGAACCGCAAAATTGAACATGAAATCATGCGTGCGCCAGAACAATATCTTTGGCTGCATCGCCGGTTCAAAACCCGGCCAGATGGTGCACCTAAACTTTATACCGTTTAAAGCCAAAATAGGGTTGTGCTACGCTCCAGTCTCACTCGTTTACTGAGAACGTAATCATGCCTGCCCAACGTGTACTGATGGTTATTGATATGCAAAACGGGGTGTTTGAAGCCCCTCGTTTTAACCGGGAAATCTGCACGAAGCGTATTAACCAACTGATCGATGCCGCCGATAAAGTCATTTTTATCCAGCACACAGAACAAGGGCTGGGAAAGGGGACCGCGGCGTTTGATCTCTTACCTGAACTGCTACAACCCATTGATTCGCTTTATATCACCAAGACAGCTTGTGATGCGTTTTATCGCACTGAGCTTGATGAAGTGCTCAATCGCCACCAGATAAGCGAATTTGTGGTCTGCGGTTGTGCAACGGATTATTGCGTGGACGCTACTATTAAAAACGGAGCCAGTCGTGGTTATGCCATGACGGTCGCGTCAGACGCCCATACCACAGCAAATCGTCCGGCGGCTCTTGCTGAAGTGTTAATCGAGCATTACAACGATGTCTGGCGCAACTTTACGATTCCGGGAAACACCCTGCGGGTAAAATCTACCGCAGATATCCTGAGCGAGTGGTAAAGCAGCACTTAACCTTACATCTCTTGATACAACATTCAGTGAGCCTTATTGTGCCGGGATAGTTATAACAATAAGAGTGTGTTTTCAGGAGTGTTGTAATGTTTAAATCGTTTTTCCCACGCCCGACAGCTTTTTTTCTGTCGGCTTTTATTTGGGCGATGATCGCCGTTGTTTTCTGGCAGGCTGGCGGAGGCAACTGGATTGAGCATATCACTGGCGCGAGTGGCGAAGTGCCCATCAGCGCAGCCCGTTTTTGGTCGATGGGATATCTGGTGTTTTACGCCTATTACGCAGTTTGCGTGGGCGTATTTGCTCTATTCTGGTTTATATACAGTCCACACCGTTGGCAGTATTGGTCGATTCTTGGCTCCTCACTCATTATTTTCGTGACCTGGTTCCTGGTGGAAGTTGGGGTGGCGGTGAATGCGTGGTATGCCCCATTCTACGATTTAATCCAGACTGCGCTAAGTTCCCCTCATAAAGTCACTATCGAGCAGTTTTACCATGAGGTAGGCGTATTCCTCGGTATCGCACTGATTGCGGTCATTGTCGGCGTGATGAATAACTTCTTCGTCAGCCACTATGTGTTCCGCTGGCGTACCGCGATGAACGAATACTACATGGAGAACTGGCAGCTACTGCGCAATATCGAAGGTGCGGCACAGCGTGTGCAGGAAGACACCATGCGTTTTGCTTCCACTCTGGAAGATATGGGCGTGAGTTTTATTAACGCCATTATGACGTTAATCGCATTCTTACCCGTTCTGGTCACCCTTTCTGCCCATGTGCCTGACTTACCGATTGTGGGGCATATTCCTTACGGTCTGGTGATTGCGGCTATTATCTGGTCCCTGCTGGGAACCGGTTTGCTGGCGGTGGTTGGGATTAAACTGCCAGGGCTTGAGTTCAAAAATCAGCGCGTAGAAGCGGCATATCGTAAAGAGCTGGTCTACGGCGAGGATGATCCTTCTCGTGCGGCTCCGCCGACGGTTAAAGAATTGTTCGATGGTGTGCGCAGGAACTATTTCCGACTCTATTTCCATTACATGTACTTCAACATTGCCCGTATTCTCTACCTGCAAGTTGATAACGTGTTTGGCCTGTTCTTGCTGTTCCCATCGATTGTGGCAGGCACCATTACGCTTGGCTTAATGACGCAAATCACCAACGTATTTGGTCAGGTACGCGGTTCATTCCAGTACTTGATTAGCTCGTGGACAACACTGGTTGAGCTGATGTCTATCTACAAACGTCTGCGTAGTTTTGAACGCACGTTGCAGGATATTCCTGTGGAAGCGGCTGGCGAGTCAGTCTAAATAAAAAAGCGGGTGAATATGCGTCACCCGCTTTTAGCGTTAATGCCCTGCTGATGGGGCGCTCGGTGCCCCTGATCGAATAAACGGTGGGCGGGCAAACCAGATAATCACAATCAGCCCCATAAATCCCCATCCCAAAATCCAGAAGTAGTCGATGGTCGACATCATGTAGGCCTGCTGCTCGATAGTTTTATCGACAAATGCCAGATGCTGCTGTGTCACACCGCCCATCTTATCCAGATAGTCCACTGCCGCTGGGTTATAAATCGACACGCTTTCCGTCAGATTGGCATGGTGGAAAACTTCACGGCGTGACCAAATCCAGGTTGTCAGCGACGAGGCAAACGAGCCGCCCAGCACACGGAAGAATGTCGCCAGACCTGAGCCTTCCGCCACTTCTGCACCATGAAGATTCGACAGCACAATCGTGGTTAATGGCATGAAGAAGAACGCCACGCCAATACCCATAAACATCTGCACTTCGGCGATGGTGCGGAAATCGACGTTAGTGTTGAACTGCGCACGGAACAGGCAAGACGCCCCCATAATCAGGAATGACATCGAAGCCAGTATTCGCAAATCCACTTTTCCGGCGTAACGGCCCACTATCGGTGTCAGTAATAATGGCAAGAACCCCATTGGTGCGGCGGCAAGCCCAGCCCAGATAGCGGTGTAGCCCATCTGCGTTTGTAACCACTGTGGCAGGATAATATTGATAGCAAAGAACGCTGCATACCCCAGCATTAGCGCCGTGGTGCCAATCGCAAAGTTGCGCTCTTTAAACAGGCGCAGGTTCACAATCGGATGGCGCTCACCTAATTCCCAGATAACAAATGCCACCAGACCAATCGCCGAAATCACGGACATGATGATAATTTCTGGCGAGGCGAACCAGTCGAGATCGTTGCCTTTATCCAGCACCACTTGCAGCAGCCCAACACCAATAACCAGCAACCCGATGCCGATGTAGTCAATTGGTGCACTGGTGGTGGTTTCTTCGCGCCCACGCATTTGCGTCCAGACGGTAATAGCCGCAAAAATACCGATGGGAACGTTGATATAAAAAATCCACGGCCATGAATAGTTGTCGGTGATCCAGCCGCCGGTAATTGGCCCAACAATTGGCGCAACCACGGTCACCATCGAAAGCAACGCCAGAGCCATCCCGCGCTTCATGGGGGGGAAGATAACCAGTAACAGTGTCTGGCACATCGGGAACATCGGGCCGGCGAAAAAACCCTGCATGGCACGGAAGATGATCAACTCAGTCATGCTGTGGGCGAAGCCACACAGAAATGAGGTGAGGGTGAACATTACTACGGAGCCGATAAACAGTTTTAACTGCCCAAACCGCCGCGTAAACCAGCCCGTAAGCGGCAGGGCAATAGCATTACACACCGCAAACGAAGTGATAACCCACGTGCCTTGATCCGCACTGACGCCGAGGTTCCCGGCAATGGTCGGCAATGCGACGTTTGCGATGGTGGAATCCAGCACTTGCATAAAAGTTGCCAGCGACAGCGCGAGCGTCGCAAGCAGCAGACTGGGTGGCGTATAAGCCGCCTTATCTTGCATAACGTCTCTCTTAACGGGCGCGTGACGCTACCGTATTGCTGTTGTCATGAAGGATTTTGGCCACCAGTTTGTCTGCTTCTTCCAGCGAGTCTTGATAGACATCCGTGGTGAAGCGTGGGGCGCTAACCGTTTGTTGCGGCAGTAAATGACCGTCAACATTGCGGATATCCACACGTGCATTCATCGACAGGCCGATACGCAACGGATGTTTCTGCATATCGTGCGGATCGAGCGTAATACGCACAGGCAAACGCTGAACGATTTTGATCCAGTTACCACTGGCATTTTGCGCAGGTAATAAAGAAAACGCGCTGCCGGTGCCGATACCCAAGCTTTCAATCGTTCCGTGGTATTCAATTTTGTCGCCATAAATATCAGCATTCAGCGTCACTTTTTGCCCCAGACGCATAGCATTCATCTGGCTTTCTTTGAAGTTAGCATCCACCCACACTTCATTTAGCGGCACGATGGCAAGCAGCGTGGTGCCTGAACTCACCCGCATTCCCAGTTGCACCGCGCGTTTAGCCACATAGCCGCTAACCGGTGCGACGATGGTGGTACGTGAGTTATCAAGATAACGCTGGCGAAGTGTTGCAACGGCGGTTTTAATTTCTGGATGGCTATCAATAACCGTGTCATCCACCATCGCAAGATTGGTGCGCAATGCTTGTTGAGCAGCCGCCAAATCACTTTGCGCACTGGCTACGGCATCGCGATAATGCGAGAGATCTTCAACGGCAATCGCACCGGTCGAGAAAATTTTCTGGCGACGCGCATAATCATTTTGTGCAGTCTGTAAGGCAACCTGTTTTGCGGCAACTTGTGCACGGTAGTTATCCGCCGTGCTGTATAAACCGCGAACCTGGCGAACCGTATTGGCGAGATTGGCTTCGGCCTGTTGCAGCGCAATTTCGGTATCGCTTGGGTCCAGCAGCACTAACGGCTGGCCTTTTTCAACGAAATCCCCTTCATCAGCCGTGACCTGAGTCACCGTACCGCCGATTTGTGGCGTCAGCGCCACCTGGTTGCCATTGACATAGGCATCGTCGGTGGTTTCGTAGAAACGTGCGTACAGCAGATACCACGCAAGGCATCCCGCACCGATAAGCACCAGAATAATGATAAAAATAATAAAGTTACGTTTACGCTTACTGGTGCGCGGAACGTTTTCAGTAGATGTGTTTTCCATCTTATTTACGGCCTTTATGAATACTTAGCGATGAGGAGCGGTGATCTCGTCCGGCAGCATTTTTGTAATTAGCTCTACCAGTAAACGGGATTCATCGGGGGTGAGTCTTGCAGTGAGATCGCCGATGATCGAAGACAGTGCCTCGTTCTGAAAGCGATCGCAGATAATCCGACCTTTGTCTGTCAGCGCCAAAATCACCTGACGTTTATCCTGCGGATTAGGGTTGCGGACGATAAGATCGCGTTTAACCATGCGATCCACCATACGGCTCATAGCGCCTGCATCCATCACCAGATTTTTGCTGATTTCAACCGGGCTGGTGACACCTTTATAAATATTAATCAGCACCTTGAACTGTGCTGCGGTGATATCAGCGCCCGAAAAATACTGGCTGATAAGCTGATCTTTAAACTGGTTCGCTAAATGGATTAGCAAACCGAGATGAAATTTGTTGTCGATAATACCCGGATGGTTACTCATGATATTTGCCTGGTCAGTAATTACAAGTGAAATTACTGACCAGGCAATCAACTGTCAAGTTTATGTCAAGATAAACGCACTTTATGTCAGCGAGCCAGCTGTTATGTTTGTTCAGGGATTTTCCTCTATCGCAGAGAGAGAAAAAATGGCAGGGTTGTCGCGTCTGATTTTTAAGAGAAAAGGGATGTTATGACGGTCACGATTTCCAGACCTCCACGTTCAGCTATCTGCCTGAGTTTCCTGGCCATGATGGTGCTTGCAGGCTGTACGACTAAAACGACCACGGCACCGGTTTCCGAAACAACGAAACCCGTTGATGTTGAAAGTGTAGCGAAGCGGAAAATCCCTGCCAGCGTAAAAGACCGCAACAGCTGGGCGAAAGATTTAGCTACCACCTTTAAGAGCCAGGATATTGCGCCAAGCGAAGAGAATATCTGCTCGGTGCTGGCGGTGGCGCAGCAAGAGTCCAATCTGGTTGCCGATCCGGCCGTACCCAATTTGAGTAAAATTGCCTGGAAAGAGATCGACCGTCGCGCCGAAAAAATGCATATCCCCGCGTTTTTGGTTCATACCGCGTTATTAATTAAATCGCCGAATGGCAAAAGTTATAGCGAACGCCTGGATAGTGTAAAAACCGAAGGGCAGCTGAGCGCTATTTTTGATGATTTCATCGACATGGTGCCAATGGGGCAGAAACTCTTTGGCAATCTGAACCCGGTGCATACCGGCGGCCCGATGCAAGTCAGCATCGCTTTTGCAGAGCTTCATACCAGTGGATACCCGTGGAAAATGGAAGGCACCGTGCGCCAGGAAGTATTCACTCGGCGCGGGGGGCTGTGGTTTGGCACATACCATTTGCTGAACTATCCGGCAAATTATACTCAGCCGTTATACCGTTTTGCTGATTTCAACGCCGGTTGGTACGCCAGCCGCAATGCCGCATTCCAGAGCGCAGTCAGCAAGGCAACGGGTGTGAAACTGGCGCTGGATGGCGACTTAATTTTGTACAACACCGATAAAGCAGGCAGTACCGAACTGGCGGTTAGAAAACTGGCAAACAAACTTGATATGAGTGAAAGCCAAATTCATCGCGCGCTGCAAAAAGGTGACAGTATTGATTTTGAAAAAACCGATTTGTATCAGCAGGTTTATGCCATAGCGGAAAAGAAAGCGGGTAAGAAATTACCACGAGAAATGCTGCCGGGCATTACATTGGAAAGCCCGAAAATTACCCGAAATCTGACAACAGCGTGGTTTGCAAAGCGGGTGGATGACAGGCGTGCTGCCTGCATGAAACTTTAAAACAAGCAGGCAGATGATCGATGTTTATCTGCCTGCATTTAGCTTTCGCGCAAATCAGAAATGATGGCGATGGTGGAATTTCAGCGCCAGACTCACCACTCCGAGCAGTGCGCAACCGGCAAGAAAGGGGACCAAACCAAATACGGTGCTTACCGCAAACCCCATTTCAATGCGCGGGCGAGTAGCATCATTGCCCTGGGCCAGATGTTCAAGCACGCCTGGCGCGTGAATCATCAAACTCAGAACCTGCATACCGACCCAAAAGCAGAACAAAATGAACGCGGCGTAAGCCAAATTATTCCGGGTAGATCCCTCTGCTTTCGCTGTTGAAACGGGGCTTACAGGAACAACCTGTTTCGACAAACTCATATCAGTCATCACGACCTCCCATGTAACAATAAAGCGATTCAGGCTCCGGCCTGATACTTCAATTGCGTGAGTTTGGCAGGTCATCTTGCTTGTCAATATCAGATTGTTGGTAATTTCTGGTGCAGAATACTCCTGGTTTGTGAATATATGTTTGAGATCACATATTTGTAACTTAGGTTAAATTTCCGCAACAATATCCTGTCTGGTCTGTATTAACGTGCGGTTTCTCGCCGCGGGCTATGCCACAATAAGTTCTCTTTATTGTCCTGACGGATTGCACCATGCCTGCGAAATCATTGTCTTTAAAAATGCGCCGTGACTGGCACTATTACGCCGTAGCGATTGGCCTGATCTTTATTTTGAATGGTGTGATTGGCTTGTTGGGGTTTAAAACCGAAGGCTGGCAAAACTATGCTGTCGGCCTGGTGACGTGGGTTATTTGTTTCTGGCTGGCGGGATTTATTATTCGCCGTCGCCCGGAACCAGAGGCCACGGAGACGGCGAAAGAGTAGAACTTAAGCGGTAATCGAACTTTTCAGGGCGCAATCACGCTGGTGGCGCTCAAGAGCCAGTTCAATCAAACGGGTAATCAGCGTTTGATAATCTAAGCCACTTGCCTGCCAGAGTTTTGGATACATACTGATATTCGTAAAGCCTGGCAGCGTATTGATTTCATTAATAATGACTTCATTTTCGGCTGTCAGGAATACATCAACTCGCGCCATCCCACTGCATTCCAGCGTCTGATAAGCGTGTACTGCAATCTCACGAATTTTATCGTTGATATCAGCTGGAATAGCCGCTGGCACCACAACTTGCGCGCCTTTATCATCAATATATTTGGTGTCGTAAGAATAAAAATCGCTGCTCACCACGACTTCGCCGCAGGTGCTGGCTTGCGGTTCGTCATTGCCCAACACTGCGCACTCAATTTCACGGCCTTTAATGCCGGTTTCCACCACAACTTTATGGTCGAACTCGAATGCCAGCGCAACGGCAGTTGCGTATTGCTGCTCAGTATTCACTTTGCTGACCCCCACCGATGAACCCTGGTTGGCAGGCTTAATAAACAGCGGCAGACCGAGTTTGGCTTCGACTTCAGCAAAACTGATTTTATTACGGTTCGCACGGGTGAGAGTGATAAACGGCGCGACATTCAGCCCGGCATCACGCAGCAGACGCTTAGTCACGTCTTTATCCATACTGACAGCAGAGCCCAGAACGCCCGAGCCGACAAACGGCAAATTAGCCATGCGCAGCATCCCCTGCAAGGAACCATCTTCGCCTAACGTGCCATGAACGATCGGGAAAATCACATCTACAGGCGCTAAAAGCTGTGCGGAGGAGGATTCAATCAGCTGGTTTTCTGTTTGACCAGGCACCACTGCGACATTTGTCCCTGAGCGATTCAGGGCGATCAATGCCGGGTTTTCTGCGTTTAACAGATAGTTGGACGCATCATTGACGTGCCACTGGCCTTGTTTATCAATACCCAGCAACACCACTTCAAACTTCGATTTATCAATGGCATCGACAATATTTTTCGCCGACTGTAGCGACACTTCGTGTTCTGCCGACTTACCGCCAAACACGATACCGACCCGCAGTTTTGACATGCCCAAACCCATCCTTAATCAGTACAAAGGCGGACAACATACCACGCTCATACGGTGGATTCATGCGCTTCCTGCGGCTTAAAACAGTCGTGATTATTTTGTAAACGCTTTCTTTCTGGCTTGGTCGATAAATTCCATTTGTATGATAAACTTCACAGTATTCCGCTTATCCCACTAATAAAGCGTGCACGGTATGGAATCCTGGAAGGTCAATATTATCTCGGTATGGTTCGGTTGCTTTTTTACCGGGTTAGCCATTAGTCAAATTCTTCCTTTTTTACCGCTCTATGTTGAACAACTAGGCGTGACCTCCCACGAAGCGTTGTCCATGTGGTCTGGGTTGACTTTCAGCGTGACGTTTTTGGTTTCAGCCATTGTCTCCCCGATGTGGGGAAGCCTTGCCGACAGAAAAGGCCGAAAGTTAATGCTGCTGCGCGCATCGTTTGGCATGGCGGTCGCTATTTTGTTACAGGCATTTGCAACCAACGTCTGGCAGCTCTTTATTCTGCGAGCCCTGATGGGGCTAACCTCCGGCTATATTCCAAACGCGATGGCATTAGTGGCCTCTCAAGTACCGCGAGAGCGCAGCGGTTGGGCATTAAGCACGCTTTCCACCGCGCAAATCAGTGGTGTTATTGTTGGCCCGTTAATGGGTGGATATATGGCTGATACTCTCGGTTTGCAGATGGTGTTTTTTGTTACAGCAGCGCTGCTAATGGTCAGTTTCTTAGTGACGTTATTACTAATAAAAGAGGGAGGGCGGCCCAATATCAGCAAGGCCGATCGTTTATCGGGTAAGGCTGTGTTTGCTTCCTTGCCTTATCCTAAATTAATGATAAGCCTGTTTGTCACGACCATGGTCATTCAACTTTGTAATGGTTCTGTGGGGCCAATACTTGCGCTGTTTATCAAACATCTTTCTCCTGAAAGTAACAATATCGCTTTTATTAGCGGTTTTATTGCGGCAGTTCCTGGGATCTCCGCACTTATTTCAGCCCCAAGATTAGGCAAGTTGGGTGATAGAATCGGTACCGCCAGAGTATTAATGGCAACGCTAATTTTCTCAGTGATATTATTTTTTGCTATGTCGTGGGTAACATCACCGATGCAGTTAGCGGTATTACGATTCTTGCTCGGTTTTGCCGATGGCGCGATGCTCCCAGCGGTGCAAACCTTACTGGTTAAATATTCAAGCGACCAGGTGACAGGGCGTATTTTTGGCTATAATCAATCATTTATGTATCTTGGCAATGTGGTAGGCCCGTTAATAGGTGCCGGTGTTTCTGCGATGGCAGGCTATCGTTGGGTCTTTATTGCCACGGCGTTGGTGGTATTGCTGAATGTGTGGCAGTTGGCGATTATGTTGCGGCGTAAAAAACAACAGGATGCTCAACAAAAGCAGAGTGCCCCATAATTTAATGACTCAATAAAATAGAGCTTCATTATTTCACCATCTGAGTTAACCCTTTCTGGCTTTTCTTTAATTCTTTTCTCTCGGTAGTTCGCCTTTTTTTCAACCACGAACCAAAATTAAAGCACCACAATAAAAAGGATGGTGCTATGAAAACTGTATTCGTGATGGTGTTATTGGCGGGGGTTGTTGGGTCTGCTGTAGCGGCAGATAAAGCAATGACACCGCAGCAACAACGTATGACGACATGTAACCAAACAGCGACTTCGCAAACTCTGAAAGGGGATGCACGCAAAACCTACATGAGTAACTGTTTGAAAAACAGCCAGTCAGCTCCCGCAGATAAAAGTCTGACGCCGCAACAACAGAAAATGAAAGACTGTAATGCCGAAGCCGCTAAACAAACCCTGTCCGGAGATCCGCGAAAAACGTTCATGAGTAATTGCCTGAAAAAACAAGCCAAATAGTTCAAATGGGTGAGTCGGTTCGCTGACTCACCCGAAAAATCATACTTCCCCCCCAACCAGGCTTTCTATAATTACGGAAAATATTTCAGAATATTCCTAATTATCATAAGTGGTGATCGCAGCACTGGTAGATGGCTTCCAGGGGGAATTATGGATAGCTCAACGTACCTTAATGAAGACCGGCATCGCTCAGGGCGGCGATTTGCCCGCCGGGTATACATACCCAGAATTATCGGGTTAGCGACAGGTTTCTTCTGTGTCTCATCCGTACTGGTTATGCAGCCGGTATCCGGGTGGTGGTGGCTGTTGCTGGTCGCGTATGGTTTTATCTGGCCTCACTTTGCATGGCAAACTGCCGACCGTTCATCTGACCCCGCGCGCGCTGAAATCCGTAATTTAATGATTGATTCATTGATGGGGGGCGTGTGGATTGCTGTGATGGGCATGAATGCTCTGCCCTCTGCGTTAATCCTGGCAATGCTGTGCATGAACAACGTCGGTTGTGGCGGGCTCAAACTGTTCCTCGGCGGCTTGGGAACCCTTGTTCTGAGTTGTTTGTTGACGCTGGGCTTGCTTCACATCCCGCTTAATCTACAAACCATGCCATCGCAGGTCTGGATTTGCCTGCCATTCTTACTTGTTTACCCGACATATTTTGGCCTGGTGAGTTATCGAACCGCACTCAAATTATCCGAACACAAGCGAAGGCTGATGCACATGAGTACCCGTGATGGCATGACCGGCGTGTATAACCGTCGTCATTGGGAGCATCTGCTGCACGGCGAATATGATAACTGCCAGCGTTACCAACGAAATGCCACCTTGCTAATCATTGATATTGACCACTTTAAATCTATTAACGATTCATATGGTCACGATGTTGGAGATGAAGCCATTCTTGCAATAACCGAGCATCTGCAACTGACGCTGCGAATCACCGATGTGATAGGGCGTTTTGGTGGCGATGAATTTGGCGTAATTATGTCCGGCACACCGCAAGAAAACGCGATACAGGCAATGGCTCGTGTGCGGGAATACCTTGAAGAGTTTCATCTACCGCGCGCACCGCATATTTCGCTGCGTATAAGCGTGGGTGTGGCGGAGTTTGATGGCACTATGGTGAGTTATCGCGAATGGTTAAAAGCGGCGGATGTGGCCTTGTATAAAGCTAAGAATCTGGGGCGAAGCAGAACAGAAGTTTATGATATTGCAGCATAAAACCCTCTCCTGTGATCAGAAGAGGGCAGCAGGATTATGACTTACCTAAATGCTCGGACTTCGCCATACATTTCACCACGGCTTCCATCACCGCAGCTCTGAAACCTTTTTCTTCCAGTACCTTCACCGCTTCAATGGTCGTACCGCCCGGTGAACACACCATATCTTTCAATTCACCAGGATGCATGCCGGTTTCCAGCACCATTTTGGCTGAACCCATCACTGCCTGCGCGGCAAATTGATACGCTTGTTTACGTGGCATTCCGCCCAGTACCGCAGCATCCGCCATGGCTTCGATAAACATAAATACATAAGCAGGCGCTGAACCGCTGACACCGACAACCGGATGAATCATGGTTTCAGACACCACCTCGGCAAGCCCGAAGCTGCGGAAAATATTAATTGCATCAGCAATGTCTTCTGAAGTGACCAACGCGTTTGGCGTAATTGAAGTCATCCCGGCATTCACCAGCGCTGGCGTGTTTGGCATCGCGCGGATAATTTTGCGATCGTGCCCCAGTGCTTTTGCCAGTGAATCCAGCGTGACGCCTGCGGCAATTGAAATCACCACAGTGTCTTTATTCAGGCTGGAACTGACTTCACCCAGCACTTTTAGCATCACATTCGGTTTCACGGCACCGAAAACAATATCGGCGATTTGCGCGACTTCCTGCGCGCTTTGCGCAGCATTTACCCCGAACTCTTCGTGAAGAGCTTCCACTTTATCGGGTGACGGTGTGTAGACCCAGATGTTACCTGGAAGTACCTGTCCACTGGCTATCAGGCCACCGAGGATGGCTTTTCCCATGTTGCCGCAACCAATAAAACCAATCTTCTTGTCCAAAGTCTCACTCCATCGTCTGAGTTGTGTGATGAGCATAGCTTAACCTCGGCCAGGCCTAAACAAAACAGCAAGCCGCCATCCACCTGAAAGATAAAGTTTGCGATTCTGTAAAAGCACGGCAAGATCGCCACCATTCCCAATGACAATCAGGAGTCGTCATGCAAATCTGGGTGGATGCGGATGCGTGTCCAAAAGTGATAAAAGAAGTGCTGTTTCGAGCCGCAGAGCGCTCACAAATTATGGTAACGCTGGTGGCTAATCAGGGGCTGAAAACGCCACCTTCGCGCTTTATCCGTAGCCTGCAAGTCGCAACGGGTTTTGATGTAGCCGACAACGAAATTGTGCAACGTTGCGAAAAAGGCGACTTAGTCGTCACTGCTGATATTCCTCTGGCAGCTGACGTACTGGAAAAGGGCGCGATTGCCTTAAATCCTCGCGGCGAGCTTTATACACCAGCTACCATCCGTGAACGCCTGACGATGCGTGATTTTATGGATACATTAAGAGCCAGCGGCGTCCAGACAGGGGGGCCAGACAGCCTTAACCAGCGCGACCGCCAGTTATTCGCCAATGAACTGGAAAAATGGCTGCTTGTCGCCAAACGTTCGAAAAGCGCCTGATACCGATGTAATTCTATTCCACGTACTAGCTTGCTGGTATTATGATTTGCGTAACGATAAGCGTTATTGATTTTTTGACACACGACTTGCGTACTGCTGAGGATTAGCCACTGATGACTCAACCCATTTATTTAGTCGGCGCACGAGGTTGTGGCAAAACAACCATAGGTGTTGCGTTAGCGCAGGCATTGGGCTGTAACTTTGTTGATACCGACCACTACTTGTTAACCAGCACCAAAATGAGCGTTGCTGATATTGTGGCGCAAGAAGGCTGGGAAGGTTTTCGCCGCCGTGAATCTGGCGCGCTGCACAGTGTTACGGCACCCGGCACGGTTATCGCAACAGGTGGCGGCATGATTCTGGCCGAAAGTAATCGCCAGTTTATGCGTGAGCATGGCGTGGTTATCTACCTGCGTGCTCCGGCGCAAATTCTGGCCTCTCGTTTAGAAGCATTTCCGGAAGAAGGCCAGCGTCCAACCCTGACGGGCAGGCCGATTACCGATGAAATTGTTGAAGTTCTTGCTGCACGTGAAGCGCTTTACAACCAGGCTGCACACCATGTGGTTGATGCCACTCGTTCTCCGGAAAAAGTTGTTGAGGCAGTGCTGGCTGCATTGCGTACGGCTCGAGCCAGCTGATTCCTGGCTATACTTAACGCTCATTCATTACCAAAGGAAGAGCGATGGCGAGCAATCCTCCATATCCTCGGGAAGCGCGTATTGTTGCCGTTGAAAAGGGTGCCACAGACAAAACGGTAACCTGGTATCAACTTCGTGCTGACCATCCCCATCCTGATACGCTGATTAGCGAGCACGAAACCGAACAAGAAGCGCTGGATGCAAAGCGGCGTTATGAAGATCCGCAAAAGACGTAAGATCCCGGCAAGGATGCCATGATAACCCCCCTTATCTATCTAGTTAACTCAATGAGATGGTGATCAATCACATCTTTCACTCAACACGTTTGTTAAAAATTCATTATCGTGATGTTGTATTAATGTCGTTGGCGTTTCGTTGAATATTCCGGCAGATGCTCTGCAATTATGCTGCTACGCTTTGTGGTTAATTATCGAGCGACCTTCAGCAGAGCATCATTAACAGGAAGGTACCAGCGCAGCAGTGAGGGGCTGATATGGGACAAAGGCGGAACGAAACATGAAACAAACATTGGCAATTATCACCATCGGCGTCGTCCCGGTCAGTGAAATACTGCCGCTACTTACAGACCACATTTCTGAAGAACAAATTAAAACTTTCAGCCTGTTAGGTAATCTCTCATACGATGACGTGATGGCCGATTACGCCCCGGAGCCTGATGAAGAACAACTCCTTACGCTTTTATCCGGCAACGTTCTGGCCTATGTAGGGAAGCAAAAGGTAGAACGCGCTTTGCAGGATGTTATTGAAGTGCTGGATAATCAGGGCTTTGATGTCATTTTATTAATGAGTACACACCGTTTATCCAATCTCTCAGTACGCAACGGCATTTTGCTTGAGCCGGAGCGCATTATCCCGCCGCTGGTGGCCTCGATTGTCGATGGGCATCAGGTCGGCATCATTCTTCCCGTGCCTGAAATGCTGAAACTGCAGCATAAAAAATGGCAACTGTTAGCAAACGAACCGCTGTATGAACTGGCAAACCCGGTACATGGAACCGATCAGGATTTAATTGATGCCGGGAAAAAACTGGTTGAGGATGGCGCTGATGTGTTGGTTCTTGACTGCCTGGGCTTTCACCAAAAACACCGCGATTTGTTGCAAAAATCGTTGGATGTCCCGGTATTGTTATCAAACGTGCTGATTGCTCGCCTGGCCTCAGAATTGCTCGCTTAAAGGTGGGAAATAATTTGCGTGACAGGTTCTGGAGTTCCCCTCTATATTGTTTTTTCAACTATTTTTAAAAGGGCCTGGTCATGCTTCAAAGTAATGAGTACTTTTCCGGTAAAGTGAAATCTATTGGGTTTACCAGCAGCAGCACTGGCCGCGCAAGTGTTGGCGTTATGGTCGAAGGTGAATACACTTTTGGCACTGCTCAACCTGAAGAAATGACAGTCATTAGCGGGGCATTACACGTTCTGCTGCCGGGTGAAACTGAGTGGAAAACGTTTGCTGCGGGCACCGTGTTCCATGTTCCTGGGCACAGTGAATTCCATTTACAGGTAGCCGAGCCGACTTCCTACCTTTGCCGTTATTTGGCTGATAAATAATAGTGATTCCCCTCTTCTCGGAAAAGAAGAGGGGAAAGGCTTAGCGCTGAGCTTCGCCACCTAACGCTTCAACCAGATTGTTAATCAACGCGGCTAATTCGCCCGTCATCAAAATAAAATCTGCATCAAAACGCCCACCGAAATCTTCACGGTCAATATCTTCATTTTGGTCGCGCAGCGTATCGGCAAATTTCAGTCGCTTAATCGAACCGTCATCAGCAATCAAAAACTGAATACGTTCCTGCCAGTCGAGAGCCAGTTTGGTGACAACTTTGTCGGCTTCAATATGCGCGGCAATCTCGTCACACACCAGATCCTGCTGTTTGCAGCGAATCACGCCGCCACCTTCAAGAATGGCTTTCAGTTCGGCTTCATCCATCAGAGCAAAGCCTGGAGGAACATCGCCTGAGCGAACCCACTCGGTCAGCGTCAGCTCAATAGGATTTTCCAGTGCTAAGGGGACAACCGGCAGCGAACCGAGGCTTTTACGCAGCAATGCCAGTGTGTCTTCGGCTTTTTTGGCGCTGGCGCAATCCACCATGATCAAACCGTTTACGGTGTCGATCCACATCATGGTTTGGTTGAAACGACTGAAAGCGCGTGGCAGTAAAGAGTGCAGCACTTCATCTTTCAGAGAATCTTTTTCGGTCTTTTTCAGCTTACGGCCTTGCTCGGCTTCAAGGCGGCTGATCTTCGCTTCTAGTTCTTGTTTAATCACTGGAGCCGGGAGAATTTTTTCTTCTTTACGGGCGCAAATCACAATTTGCCCGTTGGCGACATGGGTTAATGCATCGCTGTGCGAACCCATTGGCGACACCCAGCCGGTCTTGGCCATATCCTGGCTACCGCAAGGGGTGAAAGTAAACGCGGCCAACTGTTTTTCCATGTCATCCGCTGAAAGCGTGATGTCACGGCTTAAACGGTAAACCATTAAATTTTTGAACCACAGCATGATTATTTCCCGGACGGTCAGTTAAACGCAGCGGGCATGATAACGAATCAGCCGCCGTGTTTCATTGCCTTTACGGGGGCAGACTTCTATTCTCTTGATAACGCTAATTAAATGAGGGCATCGCTTTGCGCATTGGTATCGATTTAGGTGGAACTAAAACAGAAGTGATCGCTTTGGCGAATGATGGCAAACAACTTTTCCGCCATCGTCTGCCGACGCCCAAAAACGACTATCAGCAAACTATCGGCACGATTGTCGAGCTGGTGCGCCTGGCGGAAGTTGCCACGGGCGAGAAAGGCACCGTTGGCATTGGCATCCCTGGTTCAATTTCACCGTTTACCTGCAGGGTAAAAAATGCCAACTCAACCTGGCTCAATGGCCAACCTTTCGATAAAGATTTATGTGATGCGCTACAGCGCGAAGTTCGTCTGGCAAATGATGCCAACTGCCTGGCCGTTTCCGAAGCCATCGACGGTGCGGCAGCGGGTGCAGCGATAGTCTTTGCAGTGATTATTGGCACCGGCTGTGGTTCAGGTATTGCGATTAACGGGCGCAGTTTGATTGGCGGCAACGGCACCGCGGGCGAGTGGGGCCATAACCCGTTACCGTGGATGGACGAAGATGAACTGCGTTTTCGTGAAGAAGTGCCTTGTTATTGCGGCAAACAAGGGTGTATCGAAACCTTTATTTCCGGCACCGGTTTTGGTACTGACTATCATCGTCTGAGCGGAACGCTGTTGAAAGGCAGTGAGATCATGCAGTTGGTCGATCAACAAGATCCTGTCGCGGAACTGGCGATCTCACGTTACGAAATGCGCCTCGCAAAATCGCTGGCTCACATCGTCAACATTCTTGATCCTGATGTCATCGTATTGGGTGGCGGCATGAGCAACAACGAACGTTTGTACAAAACGGTGCCGCAACTGGTGAAACCGTGGGTCTTTGGCGGGGAGTTCGAAACGCCAATCCGCAAAGCAGTACACGGTGATTCCAGCGGTGTACGTGGCGCGGCGTGGTTATGGCCGCTTGAGAAGTAATTTTCTCCGAAGGGGCGAGGCCTGATCGAGTTCGGCTGAAATAACCCCACCCAACCTCCCCTTGCCTTGT
>CBCPKK010000038.1:0-64420 GCA_965119215.1 uncultured Buttiauxella sp.
AGGCAAGGGGGAGGTTGGGGGGCATTTAAGCTGGACCAAAAACCCTCTGTCATCTGCCCAAATGACATCGTCAAATGTGTCGAAGTCAGTGTCATCCTTCCCTTGATCAATACACAACGCCTTGAATCACGCTAGTTTCAAAGTTGGCACACTTTATGTATGTCTATGGCTGTTAGCATTCGAGTTGCAGGTAGGCGGCCAGGGAACTTATCCCGATGAGCTTACTAAGGTAAGTGATTCGGGTAAGTGAGTGCAGCCAACACCCCTGCAGCTTGAAGGATGACGGCTATATCGCCGACTTATAAAAACAGGAGTTTAGATGAACCGCTTCATCATTGCTGATTCGAGCAAATGTATTGGCTGTCGCACTTGCGAAGTGGCCTGTGTCGTGTCCCACCAGGAAGCGCAGGATTGCGCGGCTTTAACACCGCAAACCTTCCTCCCACGTATTCATGTGATTAAAGGCGTGAATGTTTCTACCGCGACGATGTGCCGCCAGTGCGAAGACGCACCTTGTGCCAACGTCTGTCCTAACGGGGCGATTATCCGCGAACATGGCTTTGTGCATGTGATGCAAGAACGTTGCATCGGCTGCAAAACGTGCGTGGTTGCTTGTCCATATGGCGCGATGGAAGTCGTTGTTCGCCCTGTTGTGCGCAATAGCGGCGCGGGCTTGAACGTGATGGCCGAAAAAGCCGAAGCGAATAAGTGCGACCTTTGCCACACCCGTCCAGAAGGCCCGGCGTGCATGGAGTCTTGCCCAACCAACGCCATTATCTGTGTCGATCGCAATAAGCTTGAACAAATGACGGCCGAAAAACGCCGCCGTGCTGCGTTTGATTCCACTTCGTCCCTGATTTTCTAATTTAACTGAATTTCAACTTTTAACAGGTCTGTTACTGATGAAAAAAATTACCAGCGTCTGCCCTTACTGTGGTGCAGGTTGCAAACTGAAACTGGTTGTTGAGAAGAACAAAATTATCCGTGCCGAAGCGGCTGATGGCGTAACTAACCAAAATGAACTCTGCCTGAAAGGCTACTACGGCTGGGATTTTCTCAACGACACTAAGCTGCTCACACCGCGTCTGACGCAGCCGATGATTCGTTACGAAAAAGGCGGCAAACTCCAGCCAGTAAGCTGGGAAGAAGCCATCAGCTATACCGCGAAACGCCTGAAAGCGATTAAAGAACAGCATGGCCCGCGTTCGATTATGACGACGGGTTCATCACGCGGTACGGGTAACGAAACCAACTATGTGATGCAGAAGTTTGCACGTGGCGTGCTGCATACCAACAACGTTGACTGCTGTGCGCGTGTTTGCCACGGGCCGTCCGTTGCCGGTTTGCAGGTGACGCTGGGTAACGGCGCGATGAGTAACTCCATCAGCGATATCGAAAATTCAAAATGCCTGCTGGTGTTTGGCTATAACTGCGCCGATTCGCACCCGATCGTGGCGCGTCGTGTGATTAAAGCGAAAGAAAATGGCGCGAAAATCATTGTTTGCGATCCGCGTCGCATCGAAACCGCACGTATTGCCGATCAGCATCTGCAACTGAAAAACGGCTGCAACATGGCGCTGGTGAATGCCTTTGGTTATGTGCTGCTCGAAGAAAATCTTTACGATAAAGAGTACGTTGCGAAATTCGCCGAAGGGTTGGACGCTTACCGCGAAGTCGTTAAAGGCTACGCGCCAGAAGACGTCGAGCATCTGACGGGCGTTCCGGCACAGCAGGTGCGCAAGGCGATGCGTACTTTTGCCGCCGCACCTTCTGCCACCATCATGTGGGGCATGGGTGTGACGCAATTCGGCCAGGCCGTTGACGTAGTAAAAGGGCTTTCAAGCCTTGCGCTGCTGACCGGAAACCTGGGCCGTGAAAATGTAGGCGTTGGCCCGGTTCGTGGGCAAAACAACGTGCAGGGCGCGTGTGATATGGGCGTGCTGCCAAACCAGTTCCCTGGCTATCAGGATGTCGTTGACCCGCAAGTGCGTGCCAAATTCGCCAAAGCATGGGGCATCAACGTTGATGATATGGACGATGAAGTCGGCGTGCGCATCACCGAAGTGCCGCATATGGCGATTCACGGCGAGATGAAAGCCTATTACATCATGGGCGAAGATCCGTTGCAGACCGAAGCCGATCTCGGCCTGGTGCGTAAAGGTTTTGAGGCGCTCGATTTTGTGGTGGTACAAGACATCTTCATGACCAAAACCGCCGAAGTGGCGGATGTCATTTTGCCTGCAACGTCCTGGGGCGAGCACGGCGGCGTGTTTACCTGTGCAGACCGTGGCTTCCAGCGTTTTGAAAAAGCGATTGATGCGAAATACAACGTCAAACGTGACTGGGAAATTATCAGCCTACTGGCAACAGAGATGGGCTACCCAATGCACTACGACAACAACCAGCAAATCTGGGACGAACTGCGCGAACTCTGCCCGCTGTTCTACGGCGTAACGTACGAAAAAATGGGTGATATGGGCCACGTGCAATGGCCGTGTCCGACACTGGATCACCCTGGTACGCCGTATCTGTATAAAGACAGCAAGTTCGATACGCCAACCGGCAAAGGTCAGTTATTTGCAGCCGAATGGCGCGCGCCAGCTGAAACCCCGGATGCTGAATACCCGCTGGTGCTGTGTACCGTGCGCGAAGTCGGCCACTACTCCTGCCGTTCAATGACCGGGAACTGCGCCGCATTGCAAACGCTGGCCGATGAACCAGGATTTGTGCAGATGCACCCGGCAGATGCCGAAAAACTCGGCATCAAAGACAAGCAGCTGGTGTGGGTCAGTTCACGTCGCGGCAAAGTTATCAGCCGTGCCGAAGTGAACGAGCGCATCAATCTGGGCTCGGTATACATGACGTATCAATGGTGGATTGGGGCTTGTAACGAGCTGACTCAGGACAACCTTGACCCGATTTCCAAAACACCGGAAACCAAGTATTGCGCGGTCAACGTCAGCAATATTGCCGACCAGTCCTGGGCTGAAAATTATGCGCAGACGACTTATAGCGATATGAAGGCAAGATTGCGTCGTGCGGTAGAAGTTTAAAAACCGCACCCCCTCCCAACCTCCCCCTTGCCAGGGGGAGGAGCTAAAAGACGGTAAGCTCCCTCACTTGCCGGGGGCAGGAGTTAAGCTCCCTCCCCTGACAAGGGGAGGGTTGGGGTGGGGTCAGGGCAAACGAAACTGAATACAGGAACAATCGTGAATCTTAACGGCGTGATGCTACGCATTCGCGGCAAAGTACAGGGCGTGGGCTTCCGGCCTTTCGTCTGGCAACTGGCGCAACAACTCAAACTGACCGGCGATGTCTGCAATGACGGCGCGGGTGTGTTGGTGCGCCTGACTTCCGCTGCCGATGCGTTTATCACCCAGCTTCACGCCCATTGCCCGCCGCTGGCGCGTATTGATAGCGTTGAACAATCCACCATGCAGTGGGAAACATTGCCGCAGGATTTCACCATTCGCCACAGCGCCAGCAGCACGATGGACACACAAATCGTCCCCGATGCGGCGACTTGCCCGAATTGCCTGCACGAACTTAACGACGCCAACGATCGCCGTTATCGTTACCCGTTTATTAATTGCACCCATTGTGGCCCGCGTTTCACGATTATTAATTCCATGCCGTATGACCGCCCCAATACGGTGATGGCGGCATTTCCGCTCTGCCCTGCGTGTGAAAAAGAGTATCGCAACCCGATGGATCGCCGCTTTCACGCCCAGCCGGTTGCCTGCCCCGATTGCGGGCCGCAAATTACGTGGCAATGCGCTGAGTTTTCTTTAGAACGTGAAGACGCGCTACAGGCTGCCGTTACGGCGTTAAAAGCCGGAAAGATCGTGGCAATAAAAGGGCTGGGCGGGTTCCATCTGGCTGTCGATGCCCGTAACGATGCCGCTGTCTCCCGCTTGCGCTACCGCAAACATCGCCCTGCCAAACCGCTTGCCGTAATGCTACCGAACTCGTTCGGGCTGCCTGCGAATGTCGTCGCACAACTCACTACCCCAGCGGCACCGATTGTCTTAATGGCGAAGTCCGCTTTACGCCAATTAAGCGCGCTTATCGCACCTGACCTGAGCGAAATCGGCGTGATGCTGCCCGCCAACCCGCTCCAGCACCTTTTGATGCAGGATTTCGCAGGCCCGCTGGTGATGACTTCCGGCAATTTAAACGGCAAACCACCTGCAATCAGCAATCAACAAGCGCTCGAAGAACTCGCCGATATCGCAGACGGTTGGCTGCTGCATAACCGCGACATCGTCCAGCGGATGGATGATTCAGTCATACGCGCCAACGGCGAAGTGCTGCGCCGCGCCAGAGGATTTGTGCCGGATGCCCTGCCGCTGCCGCCGGGTTTTGAGGCGCTGCCACCGATTCTGGCGGTGGGTGCTGACCTGAAAAACACCTTCTGTTTGCTGCGCGGCAACCAGGCGGTACTCAGCCAGCATCTTGGTGATTTGGCTGAAGAAGGCGTGGAACAGCAGTGGCAAAAAGCTCGCACGTTGATGTGCGAAGCCTATGATTTTACACCGCAACATATTGCATTAGATGCGCACCCCGGCTACCACAGCGCCCGCCTTGGGCGTGAAATGAATTTACCGGTGAGTGAAGTTTTGCATCATCACGCCCACGTCGTTGCGTGTCTTGCTGAACACGGCTGGCCACTCGATGGTGGCGATGTGATTGCGATAACGCTGGATGGCATCGGCTATGGCGAGAACGACCAGCTATGGGGCGGTGAGTGCCTGCGGGTTAATTATCGTCACAGTGAACATCTCGGCGGTTTACCGGCAGTGGCATTACCTGGCGGCGATCTCGCTGCTCGCCAGCCGTGGCGTAACCTGCTCGCCCATTGCCAGGCTTTTGTTCCGCAATGGCAACAGCGCCCTGAAACAGCGGTGATACGTGCACAAAACTGGCCGCTGCTGGCGACGGCAATTGAGCGCGGCATTAACGCGCCCGTCGCCTCTTCCGCTGGCCGTTTATTTGATGCAGCCGCCGCCGCGCTGAACTGCGCACCGCTGCAACAAAGTTATGAAGGGGAAGCCGCTTGCCGATTAGAAGCCCTTGCGTCACAAAGCGGCGAACGCCGCCATCCGGTCACGCTGCCGGTTATTGCGGGCAAATTCGACATGGCGACCTTCTGGCAGCAGTGGTTGAGCTGGCAGGATTGCGCGCCCGCCCGCGCCTGGGCATTTCATGATGCGCTGGCAAAAGGCTTTGCTGACTTGGCCCGAATCCATGCGCAACAGCATTCGATTAAGACTCTCGTATTCAGCGGTGGCGTGCTGCATAACCAACTGATGCGCGAACGATTTTCGTATCATCTCGCCGATTTCACTCTGCTCTTCCCGACACGGTTACCTGCGGGTGACGGTGCTCTTGCATTGGGTCAAGCTCTTGTTGCTGCGGCCCGCCTCACCCCTCCTTCACAAGGATAAAATGATGTTATTGCGTGTACTTCGTGGCAATCCACGTGCCGCCGTTTTGCTTGCGGTTTTAGTCGCAGCCAATCTTGCCGCCTGGGCATGGGCATTGGTTTCTTTCCACCACAGCACCGCGCTGATGGCGGCGAGTTTACTGGCCTGGTGTTACGGTCTGCGCCACGCAGTCGATGCCGACCACATTGCCGCGATTGATAACGTCACACGCAAAATGATGCAGCAGGGAAAGCGCCCGTTTGGCATTGGGGCGTGGTTCTCGCTCGGCCATTCCAGCATTGTGGTGCTGGCTTCCGTGGCAATCGCTGCGACGGCTGCCGCATTCCAGAGTGATATGGACTGGTTTCATGACGTTGGCGGTGTGATTGGCACAGCGGTTTCGGCGTGTTTCCTGCTGGCAATGGCGTTGGTTAATCTGGTGATTTTACACGGCGTGTGGCGCAATTTCCGCCAGCTAAAACGCGGTGAATCGCTGTCTGCCGAGCAAATCGACTTTAACGGTGGCGGCATGATGAGCTGGCTGTTCCGCTCCACATTTAAACTTATCAATAAAAGCTGGCACATGTATCTGGTCGGTTTTTTGTTCGGCTTAGGCTTTGATACCGCAACGGAAATTGGCGTACTCGGCATTTCTGCCGCCAGCGCTTCAAGCGGCATGTCGATGTGGTCGATTCTGGTGTTCCCGGCGCTATTTGCCAGCGGCATGGCGCTGATTGATACCCTCGACAATGTGATTATGGTCGGCGCGTACGGTTGGGCGTTCAGCAAGCCGCAGCGCAAGCTCTATTACAACATGACGATTACCGGCACATCCGTTGTCGTGGCGCTATTTATTGGCGGCATGGAAGCGTTGGGGTTGCTGGCAGATAAATTCGACCTGCATAGCGGCTTGTGGAAATGGGTTGATGCGTTGAATGAAAACCTCGGCAATGCGGGTTTTATCGTGGTCGGGCTGTTTATTGTCTGCTGGATTGTGTCGATGCTGAACTATCGCTGGAAAGGGTACGATTCTTTGGTTATTCGCTAAACAGATAAAGCCTTCTCCTTTCGGAGAAGGCTTTTAAAAACTACTTCGCTTCAGCCCACGCACGTTCAATCTCTTTGGCAAGAATCTTCACACCCGCTTCGATTTTATCCGGCTCTGGCACATAGTTCATGCGCATGCACTGATGCGTGTGCGGCCAGGGTTTATCAAGGCCAGGGAAGAAATAGTCGCCCGGTACCATCAAAACACCGCGTTTTTTCAGGCGCTGATAGAGCAGCTCGGTTGAAATCGGCAAGTCTTTAAACCACAGCCAGAGGAAAATCGCACCTTCCGGTTTGTGGATAAGGCAGCGTTCAGGTGACAAATAGCGGCGAATGATCGCGATTGTGTCCTGAACTCGCTGGTAATAGAACGGTTTGATGACCGTTTCAGACAAACGCAGCAAATCGTTACGCTTGATCATCTCGCAGGCCATTGCGGGGCCAACGCCACCCGGTGCCAGGCTAATAATCCCGTTCATGTTGCTGATAGCAGAGATGATTTTTTCATTGGCGATGATGATACCGCAGCGGCTACCCGGCAAACCGAGCTTCGACAAGCTCATGCACAGGATGATGTTCGGGTTCCACAGCGGGCGCGCTTCGCTGAAAATAATACCAGGGAACGGCACGCCATAAGCGTTATCAATCACCAGCGGGATGCCGTGCTGATGTGCCAGCCCGTCGAGCTTAATCAGTTCTTCGTCAGTAATGACGTTGCCTGTCGGGTTGGTTGGGCGCGACACGCAAATCATCCCGGTATCCGGGCCAATCTGCAGATGCTCAAAGTCTACGTGGTACTTAAACTGGCCTTCTGGCAGCAGTTCGATGTTCGGACGCGTCGAAACAAACAGGTCTTCTTCGAGGCCTGAATCCGCATAACCGATGTATTCTGGAGCCAACGGGAACAACACTTTTTTAGTGCTGCCATCCGCGTAGCGACCCGCGAACAGGTTAAACAAGTAGAAAAACGCGCTCTGACTGCCATTTGTCAGTGCAATATTCTGCGGAGTAATATCCCAACCTAATTCTGTGCGCAGCATATCCGCAAGCGCATCGAGTAACTCACTTTTCCCCTGCGGGCCATCGTAATTGCACAGTGCGTCGGTCATTTTCCCGTTTGCCAGCATGTCTGCCAGCAGATCCTGGAAGTAATCGTTCATCGCAGGAATTTGTGCAGGATTACCGCCACCGAGCATGATAGCTCCAGGTGTGCGTAGGCCGTCGTTAAGATCCTCCATCAGGCGTGTGATGCCTGCATGGCGGGTAAATTTGTCGCCGAAAAGTGAAAACGTCATAACCTAAATCTGTCTTTGACTATCAAAAGAGGCTAACCATAGCGCCGGAGAAGACGCGGTGCAAACGCATTAAGGATAGCCTCTGCTCGGCAATATGCTGTGTATTTTGGTTTGAGCAGAATATCGTGTTGATTGAAATTACCCTCACTCCAGCCCTCTCCCTGCCAGGAGAGGGTGAAAGAACAATTCCCGCTACTGATTCCCCGCCCACACCACCATCACTTTGTCATCGCCCGACGTACGGCTAAATCCGTAGCCTTGTTTCATGCTCAGCGTGTTCTGCTGGCCCGCACCGATTGCCGGATGGCGGGCGCGGAACTGGCTAATTTTCTGCCAGTGCGAAAGTGTTGCCAGGTTTTGCCCCCAGTTCATATCTGAACGCGTTCCCTGAAGTGGGTCAGAACCGGTCGGGCCAAACGGGCGTTCAGTTTCATCGCCATAGAAAATCTGCACCGCACCAGGTGCCAGTAATAACAGCTCCGCCGCACGCTGGCCTCCCTCACGGAATAAGCGGGTATCGTGCGAAGAAAGGTAGCTAAGAACGTTAAAATCCTGCAACTTAGTCGCCATTTGCTGCCAGGTGAGATCCATATCAGCCAGGCAATTCACCGCTTTTGCGGCCTGCTCCTGGTAATCAAAATTGATCATCGCGTCAAAACCGCTGTTGTAGTAGTCACTTTTCATTACGCCGTGACCCCAGGATTCACCGGTCATCCAGAACGGTGCATCATCCAACTTCTTCTGTGGATTCGCTTTTTTCCATTCGGCCAGCGCGCTAACAGACTGCTCTTTAAGCTGCTGCCAGCCCGCTTTTTCGACGTGTTTTGCCGTATCCACGCGGAAACCGTCAATCCCGTAATCACGAACCCACTGGCTGAGCCAATGAGTCAGGTAATCTCGTACGGTGTAGTCCGCAATCTCGTTAGCGTTGGTATCAGGCTTATGGCGATAAAAAATCGGCAAACCGGCGGGCTGTGTGGATTCCGTTTTTAAGTCCGGTAGGAAGGCAAGCGACATCGTTAAATCATCAAAACCAGGAGAGTCGTAATCGCCAATATCGGTGCGGATCCAGTTTTTACCCCACCAATTTTGCCAGGCGGTTTTGTCGCTGAAATTAATGTAATCATTGAAGGAGTGCCAACTTTGGCCTGCGCCTGGCTTCCAGTCAGTCCAGTGCTTGCCGAGCGTTTTTGTGAGCTCATCGCCTTTGAGGTATAACGCGCCGAACTGGTATTCCTGCATGTCAGCAAGCGTTGCGTAGCCCGTGTGGTTCATCACGATGTCGAACAGGATGCGAATGCCGCGTTTGTGGGCTTCATCCACCAGTGTACGCAGTTCGTCCTCGGTGCCCATATTGGCGTCGAGTTTTGTCCAGTCCATGGTGTAGTAACCGTGGTAGGCATAATGCGGGAAGTCCCCTTTCGTACCGCCGCCCACCCAGCCGTGGATTTGTTCCAGCGGCGAGCTAATCCACAGTGCGTTCACGCCCAGTTGCTGAAGATAATCGAGTTTTTGAGTTAAACCGGCCAGATCACCACCGTGGAACGTGCCGATTTCCTGCATGCCATCTTTGTGGCGGCCATAACTGTTGTCGTTTTTCGGATCACCATTTTTAAAACGGTCAGTCAAAACAAAATAGACCGTGGCGTTATGCCAGCTAAACGGCGCTGCCTGTTTAGTCGTGGCGGATTCCAGAAGCAGCAGGCCGTTGCTGTTCGCCGCAGGCATCAGGGTAATCTGGCCTTGTTTGACCGTTGCCGTCGCACCACTGTAGAAATCACGCACTTCGCTACCTTCAGAGAAGGTTTTACTGACATCTACCGTGAGCGGTTTACCATCCCATTTTGGGCATTGCCGCGTTACATCAACCGGTGCTGCTTGTGCCTCGCTATTCACACTCAGGCTGAGTGTCGGCGTGCCGCTGCGTGTATCAATTTGTACCTGATACTCACCTTCACGAAATAAACGCCAGACAGGCGCTTCACCCGCGCAAGGTTTCAGTGAAAGTGCCTGATTGAGCTTGATGGATTCTGCTGGTTGCCAACAGGCCTGGTCGAGTTTTAGGGTAAGCGGCAAAGTACCTTTCGCAAGTTTTGCGTGGCTCACAAATAACCCTGGATTTTGCTCTTTAAATGCAGGTATTCCAGGTAATGACCAGGCTGCTTGCACAAGGCCTGGGAACAGAAGAAATAGCAGAGGTAGGGTTTTCATAGAGTTAAGCCCGTGATTATCTTTTATCCAGTGTGACACTGTTTTATATCGCGCAATTCATCCCAAAACGGGTAATACGGGGAGGAGATAATAGGGTGAGTGACGAGGTTATCAGTTTGCTGAAATATGGGATAACCATCGCATATTACGACACTTTTTATCGTCATAAGAAGATCGTACGTGACATCGTTTAGGAATCGGATTATTTCTTTTGGTGCTCTGGAGGGTTATTTTTGATAGTATTCGCCTTTACTTCACTCGATTACTTTTGACAGTTAAGGCATAAGAGACATATCGATTCAACCAGGAGATCCAATGATATCAACCCCAATCCGACGATTTGGGGCCGCGATACTCATGTTACTGACCTTCAGCTTTTCAGCTGGGGTATTAGCAAGTAAACATGAGCCAAAATCGCATAAAGCCCATTTAGTTACGACTAAACATACAGCAGCAAAAAGTACGACGACACAAAGTAAGAAACTGGCAAATAGTAAGAAAGAGTATTCTCGCAATAGTGAAATTGCATCGCTCCCTGACTTGCGAAAATACCCTTCCGGAACACCTAGAAAAAAAGCGTTTCTCCGGACGGTCATGCCATATATTACTAGTCAAAATGCAGCGATCACCGCTGACCGTAACTGGCTGGTTTCTAAGCAATATGAGAAACGCTGGTCACCGTCAGAGCGTACGCGTATGAAAGATATTACCAAGCGCTATAAAATTGCGTGGAATGGTAATACGAACCGTATGCCGTGGAACCAGCTGATGGAAAAAGTCGACATCATTCCTACCAATATGGTGGCAACGATGGCCGCAGCCGAAAGCGGCTGGGGTACGTCTAAAATTGCGCGCAGTAATAACAACTTGTTTGGTATGAAGTGCAGCCAGAAGCATTGCAACAGCGGACCAGGCAAAGTTAAAGGCTACTTGCATTATGATTCAGTTGCGGAAGGTGTTAACTCTTACGTTACAAATCTGAATACACATGCAGCCTATAAATCTTTCCGTAAATCACGCGCCCAATTGCGCAAAGCGGATCAAGAAGTGACTGCCAGCAATATGATTCATAAGCTGAAAGGGTATTCCACAAGGGGTAGCAGCTATAACAACTACCTATTTGCGATGTACCAATCCAATCAGCGTTTTATGGCACCAAATTAATTAAAATAAAATGTTAATAATAAGTAATAATTCACGCCTTCAATATGAAGGCGTTTTTTTTATACCCAAATCAATAGCTAAACCAGTATTTCACTGTAGCGCTCGCGGTGTTCTTTTGGCGTTGCGTCATACTCTTTCTTGAACACCGAATAGAAATATTGCAGCGAAGGGTAACCGCACATCTGCGAAATTTCGTTGATAGACAAAGACGTAGACACCAACAGGCTGCGCGCTTTTTCTAGTTTTTCGGCGTGAATCATTGCATGAATGGTTTCACCGACTTCCTCTTTAAAACGCTTCTCAAGATTCGAGCGCGAAATCCCCACCGCATCCAACACTTGCTCAACTTTAATGCCTTTGCAGGCATGGTTGCGGATGTAGTGCATCGCCTGAATGACCGCAGGATCATGCAAAGAGCGGTAATCCGTTGAACGGCGTTCGACCACTCGTACCGGCGGCACCAGAACGCGTTGTAAAGCTAACGGTTCATTGTCCATTAAGCGGTGCAACAATTTGGCAGCCTGATAACCCATCTGCCTTGTCCCCTGCGCCACCGACGAAAGCGCGACACGCGACAAATAACGCGTCAGTTCTTCGTTATCAATCCCAATCACGCAGAGCTTTTCCGGCACCGGAATATGCAGATGTTCGCAGACTTGCAGCAGATGCCGTGCGCGGGCATCGGTTACGGCAATAATCCCGGTTTGTGGAGGCAATGTTTGCACCCAGTCCGCCAGCCGGTTTTGCGAGTGTTGCCAGTTCTCTGGCGCTGTTTCTATCCCCTGGTAAACCACACCACGGTACTTTTCTTTTGCCACGAGTTGGTTAAAAGCATATTCGCGCTCCATTGCCCAGCGCTTGCCGCTGGAGTTCGGTAAGCCGTAGAAGGCGAAACGCTGAACGCCTTTTTCCTTGAGATGCAAAAATGCGCTTTCCACCAATGCGTGGTTGTCGGTCGCGATGTAATGCACTGGCGGGTAATGCTCAGGCAAGTGATAAGAGCCACCGATGCCGACAATCGGCACGTCGGTTCCGGCTAACAAACGCTGGATTTCTGCATCATCAAAATCGGCAATCACACCATCGCCCAGCCACTCCTTGATATTGTCGATGCGGGCACGAAAATCTTCTTCAATGAAAATATCCCACTCAGATTGAGACGCCTGCAAATATTCGCCAACCCCTTCCACTACCTGGCGGTCGTAGGCTTTATTGGCATTGAATAACAACGTAATGCGATGACGTTTCTCAAACATAATTGTTCCCTGATAACAAAACCTTAAATGCAATACCACAACCGCAGCAATGCCGGGAAACCTTGCCCCGGCATTGTGATCATTTGCACACTCTTATGCTTTGCGTTTGGTTGCCGAATCCATCCATACCGCCAGCAGCAAAATGGCTCCTTTTACGATGTACTGCCAAAACGTGGGCACATCCATCATGCTCATTCCGTTATCCAGCGAGGCCATGATAAATGCGCCCATGACGGCACCGGCAACACTCCCCACGCCGCCCGCAAGGCTTGTACCGCCAATCACACAGGCCGCAATGGCATCAAGTTCAGCAATATTCCCGGCAGAGGGGGAACCCGCGCCCAGGCGCGAGCTGAGAATCAAACCCGCAATAGCAACCATCAGGCCATTTATGGCAAATACCGCCAGTTTGGTGCGCTCAACATTAATACCAGAAAGGCGTGCTGCTTCGATATTGCCGCCAATCGCATAAATGCGCCGCCCAAACGCGGTGCGGGTCGCCATAAACATTCCCGCAAGCAGCAATAACGTGAGGATCAGCACCGGGGTTGGCACACCGCGATAGTCATTGAGCAGCCAGATAGCACCCAACACGATGACTGCCGTGATAGCCTGCCGCCCTACTGCGCCTGTCGATGCGGGCGTTGCCAACCCAAGCGCCTGCCGACGAGTACGCATCCGCCATTGCCACGCAATGAACACCACGAGGCCTAACGTACCAATGCCAAATCCGATACCGTCCGGCAGGTAGCTTTGCCCTATTTGCGACATGGCAGCACTGGTTGGCGAAACGGTGGTGCCGTTGGTAATACCAATCAAAATGCCACGAAACGCCAGCATTCCAGCAAGCGTGACGATAAACGACGGTACTTTGCGGTAGGCCACCCACCAACCATTCCACGCGCCCAGCAGCAGCCCGAGGACGAGCGTTACGGCAATCGTGAGTGGCAATGGCCAGCCTAACCAAACATCAAAAATCGCCGCGACACCGCCCAGTAAGCCCATCATCGAGCCGACGGAAAGGTCAATTTCTGCCGAGATAATGACGAACACCATACCCACCGCCAGGATTCCGGTAATTGCAGTCTGGCGCAGCAGGTTAGAAACGTTCCTGGCGCTGAGATAAGAACCGTCAGTCGTCCAGGTGAAAAACAGCATGATCACGACAATGGCCGCAATCATGACAAAAACCTGCAGATTAAGCGCCCGTAAGCCCGCAAAAGGTGACGCGGTGGGTGCCGTGAGTTTCATTTCAGACGGATTGCTTTTCGACATGTTTTTCGCTCCTCAGTGCGGCTTCCATGACCTGCTCCTGGGTCAGGTTGTGGTTAATCAGGTCGGCTTTGATTCGCCCTTCATGCATCACCAATACTCTGTCGCTCAGACCGAGCACCTCTGGCAATTCCGATGAGATAACAATGACCGCAATCCCTTGCTGAACCAGCTGATTGATCAGTTTGTAGATTTCGTATTTCGCGCCAATATCAATGCCGCGAGTGGGTTCATCCAGAATCAAAATGCGGGGATTGAGCAGCAGGCAGCGTGCAAGAATCGCTTTTTGCTGGTTGCCCCCGCTCAGGCGGCCAATCGCCAATTCTGGCGACGAGGTTTTTACTTTCAGCCGTTGAATGGATTGCAGGATGCAGTTTTGTTCGGCGGCGTCATCAAGATGGGTTAACGCGCCCGAAAATTGGCTTAGAGCGGCAAGCGTAATATTTTGCCCCACCGCCATCACCGGCACGATGCCATCTTTTTTACGATCTTCGGGCACCATCGCAATGCCATGAGCAATGGCTTGCTGGCAGTTACCAATAGTGACCGGCTTGTTTTCAATAAAAATACGGCCTTCGGATTTACCCGGCCAGACGCCAAACAAACACTGCACCGCTTCGGTTCGCCCGGCACCTACCAGCCCCGCAATGCCCAGAATTTCGCCTTTATGCAGAGAAAACGAAATGTCGTTCACCCGTTTGATATTTCGGTTAACCGGGTGCCAGGCGGTGAGATGCTCAACGCGCAGAATTTCCTCGCCAGTCTGGTGTGGCTCATTGGGATAGAGCGCCGTAAGCTCACGCCCCACCATCATGGTGATGATGTCTTCTTCACGCATCAATTCGGCATCGCGGGTGCCAATAGGCTGCCCGTCGCGGATAACGCAAATGGTGTTGGAAATGGCTTTAACTTCGTTGAGCTTGTGGGAGATATAAATGCAGGCGATGCCATGCGCTTGCAGGTCACGAATAATCGCTAACAGCACCGCCGTTTCTTGCTCGGTGAGTGAAGCCGTGGGCTCGTCCAGAATCAGCAAACGCACCTGTTTGTTCAGCGCTTTGGCAATTTCGACAAGCTGCTGCTGCCCAAGCCCCAACGAACCGACGCGGGTATCTGGCGAAATGTTTAAGCTCACCTGTGCCAGCAGCTTTTGGCAACGGAGCGTCATGCTGTCGTAATCCAGCACGCCATATTGTGATAATTCAGCACCCAAGAAAATATTCTCAAGCACCGTCAGATGCTTAACCAGCGCTAGTTCCTGGTGAATGATCGCAATGCCTTTGCGTTCGGTGTCGCGGATATGGCTCGCCTGGAGTTTTTCACCAGCAAACCAAATTTCACCTTCGTAGCTGCCGTAAGGATAAATGCCACACAGCACTTTCATCAGCGTGGATTTGCCCGAGCCATTTTCACCGCAAAGTGACAGCACTTCACCGGCACCAACAGCCAGACTGACGTTATCCACGGCCTTCACAACCCCAAAGGCCTTAGTGATGTTTTTCATTTCCAGTAAATAAGGCATAGCCCCTCCTTTACCTGTTAAGGGTGGGTTTCGCCCGCGACAAAGCACGGGCGCTATGGGCTATAGCTCGTTCTTTTTGTGGAAACCGTCTGCCACGACGGTACTGTCGATATTGGCTTTATCCACTTCGATTGGCGTCAGCAGCCGCGAAGGGACGTCTTTCATGCCATTATTTAATACGGCATCTGATGCAGGTTGTTTGCCCTCACCTAATTCCACGGCGATTTCAGCCGCCGTGTTCGCAAGCTTGGTGATTGGCTTGTATACCGTCATGGTTTGCGTGCCAGCGATAATACGTTTCACCCCGGCTAAGTCAGCATCCTGCCCGGAAATGGCGACTTTTCCCGCAAGCCCTTGCGCACTTAATGCCTGAATTGCACCGCCAGCCGTCGCATCGTTTGATGCCACAACCGCATCAATTTTGTTGTTATTTGCCGTCAGCGCATTTTCCATAATTTTCAATGCGTTTTCTGGTAGCCAGCCATCGGCCCATTGATCGCCAACGATTTTTATTTTTCCACTATCTATATAAGGTTTTAATACCTTCATTTGTCCTTCACGGAACAGCTTGGCATTATTATCAACCGGTGAGCCACCCATTAAGAAATAATTCCCAGAAGGCACTTTATTAACAATGCTTTGCGCTTGTAGCTCACCGACCTTTTCATTATCAAAAGAGATGTAATAATCAATATCCGCATTATTAATCATACGATCGTAAGCTAATACTTTTATCCCTTCTCTTTTCGCTTCTGCAATCACATTACTTAATACCTGGCCGTTGTAAGGAATAATGACCAGCACATCGACGCCGCGGTTGATCATGTTTTCGATTTGCGACATTTGCGTTTCTTCGTTGCCGTTAGCGGATTGTACGAACACTTTCGCGCCCAATGACTCCGCTTTTTTAACAAAAATATCGCGATCTTTTTGCCAGCGTTCAAGGCGCAAATCGTCTATCGCCATACCGATTTTTACTTCTTTGGCGATACCGCTGATGCTGGTGAGTACGAGTGAGGCACACAACGTTAGTAAGAGGTTCTTAATCTTCATTTTTTATACCTGTAGGGTGGTGAGTAATCGGATTAAAAATTATTAACATCTGTTAACCAGGGGCAATTGTTGTCTGTGAATGGCATTCCAGCAATTACAGATTTTTATCTTCCCATTACGTTTTTTTGTTTAATTGTTAATTTATGATGGCGATCTGCTTTTAAATTAACAATTTCATTCATTTCGTTATTTACTGGAATAACGCTCGAGATATTTATTTTATTAATTTCAGCGTTTTTTGCGAGGCAGCGCACATTTGAGCATTCTCTTAATCGCAGTGTGAAATAACGTAATTGAGCAAACTCTGAGGAAAATACAGGATGGTTACAGAATCGCTTACTTGCCGTTCCCCTGATTACGGAGTCAATTATGCAAGCCTATTTCGACCAACTTGACCGTGTACGTTTCGAAGGCACTAAAACCACTAATCCACTGGCATTCCGCCACTACAACCCTGACGAAATCGTGCTGGGTAAACGTATGGAAGAACACCTGCGTTTCGCGGCATGCTACTGGCATAACTTCTGCTGGAACGGTGCGGATATGTTCGGTGCCGGTTCTTTTGAACGCCCATGGCAGCAAGCAGGTGATGCATTAGGTCTGGCGAAACTGAAAGCTGATGTGGCCTTCGAATTCTTCCATAAGCTCAACGTGCCGTACTATTGCTTCCACGACATCGATGTGTCGCCAGAAGGCGCATCGTTGAAAGAGTACCTGAATAACTTCGCGCAAATGACTGACGTGCTGGCACAAAAACAGCAAGAAACAGGCGTGAAGTTACTGTGGGGTACTGCCAACTGCTTCACGCATCCTCGTTACGGCGCGGGTGCTGCGACAAATCCAGATCCAGAAGTCTTCTCCTGGGCGGCAACTCAAGTCGCCACAGCCATGAGCGCCACTCACAAATTGGGCGGTGAAAACTACGTGTTGTGGGGCGGCCGCGAAGGTTATGAATCCCTGCTCAATACCGATCTGCGCCAGGAACGCGAGCAAATTGGCCGTTTCTTGCAGATGGTGGTTGAGCACAAACACAAAATTGGTTTCCGTGGCACGCTGCTTATCGAACCAAAACCACAAGAGCCAACCAAGCATCAGTACGATTACGACGTCGCCACGGTTTATGGTTTCCTGAAACAGTTTGGTCTGGAAAAAGAGATCAAAGTAAACATCGAAGCAAACCACGCAACGCTTGCGGGGCACTCGTTCCATCATGAAATTGCCAGCGCGATTGCTCTGGGTATCTTCGGCTCAGTTGACGCCAACCGTGGCGATCCACAGTTGGGTTGGGACACCGACCAGTTCCCGAACAGCGTTGAAGAAAACGCACTGGTGATGTACGAAATCCTGAAAGCGGGCGGTTTCACCACAGGCGGCCTGAATTTTGATGCCAAAGTCCGCCGTCAAAGCACCGATAAGTACGATCTGTTCTATGGTCATATTGGTGCGATGGATGTGATGGCGCTGTCGCTGAAAATTGCTGCACGCATGATTGAAGACGGTGAGCTGGATAAGCGCGTTGCAAAACGTTATGCCGGTTGGAATGGTGAAGTGGGCCAGCAAATTCTGAAAGGGCAAATGTCGCTGGCGCAAGTTGCGCAGTACGCTGAGCAACATAACCTGGCACCGCAGCATCAAAGCGGACATCAGGAACTGCTGGAAAACCTGGTTAACCATTACCTGTTTGATAAATAAATTATCTGTGCGGTAAATAGTCATCCCAGCGCCACGTTGTTACCCTAAATAATTCGAGTTGCAGCCAACCCCCTGCGGCTCGAAGTATGACGGGTATATCGTGGCGCGATTGTAAGGAGCACTCAGTATGTACATCGGAATCGACCTCGGAACATCGGGTGTGAAGGCAATTTTGCTTGGCGAGCAAGGCGAAGTGCTGGCGACACGTACTGAAACGTTGGCAGTGTCGCGTCCACATCCTTTGTGGTCGGAGCAAGATCCAGAGCACTGGTGGCAAGCCACTGACAGAGCCATGAAAGCACTCGGCGAGCAGCACTCCCTGCAAGGCGTGAAAGCGCTAGGGATTGCCGGGCAGATGCACGGCGCAACGCTGATTGATAGCCAGCAGCAGGTTTTACGCCCGGCTATTTTATGGAATGACGGCCGCTGTGGTGAAGAGTGTGCGCTGCTTGAAGCAAGCGTTGCCGATTCACGCAAAATTACTGGCAACCTGATGATGCCCGGTTTTACTGCGCCAAAACTACTGTGGGTGAAACGCCACGAACCAGAAGTTTTCGCGCAAATCGACAAAGTTCTGTTGCCGAAAGATTACCTGCGTCTGCGTATGACCGGTGTTTTCGCCAGCGATATGTCCGATGCCGCAGGAACCCTGTGGCTGGATGTCGCGAAGCGAGACTGGAGCGACAAAATGCTCGACGCTTGTCAGTTGAACCGTGCGCAAATGCCTGATTTATACGAAGGCAGTGAAATTACCGGCACGTTAAAAGCAGAAGTCGCACAGGCATGGAACATGCCCGCAGTCCCCGTGGTTGCAGGCGGTGGTGATAACGCAGCGGGGGCCGTTGGCGTAGGTATGATGGACGTTGGGCAAGCGATGTTATCGCTCGGTACATCAGGCGTGTATTTCGCCGTCAGCGATGGCTTCCGCAGTAAGCCTGAGAGCGCCGTTCATAGTTTTTGCCACGCATTGCCAAACCGCTGGCATTTGATGTCCGTGATGCTGAGCGCCGCATCGTGTCTGGACTGGGCGGCAAAACTAACCGGACTGGAGACAGTTCCCGCGTTACTGGCTGCTGCCGAAAAAGCCAATGAAGATGCCGGAGATGTCTGGTTCCTGCCGTATCTTTCTGGCGAGCGCACGCCACACAATAATCCGCAGGCCAAAGGCGTTTTCTTCGGTCTGACGCATCAGCATGGCCCGGCAGAACTTGCCCGCGCAGTGCTCGAAGGCGTGGGTTATGCCCTGGCAGACGGTATGGACGTGGTGCATTCCTGCGGTGTGACACCGCAAAGCGTGACGCTAATTGGCGGCGGAGCCCGTAGCCCATACTGGCGGCAAATGCTGGCGGATATCAGCGGGCAAACTCTGGATTATCGCACCGGTGGTGATGTTGGCCCGGCTCTTGGTGCGGCGCGGCTTGCGCAAATTGCTATGTCGCCAGAAAAACCATTGCAGTCGCTGCTTCCGCAGTTACCGCTTGAGCAACAACATAAGCCGGATGTGACGCGCCATGAAAGTTATAAAGCGCGTCGCAAAGTGTTTAACCAAATTTATCAGCAGTTGTTGCCATTGATGTCTTAATTGCCCTCACTCTAACCCTCTCCCAGAAGGAGAGGGAACAATTCTCCCCGATCGTAAGTTAGTCCCAATTCACCCTCACCTTGTCCGTTTTTGGTCTTAGCAACAACACAAACCCTTGTCACAATGGATTCACACCCACTGATGAGGAGTCCGAAAATGTCCCGTTCCGCATTAATTAATATCGACACACAGCAATCGTTTTTTCATCGTGATTACTGGCAAGACGAGGATTTCCCGGCATTCCAGCAGGCGATTTTACAGCTGATTTCTGGCTGCCAGGATCTGCACATTCCGATTGTGGATATCTTCCATGTAGACGATGAAGGCCCGTTTTCACTGGCTTCCGGCTACGTTAAAGCGATGCCTTTCTTGCAGCATCGGGCTGATGTGACGTTCCAGAAACACGTCCATAATGCGTTCACGGATACTGGGCTCGATTTTTGGCTGCGCCAGCGTGATATTAACCATCTGATTATCTGCGGAGCCCGCACTGAACAATGTTGCGAAACAACCACGCGAGTCGCGTCTGATTTGGGTTATCGCGTTTCATTTGTCAGCGAGGCAATGCTCACCTTCCCGATGAGCTGGAAAGGCGTTACGCTGGACACCGCAACCCTTCGCCATCGTACTGAAACCGTGCTGGCAGGGCGTTTTTCGGAAATTCAAACCGTTGCTGAATGCCTGGAGTCTTTAACGTGAGTATTGGGGTCTGGTTCGTTGTATTGCCTGGTGTGCTATCGCTCGACCTGACTGGGCCTGCGGAAACGTTGGCGCTCGCAGGGGACGCATTTCACCTGCATTTCATCGGCCCGGACCCGCAAGTGACCACGTCAATCGGGCTTAACTTTTCTGGCATCGAAGCACTGCCAGAAAGTTTCCCGGCGGGCAGCCTGCTGGTGCTGCCTGGCGTTTGCGATTCAAACCGATTCTTTGATACCCCGCAGGCGGAATTAGTGCGGCGCTGGCTAACGCGCCTGCAACCACAAATCCACAGCCAACAACTCAATTTGATGTGCGTGTGTTCCGGTTCACTGCTGGCGGCAAAAGCCGGGCTGATGAACGGCGTGCAATGCACTACGCATCACGATGTTTTGGTAAGACTGCGCGCCGCAGCGCCCACCGCGCAGGTAAAAGAAAATCGTATTTTTGTCGAAGACAGAGGCATCTGGACGAGCGCAGGCATTACCTCTGGCATCGATTTGTCGCTGCATCTCATCAACCGTTATTGTGGGCCGAAAGCCGCGCTGGATGTCGCCCGCGAGATGGTGGTGTGGTTTCGCCGTTCCGGTGACGACCCGCAATTATCGCCGTGGTTGCGCTATCGCAACCATATTCATCCGGCTGTGCACCGCGCTCAGGATTTGCTGTCATCCACGCCAGAATCCGCATGGAACGTGCAAGACATTGCCGACAAAGTTCACGTTAGCTCACGCCATTTATCGCGGCTTTTTCAGCAGCATTTAGGGATTTCAGTGCGGGATTATCTGGAACAATTGCGCCTGGCAGTAGCCGAACAGCGCTTATTGCAAGGTCAACGCATGGAGCAGGCGGCGGTTGCGGCGGGGTTTTCCTCCCCGCGTCAGTTACACCGCGCCCGAATGCGCAATATCGGTTAAAACTGAGCCAGCAAGTTTTCCAGCGCACCCTGCCGTTTGTTACGCCAGGTCACGAATGCCCGAAACCACTCACTTTCACTCGGGGCAGTAAATTGCTCAACCTGCCAGCGATCCTTGTAGATGTTGTAAAGGTTACAGAGGGTTCGTGTCAGGCTATAAAGCATCACCAACAGAGCCAGAACCACACCACCATAGATAATAAACATCTCGTAAGATGGCCATTGAATTAGCATCCAACCAATAATTCCGATTTGTAATACCGCCCGAACTAAAAAAGCTCTCAGGAAAAATTGCGATGCCCGCTGTTTGCTGTAGAAAAAGGGGTTGGCTAAGTGATGTCGAGTTTCTCTCACCGGAATGCCGTTAACATAGACCAGCCATTCATGGGCTTGATTATTACTCAGCACCGCACCTTGCTCAGTAAGCGAGTGAAGCCTGATGGAAATGAAAATGGGGAGGATAACGCCGGTGATTAGCACGAAAGCGAAAGGCGCCTTACTACCAAAAAAACTCAACGCCAGGCAAAAACCTACCCACAGCAAATTTTTGATTGAATAGAAATAAAACGAAGTCACTTGATAATTCATAACACCATCCGTGGACAGTACCATTCAGGCTAATAATACTACACCGACTAATATCACCTGTATCTATATGGATATATGAAATTAACTAACCATTTTACGCGTATCGATACGCTGCAAAGCCATTGAAAGCAGCAAACTTCCGGCAAGCGTGGCACCGAAAATCCACAAAATATCCAACACGGGCGAACTCGTTATCTGGTAACCGTGAGTGCGTAAGAAATGGATAATCAGCGCGTGAAAGCCGTAAATACCCAGCGAATGCCGTGAAATTAATGTCAGCCCCGGCAATGGGCGGCCATTCAGGCAATTTTTGACTAAAACCAACAGGCTGATCGCGGCGATAAAGACCAGCGGCCCGCAATAAACATAAAAGGTATCGGCAAAATTACCGTTCACTTCGAGTTGATGGCGCGTGCCTGTCGAAATAGAAAAAATACACAGGGCAAATAACCCCGCAGCCAGCCCGCTAATCCAGCGTTTATCCGTTTCCAGCATGCCAATCGCACGGCCCAGTAAGCCGTAAAGCACGTAATAAAACGTATCGCCGCGAATGTATAAATTGATCGGCAGCCATTTCACGCCGTCCAGCGTTTGCGGCACGGTATTAGGGTTGGCGACCACGCCAAGCAACACCATCAGCCCCAAAATCACCGTCGCATTCACCTTCTTAACCTGAATCAGCGGCGAAAGCAGGTAGATAACCATGATCGCGAAGAAAAACCACAGGTGATAAAACACCGGTTTTTGCAGGATGTAGCGTAGCGAAAGGCCAGCGTTGATGGGGGTCAGTAGCTTGATGTAGATAAGCGCAATCACGCTATAAAACAGCAAGCATGTGACGATTCGCAAAAAGTGGCGTTGCTGCGCACTGCGCTCACCAAAAAACAGATAACCTGAAATCATGAAAAAGAGCGGGACGCTCACCCGAGAAGCCGAGTTCAGCACGTTGGACAAATCCCAACTAAATGGACTGACAATATTCGCGTTGGTAATGTACCAGGAAGTGGTGTGGATCATCACTACCATCAGGCACGCAATCCCACGCAAGTTATCAATCCAGTTAATTTTCTGCTGCATTCGTTCCTCTTAGGTCTTAAACAGGCATTAATCTGAGTTTGCCTCTGCCCTCTTGTCAGCTACTGACTGGGTTTGCAGAATGCGCAATACCTGTTAATTATTGAATAACAATAACGATTTTAACGTACAGAAAGCTAATGATGATGCCAAAGATAAAAAATAGCCGCTGGGTTCTGGTGTGTGCCGCCCTGTTTTTGAGTGCCTGTAGTTCGCATGAGCAACAACCGCAGTACGCCCAAGTCGCCCAGCATCCTGCAATTCAGAATGAAGCGATGATCGAAACCTGCAAGCAGGAAGCCGCACACCGTTACAATACGCGCGCTCAGCGCATCAGCGTTGTTGATTTTAAACAGTATCAAGGAAGCTATGAGATTCTGGGCAGCACGATACGCCGGGAAGGATTTACCTGCTCTTTCGACGAAAACGGCCAATTTTTGCACCTTTCGACGGCATAAACCCGCAACGCAAAGCAAACGTACGCGGATTCGGGCTGTTTATCTTGCACTCAACAGGTATACTGACCGCTTCCCTTTTTAACCCTCTCGAACGCGTGCGAAATCAACATGCAAAAGTTTGATACCAAGACCTTTCAAGGCCTGATCCTGACTTTACAGGACTACTGGGCTCGCCAGGGCTGCACCATTGTTCAACCTTTGGACATGGAAGTCGGCGCCGGCACCTCTCACCCAATGACCTGCCTACGGGCTTTAGGGCCAGAGCCGATGGCGACTGCTTATGTGCAGCCATCTCGCCGTCCTACCGATGGCCGTTACGGTGAAAACCCAAACCGCTTACAGCACTACTATCAGTTCCAGGTGGTGATCAAGCCTTCTCCCGACAACATTCAGGAGCTGTATCTTGGGTCGCTAAAAGAGCTGGGTATGGACCCAACTATTCATGACATTCGCTTCGTAGAAGACAACTGGGAAAACCCAACGCTGGGTGCCTGGGGTCTGGGTTGGGAAGTGTGGCTTAACGGCATGGAAGTGACGCAGTTCACTTACTTCCAGCAAGTTGGCGGCATGGAATGTAAACCTGTTACCGGTGAAATCACTTACGGTTTAGAGCGTCTGGCGATGTACATCCAGGGCGTAGACAGCGTTTACGATCTGGTGTGGAACGACGGCCCGCTGGGTAAAACCACCTATGGTGACGTGTTCCATCAGAACGAAGTTGAGCAATCAACCTATAACTTCGAACACGCCGATGTGGATTTCCTGTTCTCCTGCTTCGAGCAGTATGAGAAAGAAGCGCAGCATCTGCTGGCGCTGGAAAACCCACTGCCACTGCCTGCTTACGAACGCATTCTGAAAGCCGCGCACAGCTTTAACCTGCTTGATGCCCGTAAGGCCATCTCGGTTACCGAACGTCAGCGCTACATTCTGCGTATTCGTACTCTGACAAAAGCTGTGGCCGAAGCCTATTACGCTTCTCGTGAAGCGCTTGGCTTCCCGATGTGCAATAAGAACAAATAAGAGGCTGCCATGTCTGAAAAAACTTTTCTGGTGGAGATTGGCACTGAAGAGCTGCCACCAAAAGCCCTGCGCAGCCTTGCGGAATCCTTTGCTGCGAACGTCACTGCAGAACTGGATGCGGCAAACCTCGCCCACGGCGAAGTAAAATGGTTTGCGGCTCCGCGCCGTCTGGCACTGAAAATTTCTAACCTGGCTGAGTCTCAGCCAGACCGTGAAGTTGAAAAACGTGGCCCGGCAATTTCTGCTGCATTTGACGCAGAAGGCAAACCGAGCAAAGCCGCTGAAGGCTGGGCTCGCGGTTGTGGCATCACGGTAGAGCAAGCTGAACGTCTGGCAACAGACAAAGGCGAATGGTTGATGTACCGCGCTCACGTTAAAGGTGAAAGTGCACAAGCACTGCTGCCTGCAATGATTGCAACAGCGCTGACCAAACTGCCTATTCCTAAGCTGATGCGTTGGGGTGCAAATGACACGCACTTTGTGCGTCCGGTTCACACTGTGACCCTACTGCTGGGCGACGAAGTCATTCCAGCAACCATCCTGGGAATTGCATCCGATCGTGTGATTCGCGGCCACCGCTTTATGGGTGAGCAAGAATTTACAATCGACAATGCCGATCAATACCCTGAAATTCTGCTGGAGCGCGGCAAAGTTATTGCCGACTACGAGCAGCGTAAAGCGGTCATCAAAGAAGGCGCTGAAGAAGCGGCTCGCCAAATTGGTGGTAACGCCGATCTGAGCGAAAGCCTGCTGGAAGAAGTGACTTCTCTGGTGGAATGGCCGGTGGTTCTGACCGCGAAATTCGAAGAGAAATTCCTTGCCGTGCCTGCGGAAGCGCTGGTTCACACCATGAAAGGTGACCAGAAATACTTCCCGGTTTACGGTAACGACGGCAAACTGCTGCCGAACTTTATCTTTGTCACCAACATTGAGTCGAAAGACCCGATTCAGATTATCTCTGGTAACGAAAAAGTGGTGCGTCCACGTCTGGCGGATGCCGAGTTCTTCTTCAATGCCGACCGCAAAAAGCGCCTGGAAGATAATCTGCCGCGTCTGGAAACCGTGCTGTTCCAGCAACAGCTCGGTACGCTGCGTGACAAAACTAACCGCATCGAAGCCCTTTCAGGCTGGATTGCGGGGCAAATTGGTGCAGATGTAAACCACGCAACGCGCGCAGGTTTGCTGTCCAAATGCGACCTGATGACCAACATGGTGTTCGAGTTTACCGACACCCAGGGCGTGATGGGCATGCACTATGCGCGTCACGACGGCGAAGCCGAAGATGTTGCTGTTGCGCTCAACGAGCAGTATCAGCCACGTTTTGCGGGCGACGAACTGCCGTCTAACCTGGTCGCTTGCGCCGTGGCTATCGCTGATAAAATGGATACTCTCGCGGGCATCTTTGGTATCGGCCAGCATCCAAAAGGCGACAAAGACCCGTTTGCTCTGCGTCGTGCAGCACTCGGTGTTCTGCGCATTATCGTTGAGAAAAACCTGCCGCTGGATCTGCAAACTCTGACCGAAGAGGCCGTACGCCTTTACGGCAGCAAGCTGACCAACCAGAAGGTTGTCGACGAAGTCATCGACTTTATGCTGGGCCGTTTCCGCGCCTGGTATCAGGAAGAAGGCCACAGCGTGGATACCATCCAGGCCGTGCTGGCGCGTCGTCCAACCAAACCGGCAGATTTCGATGCACGTATGAAAGCGGTGTCCCACTTCCGTACGCTGGAATCTTCATCTGCGCTGGCGGCTGCCAACAAACGTGTTTCCAACATTCTGGCGAAGTCAGACGTAACGCTGAACGACCACGTTCACGCCTCCGTTCTGAAAGAACCTGAAGAAATCCGTCTGGCAACCCATATGGTTGTGCTGCGCGATAAGCTGGAGCCGTTCTTTGCTGAAGGCCGCTACCAGGAAGCGCTGGAAGAATTAGCTAACCTGCGCGAGCCGGTAGATGCGTTCTTCGACAAGGTGATGGTTAACGCAGAAGATAAAGATCTGCGCATCAACCGCCTGACGCTGCTGTCCAAACTGCGTGAGCTGTTCTTGCAGGTTGCGGATATTTCGCTGCTGCAATAAGTTCGCTGCTGTTATCTGAAACCCGCTACGGCGGGTTTTTTTTCGCCAACTATTTACGCTGTCTTATCAATGTACTACCCGCTAACCCGTGCCAGGGCGATTAAAGTAAAAATTTGCAAAACCGATAATAAATAAAAGAACTCTTATTCCTACAGGCACGCCGCAAACCATGAAAAATATCAAAGTTATAACGGGGATCATCATCACTCTGAGCATTTTCAGCGTGTTATTGCTGATCACCGGCTCGCTGTTTTACTCCTCTGTCAGCAACGACAGGCAAAACTTCCAACACTCAGGGCAGCTGAACTACCAGCAGCAACAGCTCGGTGGCAGCTTCCAGACGCTGCTGCAAACCCGCGTCACTATTAACCGTGTCGCCATTCGTATGCTGAAGAATCAGCGCGATCCCGCAGCCCTGGAAGCAATGAACAAGCTGCTGGCGAACGCGACGACATCGCTTGGCGAAGCGGAAAAATACTTCACTAATTATAAAGAATCGCCACACGTTGATGGCCAGGATGAAGCCATCAATGACCAGGCCGCAGTGTATTACCAGAAAATGCACGACGTGTTGCAGCAATCCATCGCGTTCCTGCGTGCGGACAACTACGAAGCCTATGGCAACCTGGATGCTCAGCAGGCACAGGATGACATGAAAGCGATTTACGACCGGTGGCTGACGCAGAACACCGCGTTGCTACACGCGGCCAGTGAAGAAAACCAGCATAGCTTTACCAGCATGCAATGGACGCTGGGTACGATTCTGCTGATTGTCATTGCGGTTATAGTGCTTATCTGGCTCGGTTTACAGCGCGTGCTGTTGCGCCCGTTGCAGAACGTGATGGAGCACATTGGCGCGATTGCTGAAGGCGACCTTACCCGCCGCATTGATGCCGAAGGGCGCAGCGAAATGAGTAAACTCGCCGCTGGCCTGAACGTGATGCAGCAATCTCTGGTTCGCACCGTCAGCACCGTGCGCGACAACGCCGATTCTATCTACACCGGGGCGAGTGAAATCTCTGCGGGCAGCAGCGATCTTTCCTCACGTACCGAACAGCAAGCCGCCTCGCTGGAAGAGACTGCCGCCAGCATGGAGCAACTCACCGCCACGGTGAAACAGAACACAGACAACGCCCGCCAGGCCACACATCTGGCGAAGAACGCCTCGGACACCGCGTTAAAAGGTGGCCGTGTAGTCGATAGCGTGGTCAGTACCATGAACGACATTGCCGAAAGCTCAGAAAAGATTGTTGATATCACCAGCGTTATCGATGGAATCGCGTTCCAGACCAATATTCTGGCACTGAACGCCGCAGTTGAAGCCGCTCGTGCGGGTGAGCAAGGGCGTGGTTTCGCCGTGGTAGCCGGGGAAGTGCGAACGCTGGCAAGCCGCAGCGCGCAGGCTGCAAAAGAGATTAAAGTGCTGATTGAAAACTCGGTTTCCCGTATCGATACCGGCTCGAATCAGGTTCGTGAGGCGGGCGACACCATGAAAGAGATTGTCTCGGCTGTTACCCGCGTAACGGACATTATGAGCGAGATTTCATCGGCGTCTGAAGAGCAGAGCAATGGCATCGAACAGGTTGCGCAGGCGGTTTCAGAAATGGACAGCGTCACGCAGCAAAACGCCTCATTAGTCGAAGAATCTGCGTCAGCGGCGGCGGCGCTTGAAGATCAGGCCAGCCAGTTACGCCAGGCCGTTGCGGTGTTTCGAATCGAGCAAAGTGCAAAGCAGGAAATTGCACCTCCAGCCCAGACTCCACGCGTAAAACCGGCCTCGTTGAAGCCGCAACCCGCAGATTCTGACGCCAACTGGGAAACGTTCTAGCAAAATAACAACCCCGCTTCATTTTGAGCGGGGTGTTTTCTAACGCTTTAATACCTCAGCGAACAACCAACACCGAACATTTTGCATGGCGAACCACGGCTGCGGCGTTTGAACCCAGCAGATAGGTAGACATGCTCGGTCTGTGGGAAGCAAGAATAATCACATCCGCATCAATATCTTCTGCCAGTTGCAGAATATGATCTTTCGGCGTACCGCTTAACACGTGCTTCTCAACCCGATCTCCAGGAAGACTAAACTTAGCGACAATTTCGCTCAGTGCTTTCATGGCCTCGGCTTCCCTTTCTCTGGCATCCGGCACAACCGAAGCGTAACCCAGGCCGTAAGAGGCAAAATAGGTATAGTCAGGAATAACCGAGAGGAAGTGGATAGTGGCATCGTTCTGCTTTGCGTAGCCTTCCACATGAGGGATAACTTGCTTTGTCAGCTCCATTTCAGAAATATCGATAGGAACCAGGATCTTCTTAGACATACAACCTCCTTTTGCTTTGTGTATTAATAACCCTCTCTAAGTTATGGATTAGATTTGCGATTTCGGGAGTGACACAGGTCAGGTTTCTGGACATTTACGCTTCGTTTCATACTATCTACGTAGCGTTCAGAAACGACAAACCCCGCGTTTGAGCGGGGTTTTATTTCAGGCAATAAGAGTACAAAGTACAAAATCATTCCATCAGCTGCTTACTGATTGTTGGATTCGCCTGCATTAAGCGCATCAACTTCAGTTCGGTATTGGAGGGTCTGAGTCGTTTTGATTCCCACTCCTGCACCATGTTAACGCTAACGCCCATTGCACGGGCAAAGTCATCAATTTTAAGCCCGGTACTTTTTCTCAGTTGTTCAAATTCAGAAAATGCATTGGGCTTATCGTTAAGAGCCATCGTTTGCGGTTTATCTTTAAAAACGATCTGTTCAAGGTTGCTGAGTAGCTCAAACATTGGGTCTTTATATTCCATCGAAAACTCCTCATAAATCACACATTGACCTCGTGAACGGTAAGAAGCCTATTAAGAGTAGTTCGAAAAAAAGCGCACCGATGGTTTCAAGGCTAACTATTTTGTGACGGTATAAGGCTTATGCGTTTCAGCAAAAATCCTAAGCGGCATAAGGAATTGAAAAGCCTGCGGAGTGCGGTGATGAGTATAAATTTGTAAATGGTTATGCGTTTTATGCAAAACGGCGGGACTGGCCCGCCGGAGTGCTTAGTGGGATAGCTGATTTGCCATCATGCTTTTTGCGTAACCTTGTCCAGTTCGAGATTATCTGTACGTTTTTCACCAGGCGTACGAAGGCTTACCCAGGATTTCACCATCAGCGCGGCGGCTGAAATCACCGCTGGAATGGCCAGCAGCATGAAAATCGTTTTGAAAGACAGTTCGGCTTGCATCAGGAATGCGCCGCTAAACGCCCCCAGAATCCCGCCAAAACGCCCAAGCCCTAACATCCAGGCCACGCCCGTTGCACGCCCCTGAGTGGGGTAGAACCCTGCTGCCAACGCAGGCATGGAAGATTGTGCGCCGTTCATAATTGTCCCGGCGATAAACACCATCACACCCATCAGCACAAGGCTTGAGGTTGAGAACCCAACTAAGCAGACGAACAGTCCCGTCAGCAAATATCCTACCGCGACGACTTTGTTCGGGTTCAGTTTATCCATTAGCGCGCCAATAATCAGGACGCCAATGCCGCCGCCCAGCGGGAACAGTGCGGTGATGATCGAAGCCTGGCTCAGCGTTGCGCCCGTTTCACGAATCAACAGCGGCAGCCAGCTGGTCAGGAGATAGAAAATCAGCAGGCCCATGAAATAGGTCAGGCACAGCATTAAGGTTCCCACCAGATAACGCGGTGAGAAAATCACGCCAAGCGCAGTTTTATCTTTCATAAACCCACCCACTTCGTTAAGCACGAAGCGCAGATTTTCACCTGACGGCAGCGGCGCAATGCGGCGCAAAATAGTTGCGATGTCTTTCTGCGGCTTATTCTTCACCACCAGATAACGAGCCGATTCCGGTAACCAAATCATCAGCACGACCGAGAGAACCAGCGGCATCACGCCACCCAGAACCAGAACGCTCTGCCAGCCGTAATGCGGGATCATCCACGCAGAGACAAAACCGCCCATCGAAGAGCCAATCGGGAAGCCAACAAACATCAGGTTTACCAGTAAGGCGCGTTTACGCTCTGGCGCGTACTCGGACATCAGCGTTGCGGCGTTAGGCATTGCCGCACCCAGGCCAAGACCGGTCAGGAACCGCAGCAGAGCCAGTGAAGTCAGGCTTGTGGCAAAGGCCGTCAGCAAGCTAAAGCCACCGAACACCAGAATCGACAACACCAATACTTTTTTGCGTCCGATGCGGTCGGCCATCGGCCCCGCTGTTAGTGCACCCACGGCCAAACCGACAAGTGCGGCGCTCATCACTGGGCCAAGGTCCGATTTCTGTACGCCCCACTCCTGCACTAAATCAGAAGCGATGAAGCCAATTATTGCGGTATCGAATCCATCCAACGCCACGGTGATGAAACAAAGGACAAGGATCATCCACTGGTATTTCGAAAACCGATTATTGTTTATAAATGCCTGAATATCAGTTGTTGTTGTCTTTGTCATAAGGCAAGTCCTGCCAGAGTTTGTCGGAGTGAACCTGAAATGTTCGATTATCGAACATAAATTCGTTAATCGTTCGTTAAATCAAACCACTCAGCAGGCTATTGGGCAATCATCTGGCGGGTGTTAGTGTGCGATTATCGTACGGATTCAGCAGGCGCTATCTAACTGAATTAAATAAAATGTTTAGTATTAATAGCTTGAAAGCAATTCTCTGAGGAGGGGGCGTCACCGGATTTGTGATTAAGTTAACAATCAAGCAACAAACCGCGATGGGTAGCGTAAGCAAAAAATAGGGCGGATAAGCAACGCATACCCGCCCGAAGAAAATTAGCGACTCACTAAGCCGCCGTTTCAATCACCATCAGCAATTGTCCGGCGTGAACCTGATTCCCTTGCTGGCGCTGGAAGGTACGAATGACGCCATCCACAGGTGAAGTAATGGGAATTTCCATCTTCATGGATTCCAGAATGCCGATGGTTTGCCCGGCCTTTACCTGCTCGCCCGGTTCAACCAGCCATTGCCATACGCTTCCGGCGACCTGGCTTTCCACACCGCAGCATGAATCGGGAATGTATTCGTCGTTGCTCGGGGTTTCGTCAAGCGTGCTGTCAAACGTGAACTGCCCCTCGGCGCGCCAGCGTGCCAGTTCCTCATCAAAAGCATGCTGGCGTTGTTGCTGGAAGGTATCGATAGTTTCCGCTTCTTGTTCAAGCATTTGCTGATAAGCATCAAGGCTAAATTCCCCCTCGTCAATTCGCAGCGGGTAGTCGCCCCACGGGAAACGCTCGCGTATTTCCAGCAGTTCTTCAGCGCTCACTTCATAGAAACGAATCTGGTCGAAGAAGCGCAATAACCACGGTTTGGTGAAGACGTCTGTCTGGCGATCGCGGTTCCACATTTGCAATGTGCGCCCAACAAACTGGTATCCGCCTGGCCCTTCCATGCCGTAAACGCACATATAAGCGCCACCAATGCCGACAGAGTTTTCCGCAGTCCAGGTGCGCGCGGGGTTGTATTTAGTGGTGACTAAACGATGGCGAGGATCAAGCGGCGTGGCGACAGGCGCGCCAAGGTAGACATCGCCCAGCCCCATCACTAAGTAACTGGCGTCAAAAACAATTTTTTTGACCTGTTCAACCGAATCAAGGCCATTAATACGGCGGATAAATTCGATATTGCTCGGGCACCAAGGCGCACCTGGGCGAACCGATTGGGTATAACGCGTGATCGCTTCACGGCAAGCGGCATCATCCCAGCTCAGCGGGAGCCAGACGGTGCGCGACGGGACTTTGGTATGCCGTAAATCGCCAAGCGCTTGATCTGCGGCGACTATCGTTTCCAGCAGTTGCTGGCGTGGGCAAAGGTGGTTATCAAAATGAATTTGTAGCGAACGAATACCAGGAGTCAGTTCAAGACGCCCCGCCTGCGGGTACGCTTCCAGCCGCTGCATCAGCGCATGGACGCGAAAACGCAGCGCAATATCCAGCATTTGTTCACCGTACTCCACCAGCAAAAAGCGATCGCCCGCCGCGCGAATGGTCACGGACGGCATGCCGTTGTTGGCCGGATCGTGGTACATGATGGGGGAGATTATTTGGTGCGAGTCGCTCTCACACTCCAGACTCACTGCCACAAACTCAATTGTATCTCCCGCTTTAAGCTGCCCGAGCTTCCACAGGTCATCGCTAATCACCGTTGCCGGGCAAACAAAACCACCGAGTGATGGGCCATCCGGCCCCAAAATCACCGGCATATCACCGGTAAAATCCACGGTGCCAAAGGCGTAGGCGTTGTCGTGAATATTGGAAGGATGCATCCCCGCTTCGCCGCCGTCGCTGCGTGCCCAGGTTGGTTTTGGGCCAATCAGACGAATACCGGTGCGGCTCGAGTTGTAATGCACCTGCCAGCGGGCGGCAAAAAACTCCTGAATATCGTGTTCGGTGAAGAACTCCGGCGCACCGTGTGGCCCGTAGACGACGCGGATTTGCCAGTTATTACTCAGTTGCGGGTAAAGTTGCGGGTAATCCTGCCCGGTTAATGCAGCCGCAGGCCGATGTTCCGGCGCAGCAAGATGCAGCACATCTCCGGCGCGTAGCGCTCGCCCCGCATGGCCGCCAAATTTACCCAGCGTAAAGGTACTGCGGCTGCCGAGATATTGCGGGCAATTTAGCCCGCCTGCCAACAGCAAATAACTGCGGCAACCTGCGCCAGTAATATCGCCCAGCACCAGGGTTTGCCCGGCATTCGCGTTTATCACCACACCCGTTGATACCGTATCGTCATCCAGTTTCGCGGCAATTTCTGCACCGGTTAGCACGAAAGCACACGACTGATTAAAGCGTAGCGTCGGGCCACGTAAGGTAATTTCCAGCCCTGCGGCCTGCGCATCGTTACCTAAAAGCTGGTTGCCTACAGTAAAAGCGCGGCTATCGAACGGACCGGAAGGGGGCACACCAACGTGCCAGTAGCCACTGCGGCCTGGAACATCCTGAATGGTGGTCATCGTGCCACCCGTCAGCACATCGAGCGTAGTCGGTTGCCAGTTCACGCTGCCAAGCGTTGCTGTGATCACTCGGCCTTCTTGTACCTCAGGCAAAGTCAGCAAATATTGCAACCATTTCAGATTGGTTTCGATGCCATATAACGACGTTTGCTGCAAAGTTTGTGCAAGAGAAGTCAGAGCTTGTTCGCGGGAATCGGCATGAACAATCACTTTTGCCAGCATCGGGTCGTAAAACGGCGAGACTTCGCAGCCTGTCGCCAGCCAGTGGTCAATGCGCAGTGTTGCGCCGTCCACCGCCTGCGGGAATATCACTTCGCTCAACAACCCGGCGACTGGCTGGAAGTTTTTCGCCGGATCTTCGGCATACACGCGCACCTGAATGGCATGGCCGTGCGGCGTAGTACGCAACGTTTTCAGGTCAGGCAGCGCGTTTGCACCCAGCGCAACCATCCAGCTCACAATATCCACGCCGTAAACCATTTCGGTGACGCCGTGCTCTACCTGCAATCTGGTGTTCACTTCCAGGAACCAGAACTGCTCGCTGACATCGTCATAAACGTATTCAACCGTTCCGGCACTGCGGTAATTCACCGCTTTGCAAAGCTCGACAGCCGTGCGGTGCAAGGCGCTGCGGGTAGCATCAGACAGGCGCGGCGCGGGAGTTTCTTCGATAACTTTCTGGTTCCGGCGCTGTGCCGAGCAATCTCGTTCGCCCAGTGCGATAACGCTGCCCGCTCCATCACCAAATACCTGCACTTCGATATGGCGGGCGCGGGCGATAAATTTCTCTAAAAAGACGCCATCGTCGGAGAAGTTGTTTCCTGCAAGACGTTTTACGCGAGTAAACGCGTCTTTCAGTGTCGCGGCACAATCGCAGCATTGCATCCCAATGCCACCTCCACCCGCCGTGCTTTTTAGCATTACCGGATAACCGATGCGTTCGGCCTCGCTTAACGCAATATCCAGCGAGGTCAGCAGACCGCTACCTGAAAGCAAGGGCACATGGTTGCGCTCTGCCAGTTCGCGAGCGCGATGTTTAAGGCCGAATGCCGCCATTTGCTCGACGGTGGGGCCGAGAAATACAACATTTTCTGCGTCGCAGCGTTCGACAAAACTGGCATTTTCACTCAGGAAACCGTAACCCGGATGAACCGCTTCGGCGTCACTTTCCTTGATAATCGCGAATAATTTATCCTGATTCAGATAGGTTTCACGCACGTTTCCTTCGCCGAGGGAAAACGCACAATCGGCCAGACGGACGTGCTGTGAATGTTTGTCGGCTTCGGCATAAACAACAATCGCGGTAATGCCCATTTGCTGCAAGGTACGGATGATACGCACTGCAATAGCGCCACGGTTGGCAATCAAGACTCGTTTAAACATAACCGGTTCTCAGGCTGGCAGGTCGTCCTGCATAACATTCGGGCGCTTGATTGCGGGCCGTCCCGCTGCGCTTAAAGGATTACCAGACGGCGATTTCGATCGGCGTTGGGTTGTAACCGTTGCAAGGGTTATTAAGCTGCGGGCAGTTGGAGATCATCACCAGAACGTTCATTTTCGCGACCAGTTCGACGTATTTCCCCGGCGCTGAAATACCGTCGGCAAACTGGAGGCCACCTTCTTTGGTCACCGGAACGTTCATAAAGAAATTGATGTTGTGCGTGATATCACGACGCGTCAGGCCATATTCCGGGTGCTGCGCGACGGCAAGCAGCCAACTGTCACGGCAGGCGTGCATATGGCGTTTTTCAAGTGAGTAACGCACGGTGTTACTTTCGGTAGCGCAGGCACCGCCGAGGGTGTCGTGGCGGCCGCAGGTATCGGCAACAATTTCCAGCATCGGGCGGTCTTCGTTAGAGCGCAGCACGCTGCCACTGCTGAGGAATACGTTACGTTGGCCGCGCAGTGTGTCTGTCACGCTGTAGCGTTCCGCGGTGTCGTCGGCGTTGTAAAACAGCGTATCCGCCGCCTGATTTCCTTCCAGGTCGGTTATCCGCAAAGTCCGGCCTTCTTCAAGGCGATACAGCCAATAATCGCCAGCGTTTACCGTTGCTCGCAGTTGCGCATTTTCTGTGTGGCGTGGGCTTTCAGTCAGCATCCGCAGGCTCCTTCAGTCAGAATATAAAGTTCGTTGTTATGCAGTCCGCGGCGGTTTTCTTCACGTTGCAGGCAGATTTCTGGCAGCGGCTGGCGCTGAGCATCAAGCGTGATACCGAGCGGCTGGCACGGGTATTCCCCGGCAGGGTTAAGTGGATGCGGGCAGGTATGGAGAACCACTAAGGTGTCCATGGCAAAACGCAGCGTGACAGATGCCCCCGCGCAGCCTTGCTGTTCAAGCTGTAAATGGCCTTCATCGCTGGCGGTGACTTTGGAAAAGAAGTTGATGTTCGCCGCCATATCGCGCTTACTCAGGCCATATTTCGCCAGTTCGATCAGGAAGCTGTCGTAACCATTCTGGTGACGTTCGTTGCGGGCTTGCTGGTAATCCAGCGCGCCAAATTGTTCGGCTATCTGCAAAGCATTGCTGCTGCCACACACCGTTTCGTGCCAGCCAAAACTGTCTTGTTCAATGCCGCAGAAGATGCGGCCCATGTCTGAATACAGGCAATGCCCGGCAGTCAGTCGAAAAGTGTGCTGGCATTTCAGGGTGTCCGGCGCGTTATAACGCTCCAGCAGGTTTTCCGGGTTGTAGAACAGGGCGGCAGCATTGACGCCACCGTGGATGTCGGTGAGCGTTAAAGCGGTGCCCTTACGCATGACGAGCGACCAGTGGCTGCCAGCGGGAAGTTCGGTTCGATAAGTCATGTTGGCTCCTTGGTTGGTGTTGACCCCACCCCAACCCTCCCCTTGCCAGGGGAGGGAGTTTTAGCTCCTCCTCCTGGTAAGTGAGAGAACAGACTGCTGCCTTTAGCTCCTCCCCCTGGTAAGGGGGAGGTTGGGAGGGGGTCATTTACAGAGTGAATGTCACCCGCAGAGAGAGCCGGAGTGAGCGTTGTTTTCCCCGCCGGTTTACGATCAAGCGGAATGTCGTAGGTAATACTCGCGCCCCAGCGATCCGGCGCTTGTGGGTCGTGACGCACTTTGTCAAAAACCCACAGCCTTGATCCGAGTGAAAAACCTTCTTTCAGATCGTGCGTAATCATGAAAATGGTCAGGCGGTGGCGCTCCCACAAATCGCTTATCAGCAAGTGCATTTCGTTGCGGATACCGGGGTCGAGTGCGCCAAACGGCTCATCGAGCAGCAAAATACGCGGCTGTTTCATCAGAGCCTGAGCCAACGCCAGGCGCTGCTGCATGCCACCGGAAAGCTGATGTGGATATTTGTTTTGCGCAGGCAGTAAGCCGACTTGATCAAGCATTGCGCGGGCGCGTTCACGAATCGCAGCTCGCTTCTTGCCCCACACGCGCCCCAGCCATCGGGCGGTGCTAAATTCCTCAGCCAGCATCACATTGCCAATCACCGTAAGGTGCGGGAATACTGAATAGCGCTGGAAAACCACGCCACGCTGGGCATCCGGCTCTTGTGAGATAGGTTCGCCATCCAGTAAAAATTCGCCTTTAGTGGCCGTTTCAGTCCCGAGCAGCATTTTCAGAAAAGTGGTTTTTCCACAGCCCGAAGCGCCCACAATCGAAACAAACTCACCTTCTTCGACGCTCACGTTCAGCCTTTCCAGTACTACCTGGTCACCGTAGTGCTTTTCGATATTTTTCAGTTCGAGCAACGCCATAGCGCCTCCTTATTTCGCGTAGTACCACGGGAAGCAGCGACGGTTGATCACGCGCAGCAGCAGGTCGAGGGTGAAAGCCAGTAACGTAATCCACGCCACGTAGGGCAAAATCACGTCCATCGCCATATAGCGGCGCATCAGGAAGATGCGGTAGCCAAGCCCTTCGGTGGCGGCAATGGCTTCGGCAGCAATCAGGAATAGCCATGCAGAGCACAGCGACAGGCGCACTGCGTCAATCAGGCGGGGTAACAATTGCGGCAGAACCACACGCCAGAGGATTTGCGCGCTATGGCCGCCAAGCGTCTGGGCTTTCACCATTTGCTCGTGGGGGATGGCCTGAACCTGAAGCTGTAAATCGCGCACGATAAACGGCGTAATACCGATAACAATCAGCACCACCTTCGAGAGTTCACCCAATCCAAAGGTAATAAACAGGATGGGCAGGATCGCCAGCGGTGGGATCAAAGCGATCAACGTAATCAGCGGTGAAAGCACCGACCGAACCACCGGCAGAGCGCCACAAAACAGGCCAAAAATCAGGGCCAGCAGCGCACTAAACCCAACGCCAACCAGTAAACGAAGCAAGCTCGCCGCGCTGTCGACCCAGAACAGATATTCCCCGGTACGCGGACTTGGCGTGAATGCCATACGGTCAATGGCTGACCACATCGCATCAAACCCCGGAAGCAGTTTGTCGTAACTGTTCGCCGCAAGACGCGCATCAGACGCCACCAGATAGAAGAAGATCACCGCCACTAACGGTAGAGCCCCCATCAGCACGCGAGACATTGGATGGGGTTGATAGTTAATGATTTTGCGCATTGGGCACCTCCGGTTTTACAACTGTTGCTTTACGGCGAGGAGAATAAATTCGTCGCTAAAGCGCAGTTTGGTGTTGTTGGTGTCACCCCAGCTACCCGCAGGTGTCGCCACGCCGACTACGTCGGCTGATGGAGCGGCTTCGCCTAATAAGCCGTGCTTAAAGGAGAACTCTGCAACCATCTGCATGGTGGCTTTCAGTTGCGGGCTGTCGGTGAAATCCAGCGCCAGTTTCGGATCGCTGAAAAGGTGCGTGGCGGCAAGTTGGGCGTCGAATCCGGCTAAATCTGTGCCAGCAGCCTGGCCCATTTGGGTGCGAGCGGCTTTGGCAGTCGCGGACTCCCCTTGCATGACTTTCAGCGTTTCAAACCAGGCGCCGGTCAGTGCTTTCCCTAATTCCGGGTGCGCTTTGAGGGTTTCGGTATTCACCACCAACAGGTCGAGAATTTCCCCGGGGATTTGTGCGGACGAGAAAAGTAATTTTGCGTTCGGCTGTTTTTGCGCTTCGGCCAACAGCGGGTTCCAGGTGACAATGGACTTCACTTCTGGCGTGGTAAACGCCGCGACAAGATCTGCATCAGCCGTGTTGACCACTTTCACATCGCGCTCACTCAAGCCTGATTTTTCCAGGGCGCGGGCGAGTAAATAATGAGAAACCGAAAGCTCAACCAGGTTAATCGGTTGTCCTTTAAGGTCGGCAATGGATTTTGCGGATTTCGAGAGAATGCCGTCGTTACCGTTGGAGTAATCGCCAATAATCAATGCGGTACTGTCAACGCCACCGGCTGCGGGGATGGTCAGTGCGTCCATGTTCGTCATGGTGCAACCGTCAAATCCTCCGGCGGTATATTGGTTCACCGATTCGATGTAATCGTTCACCTGCACGAACTGGATGTCGATGCCGTATTTGTCTGCCCATTTTTTGACGATGCCGCTTTGCTGGGCGTAATCCCAGGGCATCCAGCCTGCATAAATAGACCAGCAGAGTTTAAAAGTGGGTTTTGCTGCAAAGGCGCTAACGCTAAACAGCGCGAGTGCGGCAAATAAGATTCCACGGTGGCAAGCTTTAAGCATGGCGATTCCTCTGACGGTTGCGGAAAAAGGTGCAGGAGGGGGCGGCGCTCAATGGTCGCTTATCCTCCCGGGCTTTTGTCCCGCCGTGTAACCGCCAGAGGGCGGTCGATCACTCTCGGACCAGCATCTTTCGACCGGAACCCTAGTGATCCATTACCAAATTGTCTGGCGACATCGGTTGCCCGTATCACCCCTGCATCCAGATATCAGCAAAATGAATGCCAGATCTGAAAAGTTAATAGTTTCTCTATTGATTACAGATAATTAACGTCATTTTAGGGTCGTGCACGCTGGGTGGGCAATGTTCCAGCAAGGTGCAGAACAGCTGATAAAAATGCACCATTGCAGCGCAAATTTGCCTTAAAGAGATTGTTGCGAAAGGGTATCTTGCAAAGTCAGGTTCGACTATCCTTAGCAGCATTATTGGGTGCGCATTTGCGTATTTGCATTGAATGGTGGAAGGAGTAGAAAAGATGGCGACAGGTAAGTCCTGGTCACGCTGGGTTGCGCCGCTTGCGGCAATTTTAATGGTGGTGAGCCTGAGCGGTTGTTTTGATAAAGAAGGCGATCAACGCAAAGCGTTTGTCGATTTCTTACAAAATACAGCGATGCGCAGCGGCGAACGTTTGCCGACATTAACTGCCGATCAGAAAAAACAATTTGGTCCGCTGGTTTCTGATTACGCGATTCTGTATGGCTTCGCCCAACAGGTAAATCAGGCAATGGACGATGGCATGAAACCCGTCGTTGATAGCGTAAACAGCATTCGTGCCCCGCAAGATTACATGACGCAGCGCGATGCACTGCGCAATGCCAATGGCTCGTTAAACGTGTTAGGTCAGCAAGTACAGAATGCCAAAATGCAGGCAGACAGCGCTCGCGCCACATTGAAACAGCCAGATGACCTGAAAACCGTTTACGAGCAGGTTTATCAGAAAGTGGTGACTGCTCCGGCAGACGCCATGGCACCGCTTATCCCTGCCGCGCAAACTTTCACCGCTCAGCTGGTGCAAGTGGGTGATTTCATCCAGCAGCAAGGCACTCAGGTTGGTTTTACTGCGGGCGGTATTCAGTTCCCAACTTCACAGCAAGCAAGCCAGTACAACTCACTGATTGCTCCGCTGGCATCACAGCATCAGGCGTTTATGCAGGCGTATTCAACTGCACAAAGCTCCATGCAATAAGTGTGATTTTCCCCGTCGAAAGACGGGGAAGGTTTTTCCTCTTTAGTTATTCCCTCCTGATTTCTTTCTCGTGCGTGTATAAATTTGTCATAAATTTGACACCGCCTGGCGCTGTTCATAAACTCACCATTACGTGCCCGTTTTGAGGAGTTCTCATGCCAAACACAATGTCCCAAAAAACCGCTCGAGAAGGGTTAAGCAACCCTGAATTATTTGAAGGTGGCGTCTACGTCACGAAAAATGGTGTTGCGGAACTCTTCGTTCAGACAGCAGCAGAGCGCCAATTAGAAGAGGCTGAACGCCTGCGCGAACGCCAGAGTAATGCGCTATTAAAACTGGTTATGAAGGCAAAGCAGGAAGTGGCAGAAGGAAAAACTGTCTCGCCTGAAGTTGCCCTGCAACGTTTACGCGCAGCCAGAAAATAGACAAGGAGTGCGAAGTGAAGGAACACACCATTACGCTCGCCGAAACAGCGGTGATAAGCCTCCAGGATATTGAGTTTTTTAAGTCGCAATTCATTGGCGTAGATGCTGCGGCAACGTTCATTGAGTCGCTGTTGTTACGTTCGGTTGCGGCCATTTCAGAAGACCCAACCCGATATCGCATCAACGGTATTCTGGCAGACAAAGGCGTCAGAATTCGTGAATGGCTGGATGTGGAAAATGAATATCGCTGTTTTTATGACCACAGCAACCATTCTGAAATCAGTATTTTACTCTACGCAAGCATGAAGGAAGATTTTGAATCGGCACTGTATCGTCACAATGTCATTTACTGAATTTGCATTACTCCAAACGCTCAGGCCACGGCTGGCTTGAGCTCTAGCCCTGCGGACGGCTAAAATAAACCTTGCCATTCACATGCTAAATATGTGTTAATACGTCCATCGGTTTGAAGCACAGACCCTTAAGCAGTTTAGTAGCGCAGTCCTCAAAGAGTTATCATAGATACCCTTCGACGTGATCTACCTTCCTTTATCGCTTTAAAAAATCTGTAAAACATTCCAATAGCGCCGGAAGGCAAATTTAATTTAAAAGGTAATATCTATGTCTAACAAAATGACTGGTCTCGTAAAATGGTTCAACTCTGACAAAGGCTTCGGCTTCATCACTCCTGACGACGGCTCAAAAGACGTGTTCGTACACTTCTCTGCTATCCAGATCGATGGCTACAAATCTTTAGACGAAGGCCAGAAAGTGTCTTTCACCATCGAAAGTGGTGCTAAAGGCCCAGCTGCTGGTAACGTAACTAACCTGTAAGGTTAGCGTTAGCAAAGCTAAAAGAATTTAAAAACCCGCCTCGGCGGGTTTTTTTTGTATTTGAGGAAAATTGTGTCAGGTTGATGAACACAAATTACTGCAAATGTATCTCTATCCTATTTAAGCCTTTACCTTCCTTAAAGAGAATAGAAGAATGGAATCAAGAAAGGGACAATGACTGTTATGATCCCTCCCGAAAGCAATGCAACAGGAACATAAGCGACTCCACAATGTTTCTCTATAATGGGTAGCGTAACGTCCATCGCCGTAGCACCTGCAACACCTATCGCTATATTCCCGTTTCCGATTCTTGATAATGTTGGAATTAAAAGAAGAGCAATTGCCTCGCGGAATAAATCGCATAAGAATGCGACAGACCCAAGTAACGGGTCACCCATTTTTGTAAATAAAATCCCAGAAAGAGTATACCAACCGAAACCAGAGCTGACGGCAAGGCTTTGTGTTAAAGACAGTGGAATGAAAAATGAAATGATTGCAGCCCCTAAGTATGAGGCCATAACGGTACAACATGTCATAGCAATATTTTTTCTATTAAAAAAAATATCTTTTAAATTCAAACCTGAATAAGATAATTTAATTGCAATGATGAATATCAGAAAATAAAGCAGCAAAGAGATAATGAGATCATAGTCAACAATGGGAATGACATGTGAATTACCCATAATAAACCCGATGATGACAAGCCCTCCAAGCATCAAAGGATCTTTAATATACCCCATCACATCAAATGATGCTTTCTGCACTGAGTCTAAGGCATCTTTTTTCTCATCACTGCTTTGCGTATTGATGTGAAATATAGCCAAAACAATAGCAATTGAAAAAGATGAGGCAGCCGCAATACTGATTGCATTCAAACCCACAAGACTTAATTTTTGGAAAATACCCGATATTGAGCCTATTGTAATTCCCATTAAAATCAACAGTAGATACAAACAGCCATTTGATATTTTGTCAATAAACTTCATATTTAGTCGTGGGTAAATTATCTTAAAGTTAAAACCAAAGATAAAAGAAATAAATATTGGTAAAAGGTTACTTAGTGCAGTATTCATTTACTCACCCAGATTACAGGTAGATAAGTAGAAGCCATTATGTTTATAACCGGTGTGTTTCCAATCAGGCTCAACAAATCCTTATTACAAGTTCCATCTTCGATATCCATCTCTATTCCTTAATAATGTACATATGTAAAACATATAAAATAATATAAAGGCATAGTCAAACAGTAATCAAATATGAAATCGTTGCCAAGCGAAGATAAAATCTAATTATCTCCATATGAGGAGATAAAAAACTGTTTTTAAGGTAAATGAAAGTAATAGCTGGATGGAAATAGATTATTTCCAAGATAATAAACTTAATTATATTAAGATTGATACGATAAGAGAATCTAATATCAATTGAGAATAAAGAAGTTATTTATATTTATACTAATAAACCATTCATGCAATATATAAATAACCGGTTGATGAAACAAGGGCTCAGTGAGCCCTTTCGCAGTCACTTACCAAACAAGCGTCGAGAATTATCTTCGATCTTCCCCAACAGACGCCGTTTCTGCATTGTGCGCGTCCAGCTTACCGATAAACCTGCCGCCGAAAGTAACCGGTGATACTGTTCATCATCAAACGGCATGTGCCAGGCCGTGGCAATCGCTTCTGCAACCGTCACATCGCTAACGCGTGAAACCAGCTCCAGCGGTGATTGGGTCGAAACCTTTCCTGCCATCACCACGCGATAAAGCCAGCCGCAATAACCCGTTTCCTGCATCAAAGACGACATATCGCTAATGCCAAAATGGTAATTCAGCTTGAAGCACGGCGAACGTGGCTGTGTGACCTGGATAAGCGCCTCGCCCCAACGAAAAATATCGCCAATATAGACATCTTTTTCCGTCAGGCCTTCGGTTGATAAGTTTTCGCCGTACGCCGGAGCGGCAAACAGCTCTGCCTGTTCAGGAAATTCACGCGCCCAGTGAACATAATGTTCACGCGGGTAATGGCATAACGCACGATCGGGCCCGCCATGAATGATTTTTTCAGCCTGCTGGTCGCCCTCCAGACCTGATTCAGTCAGCCTTAGCTCGCCATCCACCTGAACTTTGGCGATTGCGCTCGGCCTGCTGCCCGCGTATTCACGGACTTTGCCAATATAAACGTTTAGCGGATAGTGCATCTGGTCCTCCCTGCAACAGACATAAAAAAAGCGAGCCATCAGGCTCGCCTCTCAGCAGTTGCAATGCAACTTATTTTTTATCGGCAAAACGTGCTGCTGCTTCGTCCCAGTTCACTACATCCCAGAATGCTTTGATGTAGTCAGGGCGACGGTTTTGGAATTTCAGGTAGTAAGCGTGTTCCCACACATCCAGACCCACGATTGGGAAACCGGATACGCCAGAAACCGCTTCGCCCATCAGCGGGCTGTCCTGGTTTGCAGTAGAAACCACAGCCAGTTTGTCGCCTTTCAGAACCAGCCATGCCCAGCCGGAGCCGAAGCGAGTTGCTGCTGCTTTCTCAAATTCTGCTTTGAAGTTGTCAACGCTACCGAAGTCACGCTCGATGGCTGCTTTCAGTTCACCTTGCAGGGTCGTGCCGGTTTTCAGGCCTTTCCAGAAGAAGCTGTGGTTAGCGTGGCCGCCAGCGTTGTTACGCAGAACGGTTTTCTTGTCAGCTGGCAGTTGATCAAGTTTGGCGATCAGCTCTTCAACTGGCAGTGCTGCGAACTCTGGCAGAGACTCCAGCGCTGCATTCGCGTTATTCACGTACGCCTGGTGGTGTTTGCTGTGATGGATTTCCATCGTTTGCTTGTCGAAGTGTGGTTCCAGGGCGTCGTAAGCGTAAGGCAGGGATGGCAGTGTATAACTCATATTCATCATCTCCATTATTATCGAACGGCGAACAAGCTGTTAACGCCGCGTAATCAGTTGGTTCATTATAGTTAATTAAATGATATTGAAAATGATTATCAATGCCGTACTTTTAGCATGGTTATAACTTTTGGTGATGATGGCGAAAATGTGAACGTTGTCAGGCGTATAAATCGTTTTTTGCCACCCACGATAAAATTTGGCATTAAGGCAAAGGTGGTACGGCGCAATAAAGGTGATAGTCGGCGTTTATTTCTGCCTGGAGTATCATCATGTCGCTTAATGTCGCCCTTTTCGGTATCGGGCTTGAGACTTACTGGCCACAGTTTTCTGGCCTGGAACAACGCCTCACGGGTTATCTGCATCAGATAGACCAGCGCCTCACGCAGCTTGATGTGTCGGTCATTAATGGCGGCCTGATTGATAACGTCGCCAAAGCCGATACTTTTGCCACGCAACTTCAGCAACAGCCCGTTGATGCCATCGTGCTTTACATCAGCACCTACGCCCTGAGTTCTACCGTTCTGCCACTGGTGCAAAAGATTAACAAGCCGGTGATTATCCTGGCGCTGCAACCGGAACGCGGCCTACCGTATGGCAAAATCCGCGACATGACCGACCGTGGCGAACGCACCGGCGAGTGGCTCGCCCATTGCCAGGCGTGCAGCGCACCAGAGCTTGCGAACGTGTTTAACCGTGCCGGGATTCGTTACCAGCTTCTCGTCGGCGCATTGCAGGGCGATGACTATGTCTGGCAGCAAACGGAACAATGGCTACAGGCGCTTGACGTGCAGAAAGGGCTGGCGGCCTGTCAGGTGGGGGTTCTGGGCCACTATTACGACGGCATGGTGGACGTTTACAGCAACATGACCAATCTGAGCGCCAGACTCGGCGTGCGCTTCAAGCCGCTGGAAATGTGCGAACTGGCAGAATATCGCGAGCAGGTCACCCCAACCGCCAGCGCGCAAAAATGGCAGGATGTGGAAGCATCTTTGCAAATCGACCCTGCCTGTGAAAAAGCGGAGCTGGAGAGAGCAGTGCAAACCGCTTGCGCCTTGGATCAGCTTATCGAAAAAAACCACCTCGGCGCGTTGGCCTATTACTACGAAGGGCGCAACGGCAACGCCTACGAAAACATCATCACTTCTATTATTCTCGGCAACACGCTGCTGACCCAGCGCGGTATTCCGGTGGCTGGCGAGTACGAAATCAAAAACGTGCTGGCGATGAAAATCCAGCAGCTTCTCGGCGCAGGCGGTTCGTTCTCCGAGCCATACGGCATTGAGTTTGCTGATGACGTTGTACTCTGGGGGCATGATGGGCCAGCACATCCGTTAATGGCCGAAGGCAACGTAAGCCTCGTACCACTGCCGGTTTACCACGGTAAACCAGGCAAAGGCGTGTCAATTCAGATGACGGTCAAACCCGGTCCCGTCACGTTCCTTTCCATTGTTGAAGACGCGCAAAACGGTGTGTGTTTGCAGTATGCCGAGGGGGAAGCGGTTGCAGGTGAAGTGCTGGATATCGGCAACACCAACAGCCGTTATCGTTTCCCGCTTTCAGCGCGCGAATTTACCACTCAATGGTGCCTCGGCGGGCCTGCTCACCATTGCGCGATTGGCCTAGGGCACCAGGGTGCGGTTTTGGAAAAACTCGCCTGGCTGCTTGGCGTGAAAACCGCAAAAATCTGTTAATTACTTGAGGTTACCTCCGCTCGCATTTCGGGTGGAGGGGATCTAAAGAACTGTGACCCTCGTCAATCACACCCCCTGAATTTTGCCAGTTTTGCCCTCGTCACGGCAGCACATAGAAGGTTAGCTTGTCGCTCACTCTTTAGACTCTGTGGCATTGGGGTAACTGGCTGTCGCCCCTGCGTTCTTTAGTTAAAACAGAGGGATGGATAATGAGTAACGCAATAACAATGGGGATAATTTGGCATCTGGTTGGCGCTGCCAGCGCGGCCTGTTTTTACGCCCCTTTTAAGAAAGTACAGCAGTGGTCATGGGAAACGATGTGGGCAATTGGCGGCTTTGTCTCCTGGATAATTTTGCCATGGCTGGTTAGCTACATTCTGCTTCCTGATTTTTGGGCTTACTACGGCTCGTTTAACGCTTCTACCTTGCTGCCGATATTTTTATTTGGCGCGATGTGGGGTATCGGAAACATCAACTACGGCCTGACGATGCGCTATTTGGGCATGTCGATGGGCATCGGTATCGCGATAGGTATCACGCTGATTGTCGGCACGCTAATGACGCCAATTATTGCCGGAAAATTTGACGTGTTAATCGGCACACCAGGCGGGCGCATGACGCTGCTGGGCGTGCTGGTTGCGTTGGTAGGTGTGGCGATTGTTACCCGCGCAGGGCAACTCAAAGAACGTAAAATGGGCATCAGAGCCGAAGAGTTCAGCCTGAAAAAAGGGCTGATTCTGGCGGTGATGTGCGGCATCTTCTCGGCGGGTATGTCTTTTGCGATGGACGCCGCAAAACCAATGCATGAAGCCGCAGCCGCGCTGGGCGTAGACCCGCTTTATGTTGCCCTGCCAAGCTACGTGATTATCATGGGCGGCGGTGCCGTGATTAACCTGGGCTATTGCTTCATTCGTCTGGCAAAACTCAAGAATCTGTCGATAAAAGCCGACTTCTCGCTGGCAAGACCGCTGATCATCAGCAACGTGCTGTTTGCCGCACTCGCCGGTTTGATGTGGTATCTGCAATTCTTCTTCTACGCCTGGGGCCACGCCAAAATTCCAGCACAATACGACTACATGAGCTGGATGTTGCACATGAGTTTCTACGTGCTGTGTGGCGGCCTGGTTGGTTTGATTATGAAAGAGTGGAAGTCAGCAGGCACTCGTCCGGTTGGTGTACTGAGCGTGGGTTGCGTGGTGATTATTATTGCTGCAAATATCGTCGGCTTAGGCATGGCGAGCTGATTTAAGTTTCTATCGCGTACCGTTGACGCCACATCCGTGGCGTCATTCCCGTCTCTTTGGTAAACACCACCGAAAAATAGTTACTGTCCTCAAAGCCGCAGCGCGTGGCGATATCACCGATCAGCATCTCGCTATGACGCAATAAATCCTGGGCCTGGCAAACTCGCAGCTGGCGCAAATACTGACTGATGCTCATGCCCGTTTGCTGACGAAAAACCTGGCGTAAATGGCGATCCGCCACCTGATTTTGCTGGCAAAACTGCTGCAAATCGAACGGGGTATGGAAACTATTTCCCAACGTTGCCAGTAACAAATCCAGCGTTTCACCGCTATCAGGAGCCCCGGTTTCATGCGGCTGGTAACGGTGGCGACGCAGCAGAATGCAAAGTTGCAGGAACAGGCTTTCGGTCAGACATAACGACAACGCGTCCGATTTCACACTTTCATGTTCCAGTTGGCCGATGAGCTGGCGCGCCTGCGCCATGCCGTGGCTGCTCAACCGCCAACGCGGATCTTTCCCCGAAGCCGCAGAGCTTTGCAGCAAATCACTCCAGTCGACATTGAGTTTCAGGCGTTCCGGGCAGTAGATGATGTTATGCAGGACTAAATCGTTGACTGATTCGTAGCTGTGGCGGTCTTCGGCGCGGATGTAAAACAGGTCACCGCAGGTGATGCGGTACGGGCGGTCGTTGAGCCTATGCAATCCGTTGCCGCGCCACACCAGCACCAGTTCGCAAAAATCGTGAGTATGTTCGGCAAAGACGTTTTGCGGATAGCGATCCGCCACCGCCACGGGTTGCGTGGCAGACGCGAAGAAATCTGCTTTTTTGAGAATTAAATGGTTAGCCACCGCAAACGCCTCAAAACCAGAACAGTCGGAAATTATTGGCTTTTTCGGCACAAAAAACGGTGATTGCCTTCGCGATTACTGAAGTTGTGTATCGCGCCCCTGGCGAATCTCACGCGGTGACCAGGAAAACTCACGCTTAAAAAGCGTCGAAAAATGGTTACTGTCGCCAAAGCCACACTGGAAGGCGATATCCGTGACGCTCTCCTCGCCGTGACGCAACAAATGGCGGGCTTTCATCAGGCGTAAACGGTTGAGATAACGTTGCGGCGTCATACCGGTTTGCTGTTTTAACTGGCGATGCAAAGTGCGCAGGGAAAGTGTGAATTGCGAAGCGAGTTGCTCCCAGCAAATATCCTCGGCGAAGTGGTCTTCAAGCCATGCCATTAGCTGATTTAGTCGACCTTCCGAGTTCGTCGCACCTTCCATCATGCTGCCTTTGCGCAGCAACACCAGCAACTGCATAAACAGAATTTCGCGGTTGGCGACGGCATGGGTATCCGCAGCCTCACCAATTTTCTCAAACTGTTCAATCAGCCCACGCACTTGTTGCAGAACGGGCTGATTCACGCGCCAGTGCGACGGATAATTGCCGTCCTGCTCTTGCGGCAACAGCTTATCGAGCCCGGACAAAAAGCAGAACGCATCCGGTGCGCGATAAAGAATATTGGTCAGGCAGAGGTTTTCGGTGTGCTCGTACAAATGGCGGTCGTGATCGCGCACAAAACAGACCGAACCGCCGCTCAATGTATAAGGCTGGCCGTTAAAAACATGCGTTCCCGTGCCGTGCTCAACAATCACAATCTCATAGAAATCATGATGATGCTCGGGGAATGCAGCCTGGGGCAAACGTGGCTCAATCGCTACGGATGCGTTTCCCGATGGGAAAAAATCAAAACCATGTAATACCGTCATCATTACCCCCAAGCCTCATTAACTGTTGCCAGATAGTAGATAACGATTCTCATCTGCACCTTAAACTTTCGACACGAAATCCATTAAAAACGGTTCGTTTTTTAAGAAGCAGCCGGAATTATCAGGAAATGCGGGAAGCGTCACAGGCCATTTTTTGAGTGATAAACATGGATCTGTGACATGACTCACGTTCATCTTTGCTTCTTTGCCAGCGCCTGATTCGCGCTGTCAGTGTCAAGAAGGTGGACATCTGCGTTACTTTTTAGAGTGGGGTTAATTAATTTAGCAAGGACCCCAAAATGACTTTACGCCATAGTGTTGCGGTAGACCTCGGCGCATCAAGCGGTCGTGTCATGCTGGCGCGCTTTGAACGTGATTCCCGCAGCATCTGCCTGCGAGAAATTCATCGTTTCACCAACGGGTTAAAACAGGTAGAGGGTTCCACCGTCTGGGATGTGGACGCGCTGGAGCATGAAATCCGCACCGGCCTGCAAAAAGCCTGCGACGAGGGCATCGCCATCGACAGTATCGGCATCGACACCTGGGGTGTTGATTACGTGCTGATTGACCGCGACGGCAATCGTGTTGGGCAGCCCGTTTCCTACCGTGACAGCCGCACTGACGGCGTAATGGATACCGCGTTTAACCAGCTAGGCCGTGAAGAAATTTACCGTCGCACTGGCATTCAATTCCTGCCCTTCAATACGCTTTATCAACTCCGTGCTTTGGTTGAACAGCAACCTGAACTGGTTGATAACGTTGAACACGCGCTGCTGATCCCGGACTATTTTTGCTACCGCCTGACCGGCGTGCTGAACTGGGAATACACCAACGCCACCACCACGCAGTTGGTCAATATCAACAGCGATAACTGGGACAAAACGCTGCTCGACTGGGCGGGCGTGCCGCATAAATGGCTCGGCAAACCGACTCACCCAGGCAGCGTTATCGGCCAGTGGATTTGCCGCGAAGGCAACAAAATCCCGGTGGTTTCCGTTGCCACGCACGACACCGCCAGCGCAGTTATCGGCGCACCACTCAAAGACAAAGACGCCGCGTACCTTTCTTCCGGCACCTGGTCGTTGATGGGTTTTGAGAGCAAAACACCGTACGCCAGCAGCGCAGCACTGGCCGCCAACATCACCAACGAAGGCGGTGCAGAAGGCCGTTATCGGGTGCTGAAAAATATTATGGGGCTGTGGCTGTTACAACGCATCACCAAAGAGCTGGGCATTACTGACCTGCCCGACCTTATCGAACGCACCCGAAATATCCCAGCCAGCCGCTTTGTGATCAATCCAAACGACGATCGTTTTATTAACCCTGAAAGCATGAGCCGTGAGATTCAGGCCGCCTGCCGCGAAAGCAATCAGCCGGTTCCGTTCACCGATAACGAACTGGCCCGCTGCATTTTCGACAGCCTGGCGCTGCTGTACGCCAAAACGCTCGCAGAACTTGCTGCCGTTCGTGGTCGCCCGTTTAGCTGCCTGCACATTGTGGGCGGCGGTAGCCAGAACGAATTGCTTAACCAGCTTTGCGCCGACGCCTGCGGTGTTCCGGTACTTGCCGGGCCGATTGAAGCCTCAACGCTTGGCAATATCGGCTGCCAGTTGATGGCGCTGGACGAAATTACCGACGTCGATGACTTCCGCAAAATCGTCGCCGCCAGCTACGAACTGAAATCTTTTTTTCCCCAAATAAATAGCGGAATTGCTCGTCACAGCGCGCAGTTTCCAACGCATATTCAAAAACGTAAGGAGTTTTGCGCATGACCACATCTCTTGAACAAGCCTGGGAACTGGCGAAACAGCGCTTTGCCGCTGTCGGTGTTGATGTTGAAGCCGCACTGCAACAACTCGACCGCCTGCCGGTTTCTATGCACTGCTGGCAGGGCGACGACGTTGCCGGATTTGAAAACCCGGAGGGCGCTCTGAGCGGTGGGATTCAGGCCACGGGGAATTATCCGGGCAAGGCGCGCAACGCTGCTGAATTACGTTCGGACCTGGAGCGTGCATTAAGCCTGATCCCTGGGCCAAAGCGCCTGAATCTTCACGCGATTTATCTGGAATCTGAGCAGCCGGTTTCACGCGACAAAATCAAACCAGAACACTTCAAAAACTGGGTTGAGTGGGCAAAAGCCAACAAGCTGGGGCTGGATTTTAACCCGTCTTGCTTCTCACACCCTTTAAGCGCCGACGGCTTTACGCTGTCCCACGCTGACGATGAAATCCGCCAGTTCTGGATTGACCACGTCAAAGCCAGCCGCAAAGTTTCCGCTTACTTTGGCGAACAGCTCGGTACGCCGTCGGTGATGAACATCTGGATACCGGATGGTATGAAAGATATTACGGTTGACCGCCTGGCTCCGCGCCAGCGCCTGGTTGCCGCCCTTGATGAAGCGATGAGCGAAAAACTCAACCCGCAACACCATATCGACGCGGTAGAAAGCAAACTGTTTGGTATCGGTGCGGAAAGCTACACCGTGGGCTCCAACGAGTTCTATTTCGGTTACGCCACCAGCCGCCAGACCGCACTGTGCCTGGATGCGGGCCACTTCCATCCGACAGAAGTTATCTCCGACAAAATCTCCAGCGCCATGCTGTATGTGCCACGCCTGCTGCTGCACGTAAGCCGCCCGGTGCGTTGGGACAGCGACCACGTCGTTTTGCTGGATGACGAAACCCAGGCCATCGCCAGCGAGATTATCCGCCACGACCTGTTTGACCGCGTTCACATCGGCCTGGATTTCTTCGACGCCTCAATTAACCGCATCGCCGCGTGGGTTATCGGCACTCGCAACATGAAAAAAGCCCTGCTGCGTGCGTTGCTGGAACCGACTGAAACGCTGCGCCAACTGGAACGTGAAGGCGATTACACCGCGCGCCTGGCCTTGCTGGAAGAACAAAAATCGCTGCCGTGGGCGGCTGTCTGGGAAATGTATTGCCAGCGTAACGACACGCCGGTTGATGCCCAGTGGCTGAAAACGGTACGGACATACGAAAAAGACGTTTTGAGTACGCGCGCTTAAGGTCGCCCTCACCCAACCCTCTCCCTACCAGGAGAGGGAGAAAAATGAAAACAGGAACACAACACTATGCAGAACATCCTCAAGGCCTGGTTCGTAGAAGGCATGATCAAAGCAACAAGCGATGCCTGGCTGAAAGGCTGGGATGAACGTAACGGCGGCAATATCACCCTGCGTCTGGACGAGGCTGATATCACGCCATTCCAGGCTGATTTCCATGCCGCGCCGCGCTATATCGCATTAAGCCAGCCGATGCCCGAACTGGCGAACACGCCGTTTATTGTCACGGGTTCCGGCAAGTTCTTCCGCAACGTCCAACTCGACCCGGCGGCAAATATTGGCGTGGTGAAAGTGGACAACCGCGGTACGGGCTACCACATTTTGTGGGGGCTGGAGAACGAAGCGGTGCCAACGTCTGAACTGGCGGCGCACTTCCAGTCGCACAGCGTTCGCATAAAAACGACCGGCGGCAAAGATCGCGTGATCATGCACTGCCACGCCACCAACCTGATTGCCCTGACCTACGTGCTGGAAAACACCACGGATGTGATTACCCGCAAACTGTGGGAAGGCAGCACCGAATGCCTGGTGGTGTTCCCGGACGGCGTCGGCATTTTGCCGTGGATGGTGCCAGGCACCGATGAAATTGGTTTGGCAACGGCTGGCGAGATGCAAAAACACTCGCTGGTACTGTGGCCGTTCCACGGGGTATTCGGTAGCGGCCCAACGCTTGATGAAGCGTTCGGTCTTATCGATACCGCCGAGAAGTCTGCTGAAGTGCTGGTAAAAGTTATTTCGATGGGCGGCATGAAACAAACCATCAGCCGTGACGAGCTTATCGCGCTCGGTAAACGTTTTGGTGTGACCCCATTAGCCAGTGCTTTAGAGCTGTAAGTCGAATGGTTTTGGTGGGTGTCGCTAACGCTAACCCACCCTACACAACATCCGACACAAAACAATAAAAAACACCTGCAAACTGAACCCTACATCGGAGTACAAGCAATGAAAACTAAAGCAATATTAGGTTGTACGCTTACCGTTGTCGCACTGGCGCTGTCCAGTTCTGCCCTTGCTGAAGTGAAAATAGCCCTGGTGGCAAAATCACTTGGCAATGGATTCTTTGAAGCCGCAAACGTGGGGGCTCAGGAAGCCGCCAAAGAGCTAGGCGATGTAAAAGTCATTTATACCGGCCCAACCACCACTACCGCCGAAGCACAAATTGAAGTTCTCAACGGCTTGATCGCTCAAGGTGTTGATGCCATTGCCATTTCTGCCAATGACCCAGACGCGCTGGTTCCGGTGCTGAAAAAGGCCATGCAGCGCGGCATTAAAGTCGTGTCATGGGATTCAGGCGTGGCGAAAGAAGGCCGCCAGATTCACCTTAATCCTTCCAATAACGCATTGATTGGCGAAACCAACGTCAAACTGGCTGCTGACGCACTTAAAGCCATGAATCTGGAAAAAGGCGATGTGGCCATTCTTAGCGCCACACCGACTTCGACCAACCAAAACATCTGGATTGCGGAGATGAAAAAGGTGCTGCCTAAGTACCCTTCCGTCAATCTGGTGACCGTCGCTTATGGCGATGATCTTTCTGATAAAAGCTACCGCGAAACCGTGGGTCTGCTGAAGTCTTACCCGGATTTGAAAGTGATCGTCTCACCTTCTTCTGTCGGCATTGTCGCGGCGGCTCAGGCGGTGAAAGATCAGGGCAAAATCGGCAAGGTTTACGTGACCGGCCTCGGCCTGCCGTCTGAAATGGCGGGCGCGATAAAATCAGGTGCCTCGAAAAGTTTCGCCATCTGGAACCCAATCGATCTGGGCTACGCCGCAACTTATCTTGCTGATGACTTAGTGAAAGGCACCGCGACGAAAGACGAAGCCAGCATGGGCAAACTGGGCAAAGTAAAACTCGATGCTGACGGCAGCGGCGCAATGGCTGAGCCGTTCGTTTACGACGCCAGCAACATTGATAAATTCTCCAAAATCTTCTGATTGGGTTTTAAACCACCCCCTCCCAACCTCCCCCTTGCCAGGGGGAGGAGTTAAACCCTCTCCCAAAAGGAGAGGGAGAAAGTTGAACCAGGGTGAGGGCGACCCGATCAAACGAAAACACCATGGGGAATTTAACGATGACCACCACACCTTTGCTGTCCCTGAAGGGGATAACGAAAGTCTTCCCCGGCGTTCGCGCCCTCGAAAATGTCCACCTTGATTTGTGGCCGGGCAAAGTCACGGCGCTGATTGGCGAAAACGGCGCGGGTAAATCCACGCTGGTTAAAGTCATGACCGGGATTTATCAGCCGGAAGAAGGCGAACTGCTTTATAAAGCGATTCCGATTACGCTGCCCAACCCGGAAGCGGCGCACAAAGTCGGGATCACGGCGATTCACCAGGAAACGGTGCTGTTCGATGAACTGACCGTCACCGAGAATATTTTTGTCGGCCACTATCTGTATCGCGGCTTTTTTAAAAAGCTCGACTGGACCGCCATGCACCAAAAAGCGCAGGAAATCCTCACGCGTCTTGAAGTCCAGATTAATCCACGCGCCACGCTCAAAACCCTGAGTATTGCCCAACGCCATATGGTGGCGATTGCCCGTGCGCTATCGTTTGAAGCGCAAGTGGTGATTCTGGACGAACCGACCGCCGCGCTTTCGCAGCATGAAATTGTCGAGTTTTATCAAATCGTTGAACGCCTGAAAGGCGAAGGAAAAGCGATTCTGTTTATCTCGCACAAATTCGACGAGATTTTCGCCATTGCCGATCACTACACCATCCTGCGCGACGGGGTGTACATCAGTTCCGGGCAGATTAGCGAGATAACCGCAGAGCGCATGGTCACCATGATGGTCGGACGCGAAATCACGCACGCCTTCCCGAAAGTGACCTGCGAACTCGGCGACGTGGTGCTGGAGGTAAAAGATCTCTGCCATCCCACAGAATTTGCCCACATCAACTTCACGCTGCGTAAAGGTGAAATTCTTGGGTTTTATGGCCTGGTCGGTGCCGGGCGCACCGAACTTATGCAGGCATTATCTGGCGTCTCGCACCCGTCGCACGGCGAGATTTTACTGAACGGCAAGGCGATGAAATTCCACCAGCCTGCCGATGCCATCAAAGCCGGGATTGTCTGCGTGCCGGAAGAACGCCAGAAGCAGGGCGCAATCATCGAACTGCCTATCTATCAGAACATTAGTTTGCCGCAGCTCAGCAAGCTCAATCCGCGTGGCGTTTTAAACGATGCGCGTGAATGGGCGCTGGCCGACGAATACGCCAAACGCTTGCAGGTAAAAGCCTTTAGCTGGAAACAACCGGTTGAAACGCTGTCGGGTGGCAACCAGCAGAAAGTGGTGATCGGCAAATGGCTGGCGACTCAACCAGACGTCATCATTCTTGATGAGCCGACCAAAGGCATTGATATCGGTTCGAAAGCGGCGGTGCATCAGTTTATGTCCGAGCTGGTCAGTCACGGCCTGGCAGTGATTATGGTGTCGTCAGAATTGCCGGAAGTCATGGGCATGGCTGACCGCATTATCGTGATGCACGAAGGGTTGATGGTGGCTGAATATGACGCAGGCGCGGCAAGTGCTGAAATGATCGTCAGCGCCGCCAGCGGCTCGCATGAGGAGGCAGCATAATGTGGCAAACACTGCTTAAACATCGTGAGTTTCTGCTCGGCGGCGTCATCTTATTGATGGTGCTGGCGATTGGCAGCCGCGTACCGTCTTTCCTGGCACCTGGCAACCTGGTGGAGATGTTCAACGACACCTCGATTCTGATCATTCTCGCCCTCGGCCAGATGATGGTGCTGCTCACTAAAGGCATAGATTTGTCGATGGCGGCGAATCTGGCGCTCACCGGCATGATTGTCGCGTTACTCAACTTCCACTATCCGCAAATCCCGGTTTGGGCGCTGCTCGTGCTGGCAACCGCGCTTGGCCTGGTGATGGGCGTGATCAACGGTTTGCTGGTCTGGAAGCTCGGCATTCCGGCGATTGTCGTCACACTCGGCACCATGAGTATTTATCGCGGCATCATCTTCCTGCTTTCTAACGGCGGCTGGATTAACGCCCATCAGATGAGCGACAGCTTCCTGGGTTTACCGCGAACGGTCGTTCTGGGAATGCCGTTGCTGAGCTGGTGCGCCGTTGCGGCACTTTTACTGGTCGGCTATTTCTTGCGTTACAGCCGCACCGGACGGGCGATGTATACCGCTGGCGGCAACGCCACCGCCGCGTATTACACCGGAATTAACGCCGGAAAAATGCAGTTCATCAGTTTTAGCCTTTCGGGTGCGCTGGCGGGGTTCTGCGGTTATCTGTGGATTTCACGTTTCGCCGTTGCGTATGTCGACGTAGCTAACGGTTTTGAACTGCAAATCGTCGCAGCCTGTGTGATTGGCGGGATCAGCACCATGGGTGGCATCGGGCGCGTGCTCGGTTGCTTGCTGGGCGCGCTGTTCCTGGGCGTTATCAACAACGCGCTGCCGGTGATTGGCGTTTCGCCGTTCTGGCAAATGGCCATTTCTGGCGCGGTGATTGTGATAGCCGTCTTGCTGAACGAACGCGGCAACAAACGCAAAGGACGGCTGATTCTGCGCGATGTCGCGCTCTCCAGACAAAAGGCGGTAGTGAGCCATGAATAAAACACTGATTTCTGAATCTGTGCCACCGCAAGCCACTACATCCCCGCTGTTGCGCCGTTTGCTGTGCTGGGAGTCGTTTTTATTGGCGGTGACGCTGGCTGTTTTTGTCGCCAACGCGCTGGCTTCGCCCTACTTCCTGAACATCTGGAATTTGTCGGACGCGACATTCAACTTCACCGAAAAAGCGATCATCGTGTTGCCCATGGCGATGCTGATTATCGCCCGTGAAATTGATTTGTCTGTGGCATCGACCATTGCGCTCAGCTCAACCGTAATGGGCTTTTGCGCTCAGGCAGGTGTCGATACCGCTGGGCTTGTGTGCGTGGGATTAGGCGTTGGTTTGCTGTGCGGTTTGTTCAACGGCCTGCTGGTCACCCGCTTCAATCTTTCTTCGATTGTTATCACCATCGGCACCATGAGTTTGTACCGCGGCATTACCTACATTTTGCTGGGCGACCAGGCACTAAACCATTATCCAGAAAGTTTTGCCTGGTTTGGGCAGGGCTACGTCTGGGGCGCGTTGTCGTTTGAATTTACGCTGTTTCTGGTGCTGGCGGCAGTGTTCGCATTCTTGCTGCATAAAACCAATTTTGGCCGCCGCACATACGCCATCGGCAATAACCCAACCGGAGCCTGGTATTCCGGCATCAACGTGAAACGTCATAACTTGCTGCTGTTTGTGCTGGTCGGCGTGATGGCGGGGCTTGCGTCGGTGCTGTTGACCTCGCGCCTCGGCAGCACGCGCCCCACTATCGCAATGGGCTGGGAGTTAAGCGTGGTGACCATGGCGGTGCTGGGCGGCGTCAATATTCTTGGCGGCTCCGGCAGCATGGCGGGCGTGATTATCGCCGCGTTCCTGATGGGGTTGGTCACCTTCGGCCTGAGCCTGCTGAATGTGCCGGGCATCGTGATGTCGATTATCGTTGGCGCGATGCTGATTACCGTAATTTCTCTACCGATTATTACCCGCCGCATTATGCAACGGACACGGCGCTGACTGTTTTCTCTCGATGACCCCCTCCCAGCCTCCCCCTTGTCAGGGAGGAGTTAATGCTCCCTCCCCTGGCAAGGGGAGGGTTGGGGAGGGGTCCGATACAGTCCCCGGAGAGGGAAGACAAAGAATTCGCAACATTAATATTAAGGAGAATAGCAATGAGTTTTATGTTGGCCTTACCAAAAATCAGCCTTCACGGCGCAGGTGCAATCGGCGATATGGTGAAATTGATTGCCGCTAAACCCTGGGGAAAAGCGTTAGTTATCACCGACGGGCAACTGGTAAAAATGGGTCTGCTGGACAGCCTGTTTAGCGCGCTCGACGAACATCAACTTTCTTATGAACTGTTCGATGAAGTGTTCCCGAACCCGACAGAAGAACTGGTGCAAAAAGGTTTCGCCGCTTATCAGGCAGCCGATTGTGACTACCTGATTGCTTTCGGCGGCGGCAGCCCGATTGATACTGCCAAAGCGGTGAAAATCCTGACCGCAAACCCTGGGCCATCAACGGCTTATTCGGGCGTGGGCAAAGTCACCAACGCTGGTGTTCCACTAGTGGCGATCAACACCACCGCAGGCACTGCGGCGGAGATGACCAGCAACGCGGTGATCATCGATTCCGTGCGCCATGTGAAAGAAGTCATTATCGATACCAATCTGATCCCAGATATCGCCGTTGATGACGCAAGCGTAATGCTGGATATCCCAGCCAGCGTCACCGCCGCAACCGGCATGGATGCACTGACTCACGCCATCGAAGCCTACGTTTCCGTCGCCGCACACCCGCTGACCGACGCCAACGCGCTGGAAGCTATCCGCCTGATTAGCCAGTGGTTACCAAAAGCGGTCGACAACGGGCATAACCTGGAAGCGCGTGAAATGATGGCTTACGGGCAATATCTGGCAGGTATGGCGTTCAACAGCGCCGGACTTGGCCTGGTGCATGCGCTGGCACACCAACCTGGCGCCACGCACAACCTGCCACACGGCGTCTGTAACGCCATTTTATTGCCGGTTATCGAAGCCTTTAACCGTCCGAATGCCGTCGCTCGTTTCGCCAAAGTCGCCGCTGCAATGGGCGTAAACACCCAGAATATGAGCGAAGAAGAAGCCAGCTTTGAGGCAATCCTCGCCATTCGTGAGCTATCAACCCGCGTAGGCATTCCATCTGGCTTTAGCCAGCTTGGGATAAAAACTGCGGATATCGAAGGCTGGCTGGATAACGCGCTTGCCGACCCATGCGCACCGTGTAACCCGCGCGTTGCGTCTCGTGAAGAAGTCCGCGAGTTGTACCTGGAGGCGCTATGATCCGCAAAGCCTTTGTGATGCAGGTGAACCCCGATGCCCATGAAGAATATCAACGTCGCCATACGCCAATTTGGCCAGAGCTGGAAGCGGTACTTAAACAGCACGGTGCTCATCACTACGCTATTTATCTTGATGCTCAACGCCACCTACTTTTTGCCACAGTAGAAATTGAATCCGAAGCCCGCTGGGATGCAGTGGCACAAACCGACGTTTGCCAGCGTTGGTGGAAGCATATGAGTGACATTATGCCGAGCAATGCCGACAACAGCCCGGTGAGTGCCGAGTTGAAAGAAGTGTTTTATTTAGAGTAAGGCTAAGACCCCCTCCCGACCTCCCCCTTTCCAGGTGGAGGAGCAAACAAGAGCTCGGTCGGCTCCCTCACCTGGTAAGGGGAGGGCTGGGGTGGGGTCGCTGTGTCTCATGTCACGATCCATTTTGCAGGTGTTGCGAAACGATACGGCAACGGATTATCACCAGCAAAGAGGAAAAGCACAGCCTGCGGCATTGCTCGCAAACACCAAAATCAGACGCTTTCCAGCGCCTTATGAATCACCTGGGAAAGCTCCTTCACATCAAACTTCGCGACATAGCCATTCGCACCCACTTTACGGACGTGGTCTTCGTTGGCGCTGCCTGACAACGATGAGTGAATCACCACCGGGATCTGCTTTAACGTCATATCGGTCTTAATATTTCGCGTCAGCGTGAAACCGTCCATTTCCGGCATTTCGATGTCGGTTAGCACCATGCCAATTCTGTCGGTGATCGGCTGGCCTGCGGCTTTAGCTTCCGCTGCGATAACCTTAATTTTCTCCCAGGCTTCCAGACCCGTGGAATGCATAATCGTCGGAATACCCATGCCTTTCAGCCCCTGCTCAAGCATCTGGCGAGCGACTTTGGAATCTTCCGCAACAATGGCCACAGCCCCTGGTTTCAGAGGGTTCGTTGTCTTTTCGATGGCCGCAATATCCACATTGCGCCCGGCAGGGATGATGTCGTAGAGGATTTGTTCTACATCGAGCACCAGCGCCAGTTCGCCCTTATATTCGTCGCTATCGAGAGAGGCAATACTGGTGATGTTACGGCTGCTAACACCGGATTCGGCGGCGTGAACCTGGCTCCAGTCGAGGCGAATAATATTCTCCACCGACTCGACAGCAAAAGCCTGCGTACTACGGGCGTATTCAGTGATTAATAGCAGATTCAGACCCGTTTCTGGCGTGCAGCCCGTAACGGCAGGCAAGTCGATAACCGGGATAATCTGATCACGAATATTGGCGATGCCCAACAGCGGCGACATCATCCCCGCCGCCCGGTTGATTTTCGGCATCGGCACAATTTCACGCAGTTTAAAAACGTTGATGCCGTACAGCTCAGACTTACCACCGTGCTGGCCTTTGCCTAAGCGGAACAGTAAAAGCTCAAACTTGTTGGATAACGCCAGGTTAGCCCTTTCATCGATATCTTTTTGAAAATTATCCATTTTAACCTCTGGTTATAACCCGGCGGGTCGTCATCGCCCTGTTTAGCGGGTGCCCTGTAGAAGTTATCGGCAGAATGAGAAAAAAGTAGAGTCTGATTAATCCCCCTTTGCTTCATACGGTGGCTTGCCCTACTATTAACGCCGTGTCGCAAAGGGACAAAAAAATGAAAAAGCCGCTAACAATCAAGGATATTGCTGAACTGGCCAATGTGTCTATTGCCACGGTTTCCAGAGTTTTGAATAACAACAGCTGGGTGGCGGATAAAACCCGTGCCAGAGTGGAAAAAGTTATTCAGGAACAGCAATTCAGCCCAAATTTGTTAGCGCGCGGTATGATTTCCAAAAAAACGCAGACGCTGGCGATTGTGGTATCCGATATTAGTAACCCTTACTTTGTGATGCTGGTTGCACAAATTGAAAATGAAAGTTTGCGCGCAGGTTATAAAGTCACGCTGTACGACACGCAGTCGGCTAATAAATCATCGTCGCAAGGCGAAATCATTCCTGAAGAGAATATATTTAACTCGATTACCGATAGCCAGATTGATGGTGTGATTATTCTCGGCGGCAATATTGATTATAACAATGTGCCCGATTCGTATTTGCAGGAATTAAGAAAACTCAGCTCGGCAATCCCTGTTATTGTTGTGGGCAGACAGCTGCCGGATGTTGATTATTCATGCGTAGAACGCGATCAGTCAGGCTGTGTGACACTTGCAACTAATCACCTGATAAGCAAAGGTTATAAAAACATCGGTTTTATCGGTGGTTCAAAAAGTGTTTATATTACCCATCAACGTATTGAAGCTTTCCGCAATGCGTTAAACAATGCAAAACTCCCGATTAATGATAATAATATCGTTCTGAACAACTTCTATCTGCAACATGGTTATGACGCAGTAGAAAAATTATTATCACAGAGCGAAATTCTACCCGAAGCTATTGTCGCTATTAATGACCATGTGGCAAAAGGCGCAATCAGAGCGTTAAAAGACCGGCAGATTTCTGTGCCTGAAAATGTTGCGATTGTGAGCTGTGAATATTTCCCCGGCAGCGAATATTTTATCCCCCGTATTACCACCGTAAATCATCACAATGAACTCATTGGCAAAACGGTCATGCAAGTTTTAATGACTTTGCTGAAAGATGAAGCGGAAAAGACCATTCCTGAAAAAATCCAACTGAGCCTGATGCAAGGCGAATCCTGCTGATTCCATTGAGTGCTTAACACCTGGCTGATAACGCCAAAAATCCCGATTTACGATATTTTTTGATCCCCGCCACAATTGCTGAAAAGTGGATTGACAACCCCACTCATGCTCCTCTAGCCTAAAACCTGAAAACGTTTTCAGGTTTTGATTTCAGGAGGGCCAATGAAGCCGACAATGATGACTTACATTCACGAAGAGCAAGCGACACTTTCCGGTATGCTTGATCGTTATCCACATGATCTGCCAGAAATTAAGGGGAAAGGGTCATGGTTGGTTTTAGCCACTGGCTCAAGTATTAACGCCATTAAAAGCGCGAAGTACTACGTTGAAAACCTGGCAAATGTTCGTGTCACCGTGGAAGAACCGTTCCACTTCCAGCACTACGAAAAAATGGATGCCTCAACCGATTTGGTACTAGGCGTTTCGCAAAGCGGCGAAAGCACCTCCACCATCAACGCGATCAAACATATTCGTAAAAGTTTCCCGGTTGCGACCTACGGATTGACCAGCAAACTCTCCAGCGAGCTGGCGAAAACTGTCGACCACACCATTGATATTGAGATTGGCGAAGAACGCGTGGGTTACGTCACCAAAGGTTACGTGGCGACTATTTTCAAATTCATGCTGTTAGGCGTTTATACCGCACGCTGCAATGGTCTGATTAGCGAGGCTCAAGAAACTGAAGAGTTAGCGAAACTGGCTACGGCTATAAAATCTATTCCTGACATTATTGATACAACTGAAATTTTCTTTGATAAATGGAAAGATGAGCTGACTGCATCTCCACGATTCACCGCCATTGGTTATGGCCCAAGCGTGGGTGTCATCAAAGAAATGGAGACTAAGTTTGCGGAAACTATTCGCGTGCCGTCTCAAGGGGTTGAACTCGAAGCATTTATGCACGGCCCTTATTTCGAAGTAAACGGCAACCACCGTATTTTCTTCCTCGATACACCGGGTGAAGCTCGCGAACGTTTATTACTACTTAAAGCCTATGAGCAAAAGTATACCGATTATATTTACACGATTAAATTAGGCGAAAGTGACGACGAACGGACTTTAGCTATAAATACTAATGCAGATATTTTTGTCGCACCATTATTGATGGTTATTCCGTTCCAGATCCTGGCACACCATATTGCTGAAGCAAAGGGCAATAATTTACCACAGCGTATTTTCACCGATTTTGGCATTTCCGTTAAAAGTAAAACAAAACCCGGCGATTACGCCTGATTATTTTCTGATTACTGACCTACCCTACAACGTTGCCTGGTATCGCTATCGGGCAATATATATCGCGCAGACCTTGATACTAAGGAAATACTATGACGACTAACAGTCAACTTGCCCAACTGATCATTAAACATGTTGGTGAGTCCGGGAATATTGAACATATTACTCATTGCGCAACACGTTTACGTTTCACACTGAAAGATAAAAATAAAGTGAATCAGGATGCATTATATGAACTTCCTGAAGTCGTGAAATTAGTGGATAACCCAAGCCAGTTCCAGATTGTTATTGGGCCGAAAGTTGACCAGGTTTTTGCTGCTATTAAAGAGATCCTCAACGAGCACACAGTAACCACTGAGGAAACAGCACCACAAGGCTCATGGGCAAACCGTTTACTGGCAACGCTTTCCGCCATATTTACGCCTTACATCGGTGTGCTGGCGGGTGTTGGTGTCGTAAAAGGGATTGTGGTTCTGCTACAAACCATGAATCTGGTGGATACGCATTCGTATGTTTTCACTGTATTTAATGCACTTTCCAGCGGCGTGTTCGTTATGCTGCCGCTGTTTATCGCGGTAACTGCTGCTGAAAGATTCAAAGCGAATAAATTTACCGCGCTGGCGCTAACCGCCGCGATGATATTCCCATTAACCGATGCCAGCGTACCTGGCGCGTTCCATATTATGGGGCTGGCGCTGAACGTGAAAATTTACGGTGGTGCCGTCATCCCGGCAGTATTTGCCGTGCTGTTCCTGAGCCATGTAGAACGTTGGCTGAAAAAGATAATCCCGGAACTCGCCGCATTTGTCTTCGTTCCTTGCTTATCACTCATCATCTGCGGATTTGTGGTGTTCACCTTTATCGGCCCGATTGCAGATTATGTTGGCGTCGGCATTGCTAACGGTTACGCATGGCTCTACAACCTCAGCCCAGTGATTTCTGGCGCGTTGCTGGCAGGTATCGGCCAACTGTTTGTGGTATTCGGTGTGCACTGGGGCATCATTCCGCTGGCGCTTATCAATATTCAGGTCAACGGTTACGACACCATCATGGCAATGTTTATGTCCGCGGTCATGGGCCAGTTTGGTGCAGCATTCGGCGCAATCTTTATTGCCCGTAACCTCAAAGATAAACAACTTGCGATTTCAGCCTCAATCTCCGCTTTCTTTGGTATCACCGAACCTGCGCTTTACGGCGTGAATCTGAAATACAGAATGTTGTTTGTCTTCGGTTGTATCGGTGCTGCATTGGGCGGCGGCATTACCGGTTTGCTGGGCGTTAAAACCTACAGCTTCCTGCCGGTATTGAACGTCTTCGAATTAGGTTTATTCAGCGGCCCAGATTCAAAAATGATTTATGAAGTGTTTGCGATAATCGTCGCATTTACCGTCCCTGCAGTGCTGACCATTATTTATGGTAAGACTCGCGTGCTGGTTGCTTCAACAGCGAGTTAAATAGACACGACCCCCTCCCAGCCTCCCCCTTGTCAGGGGGAGGAGTAAGATTTGCTCCCTCCCCTGACTTCGGATCTCGGTCTGCTCCCTCCCCTGGCAAGG
>CBCPKK010000039.1:0-63944 GCA_965119215.1 uncultured Buttiauxella sp.
CAAAAAGGCCATCTGCAAGGATGGCCTTTTTGTTTTGCATTTCGTTCCAAAAAAGACCGCCGCAGCGGTCTGAATCCGAAGATTAATGGATAACCTGGGACAAAAATGCGCGAGTTCGCTCGGACTTAGGATGGGCAAAGAACTCATTCGGAGGCGCCTGCTCAACAATTTCACCTCGATCCATAAAAATCACTCGGTCTGCCACCGTTCGCGCAAAGCCCATTTCATGTGTTACGCACAGCATCGTCATGCCTGATTCGGCCAGGCCAATCATCGTATCCAGCACTTCTTTTACCATCTCAGGATCAAGTGCTGAAGTGGGTTCATCAAACAGCATGATCTTAGGCTTCATACACAGAGAGCGCGCAATCGCCACACGCTGTTGTTGCCCGCCGGAGATTTGCCCCGGGAATTTATGCGCATGTTCCACAATACGCACTCTTTCCAGATAATGCATTGCCAGCGCCTCGGCCTCTTTTTTGGGCATTTTACGCACCCAAATTGGCGCCAGCGTACAGTTCTGCAAAACTGTCAGATGAGGGAAAAGGTTAAAATGTTGGAATACCATCCCGACCTCAGTCCTTACCTTCTCTATGTTGCGTAGATCATCGTTAAGCTCTGTACCATCAACAACAATTCGTCCCTGTTGGTGTTCTTCCAGGTGATTAATACAGCGTATTGTCGTGGATTTTCCTGAACCAGAAGGACCACAAAGCACAATACGTTCACCTTGTTTCACTTTCAGATTGATATCTTTGAGTACGTGAAACTGTCCGTACCATTTATTAACGTTCTCCAGCATGATCATCGCATCAGCGGGCTGCATACTAATCTGGCTCATTTATTCATCCTCAGTGCGGTGTGCGACCGGTATTAAAACGTTTTTCAAGATGCTGGCTATAGCGCGACATACTGAAACAGAAAATCCAGTAAATAAGGGCTGCAAAGACATAACCTTCGGTCGACATACCAAGCCAGGCAGGATCGACAGTGGCTTGCTGCACGCTGCTAAACAGATCAAACAGCCCAATAATGATCACCAGGCTGGTGTCTTTAAACAGAGCAATAATGGTGTTCACCAGGCCCGGGATCACCATCTTCAAAGCCTGGGGTAAGATGACCAGTCCCTGAGTTTTCCAGTATCCAAGCGCCAGAGATTCTGCTGCTTCATATTGCCCTTTAGGTAAAGCCTGCAAACCCCCGCGAACCACTTCAGCCACGTAAGCTGACTGGAATAAAATCACTCCGACTAGTGCGCGAATTAACTTATCAATGTTTGTTCCTTCCGAAAGAAATAACGGCAGCATGACCGAGGACATAAACAAAACGGTTATCAGCGGTACACCACGCCAGAATTCTATAAATACCACCGACAAAATCCTGACTACTGGCATACTTGAGCGACGCCCTAATGCCAGTAAAATCCCCAGCGGTAATGCGCCCGCGATCCCCACTGAAGCAATGATCAACGTTAATGTTAGCCCGCCCCACTGACGTGTTTCGACACGATCAAGTCCCAGGAAGCCACCGTATAACAACCCCCAAACAACCAATGGATAGACGACAGCCCACAAAGCTATATACCGTCCGCGGCGCGGCATCGCATTCCAGAACATTGGGATGATAGAGACGAGGCCGATAAGCAGTGTAAGGTTAATGCGCCAGCGCTGATCATGTGGGTAGAGTCCATACATAAATTGCCCGAAACGTGCATGGATAAATACCCAACATGCCCCTTCTTTCGTGCAGTCTGAACGGCTCTCACCAACCCAGTTAGCCTGAAAAATCGTCCAGTTTAACAAGGGGGGAATGAGCTCCCACATCATCCACAGACAGAAAACAGTCAGCAAACTATTAGACCAACTGGAAAAGAGGTTTTTTCGAGCCCATTGCACAGTACCTAAGCGAACAGTCTTTGGGCGCGTTTGTGACATCAATACTTTTGTCATCATAATTCCTTAGCGCTCAACCAGGGCAATTCGCCGGTTATAGATATTCATCAGTAACGAAATCGTCAGGCTGATGATCAGGTAGACCGACATGGTAATTGCGATGGTTTCTATGGCTTGCCCGGTCTGATTTAGAACCGTCCCCGCGAATAGAGAAACCATATCCGGATAACCAATAGCGGCTGCCAGCGATGAGTTCTTCACAATATTGAGATACTGGCTGGTGAGTGGTGGAATGATCACGCGCATTGCTTGCGGGATGATGACCTGGCGCAATGTGACTGGATTCGGTATCCCTAATGAACGAGCCGCTTCATGTTGGCCATAAGGCACAGACTGAATACCGGCACGAATAATTTCGGCAATAAAAGCAGAGGTATACACCGACAAAGCCAGAGTTAACGCTGCCAGCTCAGGAATGAGAACCATCCCCCCGCGAAAATTAAAACCGTGTAAAGCAGGAACGTCCCAGTGCAGTGCAGCACCGAAAATCCACTGAGCGAGCGCCGGTAACAATATCAACAACCCCAAAGCATAAGGCCATGTACGGCGTAACTGCCCGGTTTTAATTTGATGCATTTTGTTATAGCGATACAGACCTGCAGATAAGAGCAAAGCCACAGCAATTGCTGTGACAAAGGCCAGCGTCCCTACACCTAACTGCGGTGAAGGGATGTAAAGCCCGCGATTGCTAAGAAAGAGAAGATCAAATGCGCTGACGGCCTGGCGAGGGCCCGGCAAGTTACGCAGTACCGCAAAATACCAGAAGAAGATCTGCAATAGAGGGGGAATATTGCGGAATGTCTCAATGTAAAAAGTGGAGAGTTTACGTAATAACCAGTTATCAGATAGTCGAGCCAACCCGAGAAAGAACCCAATAAACGAAGCAAAAACGATGCAGAGTGCGGAAACCAATAAGGTATTCAGCAGGCCGACGACAAATACGCGGCCATAGGTATCACCCTGTTCATAATCAATAAGGTGCTGAACGATACCGAAGCCCGCACTGCGGTCAAGGAATGCAAAACCCGAGGTAATGCCACGATTACTAAGGTTAGTGACGGTGTTGTGTATCAGGTAAATGGCGATGCCAGCGACAATAGCGACAGCAATAATCTGATACAGCCAGGCACGAACCGCTGGATTAGAAAAGGAGATATCACCTTTTACGATTGGGCGGCGATGAGACATAAGCGAACCTCAGTAACATAAACTCAAACCCTGGGCACTACCGCAGTAGCGCCCATTTCTGATGCCTCGCTTAGCGAACCGGTGGTGCGTATTGAATCCCACCTTTGTTCCACAGGTTGTTTTGCCCACGCTTAATTTTCAACGGGCTGTCGGAACCGACGTTATGTTCGAAGATTTCGGCGTAGTTGCCGACTTGTTTGACGATATTGTAAGCCCATTTGTTATCGAGCTTCAGATCCTTACCGAAGTCACCTTCTTTACCTAACAGGTGTGCCATATCTGGTGTTGTTGGGTTAACCGCCATCTGGTCAACGTTTTTAGAGTCAATGCCCATTTCCTCGGCATTCAGCATAGCGAACAGAGTCCAGCGTACGATGGAGAACCAGTCTTCATCGCCACGACGCACTACCGGGCCCAGAGGTTCTTTTGAAATGACTTCAGGAAGTACAATCCACTCGCTTGGTGTGCTCAGTTTGATCCGCAGGGCGTAGAGTTGTGATTGGTCAGAAGCCAGAGTATCGCAGCGACCTGATTCCAGCGCTTTGGCTGATTCATCGGAACGGTCGAAGGTGACCGGCGTGTATTTCATGTTATTTGCTTTGAAGTAGTCAGCGACGTTCAACTCAGTGTCCGTACCTGCCTGAATGCAAACCGTTGCGCCATCCAATTCTTTAGCACTTTTCAGTCCCGCTTTGTTGTGAGTCAGGAAGCCGATACCGTCGTAATAAGTCACGCCCGTAAACATCATGCCCATGCCCGCATCGCGTGAAGAAGTCCAGGTTGTATTACGTGACAAAATGTCCACTTCGCCTGACTGCAGCGCAGTAAAACGCTCTTTTGCAGTCAGCGGGGTATATTTAACTTTAGAGGCATCCCCAAATACCGCAGCGGCAACACCACGGCAAACATCCACATCAATACCGGTGAATTTACCGTTTGCATCGGCATAAGAAAAACCTGGCAAGCCATCACTTATCCCGCATTGCACAAAGCCTTTCTTCTTTACCGCGTCAAACGTAGTACCAGCATGAGCCTGGTTTACAACCGCGAATAATGCACCGGCAGCGACCAGAGTGGAGATCATTGTCTTTTTCATTATGCATCCTGTGTGGCGAAATTATCGTTATAAGTGTTGGCGTCTGAATGGCGCCGTTTTCCTGTCTGTGGCATCTGCCAGTCTGTTTAAAGCAAAGGGAGTGCCAAGATTGCGAGAGACGGTATGCGTGTACCGCTTCGTCGCAGTAAGCAGAGTGTAGATAGTAAAAATGACTCTCAGCGCCCCGTAACGGTGCAAAACTGAAACCTACGCCACATTTCAGCGCAAAAAAGTTTCAGACTCTGATCATTTGAAAAGAAGTAATTTCTGACGTGAACATTAGGACGGATATGATTAACGCTGATGTGTGAGGGGATTCACGATTCAATCTGCAATAAAACAAAAATGAAGGGGCTGAGTGATTTGTTTCACGCTAAGAGGAATTGCCAATAAAAAAAGCGCACCCCATGAAGGATGCGCTTTTTCTAATGTGTACTGAAATTTATTTGGTTAACGCAACGATACCCAGTGTTAACCCAGCAATCGCAGCGGCACCACCAGCGATTGCACCTGCTGTTTCCCAGTTATCCTGAGTGGTCCCTTTCATACAGGTATTGGTGTGCACGAGACGACCCTGGTCGTCATAAACCGGCACACAAGGTGAGTTGGTTGCACAACCCGCCAGAAGCGTAGAAAGCAACGCTGCAGCAATTAGCTTTTTCATTTGGAACCTCATTAATCCAAACTCCGGCCAGGGATAATTCGAGCGCTAAGGCTACGATCTATCTAAAAACCTATACCGGTGTGAATGCGGTGATTTTATCACCGACATGAGTTCGCAGAGGAGTAGGGAATAATTGCAATTCATGTGCTGTGTAAACAAAGTGGAGAAAAACGAACGAAGGCAAATAAATGTGGAGGGAAAGTGAAGTTACACGGTTTGCAGGCATGAAAAAGCGCTTAAAAATACCAAATACGGGCAGGATGTTGGATCAATGTAGAGGGTATGACTAAGCTTCATGGTGAGCCAATAGTGTGGCTGTAGCAAAAATGAAACAAAGTTAATGATCTCTTTGAAATTCCGATTAAATTCAGGGCATATTATAGTCCTGCTTGTTACATGGTTAATTTTAAGGATAAGAGTATGCCAACAGTAATTGATAAAGCATTGGACTTCATTAGCGGAATGGATACATCTGTGCCCGAGCCCCATTCCATGGATGAAAGTACAGCTAAGGGAATGTTTAAGTATTTAAAAGAATTAGGTGTACCGGCTAGCTCTGCCGAAGTAACAGCACGAGGTATTCAGGAGGGATGGGATGCTGGGTTCACGGAAAAAATGGCCGGATGGGCTGATAAAATGCAGTCTGATAGCCGTGTAGTGATTAAAAACCCTGAATATTTCTCTTCCTATATGCGTGAAGAACTGCGGGCGCTGGTGTGAGTTGACCATTCGCAAACGGGTTATCTATTGATAGATGTTCAGCATTGTTTAGTAGGGCATTAGTCTATTCATTAAAAAAGGCGCTTCCCCATGCCGAGTAGCGCCTTTTTAAACAACAAGTTAACTGATTAATATCAGTTCATGCCGTATTTTTTCAATTTTTTACGCAGCGTGCCACGGTTGATGCCCATCATCAGGGCAGCGCGGGTTTGGTTGCCACGGGTGTATTGCATCACCATGTCCAACAATGGCTGCTCTACTTCAGCCAATACCAGCTCATACAGATCACTAACATCTTGACCATTCAGTTGAGCAAAATAGTTCTTCAGTGCTTGTTTCACGGAATCACGCAGGGGCTTCTGTGTTACTTGATCCTGAGAGTTAACGGTTGAAACGGTTAGTACATCAGAATTTACGCGTTGTTCGAACATAGTTCTGTCAGCTCTTTATTTCTAATTACGCAAGATTTTCGAAGTATGCCTCCAACGCCTCAAGCTGTTCGCTTGTATCTTCAATGGCGTTGAATGTGCGCCGAAACTGGTCATTTGGAGCGTGTTCCTGTAGGTACCAGGAAACGTGTTTGCGAGCAATTCGATATCCCTTTGCATAACCATAAAAGTCATGAAGTTCCCGAATGTGTCCACAAAGTAAGCGCTTCACCTCTGCCAGAGGCAGTGGAGGAAGCAACTCTCCAGTGTCCAGATAATACTGGATTTCCCGAAAGATCCAGGGTCTTCCCTGAGCTGCACGTCCTATCATCAGAGCATCAGCCCCTGTATAGTCAAGCACAGCTCTGGCTTTAAGCGGGTCAGTAATGTCACCATTCGCGATTACCGGAATGGAAACTTTCTGCTTAACTGCCCGAATGCTATCGTATTCAGCATCTCCCTGGAATAAACAGGCGCGTGTGCGTCCATGAATTGTCAGAGCCTGAATGCCACAGTCTTCGGCCAGTTGGGCAATCTCTTCACAGTTACGGTGCGCCGTATCCCAGCCAGTACGAATCTTCAACGTCACAGGCACGTCAACTGCGTTAATTACCGTCGTCAGGATAGACTTCACCAGACTTGGGTATTGCAGAAGAGCGGAACCCGCCAGTTTTCGATTCACTTTCTTCGCTGGGCATCCCATATTGATATCAATAATCTGGGCGCCATTAGCCACGTTAATGCGTGCGGCCTCTGCCATCTCATCAGGATCACTACCGGCAATCTGCACGGTGCGAATACCTGGTTCATTCACGTGCACCATTCGTAAACGTGATTTATCACTCGCCCAAACTTCAGGGTTAGAGGACATCATCTCCGAAACAGTTAACCCGGCTCCCATCTCGTAACACAGCGTCCTGAATGGCCTGTCAGTGATGCCAGCCATCGGTGCTGCGATAAGTCGATTCCTGAGCTGGTGGTGTCCAATGCGCATGAGTTAAGAAATGACCATACTTGCCTGCAAGGCGGCGTATATTACGCATTTTTAGTAGGAGATGAAAGGCCAAACTTTGAACAATCATGTGCTGTAGATCAATGAATACTGAATGCAAACCAAATGAAAATGAAATTAACGTTATTAATCAGTTGATTATAGATGGGTGGTTAATTTGTGCTCTTTTTTGTTTTTGTCAGGTCCTACAATAATTAGCGGCTATTTATTGAAAAAGAGCCAGATAACCAGCTGGTAGAGTAACCGATTACAGTGTTTTTCTGCGAAGGATGTCACAGTTTAAAGTTGAGAAGTGGCGTCGTTGTGACAGATGAATATGCCGAAAAAGCGGGGTGCTGACCCCGCTCAAAGTCGGTTTACTCCACGATTACGCGTCCGTGCAGTGGCTGTACAGGGCGATTATTGTCATGATGCATAACTGTGGTGAATTGGTTTAACTGTTGCTCAGAGAGCGTTACAGGCGTTTTCATGACCAACCAGCGAACACCTTCGGAACAAGGTGGTGTTGTCAGTGAACCACTAAAACGGTAATGCGTCAGATCTTTTGGCAGCAGTTTGTTCACATCAATTTTCTGTTTTAGTTCTGTGGTTTTTTCTGCTGCATTGGCTGGCATAGATTGCCACAGTTTGGTCAGCTCGCTATTCGGTGCTCCGGCTTCAAACATCACCGCAACCACTGCGATATCACCATCGGCGTTCTTGTGTACCAGATGCATTTCCATCGCGTAATGTTTGCCGTGCAGTGTATTTTCGCTCGGTGCATGGAAGTGCAGTTGTTGAAGGTGGAAAGGAATGCCATCAATTATCACGACATCTTTTGCGTCCTGGGCGAAGCTTGCCTGAATGGTATGGCCGTTGTTGATAATGCTGACTGGCGAATCTATATAGCTAGATTTTAACGGGTTAATGTGTGCTTTTAGCGTGTTGTTTATATCAATTGGCGACTGATTTTGTCCTTGTTTACACATCTGATTTTCAGCACTGACTTCGCTCCAGTGCTCTGGCGATCCTTCACCTTCATAACTCCAGTGGGAAGCCATAGCAAAAGCGGGCAGCAGGCCCATAGCGAGGATCGCAATAGAGCGTAATGGGGTTTTCATATATTCATTCCATGATTGATTTTGTAGTTTAATATCTTTTAATTCAATGAATTAAACAGAAATATTATAAGGCTCAATCTTAATGGGATGAGAGTCAAAAAATGGCGAGGGATGAAATTTCAGAATTAAGACGTGGCCCGCAGGCCACGTTAAAGGTATTAAACTAGCGTTTAATACCGGTAATGCGGCACCATTCTTCTTTTTCAGCGACAGGATCAAGAGTGAATTTATCCTGATATGCTTCGCAAACACTTTCGGCCTGGCTTGCCAGAACACCAGAAAGTCCAAGGAAACCGCCCTGAACAGGCAGCACGCTGATTAACGGTGCTAACTCACGTAATGGGCCCGCCAGGATGTTAGCAACCACTACATCGGCGCTCATGGCTTCTGGTTGGTCTTGCGGCAGATACAGTTCCAGGCGTTCAGAAACACCGTTACGCTGTGCGTTATCGCGGCTGGCCTGAATAGCTTGTGGATCGATATCAATACCAATCGCTTTGCTTGCACCCAATTTCAGTGCGGCAATCGCGAGGATGCCGGAGCCACAACCGAAATCAATGACCGTTTTACCGACCAGGTCTAAACCGTCGAGCCATTCCAGACACATGGCGGTGGTTGGGTGAGTCCCGGTACCAAACGCAAGGCCAGGATCAAGCATCACGTTGACGGCATTTGCATCAGGCACATCACGCCAGCTCGGGCAAATCCACAGGCGTTGACCAAAGCGCATTGGGTGGAAGTTGTCCATCCATTCGCGTTCCCAGTCTTTGTCTTCAATCTGTTCGATTTTGTGCGGGAAGCCAACACTCAGCAGTGGGCAGTTCTCAAGGATAGCGACCACTTCTTTCATGTCTGTTTCCGCGTCGTACAGGCCAATCACATCGGTATCGCCCCATAAACGGGTTTCGCCAGGCAGTGGCTCGAATACCGGTGTGTCATGGGTATCCTGAAAGGTTACGGAAACCGCACCGCTTTCGATCAGCGCATCGCCGAGTTCTTCAGCGTTCACGCCGGAGGTATTAATTTTCAGTTGAATCCATGGCATAGCGAAACTCTTTATTTATCAGTAGTTGAAACGAGTGCTGGAACAGGAAGTGGCTGACCGAAACGGTTACCCACCAGGAACGCCAGCAAACTTAGTAATAAGGATGGCACAATTGGGTGGAAGCCCAGAAGCTGGATTTTTAAACTCGCCAGCACCGCATACAACACGCCACCGACAATCATCGCGCTCAGCGCGCCAGCAGCATTGGCGCGTTCCCAATACAGGCCCAGAACCAGCGGCCACAGGAACACAGCTTCTAGCCCACCAAACGCCAGTAAATTCAGCCAGATGATCATCTCTGGTGGATGCCAGGCTGCTAACAGCAACAACGCTCCGAGAATCAGCGTGATCACCGACGACATTCTTTTCAGACGCGTTTCGTTGTGGATCTGATCCGGACGCATGTTCAGATACAGATCTTTAACGATTGTCGCAGACGATTGAAGCAATTGAGCGTTAATTGTCGACATAATTGCCGCCATTGGTGCGGCAAGAAAAATACCTGCTGCGATCGGTGGCAAGACAGTAACCATCAATGTTGGGATAACCAAATCAGGGACTTTCAAATCGGGTATCACCGCACGCCCTAATGCGCCAGCCAGATGCATACCAAACATCAAAATAGCTACCACAATCGTGCCGATAATAATGCCACGGTGCACGGCTTTACTGTCTTTATAGGAAATGCAGCGCACCGCAGTGTGAGGCAAACCAATCACCCCAAAACAGACCAACACCCAGAATGAGGTCATAAACGTCGGGGAAAGAATGTCTTCTGCGCCCTGCGGTGAAACAAGCTTAGGATCGATATGCTGGAGTGTATTCACCGCGTTGTGCAAACCACCCGCGGCATGAACGATGCCAATCAATAGCAAAATCGTCCCAACCAGCATCACCATTCCTTGCATCGCGTCGTTAAGAACGCTGGCTCGGAAGCCGCCAAATGCGGTGTAAAGCGCAATACTGATGCCAAAAATAAGCAGACCCGTTTCGTAAGGTATACCGGCTGCTGTTTCCAGCAAACGCGCACCGCCAATGAACTGTACGGTCATTGCGCCAACGAATGCCACCAACAGGCTAAGGCTTGCCAGCCATACCAGCAGACGGCTTTGATAACGTGCATACAGCATGTCATTGAGGGTAACGGCATTATAACGGCGAGCAAGAATCGCAAACTTCTTACCCAGAATACCCAGCGACAGCCACACAGCCGGGAGCTGAATCATCGCCAGCAAAACCCAGCCAAGGCCGTATTTATAAGCAGCCCCTGGCCCGCCAATAAACGAGCTGGCGCTGATATAGGTGGCGGTAAGCGTCATCGCTAACACAAATCCACCCATTGAACGGCTGCCAAGGAAATATTCGTTGAGGAAATTACCTGTGGTGCGGCGCCTCATGGCATACATCGAAATGCCGAAAACCACTAATAAGTAGGCTACCAGGGGCAGTACGACTTCAAGCTGCATGATCATCCTCCAGAGGAATATCACGGAAGATGAATTTCACCATCGCCCAGCACAGTAAAATGAACAGCAAAGGTACCAGCAGGCACGCCATTTCAAACCAGTGCGGGAGGCCCGTTGGGCCGATTTCGTTATCAGGTAAGTAAGCAGCCACTAACCATGCGGCAAGATAGAGAAGGGTTAGCCAAAGCGCCCAGCGGGCTTCTTTATGGGCCTGAACAAAACGCGCGTCCATTGTTGTCCCTTGAGTTGGCGGAAAGCGGCGATTGTAACGCATAGCGGCGGGATGAGGATCAAAAAAGAAAAAGGCCGGAAAACCGGCCTTTTATCGATGAAACTGGCGAAAACTTAGTCCTGAAGACCCAGTTTTTTCTCCAGATAGTGGATGTTAGTCCCACCATGCTGGAAGTTTTCATCGTTCATGATGCGAGTCTGCAAATCAACGTTGGTTTTAATACCATCGATGATCAGCTCAGCCAGGGCGTTCTTCATACGAGCGATCGCGACTTCACGGGTTTCACCATAACAGATAAGTTTCGCGATCATTGAATCGTAGTATGGAGGAACCGTGTAGCCGGAATAGATATGCGATTCCCAACGTACACCAAAACCACCCGGCACATGGCAACGAGTAATTTTGCCAGGGCTCGGCAGGAAGGTGTTCGGGTCTTCGGCGTTGATACGGCATTCCACCGCATGGCCTTTAACCAGCACGTCTTCTTGCTTGATGGACAATGGCTGTCCAGCGGCAATACGCAGCTGTTCTTTGATCAGGTCAACACCGGTGATCATTTCAGTTACCGGATGCTCAACCTGAATACGGGTGTTCATCTCGATAAAGTAGAACTCACCGTTTTCGAACAGGAATTCGAACGTACCCGCACCGCGATAGTTGATATCGATACACGCTTTAGAACAACGCTCACCGATGAATTTACGCAGTTCAGGCGTGATGCCTGGCGCTGGCGCTTCTTCAACAACTTTCTGGTGACGACGCTGCATAGAGCAGTCACGTTCAGCCAGATAAACCGCGTTACCCTGGCCATCAGCAAGAATTTGAATCTCGATGTGGCGTGGGTTTTCCAGATACTTCTCCATATAGACCATATCGTTGTTGAAAGCAGCTTTTGCTTCCGCACGGGTCATATTAATGGATTGTTCCAGCTCGGCATCGCTACGCACAACGCGCATACCACGACCGCCGCCGCCGCCAGATGCTTTGATAATGACCGGGTAGCCAATGCGTTTAGCATGGGCGCGGTTTTTATCCATATCTTCGTTCAGCGGGCCGTCAGAACCTGGTACGCAAGGTACGCCAGCTTTCTTCATTGCGTTGATAGCAGAAACTTTATCGCCCATCAGACGAATAGTTTCAGCACGCGGGCCAATGAAGATAAAGCCTGAACGTTCAACTTGCTCGGCAAAGTTGGCGTTTTCAGACAAGAAGCCATAACCCGGGTGAATCGCAACTGCGCCAGTGATTTCTGCTGCAGAAATGATTGCCGGGATATTCAGATAGCTTTTTACGGACTGAGCAGGGCCGATACAAACGGTTTCATCTGCCAGCAGTACGTGTTTTAGATCACGATCCGCAGTTGAGTGCACAGCGACAGTCTTGATGCCCAGTTCTTTACAGGCACGAAGAATACGCAGAGCAATTTCACCACGGTTAGCGATAACAATTTTATCCAGCATGTTCGCCTCGTTACTCGATGACGACCAGCGGCTCGTCAAATTCAACCGGTTGACCGTTTTCAACCAGAATGGCTTTCACCACACCGGCTTTGTCAGCTTCGATTTGGTTCATCATTTTCATCGCTTCAACGATGCACAGAGTGTCGCCAACGTTAACTTTCTGGCCAACTTCTACAAATGACTTAGCATCCGGGCTTGGGGTACGGTAGAAAGTACCGACCATTGGGGAACGCACAATGTGGCCACTGACTTCAGCTGCCGCTGGCGCTTCCATTACCGGTGTTGCGGCAGGAGCAATAGCGCCAGCAAGTCCTGGCTGCGGCTGGTACATAGGAGCTGCATAAGCCTGTTGCATCATCGGGAAACCCGTGTTTGCCGGTGCGCGGCTGATGCGTACAGACTCTTCGCCTTCAGAAATTTCCAGTTCAGAAATGCCTGATTCTTCAACCAGCTCGATCAGTTTTTTAATCTTACGAATATCCATGAGTGGGTTCCGTACTCTTGTTTAGATGGATTTTGACAAGCGTTTTACCGCCGTCTGTAGTGCATATGAATAGCCGTCAGCGCCTAATCCGCAGATGACACCAACCGCTTTATCAGAAAGATATGAATGATGGCGGAACGGTTCACGCGCATGCACATTGCTGAGATGGATTTCGATAAAAGGAATATCTACCGCCAGCAAAGCATCACGCAGTGCAACGCTCGTATGAGTAAACGCAGCCGGATTAATCAGAATAAAATCGACAGTGTCTTTAGCCTGATGAATTCGGTCGATCAGCTCATATTCCGCATTCGATTGCAGGTGACTGAACGAGACATTTAGCGTTTTCGCTTCATCTTCGAGCGAGTTAACAATTTGAGCTAAAGTGAGCGTGCCGTACTTCTCAGGCTCGCGCGTACCCAGCATGTTAAGGTTCGGACCGTTCAAAAGCAAAATGTGATAATTAGCCGACATCGTGCTGCCATCTCCTGCAATGTGTAGGTATTTTACAAAATATACCTAAGTTGCTCGGTTGTCACCTTCACAGCCCTAAAATGGCCAGTCAGAAAAACCGAAGTCGCACATTATAACGATTTCGTAGCATTTGGCAGCTAAATACTGGTCTTATCAGGGAAGATGATCAACGCATCTCCTTTTTAGGGGTAGCGTTGCTCACTTTTCTGCGGAGAAGAACGCACATCTGGAGTTAGCGCAGCCACAGCCGGAATTTCTTATAGCGCAAGGCCAGAAGGATGATTGCGCCCAGAGCATACAGTAACGGTTGCGGGGAAATCACCTTCACCGACCATAGATAATGTATGGGGGCGAGAATGGCGACCAGATAGACGAAGTTATGCAGTTTTTGCCAGCGTGACCCCAACTTTCGTTGTAAAGATTGGGTAGACGTTGCTGCCAATAATAGCAGCACCAGCCAACTGATGATTCCTAAAGTTAAATAAGGGCGCGTGACCAGTTCCTGGCCGAGCAGTGCCAGATTGTTGATGCCTAATTCCAACATGGCGTAGCTGGTTAAATGGATTGTCGCCCACGCAAAACACCATAATCCCAGCAGACGACGGGTCCGAATCAGTAGAGGTTGCTTGCCGTATCGCGCCAAAGGCGTGACTAATAATGTCGCCAATAACAACTTTAGCGACATCCTGCCGGTAAAATGCTGGATATCTTTAGCGGGATCGGCACTGAACTGCCCCTGGCTTACGGCATAAAATAACCAGACAAATGGCAAAAAAGCGGCGAGATGCAGTACCACTTTAAGCCACGTGACCTGCTTCGCAGTTAATCTCACTTTAGAAATTCTCCTTCAAATTTAAACCGCGATACAGCGAAGCCACCTGGTCGGCGTAGCCATTAAATAGCAATGTAGGTTGGCGTTTCACATCCAGCACACCGCCTGAACCAATGAATCGTTCACTTGCCTGTGACCAGCGCGGGTGATCAACATGCGGGTTTACGTTGGCATAAAAACCGTACTCATTGGGGGCTGCCATATTCCATGTGGTAGGTGGCAATTCGCGAACCAGCTTGATACTGACAATCGACTTTATCCCTTTAAAACCGTATTTCCATGGCACGGTGAGGCGTATCGGTGCGCCATTCTGTGGTGGGAGTGCTTTGCCATAGACACCCACGGTGAGTAGCGTCAGAGGGTTCATTGCCTCATCAAGGCGCAAGCCTTCGACATAGGGATATTTCAAGCCACCACCAATAAAACGATCTTTTTGCCCGGGCATTTGCTCGGGGTCGTAAAGCGTTTCAAAGGCGACATATTTCGCATCGCTGGTGGGTTCAACCAAAGAGAGCAATTTGCTGAGCGGGAAACCAATCCACGGCACCACCATCGACCAGGCTTCAACACAGCGCATGCGATAAATGCGCTGTTCCAGCGGGAATTTCTTATACAGGTCATCCAGGTCCAGGGTTTGTGGTTTTGCCACCTCACCACTGATAGTGATTTTCCATGGATCGGTTTTTAGACTCCCGGCATTCGCTGCGGGGTCGGCTTTATCGAGGCCAAACTCGTAGAAGTTGTTATAGCCGGTGACTTTATCTTCAGGAGTCATGGCGAGTTTCGCCTGCCATTGCTCAGGTTGGCTAAATTGCAGGGGTTTTCCCGATGGGGCGGGCGGCCTGTCGTTACCTTTAAACCACGACAGAATATCCGCATTTGCAGTTTGTGGGATCGAAAGGGCAGCCGCACTGATACCCAGGGCTTTTAGTACCTGGCGGCGTTTCAGCATAAAAACGGATTCTGGTGTTACATCAGCTTCAGTGAAGCGGTTGACCTTCTTCATCTTATTCTCCTGTGTTGCTCAATAAGCTAAGCATGACGGAGAACAATCAAGCCTGCGAATATGTCACAAAAAATTGAAACTTAGACAGGCTGGCGGTTTAGTTGAATCGCCGTATATGAGAAAAAATCCATCGAAGTCTATACTTGAGAATAGATGATTAAAGTGTGCCCTTTGCAACAAAGAGTGAGAATCTGTTCACTGCGTTTGCCAGGCTCGTGCTTTTACTATGTAATGCCGCAGCAGGTCAGGCCACGGTTTATGCACGGTGGTATATCTTCACCCAACGGAGTTAACACAAGGATGCGATTAACGACGAAACTTTCTGCTTTTATGACACTGCTGACCGGCCTCGCAATTTTTGTGACGCTGGTGGGGTGTTCATTAAGCTTCTTTAATGCGATGCATTATAAAGTTCATCAACGTGTGGTTGCGGTTGCCACCATCATTGATAACGATTTAGTTTCAAGCTCACCAGAAGATCTGATCAAACGCCTCAACGAAGTCATGGTTCCCATTGATATCACTGAGATTGATTTCAAAATTGGCGATAACACGGTTTATAAGCATCAACTGACTCAAACCTACCGTTTGCTTGGCAATAGCTATAGCTTCCGCACTGTGACCGTTGAGTTAATGAAGCATCCAGGGATGTTTCTGAGCCTGACTTATCGTGACCCGGTAGCGAATTACTACAACTCTCTTTTCACGACGATTCCTCTTTCTATCACCATCGGCTTCATGCTTATCGTGTTGTACTTTGCGATCCGCTGGATGAAAAAGCAGTTGGCGGGGCAGGAGTTACTGGAAAGCAGGGCGCGGCGCATTCTGAATGGTGAGAGAGGCGTTGATGTGCGTGGTTCGGTCCTTGAGTGGCCACCCCAAGCCAGCAGTGCGCTTGACCTGTTACTTTCCGATCTGCAAAACGCCAGCGATCAACGTAGCAGAATGGATACATTGATCCGTGCCTTTGCAGCGCAAGATGCAAAAACGGGCCTGAATAATCGCCTGTTCTTTGATAACCAACTGGCCACCTTACTGGATGAGCAAGAGCAAGTTGGTGCACACGGCGTCGTCATGATAATCCGTCTGCCGGATTTTGAAACCCTGCATGAAACGTGGGGACACAACGCGGTAGAAGAGTATTTGTTTACCATCATTAATATGCTGTCGACATTTGTGATGCGTTATCCGGGAGCATTGCTGGCACGCTATTTCCGCAGCGATTTTGCCGTTTTATTACCGCATCGCACACTGAAAGAAGCTGATAGCATTGCCAGCCAGTTACTGAAAGCTGTCGATTCTTTGCCTCCAACGCGAATGTTGGATCGTAATGACATGATGCACATCGGTATTTGTGCATGGCGTAGTGGGCAAAGCAAAGAGCAAGTAATGGAAAACGCGGAAGTGGCGACCCGTAATGCTTCACTGCAAGGGACAAACGGTTGGTCGGTTTACGACGATAGTTTGCCTGAGAAAGGGCGCGGTAACGTGAAATGGCGTACGCTCATTGAACAGGTCTTGCAGCGTGGTGGCCCGCGCTTTTACCAGAAGCCCTCTGTGATGCGCGATGGCTATGTGCATCATCGGGAAATCATGTGTCGGATTTTCGACGGTGAACAAGAAGTGCTGGCGGCAGAATATTTGCCAATGGTGAAACAGTTTGGTTTGTCTGAGCAATATGACCGACAAACTATATCGCGTTTGTTACCGTTAGCGGGATTCTGGCCAGAAGAAACACTGGCAATTCAGGTGTCAGTTGAGTCACTGATTCGTGTACCGTTCCAGCGTTGGTTGCGCGATGCATTGATGCAGTGCGAAAAATCGCTTCGTCGACGTATTCTTTTTGAACTTGCAGAGGCAGATGTGTGTCAACACATCAGCCGTTTGCAACCTGTGGTTCGCTTGGTCAAAGCATTAGGGGTTCGTATTGCTGTCTCCCAGGCGGGTCTGACCGTAGTAAGTACGTCCTATATTAAAGAGCTGGATGTCGAGTTGATAAAACTGCATCCAGGGCTTGTGCGAAATATTGAGAAACGAACCGAGAATCAGTTGTTTGTACAGAGCCTGGTTGAGGCCTGTAACGGGACTCAGACCCAAGTTTTTGCAGTTGGTGTCAGAACTCGAAGTGAATGGCAGACACTGGTGGAGAAAGGCGTGGCGGGTGCTCAGGGGGATTTTTTTGCGGCCTCTCAACCACTCGACAGCAACGTGAAAAAATATTCGCAAAGATACTCGGTTTAACCTGCCGTTTATAAATATTTCACGTAGAATAACGCGCGCTGCATCTCAAGGGGGCGAATCAGCCTGCTGACCAGATTGTTGAGCATGAAATGAACCCAGTTTGCTACCCAGCACTGTTCGTTTAACCCACAGCGTTTGTTTATTTCCTCTGCGGTTGAGGATAAACGTGCCTAAGGTGTTACAGTCGTAGTGAATTGCACAATTTTTCACCATTGCAGAACATTTTTGCGCCTTGTCGCTGCAATGAGTGGTTGATAAAGTAAGCGGATTTTGTGTCCGCCCCAGCTTTCAGGATTATCCCTTAGTATGTTGAAAAAATTTCGTGGCATGTTTTCCAATGACCTGTCCATTGACCTGGGTACCGCGAATACCCTGATTTATGTAAAAGGACAAGGCATCGTATTGAATGAGCCATCCGTCGTGGCCATTCGCCAGGATCGTGCCGGTTCACCTAAAAGCGTTGCTGCTGTCGGTCATGACGCTAAACAGATGCTGGGCCGTACGCCTGGCAATATCGCGGCTATTCGTCCAATGAAAGACGGCGTTATTGCCGACTTCTTCGTGACTGAAAAAATGCTGCAACACTTTATCAAGCAAGTGCATAGCAACAGCTTTATGCGCCCAAGCCCACGTGTTCTGGTTTGCGTACCTGTTGGCGCAACTCAGGTTGAACGTCGTGCTATTCGCGAATCTGCCCAAGGTGCAGGTGCTCGTGAAGTATTCTTGATTGAAGAGCCAATGGCTGCCGCTATCGGTGCTGGCCTGCCTGTTTCTGAAGCAACCGGTTCTATGGTTGTGGATATCGGTGGTGGTACAACTGAAGTTGCCGTTATCTCTCTGAATGGCGTGGTTTACTCTTCTTCCGTACGTATTGGTGGTGACCGCTTCGACGAAGCCATCATTAATTATGTGCGTCGCAACTACGGTTCACTGATTGGCGAAGCGACCGCTGAACGTATCAAACACGGCATTGGCTCTGCTTACCCAGGCGATGAAGTGCTTGAAATTGAAGTCCGTGGCCGTAACCTGGCTGAAGGTGTTCCACGTGGCTTTACCCTGAATTCCAATGAAATCCTCGAAGCTCTGCAAGAGCCATTGACGGGTATCGTGAGTGCCGTGATGGTTGCACTGGAACAGTGCCCACCAGAGCTGGCTTCTGATATCTCTGAGCGCGGTATGGTTTTGACCGGTGGCGGCGCATTGCTGCGTAACCTCGACCGTCTGCTGATGGAAGAAACGGGTATTCCGGTAGTAGTTGCAGAAGATCCATTGACTTGCGTAGCCCGTGGCGGTGGCAAGGCACTGGAGATGATCGACATGCACGGCGGCGACTTGTTCAGCGAAGAGTAATCAGCCGCACGTAAGGGGCAATCATTAAGATTGCCCTTTCTTGCTGGCCCTGGAATACGCATAGCCTATGAAGCCAATTTTTAGCCGTGGCCCTTCGTTGCAGTTTCGCCTGATTCTGGCGGTGCTGGTGGCGATTGGTGTAATGATTGCCGATAGTCGCCTGGGTACGTTTAGTCAGATTAGAACGTACATGGATACTGCCGTCAGCCCTTTCTATTTTGTCTCAAATGGTCCCCGTGAATTGCTCGACAGCGTGTCGCAAACACTGGCATCACGCGATCAGCTAGAACTCGAAAATCGTGCACTGCGTCAGGAACTGATCCTGAAAAACAGCGAATTACTGATGATGGGTCAATATCGTCAGGAAAACGCTCGCCTGCGCGAATTACTTGGCTCGCCGTTACGTCAGGACGAGCAAAAAATGGTGACCCAGGTTATCTCTACCGTTAACGATCCTTACAGTGACCAGGTGGTTATTGATAAAGGTAGCGTGAACGGGGTTTATGAAGGCCAGCCAGTCATCAGTGATAAAGGTGTCGTAGGCCAGGTTGTCGCGGTTGCAAAACTCACCAGTCGTGTTTTGCTAATTTGCGATGCAACCCATGCGCTACCGATTCAGGTATTGCGTAATGACATCCGCGTTATTGCAGCGGGCAATGGCTGTACCGATGATCTGCAACTGGAACATTTACCGGCTAATACTGACATTCGCGTAGGCGATGTGTTGGTGACGTCTGGTTTGGGTGGCCGCTTCCCGGAAGGTTATCCCGTGGGTGTCGTTTCCTCTGTGAAACTTGATACTCAACGCGCTTATACAGTCATTCAGGCTCGCCCGACTGCCGGCTTACAACGTCTGCGTTATTTGCTGCTGTTGTGGGGCGCGGATCGCGAGGGGAAAACCCCTATGCCGCCTGATGAAGTTCATCGCGTCGCCAATGAGCGCCTGATGCAAATGATGCCGCAGGTTTTACCTCCGGCTGATTCTGTCGGCCCACCGGCTCCGGTACCGCCTCCAGCAACGGGAATTACTCAGACACCCGCAGGGAACACTGCTTCTCCTGCATCTGCTACCCAGGGAGGGCAGTAGTGGGGAGTTACCGCAGCCAGGGCCGTTGGGTTATCTGGCTTTCTTTCCTCATCGCCTTGTTGTTACAGGTAATGCCCTGGCCGGATGACTTGAAAGTCTATCGTCCGGACTGGGTTTTACTGATCCTGCTGTACTGGATACTGGCTTTGCCACACCGCGTAAATGTCGGCACAGGTTTTGTGGTGGGTGCCATACTGGATCTCATCAGCGGTTCCACCCTTGGCGTACGGGCGTTATCTCTGAGCATCGTTGCTTATCTGGTGGCATTGAAGTACCAGCTATTCCGCAATCTCGCGCTTTGGCAGCAGGCTTTGGTCGTTATGCTGTTGTCATTGATGACCGATGTCATTGTTTTCTGGTCTGAATTTTTAGTCATCAACGTCTCTTTCCGCCCGGAAATTTTCTGGAGTAGCCTGGTCAACGGTATCTTGTGGCCATGGATCTTCTTGTTGATGCGTAAAATTCGCCAACAATTTGCTGTGCAATAGGATTGAACATGACATCTTTGTATCTGGCATCTGGCTCCCCACGTCGTCAGGAACTGCTGACTCAGTTGGGTGTGTCATTTGAGCGCATCATTACCGATGTGGAAGAACAACGTCTGAGCCATGAAAGCGCGCAACAATACGTTGTGCGTCTGGCGCGTGATAAAGCGCGAGCCGGAGTTGCTCTGGCACCGCATGATTTACCGGTTTTGGGCGCAGATACTATTGTTATCTACAATGGCAGCGTGTTGGAAAAACCTAAAGATGAACAACATGCTGCCCAGATGCTGCGCCTGTTATCCGGTAATCAGCACCAGGTGATGACAGCAGTTGCACTGGCAGACGCAGAATCATTGCTTGATTGTCTGGTGACAACGGAAGTGACCTTCCGCGTATTATCGGAACAGGATATCGCCGGTTACGTTGCCAGCGGTGAACCCATGGACAAAGCGGGTGCATACGGTATTCAAGGGCTTGGTGGTTGTTTTGTCAGGAAGATTAATGGCAGCTACCATGCTGTAGTCGGTTTACCGCTAGTTGAAACCTATGAATTGCTGAGTAATTTTCACGCATTGCGTGATGGACGAGGAAAACATGACGGCTGAATTATTAGTCAACGTGACCCCATCGGAAACTCGGGTGGCTTACATTGACGGTGGAATACTGCAAGAGATTCATATTGAACGCGAAGCACGTCGCGGGATCGTAGGGAATATCTACAAAGGTCGTGTTAGCCGGGTACTTCCGGGGATGCAGGCGGCATTTGTAGATATTGGCCTTGATAAAGCAGCGTTTCTTCACGCTTCTGACATCATGCCACATACCGAGTGTGTGGCGGGCGAAGAGCAGAAGAACTTCACAGTACGCGATATCTCCGAACTGGTGCGCCAGGGGCAAGACTTGATGGTACAAGTGGTGAAAGATCCGCTGGGTACTAAAGGTGCGCGTCTGACCACGGATATTACGCTGCCATCTCGTTATCTGGTATTTATGCCGGGCGCTTCGCATGTCGGTGTTTCCCAGCGTATTGAAAGTGAAGCCGAGCGCGATCGCCTCAAAAAAGTCGTCAATGCGTATTGCGACGAGCAGGGCGGATTTATTATTCGCACCGCTGCTGAAGGTGTATGCGAAGACGATTTATCGTCAGATGCGGCTTATCTCAAACGCGTCTGGACCAAAGTTAGCGAGCGCAAAAAACGCAACAAAACGCGTTGCCAGCTTTACGGTGAACTGGCGCTGGCACAACGTGTGCTGCGTGATTTTGCTGATGCGGCACTCGATCGTATTCGTGTCGACTCCCGCCTGACATACGACATGCTGCTGGAATTTACCGCAGAATACATGCCGGAAATGCACAACAAAATCGAACATTACAGCGGCCGCCAACCCATTTTTGATCTCTTTGATGTCGAAAATGAAATTCAGCGTGCGCTGGAGCGCAAAGTTGAGCTGAAATCGGGTGGCTATCTGGTCATCGACCAAACTGAAGCGATGACCACCGTAGATATCAATACCGGTGCGTTTGTTGGCCATCGCAATCTCGACGATACTATTTTCAATACCAACATCGAAGCGACGCAGGCGATTGCTCGCCAGTTACGTTTGCGTAATCTGGGTGGCATTATCATTATTGATTTCATTGACATGAGTAATGAAGACCATCGCCGACGTGTGCTGCATTCGCTTGAACAAGCGCTTAGCAAAGACCGCGTAAAAACCAGTATTAATGGTTTCTCCCAGCTTGGTCTGGTTGAGATGACGCGCAAACGCACCCGTGAAAGCGTGGAACATGTGCTTTGTAACGACTGCCCAACCTGCCATGGGCGCGGTACCGTTAAAACGGTTGAAACAGTTTGCTATGAAATTATGCGTGAAATTGTTCGCGTGCATCATGCGTATGATTCCGACCGTTTCCTGGTTTACGCATCACCAGCCGTAGGGGAAGCGCTGAAAAGCGAAGAATCCCATTCATTGGCCGAAGTAGAAATTTTTGTCGGCAAACAAGTCAAAGTGCAGATCGAGCCGCTCTATAATCAGGAGCAGTTCGACGTCGTTATGATGTAACTCTCTGTGCGGTTGGTGCAGATTTGAGTTCCGCTCCGGCGGTTAACAAGGAGATATTCGTGAGGCGACTGCCTGGCATTCTGCTACTCACTGGCGCAACGTTGATCGTTATCGTCGCACTGCTGGTGAGTGGTTTGCGGCTGGTTTTGCCGCATCTCGATGCCTGGCGTCCGGCTCTGCTCAACAAAATTGAAGCCATGACCGGCACGCCTGTAGATGCCAGCCAGATACAGGCAAGCTGGGAAAATTATGGCCCAACGCTGGATGTGCGCGATATCAAAGCGGGCCTGAAAGACGGCGGCGAGTTGACCGTTAAACGCGTTACTCTGGCGCTCGATCTCTGGCAAAGCCTTTTGCATGCGCGCTGGCAGTTCCGCGATCTCACTTTCTACCAAATGCAGATGCGCACCAACACCCCTCTGAGCCAGAATAACAGCGACGGCAAGTTTGAATCGGGGGACGTTAGCGATCTCTTTTTACGCCAGTTCGATCATTTTGATCTCCGCGACAGTACTCTCAGCTTCCTGACTCTTTCCGGCCAACGCGCTGAACTCTCTATACCGCAACTTACCTGGCTTAATACTGCCAATCGTCACCGTGCCGAAGGGCTGGTCAGCTTGTCGAGCTTTAACGGTCAGCATGGCGTGGCAAAAGTGCGAATGGATCTGCGTGACGAAAATGGTTTGCTGAACATCGGTAAAGTCTGGCTGCAGGCCGACAGCGTTGATGTAAAACCGTGGCTTGGCCGCTGGATGAAAGACAATGTCGATTTACAGAGCGCTGAGTTTAGTCTTGAAGCCTGGATGGATATCAAAGCGGGTAAAGTCGCTGGCGGCAACGTCTGGCTGAAACAAGGTGGCGCGAGTTGGGCGGGCAAAAACAGCACGCATCAGCTGTCTGTGGACAATTTAATGGCTCATGTTGATCGTTCTGACATGGGCTGGAATCTTGCTATTCCCTCCACCAATATCACTCTTGATGATAAAACCTGGCCAAAAGGTTCATTAGCGCTGGCGTGGATTGGCCCGCAGGATGTGGGTGGCAAAGAGAGTTCCCGTAGTGACGAATTACGCGTGCGCGCAACCAACATGGAGCTGGAAAGCTTCACCGGTTTGCTACCGATTGCCGAGAAAATATCCCCTGACTTAGGCGATATCTGGACCACGCTTCAACCGCGCGGGCACATTGATGTGCTGGCGCTGGATATCCCGCTTGAGCAAACGGAAAACACCCGTATGCAAGGGCGCTGGAAAGATGTGAGCTGGAATCAATGGAAGATGCTACCTGGCGTTGAACATTTCTCAGGTTCTGTTTCCGGAAGCGCGGCTCACGGGCAGCTTAACGCGCAGGTTCTCGATGCTAAAATGCCGTACGAGGGTGTATTCCGCGCTCCGCTAGAAGTTGAACGTGGTGTTGCAACGCTCGAGTGGCAAAAAAATGCGGCGGGTTTCCAGCTTGATGGCAAAAATCTTGATGTAAAAGCACGTTCAGTTTGGGCTGCGGGCGATTTTCGCTACTACCAACCGACCGGTGGCGAACCGTGGTTAAGTATTTTGGCCGGAATCAGCACAAACAATGGCGCCGACGCCTGGCGTTATTTCCCTGAAAACTTGATGGGCAAAGAGCTGGTGGATTACCTCAGCGGTGCGATTCAGGGTGGTGAAGCTGATAACGCAACGCTGGTGTATGGCGGCAATCCTCATCTTTTCCCTTATCTACACAACGAAGGCCAATTCGAGGTTTACGTCCCGCTGCGCAATGCAAAATTTGCCTTCCAGCCAGACTGGCCTGCGTTAGAAAACCTGAACATTACACTGGATTTCATCAACGACGGTTTATGGATGAAATCTGATGAAGTGAAGCTCGGCGGTGTGACCGGGCGTAATCTGACGGCGATTATCCCGGATTACGCAAAAGAAAAACTGCTGATTGATTCTGATATCAGCGGCCCGGGAAGTGCCGTTGGCCCGTACTTTAAAGAAACCCCACTTAAAGATTCGTTAGCCGCGGCTCTCGATGAACTCCAGATTGGCGGCGATGTGAATACTCGCTTACATCTGGATATCCCGCTTGATGGTAAACAGACTATCGCTTCGGGTGATGTTCAGCTCAATAACAATACATTGCTAATCAAACCGCTATCCAGCACGTTGACCAACCTGACCGGGAAGTTCAGCTTTGTGAACGGTGATTTGAAAAGCGAGCCTTTAAAGGCCACCTGGTTTAATCAACCGGTAGGCATTGATTTTAATACTAAAGCTGGCGAAAAAGATTACCAGGTCGGCGTCAATTTACTGGGTGACTGGCAGCCGACAAAAATGGATGTTCTGCCTGCGCCGGTTAATAAAGAACTGAGCGGCAGTGTTCCGTGGAAAGGTGATGTGGCCATTTCGCTCCCGTACCACGGCCAGCCGAATTATCAGGTCAACGTGGCCGCAGATCTAAAAAATGTGAGCAGTCACTTACCTTCACCAGTCGATAAAGCGGCAGGGGAACCTCTGCCGTTGAAAATTGCGGTAAAAGGCAATCTTAATAGCTTCGATTTGACGGGCAATGCAGGTGCGACAAATCACTTCTCAAGCCGTTGGTTGTTGAATAAAAAGCTGACGCTTGATCGGGCGATTTGGGCGACGAATAGCCACACGACTCCACCATTGCCTGATAATTCAGGCTTAGAACTTGATCTCCCTGCGATGGATGGAGCGCAATGGCTGGCGTTGTTTAGCCAGGGCGCAGCCGAGAGTGTCGGTAATTCAGCCTCATTCCCCACGGACATTACGCTACGTACACCTTCGTTGACCTTTGCCGGGCAGCAATGGAACAACCTGAGCCTGGTTTCTCATGCCATTCCTGGCGGCACGCGCGTCGAGGCCCAGGGCCGTGAAGTGAATGGTTCGTTGACGATGCAAGATAATGCACCGTGGCGAGCGGCAATTAAATATCTCTACTTCAACCCGGATTGGGGCAACAGCACGGCTAAATCCGGTAGCGCTTCTCCGTTGGGAGATAACAGTTCAATTGATTTCCGCGACTGGCCTGATCTGCAACTGCGTTGTGCCGAATGCTGGCTATGGGGTCAAAAGTACGGGCGCATTGATGGTGATATCGCCATCAAAGGAAACACGTTGGAACTGGACAATGGTTTAGTCGATTCAGGGGTTGCCAGACTGACTGCCAGCGGCCAATGGGTTAACAGCCCGGCAGAAGAACGTACCTCTATAAAAGGTAAACTTCATGGCGGTAAGCTTGATGCCGCGACTAACTTCTTTGGTGTGAAAACACCGATCCAGGGTTCATCGTTCGACGTAGACTATGATTTACACTGGCGTGATAAGCCGTGGCAGCCAGACATCGCCTCACTCAACGGCATCCTGCATACCAAATTAGGTAAAGGTCAGATTGCTGACCTGGGCACCGGCCATGCCGGGCAATTGCTGCGTCTGGTGAGCTTTGATGCTCTGATGCGTAAACTGCGCTTTGATTTCAGCGACACCTTCGGTGATGGCTTCTATTTTGACTCTATCCGCAGTACCGCGTGGGTCAAAGATGGTGTGCTGCATACCGACGATACGCTGGTGGATGGCCTGGAAGCGGATATCGGCATGAAAGGCTCTGTGAATTTGGTTCGCCGCACACTGGATGTTGAAGCTGTGGTCGCTCCTGAAATCTCTGCCACCGTTGGTGTGGCGACCGCGTTTGTTGTTAACCCGATAATCGGTGCAGCGGTATTTGCCGCGAGTAAAGTATTAGGGCCGCTGTGGAGCAAAATCTCCGTGCTTCGTTACCACATCACCGGCCCGGTCGATAAACCGCAAATCAATGAAGTGCTCCGTCAGCCAAGGGTTAACGACGCTAAGTGATTTGACGCGAGCCATTAATTACCGCAAGCTCAATAGATATGTCCGTCATAGTTCAGGTTGCTGCCACCCGCAGCATCCTGAACGACAACGGCACCAACCTTCTGTAAGAATAAGAGTAGCGAAACGATGAGTCTGAACCTGGTAAGTGAGCAGTTGCTGTCTGCGAATGGCTTAACCCATCAAGATCTGTTTTCTATTTTGGGCCAATTATCCGAGCGCCGACTCGACTACGGCGATGTCTATTTCCAGTCCAGTTATCACGAATCCTGGGTGTTGGAAGATCGCATCATTAAAGATGGCTCTTACAACATCGATCAAGGTGTGGGCGTGCGTGCCGTCAGCGGTGAGAAAACCGGTTTTGCGTATGCCGACCAGGTTAGTCTGCTGGCTCTGGAACAAAGTGCTCATGCAGCGCGCAGCATCGTGCAGGAAAAAGGGAATGGCCGCGTACAGACTTTAGGTGCCGTGCAACACAGCGCGCTATACACCAGCGCCGACCCTCTGCAAAGCATGACGCGTGAAGAGAAACTCGACATCCTGAAACGTGTTGATAGCGTCGCGCGTGCCGCAGATGCACGCGTTCAGGAAGTTACCGCCAGCTTGTCCGGCGTCTACGAACTGATTCTTGTTGCAGCAACCGACGGCACATTGGCCGCTGATGTTCGCCCGTTAGTTCGTCTTTCCGTTAGCGTTCAGGTTGAAGACAACGGCAAACGTGAACGTGGTTCCAGCGGCGGCGGCGGTCGTTTCGGTTATGACTATTTCCTCGAAACCATTGATGGTGAAGTTCGCGCAGATGCCTGGGCGAAAGAAGCCGTGCGTATGGCGTTGGTGACTCTTTCTGCCGTAGCTGCACCAGCTGGTACGTTCCCGGTAGTGCTCGGTGCTGGTTGGCCTGGCGTGTTGCTGCACGAAGCGGTGGGACACGGTCTGGAAGGTGATTTTAACCGTCGCGGTACGTCCGTATTCAGTGGTCAGATGGGCCAGTTGGTTGCCTCTGAACTGTGTACTATTGTTGATGACGGCACCATGGCGAATCGCCGTGGCTCAGTGGCTATCGACGATGAAGGCGTTCCGGGTCAATACAATGTGTTGATAGAAAACGGTGTGCTGAAAGGCTACATGCAGGACAAACTCAATGCCCGTTTAATGGGTGTTGCGCCAACGGGTAATGGCCGTCGCGAATCTTACGCGCACCTGCCAATGCCACGTATGACCAACACGTATATGCTGGCGGGTAAATCAACTCCGCAAGAAATTATAGAGTCGGTTGAATACGGTATTTATGCCCCGAACTTTGGCGGCGGCCAGGTGGATATCACATCCGGCAAATTCGTGTTCTCAACCTCCGAAGCGTATCTCATCGAAAACGGCAAAGTGACCAAGCCGGTGAAAGGCGCAACGCTGATTGGTTCTGGTATCGAAACCATGCAGCAGATTTCTATGGTCGGTAACGACCTGGCACTGGATAACGGTGTAGGAGTCTGTGGCAAAGAAGGGCAGAGCCTGCCAGTCGGTGTCGGCCAGCCAACGCTTAAAGTTGACAATCTGACGGTTGGCGGCACAGCATAAAAATATTACAGCCGGGTTAATCCCGGCTGTTTTCTACTCCCCGCCCTTTGTTCTCACGTACCCCTTGATAGAGGTGCGAAACCTTCACAAAATACTCAGTCAGGTAGTTAATACAAACCTGCACTTTCAACGGTAACTTATCTTTTTCGGTATACAGCGCGTACACCGGACGCGGATCGGATTGATAACGCGGGAACAAGATCTCCAGCGAACCGTCATTGATCTCATCGATCACCCACATCAGCGGTACATAAGCGATCCCTGCCCCCACTTTTAGCCAACGACTTAGCGTCATGGGATCATTGGTGACAAAACGGCCTTGCGGGATCATCCGCGTAGTGAGCCCTTCGGGTGCAATCAGCTCAAATTCATTGTGCGGGCGAATGCTGTATTCCAGCCAGGAATGGCTGGCAAGATCGGTCGGTTTCTCCGGTGTGCCATTCTGCTGAAGGTAACTTTTGGCGGCGCAAACCACCATTGGCATTGACCCGAGTTTTGTCGAGAACAGGCTCGAATCCTGTAATGCACCCACACGAATGACCACATCCAGACCATCGGCAATCAGATCGGGCGCGGGAATACCCGTGACCAGATTAACCGTCAACTCGGGGTACTCTTTGAGCATATCGGCAGTCATGGATGCGAGGACATTTTGTGCCATAGTTGAAGAACAGCCGATGCGCAGCGTACCGATTGGCGTGTTGTTAAAAGCATATAGCTGCTCATGAACCTCTTGTGCTTCATGCAACATCTTACGGCAGCCGAGATAGTAGATTTTACCGGCTTCAGTTAGCCCAATGCTGCGTGTGCTGCGGTTTAACAGCTTCACCTGTAACTCATTTTCCAGTTTGGAAACGGTTTGGCTAATAGATGATACGCTCATTTCCAGCTGTCTGGCTGCGGCGGTAAAAGAACCAAGCTCGACGACTTTGGCAAAAACCGACATGCGTTTAAGTCTTTCCATTGTTCACTCTGAGTTAAAAGTGATTTAGATCACACATTATAGATAACGAGCTAACAATTGCGTTAATATATTATTAACAACACGACCCGTATCACTCGTTAGCTTATCATTCCTGTCTGCTACAGGGTTTGTGTCTTCTGTATTCTCTGCAAGGTTAACATGAGTCAATTTCCCGTTATCGTGATATTCGGTCTTTCTTTTCCGCCGATATTTTTCGAGCTAATTATTTCGCTGGCGTTGTTCTGGTTGGTTCGCCGTCTGCTGACACCTACGGGGATTTATGATTTTGTCTGGCACCCGGCATTATTTAACACGGCACTTTATTGCTGCCTGTTTTATCTGATCTCGCGTCTGTTTGTTTGAGGTTGATGTGAAAGCAATTACAAGAAAAATGACCCGCACTGCCATTACACTAATTCTGGTGCTGTTGGCTGTCATCGCTATCTTCCGAGCCTGGGTGTTTTATACAGAATCGCCATGGACGCGTGACGCTCGCTTCACCGCCGACGTTGTTGCGATTGCGCCAGATGTGTCTGGTTTAATCACCGACGTGCAGGTACACGACAACCAACTGGTGAAGAAGAATCAGATTCTGTTCACCGTCGACCAGCCTCGCTATCAAAAGGCTCTGGAAGAAGCGCAGGCCGATGTTGCCTACTTCCAGGCACTGGCTGGGGAAAAACGCCGTGAAGCAGGGCGTCGTAATTCGTTGGGGACTCAGGCGATGTCGCGTGAAGAAATTGAACAATCCAACAACGTGCTACAGACCGTCTTGCATCAGTTAGCGAAAGCCGAAGCGACGCGAGATTTAGCGCAGTTAGATCTGCAACGTACAGTCATCCGTGCTCCGGCCGATGGGTGGGTAACCAACCTCAATGTTTATTCCGGCGAGTTTATTACCCGTGGCTCAACGGCTGTTGCGCTGGTCAAAAGTGGTACTTTTTACATCCTGGCCTACATGGAAGAAACCAAGCTTGACGGTATTCGCCCGGGCTATCGAGTGCAAATCACACCGCTTGGCAGCAATCGCATTTTGCGCGGAACGGTAGACAGTATTTCTGCCGGGGTGACCAATGCCAGCAGCACCAAAGATTCCAAAGGCATGGCAACTGTTGATTCCAATCTGGAATGGGTACGTCTGGCGCAGCGCGTGCCGGTGCGGATTCATCTTGATGAGCAACAGGGTAACCTTTATCCCGCCGGGACAACGGCAACTGTCGTGGTGACTGGGGATAAAGACCGAGATACCGACCACGAATCGGTATTCATCAAATTCATGCATCGTCTGCGTGAGTTCGGCTAAGCGTAGGTCGATATGTATTTTATCTCCCGATTGCACCTGCGCTTTGCCATCAAACTGGCCTTTGCCATCGTGCTTGCCCTGTTTGTTGGCTTCCATTTCCAGCTTGAAACTCCGCGCTGGGCGGTGCTGACTGCCGCCATTGTTGCAGCAGGCCCTGCGTTTGCCGCTGGTGGCGAGCCCTATTCTGGTGCGATTCGCTATCGCGGAATGCTGCGAATCGTCGGCACCTTTATTGGCTGTATCGCCGCGTTAGTCATCATTACGACATTGATTCGCGCACCGGTCGTTATGCTGCTGGTGTGCTGTATCTGGGCCGGTTTTTGTACCTGGATTTCTTCGCTAGTCAAACTTGAAAACTCCTACGCCTGGGGGCTTTCTGGCTACACGGCGCTGATTATCATCGTTACGATTCAGGCTAATCCTCTTTTGGCACCACAGTTTGCGGTTGAGCGCTGTAGCGAAATCGTGATCGGTATTGTCTGTGCGATTCTGGCCGACTTGCTCTTTTCACCGCGTTCGATCAAACAAGAAATCGACCATGAGCTGGATAATCTGCTGGTGGATCAGTATCGGCTGATGCAGCTGTGTATTGCGCACGGAGATAAAGAGGAAGTTGATAAAGCCTGGGCAGGCCTGGTACGCCGTACTGCGTCTCTTGACGGTATGCGTACGAATCTCAAGATTGAATCTTCGCGCTGGGGTCGTGCTAACCGCCGCCTGAAAGCCATCAACACGCTTTCTCTCACGCTCATCACTCAGGCTTGCGAAACTTTCCTGATTCAAAATACGCGCCCGGAATACGTCACACCTGAGTTCCGCATGTTGTTTGAGATGCCAGTGGAAACTGCCGCTGATGTCCATAAGCAGATGAAAGTCATCCGTAAAGTGATTTCCTACGCGGGGGAGAAAAATACGCCTGTCACTATTAGTAGCTGGACTGGCGCAGTAACGCGTTACCTTTTGCTAAAACGTGGCGTGGTGAGTAATACCCGTATTAGCGCGGTAGAAGAGGAAGTATTAACCCAGGAAGTGGTCATCAAAGTACAGTCAGCCGAAGGCCACCACGCGATGATCAACTTCTGGCGCACCACGGTATCTTGCCTTCTCGGTACTTTGTTTTGGTTTTGGACGGGCTGGACATCGGGCAGCGGAGCCATGGTGATGATCGCTGTTGTCACGTCTTTGGCGATGCGCTTACCTAATCCGCGCATGGTATCGCTCGACTTCTTATACGGAATGCTAGTGGCGTTGCCATTAGGGGCTTTCTACTTTTTGGTGGTCATTCCCTCGACGCAGCAAAGTATTTTGCTGCTGTGTATCAGCCTTGCGTTACTCGGTTTCTTTATTGGGATTGAAGTGCAGAAACGGCGTCTGGGTTCTATGGGCGCGTTGGCCGGGACAATAAACGTTATCGTGCTGGATAACCCGATGACCTTTCATTTCAGTTCTTTTCTGGACAGTGCATTGGGGCAAATCGTGGGCTGTTTCCTGGCGATGATGGTGATATTGCTGATTCGTGATAACTCTAAAGAGCGCACCGGCCGTACTTTGCTGAACCAGTTTGTTTCGGCTGCGGTATCCGCGCTGACTACGAATAATAATCGCCGTAAAGAAAACCATCTTCCGGCGCTTTATCAGCAGCTTTTCTTACTGCTGAATATGTTCCCGGGGGACATTGATCGCTATCGATTAGCGCTTACACTGATCATCGCGCACCAGCGCCTGCGCGATGCGCCGATACCAGTGAACGACGATCTTTCTGCATTCCACCGCAAGCTGCGCAATACGGCTGATAAAGTTATCTCGGCTTCCAATGACGACAAACGGCGGCGTTATTTTGAACAGTTACTGGAGGAGCTTGAGATTTATCAGGAGAAACTCCGCATCTGGGAAGCCCCGCTACAGGTCACGGAACCTGTGAAGCGTCTGGCGCATGTGCTGCATAAATACCAGCATGCCCTGATAGATGCTTAACCCGAGCCGACGCCATGCGTCGGCTTTTTTGTATCTATACTTACCAGATGCAAAATTCATAACGGGAGAAAATTATGACAAATCAGGCACTCCAGGACAGTGAATTATTTAACACCGGTTATCTGGTCAATGGCGAATGGCGGAAACTCAATCAAACTTTTGATGTTCTCAATCCCGCCACCGGAGAAGTCGTCGCTAAGGTCGCAAAAGCAGGTAAAAAGGAAGCCGAAGAAGCCATCGCCGCTGCCGCTAAAGCCTTTCCTGCATGGCGTGCAAAAACCGCCAAAGAACGTTCAACGATTCTCTACCGCTGGTTCGAATTGATTATTGAGAATAAGGCCTGGCTTGGCCGCTTGATGACTACCGAGCAAGGTAAACCGCTAAAAGAAGCGGAAGGTGAAGTCGAGTATGCCGCGAGTTTTATCCAGTGGTTTGCCGAGCAGGCCAAACGGGCAAACGGTGAAATTATCCCGGCGGCAAAACCTGGTTCACGCATCCTCGCAACCCGCGAACCTATAGGCGTTGTTGCAGCCATTACGCCGTGGAATTTCCCGATGGCAATGCTGACACGCAAGCTTGGCCCGGCACTCGCGGCGGGTTGTACCGGCGTTATCAAACCAGCTAACAACACACCGCTTTCGGCATTTGCCTTACTGGCGCTGGCGAAAAAAGCAGGCGTGCCGGATGGCGTGCTCAATGCCGTTGCGGGGAACACGCAAGAAATTAGTGACGCAATTATGGCAAGCCATGAAGTTCGCAAAATTTCATTCACCGGTTCCACTGCCGTCGGTAAAACGCTGGTGCGTAATGCGGCAGAAACGATGAAGAAGGTATCGATGGAACTCGGCGGTAATGCGCCTTATATCGTATTTGATGATGCCGACATCGACGAAGCGGTGAAAGGCGCTATCGCCAATAAATTCCGTAACGCAGGCCAGGTTTGCGTCAGCGTGAACCGATTCTTTATTCAGGAAGGCGTTTATGACTCATTCGTCAATAAATTGGCCGATGCGGTTAAAGCGCTAAAAGTAGGGAACGGTCTGGAAGAAGGTGTCGTCGTTGGGCCATTAATTGAAAAATCGGCAGTCGATAAAGTGCGTGAGCATGTGGAAGATGCTGAGGCGAAAGGCGGTAAAGTGCTGGTCGGAGGCAAGAGTCACGCACTGGGCGGCAACTTCTGGCAGCCAACGGTTATTGTTGATGCCAGCGACGATATGAAACTGGCTCAGGAAGAAACCTTTGGCCCATTGGCCGCTTGTTTCAGTTTCAAAACGGAAGAAGAAGTTATTGAGCGAGCTAACAATACACCATTTGGTTTGGCTGCTTACTTCTATACTCAAAATCTATCGCGTGTGTTCCGTGTCTCGCAGGCGCTTGAGAGTGGGATGATTGGTATCAACGAATGTGCTGTCTCGACCGAGTTGGGGCCGTTTGGCGGCGTGAAAGAGTCCGGGCTTGGTCGGGAAGGTTCCGTGTTGGGTCTGGATGAGTTTCTGGAAGTCAAAACCCTGCATATTGGTGGGTTATAAACACTCAGAAGATGCAGCTCGTTCTGGTTAAGGTGGCAATAAATGAAGAAATACACCTTTGATTTTAGTCAGATAGAAGATCAGCCGGGATTCTATCGTCACTTTATCCAGGCATTTCGTCTTGAGAAAAAACAGGTTCACGATCTCGATAGCTTATGGGATGTCGTCGTCGGGGGTATTTTACCGCTCCCGGCAGAGATTGAATTTGTTCATCTGCCAGAGATGCAAAGGCGGCGCTATGGAGCATTGATTCTGCTGTTTGATGAAGCGGAAGAAGAGTTAGAAGGGCAACTGCGTTTTAACGTGCGTGGTTAGCCATGATTTTTAGACATAAAAAAGCCCCCAGAGAGCGGGGGCAAAGTCGTCAGATTTGTTGACGACGAGGGTTTATTTATACAGTTCAGCGGTGGCGTGCCAGGTATCGCCAGTACGTGCTTCGGTAATGCGATATGCCGATGCACCTTCTTTAGTCGCTTTCTGTGATAATTCCTGACGCATATCCATTGGCGCGCTACCTACCTGGCTAACTGAAATACTGCCCATGGATTGCATGTTTTGTGCCTGTTCACTGTTTACCTGATGTGCGGCTGCATTCGCGCCGAAAGAGATAACGGAAAAAAGGCTCAGTGCTGCGATAGTTAATTTGGTTTTCATGATGTCTACTCCTGAAGTTTTTGACCAACGACCGGAAGGGCTTTAACTGCATTTATTGTTCTTGGGGCCGTCGTTTTTATTAAGCGATGTATTGCTGTTACTTATGGTAACTGTGCTGTTATTTGTACAGCTCAGCAGTCGCATGCCATTGGTCGCCAGAACGTGCTTCGGTGATGCGATAAGAAGAAGCGCCTTTCGCCTCAGCTTTTTCATTCAGCATCTGATGCATATCCATTGGCGCACTGCCCACCTGGCTGACAGAGATTGAGCCCATTGGCTGCAGGCCCTGAGCCTGTTCTGCGTTGATGGAAGTGGCTGCAAAAGCACCGAATGACAGCATTGAAAGCAGGCTAGCGGCAACTACTGTTGATTTCATGTTCATAATTTTTACCTCGTCGTATTCTTTTATTGGGGTCTTCGTTTCGTGACCCTCATCACAAAATCAAGTATACACTAATAACTTGAAAAATTAATACCACGCTAACTATTTCCTATGAAACTTTACAATAATAGAAGCTTCTCTTATTTCGTAAAGTTATTAAAAATGATCTTTTATTGCTATTTTTATGTTAAATATAAGTAAAAACAATGGGATAGTCAGCATTGACATTTTGTGCGGTACATCACATAACTTGCTGATGAACGAACGTTTACGCATAGATGGAAGTGTGAGAGTGAAATTCAACGCAGGAGTAAAAGAATAGAAGGAAGGGTATTGGGGACGTGAATCCCGCCGCTAAAGTGCAGCGGGAACAGTACTGATTAGTGCTTAAAGCTCTTGTTCGAACAACACCAGAATTGCTTCATACAGTTCTTTAACAGTGAAGTTTTTCGCAGGTGTAGTAAAGATGGTGTCATCCCCGGCAATGGTGCCAAGAATCCCTTCAGCTTTACCTAAAGAATCCAGCAAGCGAGCAATTAACTGTGCAGCACCTGGGCTTGTGTGAATAACAACAACGGCATCGTTGTAATCAATATCCAGTACCAGGTTCTTCAACGGGCTCGAGGTTGTCGGCACGCCCAACTCTGCTGGTAAACAGTACACCATCTCCATTTTTGCGTTGCGTGTACGCACCGCGCCAAACTTCGTCAGCATACGAGACACTTTGGACTGATTGATATTTTCGAAGCCTTCGTTTTGCAAAGCATGAACAATCTCGCCTTGAGAACTGAATTTCTCTTCTTTCAATAATGATTTGAATGCTTTGACTAATTCTTCTTGTTTTGAGGAAACACGCATAGATCACCCATAGAATAGACAGATCAACAGAGATAACATTATTATGCATTTAAATGAATTTTTATGCAAACAGCTGGCTGGGTGAAAGCCTGAATTAATGTTATGAAAGAGGCAGATTTTATCAAATTTTGTTATCGAGAAACATGCCTTCGTCACGACTCTCAAATAAGTTGGTAAGTAAACTAAATGTTATCAAAATGATGTTGTTTTGCTGCGTAGGGAGGGGTAATGTAACCGCCTGTTGATGTGACAACATCAGGTTGTGACCGGGCGCTAAGGCGTCGTTTCCACCCGGCGAGTAAATGCAGCAGTAACGTTTCAGGATTGCGTAACCTCGCAAACCTTAAGCGGGAAGATTGTAATTACCCCTTCTCTGGATTATGGTCGCCACCGCATGGAGTTACGGCACTATTTGCTAACCATAATAAGGAGTTTAGGATGAAAGTTGCAGTCCTCGGCGCAGCAGGCGGAATCGGCCAGGCGCTTGCCCTTCTACTCAAGACCCAACTGCCTTCAGGTTCAGAACTCTCCCTGTATGATATTGCACCGGTAACCCCAGGTGTTGCAGTCGATCTGAGTCATATCCCTACTGATGTGAAAATCAAAGGTTTCTGCGGTGAAGATGCTAAACCTGCACTGGTTGGTGCGGATGTCGTGCTGATTTCTGCCGGTGTGGCACGTAAACCTGGTATGGATCGTTCAGACCTGTTTAACGTCAACGCGGGCATCGTGAAAAACCTGGTACAACAGATTGCTCAAACTTGCCCGAAAGCCTGTATTGGTATTATCACAAACCCAGTGAATACCACCGTTGCTATCGCCGCGGAAGTGCTGAAGAAAGCAGGTGTGTACGATAAAAACAAACTGTTTGGCGTGACTACGCTGGACATTATCCGCTCCAACACTTTTGTTGCCGAGCTGAAAGGCAAACTGCCTACTGAAATCGAAGTCCCTGTGATTGGCGGCCACTCTGGTGTGACCATTCTGCCGCTGCTGTCCCAGATCCCAGGTGTTAGCTTCACTGAGCAAGAAGTTGCTGATTTAACGAAGCGTATCCAAAACGCAGGTACTGAAGTTGTTGAAGCGAAAGCTGGTGGCGGGTCTGCAACCCTGTCAATGGGCCAGGCTGCAGCACGCTTTGGTCTGTCTCTGGTTCGTGCGCTGCATGGTGAAAGCAATGTCGTTGAATGTGCGTATGTTGAAGGGGATGGCGAGCACGCTCGTTTCTTCTCTCAACCTTTGCTGCTGGGCAAAAACGGCATCGCAGAGCACAAATCTTACGGCAAACTGAGTGCCTTTGAGCACCAGGCGCTGGAAGGTATGCTGGATACACTGAAGAAAGATATTACCCTGGGCGAAGAGTTTGTTAACAAATAAACCCTGAGTTTAAGAGATAAAAAAACCGGAACTTAGTTTCCGGTTTTTTTCGCCTGCTATTTATCAGCTAGTGGCGGGATATTCCTGAATGGTGATTTGCAGCGTCAGTTTCTTCTCATCACGCATGACTTCAACGGGAATGACTGAGCCTGGGCGAATTTCCGCAACCTGGTCCATCGTTTCCAGCGCTGAAATTGCCGGTTTATGGTTCACCGAAATAATCACGTCGTTAACCAGCAGGCCAGCTTTTGCTGCCGGACCGTCAGGGGAAACTTCGTTAACGATGATCCCTTGAATCTGATCAATGGCGGTTGCTGGACCATGCAATGGAGTTATCTCACGCCCACTAATGCCAATGTAGCCACGAATGACCCGACCATCGCGGATAAGCTTATCCATTATTTTGGTGGAGAGTTGTGTCGGTATCGCAAAGCCAATGCCTTCCGGCGTTTCCCCGTCGTTACTTTTATCAAATGACAACGTGTTGATGCCCATTAGTTCGCCCAGCGAGTTAACCAGCGCACCACCTGAGTTACCGTGGTTGATTGAGGCGTCGGTTTGCAAGAATGACTGGCGACCAGAAGGGCTAAGGCCGATGCGACCCGTGGCGCTGATTATCCCCTGAGTAATGGTTTGCCCGAGGTTATACGGGTTACCAATTGCCATCACGATATCGCCAATATGCGGTACACGCTTATTGTTGATAGGAATAACAGGGAGATTCGTTGCGTTAATTTTCAGAACCGCCAGGTCGGTAAGGCTATCAGAGCCGACCAACAACGCTTCAAAAACACGGCCATCCTGGAGGGCAACGATAATTTGCTCTGCATCATTAATGACGTGTTTGTTGGTAATGATGTAGCCACGCTCGTCCATGATGACGCCGGAACCGAGGGTACGAATTTCTAGCTGGTTATGCGAATTGTTGCCGACACTGCGGTTATAGACGTTTACCACAGCAGGCGCAGCGCGTCGCACCGCAGAGTTGTAGCTCAGCGGTGTTTCATCGGCACTGTCAAACTTCGAGGGCGCTAAAGGCACTATTTTCTGGCGTAACGTCGGTAAAGCTACCAACAACAATCCCGCCACAATCAGGCCAATCACCACCGAGCGTAATATCTTCAGAAACATGAATTTGAGTTAGTTAATGATAAACCGGACGAAGAATAGCATGAGTTAATCGGACATCGTACTGAGATGTCCGATTACTGAGCAGATTAGCGCAATAACAGATAGATGCTTTCTTCACCGCGCATAATATGCAGTGCAATAACGTCTGGTTTGCTTTCAAGCACCTTACGCATCTCGGCAATACTTGAGACTCGGTCGCGGTTTACGCCAATGATAACGTCGTCTTTATGTAAGCCAACTTGCGCGGCTGGTGTGCCTTTTTCAACGCTATCTAGCTTGATGCCTTTAGTGCCATCCTTCAGCTGACCGTCACTTAATGTCGCACCTTGTAAGGCTGGTGTGATCAGTTCTGCATTGGCAGATGACGCGGTGCTTTTATCCAGCGTTACGCTCACTTCCAACGGTTTGCCGTCACGCAGCAAGCCCAGCTTCACCACGGTTCCTGGCTCAGTTGTGGCGATTTTTGCGCGCAGCTCAGCAAAACTGTTAATGTTTTTGCCGTTCAGGCTGGTAATCACATCACCCGCTTTGACACCTGCTTTTGCTGAACCCGATTGCGGTAAGACTTCGCTGACGAACGCACCACGTTGGGTCGTCAGGTTGAAGGCTTTCGCAATATCAGCACTCATCTCAGTGCCTTTAATGCCCAGCAAGCCGCGTTTGATCTCGCCAAACTCCATTAACTGTTTAGCCAGGGTTTGCGCCATATTGCTTGGGATAGCAAAGCCTATACCGACGCTTCCGCCACTTGGTGCGAGAATCGCGGTGTTTATACCGATAAGTTCGCCATTCAGGTTCAGCAACGCACCACCGGAATTACCACGGTTAATAGAGGCATCTGTCTGGATAAAGTTTTCCAGTCCTTCCAGGTTAAGGCCGCTACGGCCTAAAGCCGAAACGATACCTGAAGTGGCTGTTTGCCCAAGGCCGAATGGGTTTCCTACTGCAACAGCAAAATCACCCACGCGCAGTTTGTCTGAGTCAGCAACGGTGATTTGCGTCAGGCCGCTGGCGTTCTGGATTTGAATCAGCGCGATGTCGCTTTGGTCATCACCACCAATCAATTTGGCATCAAACTCACGTCCATCATTAAGCTGTACGCTGATTTTATCGGCATGATTAATGACGTGATTATTGGTTAGCACGTAGCCTTTCTCGGCATTAATGATCACACCCGAACCCAAACCTTCAAACGGTTGAGCTTCTGATGGGGGTTGGTCATCACCGAAATATTTTTTTAACTCTTCCGGGACTTTTTGAGTTGGCGCAGCGGCCGTTCCTTCAACCTGAACACTCACCACGGCAGGTAATACTTTTTCCAGCATTGGCGCAAGGCTTGGCAAGGCTTGCTGACCCGGAACTTGCGCAGGTAACGATGCATACACCTGCGATGTAACACCGAACGTTAGTCCGACACTTAACGCTAAGGCACTCAACAACAGTGTTTGTTTCTTCATTGATGGCTTGCTCTCGTGACCTGAACCTGGAAAAGGATAACCCGATAACACTCCGATGTTATTGAAATATCAGCCGGGTAACAATGTTGTTATAGAGTGAAGAGATATTAGTAAATGATAGCTGTGCTGGAGAGAGTTTTGGGGCACGAAACGCGTACCCCAGGAAAAATATCTTACAATTGTGATTAATCGCGTTTTGCGCGTTCGGTACGCAGCAAACCGGATGCTCCATCAGAGTAGTCACGCGGCATTTGAACCGGTGCCTGATCGTTGCTGGCTTCTGATTCAGCGAGGCGGTTACGGAATGGGTTCGCTTCGGCTGACATTTCAGGCAACAGGCTGCTGGAGCTTTTTGCCATGTGTTGATAAAGCTGGCGATAATCATGAGCCATGTTATCCAGCAATTCCGCACTACGGGCAAAATGACTGACTAATTCTTCACGATACTCTTCAAGTTCTGCTTTATTTTTCTCAATCTCGTACTGCATTGCCTGCTGCTGACGCAGCTTGCGGTTGCCAAAACGCATAGCAACTGCACCAACGATGATGCCAACAACTAACCCAATTAGCGCATATTCCCAGGTCATGAACTTCTCCCGTTGTCTTGTGTTTCCGTAGGGTAATGTAGCCACTATAACCGTTAACCTAAGAGAAGTGGAATCCTGACGCAGCATCGCTTAGGGTAGAACGGCCTTTTTTTCGACAACCGTCCTTTTTTGAGTACTTTTTGAGTATCAAGTAAACGGCAATCCGATTTTTAAGGGAATACCATAATACCATGCAAAATCTCTCCCCTGCATTGCGCTACCAACAAGCCCTGGCCGAGGGCAGCTATCAACCTGATGATGTTCAGCGTGAGGCCGTAATACGGCTGGACGCTATCTGGCAGGCATTAAGCAACCCATCGCCTGCTGTGACAGCGAATGCCGGTTTCTTTGGCAAGCTTTTTGGGAAACGCAGTGTCTCGGAAAATCAGGAACCCGTCCGCGGGCTATATATGTGGGGCGGAGTAGGGCGTGGGAAAACCTGGCTAATGGACATGTTTTTTCAGAGTCTACCTGGCGAACGCAAGCTGCGGCTGCACTTTCACCGATTTATGCTGCGCGTCCACGAAGAACTGGCTGAGCTACAAGGGCAGACCGATCCGCTGGAGCTGATAGCCGACCGTTTCAAAGACGAGACAGACATTCTCTGTTTCGATGAGTTTTTTGTATCGGATATCACCGATGCAATGCTGCTTGGTACATTAATGAGAGCACTGTTTGCGCGCGGGATTACGCTGGTGGCAACATCTAATATTCCGCCTGATGAGCTTTATCGTAATGGCTTACAGCGAGCGCGATTTATCCCCGCAATTGAAGCAATAAAACGTCATTGTGAAGTGATGAATGTTGATGCGGGAATAGATTACCGTTTGAGAACACTGACCCAAGCCCACCTTTGGCTTTCCCCGCTCAATAACGAAACCGCGCAACAAATGGAAAAACTTTATGCCGCGCTGGCGGGATCAGTGCGGGAAGGGGAGCCTGTGCTGGAAATTAACCACCGGCCACTTGCCACGCTAGGCGTTGCCAATCAGACAATGGCGTTAGATTTTAATACGTTATGCGTTGATGCTCGCAGCCAACATGATTACATCGCGCTCTCACGCCTTTTTCATACCGTGATGTTGTTTAACGTACCAGTGATGAACACCTACAACGAAAATGAAGCTCGGCGATTCATCGCATTGGTTGATGAATTTTATGAACGTCACGTCAAGCTGGCGGTTTCAGCGCAAGTTCCTATGTTCGAAATTTATCAGGGAGAAAGATTGCGTTTTGAGTTCCAGCGCTGCTTGTCTCGCCTGCAAGAAATGCAAAGTGAAGAGTATTTGCGCTTGCCGCATATGCCTTGAATCCCAATATGAAGGTAAAAATAACCACGTAATGGGACAGAAGCTACAAAAAGGGTCGACCTTTGAGGGCGACTTCCCTATAATCTTGCGACCCCACGTTACAACCAAAGTTTTTTTCCCAAAACTTGGTCGTGCTGGCATTGGCTATTCGAAGGGGTAGGTTTGCCGGACTTTGTCGTGTGAACCTTGAACTGATTTTAAACGTTTGGGTGAACACCTACGTGTAACTATTATTGGGTAAGCTTTTAATGAAAACTTTTACAGCTAAACCAGAAACCGTACAGCGCGACTGGTTCGTTGTTGACGCTAACGGTAAGACCTTAGGTCGTCTGGCTACTGAATTGGCTAGCCGCCTGCGCGGTAAGCACAAAGCGGAATACACTCCGCACGTTGATACTGGTGATTACATCATCGTTCTGAACGCAGAAAAAGTTGCTGTAACCGGCAACAAGCGTACTGACAAAGTGTATTACCGCCACACCGGCTACGTCGGTGGTATCAAACAAGCGACCTTTGAAGAGATGATTGCTCGCCATCCTGAGCGTGTGATTGAAATCGCGGTTAAAGGCATGCTGCCAAAGGGCCCGCTGGGCCGTGCTATGTTCCGTAAACTGAAAGTTTACGCGGGCACCGAGCACAACCACGCGGCACAGCAACCGCAAGTTCTGGACATTTAATCGGGATTATGGCAATGGCTGAAAATCAATACTACGGCACTGGTCGCCGCAAAAGTTCCGCAGCTCGCGTTTTTATCAAACCGGGCAGCGGCAAAATCATCATCAACCAACGTTCTTTGGAACAGTACTTCGGTCGTGAAACTGCCCGCATGGTAGTTCGTCAGCCGCTGGAATTGGTTGATATGGTTGAGAAATTCGATCTGTACATCACTGTTAAAGGTGGTGGTACTTCTGGTCAGGCTGGTGCGATCCGTCACGGTATCACCCGCGCTCTGATGGAGTACGACGAGTCCCTGCGTGGCGAACTGCGTAAAGCTGGTTTCGTTACTCGTGATGCTCGTGAAGTTGAACGTAAGAAAGTCGGTCTGCGTAAAGCACGTCGTCGTCCTCAGTTCTCCAAACGTTAATTGTCATCTGCTATTTGCAGAATTCAATTTTCGAAAAACCCGGTCTTGTACCGGGTTTTTTTATGCCTGAAAATTATATTTAGTGTTGATAACATTATGATAAAACTCGTTTTTCAGGCAAATTCCAGATCCACTCCCCACAAAACCCGTAAAATCTGGTAAACTATCAAACAATTTTCTGCCCGAAGGTCGGCATCAGGTTGTTTTCGCCTCGTTTTCTGGCGACTGGTGGTTTTCCGGCGTGATGGGTATCAAACGGTCAGGTTAGTTGCCGCTTGCGGCTATTAGCAGTAATTTTCTGAATAAACTTGGAGGTTTTCATGGCTGTCGCTGCCAACAAACGTTCGGTGATGACGCTGTTTTCCGGTCCTACTGACATCTATAGCCACCAGGTACGTATCGTACTGGCTGAAAAAGGTGTTAGCGTTGAAATTGAGCATGTGGAAACGGATAACCTGCCTCAGGATCTGATTGACCTCAACCCAAATCACAGCGTACCGACCCTGGTTGACCGCGAACTTACCCTGTGGGAATCCCGCATCATCATGGAATATCTTGATGAGCGTTTCCCGCACCCACCACTAATGCCGGTTTACCCGGTTGCGCGTGGTGAAAGTCGCCTGTACATGCATCGTATCCAGAAAGACTGGTACTCCCTGATGCACATCGTGATGAACGGTTCTGCTCAAGAAGCTGATGCTGCTCGCAAGCAATTACGTGAAGAATTGCTGGCCATTGCACCTGTATTTACTCAGAAACCTTTCTTCCTGAGTGATGAGTTCAGCCTGGTAGATTGCTACCTGGCGCCGCTGCTGTGGCGTTTGCCGCAGATGGGTATTGAGCTGGCAGGCGCGGGTTCTAAAGAGATGAAAGGTTACATGACTCGCGTATTTGAGCGTGATTCATTCCTCGCTTCTTTGACCGAACCTGAGCGCGAAATGCGTCTGCAAACCCGGGGCTAATTGATGGATACGTCACAATTGTCACCACGTCGTCCGTATCTACTCCGTGCTTTTTACGAGTGGCTATTGGATAACCAGCTCACTCCGCACCTGGTGGTGGATGTGACATTGCCAGGCGTGCAAGTTCCGATGGAATATGCGCGTGATGGACAAATCGTTCTGAATATCGCGCCTCGTGCTGTCGGTAATCTGGAGCTGGCAAATGGCGATGTGCGTTTTAACGCGCGCTTCGGTGGTGTGCCACGGAACGTATTTGTTCCTATGGCCGCAGTTTTGGCTATCTACGCTCGTGAAAACGGTGCAGGCACCATGTTTGAGCCTGAAGCGGCCTATGATGAAGATGTTGAGAGTCATAACGATGATTCTCAAAATGCATTTGAATCAGAAATGGTCATGCAGGTTATCGATGGTGATCGTCCGGATCATGACGAAGATAATGATCCCGATGATACTCCACCCCCTCGTGGTGGCCGTCCGGCACTGCGCGTAGTGAAATAACTCGCGAAGTTATGCCGCTAAAAGAGCAAATCGAAGCCAGTCTATATGACTGGCTTTTTACTGCCTCAAATAAACCCACACGCTGCATCTTTCGTCAGCCATGATTTGCTGTGTTATGATTTGAAAATATAATTTGCGAACCTCCTCCCATAAAATGGCCAATTCTGACGCTATGAGCACATTTGACGAGCAACCACCTGAGACGACCGAAACCATCGGACATACGATGCGCCGTCGCCCACTTGCGCGTAAAAAACTCTCGGAAATGGTGGAAGAAGAACTTGAGCAAATGATTCGCAGGCGCGAATTTACGGAAGGTGAGCAATTACCTTCTGAACGCGAACTGATGGCTTTTTTCAATGTTGGCCGCCCTTCGGTGCGCGAAGCTCTTGCGGCTCTTAAACGAAAAGGGCTGGTGCAGATAAGCAACGGTGAACGCGCCCGCGTTTCACGGCCCTCTGCAGATACGATTATTGGCGAACTGTCTGGCGTGGCGAAGGATTTCCTCTCCCGGCCTGGTGGCATTGCTCATTTTGAGCAACTGCGCATGTTCTTTGAATCAAGCCTGGTTCGTTACGCTGCTGAATTTGCGACTGATGAGCAAATCGCCCGCCTCGGAAAAGCACTGGAGATGAATAACCAGGCTCTGGATGATAACGAGCTGTTTATTCGATCCGATATCGAATTCCATCGGGAACTGGCTGAAATTCCTGACAATCCGATCTTTATGGCGGTACATGTCGCGCTGTTAGATTGGCTGATTGCAGCGCGTCCAACGGTGCCTCAGGATGTTCTTCACGCTCATAATAATGTTAGCTATCAGCAGCATATTGAAATCTATAACGCGATTCAGTCACACGATCCGGACGCGGCAGACGCTGCATTAAAAGCCCACCTGAAAAGTGTATTCGCATCTTATTATTCTGCTCCGCGTAAGCGCACTTCGAAAAAGTAACTCACGTTAATCTGAGATCCCACGCACGTCTTTCCTGGCAACGTTTGATCAACCATCACAATTTCATATGAACAAGATCGCATCCTGACGTCTTAGGAATGTGGTGTTTACTTTTTGGTCTGGTATAACAGGTATAAAGGTATATCGTTATGTTTAGAAACCAGACAACAAAGAGGCGTTTATGACACAGAACCTTCGCGGTGTGATGCCCGCACTACTTACCCCCTTTAATCAGCAACAGCAGATAGACACTGACAGCCTACGACGTCTGGTTCGTTTCAATATTGAACAGGGTGTCGATGGTCTTTATGTCGGCGGTTCGACAGGTGAAGCATTTTTGCAGAACACACAGGAACGTGAGCAAGTGCTGGAAATTGTTGCTGAAGAAGCTAAAGGAAAGGTGACCTTAATTGCCCACGTCGGCGGCATCAGCACTTACGAAAGTCAGACGCTGGCAAGTGCGGCTCACCGTTACGGATTCGATGCTGTCTCCGCAGTCACCCCGTTTTACTACCCATTTAGCTTCAGTGAACATTGCGACCACTATCGCGCAGTAATTGATTCATCTGGCGGCTTACCAATGGTGGTCTACAACATTCCCGCCTTGAGCGGTGTGAAGCTGACGCTTGAGCAGATTGATACCTTAGTTAACTTGCCGGGCGTTGGCGCATTAAAGCAGACCTCTGGCGATCTCTACCAGATGGAACAGATCCGCCGCGCTCACCCGGATCTTGTGCTCTACAACGGGTATGACGAGATCTTTGCCTCTGGTCTGTTAGCAGGTGCTGATGGCGGTATCGGCAGCACTTACAACGTGATGGGCTGGCGTTACCTGGCAATCAAGCGCGCTATTACAGAAGGGGATGTGCCGCGTGCGATGCAGCTGCAAAGTGAGTGCAACAAAGTCATCGATCTGCTGATTAAAGTCGGCGTGTTCCGCGGGCTGAAAACCCTGCTGCATTACATGGATGTGGTCGCCGTACCGCTGTGCCGGAAACCTTTTGCGCCCGTTGATGAGCAATATCTTCCTGAGCTTAAAGCACTCGCAGAAACGTTACAGAAAGAACGCGCATAAACCATGATGCTGAAAACAGTATCGCTATTACCTAATCTGACCTAACCAAAGGGCGGGTTTTGACGAACCCGTACCGGGAGTGCTTTATGAACAACACTGCCCAACAGATCCCGTGGTATCGACATTTGACTAAGCCGCAATGGAAGGCATTTTCAGCCGCATGGATTGGCTACTTGTTGGATGGTTTTGATTTTGTTCTGATCGCGTTAGTACTGACTGAAATTCAAAGTGAATTTGGCCTGACAACGATTCAAGCCGCGAGTCTAATCTCTGCGGCATTTATCTCTCGTTGGTTTGGCGGCCTAGTTTTAGGTGCCATGGGCGACCGATACGGCCGCAAGCTGGCCATGATAACCAGCATCGTGTTGTTCTCTTTCGGTACGCTGGCCTGCGGTTTCGCTCCCGGTTTTACCACCATGTTCCTTGCTCGTCTGTTGATTGGTATGGGAATGGCGGGTGAATACGGTTCGAGCGCTACCTACGTCATTGAAAGCTGGCCGAAACAGCTGCGAAATAAAGCGAGTGGTTTTCTGATATCAGGCTTTTCAGTAGGCGCGGTGATTGCGGCTCAGGTGTATAGCGTTGTGGTACCTGTATGGGGTTGGCGAGCACTGTTTTTCATCGGTATCTTGCCCATTATTTTCGCACTCTGGCTGCGTAAAAACATACCAGAAGCCGAAGACTGGAAAGAGAAGTTTGCCAATAAAACACCGACTAAAACCATGGTGGATATTCTGTACCGTGGCGAACACAGAATTATCAACATCGGCCTGACAATCGTCGTCGCGAGCGCTCTTTACTTCTGCTTTGCCGGTAACCTTGGCAATGCGGCACTTATCGCGGTACTGGGTTTGATATGTGCAGCGATATTCATCAGCTTCATGGTGCAAAGTAGTGGTAAACGTTGGCCAACAGGCGTCACGCTGATGATTGTCGTTTTCTTTGCGTTCCTCTATTCCTGGCCGATTCAGGCGTTACTGCCAACCTACCTGAAAACTGAACTGGCTTACGACCCAATGACAGTAGCCCATATTCTGTTCTTTAGTGGGTTTGGGGCGGCTGTCGGTTGTTGTGTGGGTGGTTTCCTGGGTGACTGGTTAGGCACGCGTAAAGCCTATGTGTGTAGCCTGTTGGCATCACAACTCTTAATTATTCCGGTATTCGCCATCGGCGGTGGCAACATTTGGGTGCTGGGTGCGCTTTTGTTCCTGCAACAAATGCTGGGGCAGGGGATTTCCGGGATCTTGCCGAAATTGATTGGGGGTTATTTCGATACAGAGCAGCGTGCAGCCGGATTAGGCTTTACCTATAACGTCGGCGCGCTGGGTGGCGCGCTCGCACCAGTCATAGGTGCGACTATCGCGCAGCGCCTCGATTTAGGTACCGCGTTGGCTTCGCTGTCATTCAGCCTGACATTTGTGGTCATCCTGCTGATTGGTCTGGATATGCCATCTCGCGTTCAACGCTGGATTCATCCAGAAGCGTTGCGTACTCATGATGCCATTGATGGGAAACCGTTCAGTGGTGCGATCCAGACTGGGGCAGCAAAGCGTCGGATAATGCAGAAAGCCGTTAAATAACGGTTGTTGCGATAAGCATAAAAAAGCCCGGTGATAAGAATATCACCGGGCTTTTTAAGCTGTGTAGATCGTTACACTTCCAGGAAGTTCAGGATCCCGTCAGCGGCTTTACGGCCTTCAGCGATTGCTGTGACCACCAGGTCAGAACCACGAACGGCGTCACCGCCTGCAAAGATTTTCGGGTTACTGGTCTGGAACGGGTTATCGCTTCCTTCTGGAGCCAGAATGCGGCCCTGGCTGTCCAACTCAACGCTGTGTTTTTCCAGCCACTGCATCGCATGTGGGCGGAAACCAAACGCCATAATGACAGCATCAGCAGGCACAACGTGCTCTGAACCGGCAACGATTTCTGGACGACGACGGCCATTGGCATCCGGTGCACCCAGCTCAGTGCGGGCAACTTTCACGCCCGACACGCGGCCATTGGCGTTAACTTCCACACCCAGCGGTTGCACGTTGAACTGAAATTCCACACCTTCTTCGCGCGCATTTTTCACTTCGCGCTTAGAACCTGGCATGTTCTCTTCATCACGACGATAAGCACAGATAACGTGCGTTGCGCCCTGGCGAATAGAAGAACGTACGCAGTCCATCGCGGTATCACCACCGCCAAGTACGACGACACGCTTGCCTTCCATATTCACATACGGTTCTTCTGGTGAGTCACTGAAGCCCATAATTTTTTTGGTATTAGCAATAAGGTACGGCAGGGCGTCAAATACGCCTGTCGCATCTTCATTCTCTAAACCACCGCGCATTGACTGGTAAGTGCCAACGCCCAGGAATACGGAATCGTACTCTTTCAGCAGGTCATCAATATGAACGTCACGGCCAACTTCGGTGTTCAGTTTGAACTCGATGCCCATGCCGCTAAAGATTTCACGGCGTTTAGTCATCACTTCTTTTTCCAGCTTGAACGCTGGAATACCGAAGGTCAGCAGGCCACCGATTTCTGGGTGACGGTCATAAACTACCGCTTTGACACCGTTACGTGACAGCACATCGGCGCATGCCAGCCCCGCAGGGCCTGCACCGATAATCGCCACACGTTTGCCGGTTTGCTTCACGCCAGTCAGGTCTGGTTTCCAGCCCATCTCAATCGCTTTATCGTTGATATAGCGCTCGATGTTACCGATGGTGACGGCACCAAACTCATCGTTGAGCGTACAAGAACCTTCACACAGACGGTCTTGCGGGCAAACACGGCCACACACTTCCGGCAGGCTGTTTGTCTGGTGAGACAATTCAGCCGCTTCAATAATGCGCCCTTCGTTGGCCAGCTTCAGCCAGTTTGGAATGTAGTTATGAACCGGGCATTTCCATTCACAGTACGGGTTACCGCAGGACAGGCAGCGGTCTGCCTGTGCTTTGGCCTGGCCTTCTGAGAACGGCTCGTAAATTTCCACAAATTCAATTTTACGGATCTTGAGCGGTTTCTTTGGCGGATCAACGCGCTGTAAGTCGATAAATTGATAAACGTTTTGACTCATCGTGACCTCTTACTGCGCCTGAACCCGCAGCTCAGCTGCAGAACGACTACGGTGACCCAACAATGCTTTGACATCACTGGACTTCGGTTTAACCAACGTGAATTTCGATGCAAATACCGGCCAGTTTGCCAGAATCTCTTCGCCACGCTGGGAACCCGTCAGTTGCACGTGCTCGGTAATCATACCGCGCAGGTGTTCTTCGTGAATGGCCAGCTCATCAACGTTGAGCAGCTCTACCAGTTCAGGGTTAACGCGTTTACGGAAATCGCCATCTTCATCGAGCACGTAAGCGAAACCACCGGTCATACCTGCACCGAAGTTCACACCTGTTTTGCCGATGACGCAGACGATGCCGCCAGTCATGTATTCACAACCGTTATCGCCAATGCCTTCTACTACGGTGATTGCACCGGAGTTACGCACTGCGAAACGCTCACCCGCACGGCCTGCGGCATAAAGTTTTCCGCCTGTTGCACCGTACAAACAGGTGTTACCGATAATGGTCGCTTCGTGGCTACGGAAGGCTGAGCCTACCGGAGGACGCAACGAGATCAAACCACCCGCCATGCCTTTACCAACATAGTCGTTAGCATCGCCAGTCAGGTGCAGTTCAACACCACCGGCATTCCATACACCGAAGCTCTGCCCAGCAGTACCGCTGAAATGAGCTTTAATCGGATCGGCGGCCAGACCCTGGTCGCCATTATGCTGCGCGATATAACCAGACAACATGGCACCGACTGAGCGGTCAGTATTGCGGATATCAAACCAGAACGTTTTGCTCTGCTTATCATCCACATACGGCTTCGCCTGGCTCAGCAGTTGGGCGTTCAAATCGCCTTTATCAAACGGCGGGTTCGTTTCGGTCCAGTACACTGCTTTACCCGGCATAGGTTCAGCCGTTTTCAGCAGGTTAGACAGATCCAGGTTTTGTTGTTTGGCAGTGAAACCTTCCAGCTCTTTGAGCAGTTCGGTACGGCCAATCAAGTCCACCAGACGTTTCACGCCTAGCTGCGCCATCAACTCACGCGTTTCACGGGCGATAAATTCAAAGTAGTTAGTCACTTTGAATGGCAGACCGTGGTAGTGGTTTTTACGCAGTTTTTCATCCTGAGTTGCAACACCGGTTGCGCAGTTGTTCAGGTGGCAAATACGCAGGTATTTACAACCCAGAGCGACCATTGGACCGGTACCGAAACCAAAACTTTCCGCGCCAAGAATCGCCGCTTTGATGATATCGAGGCCGGTTTTCAGGCCACCATCAACTTGCAGACGGATTTTATGACGCAGACCGTTAGCAACCAGCGCCTGCTGTGTTTCCACCAGACCCAGTTCCCACGGACAGCCCGCATATTTCACCGAGGACAGCGGGCTTGCACCTGTACCACCGTCGTAACCGGCGATAGTAATCAGGTCGGCATACGCTTTAGCAACACCGGTTGCGATGGTGCCAACGCCTGGTTCGGAAACCAGTTTCACCGAAATTAACGCTTTCGGGTTGACTTGCTTGAGGTCGAAAATCAGCTGAGCCAAATCTTCGATAGAGTAAATATCGTGGTGCGGCGGTGGGGAAATCAGCGTAACGCCAGGTACGGAATAACGCAGTTTCGCGATATACGGCGTGACTTTATCACCCGGTAACTGGCCGCCTTCACCTGGTTTTGCACCCTGAGCGACTTTAATCTGGATAACATCAGCGCTAACCAAATAAGCCGGAGTGACGCCAAAGCGACCAGAAGCGACTTGTTTGATACGGGACACTTTATTGGTGCCGTAACGCGCAGGGTCTTCACCACCTTCACCGGAGTTAGAGTTTCCGCCGATGCTGTTCATCGCTTCTGCCAGTGATTCGTGTGCTTCCGGGCTTAATGCACCGATAGACATCGCGGCAGTATCGAAGCGTTTGTACAGTTCAGAGGCTGGTTCAACGTCTTCAATTTTGACCGTTTCGCCTTGCGGATTCAGTGCGAGCATATCGCGCAGTGTTGCCACCGGGCGCTCGTTCACCAGCTTCGCGTACTCTTGATAATCTTTGTACTCACCGCTGTTTACCGCTTTTTGCAGCGTCTGCACCACATCCGGGTTGTAAGCGTGATATTCGCCACCGTGGACGTATTTCAGCTGCCCCCCCTGATCCAGCGGCTTACGTGCTAACCACGCGCGCTTAGACAGATTCAGCAAGTCTTGTTGGAAGTCGTTGAAACCTGCACCACCAATACGGCTGACAACGCCCTGGAAGCACAGCTCAGAAACCTCTTTATGCAGGCCAACCGCTTCAAACAGCTTCGAGCAACGATAAGAGGCGATAGTCGAGATGCCCATTTTGGACATGATCTTGTACAGGCCTTTATTGATGCCGTTGCGGTAGTTCTGCATCACGGTGCGGTAGGATTTTTCAATCGCGCCATTGTCTACCAGTTTCGCCAGCGTTTCGTAAGCGAGGTATGGATAGATTGCCGTTGCGCCAAAACCGAGCAGCACAGCAAAGTGGTGCGGGTCACGCGCACTTGCAGTCTCAACGATGATGTTTGCATCGCAACGCAGGTTCTTCTCAACCAGGCGTGTTTGAATTGCCCCCACAGCCATTGGCGCAGGAACTGGCAGGCGATCTTTAGCAATGTTTCGGTCAGACAGCACCAGCAGCACGGTGCCATTGCGAACCATACGCTCTGCTTCGTCGCACAGTGCATTAACAGTTTCGTGCAGCGATTGGGCGGAAGCATCGTAGGTGATGTCCAGCGTATCGGCACGGTAGTGCTGTTCTTCAAGCGAAGTGAGCTGCTGGAAATCAGACCACAACAGAATTGGCGATTTGAAGCTCAGGCGGTGCGCCTGGCCTTCTGCTTCACAGAAGACGTTCATTTCACGGCCAATGCTGGTCGCCAGAGACATAACGTGTGCTTCACGCAGCGGATCGATTGGCGGGTTTGTCACCTGCGCAAACTGCTGGCGGAAGTAATCGTAAATGATACGGGGTTGGCTGGAGAGCACGGCAAACGGGGTATCATCACCCATTGACCCGACAGCTTCCTGGCCATTTTCACCCAACACGCGAATCACAGAATCCAGTTCTTCTACGCTGTAGTTGAACTGTTTCTGGAAGCTGGCAAGCGTATCGTCATCCAGTTGTCGAGTACCCACTTCTTCGTCTGGCAAATCTTCAAACGGCACCAGGCGACGGACGTTATTTTCCATCCACTCTTTATACGGGTGGCGGCTTTTCAAATCGCCATCGGTTTCAGCCGAATGCAGAATGCGACCGATACGCGTATCGATAACCATCAATTCGCCAGGCCCAACGCGGCCTTTCTCGACCACTTCATCAGGCTGGTAATCCCAGATCCCAACTTCGGAAGCACAAGTGATCAGCTTATCTTTGGTGATAACGTAGCGTGCCGGACGCAGGCCGTTACGGTCCAGGTTACAGGCAGCATAGCGGCCATCGGACATAACGATACCGGCTGGGCCATCCCACGGCTCCATGTGCATGGAGTTAAAGTCGAAGAAGGCGCGCAGTTCCGGGTCCATGTTCGGGTTGTTCTGCCAGGCTGGCGGAACCAGCAAACGCATAGCGCGGACGATATCCATCCCGCCTGCTAACAGCAGCTCAAGCATGTTATCCATGGAGCTTGAGTCGGAGCCGGTTTCGTTAACGAATGGCGCAGCGTCATGCAGATCCGGGATCAGTGGCGTCTGGAATTTATAAGTACGCGCACGCGCCCACTGGCGGTTACCGGTGATGGTGTTGATTTCACCGTTGTGTGCCAGGTAGCGGAACGGCTGAGCCAGCGGCCAGCGCGGTACGGTGTTGGTGGAGAAACGCTGGTGGAACAGACAAATTGCTGATTCCAGACGTAAGTCCGCCAGGTCCAGGTAGAAGCGCGGCAAATCTGCCGGCATACACAGACCTTTATAGATGTTGACCAGGTTCGAGAGACTACAAACGTAGAAATCTTTATCCTGGATTCGTTTCTCAATGCGGCGACGGGCGATAAACAGGCGACGTTCCATATCACGTGGACGCCAACCGGCCGGGGCATTAACAAAAATTTGTTCGATGCGAGGCTTTGAGGAGAGGGCTATTTCACCGAGTACGTCTTCATTAGTGGGCACTTCGCGCCAGCCAACAATAGACAAGGTTTCGTTTTGCAACTCTTCTTCAACGATGCGGCGGCTTGCACTCGCCAGCGCGTCGTCTTTATTTAAGAAAATCATGCCGACGGCATAATTTTTTGCCAAACGCCAGCCACGCTCTTCCGCAACGATTCGGAAGAAACGGTCAGGCTTTTGCAACAGCAGGCCACAACCATCACCGGTTTTACCATCGGCGAGGATTGCTCCACGGTGTTGCATTCGGGCTAGTGCGTGAATAGCGGTACGCACTACCTTGTGGCTAGGTTCGCCTTCTATGTGGGCGATCAGGCCGAAACCACAGTTATCCTTCTCAAGGGATTTATCGTACAACATATCAGTGAACCTCCCCAGGCTCTACGTGACTCCCTCCCAACCGATTGCGCACAGGCGTAAAAAGGGCATGGCGACGGGGTTTCGCGTTTCATACGCTCACCTCGCGTGTCGCCCTCTTTAATGACCTTTTGCATCGGTTTCACAAGTGTTGAGGACTTGCTTTAGAGGGAATCTAAATTACTGCATAAATATGATGGGCACAGAACCCATCCAGAAAGCTTCCAGCGGATTTCCAAGTTATCGGGAAAGCGCACACAGGTCAAATGGCATTCTTATTTATACACAATAGTGCTATTTCTTAATTAACATTATGATTGTTAACATATTTCAATCATTTTTGTCGCAATTAAACGACCGGGAAACGAGGCGGGTTATGTGATCTCTCTCACTGTCTGCGAGCCAGCATAATTACAGACCATGCTGGCAATGATGTTATTGCCAGCACGATATACTGACATATAGCGCTGGCGCGCAGCATGACACTGTTTTTCAACATGCCGTACATTCTTTAAATAAAGGGGGGCGATATAAGGAAAAGTAATCATCTTACGGGTGCGTAAAATTGCACTAATTTTGCATTTATATGCAATAGGTAAAGCTGCGCCAGAGCGATTGATCCAGGTCATCGCTAAATTGGGCAGAAAATGGCAGGCTACATCCCTTTTACGGGCGGCCCATCAGATTATGCAGTTACAAAAATTAGTCAATATGTTTGGTGGAGATCTTCAGCGTCGTTATGGCCATAAGGTTCATAAACTGACACTGCACGGCGGTTTTAGCTGCCCAAACCGCGATGGCACAATTGGGCGTGGTGGATGTACGTTCTGCAATGTCGCGTCTTTTGCCGATGAAACACAACAAAACCATTCTATTGTCGAGCAGCTGGAGCGCCAGTCCCAGTTGGTGAACCGCGCACAACACTACCTCGCTTATTTCCAGGCATACACCAGCACATGGGCCGAAGTGCAGGTGTTGCGCTCGATGTATCAGCAAGCGGTTAGCCAGGCCAGCATCGTTGGATTATGCGTGGGGACGCGCCCGGATTGTGTACCAGACAGCGTGCTTGATCTGCTAAGTGAATATCATGAGAAAGGCTATGAAGTCTGGTTAGAGCTTGGCTTACAGACCGCTCATGACAAAACGCTGCATCGCATCAACCGCGGGCACGATTTCGCCTGCTATCAGGAAACCACTCGCCGTGCGCGTGCGCGGGGTTTAAAAGTGTGCAGCCACCTTATTGTCGGTTTGCCTGGCGAAGGGCAAACACATTGCATGGAAACGCTCAATAAAGTAGTGGAGACGGGTGTGGACGGCATCAAACTCCACCCATTGCACATCGTCAGTGGCAGCACGATGGCAAAAAGCTGGCAGGCTGGTCGTTTGCAAGCTATTGAATTAGAAGAGTACACGACAACAGCCGGTGAAATGATTCGCCATACGCCGCTGGACGTTGTGTTTCATCGCATTTCTGCCAATGCCCGTCGGCCAACCCTGCTGGCACCGCTGTGGTGTGAGAACCGCTGGACCGGTATGGGCGAAATCGACAAGTACCTGGCTGCGCATGGCACACAAGGTTCGGCACTAGGTACACCGTGGAACCCGACAATTCTGTTGTAAATCCTGAGCGTTAGATCTTTTTGCGGTATATTTAGCAGATTGAAGGCGAGGGAAACGTTCCATGAAGCAAATCCGGTTACTGGCACAATATTACGTTGATTTGATGGTGAAGCTCGGATTAGTGCGCTTCTCTTTGTTACTGGCCTCCGCCCTGGTGGTGCTGGCTATTGTGGTGCAAATGGCCGTGACGATGCTGTTACGCGGCCAGGTCGAAAGCATTGATGTTGTCCGTTCTATCTTTTTTGGCCTGCTAATTACCCCCTGGGCTGTCTATTTCCTTTCCGTGGTGGTTGAACAACTCGAAGAGTCGCGCCAGCGGTTGTCAAAGCTTGTGCAAAAACTTGAAGAGATGCGTGAAAGAGATCTCAAGCTCAATGTGCAGCTCAAAGACAACATTGCGCAGTTGAACCAGGAAATCGCCGACCGCGTTAAAGCGGAAGATGAACGTCAAACTATGCTTGAGCAGCTCAAAGTTGAGATGCAGGAGCGCGAAGAGACGCAAATACGGCTTGAGCAGCAATCGTCGTTTTTACGTTCATTCCTCGACGCATCACCCGATCTGGTTTTTTATCGCAATGAAGATAAAGAGTTTTCAGGCTGTAACCGTGCCATGGAGCTGCTGACGGGTAAAAGCGAAAAGCAGCTGATAAGCCTGAAACCAGAAGAAGTGTACTCGCCAGAAGCGGCGCAGAAAGTTATCGAAACGGACGAGAAAGTGTTCCGTCATAACGTGTCGCTAACCTACGAACAATGGCTGGATTATCCAGATGGGCGCAAAGCCTGCTTTGAAATCCGTAAAGTGCCGTACTACGACCGCGTGGGCAAGCGCCACGGGTTGATGGGCTTTGGCCGCGATATTACCGAGCGCAAGCGTTATCAGGATGCACTCGAACGCGCCAGCCGCGACAAAACTACCTTCATTTCTACTATAAGCCACGAACTGCGTACTCCACTGAATGGCATTGTCGGTTTAAGTCGTATCTTGCTGGATACCGAACTGAACCCTGAACAAACCAATTACCTTAAAACCATTCATGTTTCTGCAATCACGCTCGGTAATATCTTCAACGATATTATTGATATGGATAAGCTTGAGCGTCGCAAAGTGCAGCTTGATAACCAGCCGATTGATTTCACCAGTTTCCTCGCCGATTTAGAGAATCTCTCTGGTTTGCAGGCCCAGCAAAAAGGGCTGAAATTAGAGATGAACCCGACGCTGCCGCTGCCGCATAAAGTGGTGACGGACGGAACGCGTTTACGCCAGATCCTGTGGAACCTCATCAGCAATGCCGTGAAGTTCACGCCGAAAGGTGGGTTAGTGGCTGTGCGCATACGTTATGAAGAAGAAAATACGCTGCGCTTCGAAGTGCAAGATTCTGGGATTGGCATCCCGCAGGACGAACAAGACAAGATCTTCGCCATGTATTATCAGGTGAAGGATAGCCACGGTGGGAAACCGGCAACGGGGACGGGCATTGGTTTGGCGGTGTCGCGCCGTCTGGCTAAAAGTATGGGCGGTGATATTACCGTTAGCAGTGCGCCAGGCGAAGGCTCGCTGTTCACCCTGACGGTTCAGGCTCCGCGTGTAGCTGATGAAGTTGAAGATACGCTTGATGATGACAAAATGCCGCTGCCTGCTTTGCACGTCTTGCTGGTAGAAGATATTGAACTCAACGTGATTGTTGCGCGCTCGGTGCTGGAGAAACTCGGCAATAGCGTGGACGTCGCTATGACGGGCAAAGAAGCGCTGGAAAAATTCACCCCAGGTGAATATGACCTGGTGCTGTTGGACATCCAGTTGCCTGACATGACGGGGCTGGATATTTCCCGCCAGCTAACAACGCGCTACGCTCGTGAAGATTTACCACCGTTAGTCGCATTGACGGCTAACGTGTTGAAAGATAAAAAAGAGTATCTGGATGCAGGCATGGATGACGTGCTGAGCAAACCCCTCGCGGTTCCGGCGTTAATGGCGATGATCCAAAAATTCTGGGACAACCAACAGTCAGAGTCTGAAAAGGAGTCTCAAATGCCTCAGGTTAATAGTGAAAAACAGCAAGCCTTGCTTGATATTCCAATGCTTGAGCAATACATGGACCTGGTAGGACCGAAACTGATTACTGATGGGCTGGCGATTTTTGAAAAAATGATGCCGGGTTACCTGAGTGTACTGGACTCCAACATGACCGCGCGTGACCAAAAAGGCGTGGTGGAAGAAGGTCATAAGATCAAAGGTGCGGCGGGTTCCATTGGGCTGCGTCATTTGCAGCAAGTTGCTCAGCAAATTCAGTCGCCTGATTTACCTGCATGGTTTGAAAATGTAGGTGAGTGGATTGAAGAGTTAAAGCAAGAATGGCAACACGATGTGGATGTTCTGAAAGCCTGGGTTGCAAGCGCTCCCAAAAAATGACCCCGGATAAACCGGGGTGCGCGAATTACTGCGCCAACACCAGGGAAAAAGCAGGTTGCGCCGTTGAGTTATAGGTATTTATCCAGACGGCGCAACCGATAATCTCGTGGGCTGCTCAGGCATTAAGATAGCAAATCTTAAATGGTTTGTTACATGAATCAGTAAAATGTGTGAAGCATAGCGATCAAATCATCATAACTAATACGATTTATCGCATGACGAAAAGGAATGGCTGAATGAAGAAGATTGGTGTGGTGCTCAGTGGTTGCGGGGTTTACGACGGTAGCGAGATTCAGGAAGCGGTCATTACCCTGTTGGCCATCGCGCGTTGTGGCGCTGAAGCTGTCTGTTTTGCACCCGATAAACCTCAAGCAGATGTTATCAATCACCTGACTAATGATAAGTCTATTGAGCATCGCAATGTGCTGGTTGAAGCGGCTAGAATTACTCGCGGCGCAATCACGCCATTGGCTCAGGCTGATGCTAATGAACTGGACGCACTGATTGTTCCCGGCGGTTTTGGGACGGCAAAAAACTTGTGTGATTTTGCCAGCAAAGGCAGCGACTGCCAGATTGATAGCGACCTGCGTCGCCTGGCCCGTGATTGCCACGCTCAGGGTAAACCGCTTGGCTTTATCTGCATTGCTCCGGTGATGTTGCCAAAAATTCTGGATGTGCCGGTGCGTTTGACCATCGGGACGGATATCGATACCGCTGAGATTGTGGAAGAAATGGGGGCCGAACATGTCCCTTGCCCGGTCGACGATATCGTGGTCGATGAAGAGCATAAAGTAGTGACTACACCTGCTTACATGCTGGCGACCAGGATTGATGAAGCCGCAATGGGCATCGAAAAGCTGGTGGCTCGCGTCGTGGATATGGCTGAATGAAGAAAGGGCGTATCGCGCTCTTCGGCTCCATCAAGCGCTGGCTATTGCGTGGCGTGCTGGCGCTGATGGGAGTCTGGCTGGCGGGAATTATTCTGTTTAGCTTTTTACCGGTGCCGTTTTCAGCCGTCATGGTTGAACGGCAATTTAGCGCCTGGTTTAGCGGTGATTTTGGTTACGTTGCGCATTCCGATTGGGTGAGCATGGACGAGATTTCACCGTTGATGGGGCTTGCGGTTATCGCAGCGGAAGATCAGAAATTCCCGGACCACTGGGGATTTGACGTGGCTTCAATCGAGAAAGCGCTTGCCCATAACGAACGCAATGAAAATCGCGTTCGTGGTGCGTCTACGCTTTCCCAGCAAACGGCTAAAAATCTATTCCTGTGGGACGGGCGCAGTTGGGTACGCAAAGGCCTGGAAGCGGGATTAACACTGGGTATGGAAGTGGTATGGACTAAACGTCGCATTTTGACGGTTTATTTGAATATCGCGGAATTTGGTGATGGGATTTTTGGCGTGGAAGAAGCTTCACAGCGTTATTTCCACAAACCTGCAAGCCGTCTGACAGCCTCAGAAGCCGCATTACTTGCCGCAGTTTTGCCGAATCCAATTCGCTTTAAAGCGAACGCGCCTTCCGGATATGTACGTCAGCGCCAGCAATGGATTTTGCGCCAGATGCGCCAGCTAGGTGGCGAGTCATTTATGGCGCAGCATGAATTGAAGTAGTGGGCTAAAGAGCCGTGACATTGAATGTTAGGTAATGCTTCCAATTAGTTGAAGGTTCATGGAAAATAGAGGTTTTTAAGGTACTTCAGTGGCTACTATCGCCGTTCATTGCCCCCGCTTTCAGTCAGCCTTGGTTTACCGTCATGGGCAAAATCCTAAAGGTCGTGACCGCTTTCGATGCCGTGAATGCCATCGCGTATTTCTGCTCACTTATACTTATGAGGCCAGAAAACCCGGCGTTAAAGAGCACATTACCGAAATGGCTTTCAACGGCGCTGGCGTTCGGGATACCGCAAGAGTGCTCAAAATAGGCATCAATACCGTTATCCGCACTCTAAAAAACTCTCGCCGAAGCGAATAACGTCTTCGCCAGTCCCCCATGCCGATGTGTCCCTCATCTGCGAACTTGATGAACAATGGGGCTTCGTTGGCAGTAAAGCCCGGGAACTACTGGCGTTGTTGGCTCCGTTCAATATTGGCATGATAACCAGCGATGACTGGGGCAGTTATGCAAGAGAAGTACCGAAAGATAAGCATCTAACTGGCAAAATCTTTACTCAGCGCATTGAACGAAACAACCTGACGCTGCGCACCCGAATAAAGCGCCTCACCCGTAAAACAATCTGCTTCTCACGCTCTGTCGAACTCCACGAAAAAGTCATCGGGGCCTTCATTGAAAAATACATGTTCTACTAATTGGAGGCACTACCGTTTTATTATCGAGTTCGGTGACCGCCTGAGCGATCACCTTTAATACGGTGGCAGTTACACCGAGTTATTTATAGGGTCAGCATTTCTGCCACTATTTTCATTACAGCGAGTAATCATGTCTATGATTAGTCATCAATAAAATTGGCCAGAATTTCTTTAGGAAAATGGCTCGAGCACTCTTTATCTTTAAATTGATAAGTCTTCAGATGAAATACATCTCCGGTATTTCCTATATAAATCAGATTGGCTGGCACTTTGTTTTTTTCCTCAAGTGGCATAGATTCATTGGAGTAAAAAACACCACCTAATATTTTATTTTTCTTGCTGATATAGGTGATTGTATCTGTGGGTATTCTATTTATTATTGTCAAAACTGACAGTGAATCTAATTTCAGGAGATTAGTGTTCATTATATAGACATATCCTTCTATTGTTGCCCGACTGTTCCCTTCTGTATAATTTAACTCTTCTAAATTAGAACCCAGTAGTATGAATGTGTCATCGTTTTTATATTTTTTTTTAAATTATTAAATAAATCAGAAACTGCTTCCGTATCAATTTTTGCACAGAAAATGAAATTTTGTTTTTTATTATCTAAATCATCGGCGTGTGCTTTAATAGAAACAAGAGAGATGAAAATAATTATGCACATTTTATTAAAAAGTCTCATAAATCCTCTGGGGTTTATTTAATAGGGCGGAAATCTTCAGGAGTACTAACGTCGTCATTAAGTGCATGCCATGCATGAACAAAAGCAGGCCATCTGACAGAAATAAAAGCATCTCGACCAGGGTTTATTCTTCCTGTTAATTGTGAAGCATTATCTTGACTACTACCTTGATCGGCCCAGTAATTTATACTTAACTTTCCAATTGGCTGGAATGTTCTTGAATATTTCTGCTTGCTAATCCAAAAATAACCGCCAGCATCACATGCACAATATGAGTCAATGGCAGGTAGTATATTATTAGGCTCTTCTGTGAAAAAGGTAGATCTTTGACCAAATCTATATTTACTATAGTTGGAATAGTTTTCTCTTCCTGTTAAATGTACAGTGCCTCTACCCTTAAACTTGGCACCATCACCTGATTGAGTATTTCCTAATTTAATCCCTTGAGTAGTTCTCGGTTCATACATATTGAAATAATTCAAATCACCATTTTCAACAAAAGATTTAAATCTTCCTGTTTCCCTTGCCATTTGCCCCATAAAATGAGCCATTCTTAGTGGGGTTACCATCAGATATTTTGACAGGATTTTTGATAAGCTAACACCTACATTATCTGGCCGAATTATTTCTCCTGAAGGTTTTCTACCTTCTGTCGTAAGCCAACTAACTAGTTCTGCCTTGGTTAAGTTTGGTTGCAATGTATGAGACTCATTGCGACGAACAATACGTACAAAATCATCTAGTCCTAACCATCCACACTTCCTGAAATGTGCAATAAACTCTCTCGGCTCAAAATGCCATACCCGACCCGAAGGTAACGGATTTTCAGCCAGACAAAGTGCTTTTCCGTGTTCCGTCAGCAATTTAAGGTCGCATTCTGCCATCGGTTTATTCAGCACATCATTAGGGAATTTTAGCCACTCAAACCGTGAATCGACTGTCGTGTTGTCCCACTCCAGTGGGAAATGACAAATCATTCGATTCAAGTTACTGCGTGTTGTGCAAAGAATGGTCGGCGAATTGCACTGGCTGTTAGTGTCCGTATCATCATCCACCAGTTTCCAGCCCATCCAGTGAGGGAAGTCGCCGTCGCTGTAGACTTTGATGTTCCGAGCCCCAAGGTTAACGAAGCCTTTCCCTTCCGGTGTATTCACCGTTCGCCACAGCGGTGCATCAGCAGGGCTAAGTGCTTCGTATTCTGTATTGATGATCCGTCCAAAACGTAACATTTCATATCCAGCACTCGGACTGTCTGGGTAGAGTTTCAGCGCACTGGAATACAGGTTGTATTCATAGTCCTCGCCATCAGCATTGACTAAAGACTCGCCCACTTCAGAATAATTATCGGGCAACATCGGATCCTGCTGGCGCGTTGCCATCGTACAACTGCCCTTGTCAAAACGCATGGTTATATATAACGGTACGCTGGTTTTTAGCACAGGAGTGTTATTCACCAGCGAGTTATCCGGCGGGGCCTCCTCATAAACTTGAGTACCTGCAGGTAAATAAAAATGAATATCCCCGTAAACCACATCAACCCGCCCGTCTTTCGTCACGTCCGTGTCCGGCGAGGTTCTGCCGGTGATTTTCTGAATGTTTTCATCATCACAAAAAATCTGAAAATGCAGGGCATGCTGGTCATCTACCATGCCCGCTGTGCCTACAATCTCTTTGCGGTACAGCATTTTTCCGGGCTGAACATTACCGTCAATACTGTTCAGGTGTATATAGAGTGAGTACCAGATGATCTTGCCGCTATCACCGCTTCCGATTTCTGTTTCATGTTTCAGAAGGACGTAACCGTCATCGGTAGCTCCGTTGTAATTCAGCGGTGATACTCCGCGTTTTTCCAGGTCGGGCTGACGCAGAGAAAGGACTTTGCCATCTGCGACACATCGTACGGGATCCGATGAGCTATCAGTCAGGTGAATTCCCCCATGCCAGGACTGGCCTTTATTGATGGGAAAACTTCGCTGTGGATCAGCCGGCATCATTCTGTTTACCCATTCTGAGTCGGTTTCACTGTCTGATTGCTCGCGCAGTAATGGAGGGCTGATTATCATTATTTATAATCCTTCATAAGTGAGAAGAAATTTTCCCAGGGGGTGAATATCCGTTATCCGAATTATCTCTCTGTTACGAAAATATGAACTTTGTGGCAGGTTCTTCCGTGTCCGGTTCATCCTGCTCGGAATCATCACGACCACTGGAATTTCCTTCACCACTGTTTCTATCCACATCCTGCGGCGGCTCAGACGATCCATCATCACCTTCATCTGCCAGCATATTCAGCATCGCCGGTTGCAGTGTCTGCACCGGTGTACCCGGACTCCCGCCGCCGTTGAGGTTGATCCTGGCCCCCATAATATCGATGCCCGCGGGGTGAATGACGATAAACGAGCTGCCGACCTGCAGGGTAATCTGGCTGGTGCTTTTCAGGACAATATCGCCCTGTACGTCGATACCCAGCGAACCGGCAATCTTCTGCGCCAGGTCGTTTTTCACTTCCAGGCTGTACTTGCCTTTCACCAGGCTGATGTGGTCTTGTGTGATGGTGTGCTCCTGCTTCCCCTTCACGGTGACCTTTCTGTCCCTGGTCACGTAAAGTGCTTCGTCGTTGCCAACATTCGCCGTGCGGTCGTTGACCACTTTCAGCGTCTGGTCATTGCCGACTTTTATCTTCTGGTCGTGTGCGACGGTGATTGTTCTGTCATGCCCACCCGCATTCTCTTTACCCACCGAAATTGTCTGCCCCAGCCCGACGGTAATGCGCTGGTTGTTGCCCACAGTTTCTGTATGGTCCACCGCCACATCCGTCATGCGGTTGTTCAGTACCTCGGTTTTCATGTCTTTCTGGGCATGCATCGACAGCAGTTCCTGACCGACCCAGTCCTCAAACATCAGCTCGTTGTAGCCTTCGCCCTTGTAAGTCTGTGAGCGGATGGCCATCTGCGTTTTGGTGCCCGGCAGGTCGCCCGGGGCGCGGTTGGTGATGTGGTAGGTTCGCCCGGTGATTATCGGCTGGTCCGGGTCGCCGTTAAGAAAATCGACAATCACTTCCTGGCCGACGCGCGGAATGGCGATGTTGCCGAACCCGGCTCCCGCCCATGCCTGCGACACCCGTATCCAGCATGAGCTTTTCCAGTCAGTCGGGCTGTAGCGGTCCCAGGCGAATTTCACCCGCACACGCCCGTGCTCGTCACAGAAGATTTCTTCCCCTGGAGGGCCGGTCACCACGGCGCTTTGCGGGCCATCGACCAGTGGTTTGGGATGTGGCTGTGGCCGCCAGGTCTGAATCGCGGGAATAACATGAAAATTATTCGTCAGCGTGGTGCCCTGGCCTTCGCTGCCAATCAGCGCCTGTGGCTGATTGCCTCTCAGGGTGCTCGTCACCACCTGCCATAAATCGTTTAAATCTTCACGCGGGTGGCCGGTCAGGCTGAAACAGCGGCCGGGCTGGATTTGT
>CBCPKK010000040.1:0-55194 GCA_965119215.1 uncultured Buttiauxella sp.
TACCAGGTGGAGGAGCTAAGGCTCCCGTCTGCTCTGCTCCCTACCCTGGCAAGGGGAGGGTTGGGGTGGGGTCCGTGAGAACCACCATTTTCACTGGATCTTACAACGAAAATATTAGTCAGCATCCTGTCGTAAAACTCTGTGCCCATATTCCAGCAGCGCGTCCGTTACGTTACGCATCATGCGGCTTTCAGGTGCAAAGCGGTGCCAGTACAACATACGGCGCTGCATCAGGCCTGGGGTCAGGTCGATTAACTCACCGTTTTTCAATTCTCTTTCGATTTGCAGATGCGGGATCATGCAGCATGTGGTGCCCTGGCGCGCCAACTGTACAAAGGCTTCTGACGAGTTAACGATATGGCACGGTACGCTGCCCGGCGACAAATCGAAGTTCTGCTGTAAGAACGCCTGGTGCATGTCGTCGAGATGGTCAAACGCGACGGCAGGCGCTTTTAGCAATGCAGAGCGTGTGACACCGTTCGGGAAATAACGAGCGGCAAAATCTTTTGAACCGACAAACAGATAATCCAAAGCGCCAAGCCGGTCTACCAAACAACTAGGTAATGGCTGCGGCTGAATAGAGACTGCGCCAACCACTTCACCGCGACGCAGGCGTTCCTGAGTGCGGGTTTCATCTTCAACCTGAAGGTTCAGACGAATAGGGGAATCGGCAAGGACAGGGGCTAATGCAGGCAGCAACCAGGTTGCCAGACTGTCGGCGTTTACCGCAAGCGACAGCAGCAGTGGCGTAGAACCTGTTTGTTCGTCGCCCAGCCACTCTTCTTCAAGCAATTCGACCTGGCGCAACAACGCCAGTAACTTTTGCCCTTGCTCGGTTGGACGCGGTGGCACCGTGCGCACTAACAATGGCTGGCCGAACATATTTTCCAGTTGCTTGATGCGTTGTGAAACCGCTGATTGAGTAATGCAGAGCTTTTGCGCCGCGCGCTCAAATCCTCGTTCACGAATCACTGCATCCAGCGCCTGTAGCGTTCTATAGTCCGGGCGTTTCATTATTGTTAGCTAACTCCTGTTTTTATTATTCCTGCACTATGACATAAATTTGCAGTCGATCCAGACCAAATCCACAAAGATCGGATGAGTCCTGCCATTCCCTGGGACAACCTCGCAGGCCTTGCACTATAATGCGCGTCAGTTTTCACAGCACAGGCAAAAACCATGACGCAGGATGAACTGAAAAAAGCAGTCGGCTGGGCAGCATTACAATATGTGCAACCGGGCACAATCGTTGGTGTGGGTACGGGCTCAACTGCCGCGCACTTTATTGATGCTCTCGGGACTATCAAACATCAGATTGATGGTGCCGTTTCTAGCTCCGATGCTTCTACCGCCAAACTGAAAAGCCTTGGCATCACTGTTTATGATCTCAACGAAGTCGATTCTCTCGGAATTTATGTTGATGGTGCAGATGAGATCAACGACCAGATGCAAATGATCAAAGGCGGTGGCGCTGCACTCACCCGCGAGAAAATCATCGCCTCGGTGGCTGAAAAGTTTATTTGCATCGCCGATTCGTCCAAGCAGGTAGAGATTTTGGGTAATTTCCCGCTACCTGTAGAAGTGATTCCTATGGCGCGTAGCTGTGTGGCTCGCGAACTGGTCAAGCTGGGCGGCCGCCCGGAATATCGCCAGGGCGTTGTGACCGATAACGGCAATATCATTCTGGATGTTTACGGCCTGAGCATCATCAATCCGATTGCGTTGGAAAATGCGATTAACGGCCTGCCTGGTGTAGTGACTGTGGGTCTGTTTGCCAACCGTGGCGCGGATGTTGCGCTGATTGGTACGGCTGATGGCGTGAAAACCATTACCAAATGATCTGACCGGGGCGTAGCACACGCCCCAAAAACCGCATAAAAAATGACAAAATAATCTAACGCCAAATTTGGTGACATATGTCACATTCTGAACAACCGCCTGTTATTCATTCCTGGTTCTCTCTCCTGATTAGCATTTTGTGCTGCCTGTAGCGGCTTATTCCTTTTTGGCTGGAATGACTGCGCAATCGTTTATATTGCCCCGCCCGTATTTTTTGATATTTTGGCAGAAGGGTGTCTTATCACACAGCACAACATCAGTTCTAAAAATAGGGTCGGGAAATGGCAAAAGTATCACTGGATAAAGACAAAATTAAATTCCTGCTGGTGGAAGGCGTACACCAGAAAGCCGTGGATAACCTTCGCGCAGCAGGCTATACCAACATCGAATACCATAAAGGCGCGCTGGACAGCGACGCACTGAAAGAGTCGATCCGTGATGCGCATTTCATCGGTCTGCGTTCCCGTACTAACTTAACTGAAGATGTTCTGGCGGCGGCTGAAAAGCTGGTGGCAGTCGGTTGTTTCTGCATCGGTACTAACCAGGTTGATCTGGAAGCTGCGGCGAAACGCGGCGTGCCAGTATTTAATGCTCCTTTCTCCAACACGCGTTCTGTTGCTGAACTGGTTATCGGCCAGCTGTTATTACTGATTCGTGGCGTACCAGAAGCTAACGCCAAAGCACACCGTGGCGTGTGGAATAAGCTGGCGGTGGGTTCTTATGAAGCGCGCGGCAAAAAACTGGGCATCATCGGTTATGGCCATATCGGGACTCAGTTGGGGATTCTGGCTGAAGCGCTGGGCATGAATGTCTTCTTCTACGATATCGAAAACAAACTGCCGCTGGGTAATGCGACTCAGGTGCAACATCTGTCCGATTTGCTCAATATGAGTGATGTGGTCAGTCTGCATGTCCCTGAAAATGCGTCCACTAAAAATATGATTGGTGTGAACGAACTGGCCCTTATGAAGCCAGGCGCGCTGCTGATCAACGACGCGCGTGGCACAGTCGTGGATATTCCTGCACTGTGTGATGCGCTGGCACGTAAACATCTGGCGGGTGCGGCAATCGACGTATTCCCAACCGAGCCTGCAACCAACAGCGATCCGTTCATCTCTCCGCTGTGTGAGTTTGATAACGTGATCCTGACGCCGCACATTGGTGGTTCAACTCAGGAAGCACAGGAAAACATCGGCCTGGAAGTGGCTGGCAAGCTGGCGAAATACTCTGATAACGGTTCAACCTTGTCGGCAGTGAATTTCCCGGAGGTTTCCCTGCCATTGCACGGTGGAAGCACCAGCCGTTTGCTGCACATTCACGAAAACCGTCCGGGTATTTTGACCGCGCTGAACCAGATTTTTGCCGAGCAGGGCATCAACATCGCCGCACAGTATCTGCAAACGACTCCGCACATGGGTTATGTGGTTATCGATGTGGACGCTGAAGAAGATGTCGCTGAGGCTGCGCTGAAATCGATGAAAGCGATTCCGGGGACTATTCGCGCTCGTTTGCTTTACTGATAGTTAATTAGTACTGAACTTCTCCCTCGAACGGGGGAGAAGTTATCACCATTCCCAAATCCGCGAAGGCGTCACTACTGCGGGTAGCGGTATATCCCACTCTTCGGCTGGTAACGCTGGAACGTGTTGGCAATCATGCGCCAGCCCAACGGGCCACAAACCGTGCTGCTGCCAGTTCTGCAATGTGCGGTCGTAGAAACCGCCACCCATTCCTAGCCTCTGCCCTTGCTCATCAAACGCCACTAAAGGCGCGATAAGCACATCCAGTTTATCCAGCGGCAATACGTCGCGGACATCAAGTTTAGGCTCAAGGATTTTCAGGCGATTCATCACCAGGTGGCTGTTTTCGCTATAGCGTAGAAACAGCAAATTGCCCTTACTGAAAGGGTGCAGCACTGGCAGATAAACGGTTTTGCCTGCTTGCCATAACGCGCGGATTAACGGCGTGGTATCCAGTTCACCATCAAACGACAAAAACACGGCGACCGTAGCGGCTTTCACCACTGGCTCATAAGCGAGCATACGTTCAGCGGCAAGTTGCGCAAAAAGGTGTTGTTCATCGGGCGTGAGTTTACGGCGACGTTGCCGAATTTGTTGTCGGATTTCCTGGCGTAACGATGGGATTAACTGAATTTTCGTCATGATGATGACTGATTGGTAGAGAGAGGGAATCTCCGAGATGCCGCCGCAGGCTGTAACCCTTGAACCCTTGGTTCAAGGTGAATGCAGCGTCAAAATCATCAGGCTTCTCGGACGGACCGAGCATGCACACAGACTCTGTAGCACCACATTCTGGTGGTATTAAATATCGGCTCAGGGGACGGGCCCGCTTGCAAACATCTCAGAGAAATTTGGTCTTCAAAGTCACTCTACCATAGGTAACTGTGAAGTGTTATTCAAAATTTGGACCCTGTCTTTCTGTTATGCGACCTTGCTCAAGCAACGCTTGTTCGATGGTCTGCTGTAACATTCGAATACGCTCTTCCATATTGGATGCGTAATCACGGGTTTTCGATTTTTCCTGAGCCAACTCGTAGCAAATGTTCAGTGCTGCGATGAAAACTAGCTGCTCAGTATTTGTGACTCTAGTGCGAACTTTTAAATCTTGCAACCGCTGATTAAGCTCTTCAGCTGCAAGGTTTAGTGCATCCTGTTGTTCAGGCGGACAATTCACGCGTAATGAACGACCGAAAATTTGGATATCGACTGGTTGTGCAGACATGCCACCTTCCTGCTGTTAACTCGCCAGCCTTCGTTAACCGTACCTGGTAACGAAAGGGGCGTCACTATAGCTATCCCGAAATGAAGATACAAGCCCTTTTCTGGTGCCTTGAGGTCCCTGGTGGTAGCATAACATGAACTATCCCTGCCAACGATGGCGAATGCGCATGTCAATACAAAACACGATGCCGGACTACGACTTAGTAGGCCAACTCTTAAACCAACAAGGTGTGGGTCTGACGTCCTCAGAAATGCACGGCTTAATCAGCGGCATGCTATGCGGTGGCAACAAAGACACCAGCTGGCAACCGCTGCTACACGATCTGACCAACGAAGGGCTGGCCTTTGGCCAAAACCTTGCCGACACCCTGCGCCAAATGCACAGTGCGACATCTGATTCGCTGGAAGATGACGGCTTCATGTTCCAGCTTTACCTGCCAGATGGCGATGATGTTTCGGTGTTTGACCGTGCTGATGCGCTGGCGGGCTGGGTAAACCACTTCCTGCTCGGCCTTGGCGTAAGTCAACCTAAGCTCGATAAAGTCACCGGCGAAACCGGCGAAGCTATCGACGATTTGCGTAACATTGCGCAATTGGGCTACGACGAAGACGAAGATAAAGAAGAGCTGGAAATGTCACTCGAAGAAATCATCGAGTACGTGCGTGTCGCCGCGTTGCTGTGCCACGACACCTTCACGCGCCCAGTTCCGACAGCACCAGAAGTGCGCAAACCAACACTACACTAAAAATAATAAGCTTCAGGAGGTGTGATGAATCAGCACGAATTTCTCCGTCGCCGTCAGGCGTTGTTGGCCAAAATGGCTCCGGCAAGCGCCGCGCTCATCTTTGCCGCTCCCGAGGCAATACGCAGTGCAGACAGCGAATACCCGTATCGCCAGAACAGCGATTTCTGGTATTTCACCGGTTTTAACGAACCTGAAGCCGTGCTGGTGTTGATTAAAAGCGACGAAACGCATAATCACAGCGTTCTGTTTAACCGTCTGCGCGATAAAACCGCGGAAATCTGGTTTGGTCGCCGCCTTGGGCAGGAAGCTGCGCCAGAAAAACTGGGCGTTGACCGTGCGCTGTCGTTCTCCGAAATCGGTGAACAGCTGCATCAGTTGCTGAACGGCCTTGATGTTGTGTATCACGCTCAGGGCGAATACAGCTATGCAGACAGCATCGTTTTTGCCGCCCTCGATAAACTACGCCGTGGTTCTCGTCAGAATCTCAAAGCACCTGCGACGCTGACTGACTGGCGTCCCTGGGTTCACGAGCAGCGTCTGTTCAAGTCAGAAGAAGAAATCAATGTTCTGCGTCGCGCCGGGGAAATCACCGCGCTTGCACATACTCGTGCGATGGAAAAGTGCCGTCCGGGCATGTTTGAATACCAGTTGGAAGGTGAAATCCTTCACGAATTTAACCGCCATGGCGCGCGTTTCCCGTCTTACAACACCATTGTAGGCAGCGGCGAAAACGGCTGTATTTTGCATTACACCGAAAACGAAAGCCAAATGCGCGACGGTGATTTGGTGTTAATCGATGCGGGTTGTGAATACAAAGGCTATGCCGGTGACATCACCCGCACCTTCCCGGTAAACGGTAAGTTCACAGCGCCGCAGCGCGCGATTTACGACATCGTACTCGAATCACTTGAAACCTCGCTCCAACTCTACCGCCCAGGCACCTCAATGCAGGAAGTCACCGCGCAAGTGGTTCGCATTATGATTACTGGCCTGGTGAGGCTCGGTATTCTCAAAGGCGACGTTGATAAACTGATTGCCGAAAACGCTCATCGCCCGTTCTTCATGCATGGCCTGAGCCACTGGCTGGGGCTGGATGTGCATGACGTAGGCGCGTACGGCGCGGATCGTTCACGCGTGCTTGAACCAGGAATGGTCATCACCGTTGAGCCTGGTTTGTACATTGCGCCAGATGCGGATGTGCCTGCGGAATATCGCGGAATCGGTATTCGTATCGAAGACGATATTCTGATCACGGCAGACGGTAACGAAAACCTGACCGCCAGCGTCGTTAAATCGGCGGACGATATCGAAGCATTAATGGCGGCGGCGCGTCAGTTATGAGCGTGATTATTGTTGGTGGTGGCATGGCCGGAGCAACGCTTGCGCTGGCGATATCGCATTTAACCTACGGAAAACTGCCGGTTCATTTGATTGAAGCGGCGTCTCCTGAATCTGCGGCGCACCCTGGCTTTGATGCTCGCGCTATCGCCATTGCTCAGGGAACTTGCCAGCAATTAACGCGTATTGGCGTGTGGCCGGCTATTAAAGACTGCGCGACCGCCATTACCAGCGTTCATGTCAGCGATCGCGGTCATGCGGGTTTTGTCACACTGGATGCGCAGGATTACCAAATTCCCGCGTTAGGCCAGGTGGTGGAACTGCATGATGTCGGGATGCGGCTATTCGCCCTGCTGCGTAAAACGCCGGGCGTAACTGTACATTGCCCGCAGCGTGTTTCCTCGTTTACGCGTGAAACGTATAAAGTCAGCGTCCAGCTTGATAACGGCGAGCTAATTGAAGGCAAACTGCTGGTGGCCGCTGATGGTTCGCGCTCACCGCTTGCCGCGCAGTGCGGCATGACCTGGCAGCAGCAGGATTATCGACAGATTGCCGTTATTGCCAACGTCACAACCTCGCAACCCCACAACGGACGGGCGTTTGAACGCTTCACCGAGCATGGCCCGTTAGCGATGTTGCCGATGTCCGACGGGCGCTGTTCGCTGGTGTGGTGCCATCCGCTGGACGCTCAGTTTGATATCTCGCAGTGGGACGACGAGCGTTTCTGCAATGAATTGCAGCGTGCATTTGGCTGGCGTCTTGGGCGGATCACTCATGCGGGCGCGCGTGCACAATATCCTCTGTCGCTGACTACCGCTTCGCAGTCGGTATCGCACCGCGTTGCATTGGTCGGGAATGCAGCGCAAACCCTTCATCCAATTGCCGGGCAGGGCTTTAACCTTGGTTTGCGGGATGTGATGTCGCTTGCTGAAAATTTGGCGGTAGCGCACGAATCCTCTCAGGATATTGGCAGTTATGCCGTTTTGGCTGACTACCAGCAACGCCGCAGTGAAGATAAAATTGCCACCATTGGCGTGACAGATGGCTTAGTTCAACTGTTCGCCAACCGTTGGGCTCCGCTGGTGGTGGGGCGCAATCTTGGGCTGATGGCGATGGAACATTTTACCCCGGCACGTGATGTGTTGGCACAGCGTACCCTTGGTTGGGTTGCGCGTTAAAGGAGAGTCAATTTGCAAAGCGTTGATGTGGCGATTGTGGGTGGTGGCATGGTTGGACTGGCGGTTGCCTGTGGCCTGCAAGGCAGTGGTTTGCGTGTCGCGGTGCTGGAGAACCATCTCCCACAGCCGCTGGCACCTGAATCTGCACCGGCATTACGTGTCTCGGCTATCAATGCTGCCAGCGAAAAACTGCTGACTCATCTTGGCGCGTGGCCGAAAATTATTGCCCAACGCGCCAGTTGCTATCACGGCATGGAAGTCTGGGATCAGGACAGCTTCGGGCATATTGCTTTCGATGATAAATCCTTTGGTTTCAGCCATCTCGGGCACATCATCGAAAACGCGGTTATCCATCATGCGTTATGGCAGCGTGCCGAACAGTGCAGCGACGTGACTCTGATGGCACCCGCCGAATTACAGCAGGTCGCCTGGGGTGAAAACGAAGCGTTTATTACCCTGAAAGATGGCGCAATGCTCACCGCGCGTTTAGTGGTTGGGGCCGATGGCGCCAATTCGTGGCTGCGTAACCAGGCTGATATCCCCCTCACTTTTTGGGATTATCGCCACCATGCATTAGTTGCCACCATTCGCACGACTGAACCCCACGAAGCAGTTGCCCGCCAGGTGTTCCACGGCGATGGCATTCTGGCTTTCCTGCCGTTAAGCGATCCGCATTTGTGTTCCATTGTTTGGTCGCTTTCGCCGCTGGAAGCCGAACGTATGCAGCAGGCAAGTGCTGAGGAATTTAACCAGGCGCTGTCCGTCGCTTTCGATATGCGCATGGGTTTGTGTAGTGTTGAAAGTGAACGCCAGGTATTCCCACTTACTGGTCGTTACGCCCGCAATTTTGCCGCCCATCGCCTGGCGTTGGTTGGTGACGCGGCGCATACCATTCATCCGCTGGCGGGGCAGGGTGTGAACCTGGGCTTTATGGATGCCGCAGAACTGATTGATGAAGTACGTCGTTTGCATCGCCAGGGCAAAGACATCGGGCAGTATTTGTATCTGCGCCGCTACGAACGCAGCCGCAAACACAGTGCCGCGATGATGCTTGCGAGCATGCAAGGCTTCCGAGATTTGTTTGCCGGAAGCAACCCTGCGAAAAAACTGCTGCGCGATATCGGCCTGAAACTGGCAGACACCCTTCCAGGCGTGAAACCGCAATTAGTCCGCCAGGCGATGGGGCTGCACGATTTGCCTTCCTGGCTACGTTAAAATTATTCTGAGAACCGCGTCACATTTCCCTTTCCGTTTACAGGAAAGGGAAACTCCCTCCTCATTTGAAAAATTCTAATCTCACCCATCATTTCGGATTACTTTTTTTAATGTCATGTTTTTAGTGATGTAGTGAATTTGTTTCTGAAATGGTCGTAAATGTTAGCTAACGCTAAATTCTCACTAAAACACTTCTTGTTTATGCGCAGTTCTTCGCATTTTTGTAGTCGAATACTCTGCATGCTGCACCTCTGGTTTTGGTCATAAGCTAATGCAATGACCGTTTTTCCCTTATGGTTTACTCCCCCGTTCAGTGGTAAGTTCAGGCAAAAGGTAACGTTTGCGTCGCTATCGGGATCGATGGCGGTGCCGGGTTTCGTCTGACGAATTCTGACGAAAAGAAAAGCGAATAGCGCTTTTCAACCAGATGGTTAAAGAGGAACAAATGACTCAAAAGACCCCTTTGTTTGAACAGCACAATCTGTGTGGCGCGCGTATGGTGGATTTCCATGGCTGGATGATGCCATTGCACTATGGCTCGCAGATTGATGAGCACCACGCGGTGCGCAACGATGCCGGGATGTTTGATGTCTCCCACATGACCATCGTCGACCTGAAAGGCAGCCGTACCCGCGAATTTCTGCGTTACTTAGTGGCAAACGACGTTGCCAAACTGACCCAACCGGGCAAAGCCCTCTACACCGCCATGCTGAATGCCTCCGGCGGTGTTATCGATGACCTGATTATCTATTTCCAGACCGAAGACTATTTCCGACTTGTCGTGAACTCCGCGACTCGCGAAAAAGATCTGGCCTGGATTAATCAACATGCCGAACCCTTTTCTGTTTCAGTCACCGTGCGTGATGACCTGTCGCTGATTGCCGTTCAAGGGCCAAACGCTCAGGCCAAAGCCGCGCAGCTTTTCACTGAAGAACAACGCAATGCGGTTGCTGGCATGAAGCCATTTTTTGGCGTTCAGGCAGGCGACCTGTTTATTGCGACTACCGGCTATACCGGTGAAGCCGGTTACGAAATTGCCATGCCAAACGAAAAAGCCGCCGAGTTTTGGTCGCAGCTGGTCGAAATTGGTGTGAAACCTTGCGGGTTGGGCGCACGTGACACGCTGCGTCTGGAATCTGGCATGAACCTGTATAGCCAGGAAATGGACGAGAGTATCTCTCCGCTGGCGGCGAATATGGGGTGGACTATCGCCTGGCAGCCAGAAGATCGTGATTTCATCGGTCGTGAAGCGCTGGAACAGCAGCGTGAGAAGGGAACTGACCAGCTCGTTGGTTTGATCATGACGGAAAAAGGCGTATTACGTAATGAGCTGCCTGTCCGTTTTACTGATGAATCAGGCAACATTCAGGAAGGCGTTATCACCAGCGGAACCTTCTCGCCGACGCTGGGTTACAGCATCGCTCTGGCGCGTGTCCCGGTAGGTATTGGCGAAACGGCCATTGTTCAAATCCGTAACCGCGAAATGCCTGTAAAAGTGACTAAACCTATTTTTGTTCGCGGCGGTAAAGCTGTCGCGCAGTGAATTTTGAAATCAGGAGAAAAACAATGAGCAATGTGCCGAACGAATTGAAATACAGCAAAGAGCACGAGTGGCTGCGTAAAGAAGCCGATGGCACTTACACCGTGGGTATCACCGAGCACGCGCAAGAGCTGCTAGGCGACATGGTGTTTGTTGACCTGCCAGAAGTGGGCGCAACGGTCAGCACGGGCGATGATTGCGCCGTTGCTGAATCTGTAAAAGCCGCCTCTGATATTTATGCACCAATCAGCGGTGAAATCATCGCCGTGAACAACGAACTGAGCGACACCCCAGAGCTAATCAACAGCGAGCCATACACCGCAGGCTGGATCTTCAAGATCAAAGCCAGCGATGAGTCCGAGCTGGACGGTTTGTTGGATGCCACCGCGTATGAAGCTCTGTTAGAAGACGAGTAAGTCTTTTTAGTCCCCTCTCTGCATGAGAGGGGGAATACTGTTTCGCCTCAATGCATGTTTCAGGAATCACCGCTCATGACCCAGTCTTTACGTCAGCTTGAAAATCACGAAGCGTTTATCGACCGCCACATTGGACCAAACGCACAGCAGCAACACGAAATGCTGGAGACGGTGGGCGCTCGTTCGTTAGACGAGCTGATCGCGTCGATCGTTCCGGCTGATATCCAGCTTGCCGAGCCACCACAGGTGGGTGAGGCTGCTACAGAATTTGCGGCTCTGGCTGAATTAAAGACCATTGCCAGCCGTAACAAGCGTTTCAAAACGTACATCGGCATGGGTTATACCGCAGTGCAAACTCCACCGGTGATCCTGCGTAACATGCTGGAAAATCCAGGTTGGTATACCGCGTACACGCCGTATCAGCCTGAAGTTTCCCAGGGCCGTCTTGAAGCTCTGCTCAACTTCCAGCAAGTAACGCTGGATTTGACCGGGCTAGACATCGCCTCTGCCTCTTTGCTGGACGAAGCAACCGCTGCCGCAGAAGCCATGGCAATGGCTAAGCGCGTCAGCAAACTCAAAAATGCGAACCGTTTCTTTGTTGCTGCCGACATCCATCCCCAAACGCTGGATGTTGTCCGTACGCGTGCTGAAACCTTCGGCTTTGACGTGATTGTCGATGATGCAGCGAAAGTGCTGGATCATCAGGATGTGTTCGGTGTGCTGCTGCAACAAGTGGGCACTACGGGCGAAGTTCATGATTACAGCGCTCTGATCACCGAACTGAAACAACGCAAAGTCATCGTGAGTGTTGCCGCTGACTTTATGACGCTGGTTCTGCTGACCGCACCGGGCAAACAAGGTGCAGACATCGTGTTTGGTTCCGCACAGCGTTTCGGCGTGCCAATGGGTTATGGCGGCCCACATGCCGCATTCTTTGCCGCACGTGACGAATTTAAACGCTCCATGCCTGGCCGTATTATCGGCGTATCCCGCGACGCTGCGGGTCGCACTGCGCTGCGCATGGCGATGCAAACTCGTGAGCAACATATCCGCCGCGAAAAAGCGAACTCCAACATTTGTACTTCTCAGGTCTTGCTGGCAAACATTGCAAGCCTGTATGCGGTATTCCACGGCCCGGCTGGCCTGAAACGCATTGCAGGGCGCATTCATCGCCTGACTGATATTCTGGCTGCTGGCCTGCAACAAAAAGGCCTGGTACTACGCCACAAGCATTGGTTCGACACACTGTGTGTTGAAGTTACTGATAAAGCTGCGGTTCTGGCACGTGCCGAAGCCAATGAAATCAACCTGCGTAGCGACATTCTCAACGCCGTTGGCATCACGCTTGATGAAGCCACAACGCGTGAAGATGTGCAGGCGCTGTTCGGCGTGTTGCTGGGCGAAAACCACGGTCTGGATATCGACAAACTAGATCAAAACGTTGCAGGCGATAGCCTTTCGATCCCAGCAGGAATGCTGCGTGAAGACGCGATCCTGACTCATCCGGTATTTAATCGCTACCATAGCGAAACCGAAATGATGCGTTATATGCACTCGCTTGAACGCAAAGATCTGGCGCTGAATCAGGCCATGATCCCGCTGGGTTCTTGCACCATGAAGCTGAACGCTGCGGCTGAGATGATCCCCATCACCTGGCCTGAATTTGCTGAACTGCACCCGTTCTGCCCGGCAAACCAGGCGGAAGGTTATCACCAGATGATCTCCCAGCTTTCTGACTGGCTGGTGAAACTGACCGGTTACGATGCACTTTGCATGCAGCCGAACTCCGGCGCACAGGGCGAATACGCTGGCCTGCTGGCTATCCGCCGCTACCACGAAAGCCGTAACGAAGGCAGCCGTAATCTTTGCCTGATCCCAAGCTCCGCACACGGTACTAACCCGGCGTCGGCGCAAATGGCTGGCATGGAAGTGGTGGTTGTTGCGTGTGATAAGCAAGGCAACATCGATCTTCACGATCTGCGTGTTAAAGCTGAACAAGCGGGCGATGCGCTTTCCTGCATCATGGTGACTTATCCATCTACCCACGGCGTGTACGAAGAAACGATCCGCGAAGTCTGCCAGATTGTTCATCAGTTCGGCGGCCAGGTTTACCTGGATGGCGCGAACATGAACGCGCAGGTGGGGATTACTTCTCCGGGTTATATCGGCGCAGACGTTTCGCACCTTAACCTGCATAAAACTTTCTGCATTCCACACGGCGGTGGCGGCCCAGGTATGGGGCCAATCGGCGTGAAAGCGCACCTGGCTCCGTTCGTGCCAGGCCACAGCGTCGTGCAAATTGAAGAGATGCTGACCCAACAGGGCGCGGTTTCTGCGGCACCGTTTGGTAGCGCATCAATTCTGCCAATCAGCTGGATGTACATCCGCATGATGGGCGCGCAGGGGTTGAAAAAAGCAAGCCAGGTGGCAATCCTGAATGCCAACTATATTGCGACTCGCCTGCAATCTGCTTTCCCAGTGCTGTACACCGGGCGCAATGGTCACGTGGCGCATGAATGTATTCTCGACATTCGCCCACTGAAAGAAGAGACGGGCATTAGCGAGCTGGATATTGCTAAGCGTTTGATTGACTTCGGTTTCCACGCACCAACCATGTCGTTCCCGGTTGCGGGCACGCTGATGGTTGAGCCAACCGAATCAGAAGGCAAACTGGAACTGGATCGCTTTATTGATGCGATGCTGACTATCCGCACCGAAATCGATCGCGTTGCGCGTGGTGAATGGCCGCTGGCAGATAACCCGCTGGTTAACGCCCCGCACACGCAGGACGAAATCGTGGCTGACTGGACGCACCCGTACACCCGCGAACTGGCAGTATTCCCGACCGGCCATGGCAACAAATACTGGCCGACAGTGAAGCGCCTGGATGATGTGTTCGGCGACCGTAATCTGTTCTGCTCTTGTGTGCCAATGAGCGAGTATCAGTAACGACAGTTGAGTTAATCATCTTAAGGGCACTTCGGTGCCCTTTGTTTTATCTGTAAATCAGGAGGTTAAAATGGGAGTTGTACTGGTAACCGGCGGCAGCCGCGGTATTGGTAAAGCGACATCGCTACTGTTGGCGCAATCTGGTTACAAAGTCGTCGTAAACTATCTGCGCAACAAACAGGCGGCGGATGAAGTGATTAACACCATTCGTGAAGCTGGTGGTGAGGCCATCGCCATCAAAGCGGATATCGCTGACGAACTGCAAGTGATGGCGATGTTTGTGGAAATCGACAACGCATTCGGGCCGATTAGCGCACTGGTCAACAACGCCGGAATTCTGTTCCAGCAATCCACCATTGAAGAACTCACGGCGGAACGTATTAACCGTGTTCTTATCACCAACGTAACGGGCTATTTTCTCTGTTGCCGTGAGGCGGTAAAACGCATGGCTTTTCGTCATGGCGGGGAAGGTGGTGCCATTGTTAACGTTTCATCGGCGGCTGCGCGCTTAGGCGCTCCAGGCGAATATGTTGACTATGCGGCGTCAAAAGGCGCGGTAGATACATTGACCACCGGGCTTTCTTTGGAAGTGGCGGCACAGGGCATTCGCGTAAATTGCGTACGTCCAGGGCTTATTTACACTGAGATACATGCGTCTGGTGGGGAACCTGGTCGAGTCGATCGTGTAAAAGATCTCTTACCCATGAAGCGTGGTGGGCAACCGGAAGAAGTCGCGCAGGCCATTGCCTGGCTGCTTAGCGATAAAGCCTCTTACGTGACGGGCAGTTTCCTCGATTTGGCTGGCGGCAAATAAAATAAATGGCAGTCAGCTGAAAGATCAGATGAACTGCCATTTTCCTGGTGTCTGGCACGACTGTTATTTTTTACCCATTTCGTCTTTAGCCATATTGTCTTTGCCCATATTATCTTTAGACATTTTGTCTTTGGACATATGATCTTTAGACATATTATCGCAGCCTTTTTTCATGCCATCTTTAGAGCAGTCATGGGACATTTTGCCCATATTGTCTTTTGCCATATTATCTTTAGCCATGCTATCGGCCGCATTCGCGCCAGCAACACCAAAGAATAATGCCGAGCACATCAGAGCAGCGTAGAGTTTTTTCATTTTTTATTTCCTCGTCGTTTTTTCATTAACTACAGATGGGAACTACGTGTTTTTTAACTGCCGCCGAACCAGTTATATCCCTGGTCCTCCCAGTAACCTCCTGGGTAGCGATTAGTCACTTCGATAACCTGAATATGTTTTGGATTTTTATAACCGAGTTTGGTTGGCATTCTTAACTTCATCGGGAAACCATATTTGCGTGGCAATATTTCTCCATCGTAAGTCAGTGCAATAATGGTTTGTGGATGCAGCGCTGTCGCCATATCAATGCTGGTGTAATAATCATCGGCACATTTGAAGCTAACGTAACGGGCATTCAAATCGGCACCGATGCCTTTTAAAAATAAAGAGAACGGCACGCCACCCCATTTGCCAATGGCACTCCATCCCTCAACGCAGATGTGACGCGTTACCTGGCTGACCTGTGCCATTTGGTGCAGTTGTGCCAGTGTCCACGGGCGTTTATCAGCGACCAGACCCGCAACCTCCAGACGATAATCAGCACCATTTATAACCGGGGCTTCATCCTCACTATAAAAAGCATTGAAAGGAAACGGACGCGTCATCATGCTTTCAGGGTAAACCGGTGCCAGGTCGTTGGTGTTAAATAACAGCGCCTGAATGCGATCGTTAAAACGTGACATACCGTTTAAGGTGGTTTCGACGGTTTCATTGTCGCTAATATCGCAACCGGTCAGCATCATTAAACCGCCGAGTGTTAAACCCTGTTTTAAAAAACGGCGACGGCCTTCGGATGACAACTGCTTATTAATTTGCTGCGTTGCATCCTGAATAATGGCGGCTTTGTCGGAATCAGAAAAAAGCTTATTTTTATTGCTCATGATTTTCCCTTATCGGCCGCGCAACATGGCGAGTAAAGTTTTGGGAACCAGCGCCACCATAATCAGATGAACGACGACAAAGGCCACCATTCCAGACATGGCATAGAAATGAATAAAACGCGCTGTGTCATAACCGCCGAGTAATTCCCGTAATAATGGGAACTGCACAGATTTCCACACCACCAGGCCGGAGCACACCAGAATGATCCCGTCGATCATCACAAACAGATACGCCAGTTTCTGTACCGTGTTGTAGTGGCTGAGATCCTCATGAGCCAGCTTTCCACGCAGCGCTGCGATAAAATCGTTTATTAATTCGCGTGGCGATAAAGGCCAAAATTTGCGTTTCAGGCGGCCGCTGAAAATATTAATCAGCAGATAAATCACGCCGTTGATACCGAATAACCACATGCCCGCAAAATGCCACTGCAACGCGCCGCCTAGCCAGCCGCCAAGTGTTAACTCATTAGGGAAACTGAAATTAAACAAGGGCGAGGCGTTATAAATGCGCCATCCGCTGGTGACCATGATGAGCATGGCGAGTGCATTCACCCAGTGACAAACCCTTAGCCACCGTGGATGAACTATGGCGGGCTTAACCTGAAACGTTGGCGTATCCATCGTTTTATTTCCCTTAATTGCGTTGTAATGAGTGTGGCCTAAATGTGTTCGCCAAAGTCTCACGAAAAGTTAAATTAAATGTGATAACTCGACCCTCGTTTGTTGTATAGACTTCCTGTAACTGGTGGATAAAAGGCGAAGTGATGAAGCCCAAAAAATTGTTAATTGTTGAGGATGACGAAAATATTGCTGAACTCTTGCAGCTGCATTTGCGCGAAGAAGGTTTTGAAATTGTCCATGCGGCAGATGGTTCACTGGGGCTGGAGTTACTTAAGCAGGGCGGTTGGGACGCGCTGATTCTTGATCTCATGTTACCTGGCGTTGATGGCCTGGAAATATGTCGCCATGCGCGCACCATGACGCGTTACACGCCGATCGTGATGATCAGCGCACGTTCCAGTGAAACACACCGGGTTCTGGGGCTGGAACTTGGGGCAGATGATTATCTGGCAAAACCTTTCTCGATGCTGGAATTAGTGGCGCGAGTCAAAGCGCTATTTCGCCGCCAGGAGGCCATGAGCCAGAACCTGATGCAGGATGCAGGAACGCTGACTTTCGAACGGCTCACCATCGACCCGTTAGCCCGTGATGTGCGTCTTAGAGAACAACCGGTTGAGCTTACGCCGCGCGAGTTTGACCTGCTGTGGTTCTTCGCCAAACATCCAGGCAAAGTATTCTCTCGCCTTAATCTGCTCAACCAGGTTTGGGGTTATCAGCACGAAGGTTACGAACACACGGTTAACACCCACATCAACCGATTACGCATCAAGATTGAAGATAACCCCGCAGAGCCCGAGTTCATTCTCACGGTGTGGGGAAAAGGGTATAAATTTATCGCGCCGCGACACGAGTAAACCATGAGAAAACTCACTCTTTCACAACGCCTGACTCTGGTTTTTGCGCTGCTGCTGATCACCTCTTGCTCATTGCTGGGATGGCTGCAAATTCGCACCAGCACGCAGTACAGCCAGGCGGTTATCCAACAACTTTCGGGTTCGCTTGCCGAACACATCAACCAGAGCTATCCATTGCTTGGCCAAAATGGCCTGAACAATGAATCCGTGCGCACGCTGTTTGATCATCTGATGACGGTAAACCCAAGTGTGGAAGTTTATCTGTTGGACGAGAAAGGCAATATCATTGGCGATGCCGCACCGCCTAACCATCTCAAACGCCATCGCGTTGATTTGGTTCCGATTCAATTGGCGATTGATGACCGTCAATATCCGATCTACGGCGATGACCCGCGCAGTGTCGATGGCAAAAAAGTGTTTAGCGTGACGCCAATGCGGCAAGACGGGCAGATTAAGGGATATCTGTACATCATTCTGCTCGGTGAAAATTACAACGCGCTCGCCAGCGATGCGCAATTTAATTCGTTTTTGAAAGTGATGCTGCTTTCCATCACCTTGCTTGCCCTGCTGGGGCTGCTTGTTGGGGGACTGGCGTTTCGTTGGATAACCCGGCCACTGCGTTCGCTCTCACATCAGGTTAACGCGCTGGGAACCGGCGGGATGGCTGAAATGCAGGCGATGGCGGAGTTGCCGCTTGATAAAGAGCACAGCAATGACGAAATAAGGCTGTTGCGCCAGGGGGTTATCATGATGGCGCGGCGCATTTCTGAACAATGGCATCGCCTGTCGCAACAAGACCAACTCCGTCGTGAGTTTATTGCCAATATTTCTCATGATCTACGCACGCCGTTGACTTCCCTGCACGGTTATCTGGAAAGTTTATCGGTTATGTCAGCGACACTTTCTGAAACCGAGAAAAAACGTTATCTGGAAATTGCGTTGGCGCAAAGCCAGAAAGTACGGATGCTCGCTCAGTCTTTGTTTGAACTTGCACGCCTCGAATACGGTGTCGTGAAGCCGCAGAAAGAGCATTTCTGCCTCAGTGAATTATTGCAGGATGTCTTCCAGAAATTTGAACTGATGACCCAGACACGGCAACTGCAATTAGTGGCTGATATCCAGCCAGGCCTGCCATTGATTGATGCAGATTTGGGGATGATCGAACGGGTGCTGACTAATCTGCTGGATAATGCGATTCGCCATACGCCAGAAAAAGGAATTGTCGCGGTTCGTCTGTGGAAAGAGGGCGAAAAGGTGATGGTGCAGATTAGCGATAGCGGGCCGGGCATTCCACAGGAACTTAAAGAGGGACTGTTTGTGCGGCCTTCGATTGTTAATCAGTCGCACATCAGAGTTGGCGGGCTAGGCTTGATGATTGTGCGCCAGATGTTGCAGCTACACGGCAGTGATATTGCTCTGGTGGAAAGACCGGAAACCGGTGCCTGCTTCCGCTTTGGGCTGCCGATTTAAAAGGACACCGCTTCTTAGCAAGCGGTGTCCGGCAGGTTTACGGAATAGGGTAAGGTGTGTAAACGCCGTTCAGAGTATGCAAAAACGCAACGATATCATCCACATCGCTTTGTGGTAACGATGTGCCCACTTGATATTGCAGCATTTTCTTCACCGCTTCATCCAGCGTGGCGACATCACCGCGATGGAAGTACGGCGCGGTTTTATCCACGTTGCGCAGCGTCGGGACTTTCTGACGCAGACGATCGCGCACCTCTTTTGTCACGTTCATGCGCCCGATGTCTGCGGCGGTGACTTCACCGAAACTAAAGTCTTTTTTCAACCCGAGCGGTTCAAATGAACGCCCACCGAGGATCTTACCCGTATGGCAGGTGGCGCATTTATTTTCTTTGAACAACTGGTAACCGTGTTTTTGTTGCGCGGTCAGAGCGTTGTCATCACCACGTAAATACTTATCAAAAGGCGCATCTGGCGTGATAAGCGTTTTTTCAAACTCGGCAATCGCATCCGTTATCGTTTCACCAGAGAAACCCTGCGGATAAACGGCGTTAAAATCGCGGGTCAGGATTGGGTCCTGGGCGAGTTTATCGATAATTTCCTGCCAGGAGTGCGAGGCCATTTCAATCGGGTTAAGCGGTGGTCCACCTGCCTGAACTTGCAGATCAGCGGCGCGCCCATCCCAAAATTGTTCGATATTAAATACTGAGTTAAACACGGTTGGCGCGTTGATTGGCCCTATCGCACCGCCAACGCCCTGTGACGTTTTCCGTCCGTCTACACCTCCTGCACCAAGCTGGTGACAGTGTGCGCAGGAGATAGAATTATCACCGGAAAGCCGTGGGTCGTGGTACATGCGCATCCCTAATGCCACTTTTTGTGGACTAACAGCAAGTGACTCAGGAATAGGTTGAACCGGCTCATTACGGCGGTTTTCAGCCATGTCCGGTGTGGCGTAATAGTTAAGACGCTGATCTTTGACCCAGTTCAGCAAGGTGGTGCGTTCTTGTTCGTTTATTGCGCCTGACCAGTGCAGCGCCGTATAGCGTGTTGGCGGCATGGTCTGATGCTCAATTACCCACTCAACTTTAGTTATATCGCTTTGTGGTGCCTGGGTATTTTCCAGCAGGCTTTCGCGTATTTTCTCAAGATTAAAAGATTTGTAACCAAGCTGAATATCATAATCCATCAGCTGTTTAGCGATGGGGAATTTGGCATAAAACGGCAGTGAGGCGGATGGGGTGTGGCAGTAATCGCAACCTTTTTCCTGCAATATTCCCAGTACTTTTGCATTTGCAGGGGATATTCCATTTCCGTTTGTTGCGATATTTTCCCGTTGTGAATCGTGATAATGAACGTAAGCAACCAGCGCCAGATAACAAACCATTCCTGCCAGGACGGCTAATCCCGCCCATTTTATTATTTTTCTCACAAATGCTTCCTTTTCAGAGGTAAACCGCGGCGCTTCTCTAAGCGCTATTTCCGTGGAAGCACATCATGAGCAATATAGGGCGTTGAATTATTGAGCACTATCAAGTAAAGCGACAGGCTGGAGCTATCGTTAGAATAGCTTTAACCAATCAAAAGTTTGAGGGGGATTTCAAAGCGAGAAAAGGGCACCGGAGTGCCCTATTGTGTCAGATGTTTTCGCCGTTGCTGGCAATCACTTCTTTGTACCAGTTAAAGCTCTTCTTGCGTGAGCGAGACATGTCGCCGGTGCCGTCATCATGCTTGTTCACATAAATAAAGCCGTAGCGCTTGCTGTACTGGCCGGTAGTGAATGAAACACAGTCGATGCAGCCCCACGGGGTGTAGCCCATCAGATCAACGCCATCGTAAGTGACCGCTTTCATCATTTCTGCAACGTGCGCTTTCAGGTAGTCGATACGGTAGTCGTCGTTGATTGAGCCGTCTTCTTCCACTTTGTCGTAGGCACCAAACCCGTTTTCGACGATAAACAGCGGTTTCTGGTAGCGTTCGTACAGCTCGCACAGCGCGTAACGCAGGCCAACCGGGTCAATCTGCCAGCCCCAATCGGAGGCTTTAACGTGTGGGTTTGGCACGCTGCCCTGGAAGCCGGATAATGCGTCACCGCTGCCACCTTCTGCTTTCACGGCGTTAGTCATGTAATAGCTAAAGCCGAGGTAATCGCACACACCTTCACGCAGGATTTGCTCGTCACCCGCTTCCATTTTGATGTTGAACTCGCGGCGTTCCCACTCATTCAGTACATAAGATGGGTAGTAGCCGCGCAGTTGTACGTCAGTGAAGACATAACGTTCGCGCATGGATTCCTGGGCATACATCTGATCTTCTGGTTTGCAGGAGAACGGATACAACGGCACCATCGCCAGCATGCAGCCGATTTGCATGTCTGGATTGATGCGGTGGCCAATCTTCACCGCCATTGCGCTGGCGACGAACTGGTGGTGCAGAACCTGGTACATCACTTCTTCTGGATTATCGTGTTCTGTATAAACCACGCCGGAGCAGCAATAGCCGAACAGCGGTGCGCGCCAGTTGCGTTGGTTATTGATCTCGTTAAAGGTCATCCAGTATTTTACTTTGCTCTTGTAGCGTTCAAATACCACTTCGGCGAAGCGAACAAAGAAATCGACCACTTTACGGTTGGTCCAGCCACCGTATTCGGTCACCAGATAATGCGGCATTTCAAAGTGGGAGAGGGTGATAACCGGTTCGATGTTGTATTTCAGCAGCTCATCGAACATGTCGTCGTAGAATTTCAGCCCTTCTTCATTCGGTTGCAGCTCGTCGCCTTTAGGGAAAATGCGCGTCCAGGCAATTGAGGTACGGAAGCATTTGAAGCCCATTTCGGCAAACAGCGCGATGTCTTCTTTGTAACGACCGTGGAAATCGATGGCTTCGTGGTTGGGATAATATTTGCCAGGGATAACTTCTTGAGTGATTTCACGCGGTACGCCATGCGCGCCGCCGGTCAGCACATCACAAATACTTGGGCCTTTACCTTCTTTGTTCCAGCCACCTTCAACCTGGTGTGCAGCAACGGCACCGCCCCATAAAAAGTCTTTTGGTAAGGTCAGTTTTTTCATATTTGTTCATCTCACGGTTAGCGCGGAAAATAATGTGGGATACATCACATTCTGGCGTTAAGTTATTAAGCTCTGTTCTGGAGTCTAACAAATGAGATTTGATTGTCACGATATAACAAATCACGGTTAATGTGATTTGTTACATGGAAAAAACAGGCTGTTTTTTTATGCCATTTTCTTAGCCAATTTACGGCCAATGGTTTCCAGAATATAAATGACAGGGATTTGCGTCGTGATGTCATAAACCCCACCGACGCGGGTCAGCGGAATATGCCAGGAGATATTAAAATCGGCGAGCTTTGCCAGCGCGGAGTTTTCGTGGCTGGTGATAGAGAGCACTTTGCAGTTGTGCAGGCTAAACTGGCTGGCGAAGCGCAGGATCTCTTCGGTTTCACCGGAAACGGAAAGCACGATCGCCAGTGCATTTTTAGCCATATCATTGGTGACGGGAAAATAAGGGTCATCAATATGGTTACTAAATTTCCCGACATTAGAAAAGAAACGTGCGCCATATTTCGCTAATGCGCCAGATGTCCCTGCCCCAACAAATATAATACGTTCGGAAGAACAAATAATATCAACTGCGCGGTCAATTAAATTATCAAACTCTTCGTTATTGGTACTTTTAAAAAAGCTGATGATTTCACTGGGTCCGAAATTAACTAACTGCTCATCGTTTTGTTCCAGATATAATTTAAAGCGCACACGAAATTCAGAATAACCCTCACAGTTTAGCTTGCGGCAAAAACGCAGTACGGTGGTCGTAGAAACGCCTACCGCATCGGCTAATTCGCGGATTGTCATGTACATGACTTTGTCTCGGTTTTTGATGACAAAGTTGTAGACCAACATTTCCAGTCCGTTGAGATTAGCAATTGCCGCATGAGTAAACATGGTACGTCTTCCTGAATGTTACAAAGAGGAAAGGGGTTAGCGTAACCAGCCCTTTTCTTGCGCTGAATATAAATGACTGACGACATGTTGCCATAATTCGGGCCAGCTTTCGCCCACCAGTGCGTTGCGCGTCAATACTTGTTCCAGGGAAATCCCATTCTCGCGCCAGCTTTGCCCTTCGTTATGTAAGTTTTGCAGAATAGGCAAAATTCTATCCAGCGCCCCAGCAAACCGGGCGTCTGCACTGGCACCCGCTTCATATTCCAGCCAGAGCTGCAAAAATTGTGTGCTTTGTGGTTCAGGAAGCAGGCCAAATAGCCGTTTAGCGGCGATGGCTTCTTTTTCGGCCACGGCTGCGCGCGCGGCAAGATCGTAAACCAGGACATCTCCAACATCTATCTCAACAATATCATGCAGTAATGCCATCTGGATGACGCGGGAAATATCAACATCTTCTGGCGCGAAAGGGGCTAGGCTCATCGCGGCAACGGCAAAATGCCAGCTGTGTTCAGCGGAATTTTCCTGACGGCCATGGCCGATAATCTTGGTGCGCCGCTCGACAAGTTTTAGCTTATCGATTTCCATCAGAAAATTAATCACTTCACTCATTGCACCAAAGGCCAGTTGCGTCATCCCGTACTCCATTCGTTAAGCGTTTCGTTAAACATTAGTGGCAAAATTGTATAAGGGCAGTTATGACATCTGATAGATTTATTTTAGCGTACATGTGTTCGCTGGAATCATTCTCAGTTATGCTAACTGCGATGCATTTTCCCTCTTTTGTCTCACCGGGAGTAGCCATATGGTTGATAAACCATTAGTTAAGAAAGGGTATTCGCTGGCGGAGGAAGTCGCCAATAGTATTAGCCACGGTATTGGGCTGGTGTTTGGGATTGTCGGGCTGGTTTTGTTACTGGTACAGGCGGTGGATGCCAACGCGAGTGTGACGGCGATAACCAGTTATAGCCTGTACGGTGGCAGCATGATTTTGCTGTTTCTCGCCTCAACGCTGTATCACGCTATTCCGCATCAACGCGCCAAAGCCTGGCTGAAGAAATTTGACCACTGCGCGATTTATTTACTGATTGCCGGGACTTACACACCCTTTTTACTCGTCGGGCTGGATTCGCCTCTGGCGCGTGGGCTGATGATTGTTATCTGGGGACTGGCGCTGGCCGGGATAATCTTCAAGCTAACTATCGCGCATCGCTTTAAGGTTTTGTCGTTAGTCACTTATCTGCTGATGGGGTGGCTATCGCTGGTGGTGATTTACCAGATGGTGATGAAACTGGCTCCGGGTAGCGTAACGCTGCTGGCGGTGGGCGGCGTGATTTACTCTTTAGGCGTGATTTTCTACGTCTGCAAACGCATTCCCTACAATCATGCTATCTGGCATGGCTTTGTACTGGGCGGCAGCGTTTGCCACTTCCTCGCTATTTACCTGTATATCCATTAAATCTGTCGCCCCCGCAACCGGGAGCGACTGTTAATCAGTTTTACTCATCTTCTAGTGAATAAGGCAGTCGCTCGATAACCAACTGGCTGCCGTTATCATCGCGAACACGCAGGACGCTATCGGCTTCCAGATCGTTGTTCATCACTACTTGCACCAGAACGCGGCCATCATCGAGCTGGCTTGCGGCCAACACGGTGCCGGTACGACGCCAGTTGTCGCCCATTTTCAATTCCAGATCTTCACCTGCTTCAGGCAAACGGCTGGCAGTGCCTGCGAGATACCACAGCGCACGCTTGTTAGCGCCACGGAACTTCGCACGGGCCACCATTTCCTGGCCGGTATAACAGCCTTTCTTGAAGCTGATGCCGCCCAACGCCTGAATGTTGGTTGCCTGCGGAATAAACTGCGCGCTGTTGACGCTATCAATAACCGGAATACCCGCTTCAATCTCTAGCGCCAGCCATTGTTGGCTGTCGTTACGCTGCGCTTCGCCGTGTAATTTATCCGCCAACATTTGCGCCGTAGCTTCATCGGTCACCAGCATGAAACGCTCGGCAGGCAGTTCAAACCAAAGCAGAGTCGTTGCATCTACTTGTACGACTGGGTTCTCAGCATCGGGTAATGTTGCAAACACATTGGCGAGTGCTGCACGAGCCTGGAAACCAGCGACGCCCAAAAGCACACTTTCATCATCAGGTACGATGGTAACTTTGGAAAATACCGCATATTTTTTTAATTCGACTAACTGCGCGTCACGCAAATTACGACGCTCAATCAGTGCAAAACCTTCGCCACGATGGAACAGACGCAGGTTGCTCCACATTTTGCCTTTCGCGTCACAGTGTGCGCAAAGGGTGTGCTGGTTTGGCGTCAGTTGTGCAATGTCAGCAGTGACCTGGCCTTGCAGATACGTTTCTGCATCGTTGCCCGTCACGTTTGCCAATGCCCAATCATCAAGAGTCATGAGTGTTAGCGGCAGGCGGGCTGCGGCTGTAGGCTGACGTGGAGGAAATGGAGTGAAAGCCATAATAATGTCCCAGGTTATCCAGCGGATGAATTGGCTCAATGGTAAAAGAGCCATTCGGCAATGCAAGCAGTTTGATAATGCCAATCGTGCGCTTACGGGATTTCTCGCAAGGTTAATGTAACGACAACGCCTTGCAGATATTTCTCTCGATAGAGTGCGCAAACAGTAACATTCATTTAATGCGTGTCATGAAAACACGTTACACTAAGATTTGTACCTTCTTTATCAGATTACCAGGAAAGAGCACATGGATATCAATAACAAAGCCCGAATTCATTGGGCGTGCCGCCGGGGAATGCGCGAGTTGGATATTTCGATTATGCCATTCTTCGAATATGAATATGACTCGTTAAGCGCTGAGGATAAGCAGTTGTTTGTCCGTTTGTTGGAAAGCGATGATCCTGACCTGTTCAATTGGTTAATGAATCATGGCAAACCGGCAGATACAGAGCTGCAACGGATGGTGACACTGATTCAGACGCGGAATAAAGAACGTGGTCCTGTGGCAATCTGATCTTCGCGTATCCTGGCGTGCACAATGGTTATCTCTTCTGGCTCATGGTCTGGTTGCACTTTTAGTGCTGCTGATGCCGTGGCCGATGAGCTATACGCTAATCTGGATGCTTCTGCTTTCGCTAGTGGTATTCGACAGCGTACGCAGCCAGCGACGCATTCATGCCTGCCAGGGGGAAATGAAACTTCTGACTGATTACCACCTGCGGTGGCAGAATCAGGAGTGGGAAATTGTTGGTTCACCCTGGGTTTTACGCAGCGGCATGATGCTGCGCTTACGTCGCGTAGGGCGTAAACGCTGCCAGCATTTATGGTTATCTGCCGACAGCATGGATACAGGCGAGTGGCGAGATTTACGTCGCCTGATGCTGCAACAACAGGCGAGTGGAAGCGGAGAGATTTGAATCGCTGAATCGCTGTCAGGCAAATTTCTCGGCCATTTCTGCGAGAATTTGCTCACACCAGTTTTCGATTCGCTCGTCGCTTAAATCGTACTGATTGGTTTCATCAAGCGCCAGGCCGACGAACAGTTGCCCATCGGCAATCACCGGTTTCGGGCTGGTAAACTCGTACCCTTCGGTTGGCCAATAACCAATAAATTGAGCGCCTCGCGGGGCAAGTTTCTCATGCAGCATACCGAGTGCATCAAGGAACCATTCGCCATAACCGAGCTGATCGCCCATGCCATAAAGCGCAACCGGTTTACCCGCAATATTCAGGCTATCCAGCTGATCCCAGACGGCTTCCCAGTCTTCCTGTAATTCCCCGAAATCCCAGGTCGGAATACCGAGAATCAGCACATCGTACTGTTCCATCATGGCGGGTGAATCATCTTTCAGATTGTGCAGCGTCACCAGTTCAGGGCCAATGATGTCACGAATTTTTTCGGCAGCCATTTCGGTGTAACAAGTGCTGGAGCCATAAAAAAGGCCAATGTTCATCGCGTTAACAACTCTTTTAAAAACGTGCAGGGTTGCAAGTGTATCAGATCCCATTGTGCATCATGCATAATGGACACAATTCACCAAACGTGAGGCAGTTGTGGAACAGGATCAGGCCCGAATCGAACAATTCCTGGATGCGCTCTGGCTTGAGCGGAATCTGGCGCAAAACACGCTGGATTCTTATCGCCGGGATCTGAAAATGGTGGCGGAATGGCTAGAACACCATGATCTGAGCTTGCTGAATGCGCAAAGCAGTGACTTGCAGTCGCTGTTTGCAGAGCGCCTTGAAGGCGGCTATAAAGCAACAAGCTCGGCACGCATGCTGAGCGCTATTCGTCGGTTGTTTCAGTATCTCTACCGCGAAAAATTGCGCGATGACGATCCGAGCGTGATGCTTTCATCGCCCAAACTACCGCAGCGTTTGCCTAAAGATTTAAGCGAAGCTCAGGTAGAACGTCTGCTCCAGGCACCCAGTATCGACCAGCCTATCGAGTTGCGTGACAAAGCGATGCTCGAATTATTGTATGCTACCGGGCTTCGCGTCTCTGAGTTAGTCGGCCTGACGATGAGCGATATTAGTTTGCGCCAGGGCGTGGTGCGGGTTATCGGTAAAGGCAATAAAGAACGGCTTGTACCGATGGGCGAAGAAGCGGTTTATTGGGTAGAAAACTACCTTGAGCATGGCCGCCCCTGGTTGCTAAATGGCGTGTCGATTGATGTGGTTTTCCCCAGCAATCGCGCACAACAGATGACGCGCCAGACATTCTGGCATCGCATCAAACATTACGCAGTTCAGGCCGGTATCGACAGCGCAAAGCTGTCACCCCATGTTCTCAGGCACGCATTCGCCACGCATTTACTGAACCATGGCGCAGATTTACGAGTCGTACAGATGTTGCTCGGACATAGCGATTTGTCCACCACACAAATTTATACGCATGTAGCGACCGAACGTTTACGTCAGTTACATCAACAACACCACCCACGAGCGTGAGTGGGTGAAGATAAAGGAATCATCATGAAAAAGCGTTTGTGGCTGCTCCCATTATTAGCGGCTTCTGTGTCCAGTTTTGTTCATGCTGACGACGCAGCGATCAAGCAGTCTCTTGCCAAGTTAGGCGTGCAAAATGCTGACATTCAGGCAGCACCCGTCGCGGGTTTGAAAACGGTTTTAACCGATAGCGGTGTTCTGTATGTGACCGAAGACGGCAAACACGTTATTCAGGGGCCGCTATATGATGTAAGCGGCGCTCAGCCGGTTAACGTCACCAATAAATTGCTGATGGGCAAACTTAACGCGCTTGAAAAAGAGATGATTATCTACAAAGCGCCGCAAGAGAAGCACGTCATTACGGTATTTACCGACATCACCTGCGGCTACTGCCACAAACTGCACGAAGAGATGAAAGACTATAACGCGCTGGGTATTACCGTGCGTTACCTGGCCTTCCCGCGCCAGGGTCTGCAAAGCCCGACTGAAAACGATATGAAATCTATCTGGTGTGCCAAAGATCGCAACAAAGCATTCGATGCCGCCATGAAAGGCGGTGCTGTCGCTGCCGCAACCTGTGACACCAATATCGCGAACCACTACAACCTCGGCGTGCAGTTTGGCGTGCAGGGGACTCCGGCCATTGTGCTGAGCAACGGCACGGTTATTCCAGGTTATCAGGGGCCGAAAGAGATGAAACAAATGTTGGATGCACACCAGCAACTCACTAACGTGGGCGGGTAGTTAACGGGTGAAACAACAAACGCAACTTCGTCGCCGTACGGTTGATGAATCAGTGGTGTTACCGCAGGAACTCCATCCACTTCTAAAACGCCTTTATGCGAGTAGAGGCGTGCGCGGCGAGCAAGACCTGGAACGCAGTGTCAAAGGGATGCTTCCATGGCAGCAACTTAATGGCATGGATAAAGCCGTTGAGATCCTGCACAACGCATTTCGTGAAGGCCTGCGCATCATCGTTGTGGGCGATTTTGATGCCGATGGCGCGACAAGTACCGCGTTAAGCGTGTTGGGCTTGCGCAGCCTGGGTTGCCAAAACATCAACTATCTGGTTCCCAACCGTTTTGAAGATGGTTACGGATTGAGCCCGGAAGTGGTGGATCAAGCTCATGCGCGCGGTGCGCAAATGATCCTGACCGTCGATAACGGTATCTCCTCCCATAGCGGCGTTGAGCGTGCCCATCAGCTTGGTATTCCTGTGGTGGTCACAGACCACCACTTGCCGGGGCCAGAACTGCCTGCGGCAGAAGCTATCATCAACCCGAACCTGGTCGATTGCGAGTTTCCGTCAAAATCACTCGCGGGCGTCGGCGTTGCTTTTTATCTGATGCTGGCACTGCGTGCACATTTACGCGAGTGCGGCTGGTTTGAACAGCAAGGGTTAGCCATTCCCAATCTGGCAGAACTGCTGGATCTGGTGGCACTGGGAACAGTGGCAGACGTTGTGCCTCTTGATACCAACAACCGTATTCTGACCTGGCAAGGCTTGAGCCGCATTCGTGCGGGTAAATGCCGCCCGGGAATTAAAGCACTGCTTGAAGTCGCTAACCGCGAACCTCACAAACTAGCAGCAAGCGACCTGGGTTTTGCGCTGGGGCCACGTCTGAATGCCGCTGGCCGCCTGGACGATATGTCCGTGGGTGTTGCGTTATTACTCAGTGAAAACATCGGTGAAGCACGTATGCTGGCCAATGAACTGGATGCACTGAATCAGACGCGGAAAGAAATTGAGCAGGGCATGCAGGTTGAAGCACTGACGCTGTGCCAACAGCTCGAACTTAGCCACGATGAACTGCCGTATGGTCTTGCGATGTACCATCCAGACTGGCATCAGGGCGTGGTCGGGATTTTGGCTTCGCGTATTAAAGAGCGCTTTAATCGTCCGGTTATTGCCTTTGCACCAGCGGGCGACGGTACGCTTAAAGGCTCCGGTCGCTCTGTGCAGGGTTTGCATATGCGCGATGCCCTCGAGCGCCTCGATACCTTGTATCCCGGAATGATGCTGAAGTTTGGTGGTCATGCGATGGCGGCGGGTTTATCCCTGGAAGAAGCTAAGTTTGACGAATTCCGTCAGCGCTTTGGCGATCTGGTCGGTGAATGGCTCGACCCTGCATTACTGCAAGGTGTGATTTGGTCAGACGGGGCGATTACGGCTCAGGAAATGACGCTGGAAACCGCTGAAATGCTACGTGATGCCGGGCCGTGGGGGCAGATGTTCCCGGAGCCTTTGTTTGACGGTAAATTCCGCTTGTTACAGCAACGGCTGGTGGGCGAACGTCACCTTAAAGTCATGGTTGAACCACTCGGCGGCGGGCCGTTAATTGATGGCATTGCCTTTAACGTTGATACCGCCTGCTGGCCGGACAACGGCGTGCGTGAAGTCGAACTGGCCTTCAAGCTTGATGTGAACGAGTTCCGCGGTAATCGCAGCGTGCAGCTTTTAATCGACCACATCTGGCCTGTCTAGCCTCTTACCTGGCTAGATAGGGGCAACCAACGCTATAAAAAGCGGCGTAAATCCGGTAAACTTTCCGGTCTATGACCGCATTTTCGTCTTCTGTCATCAACATAAGATAATACAGACCATGTTTGAAATTAACCCGGTAAAAAACCGCATCCAGGACCTGACCGAGCGCAGCGACGTTCTTAGGGGGTATCTTTGACTATGATGCCAAGAAAGAGCGCCTGGAAGAAGTAAACGCAGAGCTGGAACAACCTGATGTGTGGAACGAACCTGAACGCGCACAAGCGTTGGGCAAAGAGCGTTCTTCACTCGAAGCGATTGTCGATACATTCGATCAAATGACTCAGGGGCTGGAAGATGTTTCCGGTTTGCTTGAGCTGGCTATTGAGGCCGACGACGAAGACACCTTCAACGAAACGATTGTCGAGTTAGATCAGCTGGAAGCCAAACTGGCACAGCTTGAGTTCCGTCGTATGTTCTCCGGCGAGTATGACAGCGCCGACTGCTATATCGACATTCAGGCAGGTTCTGGCGGCACCGAAGCGCAAGACTGGGCCAGCATGTTGATGCGTATGTATCTGCGTTGGGCTGAATCGCGCGGCTTCAAAACCGAAATTATTGAAGAGTCTGATGGCGACGTTGCGGGTATTAAATCCGTGACTATCCGCATTCAGGGTGAATATGCCTTTGGCTGGTTGCGTACCGAAACTGGCGTGCATCGCCTGGTGCGTAAGAGCCCGTTTGACTCCGGTGGCCGTCGCCACACCTCCTTTAGTTCCGCCTTCGTTTACCCAGAAGTTGATGACGATATTGATATCGAAATCAACCCGGCGGATTTGCGCATCGACGTGTATCGTGCGTCGGGTGCGGGTGGTCAGCACGTTAACCGTACAGAATCTGCGGTGCGTATTACCCACCTTCCAACCAACACAGTGACTCAGTGCCAGAACGACCGTTCGCAGCATAAGAACAAAGATCAGGCGATGAAGCAGATGAAAGCGAAGCTGTACGAGCTGGAAATGCAGAAGAAAAACGCTGAGAAGCAGTCGCTGGAAGACAACAAATCGGATATTGGTTGGGGCAGCCAGATTCGTTCTTACGTACTGGACGACTCCCGTATCAAAGACTTGCGTACTGGGGTTGAAACCCGTAACACGCAAGCGGTACTGGATGGCGATCTGGACAAATTTATCGAAGCAAGTTTGAAAGCAGGGTTATGAGGAACCAACATGTCTGAACAACAAGCACAGGGCACCGAAGCGGTCGATCTTAATAATGAACTGAAAGCTCGCCGCGAGAAGCTGGCTGGCCTGCGTGAGCAGGGTATCGCTTTCCCAAATGACTTCCGTCGTGATCATACCTCTGACCAATTGCACGCAGACTTCGACGCGAAAGAGAACGAAGAGCTGGAAGAATTGGGCATCGAAGTTGCCGTTGCCGGTCGTATGATGACTCGTCGTATCATGGGTAAAGCGTCATTCGTTACCCTGCAAGATGTTGGCGGCCGCATTCAGCTTTACGTTGCGCGCGATGACCTGCCAGAAGGCGTCTACAACGAGCAGTTCAAAAAATGGGACCTCGGTGACATCCTGGGTGCGCGCGGCAAACTGTTCAAAACCAAAACCGGTGAGCTTTCTATTCACTGTACTGAACTGCGCCTGCTGACTAAAGCACTGCGCCCACTGCCGGACAAATTCCACGGTTTGCAGGATCAAGAAGCGCGTTACCGCCAGCGTTATTTGGACCTGATCTCAAACGACGAATCCCGCAAAACCTTTAAAATTCGTTCGCAGATCATGGCTGGCGTTCGTAACTTCATGGTTAACCGTGGATTTATGGAAGTCGAAACGCCAATGATGCAGGTGATTCCTGGCGGCGCGTCTGCTCGTCCGTTCATCACTCACCACAATGCGCTGGACATCGACATGTACCTGCGTATTGCGCCTGAACTGTATCTGAAACGTCTGGTTGTGGGTGGCTTCGATCGCGTATTCGAAATCAACCGTAACTTCCGTAACGAAGGCATTTCTCCGCGTCACAACCCAGAGTTCACCATGATGGAACTCTATATGGCGTACGCGGATTACAAAGACCTGATCGAACTGACCGAGTCTCTGTTCCGTACTCTGGCACATGACGTGTTGGGTACTGCACAGGTGAAATACGGCGAAGAGATTTTTGACTTTGACCAGCCGTTCGCCAAACTGACGATGCGTGAAGCCATCAAAAAATACCGCCCGGAAACCAATATTGCGGATCTGGACGATATGGCGAAAGCACTGGAAATCGCAGCGGCTATCGGCATTAAAGTTGAGAAAAGCTGGGGTCTGGGTCGCGTAGTGACGGAGATCTTTGAAGAAGTGGCCGAAAGCCATCTGATTCAGCCAACCTTCATCACTGAATACCCGGCAGAAGTTTCCCCGCTGGCACGTCGTAACGACGAAAACCCAGAAATCACTGACCGTTTCGAGTTCTTCATCGGTGGTCGTGAAATCGGTAACGGCTTCTCTGAGTTGAACGATGCAGAAGACCAGGCACAGCGCTTTGCAGACCAGGTTTCTGCAAAAGACGCAGGCGACGACGAAGCGATGTTCTTCGACGAAGATTACGTCACTGCGCTGGAGCACGGCTTGCCACCAACGGCGGGTCTGGGCATTGGTATCGACCGTATGGTTATGCTGTTCACCGACAGCCACACCATCCGTGACGTTATCCTGTTCCCGGCTCTGCGTCCGGTTAAGTAAGTTGCTACCATTCCTCCCTTCGGGGAGGAATATTATCTTTTTGTTAATATCGTCAGAGGGATAGTTTGCGCAAGGAAAGCACAGTCACAAAGTGGACACTGAATACCGTCGTCCTGCTCATGGGCCTGTTACTCGTCGCTTGCTCATCAAACAAAGCGGGCACCTCTAAAGCATCCGCTGGAAGCTACAACGGCTCGATTTATACCGTCAAACGTGGCGACACACTCTCTCGCATCTCACGGATGACCGGCTCAAGCGTCGGCGAATTAGCTCGTCTGAATGGAATTTCCGCTCCGTATACACTGGAGATCGGGCAAAAAATCCGTGTTAAAAGCAGCTCAGGTTCTTCTTCCTCATCGAAGAAAACAGCCGTAGCGAAAACGTCTAAACCACGTTCATCTTCTGGCAGCACCGTTGCGAAAGTCGCAGCACCTCCTGTCGGCTCGAAATGCTGGATCTGGCCAACAACCGGCAAGGTTATTGAACCATTCTCCGATAGCGACGGTGGAAACAAAGGTATTGATATTGCGGGCAAACGCGGGCAACCCATTTACGCCGCTGCCGCCGGAACGGTGGTTTATGTCGGGAACCAGCTTCGTGGCTACGGCAACTTAGTGATGATTAAACATAACGAAGACTACATCACGGCCTACGCTCACAACGAAACAATGCTGGTCAATACCAGTCAGAAAGTCACCGCAGGGCAGAAAATTGCCACGATGGGCAGCACTGGCTCAGACTCTGTGAATCTGCATTTCCAGATTCGCTATCGTGCGAACGCAATAGACCCACTGCGATATCTACCGCCAGCCGGTAGTAAACCTTCTTGCTAAAATCAACAACCCGACATTTGTCGGGCTTTGGGTAAATACAATTCTCCTTGATCTCTATCACGCATCACTCTGCTTTCCTGACTAATAATATTGAAGAATTAGATTGATAATATGAAAGGTAAATATTTTGCAAAATAATAACTGGGTTATAACAAATATAACGTAGTTAATGCATATCAGCATATTTACCCACCATTCAATGTTAATGGTAAGTAGAAAATAATGACAATACGTATTAATGCAGACAACATAATTGATACCTTTATCCGGTATACAAAAATCAACACCACATCCGTTCCAGATAATCAGCAGCTACCCAGTTGTGAAAATCAGTACAAATTAGCGCAACAGGTTGCGAGTGAATTTGCCGCTGAAAGCGCTGTTGAAACCACTATTCATGATAACGCCATTACTGTTCTGAGCCTTTCGGCAAACAGCCCGGAAATGCCTTCCATAGTGTTCTTCGCGCATCTTGATACCGCCCCTGACCACGCAGGTGATACCCATGCCGTCCGTGTGAAAAAATACGATGGTAAAGATATTGTGCTGCCCGCCACTGGCGAAGTGATTGCCGTCGACACGTTCCCGGAACTGCTGAATTATATCGGCCAGGATATTATCACCACCGATGGCACCAGCCTGCTGGGCGCTGATGACAAAGCGGCGATTGCAGCGGCAGTTGAAGCCATTCGCTATATGCTGGCAACGCCTGATTTTAAGCATGGTGACATCAAACTGGTGTTATTGCCGGATGAAGAAATCGGTATCCGTGGTGCAAAAGCCTTAAACGTGGCGCAACTGAATGCGGACTTTGGCATTTGCCTGGACTGCTGCGGTATCGGTGAATACGTTATAGAAAACTGGTATGCGGGAAGTGCAAAAATGACCTTTAAAGGCGTGACTGCCCACCCGATGAGTGCCAAAGGAAAGCTGGTCAATGCGTTGCTGATTGCCAACGAAGTGATTAACGCATTGCCTGAGCATGAACGCCCAGAATTAACCGAAGGCCGCGAAGGTTATTTTTGGGTAAATAAAGTCACAGGCAATACCGTCAGTGCTACGCTTGAAATTGCGATCCGTGATTTTGAAATCGACGGCTACCAGAATAGAAAGGCGACATTGCGGGCAATTACCGAGAAACTGCAAAACCGCTACGGCCAGGAAAATATTACTTTAGAATTATCTGATACCTACGACAACGTTAAAGCCGGTCTGGATAAAAAACCGGCTATTATTGCCAGTGTGCAACAGGCAATGCGAAATCTCGGTATCGATCCTAAACCGCTAATAATGCGTGGCGGTTACGACGGAAGTGTTATCACTCCGGCTGGATTACCGACGGTAAATATTTTCACCGGCGCTCATGATTTCCACTCAACCAAAGAGTTCCTTCCAGCAGAATCCTTGCGTCTGGCAAGTGAAATGCTGCTGGAAATGGTCGCATTAAGTGGCCAGGAGAAACACGCGTGAATAAGTGGATAATCGAGTTTGTTCTGTATGCTGTGTATATGGTTTTTGGTGCAGCTTGGGCAACAACCGGCGCTGTCATGCCACAAATCATGGCCGATTTTAATATCGACGTATCTCACGCGGCGCTGATGTCGAACGTCATTCTGTGGGCGAAGATTTTAGGTGCGTTCAGCACATCAGTCCTTACCGCGAAGTTGGGTGCCCGCAAATCTTATCTGCTGGGTTGTGTGCTGACGGGGCTGTCGGTACTGATTCCGTGGATCAATAACTTCGACCTGTTGCTGGCGATTCGTTTTATGGGCGGCTTGGGCGGTGCAATTTGCCTGGTCTCATTAGTGCCAACCGTCGCTCGCTTCTTTGATAACAAAACCTCTTCTGCACTGAATAGCCTGAACTGTACGTCCAATATTATCGGCACCATTATCGCTCTGACACTGGCCGGTAGCCTGTCGCTGTATTTTGGTGGCTGGAAAAACCTGTTGGCTGTTTATGGCGTGATTACCCTGGTTCTTGGTGCGGTATGGTTTGTCTTCTTCACTGATGAAGAAGTTGCTGTTTCCAGCACACAACAAGACGGTAACGTGGATAAAATGCGCATCCTGAAAGGGGCTGTTTTTAACCGCGTCGTGTGGGGGATGATTGCCCAGTATGTTGGCGCGATGATCATGATGATTTTCATGTTCACCTTCCTGCCGCTGTACTACGCAAAATACGCGCACCTGCCGCCAGAGTCGCACGCGCATTTGAGCGGCACCGTGAACCAAGTGGGTATTATGCTCGGGGCGATAGCAGGCCCGTTCTGCAAAGCTCGCGGCTACCATTATAAAAACTGGCTGTTTAGCACCAGTATTGTGATGGCAATAACCACTTTTATCATGCTGTTTGCGACCAACGACATTCTGATTCTGGTCTGCTCATTCCTGACCGGTTTTGTATTTGCGACCTGGTTTGCCTTTATCTTCTCAATTCCGAAAGAGACGTTAAAAGGAGCCAACACCCAAACCGTAACCTATACAATGTCGACATTCTGGGTATGTACATTCCTGATTGCGACCGCTAACAGTCAGCTGATTGGCTGGTCAATTGACGCAACCGGCGGCTTCACGATGGGCTTTATCTGGGTATTTGCGCTGATGGTGGTATCACCTATCGTTGCGTTGTTTGTCTTCCCGAAAAAAGCGGTGAATCTCGCTTAAATAATAAAGGGGAAACCGTGTGGTTTCCCCTTATACCTATCGAGCTTGCCTGGCATGCTTACGCCCCAGCCAAAATAAGGGTATCTGAGCAAGCAAAACCAGCAGCACACCAACCCACGGAGTCAGCATCATTTTATTTTGCGACACCAGACCACTCCCCAGTATTTCACCAAGAGTAATGCCCAGGTTAAAGGCCGAGATATTCAGCGCTGACGCAAAATCGACAGCTTTTGGTGCGTAACGAGCCGCCGTCTCCAGCATCCCCGCCTGAAAACCCGGCGACATACCAAAGGCAAGCGCACCCCAAATGAAGAGCAGCGGGATAATTGCCAGCTTGCTGGACAGGGTGAATACCATTATCACAAATACCGCCAGTAGGCCTGATAACATACGTCGTAAGGCTATCGACCAGCCAAGGCTCGCGGCCCAGCGTCCTCCCATCATATTCCCCACCAGAGTCGCAACGCCAAAGACCACCAAAAGCACGCTGGCGGTATGTGTCGAAAAACCGCTGATTCCAGTGAGAATAGGGGTGATAAAGGTGAACGCAGCGAAACTTGCGCCAAAACCGAGCACCGTAATCGCCATCATTGCCAGAATCGCGGGCTGCATTAGCGTTGCCAGTTGGGTCACCGCCGAACCTGACTTTTGTACCGGTAGCCCCGGAACCCAGCGTGCCGTTGCCACCAGGGCAATCGCTGCCAGCATTGCGACGCCAAAAAAGGGCAGACGCCAGCCCAGGCTGTTACCCATCAAACTGCCCAGTGGCACACCGATAACGATTGCGAGCGTCAGGCCTGCAAACATCACGGAAATTGAGCGACTGGCTGCACCTGGTGGCGCAAGACGGGCTGCAACTGTTGCACCAATCGCGAAGAAACTGCCATGCGCGATTGCCGTGATGATGCGCCCCAGAAGTAGCATTGGATATCCAGTCGAGAACGCGCAGAGCAGGTTGCCTAAAAGAAAAATTGCAACCAACCCCAAAAGCAAAGGCTTACGCGGTAATCGCGCGAGGCCAAGAACAACTAACGGTGTTCCCACAGCGAGCGCGAGCGCATAGGTACCCACTAAGCCTCCGGCTTGCGCCAGAGGAATATGCAGATCCTGAGCAATCGCAGGTAACACGCCGACGACGATAAACTCTGCTACGCCAATAGCAAATGCTGTTACGGCAAGAGCCCAGACACCAGGATGTGTGCGATGAGGCGTGCGCATTTACTCTCTTCCCGCTGCGAATAACGCGATGGCTTGATCGGCCTCAACTGTCCCGCCAGCAACCCCTACGGCTCCGATTACTCTGTTTTGCTCATCGTAAAGAACCACACCGCCGCCAAAACTAATCAGCCCACCGTTAGTGGCTTCCAGGGTATAGATTGCCCCACCGGGCTGAGCCGCAGCGCCCAGGGTGAGGCTATCTGTACGGAATAATGCTGCGGTGCGCGCTTTCTTAATTGAGACATCAATGGCCCCCGGTACGGCATCGTCCATGCGCAAGAACCCACGTAGCAGACCGGAGTCATCCACTACGCTGATATTGATAGCAAATTGTTGGGTATGGGCGAGATTACGTGCGCGTTCAATCACTTGTTGAACGATTGATTCATTGAGTGCAGACATTGGAAAACTCCTTGCTGGAAATAAGAGTTGCCAATGATGCCGTACGCGATGACCTTGTGAAGAGGGGCTGAGCAGTTGGTGATTAAAGTTCGATAATGTCGAACTTATCGTGCATGAATGTGGTCGCTAACTCAGTCAGTGCGGATTTGCCCAACCCTTTGGCCGGTGCGGCGACACCCAGTGCCGCAACAATCGATCCCTGCCGACGCAGCGGTAAAGCCAGGCAATTTAATCCAGGTTCCGCTTCTTCTAAATCCAGCGCATAACCCTGCTCGTAAATTGCGTCCAGCTCCTGGTCAAGGTTTGCAGGCAGCAGATTTGCGCGCCGCAAGCTACGCACCAGAGTGGGTTCGTTAGCTAAAAATATTTTACCGATTGCCGACGTTGTTAACCCTTCCCTACGCCCACGCGGGCTGGCGACTCGCAGATTATTACTTCCCTCTACGGCATCAATATAAAGATACTCGCGAGTGCCACAGGGGACCGCCAGATAGCAGGCTTCCCCGCTGAGCTTTGCCATTTTCAACAATGCCGGGGCAAAAGTGTCCCGCAGTTGCTCATCTGCATCAGCCAGAGGTTGCGCGATATCTCGCAAACGCAGCCCCAACGCATAGTGCGTTCCTTGGCGCGTCACATATCCCAAAGCCGCGAGAGTGTTGAGCAAACCATGCAATGTACTTTTCTTTAACTCAAGCTGAGCAGAGAGGTCGGCCAGACGTGCGACACCGCCCGATGCGGCAATTTTTTCCAGTATCGCCATTGCACGTTCGACGGACTGAATACGGCGGTTCTCATCAATCATGGCTGTTTGCCCGGTATTTTTAAAAGTTCGCTATTGTAGAACTTTATGTAGAACTAAAAAACGAAAAAGGAGTAGGTTGGGTTCATTATGTTGGCGATGGATTAATGTTTTAACCCATCTGATTTGAATACGGCTAGAGGCTATAATAAAAACAATTGCTTACTAATCCACCACATAAGCTAAAAAGGCGCTTGCCTGTGTAAACTGAACGTCTATAATGCCTACGCACTTCAAAGCGGGTGTAGTTCAATGGTAGAACGGTAGCTTCCCAAGCTGCATACGAGGGTTCGATTCCCTTCACCCGCTCCAAAAAACATTCCTTTAGTACCTGTCTTATTGAATCCATTGATAATTCTTCGTAGTTCTAAACCTTAGAAAGACAGTTTGTAAGATGCAGACTGCCTGTCTGGTACTTTCTGATTCAGGTTGTTGCTGCCAACTGTGACTACGCCACAATGCTTTCAATCGGCGCTGGTTTGCCAATTAAATAGCCCTGCGCATAATCAATCCCCATGCGGAACAGGGTTTGGCGAATATCTTCCGTTTCAACAAATTCTGCCACCAGGGTCATATTCTTCATTCTTGCCAGCTCACAAATGGATTCGACTATTTTGTAGTCCATCTCGCTAGAATTGATATTGCGGATAAAACTGCCATCAATTTTGAGAATATCAGCACGCATGGTTTTCAAGCGTGCGTAGCTGGCATAACCGGTTCCAAAATCGTCGATAGCAATTTTGCAGCCGAGGCGCTGTAGTGCATCCAGTGTTTTTTCAGCCTGCAGATTATTCGTAAGCTCATCAGTTTCGGTCACTTCCAGGATAATCTGTTCGGGCAAAATACCGTGCTGGATTAACATGTTTTTAATGATTTTTGCCATATCCGAACGGCAGATAGAAGCGGGCGTCAGGTTTATAGCAAACCGCTGCTCTGGCTGTGAATCACGCGTTTTATCCATGTACTTCATGGTGTTATTCAACACCCATAGATCTATACTTGATGACATGCCAAATTCATTCGCCAGCGGCAGGAAGGCATCCGGAAAAATGATTTTGTCATTATCGCCGCGCATCCTCAACAGAACTTCGTAGTAACGCTCGCCGGTTTTGTTCTCAATGGGCTGTGCCATTAACACAAAGCGATCCAGTTCTAAGGCGCGTTGCAGTTGGTTCATCATGTCGACTTTAGTTTTGACATCATTCTGTACCTGGCGGCTGCTTTGCATTCTCATATCAACGGGTAAATGCGTCGTTAGAGAAATTTCTGCCAGCGCTCGCAACTCCCCAATTAATAAATAAAGATGCCCAACCGGATAGTTGATGAAGCAGTAGCTACAGCCAATCTGCGGATAAAGCTTCACGCCATCTCGAATAAAACGGAATTTCTTAGCCTTATTGTAAAGCTCGGTATTACGCTCTTCGGCATTGACCGGTGATAAACGCACGATTAAATCGTGACCTGAGCTGATGTAAATATGCTCATCCTGAGCCAGAATCGGCTTTAAAAAATGAGCCAGCTGTTGTTTGTATTGAACCTGCATCAGCAAGCCATAACGACGGCCCAATAATTCAAGATCCGGGATATAGAGCTGGCTTAAAACCGAGAGCGTATTTTTCTTAAGGGCTGTATCCAGAGCCAGTAAATTGGGCAATTGGGCAACCGGATCAATACTCATTAGGCGTGTAGTTTTAACATTCAGCGCCCGTTGGCGTGAGATATTAATCGCCATCAGCGCAATCGTTACTGAAAAGGCAGCAAAGCAGGATGAAGCCAAAGCAAGATGCAATTTATAATCCGCATCTTCTGGTATATAGTTTTGGATATAGCTGCAGAGCACTATCAGTATAATCCACCAGATGAGCGAAATCGCGGCATGTCCCAGGCGCAGTGCCCCCCATATCATCAAGGGGAGTAAAAGCGTCAGGGTGTAAACCGAGTTCATCAGCGTTAACGTATGATTTCTTGGGAAAACCATTAATGCCGTCAGTAAAATTAGGGCACTGAATAAGCAAATGAGTTCTGGCATTCGCAAATCACTTGCTGCCTGCTGGCGAATATTTTTAAGGTATTTCACCAGATAGGCTGGTTTTCTGATTGAGCGAATAACCAGGTACAGCATTGGCATTCCGGTCAAATTACCTACCAGCATTCCTTGATAATTAATTAACGTTCTGGTCGTCAGCGGGCTGATATACATCATAGATTGATGTATACCAAATAATCCCAGGTAGAGTTCTGCATGGTAATAATTGAGGAATAGCGTGGCATTAACAAACACCAGCCAAAAGACTCGTTGCCGGGTAAGGTTATAGCGCCCAAAACCTGCGCGTCCTCTTTTACCGGTAAAGCAGTAATATCCTGCACAACTGATAGCGACCGACGTAAAATAATGCAGTATCGACATCAGCGCAGGCTCTAATCCCCGGTCAGGGGCGACGCGCAGAAATAAGCATAAAATGATTCCGGGTAATGCCCTAAACCCATAAATCATCGTCAGTATGGTGGTCAGAGCCATGTTCAGGTAGTAAAAAGGGATTTCGAAACCATCAACATAGCCGTAAGCACTCATTTTCTCCGTTATTGGATAGAGCATTACGGGTAAAACGAGGGGGAGTGCCCACCATTTGTCTTTATATTTGTTGTACAGCGAAGAAAATTGCATCATCAATGTCTGCTATTGTTCACTATTTCCAGAGTGATGGAGTGATTCACAAGCATCCATTGCTTAAGAATGAGTATTTCGGATACTCGGTTATTAATTGGGTAATGCCATCATCGTTTCTTCGTAAAATGTGACGCTGTTTTTTCCTTGTTTTTTAACGAAGTACATTGCTACATCGGCTTTTTTCAGCAGTGTGGTGACATCTTTTCCGTGCTCAGGGTAAATAGAAATACCTATGCTTGCGGACAAGAAATCGATCATAGTCGCCGAGAGTTCATAGTCATCGGATATGTTGTCGAGTATTTTTTGTGCGAGCTGGATTACGGATTCTTTCGTGTGTTGGCAAACTGCAATGATAAATTCGTCACCACCAATTCTGGCTATAAATCCTTCATCGTTCACCACGCTTCTGAGCATCTGTGAGATCTTGACCAGCAGCTCGTCCCCGATGGCATGGCCCCAGTTATCGTTAACACGTTTAAAACCATCGAGGTCAATAAACATAATAAATATTGGCTCTGCCTGGTGACTAAAGAGCGTATTCAAATGTTGTTTAAGATACAGACGGTTAGGTAAACGTGTTAATGAATCATGCTGCGCCATTTTCTTAAGCTGTAAGTTTTTTTCTATTAACTCTTTTTTGAGGTTTTCATTGTTTAATCGTTCTTTTAAGTCAAAAAACCAAATACAGATAACGAGTAAAAAAACCAGAGCAATGAGCATAACCAATGGAATGGCGATAGTGTCTTCTATGTAATCTGTCCGGGTGATGGCCAGCGGCTGAAGCGGCATAGACCCCATATCCATTTTACACGTGCCTAAAAAATGCATTAGGGCGGTGCCCGTGCACAGAGTAATGGTTGCACCAAGTCGGTAGAAGTTGGCATAACTATCATTTTTACTGGTGACCACCAACATCTGGTGGGTTAAATGCAGCATAATTAACGAGGTAATAAAAATAATGATCAGCGAAAGAGTGATATAAGCGTTGCTGACATGCCAGTCTTCCGCATTGATAATTGCTGCCATGCCCAGGTAATGCATGGATGCCGCTGTTGCTGAAAATATCAATGCTGGAAAGAGATAGTGTTTTTTACGCAATTTTTTGAATAGAAAACAACCAAAACCGCAGGTGCAACCCATCATAGCGATGAGTAACGAGGCCAGTGTTTTTTGGAGGTTATAATTTATAATATGGCTATGATGGTGTGCCTGCATCACCATATAGTGCAAAACCCAGAGGCCGCAACCCATTATTGGGCCACTAAATAAAGGCCAGCAATAATGGTTTTTACGCGAGCCTGCTTTACATAGCCAAAAAGAGACATAAAAAGCCAGGCACGCAATAATTATGGCGAGTGAAACTAATGAAACATCATAATTAAATAACATATTTAACTTAAAATTTACTCTTGAAAGGCGCGCATGTTTATTATAATCAGAAATAGCCTGTTGGATAATAACCATGTGATTATTATCTTCAAGGGGTTTTTATTGTTTTGCAAAAATTAAGACAACCGGGAAAATGGCTGTCTTAATAATTGTTGAAAAATGGACAATCTAAATCAGATGTTTTCTTGTTCTTTCTCTAATGTAGAGAGATTATTTTTCTCAAGCACCCGGCATATTTCGTCGATGGGCAGCGGTCGCCAGAACAAAAATCCCTGTGCCAGTTCTATCCCGGCAGATTGAACCAGTGCCATTTCATGTTCTGTTTCAACGCCTTCTATTAAAATCTGACGCAACTCATCTTCCGTTTCTACCCCTTCAATCACCACGTGGCATTCGGTAATTTTGCATAACTTAGTGACCTGGCGTAAAAACTGTAGACCGCCTTTTTTGCCCAACCCTTGCACCAACGAACGGTCTAGCTTGATTTTGTCGAGCGGATAGCGAGTCAGATAGTTGAGCGTTGAATAGCCTGCGCCGAAATCATCAAGGGCAATTCTAATCCCGCGCTGTTTAAGTTGGGCCAGAATATCCGCCACATGTTCTGGCGCATTTACTGCCTGTGATTCAGTAATTTCAATTTCCAGCGTCCAACCTGCGGGCAGGGGTTCACTCAAAATACGCGAGATAACGTTGAATAAGCGCTTGTCCACCAGAGTCTGCGGTGAAACGTTGACGGATAACGTCATCCCTGTGTAATGGCTCAGATTTTGACGAAGATAATTGACGGCCTGCTCCATTACCCAAAAATCGATATCGGCCATGGCATTCAGGCGATCGTAATACTGTAAAAAAGTCGGCGGCGAGATTTTTCCGTCATTACCTTTATGGCGAATCAGCGCTTCCATGCCGATAATTCGCCTGTCCGAAAGACGAACCTGAGGCTGGAAATAGAGAATGAAATGGCCGCTAGATTGTAACTGATGCACATGATCGAGTGCTTCCAGATACTCTTTTTCTTCTTTGAGTTTACGGTGGTTAGGAATCAACTCAAGGTTGGTTGGCTGTAAGAATAAATGCTGCTCGGGCTTATTTTTCTTACTGATAGTCCAGCGTTGTAAGAACGGTGCGTAAATCAACATGCCTACAATAATGATAATCACATTCAGGATGATGGCGGAAATTGAGCCATTGGTGCCTATCCAGGTACTGAGAATCGGAGGAACGCTCCAGTTTACGGCCACTGAAATTGCAGGAACCAGATGCCAGGCTGTTGCGCTGTAAGCAATGACATAGGAAACGACAGGCACCAGAACAAAAGGGATGATCAACACCGGGTTCATGACTATTGGCAGCCCAAAAATCAGTGGTTCATTGATGTTAAAAAGTGCCAGAGGAAGTGAAGGGGCGATGATTTGGCGATGAGAACTTTCTTTGGTAAAGAGGATGCACAGCAGCATGCTAAGAGTGCTACCAGTACCGCCGATGGTGCACCATATATTATAAAACTCCGGGCTTAATATGTTCAGATTAGCCTGCCCGGCTTGCCATGCCATCATGTTTGTCTGGGCTTCGGCGAGGAAGTTTGCATCGATATCGGAGAATAAAAAATAACCGTGTAAACCGAAAAACCAGGGGATACAGCGCAGAATAATGTACAGCAGTCCAGAGGAGAACGTTTTCGGGTAGCTATGCTGGAGAGCATGATCAATATAACCAGGTACCAGTTCGAACAAGTGATGTGCCAGAAAGCTAATAACAAAAGTGCAGAATGAAATGATTAATATGGAAAGAAAGAACAGGAGGGTGTTCTTTGTGTTTTTGTTTTGCGTACCCAGTTGTTTATCAATTTGCCCAATAAATTTGTCTAAAACAGAGTTAACAATAATGCCGGATAACAGCGCTATTGGAATCGATATGTCGAGGAAGAACAGACGGTCATCACTGATTGCACGACTGATAAATAGCAGGCTACATATATTCACCGTCAGGAAGTGGATAACCGAACGCCGATTGCGGATTGCCCAATGCAACGCCATGAAAGCATTCATAAGAATGGGCATGAAGTCCATAAGCGTTTGTTGTAATTGGTCTAACCAACCAGAAAAAGCATGCCATCCGAGATAACTGGATATCACTGAACAGACAAGAAGCAACGCGCGGATAATGGCAAAAGGTACAATGGCTAACGAGCTGGCGACAATGGATTTAACAACATTGTTGTTAAAAAGCATTGCCCTACTAGTGTTCAATTGATTAATAAAGTTGTTATGAAACCACACGCGAACCATTGTGAAACCACAGTTTGGTTATGATTTTTTATGGGCAAAAGATTCCAGAAAAAGCTTTTCCAGACGTGTTATTTAGAGGGCTTGCGGTTATGTTTGTTCGTAAATACATTAGTGTTTCTTCTGAGTTAATAATGTTGCAGTTAGTCAGTCAGGATAATAAAAACAATTAACGAATACGTAATAAGATGTGCGGCTATCAGCGTAAAAAACTTAACTTGTAGTGTATGAAATATAAACATAGATCGGTATTGACGATCAATAGCTAATAATTAATAGGTGCAATTGATAGGTCTGAGTGATCAATTAATAAAATACAGATCGGTATAATCTATTGCTTTGTTATTATTTGTGAGGTTTATGGTTATTATTGTGTGTGAAAATTTTATGACGATGGAAAGTGATCCTCTGGTCTGAACAGTATATTAAGGTTAGGTTTTTGACTTGAAAGGGTGTTATGAGGCTCTGACCAGGGGGCACTGTATTTTATGCGAGCAGGGGAGGCTTAAGTGAATTTCCCTTAAGCATCAACCTAATGTGTTTTCTGAATGAGGGCTACTGGTTATCTGGAAGTTGATATTCCTGGCAGTACAGGTAAGGGATACCTTCTCGGGTGATCAGATTCGCATCTTTATTCAGAGCAAAAATATCGATATCGGTGACACCGGAGTTTTTCAGGTAAAAGTCAGGAAGGAATTGCTGGAGCACGCCAGAAGGAGCGGTTTCACGATTGGAAATGACAATCTGGCGAGATATCCAGACCGGGCTAAGTCCGTAATCGGTGTGGGTAAAAAGGATAGTGCGCTGGACGGTGTATTCTTCTTGCGGGGTCACATTGATGATGCCGTTAATGTGCGCGATGCCTTTATCGTCACCGGATTTAAAATCGACAATCCCACGGAATGAAGCGTTATCCCTGACTATCTGCAAAGTCGCTCTGCATACGAGGCTGTTTTGTGCCTCGTGAGCATTCAGATGAAGATACAGTGCAAGGCTTGCGAGCACTGTCAGACACATTAAAAAAATAATGCGTGTCTGCATTCTTAAAGAGGTCATCGCTGAGAATAGCTTCATTGACTATCGTACCGAGGATAATAGACAGACTGACAAGAATTACCCTGTGACAACTCCATACGAGTTGTGCAAAGGATGATAGAAATATTTTTCGTCTCAGGGTAGGCCGTCAGGTAGAGGAATTTATCATCACGGCACATTTCAGGGTGCTCCTTGATAAAGCCTTCGTGACGGTTGTAATTGCTGGCATCGTGGTTAAAAAAATAGTGGCATTGGCCATCATACTTCTGAGAAGGCACGTAATTTGAAAAGTATTGCCCGGTAAACATCGAAGGGTAAATCATTACACCCGCAATTATCACGGTGAAGATAATAATAACCGCTTCTGTCAGGCTCAATAGAGCGCGTTTTACCTTAGGCGTTTTATAAGGTGCAATATCCCTTTCTATTTCTATGGGTATTGTGTCGGGAGGTATTGTCTCCGGTTCTATCTCAGTTTCTATGTCGAAAGCAGGGGCCTGCATTTGTTCAATGGTTATTTCTTGCTGAATGAGAAGACCCTTACGCGGGATTGTGGTGATTATTTGTTTCTCCACATTCATTTGTAAAAAGGACTTTCGCAAAGAGAGGATACTTTGATAAAAAGCGTTGAAGCTAACCTGCCGGTGGCTTTCCCCCCAGGCAAAAGCGAGCAGTTCATTCTGCGTGACGATTTCCCCGTGCTTTCTGAGCAACAACAGCAAACATAATGAAGCTGTCGGTTTGAGTTTTATCTGTTCATGGCTGTCAGCATGCACCAGCGTTTGTTTTTCTGGTGAGAATATTATTTTATTTTCAATGAGATAGCATAAGTTATCTGCTTCAAACATGTTGCCAGTACTCTCGTTGACTCAGGCAGGATTTAACCAGCGCCATTATAGACATATTGAGCCCAGGAATAACTTAGTGTTTTGGGGGATTGCCCATTACTCTACGTTTTACCCGCTGCGAGCACAAAATGGATAACAATATTTTTACGTATTTTAAACAGTTAAAATTCATTGAAATCAATGTGATATATGTTTTTTGTAGTTGTTTTGTCACTGCAAAGAGAAAGGGTTATGCGCAAAGAGTAAAAATATTACATTTTTACCAACAGGTAAATATACTCATTGGCGCCGTAGTGAGAAAGCATAAATGTCACCATGGTTATTATTTCTTTTAGGGACAAAAGAATGGAAGTTGGTGCTTTCACCGATAATCTCAATCCCACAAACGAATAAGAGAAATTGATGTCCCCGATTAATTTAGATGAATCTGTAAAGCTCATTGGTGACGAGATAAAAAATTCAGAGAATGCATATTTCTCTCTGAGGAAAAAACGCCAACGCATTGAGCTGAAAAAAGATGGCAACATATTCTTTCTGGAAAAAGGCTCTGTTTCTGTGTACAGGGTCGAAAACGATCTTGTCACAATAAGTATTACTGCCCCGGCAATCTTGGGTCTGGCACAGATGCGTAGTGATGTCTCATCTCACTATATGCGTTGTGATTCAGACTGCGAAGTGTGGGTTATGGGTATCAATAATACCAATGAGCTGCTCACGAAGAAAAACTTGTGGATGCATGCGTTTGATATTTTAACCCATCATCTCCATCGCTATTTCCAACGTGAAAATCTACGTTCCCATAAAACGATTCGCGAGATAGTGACGGAGCATGTGAAACACATCTGGTCCCTTGATCCTGAAATCCGCGACAAAACATCGGTTTATACGTTCATTCTTAGCCGGAATCATATTTCCCGTAGTGCTATCCACAAAGTATTACAGGAGCTGGTTAACGAAGGTAAGTTGACGCTTAACCGCGGGAAGTTGTCTTCGTTCGATTGCCAGTAACGTAAAATTAATGTCGGATGTCGCTACTCACGGACCCCATCCCTCCCCTGGCAAGAGGAGAGAGCTTAATGTCTTTTAGCTCCTCCCCCTGGCAAGGGGGAGGCTGGGAGGGGGTTCAGTCGAGAAATCCATTCAGCAATCAAAGCCGCAACATAAACCGTTGCGGCTTTTTCTTTTATCGTTCGCGTAGTGCTTCAGCTTTGGCGCGAATAATCGGTTTCAGCAGATAACTCAGAATAGATTTCTTGCCCGTCAGAATATCCACCGTGGCAACCATACCTGGAATGATAAGCATCGGATGCTCCTTCGTACCCAGGTAATTTTTATCCGTTCTCAAGCGCGCAATATAGTAACTGTGGCCTTCTTTGTCGGTCACGGTATCCGGGCTTATCTGCACCAGTTCGCCATCCAGACCACCATAAGTGGTGTAATCGTAAGCGGTAAATTTCACCATGGCATGCTGGCCTGGGTGCAGGAAAGCAATGTCACGCGGTTGGATTTTGACTTCAATAAGCAATTTGTCATCCAGCGGAACAATTTCGACCAAATCACTGCCCGGCTGAATAACGCCGCCAATGGTGTTGACCATCACCTGCTGTACGATGCCACGAACCGGGGATACCACCATCGTGCGGTCGACCCGGTCTTTCAACGCCTTACCGGTAGATTCCGCTTTGCTCAGATTAGTTCGTGCTTCATTAAGCTGCGACAGCGCATCGCTCTGGAAGCGGTTGCGGCTTTCACCAATCTTGTTTTCAATCTCTTTAGTTTCAGAGTCGGCTTTCGGAATGGACAGGGTAATTGAGTCCAGCAGGCCTTTAGTTTCCACTTCGGTTCGACGCAAACGAAGGATCTCTACTTTAGAAATTGCGCCAGAAGCCAGCAGCGGCTCAGACATTTTAATTTCTTGTTGCAGCAGACCCAAGCTGTTCTTGTACTGTTTTTGTTTGGACTGGAAGTCGCGCAGTTCTTGTTTCTTCTGCACGAGCTGTTCCTGAAGACCTGAGATTTCATTCTGGAACTGCCTGCGACGGCTGTTGAATAAATCGAGTTCGCCGCGTGCCACGTCAGGTGCCAGCTTCACGATTTCATCAGAAATCACAAAGTCTTTGTCTTCGGCTTCCGCCGTCAGACGGTCAATCTTAGCCCGCAGACCGAGTTTATCGGCTTCAGTTTCGCCCACGTTTGAGGCAAAACGCGTATCGTCCAGGTGCAACAGCGGCGTGCCAGCTTCAACAATTTGTCCTTCATGAACAAAGAGTTCAGTAACAATACCGCCTTCCAAGTTCTGGATTTTTTGCAGACGAGAAGAAGGAATCGCTTTGCCTTCACCACGTGTAACTTCATCGAGTTTGGCAAATCCAGCCCACAAGATCGCCAGCAAAACAAACGCAAAAATAGTCCACAACGTCAGACGGATAACGCGCGGCGCATCATCAATCAGCGCATGGCTAACTTCGTTAATGTTATCGACTTGATTCTCATCGCGACCGTTAAAATAGTGGCGAAGCTGTTCACGGTAACGTCTAAATAACTCAGCGAGACGCATTGATTTGACCCTTCTTCAGCGCATCCATAACAATGGCTTTCGGGCCATCGGCGATAATGCGTCCTTTATCAATAATAATCAGACGATCAACCAGAGACAGCATTGACGCACGGTGAGTAACCAGTAACAGCGTTTTGTCGGCGATAAACGGCACCAGCGCCTGTTTGATCTTGTCCTCACTGGTGTTGTCCATCGAACTGGTCGGTTCATCCAGCAGCAGAACCGGTGGCTCCAGCAGCAGCGCGCGAGCCAGCGCAACCGCCTGACGTTGCCCGCCAGACAATTGCATACCGCGTTCACCCACTTGCAGGTTGTAACCATCAGGATGAATACGGGCAAATTCATTGACACCCGCAAGTTCTGCGGCGCGCAGCATGGTTTCATCATCAACATAGCGCGCACCGGAAACCAGGTTATCGCGCAGCGTTCCATTGAACAGCTGAATGTCTTGCGGAACGTAGCCAATGCTGTGGCGTAAATCGTTAACGTCCAACTGACGCGCATCCACATCGTCGATCAAAATATTCCCGGCGGTAGGCTGGTAGAGATTGATAATCAGTTTGCTCAGCGAGCTTTTACCCGATCCACTGCGGCCGATAATCCCCACCTTTTCACCCGGTTGGATGGTCAGGTTAATCTTCTGCAGGGAAGGGTTCTTCTGCTCGGGATAACTGAACTCGACATCTCTGAACTCAATGCTGCCACGCAGGTTTTCGCGTTTAAGCGGATGTTCATCTGCACGGCGTTCTTGCGGCAGCGACATCATGTGTTCGGTATTTTTAATGGTCAGACGTGCTTGCTGATAACGTGCGATTAAACCCGTGAGCTGACCCATTGGCATCAGTGCGCGGCCGTTGAGCATGTAACAGGCAATCAGGCCACCCATACTCAACTTGCCGTCAATAATCATATAAACGCCGACGATAATCATGATCACGCCGGAGATCTGCTGGAACCAGCCGGTCAGGTTATTGGCGAGGCTCGAAAGGGTTTTTACGCGTAATTCCAGGCGGCTTAGACTGCCCAGCGTTTGTTCCCACTGATACTGGCGCTCGCTTTGTGCGTTATTAACTTTGATGGCATCAAGGCTGCTCAGCGTTTCAATCAGCAGCGCCTGGCGCTCACTGGCCAGACTCATCGTTTTAGCCACGGCGGCATTAACCGGTTTTTGCAAAGCCCAACTGATCAGTAATGCTATCGGGAAGGTCAGCAGCGGGATCCAGGCGAGCGTGCCGCCGATGATGCCAATAACCAGCAGTAGCAGCAGCGTAAACGGCAAATCGATAAGCGTGGTCAATGTGAGCGAGGAAAGAAAATCACGCAGCGACTGAAACTCATGAATGTTCTGCGCAAAGCTGCCGACACGAGCAGGGCGCGCTTTCATCTCCATACCCGTGATGCGTTCAAACAGCGTGGCGGAGATTATCAGGTCGCTCTTTTTCCCGGCGATATCCAGACAGATACCGCGCAGCATTTTTAATACCAGATCAAAAATAAATGCCAGGCAGATACCTAACGCTAAAACCCACAACGTTACCGTCGCATGATTGGGAACAACCCGATCATAAACGTTCATGGTGAACAGTGGCGTTCCCAGTGCAATAAGGTTAATCAGCAGGCTGGCTAGTACCGCATCCATGTAGAGATAACGCGACAGCATCAGCGTATCTTTGAACCAGGATTTGGTGCGCGGCAGGAAGGATTCAGACTGCAAATCAAATTCATGGCGAGGATGGGCAAAGATAACCTGGCCCGCATAGAGCTGCGCAAGGTCGGCGGAACTTATGTTGATTTCGCCGCCTTCGCTTTCGCTTGGCATAATGCGTGCCGAGCCGTCTGCGTTCCAGGCCAGCAATACCGCAGCACCGCCATCACGTAGCTGAATGATCGCGGGCAAAGACATCGCCGGGATTTTATCCAACGGACGTTTAACTACACGTGCTTTTAACCCCACTCGTGCTGCTGCTCGAGGTAAAATAGTCAACGTTAGCCGATCGTTTTCCAGCGGTAATCCGCTGCTTAATGTTGAGCGGCTGGCTGATTTACCATGCAAAGAGCAAAGCACCAGCAGGCAATCGAGTAAGGGATCATCATTGCGGCTGCGCGGGTCATGATAATGAGACTCCTCAACAGGAGGAGCCTCTGGCGTTGTATTCATGTTTTCTACTTGTGAATTCATTGGTAAGAATGTTCCCGACGCAGTTATCTCGCAATAATTAATAGCAAGCTAATGAAAAGCAATTCAATTAATAACCATTACCATTAAATAAAAATTATTTAAGTTCTGGCAGTGCATTATTATCGGCAGCGTCGATTGGTTGACCTGCAGGCGTTGGATTAATTTTTAATGCTTTTAATAATTCACCGGTGCGCGCAAAGATTCGATATCCGGTTGATATTTCCAGGTAACGTAATTCAACCAGACGACGTTTTGAGGAGAAGACTTCGTTTTCACTGTCCAGTAAATCCAGCAGAGTACGTTCGCCCAGGCTGAATTGATCCTGATAAGCGGTACGCACTTTCACGCTACGGTCGGCATATTCTTCTGCCGCAGGCATTTGGTCACGCGCGCTTTTTAATGCAGACCATGCCAGGCCGATTTCCTGGTTCATCTGACGCAATGTGTTGTTACGCACATCCTGCGCCTGTTTCTGCTGGTACGCGCGGGATTGCATCGCCGCTTTATCGCTGCCACCCTGGTAAAGGTTGTAATGCATTTTCACCATCGCTTGCCACTCTTCGGCATGGGCGCGGGTGGTGTCGGTGTCATTACTGATGCTGCGTGAAAGCTCAACGTCTACGCGTGGGTAAAACGTTGATTTAGAAGCCTCATATTGCTGACGAGTGGCTTCAATATCCGCATTTGCTGATTTCAGCAGTGGGCTGTTGGATTCCATAACGTGCTTAGCATCCACCAATGAAGTGGGCAGCATGGCATTCACACTTTCAGGCAGGCTCAGGTTTTCAGGCGCTTCACCCACCACGCTTTCAAACGTAGTGTTGGCATCTTCAAGATTGGTCTGTTCAGTCAGCAAGTTGTTGCGAGCCTGCGCCAGACGCGCTTCTGCCTGCATCAGGTCACCAGAACGGCCAACACCTTGATCGGTACGCAAACGAATCTGGTCGTAGATACGCTCATGGTTTGCCAGGTCATCCTGCGCCAGGTGCACATATTCCTGACGCTGCAACACATCAAGATAGGCCTGAACCACGTTAAATGCGGTGGTTTCGCTAACATTCAACACATTGAAAGCGCGAGAGTCGACGGTGGCTTTCTGACGGCCTACTTCACTGGTCGTCGCAAAACCGTCGAATAAATTCTGATCAAGACTGAGCGTGGCATCATTCGGTGAAAGATTCATCCCGTTGTTACTGCCGCCAGCACGCGTAGTCGCATCGTTGATATTTTTCTGACCCGCTTCGGCATTGACGTTCAAAGAAGGGAGATAGCCACCGCGTGCCGCATGTAAATCTTGTTCTGCGGAATAACGGCTGTTTACCGAGGCATTAACTTCCGGATGACTGGATAAGGCCTGCTTTACGGTGTTTTGTAAGCTTTCTGCGTTTACCGACTGTATTGAAAAACAGGTGAGTAAAAAAACGAAAAACTTCTGCATTTCACTGAAACCTTATTACGCGCGTTAACGATATCCCTATATCACGCTATATATCCATTTAAATTTTTAACAAGAAACATCACGCTGATTAACAACCACGAGAATAACATTCCAATTATATTAATTAGAATGCATCTGGACTTTCATTTGAAATAGAAATGAATGTTTTGTCACATCATGTTTCACTTTGGTTCATTTTTGATTATATTTAACGCTCAGTCAAGCTCCTGATAATAGAGTTCTAATAACTGTGTTTTTTTCTACATTTATTAATTATCACCAATAACGGAATGTCCATTAATGGGCATTTTCCGTTTTTTGGCGATGTATAGCGAATGAAAGAATAATGTTATTAATTATTTAATTTATTGCGGCTTTTATAAGAATAACGATGAAATTCAAGAGAGGGTACGGTGAGTAATTTACTCGGTGTGATCAAAGCAGTCATTGGCCAGGTTTATGTTGTAGAAGCAGATGGCTCGCAGCGTCTCTTGAAAGAAGGCGACAGAATTTACAGTGGCGAAGAGATTGTCACGGGAGCCAGCGGGGCGGTTAGCGTAGCGCTGCCAGATGGCAAAACTCTGGATCTCGGGCGCAACAGCCACTGGAGTGAACATGGTCTGAATGCGGTAAGTAGCGCAGAACATGAGACTCAGGACGTCGCATCGTTACAGAAAGCCATTGCCGACGGCGCTGACCCGACACAATCATTAGAAGCCACCGCTGCGGGCAACGAAGCACCTGTATCACTTGAAGGCGGTGGCGGCGGCCATACCCTTGTACAGCTGGATTTAACCGGGCAGATAATTGACCCTACCGCAGGTTTTGATACCACAGGGCTGGGCAAGCCAACATGGGAAATTAACTTACCCGAGAGTGGCTTAAGCGACGGCGGTTCCGCACCCGTTCTCCCGCCAGAAGTTAGCATTGACGATTTTGCCGGTAACGATGGTTACATTAACAAAAATGAAATAAACCACACCCCGATTAGCGGCACCAGTAATCAAAATCACGTCACGCTGACCTTCACGGATAGCCAAAAAAACACATTGACTGTTGATGTCCCGGTCACCAACGGACACTGGACAGCACAGCCCGATTTAAGTGGTTTGCTCGAAGGTGAAGTTACCGTAGTCGCAACGGCCACAGATGTGTCAGGCCGCACCGCTCTAAGCACATCTGAATCCCAGATTGACATCACCGGCCCGCAAGACCACATCACTGTTGATAACGTCACCTCAGACAACATCATCAATATCGCTGAATCCCACAACGGACAGACTTTAGTCCACGGCACGGTTTCCGGTGATGCAAAGCTCGGCGACGCCGTTAAGTTGGTGGTCAACGGCCAGGAATATACCGGCGACGTTATCGATCTCGGTAATGGCAAACTGGGCTACCAGATTAATGTCCCGACTCAAGGACTGCTGGCCGACCCCAATGTTCATGCGACAGTGACTTCAACGGATACTGCCGGGAATACGACTGAAGCGCATGTTGATCATACGGTGAATATAGATACTCACGTTGAAGCTAACATCACCATCAATCAGATCGCTGGCGACGACATTATCAACGCGCAGGAAAGCCAGCAGCCAACCACGAACATCACCGGCACGGTGGGCGGCGACGCCCGCGTCCACGATGTGGTGACCCTGACCGTCAACGGCCACACCTTTACCGGTACCGTGCAGCCTCTGGCCAACGGCCAGCTGGGGTACAGCATTCCGGTGAATACCGCCGATCTGGCCAACGGCCAGCAGGTACATGCCAGCATCACGGCGACGGATAATGCGGGTAACACCGTGGAAGCCCATACCGAGCATACGGTCAGCACCGACTACGTGGCGACAGCCGATATCACCATCAACAGGGTCGCC
>CBCPKK010000041.1:0-54418 GCA_965119215.1 uncultured Buttiauxella sp.
GGCTGGAGGTTGTGATCGTCGGGAACGAATCGCAACCGACCCTAAAAATGAGGAAAAATGGAGGTTTACCGCTTGCGGCGATTTATTGCCGGGAGTCGGGAGCCCTAAGGGTGTGACGGAGAACACCCTTAGGACGTTCACCGGTTCGGTAGCTGCATAAATCACATATCGCCTGGTGAACGGAATCTTCCCGATACTGACAGAGTTAATTTCACCAGCACCATGGCAAAGATGTAACTAAGAGACAGTCCTGACGAGGGGGAGGTTGGAGGACATTCAGAAGCCGAACAAAAACCAGCCCAGCGAAAATATGTTACTCTCCCGAAAGTTACCCTCGGAGATACACATGAACAGCAAGGCTGCACGCCCCACGATAAGCGACGTCGCGAAAGCGGCAAAAACCGGAAAAACCAGTGTTTCCCGCTATCTTAACGGCGAGCAAAACGTGCTGTCTGACTCTCTCCGTCTGCGCATCGAAACCGCCATTGCTGAACTCGATTACCGTCCAAGCCAGATGGCTCGCGGCCTTAAACGCGGGCGCACCCGTTTAATTGGGCTGATCATCGCGGATATTACCAACCCCTACTCTGTTGATGTCCTCAGCGGCATCGAAGCGGCGTGCCGTGAAAAGGGCTTTACACCGCTGGTCTGTAACACCAATAACGAAGTGGACCAGGAGCGGCATTATCTGGATTTGCTGCACAGTTATCAGGTGGAAGGCATTGTGGTGAATGCGGTGGGTATGCGCGAAGAGGGTCTTAATCGACTGCAACAATCCGCGTTACCGATGGTACTGATTGACCGCAAAATTCCTGATTTTGCCTGCGATGTCGTGGGTCTGGATAACACCCAAGCCGCCACGACCGCAACCGAACACCTTGTCGAACAAGGCTTTGAAGCGATTCTTTTTCTTAGCGAGCCACTCGGTACGGTGAACACTCGCCGGGAACGCCTGAATGCTTTTTACGCCACCCTCGAACGCTATCCTGGAATTGTCGCCGCAAATGCGGAAGTCCCTTTGCACGAAGCGGATTTGATGGATAACACGCTGCGTCAGTTCCACACTCACCACCGTGGAATGCGTAAGGCGGTTATTTCCGCGAACGGCGCACTCACACTGCAAGTTGCACGATCCCTGCGTCGCATTGGCCTGCATTGGGGCAGCGATATCGGCCTGTTAGGATTCGACGAACTCGAGTGGGCTGAGCTTGCCGGTGTGGGAATCACAACTCTCAAACAACCGACCTGGCAGATTGGCTATGCTGCCCTCCAACAAGTCGTGAAACGCATCGAAGGCGGTAGCGATACCGTCTACGAGCAGGTTTTTTCCGGCGAGTTAATCATCCGCGGCTCCACCGCCCGATAATCTTTGTTCGTGATAGCGATCATAAATCAAGCATGCCTGGCTTTTCTTTGGAACCGGTTCCATTTAGCGTAATAGATACGTTATTAAGATGTAACCATTCCGGAGAAGTTTATGCCGAGAACCATTATTGTCGTCACCGCCGCGTATGGTCATGACCGTATTGCCGCGCTGGGTGGCCAGCAAGCCTTGTTACCGATTATCGCCAATGCAGGTGCTGACGGCGTAGAAATTCGCCGTGAATTATTAAGCCAGGCCCAGCTTGATGCTTTGCCAGAGTTGGCACTGCAAATCGGTAAACATCATCTCCAGGCCTGTTATTCCGCACCCGAGCCACTGTTTGTTGAAGATGGCAAACTCAATCCGCTAATCCCATCATTGCTGCTTGAAGCCCACCAGCTCAATGCCAGCTGGCTTAAACTCTCTCTCGGCCACTTTCGCGGCAGCCAACAATTTTCCGTTTTGCAGCAGTGGCTTGAACAAAGCGATGTGCCATTGGTGGTGGAAAATGACCAGACAAACAGCGGCAAACTTGCGCCCATGCAGCGCTTCCAGGCCGCCTGTAATGTGCTAAACCTTCCTGTGACCCTAACGTTTGATATGGCGAACTGGCTGTGGGTGGACGAGTCGCCAGAAGCTGCGGCACGCGTGCTTGCGCCGTCAGTCAGTTATATCCACGTTAAAGCGGCGGTCCCACATCATTACCATTATCGAGCCATTGCATTGGATGATGCCGAACCGCGCTGGCTGGAATTACTAAACAGCCTGCCAGCCGATGTGCCACGCGGTATCGAATTTCCGCTGGAAGGCCGTGACCTGACGGCGGTTACCCGTCATTACGTCAACTTATTACGCGAGGAGTAAGTCATGCCAACGCAACTTGATGTCATCACCATTGGCGAAGCGATGGCGATGTTTGTCGCCAGTGAAACCGGCGATTTAGCTGCCGCAGAGCGCTTTGTTAAACGCGTGGCAGGCGCGGAGCTGAACGTTGCCACAGGGCTTGCGCGTCTTGGCCTGAATGTGGGCTGGGTCAGCCGCGTGGGCAATGACTCGTTTGGCCGTTATGTCTTGCAGCAGTTAGCGAAAGAGCACATCGACAGCCGTGGCGTGACCACCGACGAACGCTACGCCACAGGTTTTCAGCTGAAATCTAAGGCGGGAAATGGAACCGATCCCATTGTGGAATACTTCCGCAAAGGATCGGCAGCCAGCCACCTGTCTAAAACAGATCTCAATGAAGAATATTTTTGTTCCGCGCGTCATTTACACCTGAGCGGCGTGGCAGCAGCGCTCTCTGAAAGCTCGTTAGAACTGCTCAACCACGCCGCAAACATGATGAAACAGAAAGGGAAAACTATCTCGTTTGATCCCAATTTGCGCCCGGTGCTGTGGAAAAGCGAAGCCGAAATGGTGAGGCAGTTGAATAAGCTAGCGTTTCAGGCTGATTGGGTGCTGCCAGGTCTGAGCGAAGGAGCGCTGCTGACAGGGCAAAAAACGCCAGAAGCGATTGCCGATTTCTATCTCAACCACGGTGTGAAAACGGTGGTGCTGAAAACAGGTGCTGACGGCGCATGGTTCAAAACCACATCCGGTGAAAAAGGTGCGGTGAGTGCGGTGAAGGTCGACAACGTGGTCGATACCGTAGGCGCTGGCGACGGCTTTGCCGTTGGGGTAATCAGCGCCCTGCTGGAAGGGAAATCCTTACAACATGCCGTTAGTCGCGGTAATAAAATCGGCTCACTGGCGATACAAGTCATCGGCGACAGCGAAGGGTTACCGACTCGCGCAGCGCTTGGCGAATAAACGAAAACCGCATCGGCTGTACCCTACATCCGGCACGATGCGACTCTCCTCAACATAGAGGCTAGCCCATGAAAACCAATACAATCGCACCAAAACGTTGGTGGTACATCATGCCTATCGTGTTCATCACGTACAGCCTGGCGTACCTCGATCGTGCCAACTTTAGTTTTGCCTCCGCCGCAGGGATTAACGAAGATCTCGGTATCACCAAAGGGATTTCGTCGTTACTCGGGGCGCTGTTCTTCCTTGGCTATTTCTTCTTCCAGATCCCCGGCGCGATGTATGCCGAGCGCCGCAGCGTGCGCAAACTTATCTTCGTCTGCCTGATTTTATGGGGCGGCTGCGCATCGTTGACCGGTATCGTCAGCAACATTCCAGCGCTGGCGGCAATCCGCTTCGTGCTAGGTATTGTTGAAGCCGCGGTAATGCCAGCGATGCTGATTTACATCAGCAACTGGTTCACCAAGTCCGAACGCTCACGCGCCAACACCTTTTTAATCCTCGGCAACCCAGTCACCGTGCTGTGGATGTCGGTGGTTTCTGGCTACCTGATTCAGGCGCTCGGCTGGCGTGAAATGTTCATCATCGAAGGTATCCCAGCCGTTCTCTGGGCGTTCGCCTGGTGGGTGCTGGTCAAAGACAAACCGACCCAGGTGGGCTGGCTGTCCGATGCGGAAAAAGCCGCATTGCAGGCGCAGCTTGAGAAAGAACAAGAAGGCATCAAAGCCGTGCGTAACTACGGCGAAGCGTTCCGCTCACGCAACGTTGTGCTGCTGTGTATGCAATATTTTTGCTGGAGTATCGGCGTGTATGGCTTCGTGCTGTGGCTGCCGTCCATTATTCGTGGAGCAGGCGCTTCGGGCATGGGAATGGTGGAAGTCGGCTGGCTTTCGTCAGTACCTTATCTCGCCGCAACGATTGCAATGATTGTGGTTTCCTGGGCCTCGGACAAAATGCAGAACCGTAAACTGTTTGTCTGGCCGCTGCTGCTGATTGGCGCACTGGCGTTCCTCGGTTCGTGGCTGGTGGGCGCAGATCACTTCTGGGTTTCCTACACTTTGCTGGTGATTGCCGGTGCCGCAATGTACGCGCCCTACGGCCCATTCTTCGCGATTATCCCGGAAATGCTGCCAAGAAACGTCGCCGGTGGCGCGATGGCATTAATTAACAGCATGGGGGCGCTGGGCTCGTTTGTCGGCTCCTGGTTTGTTGGCTACCTTAATGGTGCAACGGGCAGCCCGTCTGCTTCCTACATCTTTATGGGGGTGGCATTGCTCGCTTCAGTGTGGCTAACTCTGATAGTGAAACCGGCGAGAAACCAACAAGTTCCGGTGGCAGCACACCACGCCTAATCTCAAGCCGGGCGGTCGTTATACCGCCTGGTCTGTATTTAACTGTTTAACGGAGAACGCCATGAAGCCGCCCGTCATCCTCTATAAAACGTTACCTGACGACCTGCTTGCCCGCCTTGAAAGCCATTTTACCGTCACTCAACTGCGCGATTTAAGCCCTGAAACCATCAAGCAAAACGCGCAGGCGTTTGCCAATGCGGAAGGCATTCTGGGTTCCAGCGAAAAAGTGGATAACGCGTTTTTAGAGCACACGCCTAAGCTACGCGCCGCCTCAACTGTCTCGGTTGGATACGACAATTTCGATGTGGATGCGCTGAGCGCTCGCGGTATCGCACTGATGCACACGCCAACAGTGCTGACAGAAACCGTGGCGGACACCATGATGACACTGGTGCTGGCAACGGCACGCCGTGCGGTGGAAGTGGCTGAACGAGTCAAAGCGGGCGAATGGACAGGCAGCATCGGCCCAGACTGGTTTGGCATCGACGTGCACCACAAAACGTTAGGGATTCTGGGCATGGGCCGCATTGGCCTGGCGCTGGCGCAGCGTGCGCACTTCGGTTTCAACATGCCGATTCTGTATAACGCTCGCCGCCATCACCAGGAAGCAGAAGACCGTTTTAACGCTCGCTATTGCGACCTCGATACCCTGCTGGTGGAATCAGATTTCGTCTGTATTTCCCTGCCGCTGACCGATGAAACTTATCATCTGATTGGTGCAGAACAACTGGCAAAAATGAAATCCTCGGCGATTTTGATTAACGCCGGACGCGGCCCGGTGGTCGATGAGAAAGCCTTAATTCAGGCACTGGTAGACGGCAAAATTCACGCCGCTGGTCTGGATGTTTTCGAACAAGAACCGCTGCCTGTTGACTCCCCGCTGCTCAGCTTATCGAATGTCGTCGCTCTACCGCATATCGGTTCCGCAACACATGAAACGCGCTACAACATGGCAGCCTGCGCAGTCGATAATTTGATTGCTGCCCTGGGCGGCAAGGTGAAAGAAAACTGCGTGAACCCGCAGGTATTACAGTAACCATTGAGGCCAGCGGGGAAACCTGCTGGCTCAAACTCATCAAGCAGGGCAAGAAAATGGAAATACCGGTTTCTGGAAGCCGCCTCGCAAGATGAATTAATCATCCACACGAGGCGTTTTTTTGCGCGTATATTCCCCCACCGTGAAGTCATTTCCGTTCGCTAATCGCCGCGAACACGGAAACAAAAAGTATATACATTAAATATAAAATTCAATAACAAGCTGAATTATATGAATTTATTAATTCAAATAATTATTTGATTGTATATACAAATGGATATAGTCTAAACAAGGAGTACACGATGGGATTGCGATTTTCCTCAGGGGTGCTGCATAAACTCAAAGTAAAACACGGCGTAACATCACAAGAGGTTGAAGAGTGTTTTCTAAACAGGGAACCTTATCTCTTAACTGATTATCGTGAATGCCATAAAACCGAACCGCCCACACTTTGGTTTATTGCTAATACGAATACAGGCCGAGCCCTGAAAATCTGCTTCATTTCCGTTGATGGCGCAGAGATCGTGAAATCTGCTTTTGAACCCAATGTTGTCGAACTGCGGATTTATTCGCGATGCAGCTTATAACCGAGGAAATATCATGAATAAAGACAACAGTGAACGCTGGGAAAACAGGGAATTAGGAGCATCAGAAGAGTTTGTCAGGGTTGCCGTGGGCGAGAGTGAAAAGCTCGATGAAAGACTTGGGCTACAGCTCATTTCTATTCGCCTGCCCAAAACGCTAATCGCGGATCTGAAAGTTATCGCCGGACATCATGAAATGGGTTATCAACCGATGATCCGTGAGCTGCTCAAACGCTTTGCTGATGCCGAAAAGAAACGTCTGCTTATTGAAGATCTCAACGAAATCGATAGAAGAGAAAAAGAGCGTGCAGGAGAGATGAATGCGGTCGATGAATTTATTGCTGAGCTAAAAATAAAGGGATGAGGCAAACGCCGCATCCCTTTATCAAACTGGAATTTAAATTAAAAATCAGTCTTAGAAAAACCGGTCATTTCTTCGAGATCCATTTCACGGCCTAATGCCGTCATTGGATGCACGATAACCAGGCCGCGCACTGCTTTTTTCAGCTTGCCCATGTCAGCCTGTTCTTTCTTGGTGATTGGGCGCTTGTACGGCAGTGCCATCAGTTTCTGCGCTTCTTTGCTCAGCTTCTGGTTACGCACCGCTTGCAGACGCACGATCTCAATTTCCAGCTTCGCTTTCTCTTTTTCCATCTCAGCGTATTTTTCAGCTTCGTTGATCAGATGCAGCTCAGGCATCTCATGACGGATGGTGTCGAGGCGATCGCTAAGACGTTTGATTTCTGCTTTTTCGATTTCTTTCATTTTTGATTAACCGTAAATAACGTTCATTGCTGGCAAGCATACACCATTCGGCATAAGAGGGTGAAAAGGGACTTTGCTCGAAATTACTTCTGGAAGGCTTTTTTTAAGCTGATCCGTGAGATCAGCTCGGTCAAAGAGAGCACCATCGTTGAACGGACAATTTGTTGGTAACGCTGTTTTTGCATGGCAAACAGCTCAGGGTCACTGCCATCCACAAACTTTGGCGTCGTCGGCAGCGCTGAAACACAATGCAATTCACCAAATGGGCCAAGCATTTCATCGTCGGTAAAATTATATTCATTACCGTCGTGATTTAACTCTTCGCGCAAAGCCATCAACAGCTCGCAATCTTCGTACTCCGCGCGGTTCAGCACGCCAAGCCCGTAGATAAGTTTGAGGCGCACGGAAAGATCCCCTAATGGGCCATCGCCATCCAGCAACGGTTCAACCGCATATTTCACCGCATAATCGTCTTTACGGAAGACCTGAAGCACCAGAATATTCACCGCTTCGGTGAGAAGCTCGACCGCGGTAATCAGCAGGCTACGAACGGTTTTTCCGGCATTAAGACGCTCAAGCACACGGTTTTCAAAGGCCTGGGTTTCTTCCATCTTTGCCTACATCACTAAAAGTATTTATTGGGTGCAGCGTCCACTGCACCCGTTTTCCGTTACGCTCGAGCGTTATACGCGTTCACCGCTTGCGCTACGACTTCGCTGTTGATATCCAGGCCGGAAATTTCTGCCAGCGTAGCCTGTGGGCCTTTTGCTGCCAGAAGTTGCTCCAGTTCCTGCGCCTGCGGATCTTGCTCGCTGCGGTAATGCATTGCCGCCGCAATACCTTCGACCAGGTTCACGTGTGGCAAGCCATACTCGATAGTGCCCAGCAACGGTTTAATCAGGCGGTCACCCGCACTTAATTTACGCAGCGGCTGGCGGCCTACGCGTTCCACATCATCTTTCAGATACGGATTTTCGAAACGACCGAGGATTTTCTGGATATAGGCCGCATGCTTGTCAGCATCAAAGCCGTAGCGTTTGATCAGCACCGCACCACTTTCGTCCATCGCACCTTTCACTACGGCACGGATTTTCTCGTCCAGAATCGCATCGCGAATGGTCTGATGACCGGCAAGTTGACCGAGGTACGCGGTTATAGCATGCCCGGTATTGAGCGTGAAGAGCTTGCGTTCAACAAACGCCATCAGGTTATCAGTAAGTTCCATGCCAGGAATGTTTGGCAGGTCACCTTTGAACTGAGTTTTATCAACAATCCACTCGCTGAAGGTTTCAACGGTCACTTCAAGCGGGTCATTGGTCGCGGATTCTGACGGTGGAACGATACGGTCAACGGCGGAATCAACAAAGCCGACGTGCTGCTCAACCCAGGCCTGATCGTCTTCAGACAGCGCCTTCATGACGTGGCCTTTAAGCTGGCTGGTGCCGCGCACCATGTTCTCGCACGCAATAATATTCAGCGGTGTTTCATTGCCGTTTGCACGGCGCAGAACCAACCCTTTAGCCACGGCTGGCGCGATACGCTCGAGCACCACTGGGCCTACAGCTGTAGTAACCAGGTCTACATCGGCAATCAGGCCGATAACGTCATCGCCAATGCTGCTGACGGCATTCACATTAGAAACAGTATCGATTTGCTTTTGCTCGCCAACGACATGTACCTGGTAGCTATGGCGTGCATTCAGCGCGTCCAGCACGGTCTGGTTCACGTCGGCAAACGTCAGTTGAATACCCGCATCTGCCAGCAGTTTCCCGATAAAGCCACGTCCGATATTACCTGCACCAAAATGTAATGCTTTCATGTCGTTCACCTTCTTAAATTTGAATTACCCGAGAGGGTTCGGGTGAGGAGGTTTGTGGTGTTGACCACCCTCACCAGAACCCTCTCCCAATGGGAGAGGGAAAAGGAGACTTATTTCTTACCAGCCAGCAGGTCGAGAACTTCCTGGACACTGGTGGTATTGGCCAGGCGATCGATGACTGAATCATCATCCAGCGCATTGGTCAGGCTGGTGATAACCTGGATGTGTTCGTTATTGCGAGCGGCAATACCGATAACCAGGCGGGCAATATCATCACTTTCTTCACCGAAGTGAACACCGTGTGGATACTGGCAGAACACGACGCCGGTTTTCAGTACACGGTCTTTCGCTTCAACCGTACCGTGTGGAACCGCGATACCTTCACCCAGATAAGTTGGGGTCAGTTTTTCGCGTTCAAACATCGCATCAACATACTCAGGCTGAACGTAACCGCCGTTCACCAGCTGCTCACCAGCAAAGCGAATCGCTTCTTCTTTATTGGCGGCGGTCAGGCCGAGGAACACGTTGCCAGCACCCAGGCGGAACAACGTTTCTTCGTCAGCGACAAAGCTGTCTTCCAGGCTGGTCATCACCTTCACTTCTTTCTCGCTCAGGTTATGAGAGGCCACCAGACGCTCGGTCAGGTTGGCGTACAAGCTGCTGTCGAGGAAGTTGGTCAGGGAAATATGCTGTGCCTGCGGCACCTGGCGCATCGCACGTTCAGTCAGGTCACGGTGCGTAATCACCAGGTCTACATCATCCGGCAAGCTGTTGATTGCACAGTTAGTTACGGAGATGTTTTTCAGGCCAGCGTCGTTCACTTTCTTACGCAGCACGCCAGCACCCATGGCACTTGAACCCATACCTGCATCACAAGCTACGATGATTTTGCGTACGTGGCTCAGGTCGTTAGACAGACCCGCACCTACCGCCAGTGGCGCTGCGCCGCCTTTGGATTCAGCTTTCATCTCAGCCATACGGCGAGCCGCAGCTTCAATGTCGTCTTCTTCTTTAACCTTGCTGGTTTTCAGCAGGATGGCTGATACCACGAAGGAGACTGCTGTTGCCGCAACGATTGCCGCGATGTTAGCGAAGTAAGCCCCTTTTGGCGTCATTGCCAGAACCGCCAGGATGGAACCCGGGGATGCCGGAGAAACCAGGCCGCCGTTCAGCATAGTCAGAGTGAATACGCCAGTCATACCGCCGAGGATAACGGCCAGAATCAGACGTGGGTTCATCAGCACATATGGGAAGTAAATTTCGTGGATACCGCCCAGGAAGTGTATGATTGCCGCGCCGCCCGCAGACTGCTTAGCATTACCACGACCGAAGAACATGTATGCCAACAGCACGCCCAAACCCGGACCTGGGTTGGCTTCAATCAGGAAGAAGATTGATTTGCCCAGTTCGTGGGACTGCTGGATACCCAACGGTGAGAAGATACCGTGGTTGATGGCGTTGTTCAGGAACAGGATTTTCGCCGGTTCTACGAAGATAGACGCCAGCGGCAGCATGTCATGGACAACCATGAAGTTAACGCCCGCAGCCAATACTTTGGACAGGACTTCAACCGCAGGGCCGATCCCCATGAACGCCAGAATCGCCAGAATCATACCGATGATGCCAGCGGAGAAGTTGTTCACCAGCATTTCAAAGCCGGATTTGATTTTGCCATCTACCCAGGCGTCGAAATGTTTAATCGCCCAGCCACCCAGAGGACCTGCAATCATCGCACCGAGGAACATCGGCATATCCGCACCGACGATAACACCCATCGTTGTGATTGCACCGACCACACCACCACGGTCGCCACCGATTAAGCGACCACCGGTATAACCGATGAGCAACGGCAGCAGATAGGTAATCATCGGGCCAACCAGTTTCGCCAGCGTCTCGCTTGGCAACCAACCAGTTGGAATAAATAAGGCCGTGATAATACCCCAGGCGATAAATGCGCCGATGTTTGGCATTACCATGTTACTCAGGAAACGACCAAAGCTCTGCACTTTGATCTTGAAATCGGATGACATACGCACACCCCTTTTGTGTTTACGTGCTGAAAAAGCAGCCCGAGGTTTATTGTTAATGTTGTGGCAAGCAGTGCTGCCAGATGCTCTAAGTGAGGCGAATTTGGCACGTGATCGTTAAGCTGTCCAGTGGGTGGATTTTTATGTGATTCAGATCACTCATAGAGGGGTGTGATGAACCTTTTTCTAGTGATTCCCATCACATAATGAGTGTGTAAAAAAAACACAATGCTGATTTTTCGTCCTTGATTGACCCTAATATGTGATAAAAGTCACATTTTATCATTATCACTTTGTTATTTATTTGTGATTTAAATCACAAAATATTTTGCTCTGATTTTTCCTGGTGTGATCCAGGGCAACTCAGCACCGCTTCGATAATTTCCATATGTAACTTTATTACAGCCGGTATTGGGCTAAAGCCTCTCCCGAAGGAGAGGGCAAAAATCATTAACTCACTCCACCAACCCATCAACCATCGCGCTAGCCTGCCCGAAAAGCTTCTGGTAATGCTGTTCACCGTCAACGATATCTTCTTCAAGGCCTGCAGTGTTGTAGATAAATTCGACTTTCGAATCTGTCGCCCCGAGATACCCCATCGCACCGTTGGTGTAATCAAGCATATTTTTATCCCAACCGTATTTCACATAACCGGCTTGCGAGCCGCCCACAAGCGCCACCCAGCGAATTTTCTTCCCGGCTATCCGGCCGCCCTCACCATAGGCCAGGCCATAGTTCCAGACGCGATCAAGATAGCCTTTAAGCATCGCCGGAAAGCTGTACCACCACACGGGAAACACGAACACGACAGTGTCTTTGCCTTCCAGCTCGCCAAACAGACGATGCACTTCCGGCGAGTACTGCTTCTGCGGGTTTTGCCAGTCCGGCTCATCTTCCACACCCAGCGCGGGGTTAAAACCAATGCGGTAGAGATCCAAAGTGGTGACGTTAATGCCGTGGTGCGCCACAAAAGCTTTCGCGCGGCAGGCGATGAACTTGGGCTATCACCTTCGGCCATCAGCCACGTCATCAAGCAGCTTGAGCAACGGCTGAAAATTCGCCTGTTTAACCGCACCACCCGCAGCGTGTCGCTCACCGAAGCGGGATTGAGCCTTTTTGAGCGTCTGCGCCCCGCATTCGATGAAATCAATACCATGCTCGATGAGGTCAATTGTTTCCGCGACACGCCAATGGGTACACTGAAAATCAACACCTCCCGGATAGCTTCGCGCCTTGTCTTGATGCCGCTGGTCGCCGGATTTAGCCGCGAATATCCAGACATCAAAGTAGAAATCACCACGGAAGATAAACTGGTCGATATCGTCCAGCAGGAGTTTGATGCAGGAATACGGCTGAACACTACCGTTGAAAAAGACATGATTGCCGTGCCAATCGGCCCGAAAATAAAACTGGTTGTCGTCGCCACGCCTGAATACCTGGCCCGTGTGCCTGCACCAACGCATCCGCGCGAGCTGGTGAATCACCAGAGCGTTGTCTTCCGCTTCCAGAGCGGTCGCCCGTATCACTGGGAATTTGAAGGGGCGGAAGGCAAACTTGAAATTCTCCCTTCCGGAAACATCACGGTCGACGACATGGATTCTGCACTGGAAGCCGTGTTGTGTAGCGCTGGGTTAGGTTTCCTGTATCACGAACAGGTCAAAGAGCATCTGGCGAGCGGAAAGCTAGTGCAGGTGCTTGAGGAGTGGCTGCCAGAACGCCCCAGCCTACAACTCTACTACCCCAATCGCCAGTACATGACTTGTGGGCTGCGCGCGTTTCTCGACTACATCAAAACCACCCAGCCGTAGACATTTCGAACAGACTCGGCAATCTGATCCATACTTAGCTTTTGTCGATTAAAAATGGACGATGTAATGAAACTTATCGGTAATTACACCAGCCCTTATGTGCGCAAGATATCTGTGATATTGCTGGAAAAGGGCATCACTTTTGAGTTTGTAAACGACAACCCGTGGACATCAGAAAGCTCCACGCCGCACTACAACCCGCTGGGCAAAGTTCCGGCGTTAATTACCGACGACGGCCAATACTGGTTCGATTCCCCGATAATTGCGGAATATCTCGAGCTTCTCGACATTGCTCCGGCGCTTATCCCACGCGACCCGCTAGCCGCTTTGCAAATGCGCCAAATTGAAGCACTGGCCGACGGCATTATGGACGCCGCCCTGGTGTCGGTACGTGAACGCCAGCGCCCGATAGAAAAACAATCCGAAGAGGAATTGCTCCGCCAACGGGAAAAAATCAGCCGTGGCCTGACAATGCTCGAACAATACACGGCGGATAAAAAACTGAATGCGGAAAACCTAAGTGTGGCAACTATTGCAGCAGCTTGCGCCGTGGGCTATCTCAATTTCCGCCGAGTCTCCCCCGGCTGGTGTGTCGACCGCCCTCACCTGGTCAAACTGGTGGAGAAACTTTTCGAACGCGAAAGTTTTGCTCGCACCGAACCGCCGACGGCATGATCTCCTGTTCTTACTCAATTATTATATTGAGGAGTAATTATCACTCCTCAATATAATAATTTAATCTAACAAATTCCGATTCCGTACATTCCAGATAATTTAATTGTCACCCGAAACAAAATCAGGGGAAAGTAACCTTCATAAATATCTGTGAAGGTGTTTTCCCATGTCAAAAATAGCACCAGGAAAAGAAGAATCTATCAGAGAACTGACGAGAGAGCTTTGTGATGTTATTAATCTCAACACACTTTCTCTGGAAGATAAATTGGCAGCTGTCATGCTTGCCAGCTTTGAAATTCTGTCCATTATTACAGCGGATGGAATAATAATGAATATGTCAGATGGACGAATGCTCTCTCTGGATCTCAAACAGCCGACGACGACTACACATTAATAAAGGTGATAAAAATATGGCAAATAACATCTATCTGTCGCTGAATGGAGAACAGCAAGGACTACTTTCCAGCGGTTGCTCTTCTTACAGCTCAATTGGCAATGCTTATCAGGTAACACATCTCGATCAAATTCTGATTCACGAATTGGCTTATGCTATATCTCGTGACCAAAATGTTAATCACCAGCCATTAACCTTCAAAAAACCTATCGATAAATCTTCCCCTCTGTTAGCTTTCGCTATCACAAACAATGAGAAAATGGAGGCCATATTTGATATGTACAGAACGGATAGGTCTGGTACGCAATCACTTTTTTATCGCATAAAACTAATCAAAGCGACCATTACAGACATCAACCTGGTTTCACCCAATTCATTGACCCACAATGACGCCCAACCAATAGAAACTGTATCATTAAAATACGAAAGTATTACCTGGGAAAATATTTCGGCGGGAACATCAAGTTATAGCCTATGGGAAGACAGGGTATTCTAAAATGGATTATATTCTCAACCACGATCCGAAAAGGACAAATGCTTATTATCTCGTAATGGGAGGGCTAGAAGCACGAATGCTAAAGGAAAGTGCATTAACCGCTTCACAACTCATCAACAACAGCAGGCTGCGGATAGACTTTATAAACAATATGTCTCTTTTCATAGAGAATAAAATGGAGATATTAAACGGCGACTATTCTGAAAACAGTAAAAAAGAAGCTATTACTTACCTGAAAGAAGAGCGTTCAAATCTGATCCATCAGGAATGTCTCATCAGGCAAAAGAAAATCACACAAAATATGACCATTGAGATTAAAAAAGAAAATGATATGTGGTCGTATATTGTTAAGGGGGTATTTATCCTTGGTGGCATTGGCCAGGTTTTTGCTGGTTTAGGGATGGTGGGAGCAGGACTAACATCTTGTGCAACTGTAGTAGGTTGTGTTGTAGGCGTCGCATCAATTACAGCTGGAGTAACGCTTGTAATACATGGAATAAATTCTATTACGGAAAATGGAGTGTCGTTATATCGTAACGATCCAAACTACAAGGGATTTTCCAGTAGATGGTACGAGGAGGGTGCCGTCGCCTTAGGGTATACAAAAGCACAGGGCGATCTTGTTTATGCAGGTGTTGATATTGCTTTTTCCGGTTTTGGATTGTTCAAACATGCCCTCAAACCAGATGCCTGGAGACTGTTCCGTTATCTTAATAAAGATTTTTTAATGGGGTATCAAACGATGACTCGTCCACAATTAAAGCTTGAGATCTTAGTCGATGGACTCACAACAATGTCTGCTTACAACACTGAGAAGTCCATGTGAATAATAACACCTGTTAATTGAATTTTAATTGACAGGTGTTATTAAGAGTTTCATCTTTTTGATCGAACAAATGAAGGACCTATTAAAAGCTGTGGGAAAAAAATATTGCCGCAATGACTCTTACAATACTATTCCCTTCTATCCATTGGTTTGCAGGCAAGTACACAACATTGTATCCGTACTTCATAATTCCCAAGTGGGTAATACCAAAAAACACACCTACTAATAAGTAGCAAAGAAATATAAACGGCTTAAATTTATGACCAGGGAACCTTCTTCTGAATTCAATATTAATGAATATCCCAGAAAGTGAAAACAGAAGATAACACCCCGCCACAATATATTCAATCATCATTCTCAGCCTCTTCATATTTACGAGCTAATATCTTCATAAATCTATTGCATTTAATCAAGTAACTCATAGCATACATTTTAAATGTAACAAATATAACGCATAAATACCCTGTAAATATAAATAACCTTACTGCAGCATCAGTTTCAGAGAACATGGGTATACAAAGCACTGCGCTTAATATAAATAGTGTGATCACTAAGGGTTTATAATAGCGGGCAAACTCACGAACCACCCATTCAAGCGTTGCAGGATATTTTTCAGCAGCAAGCAATAACTTGTCTATTTCCTTTTTAGTAAAACCGTTTTCATTCATCAGTTTTATTAATTGCTCTTCATCCATGTGAACCACCAATATATAAAAACCCGTCAATAATTCTACTCTCATTTATTAATGAATAGAAATGTCGATATCGTCGCCATGTGATACCAATAAAATAAATCCATATTAAATATGCCAATTTAACGCCTGTTCGTCCCTAATCAACCTCCTTAACTCAGGGAGAAAGAACCATGACAGGGAGATAACTCCCCCTGTAAACTACCGTTAAATTTCGCCACTCTGCGGCTTGCCATGACAACCGATCGCACCTTGTACAGCCAACTTCCAGCAATAGACAGACTGCTACGCGACGCCTCGTTCAGCGCTTTGCTAAGCAACTTCGGCCACACTCAGGTGGTTAACACGTTACGGGAAATGCTGGAGGCGGCGCGTGAGCACGTCCGCTTGCAGGATAAGCTCCCACCGTGGAATGAAAATTGGGCTGCACAGGCGAAGGCAAAACTGGAAGCGAGCCAGCGCAGCGCGCTCCAGCCGGTCTTTAATCTGACTGGCACCGTGCTGCACACCAACCTTGGCCGGGCTTTGCAGGCAGAAGCAGCTATTGAAGCTGTGACGCACGCCATGCGTTATCCGGTCACACTGGAATACGATTTGCACGGCGCAGAGCGTGGGCATCGCGATCGAGCGCTGGCAGATTTGCTTTGCGAGATTACTGGCGCGGAAGATGCCTGCATCGTCAATAACAACGCAGCGGCGGTGTTGCTGATGCTGGCCGCCTGCGCCAGCGGTAAAGAAGTGGTTGTTTCACGCGGCGAACTGGTAGAAATCGGCGGTGCATTTCGTATTCCTGATGTCATGCGCCAGGCTGGTTGCCATCTGGTGGAAGTCGGCACCACGAACCGCACCCATCTGAAAGACTATCGCCAGGCTGCGGGTGAAAACACCGCACTGCTGATGAAAGTCCACACCAGTAATTATCAGGTTGCAGGCTTCACCAAAGCCGTCGATGAGGCCGAACTGGTCGCACTTGGCAATGAGCTAAATATTCCCGTGGTGACCGATTTAGGTAGCGGATCGCTGGTCGACCTAAACCAATGGGGATTGCCGGAAGAACCGATGCCGCAACAACTGATTGCCGCAGGGGTAAGCCTGGTCAGTTTCTCCGGTGATAAACTGCTCGGCGGGCCGCAGGCTGGCATCATCGTCGGTAAAAAAGAGCTAATCGCACGCATTCAAAGCCATCCGCTCAAACGTGCATTGCGCGCTGATAAAATGACACTGGCGGCACTTGAAGCGACTCTGCGTTTGTATCAACACCCTGAAACGCTGGTCGAGAAATTGCCGACATTGCGTCTGTTAACCCGTAACGCCAGCGAAATCACCGAGCTTGCACAACGCCTGCAACCTGCGCTCCAGGGCAAATTTGGCGAACATTTTACCGTTCTCGTCGAACCGTGTTTATCGCAAATTGGCAGCGGCTCACTGCCGGTGGACAGGCTGCCCAGCACCGCGCTAACGTTCACGCCAAAAGATGGCCGTGGCACCACGCTTAGCATGCTCACGCAGAGTTTGCGCGAGCTATCAAAACCGATAATTGGCCGCATCAGCGATGGGCGTTTATGGCTGGATTTACGCTGCCTTGAGGATGAAACGAGCTTCATGGAGAACCTGAACCCGTGATTATTGCTACCGCCGGACACGTTGACCACGGCAAAACAACCCTGCTGCAAGCCTTAACGGGCGTGAATGCTGACCGATTGCCAGAAGAGAAAAAACGCGGCATGACTATCGACCTTGGCTACGCATATTGGCCACAACCCGATGGTCGCATTCCCGGTTTTATTGATGTGCCGGGGCATGAAAAATTCCTCGCCAATATGCTGGCTGGCGTCGGCGGCATTGACCACGCGCTGTTAGTGGTCGCCTGCGATGACGGCGTAATGGCGCAAACTCGCGAACACCTCGCCATCCTGCAATTAACCGGAAAACCATCGCTCACTGTCGCCTTAACCAAAGCTGACCGGGTGAGTGAAGCGCGTATTGATGAAGTCCGGGAAACGGTGCTGGAAACGCTTAAAGAGTTTGGCTGGCAAGACGCGGTTTTGTTTGTCACCGCTGCCACCAACGGCACAGGTATCGACAAACTGCGTGAGCACTTACTTGCGCTGCCAGAGCGAGCACATCCGCGTCAACATCGTTTCCGTCTCGCCATTGACCGTGCTTTCACAGTGAAAGGCGCAGGCCTGGTCGTGACAGGAACAGCACTTAGCGGCGAAGTGAAAGTTGGCGATACGCTTTGGTTAACCGGTGCCGATAAGCCGATGCGCGTGCGCGGCTTACACGCTCAGGATAGCAAAACAGATACCGCATTTGCCGGGCAGCGCATTGCGCTCAATATCAGTGGCGATGCGGAAAAAATGGATATTAAGCGCGGCGACTGGTTGCTGGCGCAGCAGCCACTCCAGCCTGTCGAGCGCGTGATTGTTCAGCTAGAAAGCCACGCACCGCTGCAACAATGGCAGCCGCTGCATATTCACCACGCCGCCAGCCACGTCACCGGGCGTATTTCGCTGCTGGAAGACGACCTTGCCGAACTGGTTTTAGATGTACCGCTATGGCTTGCAGACAACGACCGTCTGGTACTGCGCGATATCAGCGCTCGCGTGACTCTGGCAGGGGCGCGAGCCATCTTGCTGCACGCACCGCGTCGTGGAAAACGTCAGCCTGCATTTCTGGCCTGGTTGCAGCAGCTTAAACTCGCTGAAAACGACCAACAGGCACTCGATATCTGTTTGCAGCGCAGCGCTGTTACGTTGAACGACTTCGCGTGGGCGCGCCAATTCACGACTCAGGGTTTACAGGAACTGCTGTCCCAGAACGATTATCTTCGCGCAGGCAATAGCTTGCTCAGCGATGAAATGGCCGCACGCTGGAAACAGAAACTGCTCGATATCCTGGAGCGTTATCATCAACAGCATGACGATCAACCAGGCCCTGGGCGTGAACGCCTGCGCCGCATGGCATTGCCGGGTGAAGACGAGCCCCTGGTTCTGGCGCTAATTGAAAAAATGCGCCAGGAAGGGCTATTGGCGAGCCGTCAGGGTTGGCTGCATTTGCCGGATCACAAGCCCGGATTCTCCGCGCAGCAACAGGCGATATGGGAAAAGGTGGATGCATTATTTGGCGACGAGCCTTGGTGGGTGCGCGACCTTGCGCGAGAAACTCAGCAAGATGAGCAAGCGATACGCCTGCTACTGCGCTTTGCCGCACAGCTTGGGCTGGTGACCGCAATCTTAAAAGATCGTTACTATCGAAACGATCGCATCCAAACGTTCGCCAATATGATCCGCGAGCTGGATCAAACCCAGGGTGCTACCAGCGCCGCCGATTTCCGCGATCGTCTGGGTGTGGGTCGTAAACTCGCCGTACAAATTCTCGAATACTTTGATCGCATTGGTTTGACTCGCCGTCGCGGTAACGACCACTTGTTGCGTGACAAAGCCCTGTTCTTGGCCGAGAAGTAACGGTTGTCACTCGCCAATACATCACCGTGATGAATAATCAGACATCCGGTGATGTATTTATATATATGATTCATAAATAATAAATAACAATAAAAGTCTGCCGGTTTATTTGTTTTGCGGCGTGGCTTCCATTTCCTCCGGGTCTGCCTTTAATTTTTAATTGATAGGAATATGTTGTCAGTCATCATCATTAACTAAGGATAGTTATCATGGCTGCAACAACGTTTTATATCCCTTCCGTCAATATTATGGGCACCAACTGCCTCGACGACGCACTAAACAACCTCCGCGAATATGGTTTACAACGGGCGTTAATCGTCACCGATTCCATGCTCGCAAAGCTGGGCATGGCGGCACAACTACAAAGGGCATTAGAAAGCCGGGATATTCAAAGTTTCGTGTTTGATGGCACCCATCCGAACCCAACCACCAGCAACGTTCGGGCGGGGCTGGCACTGTTGCGCCAACACAATTGCGACTGCGTGATTTCGCTGGGCGGTGGTTCACCGCATGACTGCGCCAAAGGTATTGCGTTGGTCGCCACTAACGGTGGGGAAATCAATGATTACGAAGGCGTTGATCGTTCTAAGCATCCTCAACTACCGATGATTGCGATCAACACCACGGCGGGCACGGCATCAGAAATGACGCGTTTTTGCATCATTACCGACGAAGAGCGCCACATCAAAATGGCGATTGTCGATAAACACGTTACGCCAATCATGTCAGTAAACGACTCCGCGCTAATGGCGGGAATGCCGAAGTCATTGACTGCTGCCACAGGTATGGATGCTCTGACTCACGCCGTGGAAGCCTATGTTTCTACCGCTGCAACGCCAATCACCGACGCCTGCGCCTTAAAAGCCGTGGCTATGATCTGCAAAGCGCTGCCTGTCGCGGTTGAGCATGGCGACAACGAACAAGCCCGCGAAGAAATGGCCTACGCACAATTCCTCGCCGGTATGGCCTTTAATAACGCCTCGCTTGGTTATGTTCACGCAATGGCGCACCAGCTTGGTGGTTTCTATGACCTGCCACACGGCGTCTGCAACGCAGTGTTGTTGCCTCATGTACAGAGATTCAATAGCACGGCTGCGGCAGTCCGCTTGCGTGATGTTGCTGCGGCAATGGGCGTGGAAGTGAAAAATATGTCCGAACAGGAAGGGGCTCAAGCCTGCATCAAAGCTATCCAGAAGCTGGCAAGCAAGGTCAACATCCCAGCAGGCTTACGCCATCTGAATGTGAAAGAAGAAGATATTCATGAGCTTGCAGCAAACGCGTTAAAAGACGCCTGCGGATTTACCAACCCGATTCAAGCCACTCACGCCGAGATCATGGCGATTTATCTGGCTGCGATGTAACTTCAAGACGGTGGATGTGGCTGTGAACCATAGGGTCCAAAATGACCCCCACCCAACCTCCCCCTTGTCCTGTCTCTTATACAGATCTCACTTGGCTAATCTATCAGGGTGAGATCTGTAAGCTGCGCAGGTTTTCCGTTCACCAAATAACCCGCTTTTCTATGTAATCACCGCTAACGGTGAACGTGCCAGGAGAATTACGCCATTCCCCTAAGACGTTCACCGGTTCGGTAGCTGCATAAATCACATATCGCCTGGTGAACGGAACCCTCCCGAAACTGGCAGAGTGAATGTCACCAGCGCTTGTGCTCAAAGATGTGACTAAGAGACAACCCTTGTCAGGGGGAGGAGCTAAGAGATATTAATTGCCAGGTTCGTACACCCCAACAGAATCAGAACAACCCCAACGGCTTATCGGAATAACTCACCAGCAAGCATTTGGTTTGCTGGTAATGATCCAGCATCATTTTGTGGGTTTCACGCCCAATACCAGATTGTTTATAACCCCCAAATGCGGCGTGTGCCGGATAAGCGTGATAGCAGTTGGTCCACACGCGCCCAGCCTGAATACCTCGGCCCATTTTGTACGCCAGGTTGCCGTTACGGCTCCAGACGCCAGCGCCCAGGCCATATTGGGTATCGTTCGCCAGCTCCAACGCTTCTTCCACGGTTTTAAAGGTTGTCACCGCGAGTACCGGCCCGAAGATCTCCTCCTGGAAAACGCGCATATTGTTTTTGCCAAACAGGATGGTTGGCTCGAGGTAATAACCGGCTTTCAAATCGCCTTCCAGCGCTTTACGACGCCCGCCCGTCAGCACGTCTGCGCCTTCTTTTTTACCGATGTCGATGTAATTAAGGATAGTTTCCATCTGCCCTTGCGAAACCTGCGCACCCATTTGCGTGTGCGAGTCTAGCGGGTTGCCGCTGCGTATGGATTCCACGCGGCGAATCGCGCGTTCCATAAAGCGTTCGTAGATGGATTCCTGCACCAGTGCGCGACTCGGACAGGTACAGACTTCGCCCTGGTTGAAGGCAAACAGCGCGAAACCTTCCAGCGCTTTGTCGAAGAATGCGTCCTCTTCGTCCATCACGTCGGCAAAGAAGATGTTCGGGGATTTACCGCCCAACTCCAGCGTAACGGGGATAATATTCTGGGTCGCATACTGCATGATCTGCTGGCCCACTTCGGTAGAACCCGTGAACGCCACTTTAGCGATGCGTTTTGACGTCGCCAGATATTCACCGATTTCACCACCCGCACCGTTCACCACGTTGATGACCCCCGGCGGCAGTAAATCCCCCACCAGCTCCATCAGCAGCAGAACGGACAACGGCGTAAGCCGTGCCGGTTTCAGCACAACACAGTTACCCGCCGCAAGCGCCGGAGCCATTTTCCAGCTCGCCATTAGCAGCGGGAAGTTCCACGGAATAATCTGCGCCACCACGCCAAGCGGTTCGTGGAAGTGATAGGCCACAGTATCGCCATCCACTTCACTGATCCCGCCCTCTTGTGCGCGAATACAGGATGCAAAATAGCGGAAATGGTCGATGGCCAGAGGCACGTCAGCACCGCTGGTTTCACGAATAGGTTTGCCGTTGTCCCAGGTTTCTGCCGCAGCCAGCAGCTCAATGTTCTGTTCCATACGGTCGGCAATTTTTAGCAGGATATTAGCGCGTTCCTGAACGGACATTGCGCCCCAACCTGCTTTGGCTTCATGCGCGGCATCCAGCGCTAAATCAATATCGCCTTTGCTCGAACTGGCTATTTCACACAGTGGTTGACCCGTTACTGGGGTCAGGTTTTCATAATATTTTCCGTCGACGGGCGGAACCCATTGGCCACCAATAAAGTTGTCGTAACGCGGTTTAAGTTTGAGCGGGAAACCATACTCGCCGGGGATAATTCGGGTATCGGGAGGATTATTTGTCATGTGTGTCTCCTTGTCGTTTGCACTCTCAAGCGTAGTCTCCAGTGGTGGTTTCTTCGCCAATGTTTGAAGGCTTTACGACACAGGTCACGGATTAATAATTGAATGATTCAGAGTAATCAGTCAGCAGGCTATTGGTTTTGATACATACTTAAAGTTTACCTTTTCCCGTTTCGCTACAAGGATTGCTCATGCGCCTGTTTATAAGTTTCGATGTAGGCGGTACCCATGTTAAGCATGGTTTGTTCACTGAAGAGGGGGAGGTGCTGATCGCCGAAGAATATGACACGCATTATGACCGACAGCAGTTTCTGGATACCTGGCAAAGCGTGGTGGCAGGCTATCGGCAGCATAATGAAATTGCCGGTATTGCTATCAGTTTTCCCGGTTACATTAATCCCCATACCGGAAATGTCCCCAAAGCGGGCGCGCTAACGTTTCTTGATGGCTGCAATTTACTCGAGATTTTTGGCGGCCTGACTGACCTCCCTATTACCGTTGAAAACGATGCCAACTGTGCGGCACTCGGCGAGATGTGGCTGGGTGCGGGCAATGAATATGATTCGCTGGTCTGCGTCACCATTGGAACCGGCATCGGTGGCGGTATTATTGTGAACCGCGAGCTGATGCGCGGCTCGCACTTTCGCGCAGGCGAATTTGGTGTGCTGCCAGTGGGTAGATATGGCGAGGATATGCACCAACTGGCCTCTGCCAAAGGGCTGATGGACGCCTGTCGCCGCGAGATGAACATCCCCGCTGAAGAGAAAATTCATGGGCAGGACATTTTCGCCCGCGCCGAAACGGACTTACATATTCAGGGTGTTATCGACAATTGGGTGAAATATCTGGCGCGTGGGATTTATAGCGTAGTGTCATTGTTTGATCCGCAGGCCATTTTATTGGGCGGCGGTGTCAGCACGCAGCCGATGCTGTACCCGATGCTCGAGCGCCATCTGGAAGGATTTAAGTTCTGGGATGTGCTGAAAGTGCCGATTCGCCCATGCAAATTGGGGAACAAAGCGGGGATGCTCGGTGCGGTTTGGCTGGCCAGGCAGAAATAAATCTCACTTCAAATTGGTGGATGTCGCTTGCGCTAATCCACCCTACAAATACGGAAAAGAACGGTTTTCGTAGGTCGGATTAGCGTTAGCGACATCCGACATTAACGGAATTAGCCGTTAACCCAAATCCGCATTTCCCCTTCCCCACGGTTTGCCCAACTAAACCAGGGAATAAAGGTCAGCTTCTTCGGCTCGGCTTTCACTGGCGATTTATCGTAGTGATACAGCGCCTGTTGGTCGCCTTTCTCGCTGGTCATTCGCAGGCCATCGGCCTGAATCAGCACTTTGTGGGCGAAGATGCCTTTGCCTTCAATCAGGCTAAATTCGCTCTCTTTTGGTAACCACAAATTATGCAATTCCGCGCCGTTATCCGCTTCTTCCAGGCAATAGACCAGCGGCCCACGCTGCACCGCTACTTTCCCGGCAACGTGGCGCAATAACGAGTTCCCGTACACGCGGCGAACCGGCATTGGCAGCGTCAGGGTAATGCTGTCGCCCTCCTGCCATTCACGATTCAGATGCAGATAACCTTTGCGGATTTCCCCTTCGCAACTTTCGCCATTGAGCAACATTTGAGGGTTTTCACACCAGTCCGGCAAGCGCAGCGCGACAGTATGTTCTACCGGCAGCGCCGAAGTAACGGTAATTTCGACCTGTTCATGCCACGGATAATCGCCGCTAATTTTCAGGCGCAATTCTTTGTCGCCCACCGGCACTTCCATTTCGTTACCGACATACAGATGCACATACAGCGCGTCCGGTTGCGGCGTGTAAATGTAATGGCCGAGTGAAGTCAGCACGCGGGCGATATTCGGCGGGCAGCAGGCGCAGCCAAACCAGCGCTGGCGAACCGGTTTTACATGGTCATAAATATGGTTAAACGCCAGGGTTTTCGGATGCACTTCCAGCGGGTTAACGTAGAAAAAGTGTTTGCCATCCAGCGCCATGCCGCCCAGAACCGTGTTGTATAGCGCACGTTCCATTACGTCAGCAAAGCGGCTGTCGGCTTCCATTTGCAACATGCGGCGGGCGTACATCATCAGGCCGATGGACGCGCAACTTTCGGCATAAACCGTGTCGTTTGGCAGGTCGTAATCCGAACTGAACGCTTCACCGCTGCTTTGCGAGCCAATGCCGCCCGTAATGTACATCTGGCGTTGCACCATGTTGTCCCACAAACGCAGGCAAGTCTGGCGTTTCTCTTCGTCTTTATGCAGCCGCGCAAGGTGCGCCACGCCCGCCATCAGATAGACAAAACGCACAGCGTGGCCAATCGCGGTTTGCTGCAATGCCAGCGGTTCATGCGCCTGGCTGTAGGCTTTATCTTTCACCATCCACGCCGGGCCATGAATATTCCAGTGCGAGGTACGCCCACGTTTTTCATATTCGATATCGTAGTAATGCGGCGTCGCTCCACGTTCTTCAACGAAATAATTCACCAGCTCCAGATAGCGGTGGTTGTCAGTCACTTCATATAAACGCATCAGCGCCAGTTCGATTTCCGGGTGCCCTGGGTAGCCGTGTAGCTGATTTTCGCCTGGACCAAACACGCTGTCGATATGGTCAGCCAGGCGGCACACCACATCCAACAGGCGGCGTTTGCCGGTCGCCTGGAAGAACGCGACGCCCGCTTCAATCATGTGTCCGGCGCAATAAAGCTCGTGGCATTCAGCAAGGTTTGTCCAACGCTCCGCCGGAGCTTTTACGGTGAAATAAGTATTGAGATAACCATCTTCGCACTGCGCTGCCTCAACCAGTTCGATAACCTCGTCGGCGGTTTTTTCAAGCTCGGCATCTGGCTTTTGGCACAACGACCACGCCACCGCTTCCAGCCATTTCGCCACGTCGCTGTCCTGGAAAACCATGCCGTAGAACTCGCCGTCTTTGCGCCCTGCCGCTATTTCAAAGTTTTCGATGGCGTGGCTTGGGTCAGCCTCGGTAATGCGGTCGTTTAAGGCATCCCATTGATAAGGGATCACTACGTCGCGCACCAGCCGTTGGTACTGGCCCAAAAACGCATCGGTCACTTTAAGTTTGTGCAGGTCAACTTCCTGTAAAACATCTGGCTGATTCATAACAACTCCTCAGGCGGTCTGGGCATGGCGCTGACGTAAGTCAGTGGAGATCTGCGCCATCATGGGATTATTTAAGCGGCAACGGCGGATTGCCAGAGCCAGTAACAAGTGGAATGCGGCAGGCAGCAGGGTTTCCAGCGCCGTAATGCCGGACAACGACGCAGCCGTTTGATGCTCGGTGCCTGGCTGATACGCCACGTAGATAAACACTAGGCTGATGATCCCGGCACTGGCGGCCCAGGCAAGCTTGATAAAGAACAGGTTAAAGGCAAAGTTCATGCCGGATGAGCGTACGCCGGTTTTCCACTCGCCGTAGTCATCGGCAAAGGCCATGATGGAAAAGTGCAGCGGCAGGGTGAACCCAAGAATGATGCCGTTAGCCAGAATGACCACCAGCCACAAAGTCTGGAACGCCGCACCGGTAGGCAGAAGCCACATGCCAACCGCCAATGCCGCCAGCACCAGGTTGGTGTAGTAGTAGAGTTTTACGGTATCGAAACGCTTAGCCAGCGGATTCACAATTACCGCGCCAAGAATCGAGGCGAAGGTAACCATGGTGAAGAACAGCGAGGCAAATCCGGTGCTGCCTTGCAGCACATAGGTGATGAAATACATGTAGCCGCCGCCGCGCAGGTTAAACACGTTGATCAGCAGGAAAGACATCACCAGGCTCAGTAATAACTGGTCGTTTTTGCGCAAGCCTGCCAGGTGTTCGCGCAGGGTAAATTTGCCCATCAGCGCCAACGGCACACGCTCACGAACCCAGAAGAAGCAGCATAAAAACATCACCACCGCCACCGCGCACAAAATGCCGACACCCATCTGGTAACCTTTTGCCGCGTTACCCTGACCGATAATTTCCACCAGCCACGGCAGGCCAACCGACACCAAAAAGCCCGCCACACCGCACAATACAAAACGCCAGGACTGGCAGGAAATCACCTCGTCGTGACGCGTGGTCATGGTGTTGATCAGTGCGCAGTAAGGCACGTTGATGGCGGTATAACTTATGGAAAGTAAAAGGTAAGTGCCGAACGCCCAGAGGATTTTCATGTTGGCGCTAAGGTCTGGCACGGTGAACGTCAGCACGCCGATAACACCAATCGGCACCGCTATCCACAACTGCCACGGGCGAAAACGGCCGAACCGGCTTTGCGTACGGTCGGCAAGAATGCCCATCAGTGGGTCGGAAACGGCGTCAAAAACGCGCAGAGCGATAAACAGTGTGCCGACAATGGCGGGAGTTAATCCAAATACATCGGTGTAGAAAAAGGTCAGGAAATTCATGATCAGGCAGGTAATTACCGTACCGCCCGCATCACCCAATCCGTAACCTATTTTCTCGCGTACAGAGAGCCTGTCATTTAAAGCCGAAGTAACAACATCAGTATTATTTATAGGGGTAGAGGTCATGATTTACGCCTCGCATCTTCTTCGGGTTAGACACCTGGAATTGTTATTTTTGTATTTGCAAAGTACCCGAATAATTTTGCACTCAACCTACGTCCTCACAAGGCGAGAGAAAAGTATAAAAAGATGACGATTCCGACCTAAAGATAAAACTGTGAAGAAGATCGCCAAACACGCACCGCAATCCCACCACCCGGTTCACTTTCTCTACACTACGACGAAGAAATGAATTAAGGGAAAACCTAATTGCTTGATTTAAAAATATCTTTACCGATAACGGTGCAAAATGGTGGCTTATTCATTTCACGTGGCGTGGGCAGCCATCCGCAGCGTGAACTGGATTCGTGGGAGTTAGTTTTTGTTGAAAAAGGAACACTTACGATCCTGGAAGATGACACGCTTTTCAGCGTTAAAGGAGGGGAAAGTTTATTACTGTGGCCTCACCGGAAACACATTGGGGTTGGAACATTCCCGGCGGATTTAAAATTCTATTGGCTGCACTTTGAGCTTAATACACAACACGAAAATCCATCCGACTTTCCTGTTTCGCTAATATCACTACCGCAGCACGGAAAAGTCCTTAATCCCCAATATGTTATTTCTTTATTCCGCCAGTTTTTAAGCGAACAAGAAGCCATTACCCGCAGTAATGCTCTGGAATTAATTTTATTGCTGATCATGCAGCAGCTTTCAGTCGCGGCGAAGGATGAAACACAAGCAGATAACAGCGGCGTCGCACTGGCATACAAAGCCCAGCAGTTAATTCGCACGCAATTTCATCTGCCGGTTTCCACCTCAACGCTTGCCAGCCAATTACACTGCAATGCGGATTATCTCGGGCGTGTTTATCGCCAGACATTTCAGCTAACCATTACCGAGGCGATTCACCGCCAGCGCGTTTTGAGTGCGGAAAAGATGTTGATCACCGACTCCTGCTCATTGAGCGAAGTAGCCGAACGTTGTGGGTTTCAGGATGTGGGGTATTTCAGGAAGGTATTTCGTAAAGCGATGGGGTTAACGCCCGCCGCATGGAAGCGGCGCTATTGTAAGGTGCATATTAATTCGGATTAGGCGGGAAATGTCGGATGTCGCTCATGCTAGTCCGACCCACGAAAAGCAGTTGTAGGGTGGATGAGCAATTAGCGACATCCACCCTTTGGATTAAAACTTACTGCGGCTGCGCGCTGCGCGCATCGGTGAAGTCATACAACGAGTAGCGTTTCTGCAACGGTTGGCCACCGTCACGCGTTAACGGAACCCAGTTGAAACCTGCACGGGTATTGGTTGGACGGGTGCTCAGCAAATCCAGAGGAATCGAAATATAGAATCCTTTGGTGAAACTGCCTTCGCCGTAATCGTGCGATGAAACGTTGGTCAACGTGGCATAAGCCCCGGCAGTGATCCCGCTTGCGAAGCGGCGAGACACATCGAACGTGCCGCCTTTATCACCTGCCAGATAACGGCCAACGCTGACTTTCACCAGGAACTCATCCGCAAACCACGGTTGCCAGTAACCCGTCACATGCCCGGTCGTAACGCTGTAATCCGCCATTTTCATCGGATCATTCCAGTCACGCTGTTTCACCCAGTTAAGATCCGCACCGACAGCCCACTGTTTATCCAGCGGACGGTACAGCACTTCGCTACCCACACCGGCAAACATCATTTCCAGATAACCGCCGTAGTTCTGCATATACCAACCTTCACCCAGTGCGCCAATGCGCGTGAGCTGCAGGTTGTTCAGATACAGATCGCTGCTATCAACGTAGGAACGAATATGCGTACGCACCTGTGGGATGTAGCTGTCTGGCGGTGGTGCAGTGAAGTTGAATTTGTCGTAGTTGTTGTACAAGTTGAGCCACGCTACACCGCCAACAGTCCAGTTATCGGTGAGCTGATAATCAACACTCCCGCTTAACGCAAGCTGGTACATGTAGAACGATTCTGGCCCGCCGAACGACTGGTTTAACAACGGCGACCAGCTGAAGCTCCATGGCGATTTTTTATCAGCAAACTGTGCCTGAACATTCTGCGGCTGTTGTGGCTCTTGCCGAACATCAATGTTTTCTGGCTGTGCGGCACCCACCGGCACGCCGCTAAATGCGTAATCCAGCGAAGCAACTTCGCTGCGATGGCTGACCAGTGGCAGACGATTGTTGTTTTCAGTTACCACAATCTGACGCGTACCTTCCGGCAGGTTATTCATCATGATGCGGTTCGCGCGTTCAACCCCTTCGGCGCGGTCGCGGTAATCCGTTTGCTCACCCGTGATGTAAACCGTGTCCCCTGCACGCTGAATTGCTGGTGAAGACAAACCGGCGTTATCACGCAATGCGCTGAGCTGGGCGTTAGCAACTTGCGGATCAAGATCAGCAGGCTGAGTGGCAGGATTAAAGGTCGGTTTAGACGGTTTTTGTGCCGGGCTACGCATGGACTCAAAGTTGGTCTTCAATGTCACGCCGAAGGTCAGCGTATTGCCGCGCTCATAACCGAGGTTCAGATCACCCCAGTCGCTCAGGCGATACATCATCCCTACGTTAATCGGCGTGTCTTGCGCCAGGCGGCCAGCGCGATCGTCACGATAATTATTGGCGTCGTATTCCACTTTAAAGCGCAATGGCTGCCACGGAGTCTGGTATTCCACACCACCGAACATCGCCGCTGGGCCGTGGAAGAAACGGTCTGCATCTACCGAACCGCCGCTGCCGCTATAACCTTCGTCACGCTGGCAAAAACGGTCGCTCGCTTTGCAGAACGGGTTGGTGATATTGCCGCTATTGCCGACATATCCCCAGCCCATACCGAGAGTGAAATCAAACGGCCCGGCTGCTTTGCTGGCAACCAGGTATTCGCTGTCGAACAGCCCTGTGCCGCCAATATCTCTGAACCCGAGCGATATATCCGGCGTCCAGCGAGTTTCTTCCCACAGGCGGGCTTTCAGATCGATGGCTTTATCTTTATAAGTTTGGTCGCCACTAAAATCTTCTGCCCCGTAACGTTGAGTACGCACGTCGGTATAACGAATAGTCGTTTCCAGCCACGGCATTAACTGCAGCGATAGTGACCAGAAACGATACTGATCGTTATCGCGATAGTTCAGGCTGAAATCCCCGGAAGGAGCCATGCGCGCGGTAGGGGTTTGCAGCAACCCGACGCCGCCAAAATCTGACTGAGAAGGCGTGACATATGGGGTATACAACGGCGTGCCCCAGTCGGCGTTGGCAGCGGTACTAAAGCCGCCAAGAGACAGCGCAATCATAGAACTGAGAGTAGTGAGTTTCATGGTGCGACAGTCCGTTGTGTAAGCAAGTGGATGATGTCCTGGTTCAGGGTCTGATAACCCTGCGGCAATGCGGAGGTTTGCAGGTTCAACCAAATCTGGCTGCCGGGCTGTGGCTCATGGTAGCGACGATTCCAGTAGCCCGTGGCAACCGTTTCAGTAGTGCCGTCTGGCGCAATCACCGTGACGCTATCCGCATCAATACCAGGCTGTTGTTGGTCAATATCCACATAGGCGGAAGTTTGCTGGCCAGCAACCCAGGCCACGGTAGTGCGCGAACTGTTCCACAAAGTCAGATCACGCTGGGGAACGGTGCTGATGTGCAGACGATAATCACCAGCAAGCTTCGGCGAATATTCAGGTTTCAGACGCACAACATCCGGGTCCAGCGACAGCGGATACGCACCAACTACTTTCAGATCGGCAATGCGCTGGCGTAATACATTAATGCGTTGCGCCTGGAGGTAATCGCCCTGCGAGCGTAACTGGTCGGCAAGTGCAGTAAGTTTTGCGACAAGCTGCTGCTGACGCTGTTGCTGGTCTGCATCGCTTAACGGTGTGGAAAGCTGCGCTGCGCGCCAGTCGATACCCGCAGGCAGCGCAGGACTAGTGACCAGCTCGCTCAAATCGTTAGCGTTAACGGTTGAAGTGGAACAAGCAGGCTGACAAATAAGGGTGACTTGACCCTGGCTGTAGCTCAGCGGGGCGACCGCCAGCAGAGTGGCGGCGAGCAATAGAGGTTTCATCATCAAGCCCAGGGTTTAAGTAGAGTGAGGGACCACACCGGGCCGTGAGGATGCAGGGTTTGTTCGCTGTGAACTATCTGGCCAGTTTGTGCATCAACCCAGTAACGCTGGGTATAACTAGCGCCGTCTGTTTCCGCTGTAACTTGTTCTTCAAGCAGGCGGTAATTGCGGGTGGTGCCAAGAACCGTGAAATCCTGCGTGCCTGCCCAGTGGAAACGTGAAGTGACCGAAGCAGCATGGAAAGATTCTGTCTGCCATTGCGCCTGCGTATTCCACTGCTGCCCTTCCTGAATCGCTAACGGGTTGGTTAACGGATCGGGCGAAGCGCTTTCGAGGGCAAGCAAATTATCCGGGAAACCGATGGTTTTAATAATGCGCCCATGACGGGTGGCAACCATTTTAGAATCGGCCGTGAGCCATTTCTGGATACTGTTTTCATTCCACGCCAGCACGATAAACGCCAACGGGCCGTCATCCACTTTCAGTGACATAGAAGCATAAGGGACGCGACTGACTTTATTGCTGTCGATATCCGCATCCTGCGAGGTTAAAGACTGTGTAATAGTCTGATAAACAAAACCGGGGCGATATTGGCTACAGGCGCTGAGTAAAATAACCGCGCAGGCCAGGCATATTTTTTTATACATATTGGACGCCGTAAGCTGGCAAAAAAATGGGGTTCTAAAAGAACCCCATGCATAAGGAAAGGAATTAACGCGTGGAAGTAGTGGTGCTGGTGCTGGTGCCACCATTATCACGGTTGTTGCTTACTACTGCTGCAGTAATAGCAATTGCACCAATAGCACCAACACCGATAGCAACGCCAGTACCTGTCGCCAGGCCAGCAGCAGCGGCAGAAGTACCTGCTGCTGTACCAGTAGTGCCGGTAGTACCCGTAGCTACAGTTTCAGTTGCAGCCATAGATGCCATTGGAACTGCCAGAGCACACAACATCAGCGCACATAATTTATTCATTTTCATTTAAAGTCCTCGGTTATTGTTTCATTGGTGTATTTTCCTGGTGAAATAAATTTCACACGGGGAAAAGTGGTGAATTAATCGTCCTTAATATAAAAATCGGAATGAATTTATTAAAAAATGACGAGCGTTTCACGCTATTCATCATAGAAGCAAAGCCCTCATTATTCAGAAACACACTAGAAGTACATGGCTTTATTTATGCATAGCTATTGTAAGAACCATATTCATAATAATTAGAGGCTCTTTTTTCCACACCGTTAAATATCACACCATTAATCACCAAATTATTTTGAGCAAAACGCTTAGCCGCAACTTCCATTTCTTTCAACGTATTTATCTGGAAACGAGCCACCAGCATGATAGTACCGGCATATTTGGCAGCGATACAAGCATCGCTCACCGCCAGAACGGGAGGTGTATCGACAATGACCAAATCATAACGGCTTGCGGCCCATTCCATCAGTTTTTCAAAGTTTTGATTCATTAAAAGTTCAGATGGATTTGGCGGGATACGACCACGAGAAATAAAATCAAGCTGTTCAATGTCAGTCGTTTTGATAACTTCATCAAACTCTTTCGTGCCGATTAAAGCATCAGAAAGGCCATTCGTTTCCGCGCAACCAATAACATGGTGAACCTGGCCTTTACGCAAGTCAGCATCAATCAATAGTACTTTTTTATCCGATTGAGCGATCACCGCAGCCAGGTTACAACTGACAAAGGTTTTACCCGCTTCAGGCGTTGCGCCAGAGATTAACAGAATATTATTTTTTGCCTGCACCATGGCAAAATGTAGGCTTGTCCGTAGGCTGCGAATGGCTTCGACAGACAGATCGGTTGGATTATCTTTTGCCAGCAGGTTAACCGAACGCACCGTTTTGCGTTTGCTTTTTACCAGCCTCATGTTTTTGTCTTTTAGCCATTTAGAAACTGGAATAGAGGCATAAACATTCAAGCCAAGGTTTTCAATCTGATCGCTGCTTTCAATACCACTGTGTAAGAATTTACGTAACAAACAAAATGCGACAGAAATAAATAGCCCCATCATCATTCCAAAAACGACAATTAATGGTTTTTTCGGCGCAACTGGTACTTTCTCTGTCACCGATGTATCGATAATACGAACATTCCCTACCGTACTGGCTTTATTAATATTCAACTCTTGCTGCTTGTTTAGCAGCAACATATACACTTCCTGCCCAGATTGAACATCACGTGTCAGGCTTAGTATCTCCTGCTGAGTTTTTGGCATATTACCAATGCGCGTGTTTAACTTGTCACGTTCTTTTAATAAAAGGGCCTTCTTTTCCAGAAGGGTACGATACGCAGGGTGATCGCGGGTATATAATTTTGAAATCTCTGCTTCTTTAAAAGTCAGCTCATTAATTTGCGTTTCCAGTGCCACGGTATTGTCCAGCACTGATTTGGCTTCTAATGATAAATCTACCGATTCATTTTTTTGGCGGAACAAATTTAAACTGTTTTCTGCATCATCCAGCTTGGCCCGCACCTGTGGTAATTGCTCTTTCAGGAAATCGAGGCTTTTAGCTGCTTCTTCTGATTTACGTCCCACGTTTTGCTGTAGATAATTATTTGCAATACTGTTTAATATTTGAGATGCCTGCTTGGCATTTTCACCTTTATAATTCAGTTGCAACAACCCGCTATCTTTGTTCATGTCTGATACAGAAAATCTTTCCAGGAGTTTATTAAGCGCTGTTAATTTCTCCTGCTTTGTTATCACAAAGGTAGTCCCTACAGGTGCATCAATTTCGCTCACCAACAGACTGATATCTTCTTTGGATAACAATTCACCGGTTTTTCCCTGCAAGGTTGTATCAGCAATAGTGACACTATAGTTATTTGGCGTGAGCACCGTAAGCGTGAAGGGTACATCCATTAACTCATCAGGTACCGTTAAACGAGATATAGCAATTTTTCCATCCGGATGCCCAAATAACCGAGCCAGCCCCTTACCGACTAACGGAAGATGTTTTTCCTGCACCACGGTATCCAGATTAAGCTCGTCGACTGTTTGCCCAAGGACCATACGCGACTGTAATAAACCGATTTCAGTCTGCGATTCTGGCTTACTACCAGGCATCATATCGGTAAGTTTGCTTAAAACGTTGTTACCCACATTTTGTTCTACCTGCACCAGAGAACTGGCGCTGTAAATCGGTGTGGCCATTAATGCATATGCAATGCTCACCAGAGTAAACAGCACAGTGATAATTACAATTTTCCATTTGTTGTCGAGCAATGCACCGAGGAGCTCGTAAAGGTCTATCTGATCGCTGCTATTATTGTGTTGATTAGGAGTTGAATTTTGTTCTGACATTTAACGGCATCTCTTTACGGTGTCTATTTCTTTAAAGCCAAAACCCAGCGCGCAGTGCTTTGGGTTAGTTGGGTATAAACCAGTTGGTACATCTCGCGGCTTTTCTTATAGGGGTCGCCTATTTCCAGCTGATTTTGCCAGTGCCCAAACAACATGGTTTTGCCGCTCACTTCTGGGTAGCTTTTCTTAATACGTTCAAGGTGGGATTTTTCCATCACCAGAATCAGGTCGTACTGCATGGCCAGGCTTGATGAAAATGCCTGCGCAATATGTCCATCAAGTGAAACACTGTGTTCAGCAGCAACTTCTGCTGCCATCGGGTTCGCCCCTTCCCCGACTAATGCCCCTAACCCTGCAGAATCAATTTTTCTATCCGGAAAACTGGCACGCATTAAGCGCTCCCCTGTTGGGGAGCGGCAGATATTGCCGATACAGACGATTAAAATAGAATTAAACATAGTTACCACTGCTTAATCATACGAACGGTTTCGGTCATATCGTTAACCCCAGTAATAGTTGGGACTAACTGGCTCAGCACACGGTTCCAGCGGGTAATCGGTGCAGTGGTGACGTAAACAACGTCATACGGCTGCAGTTTGAATTCGGTACCCATGATCAGCGCGGTGGCATCAGAAACATTCAACTGGTAGACGTTCGCCATCTTGCCGCTGGTGTCTTTACCGCGGGTTGAGCGGATAACGAAAATGCCGGTCGCATCTGCGCTCATCTGGTCGATACCTTCCGCGTTGCCCAGCGCTTCGGTCAGCGTCATGCCGCTGCGGTCCATTTTCAGGGTGGTTTGTTTTTTCACTTCGCCCATCACGAACACTTTCAGGTCGTCGTTGCGCGGCACATACAGGATGTCGCCGTTGTACAGCAGTCGGTTTTGTTTCAGGTCGCCGTTTTTCATCAGTGCCTGAAGGGAGATGCGTTCGTCTTTGCCATTGTGGGTCAGAACGGCATTATTCCAGTCTGCGTTTTCGGCAAGACCGCCCGCCTGGTTTATCGCATCCATAATGGTTAGTGGCACGTTGGTGATCGGCATCTGGCCGGAACGGGCAACTTCGCCAGTCACATACGCTTTTTGGGAACGGAAAGCCGCAACGCTGATATCGATTTGTGGGGATTCAATATAAGCCGCCAGTTTGGTGGTCAACTCTTCGCGCAGTTGGGCGAGCGTACGACCAACCACTTTTACCTTGCCCGCGTACGGGTAGAAAATGGTGCCGTCAGACTGAACCCAGTTACCGGTATCGGAAGCACTGCGATACTGGCCTGCTGGCGTGGTCAATTCCGGGTGGTCCCACACGGTAACCATCAACACATCACCCACACCAATGCGGTATTGGTAGTTCTGTACTTCTTCTTCCAGTTGCGGGTTCGTGCGCGCGACTACCGGGGCAGGGCTTAGCGACTCAATCAGTTTCGGCGTCACGGTATAGACGTTGACTTTGTCGTTGATGTTAGCGCTGGTGTCGTCTTTATTGACGATGGTCTTACCGGAAGTCGTGAGGTTACTGCCTGGAACAATAGTACAGCCGCTCAGTAAAGCAGCTGAAATCAATAATGGAACAGCGGCTAGTTTTACAATCATCATGTTGGTCACTTGGTTCAGTAAATAGTGTAAAACCCAGCGGCACTGGGTTTTTATGCAAAGAGAAATCAGGGGGAGTTAGCGATTACCGGCAGGTATATCGACACCAGCACTAATGTTATGAGGCTGGCTTTGTTGTGATCTTAAATCCGGGTTACGTTTTTGTAGTTTATTGTTCACCAGCAAGTAGCCGGTAAACAGGCCAAGGAACACGGCCAGTGAGAGCCAATCTGCAATACCAAGCTGGGAAAGAAGAATCCCGATGCCGGCAAATGTTGCAGTGAGCACAGTCATAACCAGCACCGTCTGCCGGCCAGTTAACCCACTGCGCATTAAAATATGGTGTAAGTGATCGCGGTCAGGGCGGAATGGGCTGTAGCCGCGGCGTATGCGGCGCACCATAATGGTCACCATATCCATTAGCGGCAGGGCTATCACCCACAATGCCGTAACTGGTGCCATAACAGCTTGTTTACCCTGGCTTCCCAGTATCACAAGCCACAGCATCGTAAAGCCAATGACCATGCTGCCCGCATCGCCCATAAACACTTTCAAGCGCTTACTACCAATCAAACCCATGTTGAGCATTAAATAGGGGATCAGGGCGACAATCATCAACAGGCACCACATGGCACGCAAAGGTGAACCCGCCAGCAGGAAGACCACCATCAGCGCCGCAAATGTCGCGCCAGAAACGGAACCGAGTAAACCATCTACGCCATCAACCATATTAAAAGCATTGATTGCAGCCCAGGTGGCGAACAGCGTTACCAGATAACCGACTGGGCCGAGCACCAGTTCGGTTTCACCCAGCACATGGCCAAGCGTATTGATGTAAAAGCCATTGGCCATGATAACGACGGCAGATAATGCCTGAATGAAAACGCGTGGTATCACTGGCAGGTCGAAACGATCATCTGCAATGCCGACAAGCAGCAGTAATGAGATGCTCAACAAATAGGGAAGAAAATGAGCTTCGGTGTGTGGCAGAACTTCTGGCCAGAAGAGGTAAAAAATCACTATTGCACAGTAGAAGGAAATCCCGCCGACCAAAGGGATTTCGCCTTTGTGTTGCTTACGCCCACCAGGCTTGTCGACCAGACCACATTTCAAGGCCACCAGGCGAGCGATAAGGAGGACTGTCATCGCTGTTAAAAACATGATGATAATTTCTTTACTCATGGCATTACCTTATTATTTCTTTTCAGCAAAGCTACCGCCCATGGCGACTACGGAAATAACCGCATACCATAAGTTAAATTCATTTATCACACACTTGTGACACCATGTTTTTACATCTTACCAACGTAAGATAAATCTGATGCAAGGCTATTCTATTACGTCTGATTTTTCAGGTCAAAATTACATCACCTTAGCTAAATTTTCTTAAAATATGTTTACTGACGTTATTATTTTTCGGCTATGTTGTTTTTATTTCAATAAAAACAACAAGTTAAATTAAGTCACGAATTTTCAATTATATTATTACGTTTCTTAAACCCATAACCATTACATTAATTTAAATCAATTAAAATAATTAACATAACTCATCATGAGGATATTGTTTTTAATTTAAATTAATGGCTTGTTATATTTAAATAGAGATTAAACGTAATTTTTTAATATTGTCTAAGTTTAAGAATAGTAATACATGGAATATGTGACGGTAGAAACTTAATAGTTGAGGTTGTGGTAGGAGGTTAATAATGGCATTAAGAATTACAATTTATTTTTTGCTGAACAGAAAAAGTCAGGCCGCCCCCCAACGCATAGTCATTCATTATTAATATATTCTTAGCTATTAATGCTATGAATACTACATTTAGGAATAAGCTCAGAAAAAACAAATTTACACAGTAACGTTTTACTGCTTATGCCGGGAGATCCTACCACGTCACACCTGGTTAACATCAATCATAACCAATTGAAATTTATTGTTATTTTATTAAAAATAACAATACTAATTTTGGTTTAGTATTTGTTTAATTGATTAACCATCTGGTTTGATGACACTTTTATAAAATTTTACATTCATATTTTTGTACTACAGCAAAAGCAAGACTGCTTAAATGATAAATCTATGACTCCTTTTTCACTCAATGTTAACAATTTTTCTTATGCCTGGAAAAAATTTAGAGCTCTATAAGTCAGCATGTTAGATATCGTTACCCACATAAATACACACAGTTTTATAAAATGTATTAGTAACAATACGAAAATACATTTCAACGAAAAAAGTACATTCTGACTATGGCAAATTCACCGTTCCCTGCTACTACATACCTCCATGGGCACCTAAAGAACTCACATCGGAAAAATTAAGTAAATTAGGATTAATCTGTAATTTAGTTAATTTTTGTGGCAGTTAATTATTTTTTTATAAACAATTCAATTAATGGAAAAAACACATGTTTTATGGAGTGGTGCATTGATTGTTAATTTATAACAAAAAACCATTAAATTCAATAAGTTAAATATGATAAAGCAACCATAATGGCATCATTAAACCCTTATAATTTACTCAGGTTATCTTTGTGGAAAACTTGAACAGACAGAGAGAAATGCGTCTAATGCCAGCGAATCTCTACGTACCACTCATAAATTATCATTACAATCCTTTCACCATCACCAAAAATGGTAGCTTATGCACATCTACTATTTTCAATAAAACCTGCATTCACCAGGGTTAAATAGGCATATTCATAGATATTCCCCCCATAGAATGCGCGTTTACGTAAAAACTATGTTTCTACTATATTAGGACTAAGTAATGACCCTACGTACTCGCCCCTCTTCTCGCTTACTTATTCTCAACAAAACCGGCTCCGTGCTGCTGTTTCGCTTCTCTCATCATGAAGATGCGCTTGCAGGAAGGGAGTATTGGGCTACACCGGGCGGCGGTGTTGAGCCCGGCGAGTCATTTGAACAAGCGGCTATTCGCGAACTGCACGAAGAAACCGGACTTATCAGGGATGAATGCGGCCAAAGCGTTGCACAACGTGAGTTTTTGATGCAGTTGCCGAGTGGTGAAACCGTCAAAGCTGATGAACGTTTTTATGTGGTATTGGCTTCAGAAACAGAGCTTTCGCAGGCTGGCTGGAGTGAGAACGAAAAACGCGTGATAAGCCAGCAGAAGTGGTGGTCGCGGGCAGAATTGCTTGAGACAAACGAGGTGATATTCCCGGAAGGGTTAGCGGAATTATTAGCAACGATAGCGAATGATGGGAAATCAGGTGGGCATTAAAGCAAAAGTGGGCAACGTTTGAGTTTGCCCACCAGAGAATTACTTCTTCTTATCTAACATCGACTTCAAATCCGCGAACGGGTTGTACTTCGCTTCGCCGACATCTTTTTGCGCGTCTTCACCCGCCACCACGGTTGAGCCGTATTGATCGGCCTCGGTGTATTTCGAGTGCTCGTGATCGTGGCAATACAGGCACAACAGCTCCCAGTTACTGCCATCTTCCGGGTTATTAGTGTGGTCGTGGTCCATGTGGTGGACGGTCAGCTCGCGCAGATTCGAATAGACGAACTCGCGGGAACAGCGCCCGCACACCCACGGGAACAGCTTCAGTGCTTTTTCACGGTAGCCGCTTTCCAGCCGCGTGTAGTTTTTCGGGATAAGAGCCATAGTCGTTTATTACCAAATGAAAAATGTAGGGTTATAACTAGTTTATATCCCCTCTTTATCAATTCCCAAACGCTTCATGCGCGAAAGCAGCGTCGTGCGCTTCAACCCAAGGCGTTGTGCCGCGCCGCGCGGGCCTGCAACCACACCGTTGGTTTCTTTTAACACGCGCAAAATCCTCTGGGCTTCATCTTCACCCTCACGAATTTCTTCGCTCGCCACCAGCTGCATCGGTTTTTCTTCCGGCGGGTTGTAGTCCATATCTGGCAAGGAAAGATGCAACACGTTGCCGCGCGTTAGCAGCACCGCACGTTCAATCACGTTTTCCAGCTCACGCACGTTACCCGGCCAGTCCATACGGCTTAGGGCGCGTAAGGTTTCAGCCGGAATGCTGTCGATGTTGCGGTTCATACGATGGGCGATTTTAAAGGTGAAAGATTTCACCAGCAGCGGAATATCTTCCGGGCGCTCGCGCAGCGGGGGCAGCATGATTGGGAATACGTTCAGGCGATAATAGAGGTCGCTACGAAATTCTCGCTCGGTCACCATCTCTTTCAGATTGCGGTTCGTCGCGGCGATTAAGCGCACATCCACCTGCTGAACTTTGTTGCTGCCGAGGCGCTCAAATTCCTGCTCTTGCAGCACACGCAGCAGTTTGGGTTGCAGCTCCAGCGGCATATCGCCCACTTCATCAAGAAACAGCGAGCTTTTATCCGCCAGTTCAAAACGCCCGATGCGCTGGGTGTTCGCACCGGTAAACGCGCCACGCTCATGGCCGAACAGGTCGCTTTCCAGTAATCCGGCAGGCATCGCCGCGCAGTTAATTTTCACCATGCGGCGGCTGTTTCGCTCGCTCAAGTTGTGAATAGCACGTGCAATCAGCTCCTTACCAGTACCCGTCTCGCCGAGGATAAGCACCGTACTGTCGCTTTTCGCCACCATCTCGACTTGTTTAAGCACGTTCGACATCACGTCACTGCGGCCAATAATCTCGCCAAAATCGCTGGCAACATTATTGATTTGCTCGGTGAGATAGAGATTCTCATCGACCAGGTTTTCTTTCAGGCGGTTAATTTCCTGATACGCCAGCGCGTTATCCACCGCAATGGCGATACGCTCTGCAATCTGGCGTAATAATTTGAGGTTTGCCGGGGTAAAGACACCCGCTTCGCATTGCGCCAGTTTCAGCACGCCCAGCATGTTATTGCCGAAGGTAAGCGGCAGCAGGCACAGCGTCTGAATCTGGTTGCCCCACATTTCAAACAACATGCGTTCATACGGCGCGAGTTGGTCACCGTGATGCAAATTCAGCAGCAGCATTTCACCGCTTTTAAATACTCGTTCGGAAAGCGTGCCCGCATTTGCTACATCGCTTTGATCGTGGATCGGCGATTGTTCTTTCACAAAATGGGTGGAGTGAACGGTAAGGCGGTCTTTGCGGTTGCCGCGCAGCACGATGCTGATGGAGTCTATCGAGAAATAGTGGTGGATCTCGTTGGCAATTTCACTGACCAGTTCATCGAGATCGAGCTTTGAGAGCACCGCATTGGTCACGGCCACCAGAATGCGAAAGTCATCGCGCTCGCGGCACAAAAGATTGTAGTCCTGGTTAGAGCTCAGGCGATTCTGGATTTGCTCAGCCACCAGCCCAACAACTTGCGCCAGCGTGTGCAGGCGATCTAACTCTTTGTCAGTCCAGGTTACGTCGGAATTACGGATGAACTCGCAGCCGCCGAAGATTTTGCCTTCTGCCGCCAGCGGCAGCAGACAGTAGCGACCAAACGGTGCGTAAAGTTCGAGGTTCATCACCTGCGGCCAGGTGTCGTTAAATTCTTCCTGGCTGCAAATCAGCGCTTCCGGGCGTGACAAAACGCGACGCACCGGGCCGTTCGCCAGCACCATCTCGTCTTCGTAATGCAAACCTTTGCCGTTCTTATCCATGCCATAAAACCCCACGCGCTGATGCAGCGGGTGGTAAAGCAGCACATTAGCCCGATCAGCCAGCGCGCCCTGCTTCACTATTTGCGTCAGGCAGTAAGCGAGAGCCGGAAGATCAGGTTGCTGCAACAGGGTACGCGTAATATCAAATAGACCCTGCTGCCCGAGATCGCTCATCGGTGTGTATGGCATTTTGCTTATCCAAAAAAGAGACCCGGTGAATCACCGGGCAAGGAATGTATTTGTCATATGAATAACGTTTAGTGTAGCCAGGGGAACAGGTAACGTTCCTGCCTCAGGTCAACAAATACGCGGCAGTGGTTCGGAGTGCGGCAAATCTAACGACCTTTTTACCCCATAAAGCCCGGCAACTCGCACGCCTTTACGTTCAACAACATCACCAATAATGGCTGCATTTTGTCCGAGTGGATGAGCTTGTAAAGCCTCGAGCACGTTTTGTGCGGCATTCCTCGCAACGGCGATAACTAACTTGCCTTCGTTGGCAAAATTAAGCGCATCAAGGCCAAGCAATTCACAAACCCCACGCACTGCCGGGTTCAACGGCAACTGGCTTTCCGTCACTTCCATCCCGCAACCGCACGATGCCGCAAACTCATGCAGCACCGCGTTCACGCCGCCGCGAGTAGCATCACGCAGCGCTTTTACACCGGGAATATTCAGCAATGGAGCAATTAACGGAGCCAGCACCGCGCAGTCACTGACCAGCGCACCTTCCAGACCCAGCGATTCTCGCAGGTTAAGGATAGTCGCCCCGTGGTCACCCAGCGTTCCGCTGACGATTAACACATCGCCAACGCTAATTTGTTGTGTACCCCAGTTCAGGCCCGCAGGGATCGCACCAATCCCCGCCGTGTTGATAAACAGTTTATCCGCCGCGCCGCGCTGCACGACTTTGGTATCACCGGTAACCACCGCGATACCAGCGGCTTTAGCGGTAGCCGCCATGCTGGTGACGACGCGTTCTAACGTTTCAAGCGGCAAACCTTCTTCAAGGATAAATCCGCACGATAACCAACGCGGCGTAGCACCACTGACTGCGACGTCGTTTGCAGTTCCGCAAATGGCTAACTTGCCGATATCACCACCGGGGAAAAATAGCGGGTCAATCACGTAACTGTCTGTTGAAAATGCTAAACGGTCGCCGCTGGCGGTGAGCTCAGCTAGCGGTAATCGCGCCTGGTCTTCTTGTTCTGCCAGCCACGGATTATCAAACGCCTGCATGAACAAGTCAGCTACCAACTTTTGCATTGCCTGGCCGCCACTGCCGTGGGCGAGTTCTATCGTTTTCATGTTATTTCACCTGTGTCGGGTGCGCTGCGCTTACCCGACCTACGAAACCCAAGTTGTCGGGAACTTGTAGGGGGGATTAGCGTCAGCGACATCCACCAATTTTATGCTTCACATTCCTGACCACGATATTGATACCAGGCGGCGCAAGCCCCTTCGGAAGAAACCATTAATGCGCCAAAGGCATTTTGCGGATTGCAGGCTTTACCAAACATCGGGCACTGATGCGGTTTACAACGCCCGGTGAGCACATCGCCGCAGCGTGCCAGCGGGTCGTCGTACACCTGCTGCGGGGCCGGTTTGAAATGATCTTCGGCATCAAACTGGCGATAGTCATCGGTGAGCTGCACGCCGGAATCGCTGATGGTGCCAAGCCCGCGCCATTCGGCGTCACCTTGCACGGTAAAGACTTCCGCAATCGCCTGCTGCGCCAGGTTATTTCCGGCATCCGGCACCACGCGTTTGTACTGGTTTTCGACCAGACTGTGTTGATGGATTTTTTGCTCCACCAGCATCACCACGCCCTGCAATAAATCCAGCGGTTCAAAGCCTGCCACCACCAGCGGGCGCTGATGTTGGGTGGCAATAAAATGATAGGCCGCAGTGCCAATCACCATGCTGACATGGCCTGGCGCCAGGAAAGCATCAATGCCGTTATCCGGCTGTTCCAGCAAACTGCGCAACGTTGGAATAAGCGTAATGTGCTGGCAGAAAAAGTAAAAATTACTGATGTTCTGCGCTTTCGCCTGTTGCAGCGTGATAGCCGTTGTCGGCATGGTCGTTTCAAAACCGAGGCCGAAAAATACCACTTTGCGATCCGGATTCTGGCTCGCCATAGCCAGAGCATCCATTGGCGAATACACCACGCGCACATCCGCGCCGCGTGCTTTGGCCTGCATCAGCGAGCCATTTTTGCCCGGCACACGCATGGCGTCGCCAAAGGTGCAAAAGATCACTTCAGGATGGCTGGCGATTTCGATACAAGCGTCGATGCGGCCCATCGGCAACACGCACACCGGGCAGCCAGGGCCGTGGATAAACTCAATGTTTTCCGGTAGAAGCTGATCGAGCCCGAATTTGAAAATCGCGTGAGTGTGACCGCCACAAACTTCCATAATGCGCAGCGGGCGTTCCGCTGTATAAGGCAGTTTTGGGGCTCGCTCACGCAGCATATCAATAAGCTGCATGACTTTTTCCGGCGCGCGATATTCATCGACAAAATGCATCATCGGCGTTCTTCCCCAAACAGCAGGCCGCCGACGTCAGGCTCCACTTCAAACATGTTTTGCAGCGCGTCTAGCGTGTCGCGGGCTTCGGCTTCGTCAATAATGCTCATGGCAAAACCCACGTGAACCAGCACCCATTGGCCGATTTGCGCATCTTCTACCAGCATCAGGTTTACATCACGCTTGATACCGCAAACGTCCACTTTGGCGCTGCCGTCTGGCAATTTCTCGACTATCTGACCAGGAATGCCTATGCACATCGCTGCGTCTCCAGCCAGTTCAGCCATTCGTCCATGCCTTCGCCGCTGGTTGCGGAAACCAGCAGGATTTCAATATCCGGATTCACCTGGCGGGCGTAATCGAGGCATTTTTCTACGTCGAACTGCAAATACGGCAGCAGGTCGATTTTGTTGAGCAGCATTAATGAAGAAGCGGCAAACATATGCGGATATTTTAGCGGTTTGTCTTCGCCCTCGGTCACCGAAAGCACCGCCACTTTATGGCGTTCGCCCAGATCAAAACTCGCAGGGCAAACCAGGTTACCGACGTTTTCGATAAACAGAATACCGTTGCGTTCAAGCGGCAGGCGCTGCATCGCATCGCGGATCATCTGTGCGTCAAGGTGGCAGCCTTTACCGGTATTCACCTGAATCGCGGGCGTGCCGGTGGCGCGAATACGTTCAGCATCGTTCACGGTTTGCTGGTCGCCTTCAATCACGGCGCAAGGCACGCGCCCATGCAAGCGTTTTAAACTTTCAGTCAGCAGCGTGGTTTTACCAGAGCCTGGGCTTGAAACCAGGTTCAGCACCAGCTGCTGCTGTTTAGCAAACTGTTCGCGGTTATAGATAGCGAGCTGGTTGTTTTTATCCAGCACGTTGAGTTCGATTTCCAGCATACGGCGCTGAGTCATGCCCGGCGCGTGAGTGCCTGCGGCACCGTGACCATAATGCAAGTCGCCTTGCTCATCAGCGGTTGGAGCAAATTTCACTCCGGTGATTTGCATTGTTGCCCGCGCGGCTGGCGCGAAAGGTGCGCTACGAAAACCGGAATGCGGATTACGTTCGTCGCCTTCTATATACAAGTTGCCTTCAGCGCAACCACAAGTACTACACATGATTTGTCTCCTCTACTTCCAGACGCTTAATCTGCACGCCATCATCTGCCACGATGCGTAAATTACTGCCTTCACACAGCGGGCAACGCCGCACCAGCTGAGTTAACAGGGTGATGTGTTGCTGGCAGTCGTAGCACCAGCACTCCGCTTCTTGTTGATGAATATGAAGCTGGCAGCCTTCGGCCAGTGTGTCGCGGCACACCAGTTCAAAACAGAACTCCAGCGCGCTTTGCTCAACGCATGAGAAAGCGCCCACTTCCAGCCAGACGCCGGTAACGCGTGTCGCACCATGTTGGCGGGCTTGAGCTTCGATGAGTTCCAGTGCGCGTTGGCAGAGGGTGATTTCGTGCATAGTGCCTCCGGGGATATCTGACAGAGGTAATGCAAGGATGATGCCAGGATATGGCAATCATCGTAAATACACCTAAGACTTAAAACTCCGGAACCGGAATATATGAAAGGGTTATTGCAAGGTACTCTCCATCAATACGCGTTACACCTCATAGAGATAAACAAATGCTTACTGATGATGAGAAAAATCAACATGGTCAATGGGTGCGTCTGCGAGGTGCTTTTAGCTGGGCGGCTAATTATACTTATGACTTTACAAAAACTAAAATATTGACGGATTACTCACTTGAGCAGCAAGCCTCAATTATTGCTGATTACTGGCTTCTTATACATTATGGTTATGAATCCTGGAAATATGGTCTCGGTTGGTATGTGAATTACAGAGGTGTTCATGACAAAGATATTAAGATAAATTATGAAAAAGTTTTAGCGCATTTCTTACATGAGAGATAAAAGATGAAATGGATTTTACTCACACTGGTGTCTTTTTTCCTCACGGGTTGCCCGTCACCTGCGGATCGCGCCCCTGCCACCTATGATGCTAGTGCGACGCTGCATGGCAGCGACGTGTGTATCACTGTCACCGCCGAGGGGGATGAGAAACTGGAAGCAATAACTATCTATAAATTAGACGAGCCGGAGAATAGAGAGATTAAATTCCTCACCCATTTATATGCTGTAACACCCAATCAATGCCTGCCAAATATGAATTATACTTTCACCGAAAATAATTCATACCATGTATCAGTAAAGCTAACCTCAACAGAAAAATATAATAAAAGAGATGCCCATTACAGCCGAGTATTTGTCACTGAATTTTCACTTAAAAAAACGAATGGAAATCTGCAAATAATTAATCTGCCGTAATAATTTCCCCTTAGAAAAAATATCGAGTCGCTCCCCTCATCACTCTTTGGGAAGAGTGAGCAACTGTCACCGCCCGACAAAGATGACGAAATGACATGTCATTACTGTGGCCATTTATGTCTTTTTTCTACAAAAGCCAATAATTTCAACAAAATACAATATTGGCACGAAAAGTGCTCTGTACACGCAACAGCAAAAACAGAGTGATTTAATAATGAACATTTGGGAACTGAGCGAAAAAGCCGAATACATTGCCGACAAGCACCAGCGCTTGCTCGCGCAGTGGCAACACTACTGCAATACCCTGATTCAGGGCATCACCCTTTCTAAGGCGAAACTGCATCACGCCGTAGGGTGCAATCCTGATGATTCCCTGCGCTTCTTCTTGTTCGATCATTTCGTCATTCACGTAACACTGGCAGAAGGCTTCAACAGCCACACCATCGAGTACTACGTTGAAAAACGTAATGGTGACGACAGAGTCTTGATTGCCAAAGCAATCCTTGATGACGAAGGCCGCGTAGACAACAGCATCAGCAACCGTAACCGTGAAAACGTGCTCGAGCATTACCTCGAAAAAATTCGTCCGGTATACGAAAACCTGTACAGCGCAGTCCACTCCGATACCCCGGTATCCATGGGGCAGTTGCAACAAAGCGCCCAGGCCTGATCGCCCTGTTGGGTGTCGAAAACTGTCGAAACGGCAGCCTTCGGCACAATTTCGTCAAAAATGATGACGTGCTCTAAGGAAGACCTGGTGAATCGCTTTATTATCGCCGACTCCAAACTTTGCATGGGTTGCCACACCTGTGAGGCAGCCTGCTCTGAAACGCACCGCCTGCATGGCCTGCAATCCATGCCGCGCCTGAAAGTCATGCGCGATGCGAATGACTCTGCGCCGCAAATGTGCCACCACTGCGAAGATGCGCCTTGCGCGGGCGTTTGCCCAGCCAATGCCATTACCCGCATCGATGGGGCCGTACAACTTAATGAAAGCCTGTGCGTCAGCTGCAAACTGTGCGGCATCGCCTGCCCATTTGGTTCGATTGAATTCTCCGGCAGCCGCCCGATTCATATCCCGGCTAACGCTAACAGCCCGAAAGCACCACCTGCGCCTCCTGCACCTGCTCGCGTCAGTTCGCTGCTCGACTGGGTGCCAGGCATCCGCGCCATCGCCGTGAAGTGCGATATGTGCAGCTTCGATGAAGACGGCCCAGCGTGCGTTCGCACCTGTCCAACCAAAGCGCTGCGTGTGGTTGATAACAACGACATTGCGAAATCCAGCAAACGTAAACGTGAACTGACCCTGAGCACCACGCTTGGCGATCTGACCCTGTTTACCCAGCCTGAGGTGAAAAAATGAGTGCTTTTATCCTGATTCATTGGGCAATGATGGGTTTCCTGCTGAGCGCTGTGCTGGCAGGTATCACGGCATTTAATAAACCGCTGAGTGGTTTTATCGCCGGGATTGGCGGGGCAATCAGTTCAGTGCTGGTGCTGATGAGTGGCTACCAGGCGTTAACCGGCTTTAGCGGTATGGCGCAAATTTGGCACCTGCATCTCCAGCTCAATGCTTTTAACGGCGTATGGCTGGTGACGCTTGGCCTGCCTGGCCTGTTTATCTCTTTGTTTAATATCGACTGGCATCGTCATCACGCTGTAAAAGCCAATGGCTTGCTGGTGAACCTGGTGATGGCAGCAGCGGTTGCGGCTCTGGTTGCCGATAACCTCGGCATGTTGGTGGTGCTGGCTGAAATCGTCGCGTTGAGCGGCTACTTCCTGACAGGCTGCCAGAAGTCCGGGCAATTGTGGTTTGCGCTGGGCCGCCTCGGCACCGTGCTGCTGGCTGTTGCCTGTTGGTTGCTGTGGAACCAGTACGGCACGCTGAGTTATGCCGAATTGCACCTGCTCACCAATGGCGCGCCAATTAGCTCTGTTGTCTGGCTATTGGGTCTGATCGGTTTTGGTTTGCTCGCAGGGATTATTCCGCTGCACGGTTGGGTGCCGCAGGCACATGCCAATGCTTCTGCTCCGGCGGCTGCGCTGTTCTCCGCTGTGGTGTTGAAAATTGGTCTGTACGGCATCATGAGTTTCTCGCTTATCAGCAACGCAATGCCGTTGTGGTGGGGCATTCTGGTCGTGGTTCTGGGGCTGATTACTGCGTTTATTGGTGGCCTGTACGCGCTGATGGAACACAATATCAATCGTCTGCTGGCTTACCACTCGCTTGAAAACATCGGCATTATTCTGCTTGGCCTGGGCGTTGGCCTGATGGGTCTTGCGCTGAACGAATCCACGCTGGTTGCGCTGGGCATGATCGGTGGCCTGTATCACCTGTTCAACCATAGCGTATTCAAAACGACGCTGTTCCTCGGCGCGGGCGCGGTATGGTTCCGCACCGGTCATCTCGATATTGAAAAGCTGGGCGGGATTGGCAAGCGTATGCCGCTGATTTCTATCGCCATGCTGGTTGGCCTGATGGCGATGGCAGCCCTGCCGCCGCTGAACGGTTTTGCTGGCGAGTGGGTGATTTACCAGTCGTTCTTCCATCTTGGCACCTTGCCGCTGTTTATCGCTCGCTTCATGGGGCCGTTGCTGGCCGTGGGCCTGGCGATTACCGGTGCGCTGGCAGTGATGTGTATGGCGAAAGTGTACGGCGTTACGTTCCTGGGTGCGCCTCGCACGCCAGAAGCTGAAAACGCGACTTCCGCACCGTGGTTGATGAGCCTGAGCGTGGTAGCGCTGGCAGCATGTTGTGTGATTGCCGGTGTCGCCGCTCCGTGGCTGATTCCCCTGTTGCAGAACGCGATTCCACTGCCACTGCAAACCGCTAACACCACCGTTTCACAACCGATGATCACCCTGTTGCTGATTGCCAGCCCGCTGCTGCCATTCATCCTGATGGTGATTTTCCGTGGCGACCGTCTGCCAAACCGCACACGCGGCTCGGCCTGGGTCTGCGGTTATGACCACGAACAAGCGATGGTGATTACTGCGGGTGGTTTTGCTCAGCCAGTGAAAGCGGCGTTCGCGCCACTGCTGAAACTGCGCAAAACCCTTAACCCAGTGAAATGGGTACCGGGCTGGCAGTGCGACTGCCTCGCCGGTACGTTCCGTCGCCTGGCGATGATCGAGCTGGCCGTGTTGCTGGTTGCGGTTTGCGCTTAAGGAGCCTGAGATGAATACCCTTTTCTTCCCACTGATTCAGGCGCTGGTGCTGTTTGCCGTTGCGCCACTGTTGTCCGGCCTTACTCGCGTCACTCGCGCCCGCATGCACAATCGCCGTGGGCCTGGCGTGTTGCAGGAATACCGTGACTTATTCAAATTGCTGAGCCGCCAGAGCGTGGCTCCAGCCGCGTCCGGTTGGGTGTTCCGCCTGATGCCGTTTGTAATGGTCGGCGTCATGCTGACGATTGCAACCGCGCTGCCGGTAATAACGCTTTATTCGCCGCTGCCGTCGCTGGGTGATTTGATCACGCTGATTTACCTGTTCGCCATCGCCCGTTTCTTTTTTGCGATTGCAGGGCTGGACACCGGTAGCCCGTTTACCGCCATCGGCGCAAGCCGTGAAGCCATGTTGGGCGTGTTGGTCGAACCGATTCTGATTCTGGGCCTGTGGGTTGCCGCACAAGTGGCTGGCAGCACGCACATCAGCAATATCGCTTCCACGATTTACCACTGGCCTACCGCTCAGAGCTTAACGCTGATTCTGGCGCTCGCCGCCTGCGCATTCGCCACGTTTATCGAAATGGGCAAACTGCCATTCGACTTAGCAGAAGCCGAGCAGGAATTGCAGGAAGGCCCGTTAACCGAATACAGCGGCGCGGGTTTTGCGGTGCTGAAATGGGGGATTTCCCTCAAGCAACTGGTTGTGCTGCAAATGTTCGTTGGCGTGTTCCTGCCGTGGGGACAGATGAGCGAATTTAGCTGGGGTGGCCTTGTTATCGCGCTGATTCTGGCGGTAGTGAAACTGGTGCTTGGCGTGCTGATTATCGCGCTGTTTGAGAACAGCATGGCGCGCTTGCGGATGCTGGAAACCTCGCGCATTACCTGGGCCGGTTTTGGCTTTGCCTTTTTAGCCTTCGTCTCCTTGCTGGCGGCGTGATTTAAGAGAATTTATCTATGTCTGAAGAAAAGATTGGTCAACATTATATCGCCGCGCTGCATAAGCAATTTCCTCATGCCGTCATCGACGAAGCCTGGCAGACCAAAGACCAAATCACCGTCAATGTGAAGCTCAACATGCTGCCAGAAGTGGTGGAGTGGCTTTACTACCAGCAAGGTGGCTGGTTATCCGTATTGTTCGGTAACGATGAGCGCCAATTGTGTGGCAGCTACGCCGTTTATTACGTGCTTTCCATGGAAACCGGCGTGAAATGCTGGATTACCGTGCGCGTAGAAGTCGACGCCGACAAACCTGAATTTCCGTCCGTAACACCACGCGTGCCTGCCGCTGTATGGGGCGAGCGCGAAGTGCGTGACATGTACGGCCTGCAACCTGTTGGCCTGCCGGATGAACGCCGCTTAGTGCTGCCCGATGACTGGCCAGACGATCTGTATCCGCTGCGTAAAGACAGCATGGATTATCGCCAGCGCCCGGCACCCACCAGCGACCAGGAAACTTACGAGTTCATCAACGAACTGGGCAGCAAGAAAAACAACGTGGTGCCGATTGGCCCACTGCACGTCACCAGCGATGAACCCGGCCACTTCCGCCTGTTCGTCGATGGCGAAAACATTATTGATGCCGACTACCGCCTGTTCTACGTCCACCGTGGCATGGAAAAACTGGCTGAAACCCGCATGGGTTACAACGAAGTTACTTTCTTGTCTGACCGCGTTTGTGGCATCTGTGGCTTCGCCCACAGCACCGCGTATACCACGTCGGTTGAGAATGCGATGGGCATCGTGGTGCCAGAACGCGCCCAGATGATCCGTGCGATTTTGCTGGAAGTTGAGCGTCTGCACAGCCACCTGCTGAACCTCGGCCTGGCTTGCCACTTTGTGGGCTTCGATTCCGGCTTTATGCAGTTCTTCCGCGTACGTGAGATGTCCATGAAAATGGCGGAAATCCTCACTGGCGCACGTAAGACTTACGGCCTGAACTTGATCGGCGGGATTCGTCGCGATCTGCTCAAAGACGACATGATCCAGACGCGCCAGCTGGCACAGCAAATGCGCCGCGAAGTAAAAGATCTGGTCGATATTCTGATGACCACGCCAAACATCGAGCAGCGCACCGTGGGCATTGGCCGCCTCGACCCGCAAATCGCCCGCGATTTCAGTAACGTCGGCCCGATGGTACGCGCCAGCGGCCACGCCCGTGACACCCGTACCGATCACCCGTTTGTCGGTTACGGTTTGCTGCCAATGGAAGTTCACAGCGAAACAGGCTGCGATGTGCTGTCGCGCCTGAAAGTGCGTATCAACGAAGTTTATACCGCGCTGAACATGATTGATTTCGGTCTGGATAACCTGCCTGGCGGCCCATTAGCGGTCGACGGCTTTACTTATATTCCAAACCGTTTCGCACTTGGTTTCTCTGAAGCCCCGCGTGGCGATGACATTCACTGGTCAATGACCGGCGACAACCAGAAATTGTACCGCTGGCGCTGCCGTGCGGCGACCTACGCCAACTGGCCAACGCTGCGCTACATGCTGCGCGGCAACACCGTTTCTGATGCGCCATTGATCATCGGCAGCCTTGATCCTTGCTACTCCTGTACCGACCGCATGACGATAGTCGATGTACGCAAGCGCAAGACTAAAGTGGTGCCGTACAAAGAACTGGAGCGCTACAGCATTGAACGCATCAATTCGCCGCTGAAATAAGCCGGAGTCATCATGTTTAATTTCATCAAAAAAGCCATTAAAGGCGGCGTGGCTACTGAGTCGTACCCGCTACAGCCGATTGCCGTGGATCCTAATTTCCGTGGCAAACCGGAACACAATCCGCAGCAATGCATCGGTTGTGCGGCCTGCGTGAACGCCTGCCCGTCTAACGCATTAACGGTGGAAACCGATCTGGTCGCAGGGCAACTAGCGTGGACATTCAACCTGGGGCGCTGCATTTTCTGCGCGCGCTGTGAAGAAGTCTGCCCAACTGCCGCCATCAAGCTTTCTCAGGAATACGAGTTAGCCGTATGGAACAAAGCGGACTTCCTGCAACAGGCGCGTTTTGACCTGTGCAATTGCCGCCAGTGCAGCAAGCCTTTTGCCGTGCAAAAAGAGATTGATTACGCCATTGCCCTGCTTGAGCACAACGGCGACAAACTGGCCGAATCCCATCGCGTCTCGTTTGAAACTTGCCCGGAATGTAAACGCCAGCAAAGCCTGGTGGCTTCCGACCAAATCGACCTTAGCCGCCAGATAAGAGAGGTGCGCTCATGAGTAACTTACTCGGCCCACGCGACGACAACGGCATGCCAGTGCCGATGACGGTGGATGAATCCATCGCCAGCATGAAAGCGTCGCTGCTTAAGAAAATTAAACGTTCCGCGTATGTTTATCGCGTGGACTGCGGCGGCTGTAACGGCTGCGAAATTGAAATTTTCGCTACCCTTTCGCCACTTTTCGATGCAGAACGCTTCGGGATCAAAGTGGTTCCATCGCCACGCCATGCAGATATTTTACTGTTTACCGGTGCTGTAACTCGTGCAATGCGCTCGCCAGCGCTGCGTGCGTGGGAGTCCGCGCCAGACCCTAAAATCTGCATTTCTTACGGCGCGTGTGGTAACAGCGGCGGTATCTTCCACGACCTGTATTGCGTCTGGGGCGGCACCGATAAAATCGTTCCGGTGGATGTGTATATTCCGGGCTGCCCACCAACACCTGCGGCAACGCTGTACGGTTTTGCGATGGCACTTGGCCTGCTGGAACAGAAAATCCACGCCCGTGAGCCTGGTGAAATTGACGCACAGCCTGCACAAATTCTGCACCCGGATATGGTTCAGCCGCTGCGTGTGCGTATTGACCGCGAAGCGCGTCGCCTGGCCGGTTATCGCTATGGCCGCCAGATTGCCGACAGCTACATGGACAATCTCACCACGGGTAGCGACAGCGTTCAGCAATGGCTGTCGCATGAAAACGATCCGCGTCTGACCGAGATCGTCTCTCACCTTGAAGCCGTAGTGAAGCAGGAGCGCGTGTAATGAGCGAGTCGGTGGTGTTTTGCCAGCTTAGCCGTAAGTTTGTCGATGAAAACGACAACACTCCGAGTGATGCGCAACAGGTGGTTTATTACAGCCTGGCAATCGGCCACCATCTCGGCGTTATCGACTGCCTGAAAGAGAATTTAGTTTGCTCGTTTGAGCCTTATCGGGCGTGGATTGCCACGCTCGAAGAAGGCAGCGAAGCACGGCGCAAAATGGAAGGTGTGCCGCGTTACGGCGAAATCGTTATCGACCAAAGCCATGTGGTTTTACTGGCTAAAGCGTTTGATGCGGCAAAACCAACGCAAACGGAACAGCAGCAAGAGTGGAGCCAGGAATTGCTCGACATGCTGCAAGCCATTCAACAAGAACCCGCTATTTATTTAATGGTTCGGAGACGCTATGACTAACGTATTACTTTGTGTCGGCAACAGCATGATGGGCGATGACGGCGCAGGCCCACTGCTTGCCGAGAAATGCCTGGCCGCCCCACAAGGCGACTGGGTGGTTATCGACGGCGGCACCGCACCTGAAAACGATGTGGTAGCGATTCGCGAACTGCGCCCTGAACGTTTGCTGCTGGTCGATGCCACCGATATGGGCCTGGCACCGGGTGAAATCCGCATTATCGACCCGGACGACATCGCCGAAATGTTCATGATGACCACGCACAATATGCCGCTGAATTATCTGATTGATCAGATTAAAGAAGACGTTGGCGAAGTCATTTTCCTCGGCATTCAGCCAGATATCGTCGGGTTTTATTACCCAATGACTGACGCGATAAAAGCGGCGGTTGAGACGGTTTATCAGCGCCTGGCTGGCTGGGAAGGAAAAGGTGGTTTTGCGGAGTTGGAAGCGCCTGATTTTGAGATGTAAGTCAGTCGCAAAAGCCTCACCCCAACCCTTCCCAGGGAGAAGACTAGCGCCTTTAGCTCCTCCCCCAGG
>CBCPKK010000042.1:0-52078 GCA_965119215.1 uncultured Buttiauxella sp.
TCCGGCAGTAAAAGTGAAGCGGGTGCCGTCAGTGGCCATGATGTTATTCCTTCAACAAGGTACGGAATCATTGAGCAGCGCAAGTTATCCCTTACTACTCATAACCATAATAAATATAATAAATATCAATTAGTTATATTTAATTCACTTTAAGAAGTGAAACAGAAATTGGCTGTGACAGATATCACATAATGAGAAACAGAAAAGCATACAAAGTTAATACGGGAAAAAATACAGCTTCAAAAAGTGAAGTTGAAGTTGAAGTTGAAGAGAAAAAACTTTCGATATTCTTAGGAAACAGTATAAAAACAACATATTGAATAATTTTCAGAAGTTGAAACCTGCAACCCAATCAAATCTGTAGAGACATTTATCCAGTAAGGGGCTGAACAACCCGCTCTGAAAATTTATTCAATCAAGGAGTACTTACTCCCTCCTGCTACACCCAATTTACTTTGTCCTGCATCAATAAAATCGCAAACATGTTTGATGCAAATCACTACATATAGACCTTAAAATGCACCCCGCCCCTACATCTTGTATCTTTCGACTATTATAGCAACAAGTACCACAGACGATTCTGGGGATTATCTGTGGATAAACATAGGCCCGAAAACGGGAAACCTATGGCAAAGCGGGTGAATCCCGCTTGCGAACCATCCTGATCCTTTGTGGATAACCTTTTTTAAAATGGAGAAATCATGACACCGCATGTGATGAAAAGAGACGGGTGCCAAGTGCCTTTCACTTCAGAGCGCATTAAAGAAGCCATTCTTCGTGCAGCTAAAGCAGCGGGAGTCGATGACGCAGACTATTGCGGCCGTGTCGCAGATATTGTGCGCGCTCAGATGGATGGCCGCAGCCAGGTTGATATTGGCGAAATTCAGACTGCAGTTGAAAACCAACTGATGGCCGGTGACTACAAGCAACTGGCACGCGCTTACATCGAGTATCGCCACGACCGTGATATTGAACGTGAGAAGCGTGGCCGCCTGAACCAGGAAATCCGTGGTCTGGTAGAACAAACCAACTCAGCCTTGCTCAACGAAAATGCGAATAAAGACAGCAAGGTTATCCCGACCCAACGTGACCTGTTAGCCGGTATTGTGGCTAAACACTATGCCTCGCAACACTTGTTACCACGCGATGTGGTACTGGCACACGAGCGTGGTGATATTCACTATCACGATCTCGATTACTCGCCGTTCTTCCCTATGTTTAACTGCATGCTTATCGATCTTAAAGGCATGCTGACGCACGGCTTTAAGATGGGCAATGCAGAGATTGAGCCACCAAAATCTATCTCAACCGCAACAGCCGTGACGGCGCAAATCATTGCCCAGGTTGCCAGCCACATTTATGGTGGCACCACGATTAACCGTATTGATGAAGTGCTGGCTCCATTTGTGACGGCAAGCTTTGAAAAGCATCGTGAAACTGCTGAAGAATGGCAGATCCCGGACGCTAAAGGCTATGCGCTTTCTCGCACTGAAAAAGAGTGTTACGACGCCTTCCAGTCGCTGGAATATGAAGTCAACACGCTGCATACCGCCAACGGCCAGACGCCGTTTGTCACCTTTGGCTTTGGCCTGGGAACCAGCTGGGAATCCCGCCTGATTCAAACCTCTATTCTGCGTAATCGTATCGCGGGTCTGGGTAAAAATCGTAAAACTGCGGTGTTCCCGAAACTGGTATTCGCCATTAAAGATGGCCTGAACCACAAGGCTGGCGATGCGAACTACGACATCAAACAGCTTGCTCTTGAGTGCGCCAGCAAGCGCATGTATCCAGACATCCTGAACTACGACCAGGTCGTGAAAGTGACCGGTTCGTTCAAAACGCCGATGGGCTGCCGTAGCTTCCTCGGCGTGTACGAAGAAAATGGCGAGCAGATCCACGATGGCCGTAACAACATCGGCGTTATCAGCCTGAACCTGCCGCGTATTGCGCTGGAAGCGAAAGGCGACGAAGCCACCTTCTGGACGCTTCTCGATAGCCGCCTGGAACTGGCCTATAAAGCCCTGATGACGCGTATTGCACGTCTGGAAGGGGTGAAAGCTCGCGTGGCGCCAATCCTGTATATGGAAGGGGCTTGCGGTGTGCGCCTGAAAGCAGACGACGACGTTTCTGAGATCTTCAAAAATGGCCGCGCGTCGATTTCCCTGGGCTACATCGGCATCCACGAAACGGTGAATGCGTTGTTTGGTAATCAGCACGTTTATGACAGCGAAGAGTTGCGCGCAAAAGCCGTGGCAATTGTTGAACGTCTGCGCCAGGCCACCGACACCTGGAAAGAAGAAACAGGCTACGGTTTCAGCCTGTACAGCACGCCGAGTGAGAACCTGTGCGACCGTTTCTGCCGCCTCGATACCGCCGAGTTTGGCGTTGTTCCGGGTGTGACCGATAAAGGCTATTACACCAACAGCTTCCACTTAGACGTTGAGAAAAAAGTTAACCCGTACGACAAAATCGATTTTGAAGCACCGTATCCACCCGTGGCGAACGGCGGTTTCATCTGTTACGGCGAATACCCAAATATTCAGCACAACCTGAAAGCGCTGGAAGATGTGTGGGATTATAGCTACAAACACGTTCCGTATTACGGCACTAACACGCCAATCGATGAGTGCTACGAGTGCGGCTTTACCGGTGAGTTTGAATGCACCAGCAAAGGCTTCACCTGTCCGAAATGCGGCAACCACGATGCCGCTCGCGTATCAGTAACGCGCCGGGTTTGCGGCTACCTCGGCAGCCCGGATGCCCGTCCGTTTAACGCCGGTAAGCAAGAAGAAGTGAAACGTCGCGTTAAGCATTTGGGTAATGGGCAGTTGGGCTAATGAACGTCCACCAATACTATCCAGTCGATATCGTTAACGGGCCGGGAACACGCTGTACGCTGTTTGTTTCCGGTTGCGTACACGAATGCCCGGGGTGCTATAACAAAAGCACCTGGCGGGTAAATTCCGGTGTGGCATTCACACAGGAAATGGAAGACCGGATAATCAACGATTTGAACGACACGCGGATACGTCGCCAAGGATTGTCGCTTTCGGGCGGCGATCCGCTGCATCCGCAGAATGTCGCTGATGTGCTGAAACTGGTGCAACGGGTTCGGGCTGAATGCCCCGGAAAAGATATCTGGATGTGGACCGGCTATAAACTCGATGAGTTAACGCAAGCCCAGCGTGAAGTCGTTGATTTAATTAACGTGCTGATCGACGGTAAATTCGTTCAGGATTTGAAAGACCCGGCGCTTGTCTGGCGCGGCAGCAGCAACCAGGTCGTGCATCATTTGCGATAAAGCCCCTACGGGGCTTTTTTTATATCAGTGCCAATGCGCCAACAATCGTCCCACTCAACGCCACCAGGCCGCCCGTTAACCACAGTGCTTTAGCGGGAAATGCTTTATGCAGCATCACCAATGACGGCAGACTCAGGGCAGGCAAGGTTATCAACAGAGCCAGCGCCGGAGCCATCCCCATTCCCGCCAGCATCATGGTTTGAATAATCGGGATTTCAGCCGCCGTTGGGATCACAAACAGGCAGCCAGCAATCGCCATCGCAATGACCCAGAACAGTGTGTTGTCCACGACTCCATCAGCATGCGGGAACAACCAGACACGCGCAGCCCCCAGCACCAGAACCGCAACGATATAAACCGGGATCGTGCTCCAGAACAGATTCCACAGTGCTTTCATCCAGCGTTGCAGGAAGTTGCCCTGCACTGGCGGCGTGGCGATAACAGGTTGTGGAATATCTGTGGTTTGCGGTTGGTCTTTCACCAAATGCTGTACCAGAGTCGCCACACCTAATACCGTGACAATCCCCGCAATGACGCGAATTAAAGCGAACTGCCAGCCAAGCACAAATCCCATAAAGACTAGCGTCGCCGGATTCAGTAACGGGTTACCCAACCAAAACGCGAGCGCTCCACCCATCGAAACCGACTGGCGTCGCATACCTGCCGCAACAGGTGCAGCGCAGCAAGTGCACATCATGCCAGGCAATGAGAAAAGAGTGCCAAATAATGTGCCGCTAAAACGAGGCTGGCCGAGAGTTCGCAGCAACCAGTTTTGTGGGATAAGCACCTGAATCAGCGAGCCTAAAAGCACACCCAATACTGCGGCTTTCCAGACGGCGAGGAAGTAGACCATGGCGTAGTCCCACGCCGCTTTGAATGGATTAGCTTCCGGCTGAGCAATAATGGATTTACCGATACTGTGTGTTTCGGCGGCGGTGAAGGCTTTGCCGTAATACGGCTGCCATTTCACTATCCACAAGCCAATAATAACTACAGCAAAAAACAGTACCGGCTTCCACCAGGCGAACGATTTTTCGTCCACCCGCAGTGAAGTGTGAGTTTGCATTGAACATTACCCTGAGATTAAAAAAGACGATTTATATTATTATTGGAATTAATAATACGACTCCTGTCAGGGTATTGGAAAGGTAATGCTAAGAAACCGCCGTTCGAGTAGCTATTTCGCGTAACTGACGTGAGTCCAGAATGGTCACGCCATCGTGTGAAGGGGAAAGCGCTTCGTGCAACATTGCCTTTGCCACATCACGCGCTTCGATAGATTTCCACTTACCGGGCATGATTTTAAACAAGGGCGCAAAGAGCGATTCGTTAAAGCGTTGCGATTCACGATGCCCAAGCAGCATGGATGGGCGAGCAATCGTTAGACGCGGCCAGTCTTGCGCAATCAACGCCTCTTCCATTTCACCTTTTACCCGATTATAAAAAAATGGCGATTTACTGTTAGCGCCAATCGCACTGACCACCAGCATCTGCTTCGCGCCCAGACGCAGACCCGTTATCGCGGTGTCCACCACCAGCGTGTAATCGGCCAGCACGAATGCTTCTTTACTTCCTGCCTCACGCATCGTGGTACCCAGGCAGCAAAAAACGGTATCAAGCGGTTCGGTTAGTTGCGTGAGGGCATCACTTAGCTGTGGATCGTAGGGATTCGTGACTTTGTTCATCGGCGGGATTGGACGCCGTGTCGCAGCAACGATGTGGCTGACTTGCGGTTCGTCAATCAGCATACGCAATAAGTGCCCGCCAATCAGGCCTGTGGACCCCGTAATCAAAACCCGGTTCATAAGTTCTCCTGTCGCTTATTCACCAAGTTTAGTGTCATCCCGCAGCCAGTGGAGTTTTTTCCCAAAACCGAGCGTGTTATCTGTCATTTTCAGCTCATCAAGCCGAATTTCCCACAAAGGCGCTTTCATCACGTTCGCCACCGGGAAGCGTTTGCAGTAACGACTGCGAATGCTTTCAGCGCCTTCTTCGACCAAAGAGATTTGGCCGCGAAACTGTACGCCACGAATTAACGCGACGGTTTTCGGCTGCCCGTTCACAGTTCCGGCCACATTAGCCTGTTTACCAATAAGTTCGCCGTGGCGGGTGTGAGTTTCGCTTAGCAGATAAAATGCTACGCGTTGTTCATCGAATAAGTAGAACGCGTTGGCACACCATAAATCGCCATTGCTGCCTGCGCAGTAAGTCAGTACGTGCTGTTTGTTCAGCCAACGATTGATGGCATTGAGAGTTTCCATGTACAACCTGAAGAGTGATATTCTGCGGAAAACGTCAATTATGCGCCCCCTCTATGTCATCCTGGTATCTGTATTTAGTCCGTACCCTCGATAACCGTTTGTATACCGGTATCACTACCGATGTGGTACGTCGTTTTGGTCAACACCAGTCTGGAAAAGGGGCAAAAGCTCTACGCGGAAAAGGTGAACTGAAATTGGCGTTTAATCATCTGGTAGGCGATCGTTCAACGGCCTTGCGCCTGGAATATCGTATAAAACAGCTGACTAAAACGCAGAAAGAGATGTTAGTCGTAGGGAAATTATCTTTTGAAGATCTGCTGGCAGACCTTCAAAAGACACAAGAAATTAAAATTCGCGATTGAAGTGCTCGTGATATTCAACCAGGCCGCTGACACCGTTTAACGCGTCATCAGCCAACGGATGAATCAGGAAGTTAGCTTCGGTATCGGGCCATGTGCAACGCAGACCAAACTGTGCGGCGGGAACAAAACCAAAGCGCCCGTACAGAGCCGGTTCGCCTAAAGTGACCACTGCCGCGTAGCCAAATTCATTGAGTGAATCCAGCCCTTCGTAGACCAGTTTTTTTGCCAGACCCTGGCCACGGTAAGCTTCGTCTACCGCAAGTGGCGCAAGGCCAACCCACTGAAGTTCTTCACCTTCTACCGCTACTGGGCTGAATGCAGCGTAGCCGATAACCTGACCTTCATCATCTGTGGCAACGATGCCCAGCGTTAACAGGCCATCTTCCCGCAAATCCTTCACTAAATCCGCTTCGCCATTTCCGTTAAAGGAACGGCGGAGTAAAGCGTCGATGCCTGGAGCATCAATAGGTATTTCTACACGAATTAGCATGGTTCACCTACCGAGTTACTTTCTGGAGCAGGTTTGTGCTTCATTCCTGCTTCGACAAAATCAGCCAGTTGCAGCAGCAGCATGCGTAAAGGTTTCGGCATTGCATCCAGCTCAATGGCATCCATTAAATTTTTGACGTACAGACCCAGCTCAGTGTCGCCTTCAATCATCAGGCGGCGCTGGAAAAATAGAGTATCGGGATCTTGCTTACGTGCGGCGATCATCAGCAGATCGTTAGCGGTTGCGCTGAAGCTAACATCGGCCGGAGCATCTTCACGTACCACCAGTTTATTATCTTGCACCGAAGTAAACCACTTCAGACCGAGATCGCGGACTTCAATGCTTAACCAGCGATCTTCCAGAAACTCGAGTTCACCCTCGGCAAGAGCCTGGCGAAACTGCCATCCCAGAACTTGTTCAAGTACCTGACGCTTTAGAGCAAAGGGTGTGAGTTTAACCGGTGTTCTCAACAGTGACGGGCCAAGATGGACCAGGCGTGAACGCAATTTATCCAGCACGAGCTTTACTCCTTGAATGATTTAGCCGCTATTTTGCCACACCAACCATTCTCCGTAGCGGTACAAATCAACAAAGGTGCGGGTTATTGATACCACTTATAAGGCTCATCAATACGCCATTAGCTGCCTTAAATCAAAATTTGTCGCCGCCGGGTTAACTAAAATCCCAGTTCGTTAACAATTTTGCCGTCCAACCTGGTCGGCATGGGTTTCCCCTGAGGTTACCCGATGATTCAGGATTAATTATGGAGTTGCTTTGCCCAGCTGGAAATTTACCGGCGTTGAAAGCGGCCATCGATAATGGTGCCGATGCGGTTTACATTGGCCTGAAAGATGATACCAATGCTCGCCATTTTGCTGGCCTGAATTTCACGGAGAAGAAACTGCAAGAAGCGGTAAGTTACGTGCATCAACGTGGCCGTAAACTTCATATCGCTATCAATACGTTTGCGCACCCGGACGGTTATGTGCGCTGGCAACGAGCAGTGGATATGGCAGCGCAACTCGGGGCCGATGCCCTCATTCTGGCCGATCTCGCGATGCTTGAGTATGCGTCAGAACGTTACCCGCATATTGAGCGCCATGTTTCGGTACAGGCCTCCGCCACTAATGAAGAAGCGATTCGTTTTTACCATCGCCATTTCGACGTTGCGCGTGTCGTTCTGCCACGTGTTTTATCCATTCATCAGGTGAAACAGTTAGCCCGTGTGACTCCCGTACCGCTGGAAGTTTTTGCCTTTGGTAGCCTGTGTATTATGGCGGAAGGTCGCTGCTATCTTTCTTCTTATCTGACCGGTGAATCGCCGAATACGGTGGGCGCTTGTTCTCCGGCACGCTTTGTTCGCTGGCAGCAAACACCGCAGGGCCTCGAATCCCGCCTTAATGATGTGCTGATCGACAGGTATCAGGATGGTGAAAACGCCGGTTATCCGACGCTGTGTAAAGGCCGCTATCTGGTTGATGACCAGAAATATCATGCGCTTGAAGAACCAACCAGCCTGAATACGCTTGAGCTGCTGCCTGAACTACTCGCGGCAAATATTGCTTCGGTGAAAATTGAAGGCCGCCAGCGCAGCCCGGCCTATGTCAGCCAGGTAGCCAAAGTATGGCGTCAGGCAATCGACCGCTGTATGGCTGACCCGGAAAACTATCAGGCACAACCTGCATGGATGGAAGCACTGGGTGCGATGGCCGAAGGCACGCAAACCACTCTCGGTGCCTATCACCGTAAATGGCAGTAGGAATGACCATGAAATATTCATTAGGGCCAGTGCTGTACTACTGGCCAAAAGAAACACTGGAAAAATTTTATCAGGCTGCGGCAAACAGCAGCGCCGAGACTATCTATCTTGGTGAATCGATATGCAGTAAGCGCCGTGCAACAAAAACGGGCGACTGGCTGGATATGGCGAAAAGCCTCGCAGGCCAGGGCAAGCAAGTCGTGCTTTCTACTCTGGCTCTGGTTCAGGCTCCTTCTGAGCTGAACGAGTTGAAGCGCTATGTCGAAAACGGCGATTTCTTGATTGAAGCCAATGATCTGGGTGCCGTGAATATGGCGGCAGAGCGCAAGCTTCCGTTTGTCGCAGGTCACGCGCTTAACTGCTATAACGCGGTGACGCTGCGTCTTCTGCTCAAACAAGGCATGGTTCGTTGGTGCATGCCGGTTGAGCTATCGCGTGACTGGCTGGCAAACATGCTGACCCAGTGTGACGAGTTGGGCATCCGTAATAAGTTTGAAGTTGAAGTGCTTAGCTACGGGCATCTGCCGCTGGCCTATTCAGCACGTTGCTTTACCGCGCGTTCCGAAGATAAGCCAAAAGATGAATGCGAAACCTGCTGCATTAAATATCCTGTCGGGCGCAACATGCTCTCTCAGGAAAATCAGCAAGTGTTTGTGCTCAACGGCATTCAGACCATGAGCGGCTATGTTTACAACCTCGGCAATGAACTGGCGTCGATGAAAGGCCTGGTCGATATGGTGCGTTTATCACCGATGGGAATGGATACATTGCGCGTTCTGGAAGCATTCCGCAAAAATGAGAATGGCAATGCGCCGTTAACTCTGGCGCAGCAAAATGATTGTAATGGTTACTGGCGGCGTGTCGCTGGCTTAGAACTGGTGACTCAGAGCTGAGAAAAGGCTCACTTTGTTACTTAATTGTTGATGTTTTTGCGCAATACTGAGGCTAATTATCAGCAAACGAAGTTACCCACTTCGTCTAACAAAGTGAGCCGTTATGTCTGACATCACCCAAGTCCCGTTCTCTTTACTCGATTTAGCCCCTATCCCACAAGGCTCCCACCCTCGTGATGCGTTTCATCGCTCTCTGGATTTAGCTCGCCTTGCCGAAAAGCGTGGCTATCACCGCTACTGGCTGGCTGAGCACCACAATATGACCGGTATTGCCAGCGCGGCGACATCGGTACTGATTGGTTATTTAGCAGCGAATACCGAAACTTTGCGCCTGGGTTCTGGCGGTGTAATGCTGCCAAACCATTCGCCGTTAGTCATTGCCGAACAATTTGGTACGCTGGAAACGCTTTATCCTGGGCGAATTGATCTGGGATTAGGCCGAGCGCCAGGCAGCGATCAGCGCACTATGATGGCATTACGCCGCCATATGAGTGGCGATATCGACAATTTTCCGCGTGATGTGAGTGAGTTGGTGTCCTGGTTTGACGCAACAGATCCAAATCCTGCGGTGCGCCCAGTCCCTGGTTACAACGCAAAAATTCCTGTCTGGCTACTCGGCTCAAGCCTTTATAGCGCGCAGCTTGCCGCACAACTTGGGCTGCCTTTCGCCTTTGCCTCGCACTTTGCGCCAGATATGTTGTTCCAGGCACTGCAACTTTACCGCGCCCAATTCAAACCGTCCGCTCGCCTGGAAAAACCGTATGCGATGGTGTGCATTAATATTATCGCTGCCGACAGCAACCGCGATGCTGAATTTCTGTTTACGTCGATGCAGCAGGCCTTCGTTAAATTGCGCCGTGGCGAAACCGGCCAGTTGCCACCGCCGATTGAAAACATGGATAACTTCTGGAGCCCGGCAGAGAAGTATGGCGTGCAGCAGGCGTTAAGCATGTCGTTGGTCGGAGATAAAGCGAAAGTACGCCACGGGTTGATTTCGTTGCTGCGGGAAACTCAGGCCGACGAAATTATGGTTAACGGTCAGATTTTTGATAGCGAGGCACGGATGCATTCATTTGATTTAGCGATGGATGTGCATGAAAGCCTGAAGAGTTAATGAATGAGCCCCTCAACAGAGGGGCTAATTTTTAATGGTAAACTGGCAGTAAATCAAAGCTCGACAGAATATGGATAGCAGCGTTGGTCACGCCGAAAATAAGTATCAGCACAATCATTTTATTCCCGCCCCACACCCGATAAAGCGGGCTGCCAAATTTCTTGCGTGAGGCTTTTGCCAGAAGCGCCGGAACGATTGCCGCCCAAATAGTTGCTGCCAGCCCTGCATAGCCAATTGCGTAGATAAACCCGTCAGGCCAGATAACGCCACCCAACATTGGCGGGATAAATGTCACCAGCGCGGTTTTCAAACGCCCCATTGGCGAGTCGTCGAATTTAAACAGGTCAGCCAGATAATCGAATAACCCTAACGTCACACCCAGGAATGAGCTGGCTACGGCGAAGTTGGAGAACACGATAAGCAACAAATCCAGCGCACGGCTGTTTAGCACGCCGCTTAATGCCCCGACCAGCACATCGATATTCCCGCCTTTATCCGCAATCGCGACAAAATCGCTACGTGGAATATTACCCATGCTGCCAACCAACCAGATGATGTACAGCCCCAGCGCCATCAGCGTTCCCCATAACAAGCAGCGCTTAATGGTTTGGGGATCTTTGCCGTAATACTTCATCAGGCTCGGCACGTTACCGTGGTAACCAAATGAGGCAAGGCAAAATGGCAGCGTCATCAGCAGATACGGAAAATAGCTCGAATTTATCGCTTTGCTATCCAGCAGCGTTGCAGGTTCGACATGCCACATCAGGCCGCCAAACGTCATAAAGAAAGTCAGGATTTTTGCACCGAGCACAATCGTCGTCATACGGCTGACCGCACGGGTGCTTAACCAGACAATAAAGGCGACTACGAATGCAAAAATCAGCCCGGCGAATCGCGCAGGGAAATCGACCGACATTTTGCCCAGCGTGTGATGGATAATCGAGCCGCTTGCCGAGATATAGGCGTAAGTCAGGATGTAGAGCACAAACGCGATGGAAAGGCCGTTAATCAGATTCCAGCCTTTGCCCAATAAATCTTTAGTGACGGTGTCAAAACTGGAACCTACGCGGTAGTTAAGGTTGGCTTCCAGAATCATCAAACCGGAATGCAGCATACAAAACCAGGTCACCAGCAACGCCGCTACAGACCAGAAAAACCACGCCCCCGACATCACCACCGGCAGAGAAAACATCCCTGCGCCAATAATGGTCCCGCCAATAATCATTACCCCGCCGAAAATAGACGGTGATACCTGGGTGGTTGATAAGGTTGCCATACAAATTCCTGAAACAATGAACAGCTGTCGAAGCGACAGGTTTACTGCGATACATTGTACCAGTACATGAGTACATTTTGGATAAAAAAAATCCCAGTTACATTAACCGGGACTTTTATTACTGCCTGCTGATTAACAGCAGGCATAAACTTCTGTCAATTAAGCTTCGGTAGTACGACGACGAGCAGGAGCTGCACCGCCTTCTTCACGACGTGGGCCACGACCGCCTTCACGACGTTCGCCGCTGAAGCTACGTGGTGCACCAGCACCCGCTGGGCCATCACGACGTGGACCGCGACCGCCTTCACGACGCTCACCACCACCGTTACCGAAAGCACGGCCTGCACCGCCAGCACCAGCACCGCCGCCACGACGTTCGCCGCCGCCAGTACGAGGTTGTGCATCACCCATCAACTGCATATTCATTGGTTTGTTCAGAATACGAGTACGGGTAAAGTGCTGCAGGATTTCACCTGGCATGCCTTTTGGCAGCTCGATAGTAGAGTGAGTACCAAACAGTTTGATGTTACCGATGTAACGGCTGCTGATGTCGCCTTCGTTAGCGATAGCGCCAACGATATGACGAACTTCAACACCATCATCACGGCCAACTTCAATGCGGTACAGTTCCATATCGCCAACGTCACGACGTTCGCGACGAGCCGGAGCTTCGCCATCACGCTGTGGACGATCGCCACGTTCTGGACGGTCACCGCGTGGTGCACGATCTGGACGATCGCCACGTGGAGCACGGTCGCTACGTTCGAAACGCTCATCACGCTCACGGAATTCACGCTTAGGACGCATTGGCGCATCTGGTGGCAGGATCAGAGGACGTTCGCCCTGTGCCATTTTCAGCAGTGCTGCAGCCAGAGTTTCGATATCCATTTCTTCTTCAGCAGAAGGCTGGATTTTCGCCAACAGGCCACGGTACAGATCCAGATCGCTGCTATCGAGTTGTTGCTGAACTTTCGCGGCGAACTTAGCCAGACGACGCTCACTCAACAGTTCACGATTTGGCAGTTCTACTTCAGGAATAGTCAGCTTCATGATGCGTTCGATGTTGCGCAGCAGACGACGCTCGCGGTTCTCAACGAACAACAGAGCACGGCCAGCACGACCCGCACGACCGGTACGACCGATACGGTGAACGTAAGACTCAGAGTCCATCGGGATGTCGTAGTTAACAACAAGGCTGATACGCTCAACGTCCAGGCCACGAGCTGCAACGTCGGTTGCAATCAGGATGTCCAGACGACCGTCTTTCAGACGTTCCAGAGTCTGCTCACGCAGAGCCTGGTTCATGTCGCCGTTCAGCGCTGCGCTGTTATAGCCGCTTTGCTCAAGGGCTTCAGCCACTTCCAGAGTTGCGTTTTTGGTACGAACGAAGATGATCGCCGCATCAAAATCTTCAGACTCAAGGAAACGAACCAGCGCTTCGTTTTTACGCATACCGTGCACAGTCCAGTAGCTCTGGCTGATGTCCGGACGAGTCGTCACGCTAGATTGAATGCGAACTTCCTGTGGATCTTTCATGAAGCGACGGGTAATACGACGAATCGCTTCTGGCATAGTTGCAGAGAACAGAGCGGTCTGATGACCTTCTGGGATCTGCGCCATGATGGTTTCAACGTCTTCGATGAAGCCCATACGCAACATTTCATCAGCTTCGTCCAGTACCAGACCTTTCAGGCTGGACAGGTTCAGCGTACCGCGTTTTAAGTGATCAAGCAGGCGGCCTGGGGTACCAACAACAATTTGTGGTCCCTGACGCAGGGCGCGCAGCTGCACGTCATAACGCTGGCCACCGTAAAGGGCCACAACGTTTACGCCGTGCATATGTTTAGAGAAGTCCGTCATGGCTTCAGCAACCTGAACCGCCAGTTCGCGGGTCGGTGCCAGCACCAGGATTTGTGGTGCTTTCAGCTCTGGATCAAGGTTGTGCAGCAACGGTAAAGAGAACGCTGCAGTTTTGCCGCTACCTGTCTGAGCCATACCCAGTACATCGCGGCCAGCCAGCAGTTGTGGGATACACTCTGCCTGGATTGGAGAAGGTTTTTCATAACCCAGATCGTTCAGGGCTTTAAGGATGGAGTCGTTAAGACCCAGATCAGAAAAAGTAGTTTCGATAGTAGTAGTCTCGATGATATCAGTCATGTAGTACATGTGCCTCGTTGATGGCGGCCAGTCTACGTAACTCATCGTGAAATTGACCTGCAATTTTCATTGAAAAGTGTGAACCGGCTCAAATTTGGTTGATTAACGAACAAAAACGCCCTCACCCGTTAAGGTGATGACTTTAATAAAAAAGTTTATGGGCTGATCGATGTTCGTCAGCTATTGCTGGTCCGATTCTGCCAGGTCATCTTGCTCCTGGCCCAAGAGCGCTAATTCCAACAATGCATAACGATGCTCAACGTAGTTGTGTACGTTGTTAGCGACCGCTAACTTGAACAGTGCCGTGGCGCTGTCCTTTTCCCCCAGACTTAGGTAGTACTTACCTAAATAGAAGTTGGTTTCACTGAGATGCTCAGCGAGCGAGGTGTTATCCGTTGCGTCCGCCTCGAGGCGTTCCATTAACGTTTGTTCGTTAATGTTCCCCAGGTAGAACTCGACAATGTTCCATCCCCATTGCTCTTTATCCGATCTGTCGAAGCGTTGTTGTAACGCTACTTTAGCCTGCTTTGCATCTAAATTGCTTTCTGCAATGTAGAGCCACAGACTACGGAAAGGATCATTGGGATCGTCTTGATAAAACGCTAGCAGATCATCTTGCGCCAAACGATAACGACCACCGTAGTAGAGGGCGATACCGCGATTTAAATGCGCATAGTTGTAAGTTGGATCAAGCTCAAGTACAGAATCAAACGCTTCATAGGCAGCATCAAAATTGCCTGCCTGCGTTAAATATATACCTAAGTAATTGAATACTTCAGGCATATCGGGGCGGATTGCCAACGCTTGTGAAAAATCATTTCGCGCCAGAGCCCGCAAGCCGAGGCTATCATACAACACTCCGCGCTCATATAAAAGCTGTGCGCGTTCATCATCGGTTAAAGCCCTACTGGCAAGTATCTGTTCCATGCGTGCAAGAATGACTTCTTGCTGCAAAGTTGGCTGCAGTGGCACCGCCAGGACTTCACGTTCACGCCAGGAAGAGGAGTTGCTGCATCCTGCCAGCGTGAGAGCTGTCGCAACGAAACACCAGCGCAAAAAAGGCTTCATTTCCCACTCCCGAAGACAACAAATGGATGACGTCCTGTCCACCGGCTCTAAAACGAGACTCCCTGCCCCGTAATAAACAGCTCTCCATGTTGCCATGGAGAGCTTAATCGGTATTGCTTACTCAGCTTCTGGTGCAGCAGGTGCTGCGCTTTCTGCTGGAGACTGCTCAGTTGCTTCTTTGATGCTTAAACGAACGCGGCCCTGGCGGTCAACTTCCAGTACTTTAACTGGAACTTCTTGACCCATCTGCAGGTAGTCAGTCACTTTCTCTACGCGCTTGTCAGCGATTTGAGAGATGTGTACCAGACCTTCTTTACCGCCACCGATAGCAACAAATGCACCGAAATCTACGATACGGGTCACTTTACCCTGATAGATACGGCCCACTTCGATTTCAGCAGTGATCTCTTCGATACGACGAATGGCGAATTTCGCTTTCTCGCCATCGGTCGCAGCGATTTTAACGGTGCCGTCGTCTTCGATTTCAATAGTAGTGCCGGTTTCTTCGGTCAGCGCACGAATCACAGAACCACCCTTACCGATCACGTCTTTGATCTTGTCTGGGTTGATTTTGATTGTGTGAATACGTGGAGCGAACTGAGAGATGTCGCCACGCGGAGCGTTGATAGCCTGTTCCATCACGCCAAGGATATGCAGACGCGCACCTTTAGCCTGGTTCAGAGCCACCTGCATGATTTCGCGGGTGATACCTTCGATTTTGATATCCATCTGCAGTGCAGAGATACCTTCACGGCTACCAGCAACTTTAAAGTCCATGTCGCCCAGGTGGTCTTCATCACCCAGAATGTCAGACAGAACAACAAAGTTTTCGCCTTCTTTAACCAGACCCATCGCAATACCGGCTACAGCGGCTTTGATTGGCACGCCTGCATCCATCAGTGCCAGAGAAGCACCACATACGGAAGCCATGGAAGAAGAACCGTTAGATTCGGTGATTTCAGACACAACACGCACGGTGTACGGGAAGCGATCGGCTTCAGGCATAACAGCCAGAACGCCACGCTTAGCCAAACGACCATGACCAATCTCACGGCGCTTAGGTGAACCGACCATGCCGGTTTCGCCTACGCAGTACGGAGGGAAGTTGTAGTGGAACAGGAAGTTGTCAGTACGTTCGCCCATCAACTCGTCCAGATTCTGTGCGTCACGTGCGGTGCCCAGGGTCGCAGTTACCAGCGCCTGAGTTTCACCACGGGTGAACAGTGCAGAACCGTGAGTACGTGGCAGAACGCCAGTACGCACATCCAGACCACGGATCATGTCTTTTTCGCGACCATCGATACGCAGCTCACCAGCCAGAATACGGCTACGAACAACTTTTTTCTCGATAGCGTGCAGGATATCGCTTATTTCGCCAGCATCAAGCGTTTCGTCTTCTGCTGACAGTGCAGCGATAACGTCAGATTTGATGGTGCCGATTTGTGCGTAGCGTTCTTGCTTATCAGTAATACGGTAAGCATCGCTCAGGCGAGTTTCAGCAAGAGCAGCAACGCGCGCGTTCAGCGCTTCGTTAGCGGCTTCTGGCTGCCAGTCCCAACGTGGTTTGCCGGCTTCAGCAACCAGAGAGTTGATGTTCTGGATAACAACTTGCTGTTGTTCGTGGCCGAATACTACCGCGCCCAGCATCTGGTCTTCGCTCAGCAGTTCAGCTTCGGATTCAACCATTAGCACAGCACCTTCGGTACCGGCAACAATCAGGTCCAATTTGCTGGTTTTCAGTTCGTCAGCAGTTGGGTTCAGAACGTACTGGTCATTAATAAAACCAACACGAGCACAACCAATTGGACCATTGAATGGAATACCAGACAGGCTCAGAGCGGCAGAAGCACCGATCATTGCTACGACGTCCGGGTGAACTTGTGGGTTCACGGAAACAACGGTCGCGATAACCTGAACTTCGTTAACGAAGCCTTCTGGGAACAGTGGACGCACTGGACGGTCAATCAGACGCGCGATCAGTGTTTCGCCTTCGCTTGGACGGCCTTCACGACGGAAGAAGCTACCCGGGATACGACCAGCAGCGTAAGTACGCTCCTGATAGTTAACCGTCAGCGGGAAGAAGTCTTGACCTGCTTTAGCTTTTTTCTGACCGACTACGGTCACGAATACTGCAGTGTCATCCATGCTTACCATTACTGCTGCGGTAGCCTGGCGAGCCATCATACCGGTCTCGATAGTGACCGTATGCTGACCGTATTGGAATTTACGGACAATCGGAGTTAGCAAAATAATATCCTTAATAATCTTTGGTAGCAGGTGATTGCACTTGCTCCTTTTAACCCGATCTCTATCGCATCCTCGCGACTAATGACAACCCTGACCCGCCCCTGCGGATAAAGCCTCTCATTAGCCGCGCGAACCTCTGCAACAAAGATCACACACTGCAACAATACATTAGTTTCCATAGAATTGCTGCCATCTGGTTGAAAAAAGGGGCCTTAAAAGGCCCCTTTTTCTGAAACTCGCAAGACTTAGCGACGCAGACCCAGACGCTCGATCAGGCTGGTGTAACGTGCTACATCTTTACGCTTCAGGTAGTCGAGCAGTTTACGACGCTGAGAAACCATACGCAGCAGACCACGACGGCTGTGGTGATCTTTTTTGTGTTCTGCAAAGTGACCTTGCAGGTGGTTAATCTGTGCAGTCAGCAGTGCAACCTGAACTTCGGTAGAACCGCTGTCGTTAGTACCACGACCAAACTCAGAAACGATTTTAGCTTTAGCTTCAACGCTTAGAGACATTTTCAACTCCAGAATTATAGATAAAAAGATAGAGTGCCGATCTCTAATTCAGCAACTCCAGTGCACATTCACACAACTGTTAAACAGACGTTTGAATGGTAAGCCGCGCCATTTTACCTGTAGCAACCTGTTATCGCAAGGCAACTACAAGTCTCAGACGGGATACTCTACAACCAGACGACGAGGCGCAACGCGTCCATCATCATCAATTTCAGCCATGCCGATAAACTTACCTTCATCACCTTCGGTGACGCGGACAAGTCCTTCTTCTGGAACACCAGCGACTTGCACCGGCTGCCCATTCTTGAAGTAACCCGCAACAGCAGGTAATAAGTTCACGATTGGGAAGTCCGAAGCAGGGCTATCCATTGGCATCAATAGCGGGTCCAGCAGCACGGATGGATCAATCTCTTGCGTTTGCGCTTGTTCAACTAAAGCATGCAATTGCTCAAGCGTTACCATGCGTTCGACAGGATACTTGCTCACCGCAAGACGGCGCAGGAAAGTCACATGGGCTCCACAACCGAGTTTTTCACCTAAGTCATCGGTGATAGTTCGGATGTACGTCCCTTTAGAACAGTGAATTTCCAGTTCCAGCTCATTGCCTTCATGGCGAATAAACAGAAGTTCGTAAACCGTGATAGATCGCGCTTCACGCGGCACTTCGATACCCTGGCGTGCATACTCATAGAGCGGCTTGCCTTGATGTTTCAGTGCAGAGTACATCGATGGAACTTGCTGGGTTTCACCACGGAAACTGTCTAACGCCGCTGCCAGTTCTTGTTCGGTAAAGGTCACCGGACGCTCCTGCACGACGGTGCCATCGGCATCAGAAGTGTCAGTACGCTGCCCAAGGCGGGCAATTACACGATAACGCTTATCGGAGTCCAGCAAGTAACGCGAGAATTTTGTCGCTTCACCCAGGCAAATCGGCAGCATTCCGGTTGCAAGCGGGTCAAGCGCTCCGGTATGACCGGCACGGTTAGCATTATAAATTCGCTTAACTTTTTGCAACGCATCGTTCGAAGACAAACCCTGAGGTTTATCTAACAACAGCACTCCGTGAATATCACGACCACGACGACGAGGACGACTCATTAATCCTCCTTGCTGTCATCCGTATCGTTTACACGACGCTCATCATCGTTTCTGATGACGTTAGAAACCAGATTCGACATGCGCATCCCTTCAACCAACGAGTTATCGTAGAAGAAGGTCAATTCAGGCACGATACGCAGGCGCATTGCTTTGCCCAGCAAAGAACGAATGTAGCCAGAAGCATCCTGTAAAACCTTGATGCCTTCTTTCACTGCTTGTTCGTCTTTATCGTTCAGGAACGTAACAAAAACTTTGGCGTAAGCCAGATCGCGTGACACGTCGACACCAGAAACGGTGGTCATCATGCCCAGACGCGGGTCTTTAATTTCGCGCTGCAGGATGATTGCGATTTCTTTCTGCAATTCCTGAGAAACACGCTGTGGGCGACCAAATTCTTTCGCCATAATAAATTCTCCATACAAATCGGGGGGCGCTCGGCCCCCCTAAAGATATTAGCTAAATGCTCGGCTGATATCAGGCGATAGTACGCTGGATTTCGATGATTTCGAAGACTTCGATAACATCACCAACACGCACATCGTTGTAGTTCTTCACGCCGATACCACATTCCATACCGTTACGAACTTCGTTAGCGTCATCTTTGAAGCGGCGCAGGGATTCCAGCTCACCTTCATAGATAACAACGTTGTCGCGCAGTACACGGATTGGGTTGTGACGTTTGACCACACCTTCGGTAACCATACAACCTGCGATCGCACCAAATTTCGGTGATTTGAACACATCGCGAACTTCGGCCAGGCCGAGGATCTGTTGTTTCAGTTCCGGAGACAGCATGCCGCTCATTGCTGCTTTAACTTCATCAATCAGATGATAGATGACGGAGTAGTAACGCAGATCCAGACTTTCGGATTCAATTACGCGGCGTGCAGATGCATCAGCACGTACGTTGAAGCCAACAAGGATAGCGTTAGACGCTGCAGCAAGCGTTGCGTCAGTCTCAGTGATACCGCCGACACCAGAACCGATGATTTTAACTTTAACTTCATCAGTTGACAATTTCAGCAGGGATTCGCAGATCGCTTCAACAGAACCCTGAACGTCGGCTTTCAGCACGATGTTCACTTCAGACACTTCGCCTTCGGTCATGTTGGCGAACATGTTTTCCAGTTTAGATTTCTGCTGACGAGCCAGTTTAACTTCACGGAATTTACCCTGACGATACAGAGCAACTTCGCGAGCTTTTTTCTCGTCACGAACAACTGTTACTTCATCACCGGCTGCTGGCACACCAGACAGACCCAGGATTTCAACAGGAATAGACGGACCCGCTTCTGTAACTTCACGACCCATTTCGTCACGCATTGCACGAACACGGCCATATTCAAAGCCACAAAGAACGATGTCGCCTTTGTTCAGAGAACCTTCACGAACCAGAACAGTTGCTACCGGACCACGACCTTTATCCAGGAAGGATTCGATAACGACACCGCTTGCCATGCCATCACGCATTGCTTTCAGTTCAAGAACTTCAGCTTGCAGCAGGATTGCATTCAGCAGGTCGTCGATACCCGTACCGGCTTTCGCAGAAACGTGTACGAACTGGCTTTCGCCGCCCCACTCTTCTGGCATGATGCCGTACTGAGACAGTTCTTGCTTAACGCGGTCTGGATCAGCTTCTGGCTTATCAATTTTGTTCACTGCAACAACTACCGGTACCTGCGCCGCTTTCGCGTGCTGGATTGCTTCGATAGTTTGTGGCATTACGCCATCGTCTGCAGCAACAACCAGAACAACGATATCCGTTGCCTGAGCACCACGAGCACGCATAGACGTAAACGCTGCGTGGCCTGGGGTGTCCAGGAAGGTGATCATGCCGTTGTCAGTTTCTACGTGGTATGCACCGATGTGCTGGGTAATACCACCCGCTTCGCCGGATGCCACTTTAGTAGAACGAATGTAGTCGAGCAGAGAGGTTTTACCGTGGTCAACGTGACCCATGATGGTAACAACCGGTGCGCGTGACTCAGCCACTGCATCAATGTCACGGTCGCTCATCAGCGCTTCTTCCAGCTCATTTTCACGACGCAGGATAACTTTATGGCCCATTTCTTCAGCGACCATCTGAGCAGTTTCCTGATCAATGACCTGATTGATGGTAGCCATAGCGCCCATCTTCATCATCGCTTTGATGACCTGGGAGCCTTTAACAGCCATTTTGTTTGCCAGTTCTGCAACAGTAACAGTTTCGCCGATGACGACGTCACGGTTAACTGCCTGAACAGGCTTGTTGAAGCCTTGTTGCAGTGAACTAGGTTTACGCTTGCCTTTACCACCACGTACCGCAGCACGAGCTTCTTCACGGTCAGCTTTAGACTCACCGTGTTTGCCGCCTTTCTTCTGGCGTGGAGCTTTGGTTGCAGTAGTGCGAGCACGAGTACGGCCAGCTTCTACCTGGCGATCGTTTTCGTCTTCTGCCTGGCGGGCATGCTGAGAAGTGGTTACGTGGTAATCAGTTTTGTCGTCTTCCACTTTCTCTTCTTCCGTCCATACACCTGCGTTAGCTTCAGCCATTTTACGGGCTTCTTCAGCTACACGGCGGGCGTCTTCTTCTAATTTGCGACGGGCTTCTTCTTCCGCTTTACGCTTAAGTTCCGCAGCGTCAGCTTCGCGGCGGGCTTTGTCGGCCTGGGCGCTTTTCGTCATATCGTCTTGATTGCTCACTTTGTCTTTTTCCGCAGCTTCACGTTTCGCTTTATCAGCGGCTTCGCGCTTAGCTTTATCTTCAGCATCACGCTTAGCTTTCTCTTGCGCTTCACGTTTGGCAGCATCCTGCGCCTCACGTTGGGCTTGCTCTTCCGCTTCACGCTGCGCCTGTTCTTCCGCGGCAAGACGTTCGGTCTCTTGCGGATCACGTTTCACAAAGGTGCGCTTCTTGCGGACTTCGATTTGTACCGATTTACTTTTCCCACCGGTACCTGGAATGTTTAAAGTACTGCGCGTTTTGCGCTGTAATGTCAACTTATCTGGCGCAGAACCATGTTCACGGTTCAGGTGCGCCAGTAATGTCTGTTTTTCCTGGGCCGAGACAGAATCATCAGCAGCCTTAGGGATCCCTGCATCAGCAAATTGCTGTACCAGGCGGTCCACGGAGGTCTGAATCTCTGCGGCCAGCGCTTTTACGGTTACATCTGTCATGCTGTTCCTTCCTGCTACAGTTTATTACGCTTCGTCGCCAAACCAGCAGATATTGCGAGCGGCCATAATCAATTCGCCGGCCTTCTCGTTAGTTAAACCTTCAATATCTGACAGATCGTCGACACCTTGCTCAGCTAAGTCTTCTAGCGAGCTCACACCGCGTGAAGCGAGTTTAAAGGCCAGATTGCGATCCATACCTTCGAGGTTCAGCAGATCCTCTTGAGGTTTGTTATCGCCCAGGCTTTCTTCCTGCGCCAATGCCAGTGTGGTGAGGGCGTTTTTGGCGCGATCACGTAATGCTTCCACTGTATCTTCATCAAGGCCATCAATTTCCAGCAGCTCTTTCATTGGCACGTAAGCCAATTCTTCGAGAGTGGAGAAACCTTCTTCTACCAATACAGTGGCGAAATCTTCATCGATTTCAAGGTATTTGGTAAAGGTATCAATGGCCGCATGTGCTTCAGCCTGATGCTTGGCTTGCAGGTCATCAACAGTCATTACGTTGAGTTCCCAACCGCTCAGTTGTGCAGCCAGACGTACGTTCTGACCGTTACGACCGATAGCTTGTGCCAGATTGCCTGCCTCTACCGCGATATCCATTGTATGTTTGTCTTCATCAACAACAATGGAAGCCACGTCTGCTGGAGCCATAGCATTGATAACAAACTGTGCAGGGTTATCGTCCCACAACACGATATCAATACGCTCGCCAGCCAGTTCAGTGGAAACTGCCTGAACACGCGCACCACGCATGCCCACACAAGCCCCTACTGGGTCGATACGCTTATCGTTGGTTTTCACGGCGATTTTCGCTCGAGAACCAGGATCACGCGCAGCGGCTTTAATTTCAATAACTTCTTCGCCAATTTCCGGCACTTCAATGCGGAACAGTTCGATCAGCATTTCTGGTTTGGAACGGCTAACAAACAGTTGAGCACCACGAGCTTCCGGACGCACAGCATAAAGCACACCGCGAATACGGTCACCTGGGCGGAAGTTTTCACGCGGCAACATATCTTCACGAAGAATAACCGCTTCAGCGCTCGTGTTAGAACCATCGATCGGGCGAACTTCGAGCGAAATATTATCACGGTTAACTTTCTTAACCACGCCGGTGATGATCTCACCTTCTAACTCGCGGAACTGGTCAACAACCATCGCGCGTTCAGCTTCACGTACTTTTTGTACGATAACCTGTTTTGCAGTTTGCGTGGTGATACGGTCGAAGGTCACAGATTCGATCTGGTCTTCAACATATCCGCCAACATTCAGCTCAGGGTCTTCGTATTGAGCCGCATCAAGGGTGATTTCACGCGTTGGTTGGGTAACTTCTTCAACAATGACCCAACGGCGGAAAGTATCAAAGTCACCACTTTTACGATCAATGCTGACACGCACATCAATCTCTTGCTCGTATTTTTTCTTCGTCGCTGTTGCCAGTGCACTTTCCAGCGCTTCGAAAATCTTCTCACGCGGCAATGATTTTTCGTTGGAAACTGCTTCAACAACAGCCAAAATTTCTTTGTTCATCCTGGGTTTTCACCTCAATCCAAACTATTAAAAGTGGGGTACCAGGTTCGCTTTCTGGATGTTGCTCAGCGCGAACACTTCATCTTTGCCTTCCACCGTGACCGTGATCATCTCACCTTCTACGGCTTTAATAATACCCTGCCATTTACGACGGTTTTGCACAGCCATTCGCAACACAATGCTCACTTCTTCGCCGGTAAAGCGAACGTAATGCTCTGCATTGAACATTGGGCGATCGAGGCCTGGTGAGGAAACTTCCAGGTTGTAAGCCACAGTGATAGGGTCTTCGACATCCAGTACTGCACTTACCTGGTGACTGACATCAGCACAATCATCAACATTGATGCCATCTTCACTATCAATATAGATGCGCAGCGTGGATTGGCGACCCCGAACAAATTCGATTCCTACCAATTCATAGCCCAGCGCCTCGACCGGTGCTGAAATCATCTCTGTTAATTTTTGCTCTAATGTGGACAAGCCCACCCCCAAGACATAAAAAAAGGGCATATAGCCCAGTTATTCTGAAGTCAGATAACAAAAAACCCCGATAAATCGGGGCTTTATATAACTGAACCCTGTATACCGCAATAGCGGCCCGGACACCATCCAGGAGAATTTTTTTCTAAATTCTTCGCGAGGCACCAACTGGTGTTCACAGTATATTTGAAAAAGAACTCTCAGGGAAAGTGGTTGCGGGGGCCGGATTTGAACCGACGACCTTCGGGTTATGAGCCCGACGAGCTACCAGGCTGCTCCACCCCGCGTCCGAAAACGTGGCAAATACTACGCCAGAATTGCATTAAATGCAAGAATTGCAGGAATTTTGGTACCGAGGACGGGACTTGAACCCGTAAGCCCAATCGGGCACTACCACCTCAAGGTAGCGTGTCTACCAATTCCACCACCTCGGCACTTTGCGTACGACAATCAAATCTTGCCGTACAGAAGCTTACTGCTTATTACTGCGGGATATCGCTGCTCGGCTTGGTAGGTGCCGCTGGCTGTGACTCAGTTTTTGTTGGCTGAGTTAAATTATCCCACACACTTCCTTTATCGGTTTTGTTAGTATTGAGGTTACCCAGTACCAGGCTGATGATAAAGAACAGCGTTGCTAACACAGCGGTCATACGGGTCATGAAATTACCTGAACCATTTGAACCAAACAGCGTAGCGGAAGCGCCTGCTCCGAAGGAGGCTCCCATATCAGCGCCTTTACCTTGCTGCAGCATGATAAGACCTACAAGGCCCAAGGCTACAATAAGGAAAACAACTAAAAGAGCTTCGTACATAATCAACCTGTTCCTTGCGGTATTACCGCATACCAAAGCTTCAAACCAGTCAAGCGGATACGTTTAAGTTTACCCACTGAAGCGGGTGAGAATACTAACCAAAGCCAGAGGTAGGCGCAAGGGCAATTTATTCACATTTCACTGACTGCGGAAAAAAACAGCAGCGCATGGGCTTTTGTTTATAAAAAAGGCGACAAATGCCGCCTTTTCACACAATCATCGAAGTGATCTTTTAAACTGCTTTTACTGCATCAGCGATGCGATTGGCGTACTCAACGACCAGCGCTTCATCTTCGCCTTCAACCATTACACGGATTAAAGGTTCTGTCCCTGATTTACGCAATAGAACACGCCCACGGTTGCCCAGCGCTTCTTCCACTTCTGCGGTCACTTTTTTCACTGTATCGTGTTCAAGTGGGTCACCGCTACCAGCGGTGAAGCGCACGTTTACCAGAATCTGCGGGAATAATTTCATTCCACTGCACAAATCATGCAGGCTCATATGGTTGCGCACCATTGCAGTGAGTACTTGCAAACCAGCGACGATACCGTCACCTGTGGTGGTTTTATCCAACAAAATCACATGGCCTGAGTTTTCAGCGCCAATTCTCCAGCCTTTTTCCTGCAGTTTTTCCAGCACATAACGGTCACCCACTTTTGCACGAGCAAAAGGAATACCCAGCTGTTTCAATGCCAGTTCCAGACCCATGTTGCTCATCAGTGTGCCAACAGCACCACCGCGCAACTGGCCCTGGCGAAGACCTTCGCGAGCGATGATGTAAAGAATTTGGTCGCCATCAACTTTATGGCCCAGATTGTCCACCATGATTACGCGGTCGCCGTCGCCATCAAGAGCGATACCAATGTCAGCTTTTTCAGCTAACACGCGCTCCTGAAGCATACGAACGTCAGTCGCACCGCATTTTTCATTGATGTTGACGCCATTTGGCTCACAACCTACCGCGATAACAGTGGCACCCAGTTCACGCAGCACATTTGGCGCAATGTGGTAAGTCGCACCGTTGGCGCAATCAACGACAATTTTAACGCCGTTGAGGCTTAATTCGTTCGGGAATGTGCCTTTGCAAAATTCGATATAGCGACCAGCAGCATCAACAATGCGGCTGGCTTTGCCCAGTTCAGCAGAATCCACACAGGTGATTTCTTTTTCCATTTCCGCTTCGATAGCTTCTTCAACGTCATCCGGCAGTTTAGTACCGTCGATGGAGAAGAACTTAATCCCGTTATCATAGAACGGGTTATGCGATGCAGAGATGACGATCCCGGCTTCAGCACGGAAAGCACGAGTCAAATAAGCAACAGCTGGCGTTGGCATAGGGCCGGTGAATGATGCTGACAATCCTGCCGCAGCCAGACCCGCTTCCAGCGCAGACTCCAGCATATAGCCAGAGATACGGGTATCTTTGCCGATAATAATTTTACGCGAGCCATGGCGCGCTAATACTTTACCCGCTGCCCAGCCAAGCTTAAGTACAAAATCAGGTGTAATTGGGGAATCGCCTACACGACCGCGAATGCCATCTGTGCCAAAATATTTACGGTTACTCATAGCGTTTTTTTTCCTTCGCTGAAAGTGTGGCTTCCACCACGCGCATCGCTTCGACTGACTCTTTCACATCGTGCACCCTAATGATATTAGCCCCCTGCATCGCAGAGATCACCGCACAGGCAAGACTGCCGCTCAGGCGTTGATCCGGCCCGACGTTAAGCAGTTGGCCAACCATTGATTTACGCGACATCCCCACCAATAGCGGTAAACCAAAGTGGTGGAATTCGGAAAGTCGGGCTAGAAGTTGATAATTATGGGTGAGATTTTTACCGAAACCGAAGCCTGGGTCGAGCAACAATTTTTCTTTTGCGATACCAGCCGCTTCGCAGCGTGCTATTTGGTCGATAAAAAAGCGATTTACATCAGCAAACACATCGTCGTAATGCGGTGCTTGCTGCATATTCTTTGGCTCGCCCTGCATGTGCATCAGGCAAACGGGCAAACCTGTTTCCGCAGCCGCCTCAAGTGCACCCGGCTCTTTCAGCGAGCGAATATCGTTGATGATATGCGCGCCTACACGCGCCGACTCGCGAATAACTTCTGGTTTTGAGGTATCCACAGATATCCAGACTTCAAAACGCTGTGCGATAGCTTCCACGACGGGTATCACGCGTGACAGTTCGTCCTCAACACTCACATCAGCTGCCCCAGGACGCGTTGACTCACCACCAATGTCGATAATCGTCGCACCAGCGTTGATCATCGCGTTAGCGTGTTTAACGGCCTCAACTAACGAGTTGTGCTGTCCACCGTCAGAAAAAGAGTCTGGCGTGACATTCAAAATCCCCATGATATGAGGATGTGAAAGATCAAGCGTACTGCCCTGGGCTGTGAGTTTCATCGAGATTCCCTTGAATTAACTGCGGTTAAAACAAAAAACAAAAACCCCGGGACAAGCCCAGGGTTTTATAGATTACTGCATTAACATCTGGCAGAAACGACTTATTTGTCGCCTAACTGCTCTGACATAGTGTTACCAGGATTCGGCGTATTCGGTTCATCGACCGGACGCGGTGCACGAGGTGTACCATTGTTGTCAGAATTATTGTTGCCGTTGTTAGACTCTTCCCAACCTGCAGGCGGACGCACATCGCGGCGATTCATCAGATCATCAATCTGTGGCGCATCGATGGTTTCATACTTCATCAGCGCGTCTTTCATGGTGTGAAGAATATCCATATTTTCATTCAGGAGCTGGCGTGCACGAGCGTAGTTACGCTCAATCAACAGCTTCACTTCCTGATCGATGATACGGGCAGTTTCATCGGACATATGTTTTGCTTTCGCCACGGAACGACCCAGGAATACTTCGCCTTCCTCTTCCGCATACAGCAACGGACCGAGTTTTTCAGAGAAGCCCCATTGGGTGACCATGTTACGAGCAATAGATGTTGCTACTTTAATGTCGTTAGACGCGCCAGTAGAAACATGCTCAGCACCGTAAATAATCTCTTCAGCCAAACGACCACCGTACAGCGTAGAAATCTGGCTTTCCAGTTTCTGACGGCTTGCACTGATTGCATCACCTTCCGGCAGGAAGAAAGTCACACCCAGCGCACGACCGCGCGGGATAATCGTTACTTTATGTACCGGATCGTGCTCAGGCACCAGGCGACCAATAATCGCGTGTCCTGCTTCGTGGTATGCGGTGGATTCTTTTTGCGCTTCTGTCATCACCATGGAGCGACGTTCCGCACCCATCATGATTTTGTCTTTCGCTTTTTCGAATTCAACCATCGAAACCACACGCTTGTTGCCGCGGGCAGCAAACAGAGCAGCTTCGTTGACCAGGTTTGCAAGGTCAGCACCGGAGAAGCCAGGAGTACCACGAGCAATGATTGCTGCATCGACATCTGGAGACAACGGCACACGGCGCATATGCACCTTCAGGATTTGCTCACGGCCACGCACATCTGGCAGACCGACAACAACCTGACGGTCGAAACGACCTGGACGCAGCAACGCTGGGTCAAGCACGTCTGGACGGTTAGTCGCTGCAATAACGATGATACCTTCGTTACCTTCGAAACCATCCATTTCAACCAGCATCTGGTTCAGAGTCTGTTCACGTTCATCGTGACCACCACCTAAACCTGCGCCACGCTGACGGCCTACTGCGTCAATTTCATCGATGAAGATGATACATGGAGCCGCTTTCTTCGCTTGTTCGAACATATCACGAACACGGGATGCACCCACGCCCACAAACATTTCTACGAAGTCAGAACCGGAAATAGTAAAGAACGGTACTTTCGCTTCACCCGCGATGGCTTTCGCCAGCAGGGTTTTACCGGTACCCGGAGGGCCAACCATCAGCACGCCTTTCGGAATCTTACCACCCAGTTTCTGGAAACGGCTTGGTTCTCGAAGGTACTCAACCAGTTCAGCAACCTCATCTTTTGCTTCGTCACAACCTGCAACGTCGGCAAAAGTGGTTTTAATTTGGTCTTCGGTCAGCATACGCGCCTTACTCTTGCCGAACGACATGGCACCTTTGCCACCTCCGCCCTGCATTTGACGCATAAAGAAGATCCAAACACCAATCAGCAATAGCATTGGGAACCAGGAGATGAAAATAGAAGCCAACAAGCTCGGCTCTTCAGGCGGTTCGCCTACTACTTTCACATTTTTGGTCAGCAGGTTATCAAGCAGCTTAGGATCGTTAACGGGGATGTAAGTCGTGTATCGGTTACTGTCTTTCTTGGTAACTTTGATTTCACGTCCATTGATACTCGCTTCGCGAACCTGGTCTTGATTTACTTCAGACAGGAAAGTGGAGTAATCCACCCTACGGCCGTTTGACTCGCTGGGCCCAAAGCTCTGGAACACAGACATCAGCACAACCGCGATGACCAGCCAGAGTATTAGGTTTTTCGCCATGTCACTCAAGGGATTAACCTCATATTACAACTGTGTTAACAAACAGCGTCAGGGGACTATAGTTTTCGCCCAGTCGCTACAATGTACACTTCACGTGAGCGGGCACGAGAAGAGTCCGGCTTACGAACTTTAACAGTCGTAAACAGGGAGCGAATTTCCCGCAGGTATTCATCGAAACCTTCGCCCTGAAACACTTTCACTAAAAAACTACCGCCCGGTGCAAGAACATCACGACACATTTCCAGTGCCAGTTCTACTAAATACATAGACCGAGGAATATCAACTGCCGGTGTCCCGCTCATATTTGGAGCCATATCTGACATGACAACCTGAACTTTACTGTCACCAACACGATCCAACAGAGCTTTCACGACTAATTCATCACGAAAATCGCCCTGAAGGAAGTCAACACCAACGATAGGATCCATTGGTAAAAGATCGCAAGCAATGATTCGCCCCTGATTCCCGATTTGAGTCACCACATACTGTGACCAGCCCCCGGGAGCAGCACCAAGATCGACAATTGTCATTCCCGGCTTAAAAAGTTTGTCACTTTGCTGTATTTCATCAAGTTTAAACCAGGCACGGGAACGCAACCCCTTTTTCTGCGCCTGAATTACATATTTATCGCTAAAGTGTTCCTGCAGCCAGCGACTAGAGCTGGCAGAACGCTTTTTACCTGTCATCTCAAATTCCAACTTTGTTCATCGTGAGTAGCAGGCTGTAGAGTTATCAGCACAGCCGATTGGCGATACGGGAGATATGGCGGTAGAATGAACCGTTTTCAATCCCAACGTAAGCAAAAAATACGATGAATCTGAGTACTAAACAAAAACAGCACCTGAAAGGCCTTGCTCATCCGCTCAAGCCAGTAGTTATGCTTGGCAACAACGGTTTGACCGAAGGGGTGCTGGCCGAGATTGAGCTAGCGCTTGAACATCATGAGTTAATCAAGGTGAAAATCGCAACGGAAGATCGCGAAACTAAAACCTTGATCGTCGATGCCATCGTGCGTGAAACCGGCGCCTGTAATGTACAGGTTATCGGTAAAACGCTGGTGCTGTATCGCCCGACTAAAGAACGCAAAGTTTCTCTGCCAAAATAAGCAGAGAGTGTGCAAAATGCCACGCTCTGTTAGTTGATAAAAGGCCGCGGTGCGGCCTTTTTCCTTTCTTTACAATACGCCACGTCATAAAAAAGCGTAGCAGATATTATAAATATTCCACTTTTAGAATCTCAAACTCTACATCGCCACCCGGCGTGCGGATAACAACCACATCATCCTGCTCTTTACCGACAAGGCCACGAGCAATCGGTGAATTCACCGAAATAAGATTCTGTTTAAAATCAGCTTCATCATCGCCAACAATGCGATAAGTCTGCTGTTCATCGTTATCCAGATTCAAAACCGTCACACTTGCGCCAAAAATAACACGACCATTGTTCGGTATTTTTGCGATGTCGATAACCTGAGCGTTAGACAGCTTAGCTTCGATATCCTGAATACGGCCTTCACAAAAACCCTGTTGCTCACGTGCAGCATGGTACTCAGCGTTTTCTTTTAAATCACCGTGTTCGCGAGCGTCAGCAATCGCGGCAATAATTTGTGGGCGACGCTCGGACTTCAGGAAATCCAGCTCTTCACGTAATCTTTCTGCGCCACGTAGGGTCATCGGAATAGGTTGCATTGTTATACCTCTTCAAAACTTTCCTGTTCAGAACTGCCGGGTGGCACTCCTGAATCCAGAGCCTGGTTTGCATAATTAGAAGGCAAACCCCTGGCACTAAGCAAAATAAAACTGACCCGGCGCAAAGCACCAGGGCAGTAACGGATTCCAAATTGACCTGTATTTTACCCTGGAGTTCCCTGAGGGTCATCGTTTACTTTGCACCGCGATGCACCGTAGTATGACGATACGTTTCCAGGTTGTTACCGCGAGATTATGCGATTTTTTAGATTTGTGATCGGATTGACCAGTGCTGTGGTGTTTACCGTCCAGGCTGCCAACGTAGAAGACTACACTTCCCAGTTGCCCGCAGGTGCGAACCTGGCTTTGATGGTGCAAAAAGTGGGTGCGCCTGCGCCATCGATTGACTATCACAGCCAGCAGATGGCGCTGCCTGCGAGTACGCAAAAGGTCATCACGGCGCTAGCGGCATTGTTGCAACTAGGCCCAGACTTCCAGTTTACGACGACCCTTGAAAGCCATGCGCAAGTCAGTAATGGCGTTTTACAGGGCGACCTTATTGCTCGATTTGGTGGCGATCCTACGCTAAAACGCCAGGATATTCGCAATATGGTTGCCGTACTGAAAAAATCGGGCGTTCAGCAAATTCAAGGCAATGTGCTGATCGACACGTCGGTTTTTGCCAGCCATGACAAAGCACCGGGTTGGCCGTGGAATGATATGACGCAGTGTTTCAGCGCCCCACCAGCCGCCGCAATTGTCGATCGGAACTGCTTCTCGATTTCACTCTACAGCGCACCCAAACCTGACGATTTAGCATTCATTCGCGTCGCTTCTTACTATCCTGTGGTGATGAACAGCCAGGTTCGCACGCTCGCAAAAGGTTCTTCTGACGCACAATATTGCGAGCTGGATGTCGTACCTGGCGATCTGAATCGCTTCACGCTTACCGGCTGTATGACGCAACGAGCGGACCCTCTCCCTCTGGCATTTGCAATACAAGATGGCGCAAGTTACGCAGGCGCAATTTTAAAAGCTGAGCTTAAAGAGGCAGGGATCAGCTACAGCGGAACCTTGTTACGCCAGACGCAGTCCAACACACCGGGAACAGTTATCGCCAGCAAGCAATCGGCTCCACTGCACGATTTGCTAAAGGTCATGCTCAAGAAATCAGACAACATGATTGCCGATACCGTTTTCCGTACTATCGGCCATAACCGTTTTGGCGTTCCGGGAACCTGGCGTTCAGGTGCTGATGCCGTACGACAAATCCTGCGCCAGAAAGCTGGTGTGGATTTAGGTAACAGTATCGTTGTGGATGGTTCAGGGCTCTCTCGTCATAACCTTATTTCGCCAGCCACGATGATGCAGGTATTGCAATATATCGCCCAGAATGACAGCCAGCTTAACTTTATATCGATGTTACCACTGGCCGGTTATGACGGCTCATTGCAATATCGAGCTGGTCTGCATCAGGCAGGGGTTGACGGTAAAGTTTCGGCAAAAACGGGTTCACTGCAAGGGGTGTATAACCTTGCTGGATTTATTACTACTGCCAGCGGCCAGCGTATGGCCTTTGTACAATACTTGTCCGGCTATGCTGTAGAGCCTGCCGATCAACGCAACCGTCGTATCCCATTAGTGCGCTTTGAAAGTCGTCTCTATAAGGATATCTACCAGAATAATTGAGTTATGAAACTGCTGATTGTTGAAGACGATTTACTGTTACGGGAAGGCCTAGTGCTGGCACTGAACAGCGAGGGTTACGCTCTTGATTGCGCAACAACAGCTGCTGAAGCTGATGCGCTGATAGAAAGTGGTGAATACGGCATGATCATCCTCGATCTTGGCCTGCCCGATAAAGATGGCGCCACGCTATTAAGGCAATGGCGTCGCCGTAGTATCAGTACGCCGGTATTAATACTGACGGCACGCGATGCGTTAGAAGATAGAGTTAATGGACTAGATTCTGGTGCCGATGATTACCTGGTCAAACCTTTCGCACTCGCCGAGTTACAAGCCCGTACGCGGGCATTAATTCGCCGTTATCAAGGGCACAGCGATAATCTTCTTCAGCATGATGATCTGACGCTCAATCTACAGACCCAGCAAGTATTGTTGCAAAACTTGCCCGTAGAAATCACGCCGAAAGAGTTCGCGTTACTGACGCGTTTGATGATGCGCATCGGGCAGACCGTACACCGTGAAACATTGCAGCAAGATATCTACAGCTGGCAGGACGATCCTGGCTCAAACACGCTGGAAGTGCATATCCACAACCTGCGACGTAAGTTAGGTAAAGACAGAATCAAAACTGTACGTGGAGTTGGCTATCGCCTGGAGAGCCGCACATGAACAGTATGCGCCAGCGGCTGATGATTCTTCTCGCACTCATTCTGCTGTTTTTCCAGCTCATTAGCGTTGTCTGGTTATGGCATGAAAGTCGGGAACAAATTAGCTTTCTGGTAAGCGAAACGTTATCAGCCAAAGCCCGTAATCAGCACGTCGAAAAAGAGATCCGCGAGGCCATTGCGTCATTACTGGTTCCTTCTCTGGTCATGATCGGCTTCACGCTATTTTTCTCTTTCTGGGCTATTACCTGGATTACCCGCCCGCTGAATCGTCTGCGTACCAGCCTTGCTAATCGCTCAGCCGATAACTTAACACCGCTACCTGGGTATTCTGATATGGAAGAGATGGTTGCGGTTACTACGTCACTAAACCAATTGCTGGCGCGACTGGATCATACCATTCAGCAAGAACGCTTATTTACCGCCGATGCCGCTCATGAGCTACGCACGCCACTTGCTGGCATTCGCTTGCACCTCGAGTTGATGGCAAACTCAGGCGTTCAGCAAGCGCCTATGCTGCTGGAGCGTATCGATCAGCTGATGCATATCATTGAGCAATTGCTGATGCTCTCACGTGCCGGGCAAGCGCTGGCAAGCGGTCATTACGATACGCTGAATTGGTATCGAGACATCATCGCGCCACTAAAAATGGAAATGGAAGAGATGGTTGCCTTGCGCGGGCAAACCATTATCTGGGTCGAAGAAAGCGACAATATCGTTCAGGGTGATGCCGTTTTGCTTCGCCTGATGCTGCGTAACCTTCTGGAAAATGCATCCCGCTATAGCCCGGCTGAAAGCATTATTACGGTGTCATTAACAGCTCAGGATAACGGCGCGGTGCTGACAGTGTCCGATCAGGGCCCAGGTATCGACGAAGAACATCGCCAGACGATTACCGATCCGTTCCGTCGGATGGATGAACGTTATGGTGGAAGTGGGCTTGGGTTGAATATTGTCCAGCGTATTGTCCAGCTTCATCATGGAAAATTAGCATTGGATAACGGCCCAGAAGAGAGAGGTCTACAAGCCAGCTGCTGGATCCCGTCGCAAAACCTATAATCGAGAAATAAAAAAAGGCCGGAAAATTTCCGGCCCTTCATTTGATAACGTTTTATTTCTGATAGATGATTTCGACACCTTCGTCGTCTTCTTCGTCCCAGTCGTCATCCCAGTCTTCGTCTTCTTCCGCTTCCGCCGCTTCGACTGCGTCGAGTTGCTGCTGATGATAATCATCCCACATGAACTCAACTTTCTCAGGGGCAACCGGCAGAAGTTCAGTGACTTTCGGGTTAGCAATGATGAATTCCATTACATCCCAACACAGCGCATTGACGCCTTCGCGGTTCACAGCGGAGATCAGATAGTACTTATCTTCCCAACCCATGGCAGTAGCGATTTCTTTTGCACGCGCTTCAGCGTCTTCTTTGCTCATCAGATCGGCTTTGTTGAATACCAACCAACGTGGTTTCGAAGCAAGCTTCTCGCTGTATTTTTCCAGCTCACCAATGATGATGCGAGCGTTTTCAGCCGGATCAGATTCGTCAATTGGCGCGATATCGATGAGGTGCAACAGCACGCGACAACGTTCAAGGTGCTTCAGGAAGCGAATTCCCAGGCCAGCGCCATCTGCAGCACCTTCGATCAACCCTGGAATATCGGCTATCACAAAGCTCTTCTCGTTATCCATACGGACAACGCCAAGGCTTGGGATCAGCGTAGTAAACGGATAATCCGCAACTTTTGGTTTTGCCGCAGAAACTGAACGAATGAACGTAGATTTACCCGCATTCGGTAAGCCCAGCATGCCAACGTCAGCCAACAACAGCAGCTCAAGTTGAATATCACGTTTCTCACCTGGAGTACCCATGGTTTTCTGACGTGGAGTACGGTTCACAGAGGATTTGAAACGGGTGTTACCCAAACCGTGCCAACCGCCCTTAGCAACCATCAGACGCTGACCATGCTGAGTCATGTCACCCATGGTTTCGCCAGTACCCTGATCGATGACACGCGTCCCTACAGGGACTTTAACGGTACTGTCTTTGCCACGTTTACCGGTACAGTCACGGCTCTGGCCATTTTGACCACGTTCAGCGCGGAAAGATTTCTCAAAACGATAGTCGATCAATGTATTGAGGTTTTCATCAGCCTCAAGCCACACATCACCGCCATCACCGCCATCACCACCGTCCGGGCCGCCTCTGGGAATATATTTTTCACGACGGAAGCTAACGCAGCCGTTACCGCCATCACCTGCTACGACCAGGATCGTTGCTTCATCAACAAACTTCATTTCACTTCTCCGTAAATCATTCGCCCGAACGTTGTACTGGAAGAACAGCTTCGGTTTTGCGCCAACGTCCCCAAAGACGGTGACCAATGGCTGAATACATTGCACCTGAAACCACGATGAGCGCGCCGCAATAACCCACAAGGTTAAGTAACGGCATGGCGAAGAAATCGGGCCAGGCTAACGCTAATAAATCTGAAAACAGCAAAGTAAACAGCGGGGTCAGCGTAATAATGGCGCTAACCTGTGCCGCCTGCCACCGTGCCATTGCTTCTGCCAGTGCCCCATACCCAACCAGTGTATTCAGGCCGCAGAAAACCAAACATGCCAGTTGCCAATCACTGAGTTGGAAAATCTTATCCAACTTAGCCAACGGCAAAAGTGCAACAGTACATAAAGTGTACAGCAAAAAGAGGATCTGTTGCGAGGCCAGGCGGCGTAATAATACCTTCTGCGCCACACCATAGGTGACCCACACTGTCGCCGCCAGCACACCGAAAATCACCCCGAGGGTGTAATCTGTAAGGCGGGTAAAAATTTCTATCAGGCTGGTATTAAAAAACATCACCAACCCGCAAAGTAACATTATGGCCCCGATGACCTGTGTGCCGCGCATTTTCTCTTTCAACACAACCACACTTGCCACCATCATTCCCACAGGGGAAAGCTGGCCAATAACCTGGGATGCCGTCGGGCTCAGGTATTGTAACGATGAACTAAACAGCAAAAAATTTCCGAACAATCCCCCTGTTGCAATGGCAAGCAATGCCAACCAACGGGGTTTACGGAACAGGCGTAAAGGTGGCAGTTTACCGCGTATAGCAAGAATGCTACCCAGGCCTACACTTGCCATCAGGAAGCGGTAGAAAACAACTGTCGGAGGTTCCATTACCGTCAGCACTTGCTTCATCGCGATTGGCAGAGCACCCCAGCAGATTGCCGTAGTAAGCGCCAACAGAATGCCAATGCCTGCCTGCTGTTTCATACTCAATGTCCTGCGACTTTCTTAATTTACCGGTCGCAGAATGTAAAAAGCCCCGCAACGTGTTGCGGGGCTTCTATCCGTTACCGGGACGCGAAAAACTTATTCAGCAACGATGCTGATGAACTTACGGTTTTTCGGACCTTTAACTTCGAACTTAACTTTACCGTCAGTCAAAGCGAACAGAGTATGATCTTTGCCGCAACCTACGTTGATGCCAGCGTGGAATTTAGTACCACGTTGACGAACGATAATGCTGCCTGCCAGAACTGCTTCACCGCCGAAACGTTTTACGCCCAGACGTTTAGCTTCGGAATCGCGACCGTTACGAGTAGAGCCGCCAGCCTTTTTATGTGCCATTTAATATGCTCCCCTGTATTAAGCGCTGATGCCGGTGATTTTCACATCAGTGAACCACTGACGATGACCTTGCTGCTTACGGTAGTGTTTACGACGACGAAACTTAACAATCTTAATTTTCTCGCCACGACCATGAGCAACAATTTCAGCTTTGACTACGCCGCCATCGACGAAAGGAACGCCGATTTTGATTTCTTCACCATTAGCGATCATCAGAACTTCTGCGAACTCAACTGCTTCGCCAGTTGCGATGTCCAGCTTTTCCAGGCGAATGGTTTGACCTTCGCTGACTCGGTGTTGTTTACCACCACTTTGGAAAACCGCGTACATATAAAACTCCGCTTTCCGCACGCACCCTACGTATGTTTCAGGTGGCGCTATAAATATTCACAATAGGGCGCGAATGTTACGCAAAACGAGAGCATTTGACAAGCCCTCTCATGAAACATGGTAGAAAAAAAACGCAACATCACACGAGCCGTTTATCTGCCTCGTTTTTTCAGTACAATCTGTACTACATTATCACTCCTCTACCCTCACGTGATTCCATAAAAACATGTGGTAAACAGGACTTTAAGCCAGACTTTTGCGATGAATTTAGAAAAAATCAATGAGTTAACCGCGCAAGATATGGCGGGAGTCAATGCAGTCATCCTTGAACAGTTGGATTCAGATGTCCAATTGATCAATCAGTTAGGGTATTACATCGTCAGTGGCGGCGGTAAACGTATCCGCCCGATGATTGCTGTTCTTGCTGCTCGTGCGTTGGGTTACCAGGGAAATGCGCACATCAATATCGCCGCATTAATTGAGTTTATCCATACTGCAACCCTGCTGCATGATGACGTTGTGGATGAATCCGACATGCGTCGTGGTAAAGCAACGGCTAATGCCGCGTTTGGCAATGCCGCCAGTGTTCTTGTTGGCGATTTTATTTATACCCGCGCCTTCCAGATGATGACGCAGCTCGGTTCTCTCAAGGTTCTTGAGGTGATGTCCGAAGCGGTGAACGTGATCGCTGAAGGTGAAGTTCTGCAATTGATGAACTGTAATGATCCGGATATCACCGAAGAAAGCTACATGCGGGTGATTTACAGCAAAACAGCACGTTTATTTGAAGCTGCGGCTCAATGCTCGGGTATTTTGGCCGATGCGACCGAAGAACAAGAGAAAGCGCTTCAGGATTATGGCCGTTATCTTGGTACTGCTTTCCAGCTCATTGATGACCTGCTGGACTACAGTGCTGATGGGCAAACGCTGGGTAAGAATGTCGGTGATGACCTTAATGAAGGTAAACCAACGCTTCCTCTGTTGCACGCCATGCGCAACGGTAATGCTGAGCAAGAAAAAATGATTCGTGAAGCTATTCAGCAAGGCAACGGACGCCACTTACTGCAACCCGTGTTAGATGCGATGGCTGCTTGTGGTTCCCTGGAATGGACTCAATTACGTGCCGAACAGGAAGCTGACAAAGCGATTTCTGCTCTGGATATTCTGCCAGAAAGCGTGCACAAAGAAGCGTTAATTGCTCTGGCTCACATGGCCGTTCAACGCGATCGATAATCTTTTTAGCGCGCCGAATAAAGGCGCGCTAAGTTTCCAATAAATTCATTACGCCCCTCTTCACACCCTCACCATACAAATCTGTTTTCATTGATTTTCATTCACTTTGTGTGGATTAGCACAGATTTTATTTTTACGCCATTTATTGGAATCTTTTGGCTTATTGCTATGTTATAAATTCCTTTGAGTAAACCAGAAAAACGAAGTGGTTACAGGGAAAAACATGGAAAGTAAACATTCTGATTGGCACCCGGCAGATATCATCGCAGGGTTACGTAAACGCGGAACATCACTAGCGGCTGAATCACGAAAAGCGGGACTAAGTTCATCGACCCTGGCTAACGCATTGACGCGCCCCTGGCCGAAAGGAGAGTTAATCATCGCGCAGGCTCTGGAAACATCGCCCTGGATAATTTGGCCATCTCGCTACTACGATCCACAAACCAACAAGTTTATTGATCGATCAGGTTTGATGCGTAAGCGATAAAAAAACCGGGCATGCCCGGTTTTCTCATTTTTAACGACGATATTTATTCGCCGACAGAACCCGTACCTTTCACACGTTCAATCTGCGCACCTAACGCCTGAAGTTTATCTTCAATGCGCTCATAGCCACGATCGATGTGGTAAATACGGTCAACAACTGTTGTACCTTCAGCAATACAGCCCGCCAGAACCAGACTTGCCGAAGCACGCAGGTCGGTCGCCATCACTTGCGCACCAGACAGTTTTTCAACGCCGTGGCAAATCACTGTATTACTTTCAATCTCTGCATGTGCGCCCATACGAATAAGTTCAGGGACGTGCATGAAGCGATTTTCGAAGATGGTTTCGGTGATAACACCCGTGCCTTCCGCAACCAGGTTCAGCAGCGTGAACTGAGCCTGCATATCGGTTGGGAAACCTGGATGTGGCGCGGTACGCACTGTCACGCCTTTAGGGCGTTTGCCGTGCATATCCAGGCTAACCCAGTCTTCACCTACTTCGATATCAGCACCCGCTTCACGCAGCTTCGCCAGTACCGCATCAAGCGTGTCTGGCTGAGCATTGCGACAAACAATCTTCCCGCCAGAAATCGCCGCAGCAACCAGGAAGGTGCCTGTTTCGATACGGTCAGGCAATACGCGGTAAACGCCGCCGCCCAGGCGCTCAACACCTTGAATGGTGATGCGATCGCTACCTGCGCCAGTGATTTTTGCACCCAACGTATTCAGGAAGTTCGCTGTATCAACGATTTCCGGTTCACGAGCGGCGTTTTCAATGATGGTAGTGCCTTCTGCGAGCGTAGCAGCACTCATAATGGTTACCGTGGCGCCTACGCTCACTTTATCCATCACGATGTGCGCGCCTTTCAGACGCCCCTGAACAGAAGCTTTAACATAGCCTTCTTCCAGTTTGATTTCGGCACCCAGTTGCTCAAGGCCCGTAATGTGCAAATCAACCGGACGCGCGCCGATGGCACAACCGCCAGGTAAAGAAACCTGACCCTGGCCAAAACGTGCAACCAACGGTCCCAGCGCCCAGATAGAAGCACGCATGGTTTTCACCAGGTCGTACGGCGCACAGAAAATATTAACGTCACTGGCATCAATCCACACCGAACCATTACGTTCAACTTTGGTACCCAACTGGCTTAACAGCTTCATTGTGGTATCAATGTCTTTCAGTTTTGGAACGTTTTGAATCTCAACGGGCTCCTCGGCCAGCAAAGCGGCGAAGAGGATCGGCAGCGCGGCATTCTTCGCCCCGGAGATCGTTACTTCACCACTCAATCGGGTTGGCCCCTGAACACGAAATTTATCCATTGCAACTGCTCTCTTTTAAATTCAAGTCGTTACAACCCGCCGTGGCGAGTTGCTCAAAAACCATTAAGTTTACGATCGCGATCCCACTCTTGCGGAGTGTAGGTCTTGATGGAAACCGCATGAATACGGTTATCAGCAATCAGCTCCATCAATGGCGCATAAACTGTTTGTTGCTTCTTCACGCGACTTAACTCGGCGAATAACTCACCCACCGCAATCACTTGAAAATGGCTACCATCGCCTGAGACGTGGACTTCCTGGAGGGGCAGTGCGTTCATCAGCACTGTCTGAATTTCATGATTTTCCATGGGATATAATTCGTCGGTTAAGGAAACAAGCCACACATCTTAGAGGAAAGTGGCGCAGGCTTAAATAAGCAAAAAGCCCCTGATCGAATGAGATCAGGGGCAATTATAGTAACGCTATGAAAACACTAGCCTGCAAATGCAGGAAGGATGTCTTCAGGTAGGTTATAAAGTTTAGTCAACGTCTGTAGGTTATCGCTGGCACCATGCAGTTCTACCTCAACGTTTTGGCGTCGAGCGAAAGCCACAAGATGAATCAAAAGCGCTAAACCTGAGGTATCAACACGCGATAAACCAGAAAGGTTAAGTACCTTGATGCCAGCCATGATTTTCTCACGTTGACGCCACAAAGACCCCACCGTGTCGCTGTCCAACTCACCCGTCAGATGTAAGGTTTCCGATTCACGCTGCCAGTTAAGTTCGTCAGCCATTACTTTTTCGTTTCCAAAGTAATTGGCATGTTGGAGATAGATTGCAGCTGAGCCGTCAAACCATCGATACCTTTAGTGCGCAGGATATCGCTCCACTCATTTTGCTTGGTGGTAATCATGCTGACACCTTCGGCAATCATATCGAATGCCTGCCAGTTACCCGTCTGACTATTTTTACGCCACTGGAAATCAAGACGCACTGGCGGACGGCCGTTTGGATCAATGATGGTTACGCGAATCGCCACAATGGTGGCATCACCCCACGGCTGCTCAGGGGCAATTTGGTAAGACTGGCCGTTATACATGGCAAGTGCCTGGCCATAGGCTTGTTTCAAGTAGGCATCGAATGCTTTGAAATAAGCATCACGCTGTGCAGGTGTTGCATCTTTATAGTAACGGCCTAGCACCAATGCGCCTGCGTATTTTACTTGCACATAAGGCATCAGTTCCTGAGCGACGATGTCGCGCAAGTAATTTGGATTCTGACGAATTTTAGGCTGTTCGCTTTTCAGGCGATCAAAGGTTTTTTGTGCCGCTTCGCCCATTAATTTGTAGGGATTGCTTTGATCCGCAGCATTCGCTAGTGGTGCAATAACTAACATCGCAATGATTATAAGTCGTTTAAACATAAAAATTTCCCCTTAGATTAGTGCGTCGTACCAGGCTGTGGCGCTGCACTATTATTCTCTGAATCCTGCGATGAGGAATCCCCTGAATTCTGATTGTCGCCATTGCCGCTCTTATACAAGAACTGGCCAATCAAGTCTTCCAGCACCAGGGCTGATTTCGTGTCCTGAATCGTGCCGCCCTCTTTAAGGATAGATGAACCGAGCTCAGGGTCATCAAAACCGAGATTCAGCGCGAGATATTGTTCACCTAGCAGGCCTGATGTGCGGATCGCCAGTGAGCTGGTATCAGGAATATGGTCATAACGTTGTTCGATATCCAGCGTGACACGCGGTAAGTACGTTTTCGGATCAAGAACAATTTCATCAACACGACCAATCACCACACCGCCAAGGCGCAGAGGTGAGCCTGTTTTCAGGCTGCCGATATTATCAAAGGTCGCATACACCCGATATGTTGGCTCACTGCGCAGGGAAGTGACATTCGCCACTTTTAGACACAAGAAGACGATGGCTGCCAGCGCAATAATTAAAAATGCTCCAACCCCAGTTTCAAATTTCTTAGTTTGCATGAACTTAATTCCCAAACATCAGTGCGGTAAGCACAAAATCCAGACCCAAAACGGCCAGCGAAGCGTGCACAACGGTTCGTGTTGTTGCCCGGCTAATCCCTGCGGACGTAGGAATAGCATCGTAGCCATTGAATAAAGCAATCCAGGTGACTGTTATCGCAAACACCACGCTTTTAATGACACAGTTAACCAGATCGGTACGCCAGCTAACGGCATTTTGCATTGCAGACCAGAAGAAGCCTGCATCGATTCCCTTCCAGTTCACCCCGACCAGTGCGCCTCCCCATATGCCGACCGCGACAAAGATAAGCGTCAGCAATGGCAATGAAATGACGCCAGCCCAAAAACGCGGTGAAACCACACGGCGTAAAGGATCGACTGCCATCATCTCCATACTGGAAAGTTGCTCTGTTGCTTTCATCAAGCCGATTTCTGCGGTCAATGCTGACCCTGCCCGTCCAGCGAATAGCAATGCCGCTACAACAGGCCCAAGCTCACGCAGCAATGACAACGCAACCAGCATACCGAGGCTTGATTCAGCACTGTATGTGGTCAGTACCAGGTAGCCCTGCAAACCAAGAACCATGCCGATAAACAGGCCGGAAACAATAATAATAATCAGCGACAATACGCCAACGTTATACAGTTGGCGAACAAGCAAAGGTGCGTGTTTACGGAACTCAGGTTTCCCCACCACCGCATTAAAAAGCATTATCCCTGCCCGGCCAAATGACGCGCAGGTTTTTAGTCCCCGCTGCCCGAACGATGCCAGTGCATTAAAGAGCATGAGCAACTTAACTCCCTGTTTCTGATAATAAGTCATTCCGGTAATCCGTTGCCGGATAGCGGAATGGTACCGGCCCATCGGCAATACCATCGAGAAACTGGCGTACCCGTGGGTCGCTATTTTCGCGCAAGGCCGTTGGCGTGCCTTCAGCCACAATGTGCTGATCCGCCGCAATATAAGCGTAATCAGCGATACTCAGTACTTCGGGTACGTCGTGCGAAACCACAATACAGGTCACGCCCAAGGCACTGTTTAATTCTGAAATCAGTTTGACCAGCACGCCCATGGTAATCGGGTCCTGGCCAACAAATGGTTCATCGAACATAATGAGATCGGGTTCAAGTGCGATTGCGCGAGCAAGTGCTGCTCGTCTTGCCATACCACCAGAGAGCTCATTAGGCATCAGTTTAGCTGCCCCACGTAATCCCACCGCCTCAAGCTTCATCATCACGGTGCTACGCAGTAGCTCTTCCGGCAGACGGCGATGTTCGCGCAACGGGTACGCCACATTTTCAAAGACGTTGAGGTCAGTAAACAGCGCACCGGATTGAAACAGCATGCTCATGCGTTTGCGTACGTTATATAAACGCGAACGTGACATCGCTGGCACGTTTTCACCGTCAAACAGGATTTCACCGCTGTCAGGCTGAATTTGGCCGCCGATCAGTCGTAATAATGTCGTCTTACCAATACCTGAAGGCCCCATTATGGCGGTGATTTTGCCACGCGGCACGTTCAGTGAAATATTGTCAAAGATGCGCCGACTGCCGCGGGTAAAACTAACACCGCGAATTTCGACCAGATTCGTCTGCGTCTGGCTCATCATCTTTCCTTTTATCAAGTTCACGGACGAAGCATTGACTGAAATCTCAGTTCCAGCCCAATAGTTTTACAGAATAATACTCGTCCCGATTAGCGAAAACTGGCATTTGTTTTACTTTTCTGCCACATAAAGTCAGAATTAAGAATTCATACCACACCCTACAGATCTGTACGCTCTGCCGGTACTTTCACAGCACAAGACCGGCGATTATACCTGAATAAAGGATTTTGCATGCTGTTAGCTACAGCTCTGTTAATTATCGGTTTGCTTTTGGTCGTCTATGGTGCCGACCGACTGGTGTTTGCCGCATCAATACTTTGCCGCAGTTTTGGGGTTCCACCACTGCTTATTGGTTTAACCGTGGTAAGCATCGGAACATCGCTGCCTGAGCTCATCGTCGCAAGCTCTGCCGCTCTGAATGGCCAATTGAATTTAGCGGTGGGGACAGCATTAGGCTCAAATATCACCAATATTTTGCTGATTCTGGGCTTAGCGGCTCTTTTGCATCCATTTACCGTGAATTCCGATATTCTACGGCGCGAATTGCCCCTAATGTTAGCCGTGAGTGCGGTTATCGGTTGGCTGCTTTTCGATAACCAGTTAAGCCGCATGGATGGCGTGCTATTGATTGCTGTTGCGGTAGCTTATCTGCTATTTACGATTAAAATAGCGCGCCTCGCCGGAAATGAAGGTGCTGATAACCTGACCCGCGAACAGTTGGCAGAGCTTCCGCGTGAAGGAAGTCGCCCCGTCGCATTTTTATGGCTTGCCGTGGCCCTAATTATTATGCCGATGGCCACTCGCATGGTTATCGATAACGCCAGTGTTCTGGCGCATTACTTTGGTGTAAGCGAGTTAGTGATTGGCCTGACGATTATTTCGGTTGGCACTAGTCTGCCGGAACTTGCAACGACAATCGCGGGGGCGCGTAAAGGTGAGGATGATATTGCGATTGGTAATATCATTGGCTCGAATATTTTCAATATTGTATTGGTGCTGGGTATTCCGGCACTCATCGCACCTGGTGAAGTAGACCCCCTCGCCTTTGCCCGGGACTATTGGGTCATGTTGGTAGTCAGCGCCATTTTTGCAGTACTTTGCTGGCGCAAGCCTCGCCCTATCGGCAAGACGGCGGGTGCTCTGTTAACATGTAGTTTCTTCGTATGGATTGTGGTGCTGTGGTTCGTTGCATCACCGGTCGTAGGATAAGCGGAACGGAAATTATGTCACAGATAGATTTGCAACCGGGTTTTGACTTTCAGCAAGCAGGTAAAGAAGTACTGAAGATTGAACGTGAAGGCCTGGATCAGCTCGAGCAATACATCAACACAGACTTCTCTCTGGCCTGTGAAAAAATGTTCTATTGCCAGGGCAAAGTGGTCGTGATGGGCATGGGTAAGTCTGGTCACATCGGTAAAAAGATGGCGGCAACATTTGCCAGTACCGGCACACCGTCGTTTTTCGTACACCCTGGTGAAGCAAGCCACGGCGACCTAGGCATGGTTAGCACGCAGGATATTGTCATCGCGATTTCTAACTCCGGCGAGTCGAACGAAATTCTGGCGCTGATTCCGGTTCTGAAGCGTTTACAAGTACCGCTAATTTGCATCACCAGCCGCCCGGAAAGCTCGATGGGCAAAGCTGCTGACGTCCATTTGTGTGTCAAAGTGCCGCAGGAAGCTTGCCCGTTAGGCCTTGCGCCAACATCCAGCACCACTGCTACGCTGGTCATGGGTGACGCTCTTGCCGTTGCGTTACTTAAAGCTCGTGGCTTTACCGCAGAAGATTTTGCACTTTCTCACCCAGGCGGTGCTTTGGGTCGTAAACTGTTATTACGTGTCAGCGACATTATGCACAGCGGTGACGAGATCCCTCATGTCAGCAAAGATGCGTCGTTGCGTGATGCACTGCTGGAAATAACGCGCAAAAATATGGGGATGACCGTAATCTGTGACGATCTGATGAAAATCGAAGGGATCTTCACGGATGGTGATTTACGCCGTGTCTTTGATATGGGCGTTGATCTCCACACCCTGAATATTGCAGATGTCATGACAGTTGGTGGCATTCGTGTGCGCCCAACCCTACTGGCGGTGGATGCACTGAATTTGATGCAATCTCGCCATATTACCTCGGTGTTGGTGGCAGATGGCGACCAACTACTCGGTGTGGTACATATGCATGACATGCTACGCGCAGGCGTGGTTTAACAAAGGATTAGCCTTAATGAGTAACCATGAAGCGTCTCTTACCACTTGTTATGGGCCGGTAAGCACGCGCGTGATGGAGCGGGCCGCAAACGTGCGCCTGCTCATTTTAGATGTTGACGGTGTGATGTCTGATGGCCTGATTTACATGGGCAACAGCGGCGAAGAGCTGAAAGCATTCAATGTGCGCGACGGATATGGCATTCGCTGCGCGCTGACTTCTGGTATTGAAGTCGCAATCATTACAGGCCGCAAAGCAAAGCTTCTTGAAGACAGGTGTGAAACACTTGGCATTAGCCATCTCTATCAAGGTCAATCTGACAAGCTTATCGCTTTTCAGGACTTATTAGATAAGCTGGCTATTCCGGCGGAGCAAGCGGCTTATGTTGGCGATGATTTAATTGACTGGCCCGTAATGGCTAAAGTGGGTTTAAGCGTAGCGGTATCGGATGCCCATCCTTTACTTATTCCGCGTGCAGACTACGTTACACGTATCTCTGGCGGGCGTGGAGCAGTACGCGAAGTCTGCGATCTTCTATTACTGGCTCAAGGAAAGCTTGATGAGGCCAAAGGGCTATCTATATGAGTAAGACCAGACGTTGGGTTATCATCCTGCTTTCATTGCTGGCATTAGTGTTGATTGGTGTAAACCTGGTCGATAAAGACACTGTTGCGCCACCGACGGTGAACAGCAACGAACCAACTTATAAAAGTGAACACTCCACGACCCTCGCTTACAGTCCCGAAGGGGCTTTAAATTATAAACTGGTCGCGGAGCACGTTGAATATTTTTCCGATACCGCCGTTTCGTGGTTCACCAATCCGGTGATGACACAGTACGACGAAAACAAAGTTGCAACCTGGTCATTACGAGCAGATCGCGCCAAACTTACTAACGATCGGATGCTGTATTTGTATGGGAATGTGGTGCTGACCGCTCTGACACCAGATTCACAGCTACGCAAAATTACCACGGACAATGCGCAGGTTAATTTAGTCACTCAGGATGTTGCCTCTGATGACAAGGTAACCTTGTACGGAACCAGCTTTAACTCCAGCGGCCTTAAAATGCGTGGTAATTTACGCAGTAAAAATGCCGAGCTGATTGAAAAGGTTAGAACATCCTATGAAATCCAAAATAAACAAACTCAGCCTTAATTTAGTACTGACCAGTACGCTTTTAGCCGCCAGTTTTTCGGCATTTGCGCTGACCGGTGATACCGATCAGCCGATTCACATTGAATCTGACCAACAGTCGCTGGATATGCAAGGCAACATCGTCACCTTCACCGGTAATGTGATCGTGACGCAAGGCAGTATCAAAATTAATGCAGACAAAGTGGTTGTGACCCGTCCTGGCGGTGAGCAAGGCAAAGAAGTGATTGATGGCTACGGTAATCCAGCCACTTTCTATCAGATGCAAGATAGCGGGAAGCCTGTGAATGGCCACGCGTCTACCATGCACTATGAGTTACAAAACGATTTTGTCGTGCTGACCGGTAATGCTTATCTCGAGCAGGTCGATAGCAACATTAAAGGCGACAAGATCACCTATCTGGTTAAAGAGCAGAAAATGCAGGCCTTTAGTGAGAAAGGGAAACGAGTGACTACCGTCCTGGTCCCTTCTCAGTTGCAGAAAAAAGACGGCAAGGCCGCTCCTGCTCCAGCCCCGAAAAAGAGTAACTAATTCGCTATGGCTACTTTAATTGCAAAAAACCTCGCCAAAGCCTACAAAGGCCGTCGCGTTGTCGAAGATGTCAGCCTGACTGTTAAATCAGGTGAAATTGTTGGCTTACTTGGCCCAAACGGTGCAGGCAAAACCACCACGTTTTATATGGTTGTGGGGATTGTACCGCGTGATGCAGGCAGCATCGTTATTGATGACGAAGACATCAGCCTTTTGCCGCTTCATGCACGCGCACGCCGCGGTATTGGTTACTTGCCACAAGAAGCGTCAATTTTCCGTCGTTTAAGCGTGTTCGATAACTTAATGGCCGTCCTGCAAATTCGTGACGACCTGACTGCCGAGCAACGTTCAGATCGCGCCAATGAGCTGATGGAAGAGTTTCACATCGAGCATTTGCGTAATAACCTCGGGCAGTCATTGTCCGGTGGTGAACGTCGCCGTGTAGAAATTGCCCGCGCATTGGCTGCCAATCCAAAATTTATTCTTTTGGATGAACCTTTTGCAGGTGTTGACCCCATTTCGGTTATCGACATCAAGCGAATCATCGAACATTTGCGGGACAGCGGGCTTGGTGTGCTGATTACAGACCATAACGTACGTGAAACGTTGGCGGTTTGTGAACGAGCCTACATCGTAAGCCAGGGCCATTTAATCGCCCATGGCACGCCGGCTGAGATCCTGGAAGACGAGCAGGTTAAGCGCGTGTATCTGGGCGAAGAGTTCAGACTCTGATAGGGTAGGAAACATTAACCTTAATACCTGAGGAAGCTCGCTCTGAATATGAAGCAAGGTTTGCAATTACGGCTTAGCCAACAACTTGCTATGACTCCCCAGTTACAGCAGGCGATTCGTCTGTTGCAACTTTCGACGATAGAGCTACAGCAAGAACTTCAGCAAGCACTGGAAAGTAATCCACTGCTTGAGCAAACCGATCTGCATGAAGAAATCGAAACTCAGGAAGTTCGTGAAGATGAAGCATTAGATACTCGTGAGGCTCTCGAACAAAAAGAGATGCCTGCGGAGTTACCTTTGGATGCCAGCTGGGATGAAATCTACACAGCGGGTACGCCATCAGGAACCGGAACAGATTACATTGATGACGAGTTGCCGGTTTATCAGGGGGAAACAACCCAGTCACTACAGGATTATCTGATGTGGCAGGTCGATCTCACCCCGTTTTCAGATACCGATACTGCTATTGCAACATCGATTGTTGATGCCGTCGACGAGATGGGTTATCTCACCGTTTCACTGGAAGAAATTCTGGAAAGCATGGGTGATGACGAAGTCACAATCGACGAAGTCGAAGCTGTACTCAAACGCGTGCAGCGTTTCGACCCTGTTGGCGTTGCCGCGCGCGATCTACGTGATTGCCTGCTTATCCAGCTTTCACAGTTTGCCCGGGAAACACCGTGGCTGGTAGAAGCACGCCTGATTGTCAGCGATCATCTGGATCTGCTCGCTAACCATGATTTCCGCAGTCTGATGCGCGTCACGCGTCTGAAAGAAGAAGTGCTGAAAGAGGCGATGTGCCTGATTCAGTCTCTTGATCCCCGTCCAGGGCAATCCATTCAGACCGGCGAACCCGAATATGTTATTCCCGATATTCTGGTCAAAAAAATTCAGGATCGTTGGACGGTAGAGTTAAACGCCGACAGTCTTCCACGCCTGAAAATCAATCAGCAGTACGCTGCAATGGGCACAAACGCCCGCAATGACAGCGACTCACAATTTATCCGTAGTAATCTGCAAGAAGCAAAATGGCTGATTAAAAGCCTTGAGAGCCGCAACGATACGCTGCTACGCGTTAGCCGCTGTATCGTTGAGCAGCAACAAGGCTTTTTTGAACATGGCGCAGAACACATGAAACCGATGGTTCTTGCTGATATCGCCCAAATGGTCGAAATGCATGAGTCGACCATTTCCCGAGTGACGACGCAAAAATATTTGCACAGTCCACGCGGCATATTTGAACTGAAATATTTCTTCTCAAGCCATGTGAATACCGAAGGTGGAGGTGAAGCCTCCTCAACGGCGATTCGTGCATTGGTTAAGAAGTTAATTGCTGCGGAAAACCCAGTGAAACCACTGAGCGATAGCAAGTTAACGACTATGCTATCCGATCAGGGGATCATGGTGGCACGCCGCACTGTAGCGAAGTACCGAGAGTCTTTATCCATACCACCGTCAAATCAGCGTAAACAGCTGGTGTGACTTAACCGATAAGGAAGACACTATGCAGCTCAACATTACAGGACACAACGTCGAAATCACTGACGCATTACGCGAATATGTGAGTACGAAGTTTGCCAAACTGGAGCAGTACTTCGACAGAATTAACCAAGTCTACATTGTGTTAAAAGTAGAAAAAGTCACGCACATTGCCGATGCAACGCTACATGTGAATGGTGGTGAAATCCATGCCAGCGCGGAAGGCCAGGATATGTATGCGGCTATTGATGGTCTGGTTGATAAACTGGCACGCCAGTTAACCAAACATAAAGATAAACTAAAACAACACTGATAATCCGGGCAACTGTTTTGGCATAGACGGCTCGTTGCCTGGAGTAACGGGCCGTTAGCATAACAGGAGGCTTAGGTGAACTTATGATGAACAACGATTCTGCTCTACAACTAAGTAATGTCCTGAACCAGGAATGTACCCGTACCAATGTACATTGCCAGAGTAAAAAACGTGCACTGGAAATCATCAGTGAACTGGCAGCAAAACAACTCGGCTTACCACCACAAGTGGTCTTTGAAGCCGTGTTGACGCGTGAACGCATGGGCAGTACCGGCATCGGTAATGGTATCGCCATTCCGCATGGGAAACTGGAAGAAGATACTACCCGCGCCGTTGGGGTCTTTATTAAACTGGAAACCCCTATCGCGTTTGATGCCATTGATAACCAGCCGGTAGATCTGATGTTTGCGCTACTTGTTCCGGCGGATCAAACAAAAACGCATTTACATACTTTGTCTCTGGTGGCAAAACGTCTGGCGGACAAAACAATTTGCCGACGTCTACGCACAGCTCAGAGCGATGAAGAGCTTTATCAGATCATTACCGAAACAGAAAACGGTAGTGAAAATGAATAATCTGGCTGCGGTCATATGGGTGCCGCAGCAAGAGAAGTTGGGGGAGTGATGACATGGTGCTGATGATTGTCAGCGGCCGCTCTGGTTCAGGGAAGTCTGTAGCCTTGCGTGCACTAGAAGATATGGGATTCTACTGTGTAGATAACCTGCCAGTGGTGCTGTTGCCCGATCTTGCCAAAACTCTCGCAGAACGACAAATTTCTGCGGCAGTCAGCATCGACGTGCGTAACATGCCGGAAAACCCGGAAATTTTTGAACAGGCGATGACCAATCTGCCTGATACGTTTTCTCCACAACTCCTGTTCCTCGATGCCGATCGCAATACGCTGATCCGTCGTTATAGCGACACACGTCGTTTGCATCCGCTTTCAAGTAAAAATCTGTCGCTGGAAAGTGCGATTGATGAAGAAAGTGATCTTCTGGAACCGTTGAAATCCAGAGCCGACTTGATCATCGACACGTCTGAAATGTCGGTGCATGAACTCGCGGAAATGCTGCGTACTCGCTTGCTCGGTAAACGCGAGCGTGAACTGACGATGGTGTTCGAATCCTTCGGCTTTAAACACGGTATTCCAATTGATGCAGATTACGTGTTCGACGTACGTTTCCTGCCAAACCCGCACTGGGACCCGAAACTGCGTCCGATGACCGGTTTGGACAGGCCAGTTGCTGCGTTCCTTGACCGTCACACCGAAGTGCACAACTTTATCTACCAGACGCGTAGTTATCTTGAGCTTTGGTTACCGATGCTGGAAACCAATAACCGCAGCTATCTGACTGTGGCGATTGGCTGTACTGGCGGTAAACACCGTTCGGTTTATATTGCTGAGCAGTTGGCCGACTATTTCCGCTCACGCGGTAAAAACGTGCAGTCCCGTCACCGTACGCTGGAAAAACGCAAAATATGACCGTAAAACAGATCGTTGAGATAACCAACAAGCTGGGCATGCATGCGCGCCCAGCCATGAAACTGTTCGAACTGGTGCAAAGCTTTGATGCTGAAGTGATGCTGCGCAATGAGGCTGGTACTGAGGCCGAAGCCAACAGCGTGATTGCGCTGTTGATGCTCGATTCCGCCAAAGGCGGCCACATTGAAATTGAAGTCACTGGGCCTGAAGAAGAACAAGCATTGAACGCGGTTATCGCGCTGTTCAATGCGGGCTTTGATGAAGACTAAATTCACCTAGCCGTTTTCCATCTGATACTTTTACCATCACCCCAGCAAATAATTTGTCTGGGGGTTATTTTCTGTTTTAATAACCTTACTGTTTTTAATTATTTTTTCCGCATCTAATATTCCCATTACAAACCACTGTGTCACTTCACCATTAATTAATAAAAATAAGTTCATTTCAGGACAACATTAATTATTGTTTTCCATCACCATAAGTTTAATATTGATTAATTTATTGACTTCAATAACATTCATGAAATATATACATTCCATGAAATCAGTTATTAAATAAATATCAAAGCAAACTAAAGGAAAGAATTATGGCCACTGACGGCACCCGCTTTACTTTCACTGCCGGG
>CBCPKK010000043.1:0-2648 GCA_965119215.1 uncultured Buttiauxella sp.
GTGAATAACCAGATAAATTCTACCCAACAAAACCCAGACAAGCGTCATCGTGGCGAACATTCTACAGCCTGTAAATGTCCGTTACCGCTCTACGTGCGTCCGGCGCATTATAAACCTCTCAGTAAACAGCATGGTCGAGCCTTACGTAACCTTATGAGCCAGGACAAAACCTCTGGTGCCTGGGTTATTCGTCGTCGTGTTTCTGCCGATCCAATCTTCACTTTTTTGCGACCTGTCGCGGACAGAAAAAGAGCTTTCCGTGAAGTACGCCGGCGTTTGCTCGATGCATTGTTTGTGCTTTTCGTCAACAAAGCCGATCTTGCTACCGGTATTGTCACTATCAACATCACTAAGCTGGCTGAAGAACTCAGTCCACGGAATGAAGATGGCCAGATCATCCCTGAAACTGCCGTGACGGTATCCAGGGTGTCGCGTCTGATAGACGAATTGGCGAGGTTTGGCATAGTCCTTGCGCCTGAAACTGAGTGGGATTATGTGAACGGGTGCCGTTTTCCTAAGCATATAATCATTACAGAAGAAGGCTGGCGTCTTACCGGTGTGGATATGGACAAGCTACGAGCCGAGCAAGAAGAACGCCTACGCGCTATTGAGGACGGCATTCTACAACCCGGTGAGGCTATGACAGTAAAAGAAGCCCGTAAGCGCTGGTATGAACGTTGCCGCCATCAGACGATACTCAGCCGCCGTACACGCGCTATTGAGGGCAAACAACGGCGTAAGCTGGCCGAATTACCGTTCGATGAGCGAAAGCGTCAGGTGGCCGAGCGTATTTTCCGTGATATGAAGGGTGATATACACCATCTAACCCCTCAGCAGTTTGAAAAAATGGTCTGGACTCAGCTTTACCAGCTTGAACTGGTAAATATGGAGCAGCCAGGCACAGCCCCGCCTCACTAACCCGCCCTCTTTTTACTAATCCGATTCCCTGCGGAGGATGTTCGTTGTCCATCTGCTAAAACAGCTCGTTTTTTAGTCACCATTATCACGATAACCTCACCGATATTTGGTCAAAACCCCAATCAACACCGGCGTTATATCTTTTATGCACACTTACCTGCAAATAGGTAAATGGGACTATCTGCAATCAACCAATAGTTAGCTGCAAAACAATCAGGTCTTCGACCTACTTAACTTCATTAAAGATCTACTTATTCGCTGGATAAGTTCTGTGGATAACGGGGAAAACCGATAATGACCGCCCTTGCAGCGGCCAGATGGCCGCGCCGGTTCGGCATGGTCGCTATGCTCCCCAAAAGACTTTAAGTAGCACCTCCGGCCTTAGCCGGAGGCATGGAGTCAACGAGACGCAATGCAGCGAAAAGGCGCTTTTCGCCCTTACCTACTTCATCGCTAAAAGTAAGCTAAAAAACCAGTCTGGCAGGAAGGGGGCGAAATCCGTTTGGGTGTATTCGTTGACACCAGGAGCAAGTATTCCTATAATTGTGTTGATAGTTAACACAGGGGGCGTTATGGCCAGAACAACAAGCGTTACGATTGGCGAACAACTCGATTCGTTTATTAGTCGATTAATAGACAGTGGCCGTTACGGCTCTGCGAGTGAAGTTATGCGTTCTGCGCTGCGATTGCTGGAGCAACAGGAAACAAACGATGAAGTTATTCGTCAGGCTGTTATTGCTGGGCTGGAAAGCGGTGAAAGCTCGCTATCACTGCGGGATATTGCAGCACAAAGAAAACTGAGACATCGTGTATAAACTCACTGAACGGGCAGCAGACGACTTCGCCGGGATTTATGACTATACGCTCTTGAAATTTGGTGAAGCTCAGGCAGACCATTATACAGACGCACTTGAGGCATTTTTCGAGACACTGGCCGAAATGCCAGATATGGGACGTGACTACCATACCGTTCCTGGTGTGATGCGCATTGAATTTCAGCGACATGCCATTTTTTATACGGTTCGTGATACGGATATTCTGATTGCGCGTATTTTGCACCAACAGATGAACCATAAACGCCATTTACTGTAAGTCTAAACACGCTGCCGCGCTTTGCTTGGCCAACACCGATCTGGCACATAAAAAGTTTATGCACCAGATCAGTGTTCTCGGTAAGGATAGGTGTGTTTTTGAGTTAATGTGTTTTTACTCATTTGAGTCTTTTGGCTGTCATTTTCTTTCAGCCAATTATCGACCAAGTCCTTTATCACATCAGTAATAGATGTGCCTTGTTTTGTACTCGCAGCTTTGAAGCGGATATGTATCCTAGGCCGCCTTTCGAGTATCATAGGGGTCAGTTTGGATATCGAAAATTATTGTACTATAAGGACTTCCCCGGCATGTCAAAGCCGGTATTTATGGTTTCTGTCTGCTCTTCAGTAAAAATAAAGGGGAGAGACTGCGGTACTATAAGGGGTCAGTTTGGAGATCGGAAATTTTTGTACGTTAAGCGCATTATTTAACCAATCTTGGTTCGTAAGGGGTTGATTTTGCGTCAGTGGCTATCGCTTTTAAGTTGTCGCTCTTGCAGTATCGCATTTAGGTTATCCGATTAAGGTCAAACCTCTGAAAATGCCGTATAGCGCGGGAGTACACCCTATTGCTATAGGTAAGTCTGTTCAAAAAACAGGCTTACCGTACAATAATTCTCTATATCCAAACTGACCCCT
>CBCPKK010000044.1:0-1782 GCA_965119215.1 uncultured Buttiauxella sp.
GGTCCGCTTGGAATTCGGAAATTATCCTACTATAAGGGCTTCCCCGAACAGTCAACGCCGGTTTTTAATTTCTGTCTGTTCATCAATGAAAGGCAAGGGATAAGACTGCGCTACTATAAACGGTCATGCTGAATCGCTAGTGATTCGGACCCTGATGAAAGACGCTCGTGAGATCCTCCTTCGTTAATCGGATAGTGATATCCAGTAGGATATGCAGATACTTCTCACGGGGGTCTAACCCTTTACCATCAACAATTTACAGTTCAGTTACTACTCAGTTAAATTTTTCATGTTGTTGAATACAGTCTGAAGTCATCGCCGTAATGTAATGATGCCCAGCACAACCTCGCATTCTTGGCGGCGATTGCAACGACAGCACGCCAGTATCCCCGCCTACCAATCAACGAGCAGACCCAACGGCTAAACGGGTCCGTTCTATTCTCTGCCCCTACCATTACAGAACGGGCTCCCTGGACCAGTAGGGTTCGCAGATAGGCATCACCCGCTTTTGTTATCCTGCCAAGCTTTGATTTTCCGCCACTACTGTATTGTGATGGCGTTAGCCCCAACCAGGCTGCCAGTTGGCGCCCGTTCTTAAAATCATGGGCATTGCCAATACTGGCGACCAGCGCACTCGCTGTGGTGGGCCCAACACCTTTCAGTTCCATTAACTGCTGGCTGCGATGATCTGTTTTGGCCACACGAGATAATACCCTGTCATATTCGGCGATTTTCTCTTCAATATTAGTGACATGTGTCAATAGATCATCAATGCACAGCCTGACCTGTACTGGCAGAGTTTCCTTCTGGTCAGAAACAACATGACGCAGAGCATCAGTGCTTTGTGGGGCAATAACCCCGAATTCAGATATCAGGCCCCGAAGACGGTTATACGTTGCTGTTCTTTCCTGGATAAATCCCTGTCTTGTCCGATGTAAGCATTGCATTGCCTGCTGGCTTTCGTCTTTGACTGGTACAAAGCGCATATGCGGCCGCTGCACTGCCTCACAAATAGCTATTGCATCAGCTGCATCATTTTTCCCGGTCTTACCCGCCATGCGATAGGGTGAGACAAATTTCGGAGCCATCAACCGGACATCATGGCCATACTGCCTGAATAATCTTGCCCAATAGTGGGCACCCGAGCAGGCTTCCATTCCAATGACACAGGGAGGTAAACCTGCGATGAGTTCAGAAAGTGCTGCACGCGACACCTTGGGTTTAACCAGAACAGCTTTACCATTTTGGTCAATGCAGTGAACAGCAAACACATTTTTAGCAAGATCGATACCGACAGTGGTGATGGTCATAACGAATCCCTCTGGGTCAATGTTTATCCTATGATTGCACGAAAGTTAATCAGGCGCATATCTAGGGGAAGTCCCTTCCATTCGTTAAGCTTTTCAAGCTTAACGGGTGATTTCGTTCCATTGATCGGAAACCCCTGACCGCAAGGGATGTACGGAACTGTCAGGCTGTCCGTTTCTGGTTTTGCCTACTTTCGGACAGATCAACGGCATGGTGTACGTAATCGTTCGGTTTCGGACACAGAAACGCTGTAGCCCCGCGAACCGAGTGATATCCAATAGCCGATTGGTTAAAAAGTAGTCTTAGCGTAGGTTATTTTCCCTTTTCCAAGCGGACCCCATATCGGCCTCCCTGCCTGACGGGCATTTAGTAACATTTTTGCAACCGTCCGAAATGTTATGAATTATAAGACAGCATAAAACGGCAGGCATGGACTGTCTATTAAATCGTATTTTTGCCATAATAGACATACGG
>CBCPKK010000045.1:0-4868 GCA_965119215.1 uncultured Buttiauxella sp.
TAAAACATTTGACGCCCAGGGCGTGGCTGTCCGGTTCATTGATGACGGGATTAGTACCGATGGGGAGATGGGGAAGATGATCGTCACCATTCTTTCAGCAGTAGCTCAAGCAGAGCGTACTCGCATCCTTGAACGAACAAATGAAGGAAGGTTAGAGGCCAAGTCTAAAGGGATTAAATTTGGCCGCAAACCAACAGTGGATAAAGCTAAAGTTCACTGTCTTCGTGAACAAGGTCTTGGCGCAACCAGCATATCCAGACAGTTAAAGATTGCACGTTCCACAGTCTACAAAATTCTCGCTACTACGTAGTGGTACACATGATGGAACGTCACTAGTAGGCTGAACACGATAGGAAATAACCTCGTATAAAGCTATGTCTACTGTTATTAGCATGAACGATAAAGGGCAATTATGGATTACGAACAACTGCCTAGGGCGGCACTGGTCCGAATGCTTCAAGAGCATGATGCGGCACTAGTCGACGCCGGTAAAAATGGCATCGTTATGAATTACACCGGCCGAACAGCTCCGTGGCAAATAATCAGACAGGTGAAGCCTAAGCTCTTCAGTATTATAAAAAAATATTCTTGTGGTGAAGAGCTTGCTCAGGCTGAAAATGAGATTTGGGATGGAGAAAATCTTTCCGCAATGGTCACTCTCTATAAATATAGAGGGCAGATTGATCTCGTACTGACAGACCCTCCCTACAATACCGGAGAGGATTTCCGTTATAACGACAAATGGGATAAAGATCCCAACGACCCTGATTTGGGCGATGTAGTTCCTAAAGACGACGGTTCGAAGCATAGCAAATGGTTGCGCTTCATGACCCCCAGAATTTGGATGATGAGGGAGATGCTGAAACCAGGTGGCGTGATGGCGATTTGTATCGATCATCGGGAACTTTTCCGCCTAGGAATGCTCATGGATGAGATATTTGGCGAGGATAATCGTTTAGCAATTATTAACTGGCAAAAGTCCGCGGCTGCGAGACCTGATAATAAACATGTCTCGACGGCAACCGAGTACGTACTGGTATACGGGAAAGATATAACCCGTGTACGGACGGCATCGCTCGCTCGTGGAGAGGCTGACAACAAGAGATACTCCAATCCAGACAACGACCCGGGAAACGACTGGCGTGAGGGAAATCTTACTGCAAAAAGTTATTCAGCTAAGGACGACTATGGTATCCAGTCTCCATTCACAGGAGTTGTGCATTACCCAGCTGGTAATGGTGCGTGGAGGCATCCTAAGAAGAATGTAAAAATATGGCTGAACGCTTGGGGACCTGAGTACGAAGAACGCGATATAGGAGATGGTCGTGGAAAAGCTTTGGTTGTTAAAGGCCAACAACCAGGAGCTATCGCGAGCTCAGTATCTAAGAAAGCATATGCCCGGCTTGCAAAAAATAACTGGCCATTTCTTTGGTTTGGCCGGGACGGTCTGGGTAGACCCCGCGTCAAAACTTATCTTGAACAAATAAAGAAAGGGAAAGTGCCCGTAACATACTGGTCAGATACCGATCTTGCCTCCGAAATCCTGACTGACATTGATTTAGGCTCTACATCTTGGGATTACTCGGAGTCGGGTCGATCTGCAGATGGTGTGGCCGAACTAACAGCTGTTGTTGGTCAAGGGCATGGTTTTTCTACCGTAAAACCTCTCAAATTGATGACCAAAATCATCCAACTCTGGTGTCGTCCGGACGGCATTGTTTTAGATCCATTTGCAGGTTCTGGAACTACGGGGCATGCAGTGCTTGAATTAAATAAAGAAGCCGATACAAATAGACGATTCATTTTAATTGAACAAGGCAATACTGAGAAAGGTGACCACTATGCAAAAACCCTCACAGCTGAGCGTGTAAAGCGTGTGATTTCAGGTGATTGGTCTAAAACTAAAAAAGAACCATTAGTGGGGGGATTTCGATTTATTGAGCTAAAGCGCGAAAAAATAGACGCTGATGCGGTGAATACGCTTGCTCGTGAGGAAATGATAGATCTATTACTCACAAGTTATTGGGATAAAGCAGAAAAAGCAAAGTCGTATCTCAGAAGGCTACCTACTCAGCCGAATCGGCATCTATTTGCGGTTAACTCGAAACAAGAAGGGTTCTTCTTAATTTGGGGGGCTCCAGATAAACCATCAGCCCTGACTAAAGCAGCATTCAGGGAAATAGCTGAAGAGTCTAGGCAGGCAGGTTTAGCCCCACATTATCATGTGTATGCTGCCCTTGCTCCATACACCGGTAGTAGTGTCGAATTTTATAAAATCCCAGATAGGGTTCTTGAGCACATAGGTTTCAGCCAGCGTCAGGACTCCTTCAATAATGAGAATGATACTGATGCCTGATTTTGAACTTAAAGTATTTCAAGCCGATGCTGCAAAGACAATCGTAGACCGCTACGCATTTTTCGCTGGGCATCCATATCGCCCTAGCAAAGGGCCAAAACCGCGACCATTTTTTCAGGCATTATCTGCACTTACAGGAGCAGGCAAGACACCAGTATTAGCACAAGCCGTTACCCTACTAAGATCTCATTTTTCTTCAGAACCCATAATATTCTGGATGTCTAAAGCGAAGTCAGTAGTTGCTCAGACCTATTCTAACTTTAGTGCAGGTGGAAAATATTCAGAAATCGTAGATGGTTTTCGTATCATAAATATAGCTCAGCTAACTCCTATGCATATCGAAGATGGGAGCACACCTTTGATGATCATGGCCACTACTGGTCTTTTTAATAACAGAGATCAATCTGAGGGGGCTTTAAATATATATAAGAAAGATGCTGATCTATTCGGCGATTCATCTCCATGGGAGCGACTTATTGCACGAAAAACAGGTGCTAAACGGCGCCCATTATTAATTGTGTATGATGAGGGACATAATCTTTCTGAGCAGCAAACAGAAATTTTATCTGAATTGGAACCTGATGCATATTTGCTTGCAAGTGCGACTTTAAAGTTGCCAGCTAATTTTCATAAGGCTGTTATCCAACCGATAAAGCTTTGGGCTGAAGAAGCCTCTAATGATTATGAGCGCTTTGCGGAACTTAGTGCACTCGGGGCTGATGGTAGCCCTGATGCACAGTTATTCGTTACGACAGCCATTAGCAGTGAAAAAGTTGTTAGCGCCGAGTTGGTTAAAAAAGCTATTCAATTTGACGGCACTACCGGGGCAATGGAAAAATCACTTGATGATCTTCATAAAAGATTAGAATTGATAAAAGCTGAGATTTCCGAGCGAGGTCTTGGATTCAGTCCAAAAGCCATATACGTGTGCAAAACAAACATTGCTGATGACGGCGAAAAAGATGATCACTCCAAGCCATTCATGCATCGGAAAGCACCTCCTATTCGTATTTGGCGTTATTTGGTCGAAGAGAAAGGTATCCCCCCAAATGAAATTGCGATTTATGCAAACTTGTCTTTCTTGGATGGGAACAAGCCAGCGGAGGTCAATCTTTTCTCAAAGGGAGAGAATGATTTTGAGGATTTTCAGGCTGGTAATTTCAAACATATAATCTTCAACCTCTCTCTTCAGGAGGGATGGGATGACCCTGCTTGTTACCTTGCTTATATAGATAAAAGCATGGGGTCGTCAATCCAAGTAGAGCAGATCATCGGCCGTGTTCTTAGGCAATATGGCGCACGTCATTATGATAATCAGTTAATTAATTCTGCACACTTCTTTCTCCGTGTTGACAATCAAAGTGTATTTTCCTCGGCAATAAATGCCGTAAAGGATAAGCTAAAAGCTGAGGGTGCACCTATTGAAATAGTGGATAATTTTAGCGGTACTGCAGGCACTGCTGAAGATCTTAATTTAAAAGATGGCATGGATGTTAAACTCCATCACGTACATGTTGATGCTAGCGATGCGTGTATTCGAATAGCCGAAATTCTAAGCGATTTTCCTACGTTCGTCGAAGGGAGTGCAGATACTCAGGGACAAGCTCATATTGCAACACAGCTCGTCGAGCTTGACGCATTGGGGCGAGATAGTAAAGCAACTGAGTGGACGCCTGAAGGCAATACAAACCCCGTTCGGTTAAGGTGGTTGATTAATACAGCTATACGGACACGGTCAAATAGAGCACTTGCTATAACTGATCTTAAACATCCTAAATTTGATGTTAGAGTTCAGATACATAGTTCTGCCGCAAGGTATGCAGATAAGTTAGCTGCTGAAATAGTTTCAGCATATTATGATAACTCTGAGCTGGCATATGAAAGCGATTCTCCGTTTCAATTTGGTGTTATTCGAGTTCCTCGTAACGCTACTCACTTTGAGCATTCATTATATGAAAAGTACTCAGGACTTAATAAGTTCGAGGCTCCTTTTGCTGAGGCTTTAGATAGGTCTGGTTACCCTTGGCACAGAAACCTGAGCAGTGGCGGTTTTCATATCCCACTATTGACAGAGGGTGATACAAGCTCATTTTATCCAGACTTTTTAGTATGGAAGTCAGACCTTGTCTATTGCCTTGATACCAAGGGGGGCCATCTATTGACTGATGCCGTAGCGCGCAAGCTTTTTAATATTCATGAAGATGGTCGGAGTAAGATTCTAGTGAGATTTATCACAGAAGGAAAGCAGACAGAGCTGCGCGGCAAAGCAACAAAGGGAGGATATACTGTATGGAAAATGAAATCTGGGCATCCTACCCCAATTTATGTGGCGGATTTAGACAAAGCTGTTAGGGAATGTCTAAAATAGCGAAGCCATAGCATAGAATTTTTAATGGCATTATGATCAGGACATAAAGGACTTCATGCAGGGAAAAAATATCCCAAAAGAAACTGGTCATGTCAGCACACCAAAGGATCCTCGCCGGATCCTTTGGTTTTTCTCAGCCACAAT
>CBCPKK010000046.1:0-2101 GCA_965119215.1 uncultured Buttiauxella sp.
AATAAGTGCAATTGGCAGTCAGCCATGAATGGATTTACCAGTATATCTATGCGGATAAGCGTAGCGGTGGCGAGTTGTACAGGCATCTTAGGCAGGGCAAACGGCGATATCGTAAGGGCTACGGGCAGAAACGAGGGCGCATCCCTGACGCGGTATCCATTGAGCTACGGCCGTCAGTCGTCGATGACCGTAGCCGTCTGGGGGACTGGGAGGCCGATTTGGTGCAGGGTAAACAGGGCACTGGTGCTATCGTGACACTGGCAGAACGCAAAAGCCGTATTTACCTGACAAAAAAGGTGTTTTCAAAGGATGCGGTGGAAGTCAGTAAGGCCATTATCTCACTGCTGAGTGAGTATCAGGATGTATGTCACACAATAACGTTCGATAACGGTCTAGAATTTAGTGAGCACAAGGCGATAGCAGAAGCACTGAACGCAGATACGTACTTTGCCCATCCGTATGCCTCGCATGAGCGTGGGCTGAACGAGAATACGAATGGGTTGTTAAGACAGTTTATCCCGAAAGGAACAGACCTGCGGACAGTGACAGAAGAAGACTTACAACGCTATCAGGGAGCGTTGAACAGCAGGCCACGCAAGTGTCTGGGGTTCAGACAACCTTCGGTGGTGTTTGCGGAGCTAAGAAAGGCGGCTTAGCGTTGCACTTCGGACTTGAATCCGCCAATGATGACATATAAAAACTAATCACTACTGATAATTGCAGTACGGAGAACGTAATGGCTATATTTTCTGAATCGCCGGATAAACCTGTTACCATGAGTAAAAATGAAATCGACAAAACATACCGTTACTGGCGTTTGCATCTGATGATCGTCAGTTATATCGGGTATGCTGTCTTTTATTTCACCAGAAAGAGTTTTAACTTCGTCATGCCGGAAATGCTGGCTGACCTGGGAATAACCAAAGCAGATATCGGGATGGTCGGGACGGCCTTCTATTTAACGTACGGAGCATCCAAGTTCCTTTCCGGTATTATCGGTGACCGTTCAAATCCGCGCTGGTTTATGGGGTTAGGCCTTATTATGACCGGTGTGGTAAATATTCTGTTTGGCCTGACATCTTCTACTCCGGTATTTATTGCCTTATGGATGATTAATGCCTTCTTTCAGGGCTGGGGCTGGCCGCCGTGTTCTAAAATACTGAATACCTGGTATTCCCGTAATGAGCGTGGTTTCTGGTGGTCAATCTGGAATACATCCCATAATATCGGCGGTGCTATTATTCCTATCCTGTCAGGGAGTGTGGCACTGTGGTTAGGCTGGCGTTACGGGATGATTATTCCGGGAGTAATTGCGATTGTTGTCGGTCTGCTGCTCTGCTTCTTATTGCGTGACCGTCCGCGTTCAATGGGGTTGCCGACTGTCGGTGAGTGGCGCAATGACCAGGTGGAAATTGCCCATGAAGAGCAGGGACTCGGTTTATCACGCTGGGCTATTCTCAAAGAGTATATTTTTAAAAATAAAATTATCTGGGTACTGGCGCTTTCATATGCAGTGATTTATGTCATCCGTACCGGGATTAACGACTGGGGTAACTTATATCTGATTGAAACGCACCATTATGATCTGTTAACCGCAAATGCCACGGTAATGATGTTTGAAATCGGTGGTTTCTTTGGCGCGATTGTGGCCGGCTGGGGCTCGGACTTATTATTCAAGGGCAACCGTTCACAGATGAACGTGATTTATACCCTGGGTATTATCATCTCAGCGGTGTGTTTATGGGCGGTCCCGATTGACAGCAAATACGTGTTCTCCGCGCTGTTCTTTATGACCGGTTTCTTTATTTTCGGGCCGCAGTTCCTGATTGCGATGGCTGCCGCAGAAAACTCACATAAATATGCGTCCGGCGCATCAACCGGGTTTGTCAGCTTATTTGCCTATATCGGGGCATCTGCTGCCGGTTATCCGCTGTCCAAAGTGATTGAGGGATATCAGTGGAACGGATTCTACGGGTTGTTAGTGATATTGTCTGTGGTGCTTGTGGTACTGCTGTTTATTGCTATGCAACTGCAATCAGCAAAAGCAAAAAATTGCAGAAAAACAGTATAATCACGAAGCGCGAATTCAGATAATAAGTGC
>CBCPKK010000047.1:0-4345 GCA_965119215.1 uncultured Buttiauxella sp.
TGCAGGAGATGCTGGCTGAACGCGGAGTGAATGTCGATCACTCCACGATTTACCGCTGGGTTCAGCGTTATGCGCCTGAAATGGAAAAACGGCTGCGCTGGTACTGGCGTAACCCTTCCGATCTTTGCCCGTGGCACATGGATGAAACCTACGTGAAGGTCAATGGCCGCTGGGCGTATCTGTACCGGGCCGAGGTGGTAGATGCATAGATTGCAGCGCGTAAATGACGCTCCACCATGACCATCATCCGGTGAATGGTGACATCCCGTGAACTCTGTGCCATTCGTTCGGCTCCGGCATTCATTGCATCTGCAAGGATCGCTGCCATAAGCGCTGCTTCGTCTTCTGCCTGTTCTCCGGTGCGATAATGGGTGAAACAAATTCCCGGCAGCGACAATGTGGCTTCATATGCCACTGGACTGGGGTATTGCCTGTCGCCATGACACCATTGAAGGCTGGATTCTTAAATTTTCTAATCGAGGGCTGTGCAAAATTAGCTACGTCCGCTTCACGCTGTGAGTTCAATAATTGTGTTGCGTCCATCAGTTGAAATCACAGCTCAAAGTAGACGCTCATTCTCACTGGAATGCTTTGCTTTCACCTTGCCAGAGGACAAATCCTTTGTCCCGCAACTATGGTTTTTTATTAGGATTTTCGCCACTGAATAAATTATAATAAATTGATTTTATAAGATATTCGTCATGGGCTATATGACCAGTACGAGTTGCATGCTCTAATGTTTCAGATGCCAGTATATGTGCGGCTTCAGCAAACATCCCAGGCCAACCCTTACTCAGCATAGACAGTCCTTTAAGGACTCTTATCTGAATCTCCCTCATACTCGCACCATCACGTGCAACAGGTAAGAAAAAGTCTTCCAGTAGGTCTTTGATCTGAAGTGGCGCAACATGTACTGAAGGATATATCACTTCAGTTTCATCTATTTTATTCTGCGCGTAAGCGGAGAGTATTCGAACACCTCTGCCAATGACATCAATCGCAGTACCGGGATCGTTTACTGCGGGCGAAAGGGCCCTGCAGGCTATTTCGGCCATGACGCTGAGACAGAATCGGGGATCCTGAGCAAATGAACGCACATCCGAGACAATGATCGTTTCAAGTAAATCGGTACAGATTGATGACTCCTGACCAGAACTCAGGTACAAAACTGGCATCGATGGATGTATGAAACTGCCTGGCTGCGCCACAAGATATACATGACGAGGATCATTGCTCAGCAGACTGCCGAGCTTGACCATGTCAATATATTCAACATAGCCAATTTTCTCCGGATATACGGCAACAGTTCCTTTTGGTTGTTCATTGTTCTCAAGCCATGGATATCCGCCAAGACATGGACTTTTTGCTCTCGCAATAAATGTCTCGATCGCCGCCTGTTCTACTTTTGCTGTTGTCTCACCTACCCTGCCCAGAGAGGTCAAATGCTGTATCCAGCGAAGCAATGTGATGATTATTAAGGCAATGACAACCAGTGTTACAATGAATAAAATGACTCTACCCCTTTCTCCGTAGGCTCCCATATTGAGGGCAATAATCCCTACCAGGCTGAAGAGAAAAGAACCGATAAAAGTGGCCAGTACATTTTGTGTGGTTACGTCTTCTACAACTAAACGCGTGGCTCTGGGCGTCACATTAGTAGTGGCTGAACCGTAAGCGGTGACCATGATACTCAGTGAAAATGTGGTCACCGCCAGCATACTCGATGCCAGTATGTTCAGAATATTATCAACTGCTTCCGCACCAACCTTCACTGATACTGACTCTGGGATCATTGATCTAAAAAGAATAGATAAAAGGGCCGTTATTATTGCTACCATTGCAAATAACGTTGCCCTGAACCATAGCTTTTTAAGTGTCTGCCTGAGAATACATTGCCAGCGTAAAATCATTCAGCATATCCTTGTATTAAGTTCGGGAAAATAAATGCCGCCCGGCAGGACGGCATTTTTGTATTAACGAACGAGGTGCAGGAAGTGCAGGTGTTTTTCGTACTGGTCCAGTATGTCATTAATCAGCTGTTCCTGATTCCAGCCCATCACATCATAGTTTTGACCGCCTTCTTTCAGATAGACCTCAGCGCGATAATATCGATGTTGCTCAACCTGCTGCTCGTCATTGTCCATTGCAGCCATGGCGAAAGCCGGTGAGTTATAGCCACGAAGTCTCACTTCATAAATAAAGTTCAGCTCATTGCCCAAATCGACTTCAAGCCGAATTCGTTCGTCATCAGTATCACTTATATGGCTTATCGTTCCCTGTTTATTCAGTTCTTCCTGAACCAGCGTCATGGCGGGCTGGATAACGTCGCCCATAAAGCGTTTCACAAGAGAGCGCTTTGGCAGATAAGCGATATTGCGCAAGCGTCTCTGCCATGGAATCGGGTTACGCGCTGCAGTCGGAGCAATAGTCGCCATGCTCAGGCTTTCACGCTTGGTCAAATCCCGACGCAGGGCTTTTAATAATCCGTATATGGATATCAGTAAAATCACTGAGAAAGGTAATGCGCTCGCTATTGTCACGGTTTGCAGCGCGCTCAGTCCCCCCGCAATCAGCAGTGCGATTGCCACAATCCCTATGAGCGAGGCCCAGAAAATTCGCTGCCATACAGGCGTGTTAGCGACGCCACCCGATGCCAGCGTATCAACAACCATTGCCCCGGAGTCAGCCGAGGTGACAAAGAAGACAATGACCATCGCCATTGCAATAAATGACAGCACGGAAGAAAACGGGAAATGCTCCAGGAAATTAAACAGGGCCAGCGCGACATCCTGCTGAACGGTATTGGCGAGATCAGCCGCCCCCTGGTGCATAATGAGATAGATTGCGCTGTTACCAAACACCGTCATCCACATGAGCGTGAAGCCGGCGGGAACAAACAGCACGCCGGTGACAAACTCGCGAATGGTTCGACCGCGCGAGACTCTTGCGATGAACATCCCCACAAACGGCGACCATGAAAGCCACCATCCCCAGTACAGTAATGTCCAGCCCCCCAGCCAGTTGCTCGACTTAGGTTCATACGCATAAAGGTTAAAAGTTTTACTCACCAGTTCAGAAAGATAACCGCCCGTATTTTCCACAAATGACTTCAGCAGAAGCACGGTTGGTCCCAGACACAGGACCAGCGCCAGCAGCAGCACTGCCAGGCCCAGGTTGAGCTCAGACAGTATACGTATTCCCTTGTCCAGGCCGGACACCACCGAAATCGTCGCTAAACCAGTGATGACAACGATTAGAATCACCTGCACCGTTTCATTAATAGGCACCCCGAAAAGATGATTCAAACCAGCATTCACCTGCAAAACACCGTACCCCAGCGATGTCGCAACGCCAAAGACGGTGCCAATAACGGCGAAAATATCAACCGCATGGCCTACAGGTCCGTATATGCGCTCGCCAATAATGGGATAAAGTGCGGAACGCAGCGTTAAAGGCAGACCGTGACGGTAACTGAAAAAGGCCAGGATCAGTGCCACAATGGCATAGATTGCCCATGCGTGCAGGCCCCAGTGGAAGAACGTCAGGCGCATTGCTTCCTTCGCTGCCGCAACGGTCTCTGGAGTGCCGACAGGAGGTGAAAGATAATGCATCACAGGTTCAGCAACGCCAAAGAACATCAGGCCGATCCCCATCCCTGCCGAGAAAAGCATCGCAAACCAGGAGTGATAGCTAAAATCAGGCTGCGCATGGTCCGGACCCAGTTTGATATCACCGTAGCGTGAGAGTCCCAGGAACGAGACACTCAGTAGAATCAGGGCCACTGCAAGGATGTAGAACCAGCTGGCATTCGTGAAGATTTGTTGCTGAAGTAGTTTAAAATTTTTGTCGGCGACATCCGGGAATACAGCGGCAAAGGCGACAAGAAGGAAAATTAACAAAGCAGATGTAAAGAATACCGCTTTGTTAATCTGGCTTTTAGACTTCTTTTGGATTGTATCATTTTCACTCATAATCATTTATTCCATTAATTAAAATCCGCACTGTATAGAGGGTACTACATCTCAAAGATTAGCAAACTTCAACTTACGATGCGGCGTCAATCGGAATGCAGAGTGCAAGAGTGGCCATACAGATATCCTGTTGATAGTCTGCCAGCCGTCTTCTGGAGCATTTGATTTGCATAAATTGCATCAGATCTGGGGATTCACTTTGATTAGAGCAATATTGAGAATGACTTACTAACGTCTGATGTTGCGTAAAGCGGGCTTTAAGGATGGTCGCAATGTCAGAGGTAAGGACAGACGTTCAGGATGCAAATAATCAGTGCCGGTTCGCCGCTGATTTTCCTTCAGGCTGACTTGTCCAAAACGAGTAACAATCGCCG
>CBCPKK010000048.1:0-2105 GCA_965119215.1 uncultured Buttiauxella sp.
TTACTTGTCATTTTCTTTCAGCCAATTATCGACCAAATCCTTTATCACATCAGTAATAGATGTACCTTGTTTTGCACACGCAGCTTTGAAGCGGGTATGTATCTCTTCATCAAAGTTAACGTTGACTCTCTTTTGCTTTCCCGTGGGTGTGCTATTGACGACTTTTTCAAGATCTCGATGCTCACCGAAACTCATTGTTTTTGATGTATGTTGCTTAGTTAGTGCCATACATAACCTCTAATATGCTGAAATGAGTATATGAGTTTTTACTCAAATGATTCGAGTATTTCTCGCGTCAGAATGGCTATCTCGCCCTTTGCTGCTCCATCGTTGGTATCGAAAACGCTCTCACCCTCCATGACGGATTTAACGTAACTTTGGCGTTGTGTGATCGCAGTTTTAAACGGCTTAATACCCGTCTGAGCAATGCTATCTTTCAGAACGTTAAGCATGGTGGCTTGTTCGATTTTCCGTGTGATGAGGAATCGAGCTTCTACCGGACGATTATAAGCCTGGGCTTCCAGTACCGTGACGACAGAACCGGCAGCGGAAAAATCCAAAGGGCTGGGTGTTACCGGGATGATAATCAGGTCGCTGACCATCACCGCTGCGGAAGTAATAACTGACAGAGAACCGGCTCCATCAATAATCACAAAGTCATATTCAGCCAGATCTTTTCTTACCTGGTAAACGTCTTTCTCTGATGCTGCGGTGTAAACATCGAATGCTGCTTTCTCTGCTTTATTCCAGTTAGTCAGGCTCATCTGTGGGTCTGTATCTACAACTGCAATTTTTTTACCCGAACTGGCAAGGCAGCTACTGACGTTGATTGTTGCAGTCGTTTTACCGGAGCCACCTTTAGGGTTGAGGAACGCGATAATTTTCATGTCTAAACCTCATTTGTGTGTTTACTCATTTGAGTTTAATTATACACAAAAACACAAATGAGTAAATGTGTTTTTTATGTGTAAATGAGTATATGAGTGTTTTTTTTGAGTGTTGGAACTGGCGGGAATTTTGGTTTAGGCTTCTCTCAATAGATTATTGCCAACCTCCATCGTATTCATTCCAGCCCTGATTAGTTGCATCATTGGTTAGCGTCATATCATCGACCACGCAGTTACGTATCTCAGCTGTGCGGTATATCTCGTCGAAAAGTTCGTCAATCTGCTCTTTCAAATCGGCCTCATCGCTATACGTAAAAATCAGGCTGTACTCATTGTTGTCCAACACCTTTCCGTCATAGTCGCACTCAACCAGCCAGGCAATATCTTCTCTGACCTTTTTCTTCCCACGGGTAAATTTGCTGCCGTTCTGCACCGGCACCCACAGTGTGGCTGTCACGGAAAATGCGGTAGCACTCTCAGACTGCCCGGAAAGAGAGGGGAGGGCTGTAACTGGGGGACACTGTTTAATCGCCCGGCTAATGGTGCCACGACTGCAATTGATGGTCTTCTGAACCTGGCTCCAGGAGCTGCCGCTGGCCAGCAGCCGGTTAATGGCATCATAGCGATGTTGGTTAACCTTTCTGCCCTGGTATTTGCCCTCAGCTTTTGCTTTGGCGATCCCCTGTTTCTGGCGTTCCCGCCGCTGCTCATAGTCGCGTCTGGCCACTGCGGCCAGCATATCGAGCAGCATGTCATTGATGGCCGAAAACATCCGGTTATCAAAATCGGTCAGCCCCGGAGATAAATGCAGCCAGGTAGTGGGAACATTAACGGCCACGACTCTTATATCTTTCCTGGCAATCATTTTCTTGAGCGTGATCCAGTCATTCCCGGCCAGTCGTGAAAGGCGGTCAACATCTTCAATAAGTAAGATGTCGCGCTGCCGACAGTCTTTCAGCAGCCGGAAAAGCTCAGGACGTTCCAGGCGTGAACCTGACTCATTTTCAATATAATAGTTACAGATGGCCAGCCCGTGCTCAGTGGCGAAAGTATCGATAGAGCTACGTGCTCGTGATGCATCCTGTTCGGACGTGGAGGCACGAAGATAAGCGCGAACAAAGCAGGTCGGTACTGTTTGGGTCATTTTTGAGAACCGGTTCTGTTTAAGTGTGTCGTGTGTGTTTAAACAGTACCAGCTTGCAGTGGTACGAGGAAGGT
>CBCPKK010000049.1:0-22024 GCA_965119215.1 uncultured Buttiauxella sp.
CACAAGTCATTATTCATGTCTGTGGTGTCCGGGCGCTACGTCGTGCTTCCGCATTGAGCCAAGCGAGCTGTTTCACCCCTCCGGGCTTCCATCGCTGACACAACGGCATTTCACCGCTACGGCATAAGGGGCGCTAAGTTCGAGTATGCTCGCCGTCATTTTCTCCTGTGAGTCTTTCTTCTTCATATCAGCTTCCGGTAATCGTTACCCGTCACAACCTGGTCAGCAAGGTAATGCATAGCCGCTTCGCGCCCTTGCTGGCCAGAACGACTCCGGGGAGGCCGAACCGTCAGGCGATACGAAGACGAAATTCACACTGACGGAGAAACAACCATGACTATGAACCTGCATACCCAAACAAGCGTCCCTAATCCCGCACCGGCGACCAGCGCATCCCCGCTGGAGCAGTCAGGCTCCTCAAAAACGAAATTTTCTAAAGGCAAAGCCAAACCAGATGTTTACCAGGTTGTGACTGACAGCATCATCGAAGCGTTAGAAACGGGGGTTAAGCCGTGGGTGTGTCCGTGGAAGCGTAATGGTGCGGTGTCAGGTATTCCGTCAAACTTCACCACCGGCACAAGCTACAGCGGAATTAATATCATGATGCTGTGGTACAGCGCAGCAGCGCAGGGCTTCACAGATTCCCGCTGGTTGACTTACAAACAAGCTCAGGAGTTGGGCGCTCAGGTTCGCAAGGGGGAGAAGGGTACAACGGCCATTTTTTACAAGATGCTTGAGAAGGAAACCGAGGCGGGTGAGGTTGAAAAAATCCCAATGCTGAAATCATTCACCGTTTTTAACGCTGAACAAATAGAAGGGCTGACTCTGGAAGAAAAAACCGCACCGCAGCCGGTGGCAGAATTCGATCCGCTGCCGCAAGTTGAAGCACTGTTCCAGCGTACAGGCGCGAAAATTACTGAGCGTGGCCAACAGGCTTTTTTCAGACCATCAACAGATGAGATCTGGATGCCAGAGCGTCATCTCTTTACTGATGCAGCAAATTTTTACGCTACCGGCTTGCATGAACTTGTTCACTGGAGCGGAGCAAAAAACCGTTTAAACCGTGAGAAGGGTGGGAAGTTTGGATCTGCGGGATATGCCTTTGAAGAACTGATCGCGGAGCTGGGAAGCGCATTTTTAATGGCTGATCTGAGTATTTACGGGGAAGTACAGCACGAAAATTACATAGCCTCCTGGCTGGAAGCGTTGAAAGGTGACAAGCGCTTTATTTTTAAAGCTGCAAGTGCCGCTTCTAAAGCACACCGCTATTTGATGGATTTTTAAGGAGTAAACAGCCCCGCAATGGGGCTATTAATAATGGTTTTCTGAAGTAGGACACATGAGGAAGCGTTATCCACAAATCTACATGAGAAATAGCCAGTGAGCTGGGAGGCAGCCAAGCCATCCCAGCAAACGGGAGCGCCCTTAACGGCGGGACAAGCCGTTATGGGTTCGATTGTAGAGTTGTGGGTAACGCGGGAAGAGGAGAAAGAGAGTTCAAATTCATTGAATAATGGCCTTTCGCCGGTTGAACGGTGAAGCCTTCCTGTTCAGGGCTTCGAATTTTTATTATTAATGAACTATAACAGTAACTTCGTGAACTATAATTCAATGCTAACTAATTGATATTAATGTGATATGTTATTTCTTTTCTTCTAGAAAGACTTTACTTAAAAGACTTATAGTCTTTTAAGTAAAGGGGCATACTTCGTAAAAACGCAACGATGAAAATTTATGGAGAATGCTTATGTCTTTAGAAAATAAGGTAAAATTACTGGAGCGAGTCGCGAAAATCTCTGACAATCTTTGTCGACTAATTTTATGTACGACAGTCCTTATGCTTGTTTACTTCTTAGTCTCAGGTCGTTGATATGACTCCCTTATGGAAACCAATGCCTTATTATGTAATGAGGGATTGTAATGTTCTGAAAAATATAAAGAAAAACAAGGTTTCCACTGGGGTGGCATCCTTGAAAATTTTTATTCTTCTTTGTTTGAAATCCGAAGTGGATGACCAGGGAGGGTATAGCGCTTCAATAACTTATGACCAGTTCACTCAACTTTGCTCATTGAGTCGGAGGTTGATCAGCGAAGGATTGCGTTATCTCGAATCAACCGGGGTGATTGAGACTCTCGGAGAGAGGAAAAAACGCTACATCTTACTCAACTGTAAGCTAGAGGATAAGAAACGTGTACCAGCACCTTTCCATACATCTTACGGCCATTGGTGCAAACTCCCTTATAAAGGCCTTGTGGATGAAAATGGTAGGATAACTGCTTTTGAATCAATGAGTAATAGAAATATTCTTGAGTTAAACTCTCTGAAAATTTTTATTTATCTACTAATGATCAGGTCAGGCGGTAAGGTGTACTCAGCTGTAACCTTAAAAACGATTAAAGATAAGTTACGCCTTTCATATCAAGAGATTATGGTTGCTATTGCGTTTCTTAATTCGGTAGGATTGGTTGAAAAAGTAAGTGTAGGTTCAAACTCAATTGGTAATTACGATGAACGTTTCTCCATTAAGTTTTTGGTTTGTGGTTGGGAGATCTTGGAATGGAAACCTCATTATCTCTCAAGTGATAAAGATGATTGGAAAGAACAATTGCTTAGTGATTATTTCTGATGAAGCCCATCGATGGCGAAGGGCTTCAATGATATCTGTATTTTTTAGTAATGGCTGGTTTGAGCTATTGATTCACTCCAAAGCCGGTTGAACTCAGCCTGATACGTTCCCGCCAGTGCCGGGGCGTTCTGCACCAGTAGCGCATTTTCAGCATTACGACTGTTAGCGCTGGCGGTGTAATTGAATGAGCCGGTTTGCACCGTGTCACCATCCACCACCATAAACTTATTGTGCATGATGGCGTAACGCGCATTAAGGCGAACCGGCACACTCTGATTAGCCAGAAACGTAACAGCAGTGTATCTGTCATTGTTGGCCTTCTCATCGGCTACAACCCGGACTGATACACCACGATTTTTTGCGGCGACGAGCGCCGCCGCAATTGGCTTACTGGTGAAGCTGTAAGCCGCAACATCCACGCTACGCTTTGCGCCATTGATAGTGCTTAACACCACTTCTAAGGCGCTTTGCTGATCTGTGGTGGCGGGAGAAAAACCCACAGTTAAAGTAGCCATCACTGGCGGGGAAAGGGTTATGACCAACGCGAAAAGGATTGATTTACGCATAGTTATTTAATTCCAGGGATTTTAGTTCATCCATTGTATAAAAGCGGAACACGTTGCGGTGCTTTGCTTCCAGCGTGACATGTTGGCTGTTTTCGATAACCTGTTTTATCGTGTCGAACAGCAGCATTAATGCCCGTTTCTTTTGTTCATCCGGCACGATGTAGAACACGAAAAACCAGAGATTTTCTGTTCTCGCTCTCAGGTGGCTGGCGATAATTTGCTGATAGCGGGCTTTTGTTTTTAAGCTACGTTCCGTTTCAATGGCGATCCGTTTGCCATTTGGCAGCGTGATTAATCCGTCAGGCCGGTGCTTCACCTTAAACTGATTTAAAAAGGTGTTACGGTCTCCGTTAATCCAGTCCATCGCGCCTTTTTGTGCCAGCGTAAGGTGTACCAGTTGATTATCCAGATGGTGATCGAGGCTCCAGCCTTTTAACTTCGCCGGTTCAAATCGGGCGGGGAAAATCTTGTCTTCGGGGCTGAGTACAACGGCGATCCCATCCTGGGTTATTCCCCACAGCGTGAGACTGCCGAGGCGAGAGACGAAAACATATTTTTGAATAAGCCCCATTCCTTCCAGTTTATCGAGCAGAAGGTAAAGTGGTTGATGTGCCTTATACCTAAAGAGTTGTTTTAGCGTGTCAAAATCGCTGTAGGTTTCTTCTTTCAAAAAATTAAGAAGCTGTGCCATTTTTTCACTGTTACGGCCTTTGCGTTCTTTATCGCTACTTATCAACATGGCATTCCCTTATTCATCAAAATCAAAAGAAGACGTTTCAACAACCGGCTCAACCGGCGCTAACTCGGCTGTTCTGTTTTTTTCTGCCGCCACTAAAACGGGTGCCGTCTGGGTTGCGGGTGCTTCAGTAAAATCGAGCGGCTTTTTAATCGAGATGGGTGTGATCGGCGTGACGTCATAAACCTGTAGCGGCTGTTTTTTCACTTTCAAGGGTGAGATAAGGGAGGCTCGGGGCAACTCTGTGGCCGTGAAAATATAGCTGACGAACGGAGGCAGGTTTAACAGCATGTTGCTGTCGATATAAAAACGCTCCGCCTGTCGGATTGTGCGCTCGTCGTCTATTACTTCGGTCAGTACCCGATTGGTTTTTGCTTTGCGACTTTCATCGTCCACTAAAATCGTACCGGACATTTTCGCCACCCATAACGCGGTGTCGGGGTCTTGCAGTTTATACACCAGTTTAAATTTGGCGTTTTCCACTACGGCACCCACCACGGCGTCGCCGTTTAAATCGGCGGGGCAGTCGCGGAGGTCGGCAACGGACTGGTGATCCATAATGATATGCACGCCTTTATCTCGGGCAGCGCCTAAACCCTCAAGTGCAGGCCGTGATAAATGGTATTTTAGTTCGGCTAGGTGAATAGCAATCGGGCGTGGCGTGGTATTGATTCTGTCGCGTAACTCAGCAAGCTGCATTAACCGAACTAAAATCATGCGTTGAGTTGCGATCACTTTGCTGTTGCGCATCGAACCGATGATGTAACAGCAACCGCCGTCGTCAAAAATCTTTTTTAATGCCAATCCTTCCGGCGCATTGATGGAGTTTAATAAGGCCAGCTCCTCTATTTTACCGAAGAATCCTTTAATCGTTTCGGCAATGCTTTGCACAAAATCGCTGTTGAATAAATCGCGGATCGTAGCGGTTGGGTTTTCATTAATTAATTGTGCAGTAGCGCGTGCAGCTCTGCGGTCGTCGATACGATAGAAGTCGGCGGCCTCGCCTTTTTCTGCCAGGCTAAACCCAGCAATAAAAAGTTCCTCTAAATGTTCTGCTGTAATACCATCAATAAGGTTTAGCTGATATTCCGGCCTGTTTAAGTCAATTAGGTAGAATGGTTTTCCTGCATCTTCACATGCTTTCCTTATTAAGTGAGGTGCCCATTCATCATTTTTGGGGTCCATTTCAAAAACGCCTTCACCGGCTAAAATACTTTGATAAATAAGTAATCCTGTTGCAACCCCTTTACCTGCGCCCGTAGTACCAATGACATCGGCATGTTGTTTTTGCCAGTCACTGAGCGGAATATATTGAGGTTCTCTTTTTTCATTGAGTCCAATAAAAACGCCTTTTGTTAAATCAATGAATTGCTCAGGGTCATATTTTTCAGTTGTGGGAAGCAATGCTTTTATTTCGCGCACATCAGTACGCGTATTTCTTTCCAGACTGGTTTTTTTAACCATTTTCCTTTTGAGCTTGTCAATCTCTGGTGAGAGAACGCGGCGTGCAACGTAATGAAATATCACGCCGACCACAGTAAATGAAATCAATATCGCCCACAAAATTACTGGCGTACTTACTTCCAGTCTTGCCGGGTATAGAAAGCGAAGTACGTAAGAGGTGGCCGGTGATATTGTGCCAAAAATAAAGCATAAGAGTGAAAAGCAGATAATAATGCGTTGCCATATTGGCGCTTTTTCATGCTCATCCCGCTTTAGCGGGACAATAAAGGGTAACGTCAATCCTGATAACAAGGCTAATAATAGCTGATGTTGTTGCATATAGCCGAAGAACGCCGTGGCGTTATCGACTATGGGCATTAGCTTCTCTGTGATTTTATTAAGCATGTCTTAACCTTTAAATGGTTTCTTTCGGTGAGCTATCTCGGTGAATCCACTCGGTGACAAGCTGTCACCGAGTGGATTCACCGAGTTGCATGGGGATCTGAGAGCGTTAAAACTGTGCCCGCAGGCGGGCATGCTGAGGGGGCTAGAGTCCCCTCAACAAAGGCATGTCCCATTACATGCGGGCTGGACGCCCTTATTTCATGAGACAAGGGGGTAATGTCGCGGCTGGACGCCACGCCAAAACCCCCAAAGGTCAAGTGCGGCAAACCGTCCACGCTACGCGTGACCACCCCCGTTACGAAGTGATTTTGACCTCTATTTTTTCGCCTTCGTCTCAAAATATCGGAAATCACTACTCGTAACAGGGGTGGTCACGCGCAAAGTCGTATTATTCTCGTTCCTCGAATAATGCTCCTAAGCTTGGACGGTTTGCGGGGCTATGCCCCCCAAATAAACCGCTATCGTGGGCGATAGCTTTTTGCTCGCTGGGGCGGCAAAATTTATTCGGCTCCCCCCAACTAACTCGGTTCACTGGGGGTGAACGCTCGTTAGTGGTTTCGGCGACGCCAAATTAACAATTTTTTCAAAATTGAATTTAGCTGCCTCAATCCACTTCCCGTTAACAATTCATTCTGAATTGAACGATAAGTTAAAACCATCGTTAGCAATTTTTCAAAATTGAACGATCAAAACAAATAACATCACATTTCCTCTTTGCGGATTTTGTTTAATATAGTATTTGTTTTATACGAGTCGTATTCTTTTATGTGTGGATGTAGTGTGGAGGCGATTTCTATAAACTTACCCCGTTCATCATTATTCAGGCTGTCAGCGAATTCATGTATTTCCTCGGAAAGAAACTGGTTGTATAAAGTATCGTGTAAACCACAGCGTCGCCCTGCGCTATGTTCCATTCTTGAAATAACAGACTCTGCTATATATACAGCATCTTTAATTGTGGGGTGTTTTATTCTGGTTTTCATTTTTGATTTCCTCTGCAATTAAAAAATCATCCAACGTTGCACCTGAATTTAACCGTTCCTGAATTGAACGCGGAACCCGACCAACACCAGACCATTTTTTAATGGAGTCACCGTCTCTGTACTGATATTTCATCCGGCGGCGGGATTTTGTTTTTATCGCCGCTGCGGTTATTAATTCTTCTGGTGAAAAACCCTCACTGACAATCAGTGCTAATAACTCGCTGCGCTTTTCGTTGCGTAATTGAATGGCTTCTTGTTCTTTTTCCTGCTGCGCCTCCCACTCGCTGATATGCACCTCAAGTTTATTTTGCAGGTCGGTTAATAGCGCGTAGTCGCACCGTTTAATAAACTGGTTCATATTGCGACCAGAGGATAGATAGGTGTAAACATCTTGATATTTAATGTCTGACATAATGAAAGTTACCTAAGCTAATGGGGAGTGGCGGCATGACGCCGCCATATAGGTGAAAGGCTTATTTACGTGGTGGAAACTCAAACGCAGTTTGCCCGGTGGCCTTATCTTTTAGCACCACGAACGCCGAGAACGGCTTACCCGCTTTGCTGGTAAAGCCTTTAATCTCTGCGCTTTTACCTTTACTGATGATGGTTTCAACCTGATTCTTGGTCAGGTTTTTACCCGCTATTGTCGGCCAGATTTTAAAGTCGCACTGAGTACAGCGGAATATTTTAGGGGTCACAATGATGCTGCTACCGCAGGACGGACAGGGTGCGTTTAATCGCTCAAACTGACTCTTTTCACTTTTTTCTTTATCGCTGGCCGTCACGTTGACTGCGCTGACATCGACGTGTTGAAGCTGCTCCGCAATAAAGATTTCCAGCTCGTCTAAAAACGCATCGCAGGTCATTTTCCCCTTTTCGATCTGCTGTTGCTGCTCGTGCCAGAGTGCGGTCATATCGGGTTCGGTAGCGATGGAGGGCAGGGCATGAATAAAGCTGATGCCTAATTCCGTGGGGATAAGCTTCTTTTTTTCCACGGTATAAAAGTTGCGGTTCAGTAAGGTTTTTAACATTTCGGCGCGGGTTGCCGGTGTGCCGATCCCGCCATTTTCCCCCTCAGTGTCTTTGTCCCGGCTGACTAATAAAGCTTTAATACGCGGGTCTTTCACATATTTTGCCACGCGCTGTAAATCACGTAACAGCGTGGCTTCGGTATAAAGTGGCAGTGGTTTGGTTTTCTCCGCTTTGACGGTGACGGTTTTACAGGTTCCGGCATCGTTCACGCTTAGTGCCGTTAATACGGAAAATAAGCCATCGCCATTATCTTTCCCTGGCTCACTCTCGCCGTCGCCGCTTTCAGCGTCGCTGTCGCTCTCTTGTAAAAGCGCCGTCCAGCCCATCCCGGTTGTTTTCCTGGCACTGGCCGTGAAGGTGTTGCCCGCTGCGCAAAAACTGACGCTGGCCGCCAGATACGTTTTTTCCGGTAAGAATTGAGCCAGGTACTGCGTGGCAATCGCGGTGTATACCGCGCGTTCGTCCTGGCTCATTTTTGCTGTATCGGGCGCGGTGCCGGTCGGGATAATCGCGGTATGCGCTCCGACTTTACCTTCATTAAAGGCACGGTTTTTTCTGTTGCTGTCGAGGTCGGCCAGAACTTGCGGGGGAAATGTGCCGCTTAATGCTGCACTCACCGCCGCGATAGTCTGAGGCGCATCATTAAACTGTTCGTTATTCAGGTATCGACAATCTGAGCGGTTATAGGTGATCGCCTTAAAGTTATCGCGCAGCGATTGTGTAACGGCCAGCGTTTTTTCAGCGGGCAGACCGTGCTCACGGCTCATGTGAACCTGCAAATCTAACAGCGAGAAGGGCAGCGGTGCCGGTGATGTTTTCGGTTCGGTCTGTGCCTGTGTCACCGTGGCGGGTTGGTGCTGTGTAGTACTGGCGATATTATCAGCGTAGTGCTTATCGATAATGCGTTTTTTATCGTCCGTAGGGGCATCGTCTGGTACGGAAAATCTCGCCGGTATCTCACCTCCGTCGCAACGGGTCAGGTCAAAACCGTTAATCATAAAACCGGCGCTGACAGCGTAATAAAACGCTGCCGCATGGTTTTTGAAGGCTTCATAACGGTGAACGATCAGACCCAGTATCGGTGTTTGTACCCGACCAACCGATAACACATCTTTGCCGCCTTTTTTACGGGCGGCGAGGGTGTAACCACGGGTCATATTGAAGCCAAAGAGTTGATCGCCAACGCTTCTCGCTAATGCGCTTTGGGATAATCCGTAAAACTCGCTGTTGTCGCGTAACTGCGTCAGCGCTTGTCGCGCTTTCTCCGTGTTCAGGTCATTGATAAGGACGCGCTTCACCGGTTTTTTCGTGCCGGTGTACGTCAAAATTTCATCAATTAAAAGCTGGCCTTCGGCGTCGGGATCTCCAGCGTGAACAATCTCACTCGCCTTCTCAATCAGCGCCGCTACCGTTTTAAACTGGCCTGCGGTGCGCTCAATCGGCTGGTAGCGGTGCGGTCGCAGTTTCAGCGGTAAATCGGCCTCGTTCCATTTTTCGTAAGCGGGGTTATGACTTTCAGGCTTGACCAGCTCGAGCAGGTGGCCTGATCCCCACGTCACCACGTCGGTGCCACATTCGATATAACCGCCACGGTTTACACCGTTGCCCAGGGCAAGGGCGATCACTTCACCCAATCCTTTCTTTTCTGCGATAAAAAGTCTCATGATTACCCCCTGATCCGCCCGAATTGACTGATGATTTTGGCTATAGCTGCCGGGTCTGCGGCTTTGCATTCCCCCAAAAGCGCTTTACGCATGTTTGATGTCTTCGATGGGTCAAACCGGCCTTTCTTCTTAAAAGAATTAATGTTGAAAAAGGCTTTTTCGGCACTGCTGCATTCACTGCCGCCGCTATTACCGGTTACTTTGCCGAACATACACAGGACGACCTCGCACGGGTCAGCAGCAAATGAAGGCGCAGAAAAGCCAGCGGTCAGGCACAGGAGTGCCGCCGCGATTGCGGTTTTTTTCATAACGTTTTATTCCTTGAGGTGATTTTGAGACAAACAAAAGACGGCTAACGCCCTCTGGTTGTTCAACGCCGGAAAAACAGATTGAAAATCTGTCTCACCGCCGTTATCGGGAAAAATAAATGTCGGTGGTGTTGCAGGTCAGGCAGTGAGTTTTTGGAAGATAAGAGATAAGCCCTTGTGCGCCGTGTTGTCTCAACCACGCTTTAGCAGCAAAGAACGCGGTCGCATCCGGCGCAGAGACGGCAACGTGTGGGGAATGAGCAACGGCATACCAGACATCAGGCGTCCAAATCTGTCCTTCATCTTGAAAATCGGTGATCACTCTCGACCACTGCCCGGACACGACCGGCGACGGTGTAACAACAATGTTTTCCTGCCATAAAGGCAATGTGCCGTTGGTCGGCGAAAGAGGCTTATCCCACTCGACGGCTGCCGGTTCGGGCGGGGATGAACAGCCCGCGAGTACCAGAAATGCACTGAGTACAACCAGCGGTTTAAAATGTTTCATTCCTGAAATTCTCCATCACACCGGCGCGATGCACCGGCTTAAAGTAAATATCACCCATGCGGCGAATATCGCCGCTCACGTCAATGCTGGCGATGACATCAATGCTGTTCAATACCTTACGCAGCAGTACCGAATAGGGGATGTTCTGGCATTCCATGTTTTGATAACAGCGTTCCGCCAGCCCGTTAATGGCCTCTTCCGGGCTACCTGCGTGCAGAGAAGTGATCAGCCCTTCATGCCCCGAGCCGATGATTTTCAGACAGTCCCAGGCTTCACCTCCGCGCACCTCGGCCAGTAAAATACGGTCAGGGTTCATGCGGTAGTTTGCCCGTACCAGACTGGCTGGGGTCACAATGGCTTTTTCTCCCGCATCGGCGGGGTAAAAAAGATGCACGTAATTTTCATGGCCATAAAAGCGCGTCTCCGGGTTGTCCTCGATAGTCACCAGTCGCAGGTTGACGGGGATATACCCGATCATCGTTTTCAGGTAGGTTGTTTTCCCCGACCCCGTACCGCCCACGATGATGATGGTCTTGCCATATTCGACACACTTCTCCATAAAAGCGGGAATAGCTCCGGCATTGTATAAACGTAAAAGTTCGTCATCATGGCTTGCTGTTTTCTCCTTACCCGTGACCCGGTCGTAAAAGCCGCCGTCGATATAGGACTGGTGGGGAATTTGTATCAGGGAAGGCTTGCGGATAGTGATCGACACCGTATCTCGCTCACAAGCCGGAGGCATCACCACCTGGCAACGTTCGCCAGATTCGAGCGTGGCGGACAGCACTGGCGATGTATCATCAATATGGTCCCCCTGATAGTTGGCAAGCGCAGTGGCAAATGTCTGACACTGTGCCAGCGTGAGCGGAACGGCGTGTTTTTGCCACACTCCGCGGATTTTGGTAAACAGCTCTCCGGGGCGGTTTACCGCGATTTCGGTCAGGCCATCGAGGTGAAGAAAATCCCCGAACATGCGCTGTTTATGCTGGTCGAGTGAAATGTTACTGACGCCCATAATGCCCTCCTTATTTGAGTTTCAGGCTGTAGACGCCTGAAAAATCGATGTCTGAACCGGTCATGATGCCGATGATATCGCCCTGATTTTTGTAGATGGTTGGCGGGATATTGATGCTGTTATCCAGCGCCGTTTTTGCCATTTCAGCGGCGGCAGCGCGTGAATTTTCCGTGTAATCGGTATTGCGGTCTTTCGACGGGGCGGAACTTGCCGCCGCTGCGGCTACGTCCTGCACGGTACTTAGCATCATTGCGTTGCCGAAACGCTCCCAGAAATGCGTGTCGATCCAGCCATCAATACCGGCCTCGCCGAGCTGGCCCACGACCTGAGAATCAACCATCGGGATTTTTAGCCTGTCCGGGGTTCTGAGTTCCGTCCACATCACGAACATCCTCGCCTGGCCGTGATTGAGTGTGCCGGTCTTGTAGACGCCACGGGCGCGGGTGCCTGCTGGTATCAGCCGTACATGGGTGCTTTCACTGTAAACGTCCTCAGATATCAGGCAGGAAATACGCCCGGCAACGTCGGACACAAAGCGGGTTTGAAGCGTACAGGGAATATAGGTATCGACCGGAATATACAAATCCGGGTCAAGCCGCATACGTTGTACGCCGGTTACGGTGGAAACTGCCGGTGCCACACCAGGTGATGCCTCCGCCCCGACAGGACAGGCCAGCTTTCCGCTGGCATCCATGACCAGCGGCACCGTGCAAGGTGTATAAGGTTGCGCGGTCGCGGGAGATACGCTGTGCTCTGTGGTACTGCGTTCAGCCGTGCGCGAAACTGTGGCGGTTTGGCCGCTGCTTTGCGTGCTGGCCATCGCCGCCAGTGCCATAGACTTGTTAAATGAGACGGGCGGAGCGGCGGCACGAGGAAGGTTTGTTGTGGTATCGGTCGAAGCTGTGTCCTGCAACCCCAGCGGGTTTTCAGCCATTCCCATGCCCTGACGTTTCCGTCCGTAACTGACATCATCCGGTGCCGTTTTTGCCTGTTCAGCCTTGGGGGCTGGGGCGCTCATGAAATGGTTATAAGCCCAGTCACCCATCCAGGCTAATACGATAAGCGCCGCTAAAAGCAGTATTCCCAGCGTCATAAGACGATTTTTACCGCGCTTTTTGAGGCTGTTTACCTCGGGTTGGTCGGGTTTAACGTCCTCCACCGGCGCAGACTCTTTACGCTGTGCCTGCGCCCGTTCGCGTGCTTCAACTTCCAGCTCGGCCACCGTTTTTTCTCTCTCGGATGAAGGGTTTTCGCTCCCATCGAGAGGCGTTGGGTTTTGCGTATCCGTCATGGTTTTTCCTCCAGTTTAACCGCCGGTGAAACGGTGCTGCCGTTGCTGACCGTTGCCAGACCAAATCCCTGATTAACAATGCCCACCACGGCGTCGCCGTAGCGTAAGACCAGCTTTGGAGCCAGCGAGTGAACGACCATCACGCGATAGTTTCCCTGTTGCGAGAACGACGGGATGGTCGTTTGTTCTTTGCCGTTGACGAGCAGGAAGGGACTCGGGATCTTTTTCAGCGGTGAAAAGCCCAGGTAAGTGAAGCGGCCATCGTCATAGGCAAAGTCCGGCATAGCCATTTCACTGCCCTGCTTCACACGCTGCGCATAGTTCCAGTTTCGCGGTGTAGTGGCGGCATTAAACGCTTTGGCGATGCGGCTTTTTTCCTGCGCCTCCGTCAGCTCCTTTTGCCGCGCCTTCACGGCTTCCATGCTGGCCTTACGGCTGGCCTCGGGATAATTCCAGGTCACAACAAACGCCAGACTGCTTGCCGGTGCGCCTTCATCGAGTACGTTAAGTTCCAGGCTGTAGAAGTGTGCCGACGTGGTGACAAACAGGTTGGTTTTCCAGTCTTTCGACTCGGGTAAAAATGCCTGCTGGGCGGTTGAGCCGTCCGCATCCGTCACCGGCTGCGTGATGGGGGCGGGGCGAATATAGACGCGGTTCGCCTCCTTTGTTACCGCCCATCCTTTAATGAAGCCGACTTCGGTACTGATCACCGCTTCATCATCGGCAAAAACTAACGTGGTGACGTAACCGGCGCGGGTGTTGATCACCGTGCTGTTTTGCACGTTGTACGCCACCTGCTGCATACGGCTGTCGTACCGGCTACCCTGCGGGGTTGCGGCTCCCCACGCCGATGAGCAGAGCATCAAAGTGAGAATGACGAATAGATTACGCATTATTCTTTCCTCAGTTCTTTGTCACGCTGGTAACTGGTGACGATGAAGCCCAGCGGATTACTCTCACGCTGCGCGTCAGTCAGCGCCTTGTGTGGCACGTAGTGGTATGTCAGACGAACGTTCCAGAATTCGACGCGCGTAGCGCCGTCAACAACGTGGCGGATGGTTCTTTTCAGTCGGAGGGTTGCCAGCATATCGGGCGCGGTAGCCTGGCTGATGATATTGGAAATGACCTCAGTTTCCACCACGTTAGCCGCATTCTGATACACCTTGTCGGGTGCATCCTGTCCGGCGAACCAGGCAAGATAGTCCGCATTGACCTGTCCGCTGTTAAAGAGCTGCACCGTGTCATAATTGCTTTGCAGGGCGAAATAGTTGTATCCCTCCCGGAGCGTGGCGTAATTGGCGGCGAAGGCTTTCGCCATTGCCTCCTCGGTCGCAATGTCTTTTTCTTTCACTCGGGTGACGTATTCCGCCCGCCCGCTGTGGCTGTCTACGGTGTAAAGTTCGACCTCCGTGTGTTTTAGCGGAAGCATGACAATGACGGCCACAACGGAAAGTAAGGCAAATACCGTGGCGACGGCGGCGATAACAAAGGCGAGTTTTTTAGCCCGCGCATCGCGTGTCAGCATCACTTTTTCAAACGACTGCGAGGCATTCAGCATTTTTTGTAATTCAGACATTATTCACCTCCTGCATAACGGAAGCGGAATTAACGGGTTGAAGGTCGCCGGAAACATCCGGCGGGAAATGGTTTTGCTGTGCGCAGCCCGCAAGGGTGCACAACATCATAAATATGATGAAGCGTTTCATGGTTTAGGTTCCTGAAAGGATTAAAAAGTAATGAGTCGTGCGATGGGAACAGGTGTGGCGGGATATCTGCTAGTTCTGGGCTTTCATTTTCTCCACTGCGGCTTTTGCCGATGCTTTGGCATTACTGGCCGATGAGCCTTTGAGGTTATTCGCTGCCTTATCGCCAATACTGCCTAAAGCATTCCCCACGGGCTTTCCTACGGTACTTGCGGCTTTTTTCGCTGCGCCCCCGCCTGCCATTAGCCCCATTTTAGCCGCGCCCTGTGCCACACCCTGTACGCTAGCCCCTGCCAGTGAACCGGCAATTTTTGCCGATAACCAGACTACGAACCCGGAACCGATACCGGCAAGGCAACACTGTGCGGCCAGCGTTACAATGTTGTTGGCATTAGCCCCGACGCTTGCTTTGTCCAATATGTTACTAAGGTATTCAATCGCGATCCGTAAAGATAAGGCCGAAAACATGAGGGTCAGGATAGCGGTGAAGATTACCTGGAGCCAGTTATTGAACATCGGTCGCAGAAAACCGTAGATAAGGCAGAAAATGAATATGGGTGCCGTTGTTGTCATTAATAACAACATTATTTCAGCCCCCATATTAACAATGGTGGCGATAATTAAGGCTACTATTGTTCCCCCCCAAACTAATAGCTCAGCAATGCCGCCATTGAGTTGCACATAGGTTGAATTATCTAGGTTAAATAAGGTTTGCCCCAGCGTCTGAGCTTTACTCCAAAGTGTATCTAGTAAAACCCAGACATTTTCACTTCCGCTGAAACCATCTTTTAAACCGTTAATGGCAGCAACCGAGGCGTCTAGGTAGCCATCTGCATTAGTGACAAATGCTAGGATGATCCCCATTCGCGCCAAGTCCCACGCTACGTCCTCTACCGGGGTATGTAGCTTCCCCGCCAGTGTCTGATAGCCACGCCAAAGAATGTACAAAGTGGCAGAACCGGTAACTAATCCTGCCATCAGCGTTGAATACAGGGACATTTGCCCCTGTAAAACACTGTTTAAGCCATTCATTACAGCGGCATCCATTCCAGAGAAAACACCTTCGCTACTCATGACTTTTATTCTCTGGATGCATCCTGCTTTTTACGTACTCTGTTTGCACTTTTTGTAGTCCAGCTACAACGTCAGGCTCATTCATTGACCTTTTGGAAGCATTCACAACAGGGATGCACCGCTCACTGCTGAATGTTTGGGTTTTCAAACAATCGGCATAGTCTTTTATTAATTCGTCATGATGAGCCATATACCACTCTTCAGTTTTTTTCTCTTCACAACCACCTAAAGCAAACAGGCTTAAAACAAGCAGGGAGGATAAAATAGTGCGGTTATTAATCGTCATATGAAAAATCCTTGTCATAAGTTGTTTAAATCAGCTACCGGCGCACTCAGTTGTTGCTGTCGGTGGGCTTTTTGTCGCTGCGATGTCAGCATTTGATCACGCAGTTCCGACTGTTTCACGCTCATTTCCCACTGCGTGGTCAGCGCGTTTAACTGTACACTTTTTGACGTTATGGTGTTCGCCAAATCCTGTGACTCTTTAGCGTCTTGCGACATTTCTATACGACTTACAAGGGTGGAAATATCACTCACTGTACTGTTGATCTTCTCCTGTACCGCAGTGGTATCTTCGACGGCCACCGCCCGGTTAATGACGATTTGTTTACAGGTATCAGCATAGCTTTGGGTCTGCGTAGCATCACAGGTGTCAAACATCTTGTACTTGCTGTACAGGCCGTTTAGCGCACTGCTGTATGACCCGCCGGAGTTCGTCAGCAGGTCGTTGAGTGAAATGCCGTTTTTTTGCAGGTTTTTAAGGTCATTAGACAGCCCCTTAGCCTGACTCAAAAAGTCCTGTACGTTGCGTACGCCGGTCGCGGTCGCCAGTTGCGATTTGTAGGCATTAAGCTGGGATTTATACTGTTCCACCGTTTTAAGCCAGTTTTGGGCGTCGGTCGCGTATTGAATCTGACGTAACGGATCAGCATCAACCATGACAGGAATACCGGCATAGGCTGTCAGTGATGGACACAGCAAAGCCCCCGCAAGACAGGCGGCAGACAGAGTTTTCAGTTTCATGTTATTTCCTTTCAGAGTGCGAGTTGCAGGTAGCGTTCCAGCCAGTCGTCCGGCTTCATGCCGTCCTGAAACACAGAGTCAAAAATTTCGAGGTTGTCAGCGCTGCTACTTAACACTTTTGTATAAGTACCAAGCCCGGACAGGTCAAGGGTGACGAGTGCCGCAAAGTTGCGTAAGTCACCTTTTTTCAGAGGACTTTTCACTATCACGAACTGGCGTGACAGCGGATCGAGGTTCTTGATGATATCGAAGATTTCCGGGGCGACTTTCAGGCCGTCAACATAGTCTTTGCGGTCAGCCTTCGGGTTTGCCGTAAAGATTTGCGTGCCGCACTGCTCCACCACGGCAGGAGATATCGGGTTAATCAGTATTTCAGCCGGTGATTGTGTGCCAGGAATAAACACGCCATTCAGTTTGCGGATGACTTTCAGCACGTTAAAGGCGAAATCAGAAAAGACCGGGTCGTTGAGCCATTTCCAGAATTCATCCATGAAGATCACCAGGCGTCGCCCGTCGAGCAAGCTGGTGACGCGATACAGCAGGTAAAACGAAATCGGCGCACACACGTCGGCATCGTCCAAAAATTCCGTGCCATCGATGCCGAAATTGTCGCATTCGCCAATATCAAAGGTGTCCAGGTCATTATCGAAAACCCAGCCGTATTCGCCACCCTGCGCCCACTGTGACAACCTGACGCGTAACCCGTTTTCCTGCGCTTCCTTCGTTGGCGGCTCGGTAAGGTTCTCCAACAGCCGGGTAATACCAAACCCACGGTGTTCAGCCGGTAGCTCCTTCATGACCGCATCCACTGCCTGACTAAGACGCAGCTCGTCGCGCGGGAACAAGGTTTGTCCGTTGCGGGTGCAGAGTATGCGCATCAGCTTCTTGATGAAGTTCAGATTGCGTTTGGTCGGTGGAAGCCGGAAGGGATTCCAGCCGGTAGGCTCACCGCTTTTCACCTTATAATACTGGCCACCCAACGCCCTTACGTTGAGTTCTGCCCCCCTGTCCTTATCAAAATAAACGGTAGTAAGACGCTGCGTTTTAGCCTGCGGCGAAAAACTCCGGGGTTGCCGATATTTCTGCATCATGACCTGAATGAATGCCATCAGCATTGTTTTGCCCGAACCGGCGGTGCCGATAACGCTGGTATTGCCTAGATTTTTCTCGTTGAAATCATCCTTATTGAGCATTGAGTTGTGCAGGTTCATGTAATACGCCCCGCCCGATGGGGTTTTGAGAACGCAAAGCGCTTCACCCCAGGGGTTCTTATCCCGTTTCCCCGTATAGAAGTTATGGAATGACGCCAGTTCTGCAAAATTCTGGCTGCTGATGGGGACAAGTCGCGGCCTTAGCGTGTACACCCCCGGCATTTGTGCCAGGTAGGCAGCGGGCAGCGACAACGTGGAGAGCGTCGGGGTGATACCCAGATCGGTGAAGGCGTTGATCAGGCTGTTTGTATCTTTAATCAGCCGTTCTGTACCGGGTGCCGATACCATCAGGGAAAAATGATATTTACCAAAGGCAATGTGTCCGGCCTGCAACATGTCCAGGGCAACAAATAAGTCTTCCTGCTGCGAAATGGCATCATCTTCCGTGCTGCGTAAACGCTTGGCCGTCTGCTTGATGTGCTTTTGCGCTTCATCTTTCGCCATACAGGTAAAAGACTGGGTGATCACATAGTCACACGGGGCATACAGCAACACGTTCATTATCCCGGTGAAGGATTCCGGCGCGTAGTCTTTCACTTCCAGCCCACGGAAGAAGGTCTTTCCGTTTACGTTATTGCTTTGCCCGGCATCGCCGGTGAAAAACAGGTCGGTTGTGCCGAGCGTTTCATAAAATGGCGTGCGCGTAACGGCTGTTTTCTGCCAGACGCCGCTTAACAGCCGCCGATAGAAAGACAGTTGCGACGAAAACACGCGGCCATTTTCTTCATACGCCCCGAGTTGGTTCGCGGTGAAACGCGACAGGGACGTGCCGACCGTCTGGCAGATCTCCAACATCTCTTTTAATGCACTGTCTAACGCATGTTGCTTCTGTCCGTCGGACATCCGTTTGCGCTCGACCTTATCCAGTCCGACAAAGGGCATATAACAGGCGGTGAAGAACAGGCGATTATGGCGGAAAGGATGGTTTTCAATCGTCGAGTAGTACCGTTCGCTGACCGTATCGGCAAAATCGTTACCCGAATGCCCGTCAAAGTGATCGTGGTACGTTTCACGGATATTGTGAACGTAAAACGTCACCGGTCGCCCTTCAAAGGACTTAATCAGGTTATTAAACTGACCAGACAGTATGTCGAGATTTTCTTCCGTATCACATTCAAACGCCGTTCCGCCAATTTCCCACGTTGCGATCAGGTCGCTACCTCGGGTTTTAATGACGTTTTCATGAATGTGCGACGAATACGGAATGTGCTTGGTGAGCGTGACCCGTTCGTTAAGTCGCATAGTGTTGATGAACTCCGTGATGTCTACGGCGTCGTAGTCGTTCGCCAGGAACGCCGTTGCGCCGTAGTGGGTGTTGCACGTCTTATTGCCCCGCGTTTTCAGTTTTAAAAAGGCTAATCCGAAAATGTGGGCATCCTTTCGAGCCATCTGGTTCATGACAAACCAGCTTACCGGCAGGAACAGCAACAAAAGTTTAGTGAGGTATATCGCCAGCAGGATAATTGCCCCACTGACGATAACTAACGGCACCATCGGAATGCCAAACAGCATAGCGGGGCGCGTCAGGGCTTTATTCAGCGTGACCATTTCCGCCCCTTAGCTCATCAACAGAGCGCCGATTTCTGCACCGCTGGCAATAAGAATGCCGCCAATGATGATCCCTTTACAGTCGTGAAGGCTTTTGCCGTCCCATAACACTTTGTAACCCACCCAGATAACAGCGATGGTAATGGTGACGATGGCCAGACCGGTGAGGCCAGACGAGATTTTTTCCAGCAACGTTTCGGCTTTGGCGAACCCGTCCGCGAATGCCGGTGAGGACATAGCAGCAGAGGCCGCGACAGCAGCAAGGTGAGCAGGAGCGTTTTTGATAGAGCGTAAAATTTTCATGATATTTCCTTATTTAGATGTAGTGACTACAAACTCCCCCCGCACAACCTGTGACGGGAAAGAAACGGGTGTAGCCTGGTTAGGTGACGCTTGCGCGCCGGAGGTGATGAGATCGCCGCGTACAATACCTTTGGGGTAACGTATCTGCGGCGTGGGTGCTGCATTGCCTGGTGTGGCGTTTTGCTTTTCTTGATCGGCCTTGCTGGAAGGCACGACATATTTTTGCGCGGGTTTGTAACCCATCCGCTGTACATAGCTGGTTTTGGAAAATGCGGCTTCGGGCTTCTGGCCGGTATCAAAGTTGCCGGAGTAATAGCAACTCAGCGCCCTTTTCAGGGTGCCGCCCCGGAGGTAGCAGTCAGTGATGATTTTTTCGAAGACGGTCAGGTTGGTGCAGGGATTAAACAGTTGTTTTGCAGTGACACCGTAACGGGAAAAATTAGCCTGGTTGATTTGCATCAGACCAACTGAGTAATTTTTACCTTTCGCCTTGAGCTGGTCGATATGATCAAGAGCGTCATTTATGTTGCTGGGGAAAAGCCCTTTTTTCTGGCCGACAACCCCGATAGCAAAGGGATTCAAGCCAGATTCGACCCTAGCTACATCATGCGATGTATCCGGGTGAATGGTTGGGGCGCATTGCATGGCCAGAGTCAGAAGCACGGCGGATGAAATCATTTCTCCTCCTATTAGATGGTTTATTCCTCTTCAGCGGGGGGAGCCTTCTGCAACTGGTTAAGCAGTGAGGCATGGCCTTTTTTGGTGAATTCATCAATCAGGTAGTGAAGGAATGTTGTTGTCTTGATATTGGTGTTGGATAAATAACTGATTTCACGAGCATGTTTTGCTAACAGTTGGTAACGCTGTTGTCCGATATAAATCACCGACGTACTCGTTGGCTCGCCCAACTTCTTTTTCGGCATGGGGATGGTTACTCCTATTAAAAAGACACCGCAGGGTATCGCCCGCAGTGCTGGTATGTATAAAAAATGAGGTCGGGTTTAAGGGTTAGACGATTGCAGCAGGTGTGAAAAAGCAACCTGCCGTTGTTCTATCGACTTGATAAGCGAGATTTCCTGAATTTTTAGCAGCAAAGTGGACGAGATATTACGGCACTCAATAGCTTGATCGTCATTGTTCAACGCAATCAGCCGAGCGCATTCAATCGCTGATATCACTTTCTGGGGAACGGTGCAGGCATCGGAACCGAAGCGAATGAAGCCGACAGCCCCAGGGATAGACGAAATTGTTGAGGTGTGGATTTTATTGATATCAAAAGAGAGGAACAAATAATTAGGGAACAACACTTTTTCCTCGATCCGAACCGAATTGCAGTCGGTTCGGTGAGAGACTCTTACATAGCGAGGGCAAAAAACACTAACCCCTAATCCATTGACTCTTTTAGTGATTTTACCAACATCCTGAGCCTTGCAGTACAGCACATACCATAAGTTCATGTTCCCATCCTTGTGGGCACAAGCCCCCATTTTCCGCCGTGCTAGCTTGGCGGAAACTAGAACGAGCGTACTCATAAACATGATAAAACAACTGTATATAAATACAGTAATGTTATTATATTCAGTTGTTTTGGTGTGTCAATCTAAAGAGTCTTAGAGATTACATTACTTTATGATACAAAATCAACCATGATTCGTATTGTGGACATTGATATCGAATGCGCCTTGTAAGATTAGACTCCCAAAAAGGGGGTGAACATGGTGCCGAAAAGATTGCGAGAAGCGCGAGAGGCTGCGGGGATATCGCAAGAAAAATTATCTCAACTTATTGATATAGATGGTAAAAACTCAAGATCGAGGTTGTCGAGTTACGAAGTCGGAAGGACGGAACCCCCTTTTAGCTTGGTAGTTAAAATCGCAAGACTGCTGGATTATCCTGAGTATTATTTTTATACAGTGGATGACGATATGGCTAAGAATATGCTTGAGGTGCATCGTAATAGGGTTAACCCAGAAGAAAACCTTCAATACTATACTTTGGAGGAAAATAAAAAATTACGTAAACAGAATGAAGAAGCCAGAAAATTATTAAAACAACTAAACGAGTGCTTGAAAGACTAGCCAGCACAGCTCGCCGCAGCCTTTGATTGAGGCGGAGCGCAGCCATAGGCGAGCACTGAACACTCAAAGCGAGGAAGCGGAATTTTCACTGAATTAACAAAGAAATGCGTTCACTCTGAATCTACATAGACAAGAGAAAACACCTGTTGATATTCACAATATTAATAATGTTTAGACTCAATATCTCTATGAATTGATTAGGTAAATTAGATATGTTCTTTGCGGGATCTTTTGGTGGGGGAATTGATCGTTGCTTCACTACGTGGTAATTTACCTGCGTTTACAAGTATTCATACGGGTGGGACGTTCCCGGTAATAGCGTCTAGGGAAAGGGTGATAGGGGCAAAAGCCACACCCTGAATGCAAAAACCCCCTGAAATCCCAACTCGAACTTGGCGGAACGAAGGATATTCAGGGGGTCGAAAGCAGGCGCGGCGCCTGAAAAGGATTATAGCAAATGCGTAACCTAACACAACCCCCCCACACCGCCATAAGTGCTGGCGGGT
>CBCPKK010000050.1:0-27055 GCA_965119215.1 uncultured Buttiauxella sp.
TCTGCGTTTCGCAATCCGTGAAGGCGGCCGTACAGTAGGTGCGGGCGTTGTTGCTAAAGTTATCGCTTAATCGCGGATAACATTTGACGCAACGCGCAAGAAAAGGGCATCATTTGATGCCCTTTTTGCACGCTCTCTGCGCAGAACCTGGCTCATCAGTGATTTTTTACTCATAATCATTGTTGAAACAGGCTCTGAAGATAGCGTTATACCGAATAGTGCCTGAAAAGAGCCATTCGGTTTGGTTTTGCCTCGCGTATGCGGGGCAAAAATGTTTGTCTGAATTATTGTGACGGGTTGGTTTATGAGTGCGAATACCGAAGCTCAAGGAAGCGGGCGCGGCCTGGAAACGATGAAATGGCTGGCAGTTGCTGTCCTGCTTATTGCGGCGATCGTGGGCAACTACATTTATCGTGATGTGTCTTTGCCTCTGCGTGCCCTGGCAGTGGTTGTTCTGATTGCTGCAGCGGGTGGTGTCGCGCTGTTAACGACGAAAGGCAAAGCTACAGTTGCTTTCGCCCGTGAAGCGAGAACCGAAGTTCGTAAGGTGATTTGGCCAACTCGCCAGGAAACTTTACACACCACCTTAATCGTGGCGGCTGTTACAGCTGTAATGTCACTGATTTTGTGGGGGCTGGACGGCATTCTTGTCCGCCTGGTTTCTTTTATTACTGGCCTGAGGTTCTGAGATGTCTGAAGCCCCTAAAAAGCGCTGGTACGTCGTTCAGGCGTTTTCCGGTTTTGAAGGCCGCGTAGCAACATCGCTGCGTGAGCATATCAAATTGCACAACATGGAAGAGTTGTTTGGTGAAGTCATGGTTCCGACCGAAGAAGTGGTCGAAATCCGTGGTGGCCAACGTCGCAAAAGCGAACGTAAATTCTTCCCGGGCTATGTTCTGGTCCAGATGGTTATGAATGACGCGAGCTGGCACCTGGTGCGCAGTGTTCCGCGTGTGATGGGTTTCATCGGCGGTACTTCTGACCGTCCGGCACCAATCAGCGATAAAGAAGTTGATGCGATTATGAACCGCCTACAGCAGGTTGGTGATAAACCGCGTCCTAAAACGCTGTTTGAGCCAGGCGAAATGGTACGCGTCAGCGATGGTCCGTTTGCTGACTTTAACGGTGTAGTTGAAGAAGTAGATTACGAAAAGAGCCGCTTGAAGGTTTCTGTATCTATCTTCGGTCGTGCTACGCCGGTTGAGCTGGATTTTGCTCAGGTAGAGAAAGCCTAATAATTAGGTTGTAAAAGCAGCGATTACTCGTTGCACAAGGCGTGAGATTGGAATACAATTTCGCGCCTTTTGTTTTTACGCATTCTGTATGCGTAGAACGATTTATTCACGGGGAGCCTTCATTGTCTAAGGCGCTATAACCCACCAGAGGAAATTAAGATGGCTAAGAAAGTACAAGCCTACGTCAAGCTGCAAGTTGCAGCTGGTATGGCGAACCCAAGTCCACCAGTTGGTCCAGCTCTGGGTCAGCAAGGTGTTAACATCATGGAATTCTGTAAAGCGTTTAACGCCAAAACTGAATCCATGGAGAAAGGTCTGCCAATTCCGGTTGTTATTACCGTTTATGCTGACCGTTCTTTCACTTTCGTTACTAAAACCCCACCGGCTGCTGTTCTGTTGAAGAAAGCTGCAGGTATCAAGTCTGGTTCCGGCAAGCCGAACAAAGACAAAGTGGGTACAGTGACCCGTGCTCAGGTGCGTGAAATCGCAGAAACCAAAGCTGCGGACATGACTGGTTCTGACGTTGAAGCGATGACTCGCTCCATCGAAGGTACTGCTCGTTCCATGGGCCTGGTAGTGGAGGATTAAGAAATGGCTAAACTGACCAAGCGCATGCGCGTGATCCGTGACAAAGTTGATGCAACTAAACAGTATGATATCAACGAAGCCGTTGCCTTGCTGAAAGAGCTGGCCACTGCGAAATTCGTAGAAAGCGTTGACGTTGCTGTAAACCTCGGCATCGACGCTCGTAAATCTGACCAGAACGTACGTGGTGCAACTGTACTGCCGCACGGTACTGGCCGTTCAGTTCGCGTAGCCGTATTTGCCCAAGGCCCTAACGCTGAAGCAGCTAAAGCTGCTGGCGCTGAGCTGGTAGGTATGGAAGATCTGGCTGACCAGATCAAAAAAGGCGAAATGAACTTTGACGTTGTTATCGCATCTCCAGATGCAATGCGCGTTGTTGGCCAACTGGGCCAGGTTCTGGGTCCACGTGGCCTGATGCCTAACCCGAAAGTTGGTACTGTAACTCCTAACGTTGCTGAAGCGGTTAAGAACGCTAAAGCGGGTCAGGTTCGTTACCGTAACGACAAAAACGGCATCATTCACACCACCATCGGTAAAGTGAGTTTTGACTCTGATAAACTGAAAGAAAACCTGGAAGCTCTGCTGGTTGCGCTGAAAAAAGCCAAACCATCTCAAGCTAAAGGCGTTTTCATTAAGAAAATCAGCCTGTCTACCACTATGGGTGCAGGTGTTGCGGTCGACCAGTCTGGTCTGAACGCGGTAGCGAACTAATAATCGCTGCTTTACGCGGGCGTTAGATTGGTCTAAAATCTTACGCCCGTTGCCTTGCTATGTGGGGCACACAGAATTTTCGGTTGGAGCCTGGCCTTATCCAGGCCTCCGTCCAAGACCGCAGGAGTTTCGCAAGAGACTTAATTCCCTGCGTAGACGGTGACAGAACCTGAAGAATATTTTTGATAGTCTTTGGCTTGTTTCTGCTCACCGTATGTCGACGTTCATTACCGTTTTGGTGGTGAATGAAGTGAGTTCCGGGGGAAACCCCGGCTAATATCCAGGAGCAAAGCTAATGGCTTTAAATCTTCAAGACAAACAAGCGATTGTTGCTGAAGTCAGCGAAGTAGCCAAAGGTGCGCTGTCTGCGGTTGTTGCGGATTCCCGTGGCGTTACCGTAGGTAAAATGACTGAACTGCGTAAAGCAGGTCGTGAAGCTGGCGTTTACATGCGTGTTGTTCGTAACACCTTGCTGCGCCGCGTTGTTGAAGGTACTCAGTTTGAATGCCTGAAAGACACGTTTGTTGGTCCAACCTTGATTGCATATTCTATGGAACACCCGGGCGCTGCTGCTCGTCTGTTCAAAGAATTCGCTAAAGCGAATGCAAAATTCGAGGTTAAAGCTGCAGCCTTTGAAGGTGAGCTGATCCCGGCGGCCCAGATCGATCGCCTGGCAACTCTGCCAACTTACGAAGAAGCAATCGCACGCCTGATGGCAACCATGAAAGAAGCCTCTGCAGGCAAATTGGTTCGCACTCTGGCTGCTGTACGCGATCAGAAAGAAGCTGCTTAATTGCACTTTTCTTTCTAACGCATTTGCTTACGTATAAACTTATTCTGATTTTCAGGAACAATTGCTATGTCTATCACTAAAGATCAAATCATTGAAGCAGTATCCGCTATGTCTGTAATGGACATCGTTGAACTGATCTCTGCAATGGAAGAAAAATTCGGCGTTTCAGCTGCTGCTGCTGTTGCAGGTCCTGCTGCTGCTGCTGAAGCTGTAGAAGAGAAAACTGAATTCGACGTTATTCTGAAAGCTGCTGGCGCTAACAAAGTTGCCGTTATCAAAGCAGTTCGTAGCGCAACTGGCCTGGGCTTGAAAGAAGCTAAAGACCTGGTTGAATCCGCTCCAGCTGCGCTGAAAGAAGGCGTGAGCAAAGATGACGCAGAATCTCTGAAGAAAACTCTGGAAGAAGCTGGCGCTGAAGTTGAAGTTAAATAAGCCAATCTTTCCGGTTGCAGCCTAAGAAATTAGGCTGATGGCTGGTGACTTTTTAGTCACCAGCCTTTTTGCGCTGTAGGGTACCAGTGGCATTTCACACTGTTTGACTGCTGGTTTCCTTTCAATGTTTGTCTCTATCTACGCCTTAATATACTACGACTTTCTACACTGGGAGTTCCGGGGTAAAGCGTGGTGAAATGGTTTAAGAGTGATAGAAACAAGTATTGCGGAAAGTGTTCCACTTTCCGGTCCACAAAATAGTGTTGCACAAACTGTCCCCTTGTCGGGCAGATGGGTCGACTTGTCAGCGAGCTGAGGAACCCTATGGTTTACTCCTATACCGAGAAAAAACGTATTCGTAAGGATTTTGGAAAGCGTCCACAAGTTTTGGACATTCCTTATCTCCTTTCTATCCAGCTTGACTCGTTCCAGAAGTTTATCGAGCAAGATCCCGAAGGGCAGTATGGTTTGGAAGCAGCTTTCCGTTCCGTATTCCCAATCAAAAGCTACAGTGGCAATTCAGAACTGCAGTACGTCAGCTATCGTCTTGGCGAACCAGTTTTTGATGTCAAAGAGTGTCAGATTCGTGGCGTGACGTATTCTGCTCCGCTGCGTGTAAAACTGCGCCTGGTGATCTACGAGCGTGAAGCGCCGGAAGGCACCGTTAAAGATATTAAAGAACAAGAAGTTTACATGGGTGAAATTCCACTCATGACAGATAACGGTACATTCGTTATTAACGGTACTGAGCGCGTAATCGTTTCTCAGTTACACCGTAGCCCAGGTGTGTTCTTTGATAGTGACAAAGGTAAAACCCACTCTTCTGGGAAGGTGCTGTATAACGCACGTATCATCCCTTACCGTGGTTCCTGGCTGGACTTCGAATTCGACCCGAAAGACAACCTGTTTGTACGTATCGACCGTCGCCGCAAACTGCCTGCGACCATCATTCTGCGTGCTTTACAGTTCACCACTGAGCAGATTCTTGACCTGTTCTTTGAGAAAGTTTATTTCGAAATCCGTGACAACAAGCTGCAAATGGAATTGGTGCCAGAACGCCTGCGTGGCGAAACTGCATCCTTTGACATCGAAGCTGACGGCAAAATCTATGTCGAAAAAGGCCGCCGTATTACTGCGCGCCATATTCGTCAGCTGGAAAAAGACGATATTAAGCTTATCGAAGTTCCGGTTGAATACATTGCTGGTAAAGTTGCGGCTAAAGACTACGTTGATGCATCGACTGGCGAACTGATTTGCCCGGCGAACATGGAACTGTCTTTGGATCTGTTGGCTAAGCTGAGCCAGTGTGGTCATAAGCGTATCGAAACGCTGTTTACCAACGACCTGGATCACGGCGCATACATTTCTGAGACCATCCGTGTCGACCCAACTAGCGATCGCCTGAGCGCGCTGGTTGAAATCTATCGCATGATGCGTCCTGGCGAGCCACCAACTCGCGAAGCAGCTGAAAATCTGTTCGAGAACCTGTTCTTCTCCGAAGACCGCTATGACTTGTCAGCGGTTGGTCGTATGAAGTTCAACCGTTCTCTGCTGCGTGATGAGATCGAAGGTTCAGGTATCCTGAGCAAAGACGACATCATCCAGGTGATGAGAAAACTGATCGGTATTCGTAACGGCCAGGGCGAAGTGGATGATATCGACCACCTCGGCAACCGTCGTATCCGTTCCGTTGGCGAAATGGCGGAAAACCAATTCCGTGTTGGCTTAGTACGTGTTGAGCGTGCGGTGAAGGAACGTCTGTCTCTGGGCGATCTGGATACCCTGATGCCTCAGGACATGATCAACGCCAAGCCTATCTCTGCTGCGGTTAAAGAGTTCTTCGGTTCCAGCCAGCTGTCTCAGTTTATGGACCAGAACAACCCGTTGTCTGAGATTACGCACAAACGTCGTATCTCCGCACTTGGCCCGGGTGGTTTGACCCGTGAGCGTGCAGGCTTCGAAGTACGTGACGTACACCCAACTCACTACGGTCGTGTGTGTCCAATCGAAACCCCTGAAGGTCCGAACATCGGTCTGATCAACTCCCTGTCTGTTTATGCACAGACAAACGAATACGGTTTCTTAGAAACTCCGTATCGTCGCGTTGTTGACGGTGTTGTGACTGACGAGATTCATTACCTTTCTGCTATTGAAGAAGGTAACTACGTTATTGCTCAGGCGAACACCAACCTGGACGAAGAAGGCCGTTTCGTAGACGACCTGGTAACGTGCCGTAGCAAAGGCGAATCAAGCTTGTTCAGCAACGACCAGGTTGACTACATGGACGTTTCCACCCAACAGGTGGTTTCCGTCGGTGCGTCCCTGATCCCGTTCCTGGAACACGATGACGCCAACCGTGCATTGATGGGTGCGAACATGCAACGTCAGGCCGTTCCAACTCTGCGTGCTGATAAGCCGCTGGTTGGTACTGGTATGGAACGTGCTGTTGCCGTTGACTCCGGTGTTACTGCTGTTGCTAAACGTGGCGGTACTGTTCAGTACGTGGATGCTTCTCGTATCGTTATTAAAGTTAACGAAGACGAAATGCTGGCTGGTGAAGCGGGCATCGACATCTACAACCTGACCAAATATACCCGTTCAAACCAGAACACCTGTATCAACCAGATGCCGTGTGTAAATCTGGGTGAACCTGTTGAACGTGGCGACGTGTTGGCAGACGGTCCGTCTACTGACCTCGGTGAACTGGCTCTTGGCCAGAACATGCGCGTAGCGTTCATGCCGTGGAACGGTTACAACTTCGAAGACTCCATCCTCGTATCTGAGCGTGTTGTTCAGGAAGATCGTTTCACAACTATTCACATCCAGGAACTGGCATGTGTGTCTCGTGACACCAAGCTGGGGCCTGAAGAGATCACTGCCGACATCCCTAACGTGGGTGAAGCTGCTCTCTCCAAACTGGATGAATCCGGTATCGTTTATATCGGTGCTGAAGTGACCGGTGGTGACATTCTGGTTGGTAAGGTAACGCCGAAAGGTGAAACCCAGCTGACTCCAGAAGAGAAGCTGCTGCGTGCAATCTTCGGTGAGAAAGCGTCTGACGTTAAAGACTCTTCTCTGCGCGTACCAAACGGCGTTTCCGGTACTATTATCGATGTGCAGGTCTTTACCCGCGATGGCGTGGAAAAAGACAAGCGCGCGCTGGAAATCGAAGAAATGCAGCTGAAGCAGGCGAAGAAAGACCTGACTGAAGAACTGCAGATCTTTGAAGCTGGTCTGTTTGCTCGTATCCATGCTGTGCTGGTTGCAGGCGGTGTTGAAGCTGAGAAGCTCGACAAATTGCCACGCGATCGCTGGTTGGAACTGGGTCTGACTGACGAAGAGAAGCAAAACCAGCTGGAACAGCTGGCAGAGCAGTACGACGAGCTGAAGCACGAGTTTGAGAAGAAACTTGAAGCGAAGCGCCGCAAAATCACTCAGGGCGATGACCTGGCACCTGGCGTGCTGAAAATCGTTAAAGTGTATCTGGCCGTTAAACGTCAGATCCAACCTGGTGACAAGATGGCAGGTCGTCACGGGAACAAAGGTGTTATCTCCAAGATCAACCCGATCGAAGATATGCCTTACGATGAAAACGGCACGCCGGTAGACATCGTACTGAACCCGCTGGGCGTACCATCTCGTATGAACATCGGTCAGATTCTGGAAACCCACTTGGGTATGGCTGCTAAAGGCATCGGCGAGAAAATCAACGCCATGCTGAAGAAGCACGAAGAAGTGTCCAAGCTGCGCGAATTTATCCAGAAAGCGTATGACCTGGGTTCAGATATTCGTCAGAAAGTAGACCTGAACACCTTCACTGATGATGAAGTTCTGCGTCTGGCTGAGAACCTGAAAAAAGGTATGCCGATTGCTACTCCGGTATTTGACGGTGCAAAAGAGTCGGAAATCAAAGAGCTGTTGCAACTGGGTGGACTGCCGACTTCCGGTCAGATCACACTGTTCGACGGCCGTAGCGGTGAACAGTTTGAGCGTCCAGTAACCGTAGGTTACATGTACATGCTGAAACTGAACCACTTGGTTGATGACAAAATGCACGCCCGTTCTACCGGTTCTTACAGCCTGGTTACTCAGCAGCCGCTGGGTGGTAAGGCTCAGTTCGGTGGTCAGCGCTTCGGTGAGATGGAAGTGTGGGCGCTGGAAGCATATGGCGCTGCCTATACCCTGCAGGAAATGCTGACTGTTAAGTCTGATGACGTTAATGGCCGTACCAAGATGTATAAAAACATCGTGGATGGTAACCATCAGATGGAACCAGGCATGCCGGAATCCTTCAACGTATTGTTGAAAGAAATCCGTTCGCTGGGTATCAACATCGAGCTGGAAGACGAGTAATCGTTGCTCAAAAAGTCCAGGGTGCCCGGCTAACGCTGGGCATCACAGAGTGCTAACTCCGACGGGAGCAAATCCGTGAAAGACTTATTAAAGTTTCTGAAAGCGCAAACCAAAACCGAAGAGTTTGATGCGATCAAAATTGCTCTGGCCTCGCCAGACATGATCCGTTCTTGGTCTTTTGGTGAAGTTAAGAAGCCAGAAACCATTAACTACCGTACGTTCAAACCTGAACGTGACGGCCTTTTCTGTGCCCGTATTTTCGGACCAGTAAAAGACTATGAGTGCCTGTGCGGTAAGTACAAGCGCCTGAAACACCGTGGTGTTATTTGTGAGAAGTGTGGCGTAGAAGTTACCCAGACTAAAGTTCGTCGTGAACGTATGGGTCACATCGAACTGGCTTCTCCGACTGCGCACATCTGGTTCCTGAAATCGTTGCCATCGCGCATCGGTTTGCTGCTGGATATGCCACTGCGTGACATCGAACGTGTTCTGTACTTCGAATCTTATGTGGTTATCGAAGGCGGCATGACTAACCTCGAAAAACGCCAGATCCTGACTGAAGAGCAGTATCTGGATGCGTTGGAAGAGTTTGGTGACGAATTCGATGCGAAGATGGGTGCGGAAGCTATTCAGGCCTTGTTGAAAAACATGGACCTGGAGCAAGAGTGTGAAACTCTGCGCGAAGAGCTGAACGAAACCAACTCCGAAACCAAACGTAAAAAGCTGACCAAGCGTATCAAACTGCTGGAAGCGTTCGTTCAATCTGGTAACAAACCAGAGTGGATGATCCTGACAGTTCTGCCGGTTCTGCCGCCAGATCTGCGTCCATTGGTACCGCTGGATGGTGGTCGTTTCGCAACGTCAGATCTGAACGATCTGTATCGTCGCGTTATCAACCGTAACAACCGTCTGAAGCGTCTGCTTGATCTGGCAGCTCCTGACATCATCGTACGTAACGAAAAACGTATGCTGCAGGAAGCAGTCGATGCCCTGCTGGATAACGGTCGTCGCGGTCGTGCGATTACGGGTTCTAACAAGCGTCCTCTGAAATCTTTGGCCGATATGATCAAAGGTAAGCAGGGTCGTTTCCGTCAGAACTTGTTGGGTAAACGTGTTGACTACTCCGGTCGTTCTGTAATCACCGTAGGTCCATACCTGCGTCTGCATCAGTGCGGTCTGCCGAAGAAAATGGCACTGGAGCTGTTCAAGCCGTTCATCTATGGCAAGCTGGAATTGCGTGGTCTTGCTACCACCATTAAAGCTGCGAAGAAAATGGTTGAGCGCGAAGAAGCTGTCGTTTGGGATATCCTGGACGAAGTTATCCGCGAACACCCGGTACTGCTGAACCGTGCACCAACTCTGCACCGTTTGGGTATCCAGGCATTTGAACCTGTACTGATCGAAGGTAAAGCTATCCAGCTGCACCCGCTGGTTTGTGCGGCATATAACGCCGACTTCGATGGTGACCAGATGGCAGTACACGTTCCACTGACGCTTGAAGCTCAGTTGGAAGCGCGTGCGCTGATGATGTCTACCAACAACATCCTGTCACCTGCGAACGGCGAGCCAATCATCGTTCCTTCTCAGGACGTTGTATTGGGTCTGTACTACATGACCCGTGACTGTGTTAACGCCAAAGGCGAAGGCATGGTGCTGACTGGCCCTAAAGAAGCTGAGCGTATTTATCGCGCAGGTCTGGCCTCTCTGCATGCGCGTGTAAAAGTGCGTATCACTGAATACGAAAAAGACGCTAACGAAGAGTTCGTTGCTAAAACCAGCATTATCGACACTACCGTAGGTCGTGCGATTTTGTGGATGATCGTACCGAAAGGTCTGCCTTACTCCATCGTCAACCAGGCGCTGGGTAAGAAAGCAATCTCCAAAATGCTGAACACTTGTTATCGTATTCTGGGCCTGAAACCGACAGTAATCTTTGCTGACCAAACCATGTACACCGGCTTTGCCTATGCGGCACGTTCAGGTGTTTCTGTTGGTATCGATGACATGGTCATCCCTGCGAAGAAAACTGAGATCATCGGCGAAGCGGAAGCTGAAGTTGCTGAGATTCAGGAACAGTTCCAGTCCGGTCTGGTAACAGCGGGCGAACGCTATAACAAAGTTATCGATATCTGGGCTGCGGCGAACGATCGTGTATCTAAAGCGATGATGGACAACCTGCAAACCGAATCCGTTATTAACCGTGACGGTGTGGAAGAGCAGCAAGTTTCCTTCAACAGCATTTACATGATGGCCGACTCCGGTGCTCGTGGTTCTGCGGCACAGATTCGTCAGTTGGCAGGTATGCGTGGTCTGATGGCTAAGCCAGATGGCTCCATCATCGAAACGCCGATCACTGCGAACTTCCGTGAAGGTCTGAACGTACTCCAGTACTTCATCTCCACGCACGGTGCTCGTAAAGGTCTGGCGGATACCGCATTGAAAACTGCGAACTCCGGTTATCTGACGCGTCGTCTGGTTGACGTTGCACAGGATCTGGTCGTAACTGAAGACGATTGTGGCACCCTCGAAGGTATCACGATGACTCCAGTTATCGAAGGCGGCGATGTTAAAGAACCACTGCGCGATCGCGTTCTGGGCCGTGTAACGGCTGAAGATGTGATTAAGCCGGGTACTGCAGACATCCTGGTAACCCGTAACACCCTGCTTGATGAGCAATGGTGTGACTTGTTAGAACTTAACTCTGTTGACAGCGTTAAAGTCCGTTCCGTAGTAGGTTGCGCTACTGACTTTGGCGTGTGTGCGCACTGCTATGGTCGCGACCTGGCACGTGGCCACATCATCAACAAAGGTGAGGCTATCGGGGTTATCGCGGCACAGTCTATCGGTGAACCAGGTACTCAGCTGACGATGCGTACGTTCCACATCGGTGGTGCGGCATCTCGTTCGGCTGCTGAATCCAGCATTCAGGTTAAGAACAAAGGTAGCATCAAACTCAGCAACGCTAAGTCGGTTGTGAACTCCGCCGGGAAACTGGTCGTCACTTCTCGTAACACCGAGCTGAAACTGATTGATGAATTCGGTCGTACTAAAGAGAGCTATAAAGTTCCTTACGGTGCGGTAATGGGTAAAGGTGATGGCGAGCAGATTGCAGCGGGCGAAACCGTAGCAAACTGGGACCCGCACACCATGCCAGTCGTTTCTGAAGTAAGTGGTTTCATCCGCTTTACTGACATGATCGACGGCCAGTCCATTACTCGTCAGACTGATGACCTGACAGGTCTGTCATCTCTGGTTGTTCTGGATTCTGCAGAACGTACCGCGGGTGGTAAAGATCTGCGTCCAGCACTGAAAATTGTTGATGCTCAAGGCAACGACGTTCTGATCCCTGGTACAGATATGCCAGCTCAGTACTTCCTGCCGGGTAAAGCGATTGTTCAGCTGGAAGATGGTACTCAGATTCACTCTGGTGACGCCCTGGCGCGTATTCCTCAGGAATCAAGCGGTACCAAGGACATCACCGGTGGTCTGCCACGCGTTGCTGACCTGTTCGAAGCACGTCGTCCGAAAGAGCCAGCTATCCTTGCTGAAATCAGCGGGATCATCTCGTTCGGTAAAGAAACCAAAGGCAAACGTCGTCTGGTTATCTCTCCACTCGACGGCAGCGATGCTTACGAAGAGATGATTCCTAAGTGGCGTCAGCTGAACGTGTTCGAAGGCGAAGTTGTAGAACGCGGTGACGTTGTTTCCGATGGTCCAGAATCTCCGCATGACATTCTGCGTCTGCGTGGCGTCTATGCTGTAACTCGTTACATCACCAACGAAGTGCAGGACGTTTACCGTCTGCAAGGCGTTAAGATTAACGATAAACACATCGAAGTCATCGTGCGTCAGATGTTGCGTAAAGCAACTATCGTCAGCGCGGGTGGTTCTGACTTCCTGGAAGGTGAGCAGGCTGAATACTCTCGCGTCAAGATCGCTAACCGCGAACTGGAAGCGAACGGCAAACTTAACGTGACATTTGCACGTGATTTGCTGGGTATCACCAAAGCCTCTCTGGCAACCGAGTCCTTCATCTCCGCGGCATCGTTCCAGGAGACAACTCGTGTGCTTACCGAAGCAGCCGTTGCGGGTAAACGTGACGAACTGCGCGGCCTGAAAGAGAACGTTATCGTCGGTCGTCTGATCCCAGCTGGTACGGGTTATGCGTACCACCAGGAGCGTATGCGCCGTCGTGCAGCGGGCGAAGCGCCAGTTGTACCTCAGGTAACTGCAGCAGACGCTACTGCCAGCCTGGCAGAACTGTTGAATGCAGGTAATCTGGGCGGTAACAATAACGATTAATCGTTAGCGACGCCAAAAACAAAAACCGCTCGAAAGAGCGGTTTTTTTATGCCTGAAACAAATGAAAAAAAATCAGTTAGCTAACGGCAGGCGACGATACAGTTCAATCATGTCTTCGGCTAAATCCTGAATCACCATCGCATTCATCAGGTGATCCTGAGAGTGCACGGTAATCAAGTTTACGGGCAGTTTGCCGGTGCCTTCATCTAACCCAATAAGCTGGGTTTGGATTTTGTGTGCATGTTTCACAAACTCACGAGATTCTTCCATCGCTTGTTTTGCTGCTTCGAAATCCCCTTTACGTGCCATTTGCAGAGCTGTCAGTGCCTGGCTGCGAGCACTACCTGCATTGACCAACAATTCCATGATAATCGTTTCTAAATCTTCCACGTCTTATGACTCCATCATTTTCAAAGCTTTATCCAGCACGACATCGCCTTTCATCATGCCGTAATCCATCATGTCGATGACTGCCACGGTTTTACCCAGTGGTTCTGCAATCGCCTGTAGCTTGGCGTGTTCATACTTAACTTGTGGGCCAAGCAGGACAATATCAGCGGTATCGATATTGTCTTTAAATTCTGCAACCGGCACGGCCTTGATCGAGACTTCAATACCTTTTTTCTTAGCGGCGTCCAACATGCGCTGGACTAAAATGCTAGTCGACATACCCGCGGCACAACACAAAACGATATTCTTCATAGATCTGCTCTCAGTGTCCGTTCGATATACAGATAATTATCCGCGACGCCCCGGTACAACAACCGCTTTACGGTGATTGTGTGTGAGGTATCACAAAAGAAACGTTCATGGACTGAAACCGGTTACATTTTAGTTCCCTGTGATGACCTTCCAAGGAAACTGTCCCAGTCTTTCCAAACCGGTTGTAAGCCGGAGCGCATTAATACAGCGGCGACTTCAGAAGGTGTACGCCCGTCATGCGGAGCAAACTGCTCAAGCTCTGGATGATCATCCGCATAACCACCCGGCTGAGTTTTTGAAAACGCGCTAACGTTGTTGATGGCGAGGGGAATCATATGATCCCGGAACCACGGAGACTCGCGCGTAGAAAGCGAAAGCTCCACATCAGGGGAGAGCAGCCGAAACGCACATATCACCTGCACCAGTTGGCTTTCTGTCATCACTGATGCCGGTTCTACGCCGCCAGCACATGGGCGCAAACGCGGAAACGAAATCGAATAACGGCTTTGCCAGTAGTTTTGCTGTAGCCATAGCAAATGCTCTGCCACCATAAAACAGTCGGTACGCCAGCTATCCGACAGGCCGATTAACGCACCGAGGCCGATTTTGTCGATCCCTGCGTGTCCAAGTCTGTCCGGTGTTTCCAGGCGCCAGAAAAAATCCTGCTTGTTACCGCGCAAATGATGCTGCGCGTAAACCGCCTGATGATAGGTTTCCTGGTAAACCATCACGCCATCCAGCCCGAGCGTTTTCAATTCGGCGTATTCGTGCTCATCCAGCGGCTGTACTTCCATCTGCAATGAACTGAAGCGACGACGAATTGTGGGAAGGTGTTGGCGGAAATAATCCATTCCCACTTTGGTCTGATGTTCACCTGTCACTAACAGCAAATGTTCAAAACCGAGCTGGCGAATTGCCTCGCATTCACGCTCAATTTCTTGCTCATCCAGGGTTTTACGTTTGAGTTTGTTGCTCATGGAAAAACCGCAGTAAGTACAGTCGTTAGCGCATAAATTCGAGAGATAGAGCGGCACGTAAAAACTCACCGTATTCCCAAAACGCTGGCGAGTTAATTGCTGAGCCTGTTGCGCGAGCGGTTCAAGGTAACGACTGGCTGCCGGAGAAAGCAATGCCATAAGATGGTCGCGGGTGATTTTGCGGGCAATTAATGCCTGTTCTACATCAGCCGCGGTTTTGCTGTTAATACGAAGCGTGATGTCATCCCAGTCCAGCTCTCGCCAGCGGTCAGTGAAGGTTTGCGCCATCAGGCATCCTCCTGGCTAAATTGCAAAAAATCCGTCAGTGGGCTGGATGCCTGTGCCTGCTGGTGGCGTGTCCCTAAACCTGACTGAGCCGCTATTGCTCCGGCCTCTACCGCCAGACGAAAAGCCCGGCCCATCTGCACGGGATCTCGCGCAACGGCAATCGCGGTATTAACCAGCACAGCGGAAGCGCCCATTTCCAGCGCTTCGGCAGCATGGCTTGGTGCGCCAATACCTGCATCCACTACCACCGGCACTTGAGCCTGGTCGATAATAATTTCCAGCAATGCGCGGGTTTGTAAGCCCTGATTAGAACCAATAGGAGCACCAAGCGGCATGACCGCTGCACATCCTGCTTCTTCAAGCCGTTTGCATAAAACGGGATCGGCACCGCAATAAGGCAGCACCACAAAACCCATTTTTACGAGTTTCTCGGCAGCTTTGAGAGTTTCGATGGGATCGGGCAGCAAATAGCGAGCATCAGGATGAATCTCCAGTTTTACCCAATGTGTGCCGAGTGCCTCACGCGCCAGTTGAGCGGCAAATATTGCTTCTTCCGCCGTTTTCGCCCCGGATGTATTGGGTAGTAATTGCACGCCCGCTTCAAGCAGAGGGGCAAGAATTGCATCGTTATGATTACGCAAATCAACGCGTTTCATCGCCATCGTTACCAGTTGCGAACCGGAAGCGCGGATGGCTTCAACCATCACCTGTGGAGAGGAGAACTTTCCGGTGCCGGTGAATAAGCGTGATGAAAAAGTTTTATCAGCAATCTGTAGCATTTTAACCCCCGGCTATGGCCTGAAAAAGCAAGATCTGGTCGCCATCATTCAACAAATGAGTCTCCCATTGCTCGCGTGGAACAATGGTCTGGTTGATAGCCAGAGCAATTCCCGGTTTTAACACTCGCAATTGTTCCAGCAGTTGTTCCAGCGTCAGGTTGTCCGGGCAATGTACCGATTCATCGTTAAACTGAATGTGCATCTTGCCCTCCGCAAACTGGGCATTGAGCTGCTTTTTGCATGGCGAGCGTGCGCCAGCTGTGTTGGCGCGCATCAAACAGACGTAAAGACCCCGTGGCCGGAGCGATACCGGTGAGCAGTTTTATCGCTTCAAGTGCCTGCAAGGTTCCCATCACCCCGACGACGGGGCCGATAACACCCGCAGTGCGACAATTTCGTTCAGGCTCGTGTTCATCTGGCCAGACGCAGCGGTAACAGCCGTTTTCCCACGGCGGTGTCAGCACCATAAGTTGCCCGCCGAATCCCACGGCACTGGCAGAAATCAGAGGTTTGCTTTGTGCCACACAAGCGGCGTTAACCGCCTGGCGTGTCGCCATGTTGTCGCTACAATCCAGTACCAGATCGACACTTTTCACCGCCTTAATCAATGATTCCCCTGAAAGGCGTTCGCGCATAACCTGGAGTTCAATATCAGGGTTGAGCCGTTGAAGATGGCGCTGGGCGACCAGCGATTTCGGCTGTTCGAGATCCTCAGTGGTGAACAGGATTTGGCGCTGTAAATTGCTGATATGCACGTTGTCATCATCAGCTAAAAGCAGTGTGCCAACACCAGCCGCCGCGAGGTACAGTGCCGCAGGTGAGCCTAGCCCGCCAAGTCCGACAATCAATACTTTGCTTGCGAGCAGTTTTTGTTGCCCTGAAAGGGCAACGTCCTCCAGCAACAGTTGTCGGCTGTAACGCATGAAATCGGCGTCATTCATCGCCAGCCCCTACCAGTTCCAATAGCTGCGCGGTGGCAGTTTGCCAGTCGGTCGCGTGAGTGATTGCGCTAACCATCGCAATACTTCCTACACCCGTTGCGAGAACAGCAGGGACGCGATCCATGCTAATACCTCCAATTGCTACAGTGGGGTATTCACCAAGAGTTTTGATGTGTTCTGCTAGTTGCACTAACCCTTGAGGAGATGATGGCATCTGTTTGGTGTTGGTTGGGAAAACATGCCCCAGAGCGATGTAAGAAGGGCGCAAAGCCCGTGCGCGATCCATTTCCATATTGTCATGAGTGGAAAGCCCAAGCCGCAGACCGGCATCCCGAATGGCATCCAGATCCGCGACATCCATATCTTCCTGACCCAGATGCACGCCGTAAGCGTTGTGTTTTATCGCCAGCTGCCAGTAATCGTTGATGAACAGCCGTGCTTCGTATTGTTTGGCCAGTTTGATGGCCGCAACAATGTCAGCCTCCACGTCTTCGTCATGTTTGTCTTTGATGCGTAGTTGGATGGTACGCACGCCAGCCTCCAGCAAACGTGCAATCCATTCGACGCTATCAACCACCGGATACAAACCAAGACGCTGCGGCATAGAGGGAAATGCGTTTTTGTTCATCACACTTCCTCCTGACGCAGATAAATCTCGCCACCTTTTTCCCGGAATGACTGCGACATATCTTCCATCCCGGCTTCAATCGCCTGTTTTGCAGCGAAATCGCGAACTTCCTGGGATATTTTCATCGAACAGAATTTCGGCCCGCACATTGAGCAGAAGTGCGCGACTTTACCGGATTCCTGCGGCAGCGTTTCATCGTGATAGGCGCGAGCGGTGAAGGGATCGAGTGCCAGGTTAAACTGGTCTTCCCAACGGAATTCAAAGCGTGCTTTCGACATTGCGTTGTCGCGGATTTGCGCGCCAGGATGGCCTTTTGCCAGATCTGCGGCATGTGCCGCAATCTTGTAGGTAATCAGCCCCTGTTTAACATCTTCTTTATTCGGCAGACCGAGATGCTCTTTTGGCGTGACGTAACACAACATCGCACAGCCAAACCAGCCAATCATCGCGGCACCAATCCCTGATGTGAAATGGTCGTAACCTGGTGCGATATCAGTTGTCAGTGGGCCGAGCGTATAAAATGGCGCTTCGTGGCAATGTTCCAGTTCTTCGGTCATGTTGCGGCGGATCATCTGCATCGGCACATGACCTGGGCCTTCGATCATCACCTGCACGTCATATTCCCAGGCGATTTTGGTCAGTTCGCCCAGCGTATGCAGTTCGGCGAATTGTGCTTCGTCGTTGGCATCCTGAATGGAGCCTGGGCGCAGGCCGTCGCCTAAAGAAAGCGATACGTCATAAGCGGCGCAGATTTCACAGATTTCGCGGAAGTGTTCGTACAGGAAGTTTTCCTGATGATGCGACAGGCACCATTTCGCCATAATAGAACCACCACGCGAGACAATTCCGGTGAGGCGTTTGGCTGTCATCGGTACATAACGCAGCAGCACACCGGCATGAATGGTGAAGTAGTCGACGCCTTGTTCGGCCTGCTCCAGCAGCGTGTCGCGGAACATTTCCCATGTCAGGTCTTCAGCAATCCCGTTTACTTTCTCAAGTGCCTGATAAATAGGTACTGTGCCAATGGGCACCGGGCTGTTACGCAAAATCCATTCACGGGTTTCGTGAATATAGCGGCCGGTTGAAAGGTCCATAACCGTGTCCGCACCCCAGCGAGTTGACCAGACCAGTTTTTCCACTTCTTCTTCGATAGACGATGTGACCGCCGAGTTGCCGATATTAGCGTTCACTTTCACCAGGAAGTTACGCCCGATAATCATCGGTTCAGATTCAGGATGGTTGATATTGGCGGGGATAATTGCCCGTCCGGCGGCAACTTCATTGCGCACAAATTCAGGCGTAATGTTTTCCGGCAGTCGCGCGCCAAAACCCTGTCCCGGATGCTGGTGGCGTAATACCTCATCATGGATGCGCTCACGACCCATATTTTCACGTATTGCGATGAACTCCATTTCCGGCGTCACAATCCCTTTGCGAGCGTAATGCAGTTGCGTGACATATTTCCCTGCTTTGGCACGCATTGGCGTTAGTTGCGTTTCAAAGCGCAGTTCGTCGAGGCCGTCATCGGCAAGGCGCTCTTTGGTATAGACAGAGCTGCGGTCGGTCAGTATTTCGCAGTCATTTCGTTCGGCAATCCAGTTTGCTCGCAGCGGTGAAAGCCCGCGCAGCACATCAATGCTGACCGCAGGGTCGCCGTAGGCACCTGACGTGTCATAAACGGGAATCGCATCATTTGGCGTGAACTGTGGATTTTCTTTATTGCCGCCGGTTGCCGTGGGGCTTAACTTAATTTCGCGCATTGGCACGCGGATATCATCACGGGAACCGGTGAGGTAAATACGTTGCGAGTTGGGGAAAGCAGTTCCTTCCAGCGTATTGATGAAATGCTGGGCGGCAGCGCGCTGTTCACGGCGGTTTAGTTTTTTTTCAGTAATAGACATAGCTCATTCCAGTGGTTATCAGGAGTGGCTTGTCAGAACAACGGAGGAGTAATGAATGTGAGACGCCCGCATACGGGTGAGCCCAAAAGCAGAATTACTCTTGTTCCCTTCGCAGGTATTAGCCTGATCAGGTTCCGCGGATCCCGAATTAACGGTCTCAGCCGGTGCTTACGCACTCGGCACTCCGACAAGAAGAAACCCGTATTGCTACGGGTCGGTATGTAAACTACTCGTTAACAAGGCAGAACTCAAGCCGGGCGTGCGAGGCGGCCGGTATCGTTAGCACTGTCATTTAAATCGTTGTCGTACGCTAACACAATGAGTTTATCTTCCAGCGAAAAACGTGATTCCAGTGCTTCACCGATGCCGGATAAGGCTTTCTGGAACTCGATGTAGTTATCATCATCGATAGCGCTTTCAAGATGCGAATCATAGAAATCCATGATCTGCTGGGTATTGGCTTCAAGCTGTGGGTAGAGATGAGTGGCGGCTAAAAGTGGGCTACTGCCTTCCATTTCACTGATAATGCGTTCATAAATATTAAAATGGCCGGCAGAAAGATAATCTACCAGGTTGTGGCAAAAGGTATCCAGCGCCTTTTCATCGAGCGCCGTATGGGAATCCTTGTTAGGCTTGATCCCAACCATATTGTAATAAGCCACCAATAAATGTTTGCGTGCATGGAGCCATTGGTCGATTAACTCATTACTACCACCAACGCGCTCAGTCAGATTTTCTAACTGGTTAAGCATGATTGACTCCGTGAGTAAAAGATGTGACGCAAACTAACCCAAAATTGTTACGACCATTTGTTTATACCAGCGAACTCGGGGATGTGCACCAGGTTATGGAACGTGTAATTCAAAAGTTAGATCAGGGCTGGTTTATCGTCAGTCATGAACAAAAACTGTGGTTGCCGAAAGGTGAGCTACCTCACGGAGCAGCGCAAGATTTTCAGTTAGATGGCGCTGTGGGGATGCAAATCGGCGAGTGGGAAAATGAACCCGTATGGCTCGTGCAGCAAAATCGCCGGGCAGATATGAGCTCGGTACGCCAGGTCATTGACCAGGATGCAGGGCTGTTTCAGCTTGCCGGTCGTGGCGTGCAATTGGCCGAGTTCTATCGCTCGCACAAATTCTGCGGCTATTGTGGCCATGAAATGCACGTCAGCAAAACCGAATGGGCGATGCTGTGCAACCATTGCCGTGAGCGCTATTACCCGCAAATTTCACCGTGCATCATTGTGGCTATTCGCCGCGACGATCAGATCTTACTTGCCCAACACACACGCCACCGCAATGGTATTTACACGGTGCTGGCAGGGTTTGTTGAAGTAGGGGAAACCCTGGAACAAGCTGTCGCGCGTGAAGTGATGGAAGAAAGCAGCATTCGCGTAAAGAACCTGCGTTATGTCACTTCGCAACCGTGGCCGTTCCCGCAATCGCTGATGACCGCATTTATGGCGGAATATCACAGTGGTGAGATTGAAATCGACCCGAAAGAGTTACTGGATGCAGGCTGGTATCGCTACGATCAACTACCGTTATTGCCGCCACCAGGCACGGTGGCTCGCCGCCTGATTGAAGACACCGTTGCCCTGTGTCGGGCAGAGTACGAATGACGTGGTAAACTGGCGGCATACAGCCAAAGGAAATTCAAAATGACTGAACTGAAGAACGATCGTTACCTGCGGGCGCTACAACGCCAACCTGTAGATACCACGCCAGTATGGATGATGAGACAGGCAGGTCGTTACTTGCCAGAATACAAAGCGACTCGTGCCCAGGCCGGTGATTTTATGTCACTGTGCAAAAATGCGGAGTTGGCTTGCGAAGTGACTTTGCAACCGCTGCGTCGCTTCCCGCTGGATGCGGCGATCCTCTTCTCCGACATCCTCACCGTGCCCGATGCGATGGGGCTGGGTCTCTATTTTGAAGCAGGCGAAGGCCCACGCTTTAGCTCGCCAATCACCAGTCGCGCTGATGTTGAAAAACTGCCGATTCCTGACCCAGAAGATGAACTGGGTTATGTGATGAATGCGGTGCGTACGATTCGCCGTGAATTGAAAGGCCAGGTGCCGCTGATTGGTTTCTCTGGCAGCCCGTGGACGCTGGCGACTTATATGGTTGAAGGCGGTAGCAGCAAAGCCTTTACCGTTATCAAAAAGATGATGTATGCCGACCCGCAAGCGCTGCATCTTCTGCTCGATAAGCTGGCGCAAAGCGTCACGCTGTATCTGAATGCGCAAATCAAAGCGGGCGCACAGTCGGTGATGATTTTCGATACATGGGGCGGTGTGCTGACGGGTCGTGACTATCAGCAGTTCTCGCTCTATTACATGCACAAAATTATCGACGGCCTGCTGCGTGAAAACGAAGGTCGCCGTGTGCCTGTTACCATGTTTACTAAAGGTGGCGGCCAGTGGCTGGAAGCAATGGCTGAAACAGGTTGTGACGCGCTTGGACTAGACTGGACAACGGATATTGCCGATGCTCGCCGTCGTGTAGGCCATAAAGTCGCATTGCAGGGCAATATGGACCCATCCATGCTTTATGCCCAGCCTGCTCGTATCGAAGAGGAAGTCGCCACGATTCTGGCAGGATTCGGCAAAGGTGAAGGCCACGTCTTTAACCTGGGCCACGGTATTCACCAGGATGTTCCGCCAGAACACGCTGGAGCATTTGTTGAAGCGGTGCACCGTTTGTCGACGCCATACCACCAGTAAGCATCAGGAGAGGGAATGGATCTCGCAAGCCTGCGTGAGCAGCAGATCGAGCTAGCTTCACAAGTGATCCGTGAGGATCGCCTTGAGCAAGATCCTCCCCGATTAATCGCCGGGGCTGATGTTGGGTTTGAGCAGGGCGGCGAAGTGACGCGAGCCGCCATTGTGCTGTTGAAATATCCTTCCCTCGAGCTGGTTGAATATCAGGTGGCGCGTGTCGCCACCATCATGCCTTATATCCCCGGATTCCTTTCATTTCGCGAATACCCCGCACTTCTCGCTGCCTGGGAAATGCTGACGCAAAAACCTGACTTGCTGTTTGTCGACGGTCACGGTATTTCACATCCGCGGCGCTTAGGTGTTGCCAGTCATTTTGGCCTGCTGGTGGACGTACCGACAATTGGCGTTGCCAAGAAACGTTTATGCGGGAAGTTTGAACCGTTGTCCGAAGAACCTGGTACCTGCCAGTTGCTGACTGACAAAGGCGAAGCGCTTGCCTGGGTACTACGTAGTAAAAAGCGCTGCAATCCGTTGTTTGTCTCAACGGGGCATCGTGTAAGCCTTGATACGGCTCTGTTATGGGTGAATCGTTGTCTTGCGGGCTATCGTTTACCTGAGCCGACTCGCTGGGCAGATGCGGTGGCATCCGGTCGTCCGGCATTCACGCGGTGGCAAGCAATTCAAGGGTGATTAGGGTAAACTGCCGCTAATATTCCGTCTTTGAGACATCGTTATGTTACAGAACCCAATCCATTTGCGTATGGAGAAACTGGAAAGCTGGCAGCACGTCACTTTCATGGCTTCTTTATGCGAACGTATGTATCCGAATTACGCCATGTTCTGCCAGCAGACTGAATTTGGTGATCCTCAGCTGTATCGCCGTATTCTCGATTTGATTTGGGAAATGTTGACGGTCAAAGATGCAAAAATAAACTTTGATAGCCAACTCGAGAAACTCGAAGAAGGCATTCCTTCGGCAGACGACTATGATATTTACGGTGTCTATCCGGCTATCGATGCCTGCGTTGCATTGAGCGAATTAGTTCACTCACGTCTTTCAGGGGAAACTCTGGAGCACGCGATTGAAGTCAGCAAGGCATCAATTACCACAGTTGCGATGCTAGAAATGACCCAGGCTGGTCGTGAAATGACCGACGAAGAGCTGAGAGAAAACCCGGCTGTTGAAGAAGAATGGGACATTCAGTGGGAGATTTTCCGCCTGTTAGCTGACTGCGAAGAACGCGACGTTGAGCTGATCAAAGGACTGCGTGCAGACCTGCGCGAGGCGGGTAGCAGCAATATTGGTATAAATTTGCAGCAGTAAGACAGCAAAACGTGACTTACAGTCCGAATTGTCACCCCTGAAGGCTTCCAATTAGCCCCCCGTCTGGTCTACATTTGTGGGGCGAAAAAAAGTGGCTATCGGTGCGTGTATGCAGGAGAGTGCTTTTTTGGCATTTCCGTCGCACTCGATGCTTAGCAAGCGATAAACACATTGTAAGGATAACTTATGAACAAGACTCAACTGATTGATGTAATTGCTGACAAGGCTGACCTGTCTAAAGTACAGGCTAAAGCTGCTCTGGAATCCACCCTGGCTGCAATTACTGAGTCTCTGAAAGAAGGTGATGCTGTTCAACTGGTTGGTTTCGGTACCTTCAAGGTAAATCACCGTGCAGAACGCACTGGCCGTAACCCACAGACCGGTAATGAAATCAAAATCGCCGCAGCTAACGTGCCGGCATTTGTTTCAGGCAAAGCACTGAAAGACGCTGTTAAGAGCTAATAGTGTCAGTGAACAGTTTTAGCAGAGGGGCGTTTACGCCCCTTTTGTTTGTCTGGCGTCCTCTGGCCGTACTGACAAGCACATTGCTGCTAATGGCATGCAGCAGCCAGTCGCCTCTCCCGCCATTTACCGCGAGCGGCTATATTGCCGATCAAGGTGTAATGCGTATCTGGCGTAAAGACAGCAGCAGCGATGACAGCGTTCATATGCTCACTGTTTTTAGTCCGATACAGAAAGGTGCCACGACGATCAGCGATTACCGCTGGCAGGGTGAGCAACTGGTATCGATTGAAATGACGATTCAGAGCCAGCCGTCAGAGCATGTAAAAGTGCGTTTTGACGATCACGGCGAGCTAAGCTTTATGCAACGCGAAGTGAATGGTCAAAAACAGCAGCTTTCTAACGATCAAATCGCTTTATATCAATATCAGGCGAGCCAGTCTAAAGCGACCAGTGAAGCATTACGCATTGGGCGAGTTATCTTGCGGCAAGGGCGCTGGCACAGTAATGGCACCGTGACGACCTGTGAAGGTGAGACATTCGAGCCTAAACTCGACAGCGTGTCGCTAAACCATATTGCGAATCGCCAACGACATTCTTCTATGGATGTGAGCATTGCCTGGTTGGAAGCACCGGAAGGTTCTCAGCTGCTACTGGTAGCGAATCAGGACTTCTGTAGCTGGCAGCCAAATCCTGCGACATTCTAGATAAAAAAACCGCCACGCGGGCGGTCTATTTGTATTACTTCGAACTACTTCGCGTTTTCACGCTCAATGGCGCGATAACCGATATCTGAGCGGCTAAAACTGCCCTCCCAGTGAATATCTTTCATCAACTCATAAGCACGTTGCTGCGCTTGCGCGACGGTATCGCCCAAAGCGGTGACACATAAAACGCGGCCACCGTTAGTCACCACCATATCGTCCTCACGCAGTTTCGTTCCGGCGTGGAACACTTTGCCGTCCGTAACTTCTTCCAGCGGTAAGCCGTGAATTACGTCACCGTTACGGTAATCAGCAGGATAACCGCCAGCAGCCATCACAACACCGAGAGAGGGGCGCTCGTCCCACTTTGACGTGGTTTCATTAAGCTTGCCATCACACGCGGCGAGACACAGTTCAACCAGGTCAGATTGCAGACGCAACATAATCGGCTGGGTTTCCGGGTCACCAAAGCGGCAGTTAAACTCGATAACCTTCGGATTGCCAAGCTTATCGATCATCAGACCGGCATACAGGAAGCCCGTGTAAGTATTCCCTTCAGCCGCCATGCCACGTACCGTTGGCCAGATAACCAAATCCATTGCACGCTGGTGGACTTCATCAGTCACAACTGGGGCAGGAGAGTACGCGCCCATACCGCCAGTGTTGGGGCCGCTATCGCCATTACCAACACGTTTGTGATCCTGGCTGGTAGCCATTGGCAGCACATTTTCACCGTCTACCATTACGATGAAGCTAGCTTCTTCACCATCAAGAAACTCTTCCACTACGATGCGGTGCCCGGCATCGCCAAATGCGTTGCCAGCCAGCATATCGTTAACCGCAGCTTCAGCTTCTTCGAGCGTCATCGCAACAATCACGCCTTTACCTGCGGCCAGGCCATCGGCCTTAATCACAATCGGTGCGCCTTTTTCACGGACGTACGCCAGTGCAGGCTCAACTTCTGTGAAGTTCTGGTATTCGGCTGTCGGGATTTTATGGCGAGCCAGGAAATCCTTAGTGAATGCTTTAGAGCCTTCTAACTGTGCAGCGCCCTGAGTTGGGCCAAAGATTTTCAGACCCGCAGCGCGGAACGCATCAACCACACCGATAACCAGCGGAGCTTCCGGGCCGACAATCGTCAGATCGATTTTTTCATTTTGTGCAAAGCTGAGCAGGGCAGGAATATCCGTCGGATTAATCGCGACGTTCTGCAAAGCAGGTTCCAGAGCTGTGCCCGCGTTGCCTGGTGCGACAAACACAGTGGCGACTTTCGGCGACTGCGACGCTTTCCAGGCCAGCGCGTGTTCGCGCCCGCCGTTACCAATGACTAATACTTTCATTTATAGACGCTCCGGATTAATGGCGGAAGTGGCGCATGTCGGTAAAGATCATTGCGATCCCATGTTCGTCGGCTGCGGCGATCACTTCTTCGTCGCGGATCGAACCACCCGGTTGGATAACACAGCTCACGCCAACTGCTGCCGCTGCATCAATACCGTCGCGGAACGGGAAGAAGGCATCGGATGCCATTGCGGAGCCTTTTACTTCCAGACCTTCGTCGCTTGCTTTAATGCCAGCAATTTTGGCGGAGTAAACGCGGCTCATCTGACCGGCACCTATGCCGATGGTCATATTCTCGCGGGCATACACAATGGCATTGGACTTAACAAACTTAGCCACTTTCCAGCAGAACAGCGCATCACGCAGTTCTTGCTCGGTTGGTTGGCGCTTGCTGACAACGCGCAGGTCTGCGGCAGTCACCATTCCCAAGTCGCGATCTTGTACTAACAAACCGCCGTTGACGCGTTTGAAATCCAGACCTGGAACACGCTGCTGCCACTGGCCGCAAGTCAGAACGCGAACGTTTTGCTTAGCTGCGGTGATCTTCAACGCTTCTTCGCTTACTGAAGGGGCAATAATCACTTCAACAAACTGGCGGGAGATAATCGCCTGTGCGGTTTGTGCATCCAGTTCGCGGTTAAACGCAATGATGCCGCCGAATGCGGAAGTAGGATCGGTTTTATAGGCGCGGTCGTATGCATCTAATAGGGAATCGCTGACAGCTACACCACAAGGATTGGCGTGCTTCACGATAACGCAGGCTGGTTCGCTAAACTCTTTCACACATTCCAGCGCGGCGTCAGTATCAGCAATGTTGTTATAAGAAAGCGCTTTGCCCTGAACTTGCGTTGCGGTGGCGACAGATGCTTCCTTAATTTCTTCTTCTATATAGAAGGCGGCTTGCTGGTGGCTGTTTTCGCCATAACGCATATCCTGCTTCTTAATGAAGTTCAGGTTCAGCGTGCGAGGGAAACGGCCGGAAGGATCTTTGCTGTCACCGTGATAGGCAGGAACCAGGCTACCGAAGTAGTTGGCAATCATGCTGTCGTAAGCGGCGGTGTGCTCGAAAGCCTTAATCGCTAAATCGAAACGAGTCTCGAGTGTAAGAGAGCCATCGTTAGCATCCAGCTCGCTAATAATCGTTTCGTAGTCACTGCTCTTTACTACGATTGCGACATCTTTATGGTTCTTCGCAGCGGAGCGCACCATCGTTGGGCCGCCGATATCAATGTTCTCAACCGCATCTTCCAGAGAGCAACCTTCACGGGCAACAGTCTGGGCAAACGGGTAAAGGTTGACGACAACCATATCAATTGGGGAGATAGCGTGTTGTTCCATGATCGCATCATCCTGGCCGCGACGACCGAGAATGCCACCATGCACCTTTGGATGCAGGGTTTTGACGCGTCCATCCATCATCTCCGGGAAACCGGTGTAGTCAGAGACTTCGGTTACCGGCAGGCCAGCATCAGCCAGCAGACGAGCGGTTCCGCCAGTGGACAGCAGCTCCACGCCACGTTGGGTGAGTGCCTGGGCGAATTCGACGATACCGGCTTTGTCAGAAACACTGAGCAGAGCGCGGCGTACTGGACGACGTTGTTGCATGGTTTGATCCCTTAGCTTTGGTTCGCATATAGAAGAGCGTTAGCTGAATTTTAGTTATTTCCCCTAAAACTCAGCTAACGCCCCAAAACGGGGCGTCCTTTTATTGCGGGTGCATTGTAGCGAAAACGTTTGCGTCACGCTCGCAAAATTTAGGACTTCATCACGATTGTGGATAACTTTGTGCACAACTGCGTATAAGGCGGGGTTTTGCTGTGGAATGCAGCAGTCAGTCAAATTAGTGCGAATTTAGGGTTGCAGCCTCAGGAGAAC
>CBCPKK010000051.1:0-25795 GCA_965119215.1 uncultured Buttiauxella sp.
TCTCTTTTTATTGCACAAGCCTTTTCTCGATCTTTTCTACTGACTGTTTAGTTTTCGCCCTTTTCGCTGCGATCGTGTTCGATCGGCCCTGTTTTTGGCGTTTTACCTTCTTGCCATCGGTTAAGAAAGCAGCCACAGTCTATCTACGAAGAGAACTTTTAGAGGTGTTTATGTCCGCAGTATTACGACCTTTCCAAAAAACTTATCCTGATATTGGCCAACGCGTGATGCTTGATTGTTCAAGTGTGGTGATTGGCGACGTACGTCTTGCCGATGATGTGAGCATTTGGCCGTTAGTCGCCATTCGCGGTGACGTTAACTATGTGGCAATTGGTGCTCGTAGCAATATTCAGGATGGTAGCGTGCTACATGTCACACATAAGTCTTCATATAACCCAGAAGGTAATCCGCTTATCGTCGGTGAAGATGTGACTGTTGGACATAAGGTCATGCTTCACGGCTGCACTATCGGCAATCGCGTACTTGTAGGTATGGGATCAATTTTGTTGGATGGCGTAGTAATAGAAGATGATGTAATGATCGGTGCAGGAAGTTTGGTGCCACAGAACAAACGTCTTGAAAGTGGCTACCTTTATCTGGGCAGTCCAGTGAAGCAGATCCGCCCTCTTACGCCAGCGGAACTTGAGGGCTTAAAATATTCAGCCAATAACTACGTCCGTTGGAAAGATGAATATCTCGCTCAGGAAAGCCAGAACCAGCCTTGATCGTCATCTTCACCAATAGCGATCAGCGCCTCAGCTTCTTCTTCCAGATCCCAGCGGTTAAGGCGAAAGTGCTCAAGCCATGATTCTTTGTTATCGCCACCAAAACGGCTGGCGATAATTTCCCCGGAAATACCGCACACCACTTGAAAACCATTTACTAATGCTGGAAAGCAAATGGCCTGGCGCAGATCGTCCCATTGTTCACGATCGGGAAATTGGATCGACTGGTTCACTGCGACATTTCCTGCTTTAGTTTTTCTATTACTGGCGTGATTTCAGGCAACACTCCGTGCCACAAGAAAAATGCATGTGCGGCCTGCCCCACCAGCATTCCTAAACCATCAGCATAATGTTGGACCCCGTGCTGTTTGCACCAGTTCAGGAAAGGCGTTTCACCCTTTTGATAGAACATGTCGTAGCAATCGACATTGCGGGAGAGCAACGATGCAGGAATTGAAGGTATATCGCCGGCTATTCCGCTAGAAGTCGCATTAATAATGAGATCAAATTCGTGACCATCAAGTTCAGACTGTTCTAATGCCTGAACGCTACCCATATGGCGAAACAGCTGCGCGAGTTCTTGCGCCCGTGAGAAAGTTCGGTTGGTAATCGTCACCGCGCAATCAAGTGAAAGCAATGGCAGTAAAACGCCCCTCGCAGCGCCACCAGCACCCAATAATAAAATGCGTCGGCCCGGTTTTATCAGCGATAAACGTTCCAGGTCAGTTAACAAACCAATCCCATCAGTGTTGTCACCTAACAGGCGACCATCTTCCAGACGCTTTAGCGTGTTGACCGCACCGGCTAATGCGGCGCGTTCAGTCAACTCGTCCGCACGAGAAAATGCCAACTCTTTAAAGGGGACAGTAATATTGACACCCTTACCGCCAGCCTGGAAAAACTGCTCCAGTGTTTCAATAAAAGCATCAACAGGCGCAAGAACACGACCATATGGATGTTCTATTTTTAATTGCTCAGCAAACATCTTATGAATCTGCGGTGATTTGCTGTGTTGAATCGGGTTACCAAAAACGGCAAAAGTTTCCATCATTTACCCCTGGCGGAAAAGTTCGCCGGTCAAAGCATCACGAATTTCGGAAGGGTTCTGCCTGCCGCCGGTATCACCACGCAACACAGGAAAGTCATCACCAAATTGCTGCAAGACTTCATCGGCAGTACGGCAAGGCGGTAAACCCGATAAATTGGCACTAGTGGAAACCAAAGGTTTGCCATATGCCAGGCACAATTTACTCACCAACGGATGGTCGGTGACCCTTACTGCTAAGGAATCAAACCGCCCGGTGAGCCAACGCGGTGTTGATGGCAGCGCAGGAAAGACAAAAGTCACCGGGCCTGGCCAGCAAGCAAATACGGCATCTCGCTGCATTTCAGTCAGGACAGCGTTATCTATATAAGGAAGAAGCTGCTCGAAATTCGCCGCTATCAGAATCAGACCTTTGTCGACGGGGCGATGTTTTAGTTCAAGTAAGCGCGTGACGGCCAGCTCACTGTCAGGATCACAACCGACACCAAATACAGCTTCGGTTGGATAAGCGATGACTTGTTGTTGTTTAAGGGCGGCAACGATCTCTACGAGTTGCTCTTGTTGCAGGTTTGTCTTCACAAGCTTTTATTCCGCCGTTACCGGCTTTCCACATTGTTTGCTGGCACAGAATTGTTTTAATCCCTGCGCAGTTTTCTTTTCGATAAGTAAAGGATAGTGGCACGCAGGACATTCGCCTGCCACTGGTTTGCTATTAATGACGAACTGACATGTCGGATAGCTATCACATGACCAAAAGTTCTTACCAAATCGTGAGCGTCGCTGGACTAATTGCCCTTTCTGGCATTGTGGGCAACTGATTGCAGTTTCGTCGGGTTTGTCGATAACTTCGGTATGGTCGCAAGTTGGATAGTTACTGCAAGCGATGAACATTCCGAATCGCCCTTGTCGTAACACGAGGTTTTCCTGACATACCGGGCAGAGTTGGCCTTCAAGCACTTTGACAACATGACCATCAGTCTGGCTTTTTAATGGGCGCACATAATCACATTCCGGGTAATGGGAGCAGCCAAGAAATGGGCCGTGTTTACCAGAACGAATGACTAACCCCGCCCCACATTGTGGGCAGGGTTCATTTTTAGGCACAGCGAACAGTGCTGATTTGGTCATAACATCTCATGCCGCGACTTTAATTTAGTGCAGCATACCTTCATTTACTTCGAAGAGTAATTCTTCCATTTGTTGATACGCGTTTTCGCAACCTGGAATATTGAATAGCACCATCAGCACCACCCACTTTAAGTCTTCCAGTTCGAACTCGGCGGTGTCTAACGCTAATACTCGTTCAATGACCATTTCACGGGTTTCGAGGTTCAGCACCTGAATCTGTTCCAGGAACAGTAAAAACCCTCGACAAGTCGCATCAAGTCGCTGGCATTCTTCTGCAGTATACATACGCATAGAAAGGGGGTCAGCGGCTAGCTGCATGGGTTCAGTCAGACCTTCCTGGTAGTCTGCCAGCTTATCAAGCCATACAAGAGCGTTATAAATGTCTTCATGATCAAAACCAGCATCGGCGAGATCACGTGTCAATTTATCTTGATCAACTCGCATTTCCACTTCGTTATGGATGTAGGTTTCAAATAAGTACATTAGTACGTCGAACATGGCATGCCCTCCTCAATCGGACATAGCCGCCGGGTACAGCTGCGATCCATCCTGCTAACTCCAGTTCGAGTAGCTGGGCTACCGTATCTGGCACAGGTTGGCCGGCACGTTCAGCGACGACGTCAACTGGTGTAACCTCATCTCCTACGTTAGCCAACAGCTCAGGAAATGGCAATGTACGATCCCCTTCATTGTGTGAATATATTAAGGCTTTGTGAGGTGAAGGGAGCCATTGCAGCTCGTTTTCCAGATACTCGAGGATGTCTGAAGGATGGCTGACAAGGTTAGCACCTTGCTTAATTAACCAGTGTGGGCCTTCACTTCCTGGGCTTCCCACCGCACCCGGTAAGGCAAATAATTCCCTGCCTTGCTCAAGTGCATAACGCGCTGTCACCAGTGATCCGCTTCGTTCACTAGCCTCCACAACAAACACGGCCCGGCTCAATCCGCTGATAATGCGATTCCGGCGGGGAAAATTGCCAGGCCACGGTGTGGTCGTGAGTGGAAATTCAGAGATGACAGCACCACCTTCAGCGACAATTTGCTCGGCCAGTTGTTTATGGCGTTTAGGGTAGATTCCAGCCAGCCCATTCCCCAAAACAGCGACTGTTTTTCCATGCACGTTTAGCGCAGCACGATGTGCCACTGCATCAATACCCAGAGCCAAACCACTGGTTATTGTCAATCCAGCCGTGGCTAGTGGCTCGCAAAACATCCGGCACCATCTTTCGCCATAAAGAGAAAGATTACGATTGCCCACCACGGCTAGCTGGTTACTGGAAAGAAGCTCTATGTCTCCTGCAACAAATAACGCTGCTGGATAGCAATCTATTGCCCGCAGCTGATCTGGGTAGTTAGCACTGTCTGCAGTAAGAAGATGGTGATGTGGCTGTTCAAGCCAGAGCAGTGATGCTTCCAGTTCTTTCTCACTAAACTCCAGAAAATGAGAAATTTGCCGGGCAGATAAACCTGCTTTAGTGAGAGAGACTGCCGTACACTCCGGCTCATCTAATAAGAACTGGGCAATTTTTAATAGCTTATCGCCACTCAGGTTTTGAACCGCCATCAGGCGTAACCAGATCTCCTTTGGTGACACATCTCCCTCCTGCCATAAGCGATAATAGCAATCCTTGCGATTGGTCACTGATGCTGTCAATCAGGCCGGGAAATGTCTAGAATAGAGATAATAATCTTTCTATCAATTGAACACAGCTCTGGATATTTATGTCAGTTTTGCAGGTATTACATTTTCCGGACGAGCGCCTTCGCACTGTAGCGACGCCGGTCAAAGAGGTGAATGCGGAGATTCAGCGGATTGTCGATGACATGTTCGAGACAATGTACGCTGAGGAAGGTATTGGCCTTGCAGCAACACAGGTGGATATCCATCAACGTATTATTGTGATTGATGTTTCTGAAAACCGCGATGAGCGCCTGGTTTTAATCAACCCTGAGCTGCTCGAAAAAAGTGGTGAAACGGGTATCGAAGAAGGCTGCCTTTCTATTCCAGAACAGCGTGCTCTGGTGCCGCGTGCGGAAAGAGTCAAAATCCGCGCGCTGGATCGTGAAGGCCAACCTTACGAACTAGAAGCCGACGGTCTGCTAGCCATTTGTATTCAGCACGAGATGGATCACCTGGTTGGTAAACTGTTCGTCGATTACCTGTCGCCGTTGAAACGTCAGCGTATCCGTCAGAAACTGGAAAAAATGGCTCGCCTGAATAAGAGCGCCTAATCCATCACAAAAGGGAATAATGTGTCTGATTCACTACGTATTATTTTCGCCGGCACCCCTGACTTTGCAGCGCGTCATCTTGACGCGCTGTTGTCTTCTCAGCACCAGGTTGTTGGCGTATTTACACAACCCGACCGCCCCGCTGGACGTGGCAAGAAGTTGATGCCAGGCCCGGTCAAAGTTCTGACGACTGAAAAGAATATTCCTGTATTCCAACCTGCCTCTTTGCGTCCTGCTGAAAATCAAGAATTGGTTTCCAGCCTGAATGCCGACGTTATGGTAGTTGTTGCTTATGGCTTAATTCTTCCAAAAGCAGTACTCGATATGCCACGCTTAGGCTGCATAAACGTTCATGGTTCGCTACTGCCACGTTGGCGCGGGGCCGCGCCTATCCAACGTTCATTATGGGCGGGTGACGCTGAAACAGGCGTAACCATTATGCAAATGGATGTGGGTCTGGATACTGGCGATATGTTGGTTAAGCTCTCCTGCCCAATTGAAGCCACGGATACCAGCGCAACGTTGTACGACAAGTTGGCAAATCTCGGGCCGCAAGGATTACTGGAAACGTTAGAACAACTCGCTACTGGCAATGCAAAGCCTGAAGTTCAGAACGAAGAGTTGGTGACGTACGCCGAAAAACTTAGCAAGGAAGAAGCACGCATTGACTGGTCACTTTCTGCGACACAGCTCGAGCGCTGCATCCGTGCATTTAATCCATGGCCAATGAGTTGGTTAGAAATCGATGGGCAACCGCTTAAAGTCTGGCACGCCTCTGTAATTAATCAGCCTGCCAACGCCGTACCCGGCACCATTATCGAAACCAATAAACAGGGTATTCAGGTGGCAACTGGGGAAGGGATTTTAAATCTGGAATCACTTCAACCAGCAGGAAAGAAAGCAATGACAGCTCAGGATCTCCTGAACTCTCGCAGCGAATGGTTTAAGCCAGGTGCACTCCTCGCCTGATAAAAGAAATTCTTTGCGCCCAGGCCTAACACCTGGGCATTTTTGTTTTTAAGCGCCGGAAAACCAGAGCGTTGTTATGAAAAAAACACTAAATCTTCGCAGTATGGCCGCACAGACGATTGAACAAGTTGTAGAGCAAGGTCAATCACTCAGCAATGTACTGCCTGCAATGCAACAAAAAGTCTCTGATAAAGATAGGGCATTACTTCAGGAGCTTTGCTTTGGCGTATTGCGCACTTTGCCACAACTCGAATGGTTGATTGGTAAGTTGATGTCACGCCCAATGACTGGCAAGCAACGCACCATCCACTATTTGATCATGGTGGGATTTTATCAGCTACTTTACACCCGAATTCCAGCTCATGCCGCTCTGGCGGAAACGGTTGAAGGTGCTGTCGCTATTAAGCGCCAGTCGTTGAAAGGTTTAATAAACGGCGTGCTGCGTCAGTTCCAGCGTCAGCAAGAAGAATTGATGGCGGAAGCTGCAAAACATGAAAGCCGTTTCTTGCATCCGGCCTGGTTACTACAGCGTTTGAAAAAAGCCTGGCCGAATCAATGGCAATCTATTGTTGATGCTAATAACCAGCGCCCACCGATGTGGCTGCGTGTTAATCGTCAACACCACACTCGTGAAGAGTGGCTGGCGTTACTGACTGAAAGTGGGCTGGAAGGCCATATTCACCCACAATATCGTGATGCTGTACGTCTGGAAACACCAGCACCTGTGCACGCATTACCAGGATTTGAACAAGGTTGGGTTACCGTTCAGGATGCTTCGGCACAAGGCTGTGTTGATCTGCTTGATCCACAAAATGGCGATACGATCCTTGATTTGTGCGCAGCGCCCGGTGGTAAAACGACTCATATTCTGGAAGCCGCACCTAAAGCACGTGTCATGGCTGTAGATATTGACGAGCAACGCCTGAAACGTGTGCATGAAAACTTGCAACGCTTGGGTATGACGGCGGAAGTGAAATCAGGTGATGGACGCTTCCCGGAACAGTGGTGTGGCAACCAACAATTCGATCGCATTCTGCTTGATGCCCCATGTTCGGCCACTGGGGTGATTCGTCGTCATCCAGACATCAAATGGCTGCGTCGTGACAGAGATATCGCTGAATTAGCCTCGTTGCAAAAAGAAATTCTGGAAGCTATTTGGCCAAAATTGAAATCAGGTGGCACATTGGTTTATGCCACTTGTTCCATCCTCCCGGAAGAGAACAGCCAACAAGTTGCTGCATTCCTGGCACAACATCCAGAAGCAAAATTAGTTGAAACGGGTACGGCGGAAAAACCAGGGCTACAGAATCTCCCTTCTCAGGAAGATGGTGACGGCTTCTTTTACGCTAAGCTAATTAAAAGCTGATTCAGGTTTGCTGGATCTTAGGTTTCATCACCAATGAAGCTATAAACAATGAAAATAATAATTCTGGGTGCGGGCCAGGTTGGCGGCACTCTGGCAGAAAACCTGGTGGGTGAGAACAACGATATTACGGTTGTTGATACTAACCAGGACCGCCTACGCAGTTTACAAGATAAGTTCGATTTACGTGTCGTACAGGGCCACGGCTCGCATCCTCGCGTGTTGCGTGAAGCGGGCGCTGATGATGCGGATATGCTGGTCGCAGTAACCAGTTCGGATGAAACGAATATGATTGCCTGCCAGGTAGCGTATTCGCTTTTTAATACACCAAACCGAATTGCACGTATTCGCGCACCAGATTACGTGCGGGATGCTGAACGTTTATTTAACGCAGAAGCAGTACCAATCGACCATCTGATTGCACCAGAACAGTTAGTTATCGACAATATTTATCGTCTGATTGAGTATCCTGGCGCACTTCAGGTTGTGAACTTTGCCGAAGGGAAAGTCAGTCTTGCGGTTGTGAAAGCCTATTACGGCGGCCCGCTCGTCGGAAATGCGCTTTCGACTATGCGCGAACATATGCCGCATATCGAAACTCGCGTCGCGGCTATTTTTCGCCACGATCGTCCTATTCGTCCGCAAGGTTCAACCATTGTAGAAGCTGGGGACGAAGTCTTCTTCATTGCCGCCTCTCAGCATATTCGTGCGGTGATGAGCGAGCTACAACGCCTTGAAAAGCCTTATAAACGCATCATGCTCGTGGGTGGTGGCAATATAGGGGCTGGTCTGGCACAACGTCTTGAAAAAGATTACAGCGTCAAACTCATTGAGCGTGATCCACAACGCGCTGCTGAACTTGCTGAAATGTTGCAAAATACCATCGTCTTCTACGGGGATGCTTCTGATCAGGAGCTTTTGGCTGAAGAGCATATTGAACAGGTAGACCTGTTTATCGCCGTAACCAACGACGATGAAGCAAATATTATGTCCGCTATGCTGGCCAAACGCATGGGGGCCAAAAAAGTCATGGTTCTTATTCAACGTAAAGCCTACGTCGATCTGGTACAAGGCAGCGTGATTGATATTGCTATTTCACCGCAGCAGGCCACTATCTCTGCATTGCTTGGTCACGTGCGCAAAGCCGATATTGTTGGAGTTTCATCTTTACGTCGTGGGGTGGCCGAAGCCATCGAAGCGGTTGCTCACGGTGACGAAAGCACTTCGCGCGTTGTTGGTCGTTCAATTGATGAGATAAAACTTCCGCCAGGAACGATTATTGGGGCCGTGGTTCGGGGTAACGATGTCATGATTGCCAATGACAATTTACGTATCGAACAAGGCGACCATGTCATTATGTTCCTGACAGATAAGAAGTTTGTTAGTGACGTAGAACGCCTATTCCAACCAAGTCCATTCTTCCTGTAATTTCCTCCTGGCGGACGATTCGTGCCGCCTGTTTATTTTCAACGACCGATAAACCATCTTAAAATTAAGGAATTAGAGAAAAATTCTTATTTCCTCATGTAATGGCAATCGAGTCATCATTTGTTAGACTTATTAACGTCGGCCGGAACAAGGAGAGAAAAATGAGCATGTTAAAAGAATTCCGCGAATTTGCTATGCGCGGAAACGTTGTAGATTTGGCAGTGGGTGTGATTATTGGTGCAGCATTCGGGAAAATTGTTTCTTCACTGGTTGCGGATATTATAATGCCGCCACTTGGGCTGCTGATTGGTGGGGTGGATTTCAAGCAATTCGCTCTAACCTTGAGGCCTGCTGTAGGAGATATTCCAGCAGTAGTTATGCATTACGGCGTGTTTATTCAGAATATCTTTGATTTCGTGATTGTTGCCTTCGCAATCTTCATGGCAATAAAAGTTATTAATAAACTAAACCGTAAGAAAACAGAAGAACCAGCAGCACCTCCGGCTCCAACCAAAGAAGAAGTATTACTTAGCGAAATCCGTGACTTGCTGAAACAGCAGAATGAGCGAATCTAATTGCGCTAGTTAAATGCGGAAGGCCAGTGGTAAAAAAGCAATTTGCTTGTTTGCCACTGGCCTCCCAGTTACTTCCTTTGCCATGTTTTGCACTACGTTGATAGCTTCCTTTTCCTTTCTTATTCTGCTCAACTCTTTGACGAAACAGCGGATCATGTAACAAAGCCTCAATCGCGTTGTCTTTAATGACCCCTTTCTTATGCTGATATTTGCTCATACAAACTCCTGATTGATTAAAATAACGGCGCAATTCTATGCCTGTATCCGCCAGACAGCAATTTATTATTTTCGAACACTAGCCCCCTGCTCAAGCGCTTCAAGGATTGAACAGTACGCGCTACTGTGTGCACTTCCACAACATGCATCATTGAGTCTCTGTAGCGATCGACGCATATGCTGTAATTCTTTAATTTTGGACTCTACGTCTGCAAGTCTCGACTGTACGATACCCTTTGATTCCTGGCAGGTATGATGTTCAGGATCGATGCGAATTGATAGAAGCTCACGAATAGTTTCCAGCGTAAAGCCTAACTGTTTGGCATAGCGGATGAATTTCAGGCGCTGTAAATCGCTTTCGCTGTACAGTCTAAAACCACCTTCCGTCCTGACTTCATGATCCATCATTTGCTGCTTTTCATAATAACGAATGGTATCAGGGGTTACATCTGCCAGTTTGGCCAACTCTCCAATGCGAAGCATGATCATTCCTCATTAAGTTTGCGAAGCAACTTTGGCACTAGCTTGGGACAAAACAAAGATACGCTGAATTTATGCAGGAAGGGAAATTACAGATATAAAAAAACCGGGCAAGCCCGGTTTTTCCATGTTACTACAGATTACTCTGCAGCAGCTTCTGTTTGAGACTCGGCGCGATCAACCAGCTCGATGTAAGCCATCGGAGCATTATCACCAGCACGGAAGCCACACTTAAGAATACGAGTGTAACCACCAGTACGGGCTGCAAAACGCGGACCCAGTTCATTAAACAGTTTTGCCACGATCTCGTTATCACGAGTGCGGGCGAATGCCAGACGACGATTAGCAACGCTATCAGTCTTGGCAAGAGTAATCAGCGGCTCAACTACGCGACGCAGCTCTTTCGCTTTAGGCAGAGTCGTCTTGATGATCTCATGACGAACCAGTGAACCTGCCATATTGCGGAACATAGCCTGGCGATGGCTGCTGTTGCGGTTCAGTTGACGACCACTCTTACGATGGCGCATGACCTTATCCTTCTCAGTAAAACCTTAACCTGTGATCCGGTTACTCGTCAGCGATGCTTGCCGGTGGCCAGTTTTCCAGGCGCATGCCCAGAGACAAACCACGGGAAGCCAGCACGTCTTTAATCTCGGTAAGAGATTTTTTACCCAAGTTAGGCGTTTTGAGCAGCTCAACTTCGGTACGCTGTACCAGATCACCGATATAGTGGATAGCTTCTGCCTTAAGGCAGTTAGCAGAGCGGACAGTCAATTCCAGATCGTCAACAGGGCGCAGCAGGATCGGATCGAACTCTGGTTTCTCTTCTTTAACTTCTGGTTGACGTACATCACGTAAATCAACAAAAGCTTCAAGTTGTTCAGCCAGAATGGTTGCCGCACGACGAATCGCCTCTTCAGGATCGATTGTACCGTTGGTTTCCATTTCGATGACCAGCTTATCCAAGTCTGTACGCTGTTCTACACGCGCAGCTTCAACATTGTAGGCAATTCGCTCTACAGGGCTGTAGCAGGCGTCGACCAGCAAACGACCAATTGGGCGCTCATCTTCTTCCGAATGAATTCGGGCAGAGGCCGGCACATAACCGCGACCGCGCTGAACTTTGATACGCATACTAATAGATGCGTTCTCATCGGTCAGGTGGCAGATCACATGCTGCGGCTTGACGATTTCGACATCACCATCATGGGTGATATCGGCTGCAGTCACAGGGCCAATGCCAGACTTGTTCAGAGTAAGAATAACATCATCTTTACCTTGAACTCTTACCGCCAGCCCTTTCAGGTTGAGCAGGATTTCCAGGATATCTTCCTGAACGCCTTCTTTGGTGCTGTACTCATGTAGTACACCATCAATCTCAACCTCTGTCACCGCGCAACCCGGCATCGATGAGAGCAGAATACGGCGCAGTGCATTACCAAGAGTATGGCCAAAGCCACGCTCTAAAGGCTCAAGGGTCACCTTGGCGTGCGTCGAACTCACTTGCTCGATATCTACCAGGCGTGGTTTTAGAAACTCTGTCACAGAACCCTGCATTGTGTCCTCTCTTTGGTACTAAGCTTTACTTGGAGTAAAGCTCGACGATCAGGTGTTCGTTAATATCCGCAGACAGATCAGTACGCTCAGGCTTACGCTTGAACACACCTTCCATCTTAGCAGCATCAACTTCCAGCCAAGTTGGCTTTTCACGCTGTTCAGCCAGCTCCAGAGCGGCCTTCACGCGAGATTGCTTTTTGGCTTTCTCACGGATGCTGACTACGTCATTCGGAGTTACCTGATAAGAAGCGATGTTAACAACGCGACCATTTACCATAACTGCTTTATGGCTAACGAGCTGACGTGATTCTGCACGTGTAGCGCCGAAGCCCATACGGTAAACAACGTTGTCAAGACGACCTTCCAGCAGAGCCAACAGGTTTTCACCGGTGTTGCCTTTCAGACGAGCTGCTTCTTTATAGTAGTTACGGAACTGACGCTCCAGAACACCGAACATGCGGCGAACTTTTTGCTTTTCACGCAACTGCACACCATAGTCAGACAGACGCGGTTTACGCGCACCGTGCTGGCCAGGAGCTTGTTCAATTTTACACTTGGTATCGATCGCGCGAACACCAGACTTAAGGAACAGGTCTGTGCCCTCACGACGGCTCAGCTTGAGCTTAGGACCCAAATATCTTGCCATTTTCTTTCTCCAACATTCCTAAAAAAACGAGCGTTATACGCGACGTTTTTTCGGCGGACGACAACCGTTGTGAGGGATCGGAGTCACATCAGTAATATTAGTGATGCGGAAACCAGCGGCGTTCAGAGCACGAATGGTAGATTCGCGACCTGGACCCGGTCCCTTAACCATAACTTCCAGGTTCTTGATACCGTATTCTTTCACGGCTTCTGCGCAACGCTCTGCTGCAACCTGAGCTGCGAACGGAGTAGATTTGCGAGAACCACGGAAACCGGAACCACCGGCAGTTGCCCAACCCAACGCGTTACCCTGACGATCAGTAATAGTAACGATTGTGTTGTTGAAAGAAGCATGGACATGAGCCACGCCGTCAGAGACTTGTTTTCTGACACGTTTACGTGCACGAATTGGTGCCTTTGCCATTATTCAATCACCCCGATTATTTCTTGATCGGTTTGCGCGGACCCTTACGGGTACGTGCGTTGGTCTTCGTACGCTGACCGCGCACTGGCAGACCACGACGATGACGCAAACCGCGATAGCAACCAAGGTCCATCAGACGCTTGATGCTCATACTCACTTCACGGCGCAGATCACCTTCAACGACAAATTTGGCAACTTCGTCACGCAGCGTGTCGATTTGTTCTTCAGACAGCTCTCTGATCTTAACATCTTCAGCGATACCCGCCGCGGCACAAATAGCCTTTGAGCGAGTCTTGCCAACACCGTAGATCGAAGTTAAAGCGATCACGGTATGTTTTTGATCAGGAATGTTAATGCCTGCTATACGGGCCACTATGCACTCCTACTATTTAGATTATGCGTCCCATACCGAAAAGCCCGTTTTCAGGATACTCAAATGGAAACGCATAGACATACAAAAGATTGGCTGGCTAATCTAGCCAGCTCAACCCAACTTTGCAAGAAAAATATGCGAGATAATCAGCCTTGACGCTGTTTATGCTTCGGTTCGGCACTGCAAATCACGCGAATAACACCGTCACGCTTAACAATTTTGCAGTTACGACATAATTTCTTGACGGAAGCACGAACTTTCATTTTTACTCTCCGTAACTTCTCAAGCGACTATTAACGGCCGTAGCCTTTCAGATTCGCTTTCTTCAATGCAGACTCGTACTGACTTGACATCATCAGAGTTTGCACTTGAGCCATAAAGTCCATGATAACCACGACAACAATGAGCAGCGAGGTTCCACCGAAGTAGAAAGGCACTTTCATTGCATCACGCATGAACTCCGGGATTAGGCAGATAAAGGTAATGTACAACGCACCAACCAAGGTCAGGCGGGTCATCACTTTATCAATATACTTCGCCGTTTGTTCTCCCGGACGAATTCCTGGTACAAATGCACCGGACTTCTTCAGGTTATCTGCTGTTTCGCGTGGGTTGAAAACCAACGCCGTGTAGAAGAAACAGAAGAAGATGATTGCAGACGCATAGAGTAACACATAAAGCGGTTGCCCAGGCTGCAAATACAGCGAAATTGTAGTCAGCCAGTTCCAACCGGTACCGCCCCCAAACCACGATGCAATCGTCGCTGGGAACAGAATAATACTGGAAGCAAAAATTGCTGGAATAACACCAGCCATATTTACTTTCAGCGGTAAATGCGTGCTCTGCGCAGCATAGACACGACGACCTTGTTGACGTTTAGCGTAGTTTACCACAATGCGGCGTTGGCCACGCTCAACAAAAACAACGAAGAAGGTCACTGCGAATACTAGTACTGCAACCAACAGCAACAGGAGGAAGTGCAGGTCGCCTTGCCTTGCTTGTTCGATAGTATGGCCAACGGCCGGCGGCAAACCCGCAACAATACCAGCGAAGATTATGATTGAGATACCGTTACCGATACCGCGTTCAGTAATCTGTTCGCCCAGCCACATCAGGAACATAGTCCCGGTGACAAGACTCACAACAGCGGTGAAATAGAATGCAAAGCCCGGATTTAACACCAGGCCCTGCATACCAGGCATATTCGGCAAACCGGTAGCAATACCGATTGACTGGAATATTGCCAGCACCAGAGTACCGTAACGGGTGTACTGGCTGATCTTACGACGACCAGACTCCCCTTCTTTCTTCAACTCTGCTAACGCTGGATGAACCACCGTTAACAGCTGAATAATAATCGATGCCGAAATGTACGGCATGATACCCAGAGCAAAGATAGAAGCACGGCTGAGAGCACCACCAGAGAACATGTTAAACATTTCAATGATAGTGCCTCGCTGCTGCTCAAGCAGTTTGGCAAGTACAGCGGCATCAATACCAGGGATCGGAATAAAAGAGCCAACACGGAACACAATCAGCGCACCGATAACAAACAATAGTCTGCGTTTCAGCTCGCCAAACCCGCCTTTAGCACTTTGAAAATCTAATCCCGGTTGCTTTGCCATCTGCTACTTATTCCTCGATTTTACCGCCAGCAGCTTCGATAGCAGCACGAGCGCCTTTAGTGACACGCAGGCCGCGAACAGTTACCGGACGAGAAACCTCGCCAGACAAGATCACTTTCGCGAACTCAATCTGAATACCGATAATGTTTGCTGCTTTCAACGTGTTCAGGTCAACTACGTCGCCTTCAACTTTCGCCAGATCAGAGAGACGAATCTCACCAGTGATCATTGCTTTGCGAGAGGTGAAACCGAATTTCGGCAGACGACGGTATAACGGCATCTGACCACCTTCAAAACCACGACGTACGCCACCGCCAGAACGAGAGTTCTGACCTTTGTGACCACGACCAGCGGTTTTACCGAGGCCAGAACCGATACCACGACCCAGACGCTTGGAAGCGTGCTTAGACCCTTCGGCTGGAGACAGAGTATTTAAACGCATCTCTTACTCCTCAACTTTAACCATGTAGGAAACCGCGTTGACCATACCACGTACAGCAGGAGTATCCTCGCGCTCTACGGTGTGGCCAATACGACGCAGACCCAGGCCTAGCAGCGTTGCCTTGTGTTTCGGCAGACGACCGATTGCACTGCGGGTTTGTGTAATTTTAATAGTCTTTGCCATGGTCAATTACCCCAGAATTTCTTCAACGGATTTACCACGCTTGGCAGCGACCATTTCCGGAGACTTCATATTCGCCAGGCCATCAATAGTTGCACGAACCACGTTAATCGGGTTTGTAGAACCATATGCTTTAGCCAAAACGTTATGAACTCCAGCGACTTCCAGAACGGCGCGCATTGCACCGCCGGCAATAATACCGGTACCCTGGGAAGCCGGCTGCATGAACACACGAGATCCTGTGTGCACACCTTTAACAGGGTGCTGCAGGGTGCCGTGGTTCAGCGCGACGTTAATCATGTTGCGACGGGCTTTTTCCATCGCTTTCTGGATAGCTGCTGGAACTTCACGCGCTTTTCCGTAACCAAAACCAATGCGACCGTTACCATCGCCAACCACTGTCAGAGCAGTGAAGGAGAAAATACGACCACCTTTTACGGTTTTAGATACGCGATTTACCGCGATCAGCTTTTCCTGCAGTTCGCCAGCTTGTTTTTCGATGTGAGCCATCTTACACCTCTACCTTAGAACTGAAGGCCAGCATCACGGGCAGCATCTGCCAGTGCCTGGACACGACCATGATATTGGAAACCAGCACGGTCAAAGGATACTTTCGTAATGCCTTTTTCCAGTGCGCGCTCTGCAACAGCTTTACCCACAGCTGTAGCGGCGTCTTTATTTCCAGTGTACTTCAGTTGCTCAGCGATAGCTTTCTCTACAGTAGATGCAGCTACCAGGACTTCTGAACCGTTCGGTGCGATTACCTGTGCATAAATATGACGAGGCGTGCGGTGAATCACCAGACGAGTCGCACCCAGTTCTTTGAGCTTGTGACGTGCGCGGGTCGCACGACGGATACGAGCAGATTTCTTATCCATAGTGTTACCTTACTTCTTCTTAGCCTCTTTGGTACGCACGACTTCGTCGGCGTAACGAACACCCTTGCCTTTATAAGGCTCAGGACGACGGTAGGCGCGCAGATCAGCAGCCACTTGTCCAATCATCTGCTTATCAGCGCCTTTCAGCACGATTTCAGTTTGAGTTGGACATTCAGCAGTGATTCCCGCTGGCAGAGCATGTTCAACAGGATGAGAGAAGCCCAGGGCCAAACTCACCGCATTGCCTTTTACTGCTGCACGATAACCTACACCAACCAGCTGCAGCTTCTTAGTGAAGCCTTCGGTAACACCGATAACCATTCCATTTAACAGCGCACGAGTGGTACCCGCTTGGGCCCACGCGTTAGCAAAACCTTCGCGCGGAGCGAAAGTTAGTGCATTATCAGCGTGTTTAACTTCAACAGCATCGTTGATTGTACGAGTCAGCTCGCCGTTCTTACCTTTGATCGAAATAACCTGACCGTTGAGTTTTACCTCTACGCCAGCAGGAATAACGACCGGTGCTTTAGCAACACGAGACATTTTATTCCTCCAATTAGGCTACGTAGCAGATAATTTCGCCACCAAGACCAGCTTGGCGCGCTGCACGATCAGTCATAACACCTTTAGAGGTAGAAACGACAGCAATACCCATACCGGCCATAACTTTAGGCAGCTCATCTTTTTTCTTATAGATGCGCAGACCTGGGCGGCTGACTCGCTGAATGCTCTCTACCACAGCCTTGCCCTGGAAATACTTAAGAGTCAGTTCCAGTTCAGGCTTGATGTCGCCTTCGATTTTAAAATCTTCAATATAGCCTTCTTCTTTCAGCACGTTGGCAATTGCCAATTTCAGCTTGGAGGAAGGCATGGTGACCGCAACTTTATTCGCGGCTTGACCGTTACGGATACGGGTCAGCATATCCGCGATCGGATCTTGCATGCTCATCTGTCTTTACTCCCGTGATTCAATTGGATATTACCAGCTAGCCTTCTTCAAGCCAGGTACTTCACCGCGCATAGCGGCTTCACGAAGCTTGATACGGCTCAACCCGAATTTGCCCACATAACCATGTGGACGACCAGTTTGGCGACAGCGGTTACGCTGACGGGACGGGCTGGAATCACGCGGCAGAGACTGCAGCTTAAGAACAGCATCCCAACGTTCTTCGTCGGATGAGTTCACACCAGAGATGATAGCTTTCAATTCCTCGCGTTTAGCGCGGTATTTTTCGGCCAGTTTCACGCGAACGACTTCGCGTGCTTTCATCGATTGCTTAGCCATTAGTAACCCTACCTTACTTACGGAATGGGAAGTTAAAGGCTGCCAGCAGAGCACGGCCTTCATCATCAGATTTCGCAGTAGTGGTAATGGTAATATCCAAACCACGAACGCGATCGACTTTGTCATAGTCGATTTCTGGGAAGATGATCTGCTCACGGACACCCATGCTGTAGTTACCACGGCCATCGAATGACTTAGCGGACAAGCCACGGAAGTCACGGATACGTGGTACAGCAATGGTGATCAGGCGCTCAAGAAACTCCCACATGCGTTCGCCACGCAGAGTTACTTTACAGCCGATCGGATAGCCCTGACGGATTTTGAAGCCTGCAACTGATTTGCGTGCTTTGGTGATCAACGGCTTTTGACCGGAGATTGCTGTCAAGTCAGCTGCTGCATTATCCAGCAGTTTCTTGTCAGCGATCGCTTCACCCACACCCATGTTCAGGGTGATCTTCTCGACCCGAGGGACTTGCATGACAGAATTGTAGTTAAACTCAGTCATGAGTTTTGTAACTACTTCGTCTTTGTAGTAATCATGCAGTTTCGCCATCGTACTACTCCAAATTACTTGATAGTTTCGCTGTTAGACTTGAAGAAACGGACTTTTTTGCCCTCTTCAAATCTAAAGCCTACACGGTCAGCCTTGCCGGTTGCCGCATTGAAGAGTGCAACGTTAGAAACTTGAATAGCAGCTTCTTTTTCAACGATGCCACCTGGTTGGTTCAGGGCCGGAACCGGCTTCTGATGTTTCTTAACCAGGTTGATACCTTCAACAATGAGCTTGCCGGAAGACAAGACATTCTTAACTTTACCGCGCTTACCTTTATCTTTACCGGTTAACACGATAACTTCGTCATCACGACGGATTTTAGCTGCCATGATTCGCTCCTTAGAGTACTTCTGGTGCCAGAGAGATAATTTTCATGAACTTCTCATTACGCAGTTCACGAGTTACCGGCCCAAAAATACGCGTGCCGATTGGTTGCTCGCTGTTATTGTTTAAAATAACGCATGCATTACCATCGAAGCGAATGACAGAACCGTCCGGGCGACGAACACCCTTCCTGGTGCGCACCACTACCGCTTTCAGGACATCGCCTTTCTTCACCTTACCACGCGGAATTGCTTCCTTGATGGTAATTTTGATGATGTCGCCGACGCCTGCGTAGCGACGGTGCGAGCCACCCAGAACCTTGATACACATTACGCGACGCGCGCCGGAGTTGTCGGCTACGGTCAGCATAGTCTGTTCTTGGATCATTTCAGTGCTCCGCTAATGTCAACTACTACTTCGGGACCCATAATTAGGTCGTTAAAAAGCCCCATAAACGAGGGCGCGGCATTATAACACCGGTTCCTGAATATGGGTAGAAAAAATAAACGGCTCATTTACTGAGCCGTTTATTCGTTAGACAAAGCTCACTGTATTACAGAACAGCTTTATCTACAACGCGAACAAGTGTCCAGGACTTAGTCTTGGACAGTGGACGGCATTCGCGGATTTCAACCACGTCACCGATACCACATTCATTGTTCTCGTCATGTACGTGCAGTTTGGTCGTACGCTTGATGAATTTACCGTAAATCGGGTGTTTCACCACACGTTCGATAGCAACAACCATGGATTTCTCCATTTTGTCACTAATTACGCGACCTTGCAGAGTACGGATTTTATCGGTCATTACGCACCCGCCTTCTGAGTCAATAAAGTCTTAACACGAGCAACATCACGACGCACTTGCTTCAGCACGTGTGTCTGTTGCAGCTGGCCACTTGCTGCTTGCATACGCAGATTGAACTGCTCACGCAGCAAATTCAGCAGCTCGGTGTTCAGCTCTTCAACACTCTTTTCACGCAGCTCTTTTGCTTTCATTACATCACCGTCTTAGTTACAAAGGTGGTTTTAATCGGCAGTTTCGCTGCTGCCAGCTTGAATGCTTCACGGGCCAGCTCTTCTGGTACGCCGTCCATTTCATACAGGACTTTGCCAGGCTGAATCAAGGCAACCCAATACTCTACGTTGCCTTTACCTTTACCCATACGCACTTCAAGCGGCTTTTCGGTGATCGGTTTGTCCGGGAATACACGGATCCAGATCTTACCCTGACGCTTAACTGCACGGGTCATTGCACGACGTGCTGCTTCGATCTGACGTGCAGTCAGACGACCACGGCCAACAGCTTTCAGACCGAAAGTGCCGAAGCTAACATCCGTACCAGCAGCCAGACCACGGTTGCGGCCTTTGTGCACTTTACGGAATTTTGTACGCTTTGGTTGTAACACAGCGACTCTCCTTACTTACGGCCTTTACGCTGCTGCTTTTTAGGTTGAGCAGCCGGTTTTTCCGGTTGTTCAACAGCAGCCATCCCACCCAGGATCTCACCTTTGAAGATCCACACTTTAACGCCGATTACACCATAAGTGGTGTGCGCTTCAGAGGTGTTATAGTCAATGTCAGCACGCAGTGTGTGCAACGGCACGCGACCTTCACGATACCATTCGGTACGTGCGATCTCGGCTCCGCCCAGACGACCACTAACTTCAACTTTGATACCTTTAGCGCCCAGACGCATGGCATTCTGTACAGCACGCTTCATAGCACGACGGAACATAACGCGACGTTCCAGCTGTGAAGTGATGCTGTCAGCAACCAATTTTGCGTCCAGTTCAGGCTTACGAACTTCGGCGATATTGATCTGTGCAGGAACGCCAGCGATATCCGCTACGACCTTGCGCAGTTTTTCTACGTCTTCGCCTTTCTTACCAATAACGATGCCAGGGCGAGCAGTGTGAATAGTCACACGGATGCTCTTAGCTGGACGCTCGATAACGATACGAGATACAGACGCCTTCGCCAGTTCCTTAGTCAGGTACTGACGAACTTTAAAATCGCTGTCCAGGTTGTCAGCGAATTCTTTGGTGTTCGCAAACCAAGTAGAGTTCCAAGGTTTTACAATACCCAGGCGAATACCATTAGGATGTACTTTCTGACCCATTGCTAGTCTCCAGAGTCTCAGCGATCGGACACAACCACAGTAATGTGGCTGGTGCGCTTCAGGATGCGATCTGCACGACCTTTTGCACGCGGCATAATGCGCTTCATGCTTGGGCCTGCGTCTACGAAGATTTTCGCGACTTTCAGATCGTCAATGTCAGCGCCATCGTTGTGTTCAGCGTTAGCAATGGCAGATTCTAGAACTTTCTTGACCAATACAGCCGCTTTCTTGTTGGTGAAGGTCAAAATTTCTAGTGCCTGCGACACTTTCTTACCGCGAATAAGGTCAGCAACAAGGCGAACCTTTTGAGCAGAAGAACGAGCGTGGCGATGTTGAGCTAAAGTTTCCATCTCTTCCTCCTACTTATTTCTTCTTGGCTTTTTTATCAGCAGCGTGACCGCGATAAGTACGTGTCGGTGCAAATTCACCCAGTTTGTGACCGACCATTTCGTCGGAAACAAATACCGGAACATGCTGACGACCATTATGGACAGCGATGGTCAAACCGATCATGTTAGGAAAGATCGTTGAACGACGGGACCAAGTGCGCAGGGGCTTCTTGTCACCGCTTTCCACCGCTTTCTCTACCTTCTTCAGCAAGTGCAGGTCAATAAAAGGACCTTTCTTGAGAGAACGTGGCATGGCTTATCCTCTAAAATTATTTGCTACGGCGACGTACGATGAATTTATCAGTACGCTTGTTGCTGCGGGTCTTCTTACCTTTGGTCTGAACGCCCCACGGGGATACCGGGTGCTTACCAAAGTTACGACCTTCACCACCACCGTGTGGGTGGTCGACTGGGTTCATCGCAGTACCGCGAACGGTAGGACGAACACCACGCCAGCGAGCAGCACCCGCTTTACCCAGAACGCGCAGCATATGCTCAGCATTGCCAACTTCGCCCAGTGTCGCGCGGCAGTCAGCTTCAACTTTACGCATTTCACCAGAACGCAGACGCAGGGTAACGTAAGCACCATCACGTGCAACGATCTGCACATAAGTACCTGCGGAACGTGCCAACTGACCGCCTTTACCTGGTTTCATTTCTACGTTATGAACAGTAGAACCAACCGGGATGTTGCGCATCGGCAGGGTGTTACCAGCTTTGATTGCAGCATCAACGCCAGATTGAATCTGGTCGCCAGCTTTCAGGCCTTTAGGGGCCAGGATGTAACGGCGTTCGCCATCTTTGTACAGAACCAGTGCGATATTCGCAGAGCGGTTCGGATCGTACTCAAGACGTTCAACAACTGCCGGGATACCATCTTTGTTGCGTTTAAAGTCAACAATACGATAAGCCTGCTTGTGACCACCACCGATGTGACGAGTAGTGATACGACCATTGTTGTTACGGCCACCGGATTTGCTGTTTTTTTCAACCAGCGGAGCAAATGGTTTGCCCTTATGCAGCTCAGGGTTGACCACTTTAACTACGTGGCGACGACCCGGAGATGTCGGTTTACATTTAACAACTGCCATTGTTTTTCTCCTCCGACTTACTCAGCGCCGCCGACGAAGTCCAGATTCTGGCCTTCCTTCAGGGTGACGTAAGCTTTTTTCCAGTCGCTACGACGACCGATACGCTGTCCATGACGCTTAGTTTTGCCTTTAACAAGCAAGGTATTAACGCCTTTAACTTCAACTTCGAACAGTTTCTCAACAGCAGCAACGATCTCTGCTTTGGTCGCGTCTTTTGCAACTTTGAGAACGATGGTATTTGTTTTTTCCATCGCCATAGATGCTTTTTCAGATACGTGCGGCGCGCGCAGTACTTTCAGCAGACGTTCTTCACGGATCATGCCAGCATCTCCTCAACTTGCTTAACTGCATCAGCAGTCATAACGACTTTGTCGAAGGCGATCAGGCTAACTGGATCGATTGTTGCTGCATCGCGTACGTCAACCTTATGCAGGTTACGCGCAGCCAGGAACAGATTCTCATCCAGTTCGCCAGTTACGATCAGCACATCTTCCAGGGCCATGTCTTTCAGTTTCTGAGCAAGCAGCTTAGTTTTAGGCGCTTCAACAGAGAACTGTTCGACAACGATCAGACGATCCTGACGTACCAGTTCGGACAGAATGCTTTTCAGCGCTCCGCGGTACATCTTTTTGTTAACTTTTTGACTGTGGTCCTGCGGACGAGCAGCGAAGGTTACACCACCAGAACGCCAGATCGGGCTCTTGATAGAACCTGCACGCGCACGGCCGGTACCTTTCTGGCGCCACGGCTTTTTACCGGAACCCGTTACTTCGGCACGAGTCTTCTGAGCACGAGTACCTTGACGAGCACCAGCTGCATAAGCAACTACAACCTGGTGTACCAGCGCTTCGTTAAAATCACGACCGAAGGTAGTTTCGGAAACAGTCAGCGCGCTTTGCGCGTCTTTCAATACTAATTCCATTGCTATCTCCTCACGCCTTCACAGCTGGTTTAACAATAAGGTCGCTACCGGTTGCACCCGGAACTGCACCCTTAACCAGCAGCAGGTTGCGCTCAGCGTCAACGCGTACTACATCCAGGCTCTGAACAGTTACACGTTCGTTACCCAGGTGGCCTGCCATTTTCTTGCCTTTGAACACTTTGCCCGGAGTCTGGTTCTGACCGATAGAACCCGGAACGCGGTGAGACAAGGAGTTACCGTGGGTAGCATCCTGAGTACGGAAGTTCCAGCGCTTTACAGTGCCAGCAAAACCTTTACCCTTGGAAGTACCGGTAACGTCTACTTTTTTGACTTCAGCAAACAGCTCAACGCTAATGTCTTGGCCAATAGTGAACTCTTCGCCTTCTGCAAGACGGAATTCCCAAAGGCCACGGCCAGCTTCTACGCCAGCTTTAGCGAAGTGACCAGCTTCCGGCTTAGTTACACGGCTAGCTTTTTTAGCGCCAGTGGTAACTTGAACAGCACGGTAGCCATCGTTAGCCAGGTCTTTAACCTGAGTAACACGGTTTGCATTTACTTCGATCACGGTTACTGGGATAGAAACGCCGTCTTCTGTGAAGATACGGGTCATACCCAATTTTTTACCGACTAAACCAATCATTGTTTCAACCTCTCAATCGTCAATGACCTGATTAACCCAGGCTGATCTGCACGTCAACACCAGCAGCCAGATCCAGACGCATCAGAGCATCAACGGTTTTCTCAGTTGGCTCAACGATGTCAACCAGACGCTTATGAGTGCGAATTTCGTACTGATCACGCGCGTCTTTGTTGACGTGCGGAGAGATCAGAACGGTAAAGCGCTCTTTGCGGGTCGGCAGCGGGATCGGACCACGTACTTGCGCACCAGTGCGCTTAGCAGTCTCGACGATTTCCGCAGTTGATTGATCGATCAGACGATGATCAAACGCTTTAAGGCGGATACGGATTCTTTGGCTCTGCATGAGACCATAGCTCCAATTATTTTATAGACGAAAAAAATCACTACTCGCACCCATTACGATTGATGGGGGAGTGTAATCGTTCATACATAGTTCCCCAATTGGGAACATTGTCGACAGTAGCTTCACTGCCAGGCTCATATCGAGCCGGCCATCGATTAAGACAGGCCCGCGCATTATACGTAAATCTGCCCCTTAAGCAAGCCATGGATACGAATTAAACAATTTTTTGTGTAAGGGTTCGGTTCTGCTTCCAATTGTACGGCAAGATATTCTGCTTATGAGATTTTCTGCGGAACTGCACTCGCAACCAGGAGATCTCCATTTTGCTTTCAATAAGTCATTCACTTAGCGTTTGAACAACATCTAATTTGAGAGTTGCCAGCCACTATGCCTACCCCCCTATTGGTTTTGATCTTTATTGGTTTATACGCTGGGATTTTGTTGCGGCTAGCCTGGATAGATTATCGATGTATGTTGCTGCCGGATAATCTGACCTATCCACTACTTTGGTCTGGCCTGCTGTACCAAATCTGCATGGCACCTGAAAACTTAACGGCCTCAGTACTTGGGGCTATGGGCGGGTATCTAAGTTTATGGGGGCTTTATTGGATTTACTATTTTTGGCGTAAATGCGAAGGCATCGGATACGGCGACATGAAGCTTTTAGCAGCATTAGGTGCGTGGCATGGTTGGCAGAGTTTGGGGTGGATTACCTTAGCAGCTGCATCAAGTGGGCTGGTATCAGTACTGATAGCAAGTTCATTATTTAATAAACGCTTTTCACTGACTACCACCCCGCTACCTTTTGGACCAAACCTTGCGATAGCGGGTGGTTCTGTAGGGTGGATATGTTCTTCCTTCCCACAGCTTAAGGACCTTAGTTCCCTTCTTTGATTTGAGACTGAAGGTAATTCTGCAAACCAATTTTAGAGATGAGATCCAATTCAGTTTCCAACCAGTCTATATGGTGCTCTTCCTCCGTAAGGATTTGGATCAGCATATCGCGGCTAACATAGTCATGAATGGTATCCGCGTAAGCAATGGCTTCACGTAAATCTTTGGCACCATCCATTTCTAGTTTGAGGTCAGACTGAAGCATTTCTTCGACATCCTCGCCGATATGGAGTTTGCCTAAGTCTTGCAGGTTAGGAATGCCTTCGAGGAACAAAATACGCTCGATATACTTATCGGCGTGTTTCATCTCATCAATGGATTCGTGGTATTCAACTTCATTGAGGCGCATTAAGCCCCAGTTTTTGAACATTCTCGCATGGAGAAAATACTGATTGATCGCGACAAGCTCGTTTCCCAATAATTTATTGAGATAATTTATTATCTTAGTATCACCTTTCATTTTTACTCCCTCCGCTTCCACTACATGAAGCGTAGATGTAGCACGGAGTAAGTCAAAAAAAAGTGACTGTCTTAGGCAATCTCTTTAAATTCTGGGATCTGCAATAACTCTTCTTGCATGATTTCTCGAACTGCGCGGGTGCACTTACCACATTGGTTGCCCACTGGCACAAACTTGCGAAGTTGCTGAAAAGATTGTGGATGAAACTGGCGTACTGCCTGCCGAATTTTTTTATCACTTACACCATTGCAAAGACAAACGTACATAAGCACTCCCGTTCAAATTACGCACAAAGTGTAAATGAGAATAGTTATGATTACAATAGCACACGCATGTCTGCTTCACGTTGGAAGCGGTAAAAATTGTAAAAAAAAAAGAGCGCCGAGGCGCTCTTTTTTCATACAAAGGTATCAGCGATTAAGCGATAACTTTAGCAACAACACCAGCGCCTACAGTACGGCCGCCTTCACGGATTGCGAAACGCAGG
>CBCPKK010000052.1:0-19003 GCA_965119215.1 uncultured Buttiauxella sp.
GGTTTGGGTGCTTTGTGGTTGTTCTGGTTTTTATATGGCGAGTATGAATACGTACAGAAGAATAATGGGGTTGTTAGTTTATGGCGTTCTGCTACATGCGTAGTAGCAAAGAAGTCAGAAAAAAGACCTCGAAAGACTTACAAAAAGGCGAGCCGTTTTAATTGATCACTACACTTTGCTTACTGCTTTTAACCCGGAGCCAAAACATGCCGCAACCCCGCACACCCTTTCTGACCAGCGCTCGCGGACGCCTGCTGTCTTTTAATCTGCTGGTGGTGGCGGTGACGTTGCTGGTCTGCGGCGTAGCGGTGTGGGGTTTTAATCACGCCAGCCGTTTGCAGGAGCAGGTTCAGGGGCAAACGCTTAGCGATATGTCCGGTAGCATGGAGCTGGCGCGGGATACCGCGAATGTGGCCACGGCGGCGGTGCGCCTTACGCAAGTAGTGGGCGCGCTGGAATATCAAAGCGAAGCGCAGCGTTTGCAGCAAACGCAGCAGGCGTTACAGCGCTCGCTCAATCACCTTGCCAATGCGCCGCTTGCCAGCCGCGAACCGCAGCTTGTAAAACGCATTACCGACCGTAGTAATGAGCTGGAAAGCAGCGTTACACGTATGCTGGAACTTGGCCATCGTCGCCATCTGGAACGTAACGCACTGTTGAGTGCGCTCTATCAAAACCAAAGTTATCTGCAACATATTCAGGATATTAATGCTCGCGATGGGCTGGCTATTCCCGAACCCCGGCTGTTAACGGAGATGGACAGGCTGATCCTGATTGCCATTCAAACGCCGTCCCCGAAAGCCACGGTAGTGCAGCTTACAGAAGTGATGGCGCAACTTCCCGCTCATGCCGATTCGCCACTGGTTGAGGGAATATTGCAGGAGTTCGCTACTCATTTGCAGCAATTGCTGCCACTTTCGCAGGCGCTGGAAAATAGCGACCTGGGGATTTCCTGGTATATGTACCACATTAAAGCGCTGGTGGCGTTTTTGAACCAGGACATTAACCAGTACGTGCAAAAAGTGGCGCAGGAGTCGCTAAATCGCACCGAACAAAGCCATAAAGAACTGCAATCGATGATTGCCTTTATTGGCCTGTTTGCTTTGCTGGCGCTGGTGATCACCGGTTTTGCCGGTTGGTATATTTACCGCAATCTTGGCTCGAATCTGACGGCAATTTCTCACGCCATGACGCGGCTGGCGCGGGGCGAGCGCGATGTCAGCGTGCCTGCATTGCAGCGACGTGATGAACTTGGCGAGTTGGCGCGGGCGTTTAACGTTTTCGCTCGCAATACCGCATCGCTGGAACACACCTCGAAATTACTCAAAGAAAAAAGCACCCAACTGGAAACCACCTTCCACGCCATGCGCGATGGTTTTGCGCTGTTTGATAACGACGGCGTTCTGGTGGTGTGGAACCCGCAGTATCCGCTGCTGCTGGGGCTGGCACCGGAACATCTTCAGCGTGGTCAGCATTATATGAGCCTGCTCAAACAGGTGACGCCGCTTCAGGAGCACATCCTCGAAAATCTCTCGCGCCCGTTGCCTAAAGCACAGGAACTGCGGCTTGCGGATAATCGCACTATCGAACTGCGTTTCAGCCCGGTGCCAGGGCGCGGGATGGTCAACGTGGTGCTGGAGCGGAGCGAGCGCAAAGCGCTGGAAGAAGCGTTGGTTCACAGCCAAAAAATGAAAGCGGTGGGGCAGTTAACCGGTGGTCTGGCGCATGATTTTAATAACCTGCTGGCGGTGATTATTGGCAGCCTTGAACTGACATCCACGGATTCACCGGATGCCACGCGCATTCAGCGAGCCTTAAAAGCCGCCGAGCGCGGTGCGCAACTTACCCAGCGATTACTGGCATTTTCCCGTAAACAGTCGCTGCATCCTCACGCGGTTTCGATGAAAAATCTGTTGGAAAACCTCGACCCGCTGATTCGCCATTCGCTGCCTGCCGCGCTAACGCTTGAGATAGAAGCGCAGCATCCGGCCTGGCCCGCGTGGATAGATGTGAATCAACTTGAGAATGCGATTATCAATTTGGTTATGAATGCCCGCGATGCGATGGAAGGGCAAAGCGGCATCATCAAAATCCGAACCTGGAACCAGCGCGTGGTGCGTTCCAGTGGGCGCAAGCAGGATATGGTGGCGCTGGAAGTTATCGACAGCGGTCACGGGATGTCAGCGGAAATTAAAGCTCAAGTGTTTGAACCGTTCTTCACCACTAAACAGACGGGCAGCGGCAGCGGGCTGGGCCTGTCGATGGTTTACGGTTTTGTGCGTCAGTCCGGCGGGCGGGTGCAAATTGAAAGTGCGCCAGGGCAGGGAACGTTAGTGCGTTTGCAGCTACCGCGTGCGCCCACGCAGGCCGCGAATGAAACGTTGCCGGAGCCGTTGGCGGTCAATCACGATGAAGATCAGCTGGTTCTGGTACTCGAAGATGAAGACGATGTTCGCCAGACGTTGTGCGAACAATTACATCAGTTGGGTTATCTGACGCTGGAAACCAGCGACAGCCAGCAAGCGCTACAACTGCTGAAAGATGTGCCCGATATTCAGATTTTAATCAGCGACTTAATGCTGCCTGGCACGATGAGCGGCGCGGATGTGGTGCAGCATGCACAAGAGCATTATCCGCATCTCACTTGCCTGCTGATAAGCGGCCAGGATTTGCGCCGCAGCGGGCAGCAATTACCGCAGGTCGAGCTGTTGCGTAAACCGTTTAATCAGCAAAAGCTGGCCCAGGCTTTACGCTATGCCCGGCATTTGTAATCAGGTTTGAAAATCATTGAAAAGGTCACCTGCAAACAATTGACTCAGAGTGCGGAAACGGACATAAATATAACGACCCCTTCCAGTATCTCAGGAGGAAGTGGGTGGTTCAGGAATGCAACTTAGCGGCCTCATGTATTGATATGCACCTCACAAATCATCCTGTAGCAAGGACTTAGCCCCTCTGCAAAGAGGGGCTAACTTTACCCGTCTTTCCCCATTCCCGTCTGCTGGATCAACATCAGCGAGACACTATTAAACCAGCGATGCGCAAGGCTTTGGCGCGCACTCTCAACGGCGATATCCGCGAGATTTTCCCGCTTGAGCACGGCCGGATTTCCGTTACCTTCAATCGACACGCGATACCAGACACTTTGCGGACGCAAATCTTTTGCCTGCGCCGTTGGGTTTAGCTGCACCGGGCCGCCGTGATCTTTAGCCAGTAGCAACGAAGGCAGGCGCGTCACCACATTATGGTCGATGGAAACAACCCGCCCGATAAGCGGTTGCCACTCGTCGTTTTGGTAGACTTTTGCCGTCGCACCCACTTTTAATCGCGCCAAATCTTCTTCACCGACCAACGCTTTCACTCGCCAGCGATCGGCATTAACCAGGGTTGCGATGTGCGTCGTCGGGGAAACCCAACTGCCTGGTTGCAAAGAAAGATCGCGGTCTTCGATTCGCCCGTCGGAGGCGGCAACCAGTCGTAGACGCAGCAATTCATTGTTGCCCGCGCTTTGCTGGAGCGAATACTGGCGAGCCATTTGGTCTGCCAGAACCTGTTTCGCCGGGCCGTCTTTATCCAGCCCTAACGCGCCACGGGCACTAAATTCCCATGCTCGGCGCATTTCCTCGGCTTTACGCTGCGAGGTTTCAGGCAGCGGGGCGATAAGCTCGAACAGCGGCTGCCCGGCTTTCACTTGCTGTCCGTCAGTGACAAAAACTTTCTCGAGGCGAGCGCTGTACGGCGTGTAAATCGGCTGCACGAAACCGGCTTCAAGCACGCCAGGCAGGTTCACTTTATTCGACCACGGCACAAAAATAACCAGCAGCCCGGCGATAGCAATCAGCAGCAATCTGCGCCGATAAAACGGCTGGCTTTCATGCCGACGAGCCCAAACGGTTTTGATTTCTCTGATCATCGGTTGCACCACAAAAGTCACAATCTCAACTAAAAACAGAATCACACCCAGCGCTTTAAAAAAGGCGTGATAGATAACCACCGCGATGCCGATAAACAGCAGCAGGCGGTAAATCCACGTGGCGAAGGCAAATACCGTCAGGAAGCGGGCAAACGCGGGCGTGACGTTATCGGGCGCGGGATCGTTGATGCCGAACAGATGCCAGCGCATCGCCCGTTTCGCCCAGTTTCCTGCGCGTTCGTGCAGCCCTGGAAAATCCAGTATGTCGCTCAGAATGTAGTAGCCGTCGAAGCGCATAAACGGGCTGGCGTTGACCACGACCGTCATAATCCAGGCGGTGGTGGCGAGGAAAAACAGCGCGTTCTTGATGCTGCCTTCCGGCGCGAATGACCACAGCAATGTGGCCCACGCCGCCAGTACCAGCTCTGAAACAATCCCTGCGGCGGCAATTTTTAGCCGGTCGCGCGAACGAAACAGTTTCCAGCTTTCGCCGGTATCGGTGTATGCCATCGGCAGCATCACCAGCAGGGCGACACCCATATGCCCAACCCGCACGCCGTGGCGCGTGGCGGTTAATGCGTGGCCTATTTCGTGCCAGCATTTTGAAAACACCAGTGCGATAGCAAAGGCCATCGCGCCGTGCCAGTTCACTGAATTATGCAACGTGGCGACCACGGTGTCCCACTGCCGCGCCGCCAGCACGATGCCGGTTACCGCGACAAACAGCGTCAGCCAGAGAAACGTTTTACTGAACAGCGGCTGCAACCAGGGCAGCGCTTTGCGCAGCGCTTTTTCAGGATGAACCAGCGGGATGCGGATAAACAAATAACTGTGCAACAGCCATTTCCACACCGATGATGCCGGGCGATAACGGGCGGTGCGCAATAGCTGTTGCTGCTGTAAAAACAGCACAAAGGCTTTGATGTCTTCTTCTTCGACATTCAGCGTGGTTTGCTGATTAATGGCCTGCGCTATTTTTGCGGCATCAGCCAGTTGCCAGCGTTTGAGGATTTCGATTTCCAGCCAGCCGAGCCGGAAAAACAGATTACGCACCGGATCGGCCAGGTGCCAGGCCGGAGATCCGTCGCGGTTGCTGCCCGCGCTGTTAAGGCGCAGTTCATCACGTAGCGCGGGCCACGGTGGAGCAGTGGCGGCACCGCTTATCACCAGCCACTCCCGGCGCGCAGGGTAGCGATAGGGCGGCGCAGCAACAAGTAGCCGAGCAGCGCCCAGTCACCCGTCACGCGAGCCGTCCCTTTCAGGCCAATTCGCGCCACTTCTGGCTTACCTTCCAGCGTGCCGCGCAGCAAATAACTGGCGACGCCGTTCGGCGCTTCCACGGTTTGGTAGCCTGCGTAATCCAGTTTTGCGTCAAACGAATCCAGCGGGGCGACCTTCAAAAACACGGTCATCGGTGCGCCGTGATTCAGGTTGGTGGATTCACTAACCGGTGCCCAGGCGCGAACGCCCAAATTATTCGGGTCAGCCAGCAGGCCAATACGCTCGCCGGTTTGTACCGGACGCCCAGCCCAATCATCGGGGTCGGTATAGACAAATACCCCGTTACCAGGCGCGCGAATTGTGAGTTTTTCAAGATCGCGTTTTATCGACTCGACTTCGACTTTTTTCTCACGCCATTTGCCTTCGGCCATCGCCAGTTCTGACTTAGCTTGTTGATCTTCAATCGCCTGTTGGGAGGCCTGATGCAGCGTGGTTTCGGTGGTTTCCAGTTCCGCCTGCGCCACCGCCAAACGGTTATGCAGCGTGGTGTCGTCAAGCGTTGCTAATACCTGGCCTTTCACTACCTCGCTGTTGGGCAGCACCACCATGCGTTTAATCACGCCGGAATCGGGTGCGGCAATCACTTCACTTTGGAGCGAGATAATTTCCGCAGGCACCAGCGTGTATTCGCGCACCGGAATACATAACACCAGCAGGACAGCCAGCACGATATAAGCCAGGCGGCGTCCGGTGTTGCGCTGCCAGAATTGCCTGAAACGCGAGGGGCGCGCCGTTAGCGCCCACCATGCGTAACCGTATAATCCACTGAGTTGTAATAGCGTAAATTCCGGGGAGCCAGGAGCCAGTGATGTCGGCCACGCTTCATCGCGCCCCAGAAACCAGAGCGCGTGAATTTCCCCGTCGGCACCGGTTAATGGCAACACCCAAACGTGCGCCGGAAACCATTCGGCCCACTGGCTGGAAAGGGCTTCGCTGAGGTGCGTTGGGGAAAGCGCCATTACGCGGGCTTCTGGCGGCAACGCCCGGCAGTGCGGCGCAATTTCACGTGCAACGTCCGCAAGCCATAAGGCATATGGCGTATTGTTGTCGGTATCACTTAATCCAGAATGGGCGACCAGTTTTGCGCGGTTGTTTGGGGCGAGAGACAGCAGCGCCGCCTGGCGATAATTCACCAGCTGGCGCGTGTCATTACAGATGGCAAACCCAAGTTCGGCGGCATGACTTATCGTTTCTACTCGGGCTGCGAGCTGGTAAAAGGTAACGCTTGCAGTCACGAATTAGCCGCTCCGTTATTTAAACAACGATTTTCATCGGGCGGGCAAATTGCAACGGCTTGCCCGCTCATGCCTGGCAAGACGTCATCGGTTTTTTCCGGGAAGCGAGTTTCAATTTCGATGGTCTGGCTGACGGCATCCACTTTGCCGCTGATATGCGTCACCGTGAGCGGATATTGCTTACCGGTTTCGCCAACAGACGCATTAAGCTGCGAGCCGATTTTCAGCCACGCCACCCAGTTTGAAGGCACGTTTAAACGCGCCCGCAACGTGCCGCTGCCGACCAAATCAATGACTGGCGCACCTGCACCAATCCCCTGGCCTTCTTTGACGTAAATTTTCGCCACGCGTCCGGCAAATGGCGCAATAAAGCGGCACTGTGCCAGTTGAGCGTCAAAAATGCCCATCTGTCCTTTGGTGCGGTTAACTTCGGAGGCGGCTAAACCCACTTCCAGTGCCGCAGCAGATTGTAATCCCTGGAGTTTTGCTTTCGCTTCATAGCGCAGTTGGGCGGCGTGAAACTCCGCTTCGGCGGCATTTTTACGGGCCACCAAATCGCTACAGTCCATGTTTGCCAGCACTTTTCCCTGCGTCACTGTGTCACCCAGTTCCACATTAATTTTTGCCATGCGCCCCGGCACCACGCTGGAAAGCGGGCTTTCGCGGTTTGCGAGCACCAGGAAGCGCACCGGAGTGCTGCCTTGTGCGGCAGGCGTTTCAGCGGCAAAGATGGGGGCCGAAAAGCAGGCCAGCGAGCAAATGAGGGCAGTTCGAAAAAGAGTCATATCATTCATATCCCAATGATCGGCTGTCGGATGTCGCTGACGCTAATCCGACCTACGAAAAGCAGCCGTTGTAGGGTGGATTAGCGTCAGCGACATCCACCGGTTTTTGTTTGTTTAAGGTGCCGCGGTCAGGGCAGGTGTGGCCCCTGCAAGCTTTTGCAAATCACTGGTGATGGATAACGTTGCTGCTTCGGCCAGCGCGCTGATGGATCGCGTGCTGGTTTCGTTTGGCAAATAGCTGGTGTACTGGCGCGTCAGTACTTCGGCTCCGGTGGCATCTTTGACGCGCATCGTCCAGACGCCTTTGCGGGTGCCGCTGCTGGCTGCCATGCTGAAGCTCATTTGCAGATTAATGCTGTTAGGTGAGGGTTCGAGCGACAGGTGGTTCGCTGTAATTACGCGGCCAACGGATTGCTCGACGCTGCCACGGGAAATACCTGACGGCAGGCGCGTAACCTGAATGGAGATCGGGTGTCTTTCAACGGCGACGCCTGCGACGTGGGCAAATACGCTGCTTTCTTGCTGACGCAAACTAGCCTGAATTTGTCGTGATAAGCTGGCAACGTCGGTCTTGTTGACCTGATCAGGCAGTAAATCAATGCCGACTGAGTTCAGCACGCGTCCGTAAGCGGCTTGCGCTTCGGCATACGACGAGGCTTCCTGGAAGCGCGAAACAATCGAACGCGCCTGAGTACGCAACGTTTCTAAATCGCTGGTCAGCGAGTTATCAGACCCGGCGCGGGAAATGCTCGCCAGACGTTGGTCAACCTGCGCGGATTGCTCGGCAATCTGGAAGTCATACGAAGCCAGTTTGTAGCGTTCGGTCGCCACTCGCACCTGCGTCAGAACCGCCATGCTCAGCGCCATGCGGCGAGCGTTGTCGGTTTGGGCGCGGGCGTCGTTAGCGGTGCTGATTGCCGGAATACTCAGCAATTTGAACAGGTTCATCGAGACACCCACGCCGCCTTCAATCCAGTTGTTATTGTAGAGATAGTCGTTGGAGTCGTAATTCAACCCGGCGAACAGATTCAGGCTCGGGAATAACGAGGCTATCTGGCGCTTGGTTTCGTAGCTGTCGATACGCGTTTTGTAGTCTTCTTCGCGTAGCTCAGGGCGGCGCTCCAGCGCCATTTGTTCCAGCTTATCAATGTTAGTCGGAGCCGGTGCCAGCGGTGTTGGCGTGTCTTGCAACACCAGCGGCGTGCCTGGCGGCAGGTTAATCAGCGCCGTCAGTTCGCTTTTCGCCAGCTCCATTTGCTGGCGTTTCTGGTTAAGCAACGTCATGGCATCGAGCAGGGCGCGTTGATATTCCAGCCCTTCGATTGGTGGCAAAATCCCCGCCTGTTCTGCTTCACGGGTTTTATCCAGCGCCTGGGCAATTTGTTCGGCTAGCGGTTGGGTTTCGTCGAGCAAACGCTGTGCGCCTAATGCCCGCCAGTAAGCATCACGCACTTCCTGGACAATATTTTGCAGCACTTTGCGGCGGCGTTCTTCCGCAATGTTAACGTCATCGGCCTGTTGTTTGGCACGGTAGTAGCTCATACCGAAGTCGAGCAGATCCCAGGAGAACGTCGCGCTGGAAAGATAATGTTCGCGCTCTTCCGAGGTGGAAGGACGCAAGCTGATCACGCCATCGTCGATACCGACGCTGGTGCCGCCGGAATCGTTATCACGCCAGCGATAGCCCGCATCCGCCATCAGCTTTGGCAGCATGTCCTGTTGGGAAACATCCAGCAGGCTGCGCGACAGCGCGGTTTCCATCATTTTCAGACGGTAATCGAGGTTATATTTTAACGCTCGCGCCATGGCGTCAGACAGCGTCATCGGGCCCTGTAGCGCCTCTTGCCCACGGTACATTTCTGCACGGTCGCGATTCACTCGGGCTGTTATCTCATCCTGAGTGAGTGGTTCCGGTTTAATGGTGCCACAGCCTGCCAATATCAGCACCGCAATCAACCCGGCAATCGGTTTGACTAACGGCACGCCACGTTTTTTTTCTGCTATCACGTATGCGCTCATCGTTGTTATTTCCATCTTAAACAGTTGCTCTCAGCCATTACCGGCGGGTGATTGTCGGGACTGTAATGTGTTTTCCAGACGCTAAAGTCTGTTTTTCCAGGGCCGCGAGCTGCGCGGATAAAGGTTGTGCTCCCAGCGCGATAATCTGCGGTTTTTCAACCTGTGTGGCTTCCTGCGCGACGACTGCTGGTGCAGATTGCGCAAACTCGCTGCGTTGGTCGGCTTGCCCAATACCAAACGGGCCAAACGAATTGCCCAGCGAATTTTGCCCAAGGCCGTTGCTTTCTAAGCCAGGCAAACTGCGTTGTTCACGGCTGTCGGTGTACCAACGGGTGAACAGCACCGCCTGCTGCATAACCGGCGAATTAGCCTGTTCGATGCCATAGCCGTAGGCGGCAAACTGGCTGTTGAGGCGGGTTTGCAAACCGACCGCATCGCTTTGTAAATCATAGACGAGCGGCAGAATAAACAAGCCCGGTTCATAACTTTGGCTGATGGCATTTAGCGATTCTTCGTCGTCACGGCCAAATATTTGGTCACCGTTACGGTCATCGCTGACGTTCGGCATGGCGGTAACGCCATGAATCAAAATGGTCAATCGCGCTTCGCTTACGTCGCCATCGCTGTCGGTGAGGGTGTAAACAAACACTTCGCTGAGCGTGGCGTTCGCTTCAAGTGCAGCCACACGCGGGTCGCTACTGTTTACCTGATAACGCCAGTTGCCCAGGTTATCGAGGAATAGCGTGCCGTATTGCCCGTTGCTGTTGCCGCTAATGATTCCTGCGTTACCGGTGTTTTGCGAGATAACACCCGTGACCGGCCCGTTGTTTGCCGCGCCATCAGCCCCGATGCGATCATCGCTAAATACGTTACCGCTCGCAGATTCCTGGCCTTGATCCTGCAAAATTTCAGCGCTGTCGTCGGTGGCCGTTGGGTTGTCGTTAAACACGGTAATGCGCAGTTGGCCGATGGTTGCACCGTTGACCTGTACGTCGTAATCGTTGTGCGTGCTGACGAACCCTGGCTGCGACACCGCTTCGCGCAAGGTGAAGCGATAGTCAATGTGCGCATTGCCTTCCGCCTGGCTGTAGTAAGCCAGAAGCGTAATGGTGCCGGTTTCGGTTTCGATAGTGATTGGCGATAACGGGTTCAGGCGCTGGAGTTCTGCGGCGGTAATGGTGCGCCCCTGGAATGTCAGGGTTTGCAGTCTGTCGAGCGACAGAATATCCAGCGTGCCGCTGACTTCCTGCGTGCCTGGCTCAAACGGGGTCAGGCCAGATTCTTTCACCTGAATTTCTACCGCTGGTGCCACCAGAATACGCAATGTGCTGTTGGTTTCACCGCCTCTATTGCCGTCGCTGACGGTGTAAGTCAACGCCGGGACAAAGCCGTGCCAGCTACCTTCCGGCGTAAAGCTGTAGCTGCCGTCTTGCAGGACTGTGACGCTGCCAATGCCCGCCAGTACCGCCGTTTCGCCCGCGTTGTAACTCTTGCCGCCAATCTGGAAAGCAGAAAGGTGGAGTGGGTCGCCGTTCGGATCGCTATCGTTGGTTAACAGATTCCCGGAAACAGGTGTGCCTTGTGGCGTGATAACCGCTTCCGGGTTAACCACCGGCACGATGTTGGCGACATGCACGGTCACGGTGGCGGTTTCAATAATGCCGCCGCTGGTCACGGTGTAGGTGTAGCTGTCGGTGCCAGCAAAGCCGACGTTCGGAATATACGTCACTTTCCCGTTAGCGATAGTCACCGTGCCGTGGCTACCCTGGGTTACGCTCTGGAGCGTTTTGTCACTGTTCCTGAAGGTGTCATTGGCGAACACATCGGTTGTTATCGAGGTATTACCGGGGGTGGTCACCACATCGTCAAAAGCGTCCTGGACTGCGGTGACAGTAATGCTTAACGAGGCGTTGGAAGTGCCGCCGCTGTTGCCATCGCTGATGGTGTAAGCCACGACAGGCAGGGTGCCGTTCCAGTCGGCAATCGGTGCAAACGTCCAGTCGCCGTTCGCTTGCAGGGTCAATAAACCCATACCCGCGAGAGTCACGACGCTGCCTGGCGTGTACGGCGTGCCGTTGACGGTAAAGCCGGTGACGGTGAGCGCCAGTTTATCCGCATCATCGGCATCGGTGTCGTTAGCCAGCACGTTGCCTCTTGCCACGCTATCTTCCGGCGTTTCGCTGGTGTCCGGGGTTGCCACTGGCGGCGTGTTGGTTATCTGCACGGTCACGGTGGTGGTTTCGGTTTTACCGCCGCTGGTCACCGTGTAAGTAAAGCTATCGCTGCCGACAAATCCGGCGACTGGCGTGTAGGTGATTTTACCGTCAACAATGGTTGCGGTGCCGTGTGCGCCGTTGGTGGTGGCGGTAATCGCACGGTCAGGGTTTTTAAAACTGTCGTTGGCGAGTACGTCGATGTTCAGCGGCACACCTGCGTGAGTAATGCTGGAGTCCGGCTGAATGTCGGCCACCGGTGTCACCTCGAGCGTCAGCGTGCTGCTGGCAGTGCCGCCGGTATGGCCGTCGCTGATGTTATAGGTGATAACCGGTATCGCCCCATTCCAGTCAGCCACCGGGACAAATTTATAGCTGCCGTCGGCATTGAGTGTGAACTTGCCGACACCGGTAAGGGTGACGGTTTCTCCGGCCAGGTGCGCCACGGTTTCGCCCGGGAAGGTGAAACTGGTGACGTGCAGGGTGTCGGTGGCATTACTGTCGGTATCGTTACTTAGCACATTGCCGATAAGTGGGGTGTCTTCGTCGACGGTTTGCACGTCAGGACTGGCGACCGGCACGGTATTAGTGACCGTGACATGCACGGTAGCGGTTTCGGTTACGCCGCCGCTGGTCACGGTGTAAGTGTAAGAATCCGTACCGACATAATCCGTTGCTGGCGTGTAGGTCACCACGCCATTGCTACCGATGGTGACGGTGCCGTGCAGCCCTTGCGTGACCGATGAAATCCTCTGGTCGCTATTCTCGAAGCTGTCGTTGGTCAGCAGGTTGTCCGAGGACGATGTGCCCGCTTGCAGCGAAATCGTGTTATCTGCGATATCCGCCACCGCCTTAATCTCGATCTTTACTATGCCGGATGCCGTCGCACCGCCGTTATCATCGGTAACCACGTAGGTGATTTCCGGCACGGTGCCGTTCCAGTCGGCGACTGGCGTGAAGGTGTAATGGCGGTCATAACTCAGCGTAAAGGTGCCAACGCCCGGAATCACGGCGGGGGTGGTGTCGAAGGGGCCGATGGTGAAAACGCCTGCGATACCTGCGACCTGGAACGAGGTGACGCGTAATACGTCGGAGTCTGGGTCGCTTGCCGTTAGCACGCCGCTAAGCGGTAGGGTATTTTGATCATCTTCATTCGCCACCAGAATCATATCGGTAGTCGTCGGTGCGGTGTTGGTGACGACTACGGTTACGGTGCTGGTTTCGGTAATGCCGCCGCTGGTCACGGAGTAGGTAAAGGTGTCGGTGCCGACAAATCCTGGCGGTGGGGTGTAGCGTATCGTGTTATCGGAAAGCACGTCTACGCGCCCGAGCGTGCTGCTGTCGCGGGTGGCAGTGACGACCGGTGTATTCGTGAACGTATCGTTACCCAACACGTTGATGGCGACGGCGTTATCTGCGTGTGTGGTGGCGTTATCAGGCTGAATATCCACCACCGGTTGAACAATAATGACCAGACTGCGGCTGACCTGGCCGCCAGTGTTGCCGTCGCTGACGGTAAACGTAATTGGTGGTATCGACCCGTTCCAGTCCGGGACGGGCGTGAAGGTGTAAAGCCCGGAGCTGTTGATGGTGATCGTGCCTTTTCCGGCAATAGTGACAGTGCTGCCAGCCGCATGGGACACACCGTCAATGGTGAAATCAGTCACCGTCATCGTGTCTTTGTCGCTATCCGTTGCTCCAAATAACAGATCGTCATTCACAATGGCGGTGTCTTCTGGCGTACGGATAACCGAGTTACGTGGCTCAGGCAAGGTGTTGGTCATCGTCACGGTGACCGAGGCGGTTTCTTCAATGCCTCCGCTGCTGACGGTGTAGGTAAATACATCGTCACCGACATAACCCGCATTTGGCGTGTAGACCAGTTTGTTGCCGACAATAGTCACGGTGCCGTGCGCGGCAGTACCTGTTGCGACGATTTTCGCGTCGCTGTTACTGAAATGGTCATTACTTAACGCATCGACAGTTACCGGCTTGCCCGCATGGGTGGACACTGAGTCGTGGGTGATATCGACAATCGGGCGCACGGTAATATCCAGCGTGCTCTGCGTTGGCGGCTGGACGGTGTTATCGGAAACGTTAAAGCTGATGGTGGGCACCACGCCGTTCCAGTCAGGAATCGGCGTAAAGGTGTAGCTGCCATCGGCTTTCAGCGTGAAATCACCGCTTCCGGCAATCGTCACCGTTTCACCCGCAAGGTGCGTGGTTGCCGAGCCTGCAATCTGGAAGTCGACAACATGCAGCGGGTCGCCGTCCGGGTCGATAATCAAACGTAAGACATCCCCGCTGACGGGAGTGTCTTCATCGGTGACGGCGAACTGGTTACTGGCCGTTGGCGGCGTGTTAGTCATCAAAATAAACACGGTCGCGGTTTCGGTTACGCCGCCGCTGGTCACGGTATAGGTGTATCTGTCGCTGCCGACGAAACCTGGCTCCGGGGTGTAAATCAGGGTGTTGTTTAGCCCTACGGTGACCGTGCCGAATTGCGGCTGGGTGAAGCTGGTGATCTTTTGATCAGCATTGACGAAGGTGTCGTTCGTCAGCACGTCGCTGGTGATTACCGTGCCGGTGTGGGCGATTTCGACATCATCTTTAGCATCGGCTACGGCGGCAACGTGCAAGCCCAGCGTTCCGGTGGTGTCGCCGCCCATGTTGCCGTCGGTGACAACATAAGTGACCGGAATATCGCCATGCCAGTCGCCGCCTGGGGTATAGGTGTAACTGCCATCGACACTAACTTGTAGCGTGCCGTGGCTCCCTGCGAGCGTGACAACCGTGCCTGCGGTGTAGGTTTTCCCCTCAACGGTGAAACTTTTTACTGTCAGGTTATCCCCGTCGGGATCGCTGTCGTTGTCTAAGACGTTACCGGTGGCAGAGGTATCTTCGTTAATGCTCTGGTTATCGCCTGCTGCAATCGGCGCAAGGTTGGTGACGTTAATCGTCACGGTTGCGGTTTCGGTTACGCCGCCGCTGGTCACGGTGTAGGTGTAACTGTCAGTTCCGACATAACCCTGGTTCGGCGTGTAGGTCAGCACGCCATCGACATTTGTCAGCGTGCCGTTGGCCGGTGATGTGACGGCAGTGACGGTTTTATCTGCATTGCTGAATGAGTCGTTGCTCAGCAAATCACTGGCATTTTTCACCAGCGGCACATTGGCGTGAGTGGTGAAGGTGTCATTCGCCACGTCTGCAACCGGCGTAATATTTATCGTCAGCGTTGCGATATTTGACCAGTGTGATGTCGGGTTATTGTCATTGGCGTAATCGAATAAATTCACTCGCTGCCCGAACACGCCAGCTAACGCAGCATCATTGGTATCTGATGCACGCAGCTGTAATCCACCAGACACTGTCCCGTTGTAATCGGCCAGCGGCACAAAACGCATTTGCGTGGTGCTGGCGAGGACAAAGGCGCTATTCGGAGAGAGATCTGAAGGTATCGCCGTCCAGTTGGTGCCATCAGCGCTGTATTCCCAATGGCCTTTGCTTGCATCAGTGGTATTGCCATAAATGGCGATGTAACCCAGCGCGCCACTGGCGTTTCCGCCGCCCGCAATGCCTGTCTGGTTATCTTTGACGTCACCATAAGCTGACTGGAACAATTCCCCGACCGTTTTCGCTGTTGGCGTATCTTCGGCGATATTCACCGCCGTGTTGCCAAGCGTTGGGCGGTCGTTAATGTTGCTAACGACGGTGTTCAGCGTGACTAATTTTTGGCTGAATATCGAGGTGCCACCGTGAGCCGTGCTGGCACTGATATCAATAACATTGCCGTTTGCCGGAACGTTCGGTGACGTGGAAACATCACCGTTATTATTGGTTTCTACCAGCCGCACACCCAGTGTTGCCGGTGTGCCAAAATAATCAGGCGCGGGGACAAAACGCAGAGTGGCACTGGCGGCGAGCACCAGCGCGTTGCTGTCGCTGCGGTTGCCAACGGCAATCCAGGTCGAGCCATCCAGTGAATATTGCCACTCACCCTGAGCCGCGTTAGTCGTCAATTGTGTTATCGCAACGCCATAGAAACTGTCGGCAGTTGTGCCACCTGTTCCACCGTTACCGCTGTTATCAATGGTGTCGAGGGAATCGTTAAATAATCCAGAAAACAGACTTCCGACGCTCGACCCAGCGCTACCCGCGCTGTCTTCTTCCAGTGTGGGAATGGTCACGGTCGGCGTACCGACAATCGTTGGCGCGTCATTCACCGCATTGACCGTGAAAGTAAATTCGCGGGTGGTGATCAGCGCTGATGATGTACCGCCAGGGCCATCTTCGTATTCGACCTGGCCCGGATCTTTTGTCGGATCGGTCAGGTCAGGTAACGTGTCAGGACGTGAGCCTGAATTGCCGCCATCGTTTACCGTCACGGTCACGCCGAAACTGCCGTTCCAGTCAGCGGCGGTTGCACTGCCTGGCGCGTCGGGCAAGGTGACTTGCAGCCCTGCCAGATAGCTGTTGATTTGGGCGTAGGAGCCGGTAAAGGTCAGCGTGTCGCTGCCTGCTCCCGTCACGCTGCCACCGCTTCCGGTAGGCGCGACAAAAACAAAACCGTTGGGCAGCTTAACGGTGACCGTCATGTCCTGGCTGCCCGCATCCGTATCACTGATGGTGATCGGCGGCAGCGTTACCGTGGCGCTATTTTCATTGGTGTTGAGTATTGGGCTGCCACCCAAATCAATATGCGACGGGTCGTTAATACTGCTCTGGAAAACGGTGCGGTAAGTGGACGCCACGTTTTGCCCAAGGCCGCCGGGAATGACAGCATACGGGTCGATATTGGTCGTCGGTGGCGTTGAGGTGCCCACTCCGCCTGGTCCGATATTATCGCCGCCGTTGGCGGTGCCCGTCAGGTTACCGTTCGCATCGCGTGTTCTGTCGTCAACAATCACTTCGACGCGGAAATACTGATCGGCATCATCAAGCTGCAAGCCGTTCATTCTCACCTGCAATTGTGCGAGGTAAGCGTTGATTTGCGCGACGGTGCCGGTTATCACCAGCGGGGCATTTTGTCCGTTCGCGGGTGGGTTAATGTTATCCGGGCTGGTGGACTGAACCGTCACGCCGGAAGTGGTATTAAGCGAACTAATGGTAATCGCTGAGTTTCGCTGATCGCGATACTGCACCACATCAAAAGGATTGCCGTTTTGATCGGTCATTCGCACCGTGACCTGCACAATATCGTTTTCGCCAGCCGCAATGCCGCCCGCGTCTGTGACATCCGGGTCGCCAATGACAAAGCCGCCGACGTTGTTGCCGCCAGGGGCGTTGTTGTCGAGCAACAGCGTGTCGGAAGGGGCGGTAACGGTTGGCGGATCGTTCACCGGCGTAATGGTTATCGCAATTTGCACATCGGCAGGCGGCCTGCCCGAGGTGTCACCGACGGTGGACGCCGAAGTATCCAGGTGAATGGTGAGCGTGACATCACCCGCCGCGGCACCGTTCTGGTCATGGTTTGCGTTGGCTGCACTCTTGTATGTCAGCCCATTGGTTGGGTCGTTAAGCAATGTCTGAATGGCATCTGCGGTGCCGGTAAGAACCAGCGTTCCCGAGTTATCGCCCGTTATTGTCACGCCGTTGAGATCAAAATCATTGGTCGTGCCGCCAATCCCCAGCGTCCCTTGTGGCACGGAAAGCGTGACGGTCACCGGTTTGCCAAAGGCACTGGATTCAACGTCAGTGATAACAAAATCGCCGCCAATATGTGTCGGTTGATCTTCAACGGTGGTTTTATCGGTGTTACCCACCGCCAGAATGCCGGGGTCGTTAACTTCGGAAGCGTTAATCACCACCTGATTCGCCGCAATGTTGCCGCTATTTGCCGGGATTGCGTCCACATACCAGTTGTAATTTTGGTTATCGACGAGGCCAGGTGACGCGCCAAATGCAGGAGTCGCGGGTTGGTTTTTCGGCCCGCCGTTCGCTTCACCATTTAACTGGCCGCTGCCTGAGCGCAGGCGGTCATCGGTGATGACTTGCACCTGGTAGACCGCGTTTCGGTCGGTGGGGAAGAGGACGGTTAACCCTGCCAGCGCGTTGTTTATTTGCGCCACGGTGCCGGTCAGCTCCAGATAACCATTTGTGCCGCCCTCTATCGCGGCACCACTTGCCCCATTGACCGACAGCCTGATGCCGTCGTAGTCGCTTTGGCTAAATGCGCTGCCGTCACTGTGCAGCAAGCGCACGGTGGTCTGTAGAATATTGGTCGAGCTTGAACCGCTGACAATATCCGGATCGGCAACGGTAAAGCCGTTTACGGCATGGGAAAGACCGATATCAATTGGGCCAGAAGGCGCGGTAACGGTAGGTTTATCGTTAGCAGGCGTAATGTTAATCGCAAAGTGGTTGTTAGCCTGTTCTTTGTCGCCGTCCGACACCGTGAAGTTAAAGCCATCGGCATTTAAACCGCTGCCCGTGATTTCATCGCCGTTGTTCAGGTAATAAATATGACCGTTGTTAATATCCGCCTGCGTAAAAGTGGAACCGTTGCCGAGGACGCTGAAATTCACCCCGTCTGTGGAGTAGGCAAGGCGTCCGTGAGTCGGAACGCTGGAGACGGTAAATTGCACCTGTTCAGGCGAGCTGTCGGGGTCGTAAGCCTGCAACTGCGAGTTATTTAGTTTGACGTAACCGCCTTCGACCACGGTTGCCGGATTATTGGCAGGCGTGCCGCCCACCTGGTTTGGGGACTCTGTCGGCACTACGATACCCGGGCTGTCCGGCGTGGCCGGAATTTGCGGGCCATCGTTAACGTTGGTGATGGTAATGCCTACCGTGGCGTTGTTGGCAGACTGCATTCCCCAACGGTCAATGGCGTAGGCCACAAAGCTGGTATTACGCACTTCAGAACCGTTGCTGACAAAGCGTAGCCCGCTGCTGCTATCGCCTTTTAGCAGGCTGGCATCGAGCTGCAACGTGCCGATATCTGCATTGGTGATAGTCACCCAACTGGTACCGTTAAAATATTGCAGCACGCCACCGGCCGGCAGCGTCAGGAAAGCGAATTTCAGCGCGCCAGCGCCGCTGGCATCGTTATTGTAGGCGTAGTTATTGTCGCTGCCGAACAGTGGGCCGTCTTCCCACGGCGAGCCGCTATTCGCATCATCAGGATCGCGTAGCTGCAACTGTGAGTTGGTAATCACCACCGTTTCGCCTTCTGCCAGCACGGTGTTGGAAGAACCGGTAATCACTGGCGCATCGTTTATCGGCGTCACGAACACTTTTAGTTCGGGCTCCCAGGTGACAGCAACTGGATTGCCCTGCGCATCTAACGTTACCTGGCCTGCGGAAACAGAAAAACGCCCGTCGAACTGGAAGTTTTCCCCGCCGTCATGGCGAACGCTGATTAACCCGTTATTCAAATCCGCCTGGGTAAACGTGCCGAAGGCGTTGATCACCGTGTAGCCGCCATTACCGTCACTTTTTAACAGCGTCAGACCCGTTTGCCCGCTGCCGCTGCCCAGGAAGGTATAAACGATTTGCCCAGGGTTGACGCCCTGGACTTCATAGCTCATGCCTGGCGTTTTATCGGAAATATTGCCG
>CBCPKK010000053.1:0-18185 GCA_965119215.1 uncultured Buttiauxella sp.
GTTCCGGAGTTGAAAAAACTACTGGAACTGCGTGAAGCACTGGTCGCATTGAAAGGCCCAATGGGTAATGTCCCTGCGTTCCGCAGTCAGTTGCAGGCGCTGTTGGATCAGGAAGAGTCGCGCGCGCAACTCCTTAAAGAGCTCAATATCGTCAATAAGGCGTAATTTTAAGAAGGATTTTGAATATGTCGTTACAGGAAGAACTTTCCGCGCCGGTTGCGGGACCCAGCGCAAAGCAGACATCGCTTCTCGATGAAATTATGGCGCAAACCCGCATCCAACCTGAATCTGACGGTTATAATGTGGCACGCCAGGGTATTGCCGCCTTTGTGACCAGTATTCTACAGACAGGTAATCACCTGGAGCCGGTAAATAAACTTGCCGTTGACCGCATGATTGCTGAATTGGACAGCAAACTCAGTCAGCAAATGAATAACATCCTCCATGCTGAGGCTTTCCAGCAAGTGGAGTCATTCTGGCGTTCCATGAAGTTACTGGTTGATCGCACTGATTTTAAAGAAAATATCAAAATCAATATCCTGCACGCGACCAAAGAAGAACTGTTGGAAGATTTTGAATTCGCACCTGAAATCGTTCAGTCCGGTTTCTATAAGCACGTCTATTCTTCCGGATATGGTCAGTTTGGCGGCGAGCCAGTTGCCTCGGTGATCGGCAGTTACGCTTTTAACAACAATGCGCAGGATATGAAGCTGCTGAATTATGTCAGCGCTGTCGGAGCCATGGCTCATGCTCCATTCCTGACTTCCGTTTCACCTGATTTCTTCGGACTGAAATCTTTCACTGAACTACCAACAATCAAAGATGTTGCATCCATTTTTGAAGGGCCGTCTTACACCAAATGGCGTGCATTACGTGAATCGGAAGATTCCCGTTATTTGGGTCTGACAGCACCTCGCTTCCTGCTACGCCTGCCGTATTCTCAGATTGATAACCCAGTTAAAAACTTTAACTATCAGGAAGATGTTAGCCATCATCATGAAGATTATTTATGGGGGAATACCGCATTCCTGTTAGCCAGCAGCCTGACAGATAGTTTTGCGAAATATCGCTGGTGCCCGAATATTATTGGCCCACAAAGCGGCGGTGCGGTAAATGATCTTCCGGTACATCTGTTTGATGCGCTGGGTCAAACTCAGGCGAAGATCCCAACTGAAATTCTTGTCACCGATCGCCGCGAATATGAGTTGGCTGAAGAAGGTTTTATTACGCTCACCATGCGTAAGGGCAGCAACAATGCCGCATTCTTCTCCGCAAACTCAGTGCAGAAACCAAGGAAATTCCCTGGCACACCAGAAGGTCAAGTGGCTCAGACAAACTATAAGCTGGGTACGCAACTGCCTTATATGTTCATCATCAACCGCCTTGCCCATTACATCAAAGTGCTACAGCGCGAACAGATTGGGTCGTGGAAAGTCCGAAACGACCTTGAGCGTGAGTTGAATAACTGGATCAAGCAATACATTGCTGACCAGGAAAATCCGCCAGCTGATGTCCGTAGCCGTAAACCATTGCGTGCCGCCAAAATTGACGTACTGGATGTTGATGGCGATCCAGGCTGGTATCAAGTGGCTATTTCAGTTCGTCCTCATTTCAAATATATGGGTGCCAACTTCGAGTTATCCCTCGTTGGCCGACTTGATAAGGAATAATCATGACAACGCCAGGCCGGAAAAGAAACGCGTCTGCCAGTTTATTTGAACGTATTGATGGGGCGTCAGCGAATTACTCCCGCTCAATGCAAATCGAAAGTTTACAAGTTTCGATTAAACGTAATCTGCGCAACATTCTGAATACCCGACCTGGCAGTTCGCAGAGCACTTTGCAATTAGGTGTTGTCGATTTGAATGATGCAACGGCCTCATCGGCTGATTTTCGTAAAACAATTGAAAACGCAATTCAGCACTGTATTGAAGACTTTGAGCCACGGGTAACACATGCGGAAGTTCAGGCTGTAAGCAGTGACGGATATAACCCAATGGATCTTAATTTTCATATCGTGGCTCATATTGACTTTAATGGTCTGCGGGATGTTGTGGAATTTAATATGCAACTTGATAACCATCACCACTACAAGGTGGATTAAGCATTATGTCATTTGAGGAAAGATATTTTCGTGAAGAGCTGGATTATCTGCGCCAGTCAGGGAAACTGCTGGCAAAGGAAAAGCCACACCTGGCTCCCTTTCTGGCTGAAAAAGAGGCTGACCCGGACGTTGAACGTCTGTTAGAAGGGTTTGCTTTTTTATCTGGCAATTTACGATCCAGAATCGAAGATGAATTTCCTGAATTGACCCACAGTCTTTTAAATATGCTGTGGCCCAACTACCTGCGCCCGACACCGAGTATGACGGTAATTGAATACACACCGAATACTAAAGCGGTTACTACTGCATTTTTAGTCGCGACTGGCGAGCAAGTTATGAGTCCATCAGGTGCAGTTACCGGGATCATGATAGGTAAAGACTCTGCCGACCCTATTCCTTCCTGCCATTTCTCTTTAAGCCGTGATGTCTGGTTATTGCCACTTAGCATTGACAGTGTCACAACCAATAACAGCCATAAGCATGGCATTATTGAAATCTCTTTTGATACAAATAACAATTTGGATCTCAGCACGTTTGAATTTGACAAACTACGTTTATGGCTGGGCAATGACGACAACTACACCCGTTACCAGCTTTATTTGTGGTTCTGTGAATATATGACCGAAGCCGAACTGGTGGTAGGCGAGGAAATATATAGCCTACCCGATTTCAGACTCGTGCCTGTTGGCTTTGAAAAACAGGATGCTTTACTGCCCTACCCTAAAAATGTTTACAGTGGCTATCGCATATTACAAGAGTATCTTTGCTTTCTTGACAGTTTTTTCTTTTTCGACACCAGGGGAATCCATTCTATTCCCGAAAACACGCTTGCCAAACAATTTACCCTAAGGCTGCATTTTTCGCGTCCATTACCGCCAGATCTAAAATTACGCCAGGATTCAATCCGGTTATATTGCACGCCTGCTGTTAACTTGTTTAAACAAGATGCAGAAGCAATTGTACTCGATAACACCTCAACAGAATATTTGTTAGAAGCAAACCGCCGACTAGCAGAATGTTATGACATTTTTTCAGTTAATAACGTGGAAAGTGGTTGGCGCTTCAATGATGACCATCGAGGGAAAGCAGGCGAAACCATAACGCGTAATTATGTCTCTTTCGAGAGTTTCGAGCATCAGATGGAATATACCCAACAACGCGAAACGCTTTATTATAGGGTAAAAGCGAAAACGTCACTAACACGGCAAGGGCTTGAACATTATATTTCATTTGTTCGCGGCGATGGAACACTTCCAGAAAGACTCCACAGCGGTGGCGGTGATGAAGTTGCCTCAATTTCATTAACCTGCACCAACCGGGAACTACCTGCACAGCTAAAAACTGGGGATATTTATCTCGCTAAGGGAAAAAAACCAGCGATAACTTCATTTCGTAATATTACCCGCCCTTCGTTACCACTCTATCCTATTCTGGATGGCAGTCTGCATTGGTCGTTGCTTTCAAATATGAGCCTTAACTACCTGTCTTTACTGGATATTGATGCACTTAGACAGGTTCTGCGCACCTATGATCTACCGGGTATCCAGCATCCCCAGGCCGCGCGCTTATCCCAACAGAAACTGGATGCCATTGAGCGACTCGAAACCCGGCCGGTAGACCACCTATTCAAAGGCGTGCCCGTTCGCGGATTAGCCACCACCCTCTATATTCGCCAGGCGCCGTTTGTCTGCGAAGGTGAACTTTATTTACTGGGTACTGTGCTTTCACACTTTTTTTCACTGTACGCCAGCGTAAACAGTTTCCACGAATTAAAAGTGGTCAATATCGATAATCAGGAGTGCTACGAATGGCCGGAAAGAATAGGTCAGCACGCGCTGATTTAACGACAAATAATCCGTTTCAGGATGTCTGTCGCTATAACTTTTATGCGCTGGTTGAGGCGATTTATAAGCAGACAGAAAACTACGACGTTATTTCCCTGCAAACTGAGCCGGCTGATGAAGCGCTCCGTTTTGAGGCCGATGCCAGCATTGCTTTTCCAAAAAGCGATGTGCAAGCGCTTGCCAGGAATAAAGCAGACCAGTTTGTGATGACCACGACTTTTCTGGGTCTGCATGGCAGCCAGTCGCCCCTACCCGGTTATTACCTCGATAACCTGGCTTGGGGGGCTGCGCAAGGCGAAAAAAAACTGGGTGACTTTCTGGATATGTTTACCCATCGCTGGACGCAATTTATCTATCACATATGGCGAAAATACCGCTATTACGTCTGTTTTCGTAACGGTGGGGTGGATGCCTTTTCCCAACGCATGTATTCCCTCGTGGGGTTGGGTAGCGAAAGCATTCGCAGTCGTCTGGTCATTAATCACAGCAAAATGCTGGCTTATGCTGGGGCGCTTGCTAATCCGGGCCGCTCGCCTGAAGTTATTTGCAGCCTGGTTTCCCACTGCTTTGATCTTGAAGAAGTCACGCTGCATGGCTGGCAATTGCGAAAAGTGGATATTGAACCCGAGCAACAAAACCGCCTTGGCAGCCGAATCATGCGTGGCAGCAACAAATTCATCGAAAAATCGGTACTGGGTGAAAACTTCTCAATTGGTAATCGCATTCCAGACCGCAGCGGTAAGTTCTTACTGTGTATCGATAATCTTACCCGCGAACGTTTCCTTTCTTTTTTGCCTAACGGTACGAACTTTCTGCCATTGACGCTGTTTGTGGCGTTTATTTTACGCGATCAGTTTGCCTGGGATCTGCGTCTGGGAATCGCCCCTCAGCAGGTCGGCGGCATGACACTTGGCAATGAACAAAATTCACTTCTGGGATGGACGAGTTTTCTCGGGCAACCCAATCAGTATCCTCACGTGACAATCACCGTGAGAACGTAATCAGAGCATTAAAAAACGGAGCGCAGTATGGCAGAGGATAGACAGCAACAGCCCTCACTCTCATTACAGATTATGAACGGTAATGAACTGGAAAGTGGTCGGGCAGCGAAATGCCTGTTTACAACGGAAGGCGGGGATATTGGGCACGCCGAAACCTGCTTTTGGTCCATTCAGGATAACCAGCGCAGCATTGAAGAAAAAGCCTGCTCTATCATTTTGCAGGACGGTGGATTTTGCTTACAAAGTCATATCCGATCTCTGGAGATCAATCAGGCCCCGGTGGTGCTCAATGCGGGGTTTATCCGCCTGCGTCAGGGAGATGAAATCAGCATCGGTGCGTTGCGTATCAAAGCCCAGTTTCACCTTGGTGAAGTCGTTGACTATGAAATGCAAAACGCGACGCCTGAAACCATCGTAATGAATCGCGATCGGCTGACAGAAGCCTTGCTGACTACCGATGGGCAACCGAGTTATCAGAGCTCATTGCCCTATCAGGAAATCGCCCCGTCTGTGGTGAATAGTTTTTCACAGGACCCTCTGGCGGCGCTGCAAAAAGAGAGCCTGACCACCCAACATGCGTCATTTTCGGCCTTTGATGAACCTTCGCTGATGCAATACTCCCATCGAATTCAACCGGTAGCTCCCGATTCCGATATAGCCACCAGAGGCGGCATCGACAATCATTTCATGGACTTACCGGATATACAGCAGCGTCATGGTGAACGTGACGAAGAGTCTTACCGCGAACGAAAAGCCACTCTCAGTTACACGCACGTTGCCGTTTCTCCCCTCATGCGCGGCTTAAACTGTGCCCTACCGCTGCATAATTCGCAGGATGCTGATGATTTTCTTGAAGAAATCGGGCGCACATTACAGGCCACTGTAAAAGGGTTGCTGGATCTGCAATACCAGCAAAACAGCCTGTCAGATAAGCACCTGCGTCCGCTCGAAGATAACCCCCTGCGCCTGAATCTGAATTATGAGACAGCATTAAGCGTGCTGTTTGCCGATCAAAAAAGCCCGGTGCATTTGTCCGCACCCGCCGCCGTATCGGAAAGTTTGCGCAACATGAAGTTGCATAACCAGGCAAACCAGACGGCGATTGTTGAAGCGCTGCGCATGATGCTTGAGGCGTTCTCTCCAGCCCAGTTGATGACACGTTTTTCCCAGTATCGCCGCAGCAATGAACAGCGTCAGGAGATGAATGAAGCCTGGGCGTGGCGCATGTACTGCAACTATTACGATGAACTGGCTTCCAGCAGGCAGCTTGGCTTTGAGAAGTTATTCAACGAAGTTTACGCCCAGGTTTATGACCGCGTATTACGTCAGTCGGATCGGGAGCCGGATGCACTATGAAGTTGCGATTACTCCTCTCGATGGTGTTGGTATGCCTGATGGCAGGAACACTTAGCGGATGTGAAATGGTCAAAAAAATGGGTCAGGTCATCGCCAATCCGAGCATCAAAGTCGGCGACACTGCCGATCAGCCTTCAGAGATCGTCATCACTCTGTTAACTGAGCCGGATACTAACCCTAACGAAAGCGGTGAGGCTTCACCTGTCAGTATTCAGCTTATTTATATGAGCGAAGACTCAAAGCTGCGAAATGCAGATTTTGATCAGATAACCAGCACCAAACTCGATGAAGCGCTGGGGAAAAATTATATCGATCACCAGGATTTCACTTTATTGCCAGACACCATAAAAACGCTGCCGTTAACAAAAATGGATACCGCTATCCGTTATATCGGCGTAGTGGCTTATTTTTCTGACGATCAAACCACCGAATGGAAAGCAATAACGTCTGTTGAAAAAGTCGGACATCACTATCGCCTGCTGGTACACGTTCGCAACAGCAGTATCGAATTAAAAAAAGAGGATCAATGATCGTGGCAACCATGAAAAATAAGGTTATCTGGCAGGAAGGTTTATTTATTAAACCCCAGCACTTCCAGCAACTACAGCGTTATAACGACTATGTTCTCCAGTCTCATTTGCAGGCATTGAGTAATATTCACTGGGGATTTTCCGAGCTGGATATTGATGAAACTCAGCTTGCACATGGCAAAATTAGTATTAATAAAGCCATCGGCTGTTTATCCGACGGCACGGTATTCAATATACCCAATCAGGATGTGATCCCTGCGCCACTGTTGATAAACGATCTGAAAAACACAGCCAGCCGGGATATTTACCTGGCACTGCCCATCATCAGCGACGTAATTAATGAAGTTGAGGGTATGCACAGCGCAGGGCAAAGTTCAGGCCGCTACAGAATTAACTACAGTGATGTTCGCGATCTGCACACCAACGAAGGTGATGCCAGCCAACTTGCTCTTGGGCAATTGCTTCCTCGGTTGATGAGTGGCGCGGAAGATCTCAGCGCCTGGGTCGTCATCCCTTTGTGCCGCATTAGGGAGCGCCACGCCAACGGTATGCTGGAGCTGGATACCGACTTTATTCCCAGCAGCATGACCGTTCATGCGAGCCAGACATTAACTCGCTATCTGAGTGAAATCACCGCCGCTGTCGCCAACCGCGCCCAGGAACTGGCAAAACGTATCGGTGCACCCTCTCAACAAGGTATCGCCGACGTTGCCGAATTTATGATGCTGCAAATGTTTAACCGCAATCAGACCAGATTTACTCACCGCGCAGCGCTGGCAAAATTACATCCGGAAGCCTTTTATCTCGATCTTATTTCGCTATACGGAGAGATGGTGACCTTCACTGAAGATAGCCGCCTGCCGGGCAAACTGCCGCATTATCAGCAGGAAGATCTGACCGATACGTTTAACCAATTGATGCCACCTTTGCGCAAAGCACTGAGTACTGTCCTGGCACCTCGGGCAATGAATCTGCCGTTCAATTTCACGGACGGTATCTATGTCGCCACACTCAATGACAGTTCACTGCTGCAAACAGCCACCTTTGTACTGGCGGTAAAATCGCAAATGCCGCACGAGATTTTACATCGTCAGTTTATTCAACAATCCAAAATCAGTTCGGTGGACAAAATCCGCAACGTCGTCAGCGTTCAGGTGCCGGGCGTACAGCTTATCCAGCTCTCCACCGCCCCGCGTCAGATCCCTTATCACGCCAACTATGTCTATTTCACGCTCGATAAAAACAGCCCTGCGTGGGCAGAAATTGTGCGCCACAACGGCATCGCCCTGCACGTTTCCGGTAACTTCCCGGAACTCGATCTGCAGCTTTGGGCAATAAGAGGATAACGCCATGAGCGAGATCTCTACGACATTTGCGGATGAGAGCCACGATGAACGTCATCGTCAGTACAAGCTCTCTCTGCGCGGCAATAGCCTGAACGTAATGATCGATGCGGCAACCCCCTTGCTGGGCATGGTGCTGCGTCTGAAAACAATGAGCAGTCGCGGACTACCAGAACACCTTTTTGGCCAGGTCGTGACTGATATTCGAGCTATCGAACAACTGCTTCAGAACCACGGCTACGAGCCGGGAACGATCATTTCGTTTCGTTATGTGCTTTGCACATTTATCGACGAAGCGGCACTAGGGCAAGGTTGGTCAAACCAGAACGAATGGATAAAACAGTCGCTGCTGGTGCATTTCCACAATGAAACCTGGGGGGGCGAAAAGGTTTACATCCTGTTGGAAAGACTGATGGGGGAACCAAAACGCTACCAGGATTTGCTGGAGTTTTTATATCTGTGCTTCTCGCTCGGTTTCCGTGGCCGCTACAAAGTCACCACCCAGAATAACGACGAGTTTGAACATATTTTCCGTCGCCTGCACCACGCCCTGAATAAGTTGCGTGGCGAAAGTACATTTCCGCTCTTACACCAGGACAAGAAAAATCAGCATGGCTTTTACCGGCTGGCGCAGCGCCTGACCATCAAACACCTGCTCACAGGTGGCCTTGTCATCCTGCTGGCAACTTACCTGTTTTACGTACTGCGACTCGATGCGCAAACCCAGGACATTTTGCAGCAGCTAAATAGCTTGCTGAGATAACGATAAGGATATTTCTATGATCCAGATTGACTTACCGACTCTGGTTAACCGCCTGAATGTTTTGTCAAAACAGTCGCTTGAGATGGCCGCTGCCGAATGTATCAGCCAGCAAGCAACCGAAATCACCGTGGCACATGTGCTGGTGCAAATGCTGGCGTCACCGCGTAGCGATGTACGCGTTATCGTCGAGCAATCGGGTATTGATACAGGGCAATTGCGCGATGCCCTAACACTGGTGGATGAAAACAAAGGGCCTGCAGTCGAAAGCTACCCGAGCTTTTCACCGCTTCTGGTCGAATGGCTCAAAGATGCCTGGCTATTAGCGTCGGCAGAAATGCAACTGACGCAATTGCGCGGCGGTATTTTACTGCTGGCACTTCTGCATACTCCATTACGTTATGTGTCCCCTGCGGCTGCACAGTTGCTCATTCAGATTAACCGCGATCTCCTGCGCCTGAATTTTAACTCTGCGACCAAAGACTCTGCCGAATCCATCATTTTTGATGAACACGGCAAAGGGCCAGCCCAGCTAAATGCAGAAGACAGTTTGCTCGCACGATACTCCAGCAACGTAACGGAAGATGCCCGCAACGGCAAACTCGACCCGGTGCTTTGCCGCGACAACGAAATCGACCTGATGATCGATATTTTGTGCCGCCGTCGAAAAAACAACCCTATCGTCGTTGGCGAAGCAGGCGTCGGTAAAAGTGCGCTAATAGAAGGATTAGCATTGCGCATTGTTGCCGGTCAGGTTCCAGAAAAGTTGCTGAATACCGAACTGGTTACCCTCGATTTAGGTGCAATCCAGGCCGGAGCTTCCGTTAAGGGCGAGTTTGAAAAACGCTTCAAAGGGATCATGGAAGAAGTCCGCCAGTCCGCCACTCCGGTAATTCTATTTATTGATGAAGCCCATACGCTGATAGGTGCAGGGAATCAGCAAGGTGGCTTGGACATTTCCAATCTGTTGAAACCCGCCCTGGCACGCGGTGAGCTCAAAACAATTGCGGCCACCACGTGGAGTGAATACAAAAAGTATTTTGAAAAAGATGCCGCTCTTTCCCGCCGTTTCCAGCCGGTAAAAGTGACCGAACCCACAGCCGCCGAAGCAACAATTATTCTGCGCGGGTTGGCGACAGTCTATGAACTGGCACATGGCGTGTTAATCGATGACGAAGCACTACAGGCCGCAGCAACACTCAGTGACCGCTATCTTTCTGGTCGCCAGCTTCCCGATAAAGCTATTGATGTGCTTGATACCGCCTGTGCTCGCGTGGCCATTAATCTCTCCTCGCCGCCACGCCAAATCTCGGCGCTGACCACCGAAAACCATCAATATCAGGCGGAAATTCGTCAACTGGAACGCGAACTTCATATCGGTCTGCACCAGAATGATTTGCGTCTGCATGAACTGCACCAGCTATATGAAGAAAACACGGTTCAGCTCAACGAGCTGGAAACCTGCTGGCACCACCAGCGTGAACTGGTGCAGCAGATTGTCGCGCTACGCCATGAACTGCTGGCACAGGATGAAAACGACGCCGCGTTAATCTCCGAAAAACGGGAAAAACTACGCGGGTTGATGGGCGAACTGGAACTGCTACATCAGACAAGAATGCTGGTGTCGCCGCACGTAGATAAACGCCAGATAGCCTCGGTCATTGCTGAATGGACAGGCGTGCCTCTGAATCGTTTATCACAAAGTGAAATGGCGCTGATAACAGAGTTACCAGTTTGGCTGGGTGACAAAATTAAGGGTCAGGAATTAGCCATCGCTCATCTGCACAAACATTTATTGACCGCGCGAGCGGATCTGCGCCGTCCGGGGCGGCCTTTAGGGGCATTTTTATTGGCTGGCCCAAGCGGCGTTGGGAAAACAGAAACAGTCCTGCAACTGGCTGAATTACTGTTTGGCGGCCGCCAGTATCTCACCACCATTAATATGTCGGAATTTCAGGAAAAGCATACCGTTTCACGCCTGATCGGTTCACCACCAGGCTATGTCGGTTACGGCGAGGGCGGTGTGCTGACTGAGGCTATTCGCCAGAAGCCCTACTCCGTCGTGCTGCTGGATGAAGTAGAAAAAGCCCACCCTGACGTGCTGAACCTGTTCTATCAGGCCTTCGATAAAGGCGAAATGGCAGACGGTGAGGGTCGCCTGATCGACTGCAAAAACGTCGTATTTTTCCTCACCTCTAACCTGGGTTATCAGGTGATTGTGGAACATGCGGAAAACCCGGAACAACTGCACGAAGAGCTGTATCCGGTACTGGCCGATTTCTTCAAACCGGCCCTGCTCGCTCGCATGGAAGTGATCCCTTTCCTGCCGCTTTCAAAAGAGACACTTGTCACCATTATCGCCGCGAAACTGGAAAGACTCGTGACGCTACTGGGAAGCCGATTCAGCGCCGAAACCGTTATTACGCCGGAAGTGAGCGACGAAATAATGCTACGCGTAACGCGTGCAGAAAATGGCGCACGCATGCTGGAATCCGTTATAGACGGCGAGGTTTTACCGCCGCTTTCATTGCTTTTGCTGCAAAAAATTGCTGCTGGCGACGAAATCAAACGCGTGCATTTGACCGTAGCTGAGCATCGCTTCACGGCGGAGATATTCTCGACAGCAGCAGAAAATACCATCGCTGAGGCGCAGGACGCGTGATGAAGGGATCAATACTGGCCTGCGCGCTGCTGGCCTTATTACCGATGACAGCGTTTTGCGCCGCCACACAACCCGAGGCGGTAACGCTTAAAGCGCTGCTGAGTTGCCGCACCGAACCTGCATCGCTGGTGCGCCTTGATTGTTATGACAAGGTATTAACGCCGCAGTATCCAGGTTTTGCAGGGGCGTTGATAAAAGCCCAACAGCAAGGGGAAGCCTGGCTGCGCGCTTTCAATCAGGAAGCGGAACGCGACGATCACTCCACCGCTTTCCTGGTCCGGCAAACAGAAGGTGAACGTCCTTCTGTCGTCGTCACGACCCCTGCGCTGGGGAATGTCCCGCCCCGTCCGGTACTGATGATTAGCTGTATCGATAATATTACGCGGATGCAAATCGCCTTACCTGAACCGCTAAAAACCGGCTCAAACCTGACGATTACCACGGAAAAGACCCACTTCAACGCTAACTGGTTCCTGCGTGAAAACGACTCGCTGCTGGAGTCCAGCCGGGGATTAGCCGGAATAGACGAAATTAAACAGCTGTTCGGCGCAAAAACACTGACCGTTAGCCTGAATACAGCGTCTGGTACGCCCATCAATTCGCTAACGTTTGCGATTGCCGATCTGGAAAAAACGCTTGAGCCAATGCGGGTAGCTTGCCACTGGGCGGGTTAACCCTGAAGGAATGAATATGGATATTTCTACACCAGAGGCATGGGCCCGTCACGTCCTTGAACCTTTATCGGAAGAAAAGACGTGCACCGCACTGAGTGACGCCAATACAGATTGGGAATACATCGACAGCGAAATGGTCAAGCTGGGTTCGTTGACCCATGCGCAGCTTAATATCGTCGAAATTCAGCAGCGCACGCTGAAGCTGTTGGCTAGTGAAAGTAAAGATTTCCGTCTGATGGTGCACCTGTTGCGTACTCTGCAACATGCAGGGAAAGCGGAAGAATTGTTGTTGGCGGTAAAACTCCTGACGCAATACCTCGAGCATTTCTGGACGCGAGCCTGGCCGCAAAAAGAAGCGCATAAAGTTCGTTTTGCGCAGCAAATCATTAAGCGTTTTGAGACAGCTGTCGTCAGTTTTACCCAGGGTTCCAACCAGAACCAGCGCGATAACCTGCTGGGTGAGTTTGCTCATCTCTCACAGTTTTGGTTGAAAAACGGCAGTGGACAACTTGCCGCTGCGGTTGATGCGTTATTCGCACTTTACCAACGCCATTTTCTGGAACCCATTACGCAACTGCCGCAAAGCGCCTCGCAAACCTCGGGCAATACGGCATCAGACAGCGTCACAACATCGCCTCATGTCCCCACCATCGCCGTGGAAAATCATGACGATAAAGCCTGGCGGCAGACGCAATTAAAAGTGGCCGATTTACTGTGCGAACTGCATCCGCAATGCGCGGTGGGCTTTCGGCTCCGTCGTCACGCTATCTGGCAAACCATCACCAGTGCGCCACAGGCTGAAACGGACGGCAGAACGCAATTGGCCGCCTTTTCCGCAGATTTGCTGGAGGATTATCAGGCTCGATTTGCCAGCGCAAACAGTGAACTTTGGGAACAGGTCGAGAAAAGCCTTTTACTGGCACCCTACTGGTTCGACGGTCATCACCTTTCTGCACGTATTGCGCTACTTCTGGGGCATTCCGACAGCGCAGAAGCAATACGCGATGAACTTAATGCGTTTTTAAATCGCATTCCGGCACTGAAAAATCTGCTGTTTAACGACCATACGCCTTATCTGTCTGACGCAACCCAGCGTTGGCTGGAGGTCAGTGCTGCAAAAAATAACGCCGGTTCGTCGGTAAATAGCGACAGCGAAACCCAAAGTATTTGGCAGTGCTTTAACGAGCAGGGCCTGGCTCCGGCGCTACAGCTTCTGGACCAGTATCAGCAACAAGACCACGAACCGCGACAACAATTTTATCGGCAATATTTTGGTGCTCAACTCCTTGAACATGCTGGCATGGCCGCTCTGGCACACCAGCAATACAAAGCGCTGCGCCAGGCTGCATGCCAGATAACGTTGCCCGATTGGGAACCCGCCTTGCTTGAACAATTAGAAGAAAAAATCACGACGGCACAGTGATGTAAAACAGGAGTTTTATTGTGTTCAAAGTATCAAAACCCGGCTTTCTCAAAGCGCTCAAACCAACCCTCAGACCCGCAATGCCCCGACTAAAAATCTCGGCCATCGTGATTGTTATCGTGGCATGGGTTCTTTCTTTAGTGTGGATTTGGTGGAAAGGCCCGACCTGGATGCTGGATGGACAACACCCTCTGGCTCCTTTAGCTAACCGCTGGCTGGCGACCGCCGTGTGGGTATTAATCGCGCTGGCATGGCTCACCGTTCGCATCGTTAAGCGGCTGCAATATCTGGAAACGCTCCAGCAACAGCAGCGCCAACATGAAAAAGATCCGCTCAGTCTGGAAGTCCACCAGCAACAGCGCCATCTGGATCGCTGGTTATTGCGGTTGCAGCGCCACCTTGCCCGTCGAAACTATCTCTACCATTTACCGTGGTATATGGTCATCGGCACAACAGGTAGCGGTAAAACAGCGCTATTACGCGAAGGCTATTCCACAGACACTATTTATGTCCCGGAGAAAACTCGCGGCGAAAACAATTCGGCCTGGCACATCGCGCCACGCGTCGGCGCACACGCTGTTATTTTTGATATTAACGGCGCACTTATCGAACAACCGACAAGCGAGCACGAAGAAGCCAATGTTTACAGCCGCCTGTGGGGACACTGGCTGGAATGGCTAACTCAAAAACGCCCGCGTCAGCCGCTTAATGGCATTATTCTGACGCTCGATTTGCCTGAACTGTTAACGAATAACAAACACCAGCGCGAATGCCAGCTGAGTATTTTACGCCAGCGACTTCAGGATATTCGCCAACATCTGCACTGCGAACTGCCGGTCTATATCGTGCTGACAAAACTCGATCTGCTCTACGGGTTCGCACCGCTTTTTCAGCCGCTGGATAAACAAGAACGCGATGCAACGCTGGGCGTCACCTTCACCGAAGATGCACACGAAAACGGACGCTGGCGCGAAGAACTACAGTCCTTCTGGCATGAGTGGATGCAGCGCTTTAACCAGGCGTTACCGGATTTACTGCTCAACCATGTCGAAAGCAGCCAGCGCAGCACATTATTCAGTTTCAGCCGCCAGATGCAGGGGATTGTTGAACATCTGGAGGCGTTAATCGGCAGCTTGTTGGCCGGGGATAGCATGTCCGTGATGTTACGCGGCGTGTATCTCACCTCGTCGCTACAACGTGGACAAGTGGACGACATGTTTATTCAGTCTGCTGCCACCCAGTACCGGCTTGGGGAAAATGCCCTGACCTCCTGGCCGGTGGTCGAAACTCAGCCCTACTTTACCCGCACCCTGTTCCCACAAACACTGTTGGCAGAACCCAATCTTGCCAGTGAAAACAGTACATGGTTGAGCAAAAATCGTCGTCGCCTGACAATGTTTTCTGCACTGGGTGCGGTAGCCGCCGTCGCCTGTATTGCAGGCTGGCACCATTATTACCAGTCGAACTACCGCTCCGGCATCACCGTGCTGGCCCAGGCAAAATCCTTTATGGATATCCCTCCGCCGCAGGGTATTGATGAACAAGGTGACCTGCAACTGCCGCTACTTAACCCGATGCGCGATGCGACACTGGCTTACGGCGATTACCGTGAACGCGGAGCATTAACAGATATGGCGCTCTATCAGGGCAGAAAGATCGGCCCGTATGTCGAACGAACTTATCTGCAACTCCTTGAGCAGCGTTATCTACCGGCCTTGCTCAATGGGCTAATCAAGGATCTGAACGAAGCGCCCGAGGGCAGTGAGAAAAAACTCACTGTCCTGCGTGTTATTCGTATGTTGGAAGATAAAAGTGGGCGCGACAACAACGTCGTCAAGCAGTATATGGCCCTGCGCTGGAGCGAGCATTTCCACGGGCAGCGAGCCATTCAGGCACAACTGATGGCGCATCTCGATTACGCCCTCGATCACACCGACTGGCAGGCGCAACGTCAGGCGGGCGATCCCGATGCCATTAACCGCTTCATCCCCTATGGCAAACCGATTGCTGCCGCGCAAAAAGAGCTCAGCAAACTGTCCATCTATCAGCGTGTTTATCAGAGCCTGCGCACCAAAGCCCTCGGCGTCCTGCCTGCGGATTTGAATTTGCGCGATCAGGTTGGCCCGAGCTTTGACAAAGTGTTTATTGCCAACCGTGAAGAGGATCTGGCCGTGCCGCAGTTCCTTACCCGCTATGGCCTGCAAAGCTATTTTGTTAAGCAGCGTGACAGCCTGGTCAATCTCACCGCGTTGGACAGCTGGGTGCTCAACATCACCAAAAACGTCACCTACAGCGAGGCTGACCGCGAAGATATTCAGCGTCATATTACCGAGCAGTACATCAGCGACTACACCGCCACCTGGCAGGCGGCACTGAACAATCTCGACGTGCGTGATTATGATGATATGCAGCAGGTGACTGACGCGCTGGAGCAGGTGATCAGCGGCGATCAACCGTTCTATCGCATGCTCCAGACCCTGCGCGACAACACTCAGTCGCCGCCACCGCCAGCAAATCTACCGGATAAAACCCGCGAAGCGATGATGTCGGCGCTGGACTTCCAGTTGCTCACCCGTCTGAGCCGCGAGTTTGCCCCCGAAAACAGCATCCTGGCCGAGGGCAAAGATAAAGACAGCACCCTGCAGACGGTGTATCAGCAACTCACCGAACTGCACCGCTATCTGCTGGCTATCCAGAACTCGCCTGTCCCGGGTAAATCTGCTCTCAAGGCCGTACAACTCCGTCTGGATCAGAACAGCAGCGACCCGATCTTCGCCACCCGCCAGATGGCCAAAACGCTGCCTGCCCCGCTCAACCGCTGGGTGGGCAAACTTGCAGACCAGGCCTGGCATGTGGTGATGGTTGAAGCTGTGCATTACATGGAAGTGGAGTGGAACGAGAAAGTGGTGAAAGCCTTCAATGATACGCTGGCTGGCCGCTATCCGTTCGAGCCTGAATCGAAGCAGGACGCCTCACTCGATGCCTTTGACCGCTTCTTCAAACCCGCCGGTATCCTCGACAGCTTCTATCAGGAAAACCTGAAGCTGTTTATTGATAACAAACTCACCTGGGGCGAAGACGGGCAGGTGCTGATCCGCCAGGACGTACAACAGCAACTGGAGACCGCACAAAAAATCCGCGACACCTTCTTCACCCGACAGAGTGGGATGGGCACGCAATACGCCGCCGAAACCGTCGAACTCTCATCCGGTAAGCGCCGCAGCGTGCTGAATATGGACGGCCAGTTGCTCGACTACAGCCACGGACGCAACTACACCGCGCACCTGGTCTGGCCGAATACCATGCGTGACGGCACCGAAAGCAAACTGACTCTTGTCGGTAACGGCGACGGTGCGCCACGCAGCATCAGCTTCAGCGGCCCGTGGGCGCAGTTCCGTCTGATTGACGCTGGCACCCTCACCAGCGTGGATGACGGCGGATTTAACGTGCGCTTCAACGTTGACGGTGGCTACATGATTTACCGCATCCACGTCGACACCCAGGACAACCCGTTCACCGGAGGGCTGTTCAGCGATTTCTTCCTTCCGGACACTTTGTACTAACCACCTTACCCCGGCAACCCTGCCGGGGTCTTTCAGGGACTGACACCATGAATGACACCACACATATCATCCGGGTTGGCGATGACCCGCGCAGCCTGCCAGAGTTCAGCGCCATCCGCGAAGAAGTGAACAAAGCTAACCATCCCTCGCAACCGGAAGTGAACTGGCGACTGGTCGAATCCCTCGCCCTGACGCTGTTTAAAAGTAACGGCATCGACCTGCACAGTGCCACCTATTACACGCTGGCTCGTACACGCAATAACGGACTGGCCGGGTTCTGCGAAGGTTGTGAACTGCTGGCCGGGTTAATCACCGCGGAATGGGAACATTTCTGGCCGCAGAACTATCAGGCTCGCTCAGACATGCTGGAGTGGTTTAACACCCGCGTCGGTAACCTGCTGCGCCAGAACCCTTCCCTGATGAACGGCGACGTGCAACTGATGTACCGCACGGAAAGAACACTGCAACTCATCTGCGACAAACTCCAGCAGGTGGAATTAAAGCGCATCCCACGCGTGGAAAATCTGCTCTATTTTGTGCAGAACATCCGCCGCCGCACAGAAGCAGAACAGCAGTTAATGAACGTGCCCGGCAACCGCTACAGCCCTGCAACACTGGTGTATATGCCGTCTGCATCCGAGGCTTCAGACCCGATTTTCTCCCCGCTTACCAGTATGACGCCGGAGCCACAGGCTCCCAGAGTCGAAGTCCATTTTCCGGGGTCAGAGAACACTCCTCGTCCCCGCCCGTGGCGCAGTGTCCGGGACTTCATCGCGGGAGCGCTCTGTACGGTGCTTGTCGGGCTGGGTATCTGGTGGTGGCAAATACATCCCCTGCAACAACAACTTGCGCAGGTGAATGATACCGCCCAGGGCGGAGCCGCGTTATGGCTGACAGCCCCCGTGCTGGAAGACTATCCCACCCA
>CBCPKK010000054.1:0-16380 GCA_965119215.1 uncultured Buttiauxella sp.
AATTATAGGGAGTTCTCCTGAGGCTGCAACCCTAAATTCGCACTAATTTGACTGACTGCTGCATTCCACAGCAAAACCCCGCCTTATACGCAGTTGTGCACAAAGTTATCCACAATCGTGATGATATTTCCAGCTGAGAGTCCTAAATGGCGAGCTGAATTTGGTTTGAATCGCCCTTGAAGTCGTGCCATGAACATTACTTGCCCTGAATAAAAGCCCTGACAACAACATGAGTGGCACTTCATTACACGTATCTATCGTTCGTTAATGCCTGGAACCCTTTGTTTTCAGGAAGTGACTGGCTCAATGCTTTCCCAAAGGCATCAAATTGCTCGTCAGTAATAATCAATAGATGTAGACCGGTAAACAGGCTCGTTTTAGCTCCCAACCATTTGTGAGTTCTCGGCCAAAAAGGATCTCTTCTATATAAAGGAGAGATAATGTCAATTCGACCCAATTCATACGGTGCTATATATATGCCGGTTAGTGCCCCCTCAACACTGCATCGATCGCCCTCAGACTGGATTCCACCAGTGAGTTATCCAGTTCTTTTTGTTTTGAGAATGAAACCTTTGGCACCATAGCTTAGATCCACCGGGTTAACGTGGGGGTAACGACGTGGCCGAGGAGAAAGCGCTCTTCCTGTCGTTTCCATTTACTAACGACAAATTTCTGCCAGCCCCTGACTCGGGTATAGTTCAACTTACACTGAAAACTGCGGTGACCAATTGTATGAACCTCAATCGCCTCTGTTACTTACTTTTGACCTTAGCGGCTAGTGGCAGTATTTTTATGCCCCGCCCTTTTATGATGTGGTTCCTGCTCGCTAATGTACTGACGCTGGTGATTTATGGTGTTGATAAGATGGCAGCCCGAAAAGCTTGGCGCAGAGTACCTGAGTCTACTTTGCTGATATTTGGATTCATGGGTGGATGGCCTGGCGCAATTGTCGGTCAGCTGGTCTTTCGCCATAAGACGCAAAAACAACCATTTAAAACTTACTTCATCATCAGCGTGATACTGAATATCGCCGTGTTGGTGGCGGCATATTGGCTATATACCTCCTGAACCAGACCCAAGTTGTGCATTACTTTGCTGCCGTAGAAAAGCCGCCCCCTCGATTTAGCTCTTGCTCAATCATCATATTTGTATTGTTCGCAACCCGACATAGCTGACCATGCCATCGTGTTATCCCACTTCGTATTGATCGGCGGTATACACCTAAAACCAGCATATTTTGCTTCCCGCCAAAGCTGTACTACAGATGCCAGTATCCAGGGCCGCGAGAAATGAATACTGTTGCCATCGGTCAGCTTATATTGCTTGTCCGTTGGCTTAGCTGTTCTGACTTTGATATCTGTTAGAGCCATGCTTATCCCCTCCCTGTTGGTACAAGCATTATCGAACCGGAAATACCATCATCTCTACCAACATATGTTGGTAGATGTACGTTGAAGCCGGTTGACCTTGAGAGAGTTAATATAGCGAGAAAGGTGGGTAAATGCTGGATTTTAGACATAAAAAAAGACTTCAGTTGAGGTCTATTTACATACTAATGGTGCGAAGGCCGAACCGTTTTTTTATAACATAACTTACTGATAAATAATTAAACTTTTTAAATCATGCTTATACACTCAATCAAAAAACATTAAATTCACTAAAAATCAATAAGTTAATAATCAATCATTATTTGATTCTACGGGCTCCAGTGCGTCAAGTGTTACACGCACCATAGCTATAGATCCAACACGGATAAAAGCATCTTCCCCGTCTTCATCAGTTATCACGAAGCGCTCTGCCGTTTCAGGTTCGCCTTCCAGTATATCAAAGAAGGAATTGAGCTGACCGATATCCCCTGTGACTTCTTCTGGTACATCAGATTCGGCACTTAACCCAATCACTGCGCCACCGTTTGTCAGAGTAATACGGACATTACAATCAGCATCGTCATCGCCACCTTCATCAACCAAAATTGGCTCAAGAGGCTCAAACAAGAATTGATGAAAATCGACTTCTCGAGCATTCAGTGCATAACGATGTTGATCCGAATCGAAGACAAAAAACCGCTCGGTGTCTGGATACGTCTTTTCCTGAAAATAAGCATAAAACCGACGTTTATCCGCTGGAGATATTGGCAGAAAAAGACATTCTTTCTGCCCCCGCAAATAAAGCTTCACAGTCCAGATTCCCCCATCCATTTCGATTCCATTTGCTGCAATACTTTTGAAATCATCATCACTTTTATTACGGTGATCTCGGAAGTCTTTTAAAGGCTTGTCACTATCAGGAAACACGATACCTAATGGTTTATTGAGCACAGTGCATATAGCCTGAGCAAGTCCGAGTTTTGCAGCAATCTTACCAGTTTCGATTCGCTGTATCTGTTGCTGGCTAGTCCCTACCATCATCGCCAACTCACGCTGAGTGATGGATTGCTGAGTTCGGAGTTGTTTAATCTTATTCTGAAACATTACACCGCCTTCTTATGCGACATCTACACCCATTAAAACACCAAATAAATAACAAAAACACTTAAATGAGTATTTTTTGTATTCAAAAGTTGTGTTAGAAAACACAGTCCACTATCGTTGAGCCAGCATCCCCGGATAGTGTTTTGCAATGATGTCATTCATTCGCTCAACCAGCTCAGGGCGTTTGAACGAGATATGCGCACTTCCCTTCTGAAAATAGCGTATCGAAAAATATTCATCATCGAAGATCGTCGGTGTGCTTTGTTGGTTGATATGCTCACCCAGTCTGACCGTCACATCGTGGCGATTTTCCGGGATAGCTTTATCATCCAACAAGTGCAGCATACGCTCCAGATCCGCTAGCTGATCTCTCCTCTTTCCCCTATTAAGTCGAAAGCCCCAGCGGTTGTGATCCACCAAGTTGCTGACGATGATCTTTTTGCCGAAGCTACAGGGGCTGTTGGTTTTATAATTCCAGGATAATCCTTTAAACACATTAATAATGCTTCGCTCAAACACGTCTGCTTTACTCTGATGCAGTTGTTCAAAAGTACTGAGTATATTGGCTTCGCTGATGACAGGAATATTATCGCCCTCAAGATTTCTGTCCCATTGTTCTCTGGCCTGGGCATCCATGAGCGACAGCATCCCGGACTTCTTCATCAGGTCTCGCCATATACCGCGATCTATGTTGCAGGTAATGACTTTCATCGCCGTTTCTGTTTTCTCCACCAGCCAGCAACCGCAGCGAAAGTCTTGTCGCATGGCCCAGTCTTTTGCCACTCCACCGCCAATACTGCGGGTCAGTATCGAAATGCTGTCAAGCTGGTGAATAAGTTGCTCAATCTGTACCAGTACAGCATTACGTCCAGTGACAGCACGTTCAATACTGGTCGAAAGGATGAGCTCGTTGTGCTCCGTTAATACATCGGGTTCTATTTGCATCGCTATCGTCCATAAAAGCAAACACACCTGCCGGGAGTGGCAGGCGCATTATGCGATGAATAAAAAGAGGGGAAAGTGCGGAGGTCAAAATCAGGAAGGAGGCTCGAAGAATTTACGTATTCATTAATCCGGTAACCCACCTGGCCCGTAAGATATCGATAGTGTTGATATAGGGTGTTTGTTCCAGACAGCTAAAACCCTTTCGGTCAATGCGCACCAGTCCGTACTTTTCCACCAGGAAATTGACGGCATCACTGAGAGAAATCCCAGCATCAATATGTTCATAAATAATAGTCTCGTCTCTGAATGGCGTATCGTTCAGCGTCAATCCATAGTGTTGCTCAAGCAGATGACCCAGTAATGTCTGCCACGTCTGGACGGGGGACTGACATGGGGCAACCGCCGCCTGATGCGGTGTCGTCTGAAATTGCATAAAAATTCCTGTTTAAAATGAGTTAAAGCGTGACAACATGGAGGGCGTGAAAATAACGATTTTGATTACTTCGCGGGATAGATCGTTATGTAGATGTAACCGCAGCTTGCCCGTGTATCAGCTTCGCAGGTAGCGCCGCAAACCGGTTCCGGCTTTGCCCACCTCGATCAATTCTGCTGCTTCGCCGAGATCTTCAAGATAGAAGGAATTCAGCAACGAAGGCTCAGGCGGCGCCTTGGCCTTGAAATGATGAAACACCTTGAGTACGAATGTGGGTGGTTCAACCAAATGCTCGGGCACACCGAACTGAGACACAAGCCATCTATGAGCGTTAAGAACGACATCCAGATCGATCGGTATGGGTTCTCCATCCTCGTTGTGGCGGCGAACCATCCGATCCAGACGCTCGATAATGCGCTGCTCTACTTTCGGCCAAGCCCCTAAGCTCCCGAGCTTCAGATCGAGTGCCGGCTTGAGCGCCCAGGCAAAACTGGAAACGGCGACGCCGTTGTCCTCAAGCACATAGCCTTCCTTGTCGATCAGGATCGAGCCGATGGCCGCTTTCTTGCCGTCCGGGCGTGAACGCTCCTCGTCCTCGCCAAAAACCTTGACCAGTTCGTCCGTCGCTTTGTCGAGAGCGATGGCGCCGAGGACGACCTCGAAATAAAGCCTATGGTTGGGCTTGCTGCGGGCATTTGGTCCCCATGGAACGCCTCGCTCCAATAGGGCAACCCTGGAGCGGTCGCCGGTTGCCATATCTTCTGGGCGCTTATAGCCTTGAGGCGACAGTGCTTCGAAGGCTGTCCATGCTGCCAGTATCGCGCGCGCATCATTCGCCTTACCTGACGGTGAGAAAGACGGGAGCGGGCCCAGGTCGATCTGGTCGTTGCCGAATTGCTGTAGCATGACAGGGTCTGGAGTAGCCTTCTGTCGCAGTTGCACTACCGGTGCAGGCGCATCGCGGGGCACAACTTGGGAAGATTGCGTGGACGCCGAACCGGGATGACGCGCTGATGGACTGGAACCCGACATGGAGACCACGCTGTGACCGCTGAGTGCGGTTAGGGCTTGCTCGATTTTAGTCGTCAGCGTCCGCGCCTTGGCAGTTTTGCGAAAGTTCAGCTCGTTCGACAGCAGTTCAAGTTCACTAGCGTTGTTGCGCGACTGCTCGAAGATTGCTTCCAGATCGAAGATTGATTTTTGCGCATACTGCCTTGTCGTCATTTATTTCTGCTGCTCCATATCCCATCAGTTGAGAGATTTTATGCTAATTAGCTTGATTTCTAAAACTGTTAACTTCCGCTCACGGCCGACGTTCAGAATCGTGTCAATACAGCGAACCTCATTCGTTACATCGTTAATCTCCCCGCCCTTTCCTCTTCCCACTCAAAGCCATCGCACCTTGCTAACCCAGAAGGGGCGTCTGCTCTGCACTAATCTCCGCACTGCTCATACTCCATTGATAACAACAGCACTTCAGCACAACAAAGGAATACGACAATCACAACTCAAGGTGAAGGTGCTAAAAACTCGTTTGAGAACAATAAATTCAATAATATGAAAAAACTGTAATTTGCATTGAAAATCTTACTCATGGCGCTTGGCTACAAACACATGCCTGGTAAGATAAGTTATAAAACAGCACACTAGCTATCTAGTAAGCAATGTCACAGTAAAGGAAACTCACGATGGATCTTGTGGATATTGTCGAAGCAGGCAAGCTGACGCTCAGTGAATTGATTGATACCCTGGCAGAAGATGAAAATTATGAACCTTCCAGGTGGAATCAGCGATACCGTGAATTTACGGGGCTGCTACAGCAAACCCCAACATTCACGGCACCTGGAACGGAAGATTTGATCAAACGGCTTTGGTATGAACGTGATAACGGCATTGCCAGCATTCGTCAGGGTGTCCCTTCATTGGCGGAATATCAGCAAAGTCTGCCACTACTTAAAGAACTAACCGAGCGCGTTCGTCAGCAACCGGATGAAGCAACCTACCAATACGTAGGCATTGCTCTGCAGAAGGCCAAAGAAACCGGGCTACTTAAGCGTATGTATTGGAGTTTGAGAAACCGCGTTTTTGCTGCTTTTTTACCAGAGACCTGCACCAGTGCCGTGGATGAGAATGCGTTTACAAAAGTGGCAGATTTTTTAAATAAGAAGTTCAGCCTCGGTTTGGAACTGAATGGAAGTTGGCTGCAGAAAAACCATGAATTGAAACAAGCCATACATTCTAAATCCCCGAATGCAGATCCATATTACGTAAACATGGCTATCTGGGATCTCTATGAATTGCTCCGTCAACGCGATAACGAACAAAAGCAGGAGAAAGTGTCCGATACAACATCAACAGCCAGCAGTGAACTCACCGAAACTAATACCCTACAACATTCACCAACTAATGTGATCTTCTTTGGCCCCCCAGGCACTGGCAAGACCTTCACGTTGCAGCAAAAGATGAAAGAGTACACCTCTCATGCTGTACCAGCCGATCGTGATGCCTGGCTGGATTCTCGCCTTGAATCGTTGAACTGGATGCAGGTCATAACGCTAGTGCTACTCGATCTTGGTAAACGAGCCAAAGTTCGCCAAATGACAGAACACCTATGGTTCCAACGTAAAGCGCTGCTGAATGGCCGTAGTAGTAACTTTTCGCAAACTGCTTGGGCGACGCTGCAATCCTTCACCATACCGGGATCAACAACCGTTGCTTACAAAGGTCGCCGTGAACCGGCGATCTTCGACAAAACTGTAGATAGTGAATGGTTCCTGGTTGAATCACAGTTAGAGCAAGTGGATGAGCTGCTTTCTCTTTATACAGAGTTAAAGCAAGGACCTAAATCTGCCGAATCCATCCAGCGTTTTGCAGTGGTTACGTTCCACCAATCTTACGGCTACGAAGAATTTATTGAAGGCATCCGCGCTCGCTCTGACGAAAGTGGCAATATTTCTTACCCTATTGAGCCTGGTATCTTTATGCGGCTGTGTCAGCGTGCAAACGCCGACCCGACACATCGCTATGCCATTTTCATTGATGAGATCAATCGCGGCAACATCTCCAAGATCTTTGGCGAACTGATCTCGCTCATTGAAGTAGACAAGCGTGCGGATATGCCCAATGCAATGAGCCTGCAACTGTCTTATAGCGGCGATCACTTCAGCGTGCCCGCCAATGTCGACATCATCGGAGCCATGAATACCGCAGACCGTTCTTTAGCTCTGATGGACACGGCTTTGCGCCGTCGCTTTGACTTTGTCGAGATGATGCCTGATCTCTCTTTGCTGAGTGGAAGTAAGGTAAAGGGCATAGAACTCGAGCCGTTGTTAGAGAAACTCAACAGCCGCATCGAAGCGCTTTACGATCGTGAACATACGCTGGGGCATGCGTTCTTTATGCCAGTAAAAAATGCACTCGATGCCGGTGATGAAGAAGCTGCGTTTAAACAATTGAAGATCGCATTCCAGAAAAAGATCATTCCGCTTTTACAGGAATATTTTTTCGATGACTGGAACAAGATCAGACTGGTGCTAGCAGACAACCAGAAACAAGATGACAGCCTGCAATTCGTGATTGAGAAAACAGACGATCTAGATACGCTTTTTGGTAACAACCATGGTTTACGACGTCACGATCAGCAATCGACAGCTTACGAGCTCGAAGCATTTGATGAAGAGATCTGGAATATGCCGCAGGCTTACCGTGCTATTTATCAGCCGCATCAGACAAACTTTGATGAGCAGGCAGTAAACCATGGGTGAAGTAGTCTCTGTTTTTGAATACGACCTGCTAGGGAGTGGAAAAGCGGCTTCTGTTGGTGCAAAGCTGGTTCCTCAACAGGTCTTTGATTATTTAGAAGCACTCAGCCTAACAAGCATTCAAGGAAGCCAGTTTCTCAAACTCACCTCTCGTTCAGGTTTCAAATTGCTTCAGGTGCAAAACTACGCGGGTATACTTTCTACGCCTCACGGTTTCCAGCTAGAGATACTGCCCAAGGTGGGTAAAAATCTCACTACTGCAAGTGCGCGAGAAACATTGCTGACGATGCTAAGCCATCTGCCTGGGTTTCGACATATTCAAACTCAACAGGCAACTCTTCAGGCTCAGCGCATGCCTTTGCTCGAGATTTTTATCAGCCAGTTTTTGCAAAGCGTCAGTCAGTTACTTAAACAAGGTTTACGGTCCGACTATGTGAGCGAGCAAGGTAATCTGTCTTTTATGAAGGGCAAGCTGATGCTTTCCGCACAGTTGCGGCATAACGTGGTGAATCGTCATAAGTTTTGTGTCGATTATGATGACTACATCCCTGATTGTGCAGCCAATCGGCTCTTACACTCCGCATTGGATAAATTACTTAGCCTGAAGCTATCATCAGAGAATCAACGCTGGCTTTACGAATTGCGCTTTGCTTTTGACGGTATTCCACTGAGTCGGGATATTGAAAGCGATATAAATAGCTTACGCATTGAGCGTGGTATGGCTCATTACAGCGAGCCGATGGCCTGGGCGCAGTTGATCCTGAGAGGAATGAGCCCGAGTGCCTTGCAAGGAAACACCTATGCAATTTCACTCCTATTTCCTATGGAAGCGCTATTTGAAACCTTTGTTGCACAAACTCTACCCGACGAGCTCCCTCCCCACCTTAAAGTTAAACCACAGGCTGCCACTTATTCCCTTGTTAAACATGGGCCTAACGACTGCTTTAAACTTCGCCCAGACTTGCTGATTCAATCGCGGCAACCGGTTCAAACCAAAATGGTGATGGATACGAAATGGAAGCTGGTGAATAGCAACCAGCAAACAAAATCACTATATGGACTGGCACAATCTGACTTCTATCAAATGTTTGCCTACGGCCAAAAATACCTTGGTGGAACAGGCGAGATGTATCTGATTTATCCCGCGCATGATGACTTTAACCAACCGATACTGCAGCACTTTGCTTTCTCGGATACCTTAAAATTATGGGTTGTTCCATACCAGATAACAGCAAAGCGCGGGGAGAGGATGATGTGGGCGAGTGATGTGTCCAATATTTAGTTACTAAGCCAGTTGGAATGGGCCAGTCCAAAACATCGAAGCTGTCGCAGCTGAAGATGGCTGTCCTGGTAGACATCGAGACTGCAGACTACTCACTGGCACAGACTCGTAGAGCCTTGCCGCTAGCAAGGCGCTCTTATCAAACGTACAATCAAAACCCTAAAATAGCCCTTTTCGAAAAAGAATTGCTTTAACAGGACTCATAGTGAATAAACAACAGCTTGCGGCAAAAATCTGGGAATCCGCCAACCAGATGCGTTCTAAAATTGAAGCCAACGAATACAAAGATTACATACTCGGCTTCATCTTCTACAAGTACCTGAGCGACCAGCTGGTGCAGTTTGTCACCAAACAGGGAATGACGTCTGAAGATATCAAAGCCCTCAATGAAGAAGACGCCGACACCGTTAAATACGTGCAAAGCAACTTGGGCTACTTTATTGCCTACGACAATCTATTTTCTACATGGGTTGATCCAACATCCGAATTTGATGAGTCTAACGTGCGTGATGCGCTCTCGGCCTTTAGCCGTTTGATTTCGCCAACTTACAAAAAACTTTTTGAAGGCATTTTTGCCACCTTAGAAACAGGTTTAAGCAAATTAGGTGAAAGTGCTGGCAAACGCACCAAAGCCATCAGCGACTTACTACACCTGATCAAAAGCATCCCCATGAATAGTAATCAAGGGTATGACGTACTGGGCTACATTTACGAATACCTGCTTGAGAAATTTGCTGCCAATGCGGGTAAAAAAGCCGGTGAGTTTTACACGCCTCATGAAGTCTCGGTGCTCATGTCGAACATCATCGCCCATGAGTTAAAACACAAAGATACCATCAAAATTTACGACCCTACTTCCGGCTCTGGTTCGTTGCTGATCAATATCGGTGAAGCGGTCGAGAAATACGCTAAAAACAAAGACAGCATCACCTATTTCGCGCAAGAGTTAAAAGCCAACACCTACAACCTAACCCGTATGAACCTCATCATGCGTGGTATCAAAGCCAGCAACATTAAAACCCGTAATGGCGATACCTTAGAAGACGATTGGCCGTATTTTGATGAAAGCGATCCGCAAGGCTCGTACTACGCCTTGCATGTCGATGCAGTGGTGTCCAACCCGCCTTACTCGCAAAACTGGGACCCCAGCTTTAAAGACAGCGATCCACGCTATTCACGTTTTGGCTTAGCCCCTAAAACCAAAGCCGATTTTGCTTTTTTGCTGCATGACCTCTACCACTTAAAACCTGATGGCATTATGGCTATCGTACTACCCCATGGGGTCTTGTTCCGTGGAGGTGAAGAGGGGCAAATTCGCAAGCAACTCATTGAGCAGAATCATATTGATACCGTTATCGGTTTACCGGCCAATATCTTTTTTGGCACCGGCATTCCAACGGTGATTTTAGTCCTCAAACAAAAACGCCAAAACACCGATGTATTAGTGGTCGATGCCTCCAGACACTTTATGAAAGAAGGCAAAAACAACAAACTACAAGCCAGTGATATCAAGCGTATTACTGATGCGGTAATTAACCGTGAAAGTATCGATAAGTTCTCGCAAATAGTGAGCAAGCAAACCCTGCGCGATAACGGCTACAATCTCAACATACCGCGCTATGTTGATTCCTCTGCAGCGGCACAAAGCTGGGATTTACACGCCACCATGCTCGGCGGCATCCCCAACAGCGAAATTGCCGAGCTACACAGCTATTGGCAAGCCTTCCCGCAATTGCACGATGCTCTGTTTAAGCCAAAATCCGCCGCTTACAGTGAGCTGGCCATTGCCAAGCAAGACGTCAACGCCAGCATTAGTGGGCATCCGCAAGTGTTGGAGTTTATCAGCGTCTACAACCAGGCCTTTAATGGCTTTGATGACTACCTAAACACCCAGTTAATACAAAACTGGCAAAGCGTAAAGCGTAACCAACAAGAGGCGGTATTAAGTACCGAGCTATTTACTCGCTTAGCCCCCATTGCTTTAATCGACAAATACCAGGCTTTCCAATTTCTAAACAACCAATGGCAAATCATCAGCGCTGATTTAGAAATGATGCAAACTGAAGGCTTTGCCGCCACCAGACAAGTTGACCCTAATATAGTCATCAAGAAGAAAGACGGCAAAGACACCGAAGTACAAGACGGCTGGAAAGGCCACATACTGCCCTTTGATTTAGTGCAACAAACTTATTTAAATAATGACTTACAGGCCTTGGCAGATAAAGAAACACGCCTGGCTGAAATCGCCAGCCTGCTTGAAGAAATTTTAGAATCCCTGACCGAAGAAGAAAAAGAACAAGATACGATCAAAGAAAGCAAAGACGGATTTGCCAATGCCGAATTAAGCAAAACCGCCAAGGGTTTCTTGAAAGAACAAAAAGACAGCAAAGTTAAATTCGCAGAAGAAAGCTATGAAGCCAAAATCATTCGCGCGAACAAATTAATCGATGAAGAAAAAGCCCTGAAAAAAACGGTCAAAGATGCCACTACTGCCCTGCACTTAAAAACCAAAACAACTATCGAAACATTAACTGATGAACAGGTGAATAACCTGCTGCACCTTAAATGGATTGCGCCATTAAGCACCGAACTCGCTGCTATGCCAAACTCAGTGATTAGCCAGCTCACTAGCCAAGTGCAAGCCCTTGCCGATAAATATGCAGTCACTTACTCACAAGTTGCCAATGAGATAAAAACCACTGAGCAAGAACTGGCGGTGATGATGGGCGAGCTCACAGGTAATGAGTTTGATATGCAGGGCTTGGCAGAACTCACCAGCTTATTGAAAGGTGAATAAGATGAGTGTGGATAATAAAGTTCCGGCGATTCGGTTTAAGGGGTTTAGTGAAGTGTGGGCAAACAGAAAAATGTCTGACTGTTCCTCTAAGATTGGCGATGGGTTACATGGGACACCTAAATATACCGATAATACTGGTATCTATTTTATTAATGGTAACAACCTAGTTTCCGGTTCCATATTGATAACAGATGAAACTAAACAGGTGAGTATAGAGGAAAAATCTAAGAATGATAATTCACTAGATTTTAACACGTTACTTCTTTCAATCAATGGAACCATAGGAAATTTGGCTTGGTATCAAGGTCAGCATATTATGCTGGGAAAAAGCGTTGCATTCATTAAATTAGAAAACTGTAATAACAGTTATATGTATGCTTACATGCAAACAGAAAGAATAAAAAATTATTTTTTAAACAGCTTAACTGGCTCGACTATAAAAAACTTGGGGCTTAAAGCTATTAGAGAGTCCACAGTTGTAATCCCTGATGAACACAAAGAACAAATCGCCATCGGCAACTACTTCCAAAAACTCGACTCGCTAATCAACCAACACCAACAAAAGCATGACAAGCTCAGCAGCATTAAAAAAGCCATGCTAGAAAAAATGTTCCCCAAACAAGGCGAAACCATCCCAGAAATCCGCTTTGAAGGGTTTAGTGGGGAGTGGGAAGAGATCAGCTTGCTTGATAGCATTGAACAGATTATTGACTTTCGAGGCCGTACTCCTAAAAAGCTAGGCTTAGATTGGAGCTCTTCAGGGTACAGAGCACTATCGGCTTTAAATGTTAAGCAAGGTTATATTGATTTTTCAATTGATCCGCATTTCGGTGATCAAGAACTGTATGATAAATGGATGAGTGGTTCTGAACTCCATCAGGGGCAAGTGCTTTTTACTACAGAAGCGCCAATGGGCAATGTAGCTCAAGTTCCTAATACTGATAAATACATCCTAAGTCAGAGAACAATCGCTTTTATAACTAAATCTGAAACTATTGCGGAAGATTTCCTAGCAGTTTTACTAAGAAGTTCTAAAGTGTTTCGAGAGCTTTCTGCACTATCTAGCGGCGGGACAGCTAAAGGGGTAAGTCAAAAAGTTTTAGCTAATCTAATCGTTTCTATACCCACTGATTTGATTGAGCAGACTGCTATCGGCAACTACTTCCAGAAACTCGACAGCCTAATCAACCAACACCAACAACAAATCACCAAACTCAATAACATCAAGCAGGCCTGCTTGAGCAAAATGTTTGTTTAGCGGGGAGCAGAAGAAATCATGACCACCTTTACAACCGAAGCGCAATTTGAGCAGGCCTTTATTGAAGTACTGACCCACAAGGGCTGGGAAGCAGAGATACTCAAAAACAAAACCGAAGCGGATTTACTGCAAAATTGGGCAAACATTTTGTTTGAAAACAATCGCCAGCGGGATCGCTTAAATGATGTGCCGTTAACCGATACAGAAATGCAGCAAATTATTGAGCAAATCAAAGAACTAAAAACCCCACTCAAGCTTAACGGTTTAATTAACGGTAAAACCGTGGCCATTAAGCGCGATAACCCAGCCGATACCTTGCATATGGGCAAAGAAGTCAGCTTAAAAATATACGACCGCCAGGAAATTGCCGCCGGCCAAAGCCGTTACCAAATAGTGCAGCAGCCTAAATTTGAACGCGGTAGCCCTTTGCGTAACGACAGACGCGGTGATGTGCTACTACTGATTAACGGTATGCCGGTTATCCATGTAGAACTAAAACGCAGCGGCATACCGGTTAGCCAGGCAGTAAATCAAATTGCAAAGTACAGCAAAGAGGGTGTATTTAGCGGCTTGTTTTCGCTCATCCAGGTGTTTGTGGCCATGGAGCCAAACGAGGCCAAATACTTTACCAACCCCGGACTAGACGGCAAGTTTAACCCAGACTATCAATTTAACTGGGCCGATTTTAATAACGAACCCATGAACCACTGGAAAGACATCGCCTCTACCTTGCTTTCTATCCCTATGGCGCACCAGTTGATTGGTTTTTATACCGTCGCCGACGATACCGACGGCGTGCTTAAAGTTATGCGCAGCTATCAGTATTACGCCGCCAATGCGATATCTGACAAAGTGGCCAAAACCAACTGGCAGCAACTGGGTAGCGCGGCCAATAACCCCGATCGCCTCGGGGGTTACGTGTGGCATACCACGGGTTCGGGTAAAACCATGACCAGCTTTAAATCGGCGCAGTTGATTGCACAATCCAAAGATGCCGATAAAGTGATTTTTTTAATGGACAGAATTGAGCTGGGCACCCAGTCGCTCGCGGAATATCGCAATTTTGCTGGCGATGGCGAAGACGTTCAAGCCACCGAAAATACCCATGTACTGATTACCAAATTAAAAAGCACCGCCCCCGCCAATACCTTAATTGTCAGCTCTATTCAAAAAATGAGTAATATTTTTGAAGCGGTAGATGATGAAGGCACGGCCACAAACTCCGCGGATATTGAAAAAATTCGCGCTAAACGTTTGGTGTTTATTATCGATGAGGCGCACCGCTCTACCTTTGGTGACATGCTGATTATTATTAAACGTACCTTTCCGAGCGCCTTATTTTTTGGCTTTACCGGTACACCGATTCAAGAAGAAAACGAAAAAAACGGCAATACCACCAGTACCGTATTTGGCAACGAGCTACACCGCTATAGCATTGCCGATGGCATACGCGATGGTAACGTGCTGGGCTTCGACCCTTACAAAGTACCCACCTTTAGAGACAGTGATCTAAGACAAGCGGTGGCGTTAGAACAAGCCAAAGCCGGCTCGGTGATGGAGGCCATGGATAACCCAGCCAAAAAGAAAAAGTTTAACCACTTTATGAATGATGTACCTATGGCTGGCTATAAAGATGCCACTGGCAAATACCACAAAGGCATTGAAGATTATGTGCCTAAAAGCCAATATTTAAGTGAAACCCACCAAGCCAAGGTGGTGGAAGATATTCTGCATAAATGGGATGTACTCAGCCAAGGCAATAAATTCCACGCCATCTTGGCTACTAACAGCATTGCCGAAGCCATTGACTATTACCGTCATTTAAAAGCCGCCAAACCTGAACTTAAAGTATCGGCCCTATTTGACCCAAACATTGATAACGACGGTAGTGGCGACCGTGGCCCCACCTTTAAAGGTGATGGCCTGGAAGAAATAATGGCCGACTATAACTTGCGCTATGGCCAGGATTTTGATTTTGCCCGCCATGCGGCCTTCAAAAAAGATTTAGCGGCACGCCTTGCCCATAAAAAGCCCTACGAGCGCATTCACACCGAGCCTTCGAAGCAATTAGATTTGCTGATTGTTGTAGATCAAATGCTCACTGGCTTTGACTCTAAATGGCTTAATACCTTGTATTTAGACAAGGTGATTAGATACCAAAACATTATTCAAGCGTTCTCACGCACCAATCGCTTATTTGGCCCGGACAAACCTCACGGCATCATTCGTTATTACCGCTATCCACACACCATGGAGCAGCACATTAACGATGCGGTAAAACTCTATTCCGGCGACAGACCTATCGGCTTATTTGTTGATAGGTTGGAAAGCAATCTTAAAGCCATGAATGAATTAGTAGTGGAAATTACCGAGCTGTTCGTTAGTGCGGGTGTTGAGAACTTTGAAAAACTCCCAGACGATATAGAAGCCTGTGCTCAATTCGCCAAATTATTTAACACCTTTAGCCAGCATCTGGAAGCGGCTAAAGTACAAGGTTTGCATTGGGAACAGTCAGTCTATTCCTTTACTGAAAATGATGTAGAACATGAGGTAACGCTGGACATAGATGAACAAACTTACCTGAGCCTGGTCCTGCGTTACAAAGAGTTGGTAGGCAAAAGTGATGGCGGTAGCGAGGGCGGCGACGATGTGCCTTTCGATATCAGTGGTTATTTAACTGAAATAGACACCGGCAAAATCGATGCCGACTATATGAACAGTCGCTTTGATAAATTTTTAAAAGAGCTGAACCAACACCAGGACTCTGCGAGCATTGAAACCACATTAAATGAGCTGCATAAGTCGTTTGCATCGCTCACCCAAAGCGAGCAAAAGTACGCCAAGCTCTTCTTGCACGACTTGCAGCGTGGCGATGCGCAGTTAATTGAAGATTATACTTTTAGAGACTATATCAACACCTACAAAGATAATGCCGAAAATGCGCAATTAAACGCAGTTGTTAATGCTCTTGGTTTAGATAAAGGGCTACTCATCGCATTAATGGCTGATAGCATTAATGAGAAAAACCTCAACGACTTTGGTCGCTTCGACGCATTAAAAGAAACGGTAGATAAAGCAAAAGCCAAAGCCTATTTTGAAAAACAAGACGGCGTAACCATACATCTATTTAAGCTGAATATCCGCATTGATCAGTTTTTAAAGCAGTTTATTTTTGCACAAACGGATGATTACATAAGTGACAAAGATATTGTTGGTGTAGTGATGTGATGGGCGTCCCTCAGCGTAAGTCCTGCCACACTTATGCTGAGTGTTCTTTATTCAGGGGTACTGCATCATGAACTCGATAAAAGTCATTGATATCGATCGGGCTCAATCTGTCTTTCAGGTCTGCGTCTACCGAATAACAAATGTTATTTCCCCTCATGATTTCCTTTTAGGCTGATTAAAACGCAATAAGCCCCTGTCTTTTGAC
>CBCPKK010000055.1:0-14807 GCA_965119215.1 uncultured Buttiauxella sp.
GACAAGGGGGAGGCTGGGTGGGGGTCATATCAGTCTAAATGCCAGCAACATCTGTAAAACTAAACCTGTAAATAAACCACCTGCGTTTGCAGATACTCATTCAGCCCGTGGCGTCCATCTGCCCCACCAATGCCCGATTTACGCCAGCCTGCGTGGAAGCCTTGCATCGCTTCAAAGTTTTCGCGGTTAACGTAGGTTTCGCCGAATTTAAGCCCTTTAATCGCTTTCATCGCGACATTTAAATCACGCGTATAAACCGAAGATGTCAGGCCGTAGTCACTGTCATTCGCCATTTCAAGCGCTTGTTCCAGCGTCTCAAACGTAGTGACTGGCAGCACCGGGCCGAAGGTTTCATCATGCATGATGGTCATATCCTGGCGCACATCCACCAGCAGCGTTGGCGGGTAAAAATACCCTTTCCCTTCTGGCGCTTTGCCACCCAACACCACACGCGCACCTTCACTGACGGCGCGAGCAACTTTCTGCTCCACGCGTTCCAGTGCAGCGGCGTTAATCAATGGCCCCATCGACACATCGTTACGCTCGCCGGTATCACCAAAGCTCACCAGCTTAAAGGCTTCGCTCAGGCGAGTAATAAATTCATCGTAAATACCTTTTTGCACATACACGCGTTCGGCGCAGTTACACACTTGTCCGGTGTTGATCATGCGGGAATCGACAATCGCTTTTACCGCGATATCCAGATCGGCGTCATCCATCACGATAGCTGGCGCTTTGCCACCCAGTTCCAGACAAACTTTAGTGATATTTTTTGCAGCAGCCGCCATGATTTTCTCACCCGCACCCACGCTTCCGGTCATGCTGACCATTGCCACTTTCGGGTTGCCTGCCAGCTCCTGGCCTACGGTTTCGCCACGGCCCAACACCAGGTTAAACACCCCTTTTGGCAGCCCGATATCATGAACAATTTCCGCAAAAGCAATGGCGTTATTAGGCGTAAACTCACTGGGTTTGATGACGATGGTATTGCCGGTAATCAGCGCTGGCGCAAGTTTGCGGGCAATCAGGAAGAACGGGAAGTTCCACGGCAAAATCCCGGTAGTCACACCGAGCGCGCGTTTAAACACCAGAATGTTTTCACCAGGACGGTCACTTTGCAGAATTTCACCTTCGTAACGGCGCGCCCACTCAGACATGTAATCGAGATAGTCAGCGGTAAACGCCACTTCTACTTCAGCTAACTGTTGGGTTTTGCCGCCTTCCGCAACAATCAACGCGCTAATAGCTTTTGCACGCTCACGAATCCCCGCAGAAATTTTACGCAGCCAGCCCGCACGTTCGATAGCCGGTAACGCTTCCCAACCCGCCAGCGCTTTTGCTGCCGCATCAATCGCATCACGCGCCTGCTGAGCGGAACCATCGGGAATACGCGAGATCAGCGCTTCAGTGGCAGGATTTATCACATCAATCCACTGATCGCCCTGCCATTGAACAAATTGACCATCGATATACATTGGGTGTTGTACAGGTGCTGTCATGACCGGCTCCTTTGTGTTTACTGTTCTTGTTTCATTTATGTAAAATACTTGTGAACACTCTAGGCATCAAAAACGGTCATTCGGGCAAAATGGTCATGAACTGTGATGGCTCTCAATAAAAACAACGGAAAAGCGCTGTTTCCGCTACATTTCAGAAACATAAAAATGACCGTTTTCAGCGCGCTTGCCAGAAAACGGTCATCAGGTGGCGGGGATTACAGCAGTTGGCGGGCAGTAGGATAATCCGTGATCAGGACGTCAATGTAGCCGCCATGCAGCGCACCACGAATCGCATTAGCTTTGTCGTTGCCCCCCGCCAGCGCCACAACATGAGGGCAAGCGCGAACCTGGCTCAACTCCATACCAATGACCGGATCTTCTTCTTTGCTTAAAACAGGCTCGCCCTGCGCATTAAAATAATGCAGGCAGATATCCCCCACCGCACCGCGTTCAGCCAGGGTTTTCAGCATTGCCTCACCGTAATAGTTGCCCGAATTTTTCAGCAACTGCGACGGTTCAAGCTCGCCAATCCCCAGAATCGCCACGTCGACTTCAGCGAATTTATTCACCACTTCTGCGACATCTTCACTAGCCACCAGCTTTGCGCGTTCTTCAACGGAATGCTCAATGCTTTGTGAAGGTAGCAGCCAGGCTGGGCAGTCGAGTTGCGCGGCAAGATTTTGCGTAAGAATGGTGGCCTGAACGTTACCGTTTGGCCCCACGCCACCAAGTAACTGAATGACTCCTCGCGCTTTTATGCTTTGCGGATGCAGCTCATCGACCATGGCGCGGATGGTGGAACTCCAGGAAGAAATGCCGACTAAATCATCAGGACGCAGCCGCGTTTCGACATAGTGCGCGGCGGCACTGCCAATCGCATGTTTGATTTGCCCGGCGGGGGCCGACTCGTCAACATCCACCACAATCGCCTGACGAATGCCGTATTTTTTCTCCAGCGCCTGCTCGAGGGAAAGAAAAATATTGGCGGGCTGAATAACACTAATTTTTACCACGCCCTCTTTCTGGCAACGTGTGATAGCGCGTGAAACAAATGATTGCGACAGGTGCAATAAACCGGCAATTTCCGACTGCTTCATCCCTTCTACAAAGTAGAGCGTCGCAATCTTCACCAACAAACGTTGTTCGTCCTGCTTTGACATAAGCGCCTCCTGATTCTCTACCTGGTATTTTTATTCATGCTTGCATAAATAACAAGGAAGCTGTTTTTTTGCCGCTTTATCGTACGATTTGTGATCGCTTTCGCCTTTTTGTGATTTTGCTGAAATCTGCATGGACAGATTCTAACCGCGGGCATATCGTTACATTGAATAATAAATCATGCTTGAATATATATTCAATGTGGAGATAAGAATGAAAGTTACCCTGCTTAAGACCTCACTCGTTGCCGCCCTGCTTGCTTCATCTGTCAATCTGTATGCCGCTGATAATGGCCTGATTGCCATCATTACCCCATCGCACGACAACCCGTTCTTCAAGGCCGAAGCTGACGGTGCCATGGCGAAAGCCAAAGAACTGGGTTACACCACACTCGTTGCCTCCCATGACGATGACGTGAACAAACAAAACCAGCTGATTGAAACCGCCATCGCCCGTAAAGCTAAAGCCATCATTCTGGATAACGCGGGTGCCGATGCCACCGTTGGCCCATTAGAAAAAGCGAAAGCGGCGGGCGTTCCAACCTTCCTCATCGACCGTGAAATCAATAAAACGGGCGTCGCCGTGGCGCAGATTGTTTCCAATAACTATCAAGGTGCACAGCTAGGAGCCGAGAAATTTGCCAAGTTACTTAATGGCAAAGGCAAGTACGTTGAACTGCTGGGCCGCCAGTCAGACACCAACGCCCACGTGCGCTCGCAGGGTTATCACGACATCCTCGACGACTATCCAGACATGAAAATGGTAGCCCAGCAAACCGCAAACTGGAGCCAGACCGAAGCCTTCACCCGCATGGAATCTATCCTGCAAACCCAGCCCGATATTGTCGGCGTGATTTCCGGAAACGACACCATGGCGCTCGGAGCAGAAGCCGCCTTAAAAGCCGCTGGAAAAACCAATGTCATCATCGTGGGATTTGATGGCAGCGACTATGTACGCGACTCGATCATTGCCAAAAGCAATATCAAAGCCACCGTGCTGCAACCGGGTTGGGAGCAAGCGCAAATGGCTGTCGTACAAGCCGACTTTTTCCTGAAAAACGGCAAACCGCAGTTACAGGAAAAACAGTTGATGGACTGCGTATTAATCGACGACAGCAATGCATCTGAGCTGAAAACCTTCAAGCTGGCTAAGTAATCCAGGAGGCGGTATGTCGCTCAAACAATGGGGTATTGGTTTGTTATGTCTCAGTACCCTGTTGCTCACTGCCTGCAGGGTGGTGGATCTGGATGAAAACGGGCAACCGATAATTCCCCCCGATCCGAATGCGAAAGCGAGTTTCGCAAACCAGACACCCGCGCAGATAGCGCAACAAACCTGGAACAACAAAGTGCTGACGCCTGCGCAGGATCACGCGCTCGATAGCAGCGCCCTGAAAACCCGCGCCGCCAGCGCCAACAACGAAAGTGTGTTTGTCAAAGTAGAGGGAAATGTCGACAGCGTATCGCTGAATAACGAACGCGAACGGACGTTGACGCTCGCCGTTAATGGCCAGCCGCTGCCAATACAAATCGGCCCAATGATGCGTGGCAATGCTATTCGCGATGCGACCGGCTACAAGTTCGAGGACTTCACCAATCAGGTGCAGTTTGCGCAACTTTCAAAAGCGTATAACCGCGAAGCGGCAAAACATTTGCCGACGGTGGATGAAAGCTGGCAGCAACAACCCGTCACCGTCGTGATGGCCGTGACGATGAACAACGGCGCACTGAGCGATGCAACGGCAATTTCACTGGAACGGGGGCAACCATAATGTCGCAAGATCCGATCATTCTGCGCACTCGCGGCATATCAATGCTGTTCCCCGGCACCGTGGCGTTAGACAACATTGATTACAACGTCTGGCGCGGAAAAGTGAACGTTATCATCGGTGAAAACGGGGCCGGAAAATCGACATTAATGAAGATTTTGGCAGGCGTTCAGCAACCGAGCGTGGGTGAAATCCAGCTTAATGGCGAAACCGTTGCGTTTACTAGCACGCGCCAAGCGGCAGCCCACGGCATTGGAATGGTTCATCAGGAGTTGAATCTGTTCGAAAACCTGTCGGTTGCCGAAAACATATTTCTCGGGCGCGAGCTGCAACATGGCTTGTCACCGATTGATGAAGCAACGCAGCAGGCACGTAGCGCTGAACTGCTCAAACGTCTGGATCAACCGATTTCCCCGAAAGAGTTGGTTGCGAATCTGAAAGTCGGCCAGCAACAACTGGTGGAGATTGCCAAAGCCCTGGCCGAAAACGCCGACATCTTAATTCTGGACGAACCCACTTCTGCGTTGAGTAAAACCGAAGTGGATATCCTGTTTCGGGTTATCCGCGAACTCACCCGCCAGGGTGTCACCCTCATCTATATTTCCCATCGCCTCGAGGAGCTAATGGCGATTGGCGACGTCATCACCATCCTGCGCGACGGCAAATTCCAGGCCGAAGCACAGGTCTGCGATATCGACGTGCCGTGGATTGTGCGCGAAATGCTGGGCAGCGAACCGGTATCCAGCTTCCTGAAACCGGGGCGTGAATTTGGCCCGCCGATTCTTGAAGCTGAACACATCACCAGCGTCAATTCTGCGGGAAATACGGTAGTGGATGACGTCAGTTTTAACGTACGTGCCGGAGAAATCGTTGGCATTTACGGGCTGATGGGCGCGGGACGTACCGAATTATTCGAATGCCTGCTGGGTACACAACGTAACTATCTGGGCAAGTTATGGCTAGACAGCAAACCGGTAACGGCACGGCTTGCCACTGCAGATCGCATTCGTATGGGAATGAGCCTGGTACCCGAAGACCGCAAACGCACCGGTATTTTCCCGATATCGTCAGTCGCCAGCAATCTGACAATCGCCAGTTTATGGCGGCGTTTGCAGCGTGGTTTCGCCATTTCTCATGTGGATGAAACGGCGGTCGTTGCCAGCACCATCGGCAATCTATCCATCAAAGTTTCTTCTCCTGAGGTGGAAATTCAGGCGCTGAGCGGCGGGAATCAACAAAAAGTGGTGATTGGCCGCTCACTGCTGACCAACCCCAAACTTCTCCTGCTCGACGAACCGACGCGTGGAATTGACGTAGGTGCGAAAGCCGACGTCTTCCGCATGATGGTTCAGCTCTCCGAACAAGGGATTGCCGTGGTGTTTTCCACCTCTGATCTGAAAGAGATTATGGCGGTTTCTGACCGCATTCTGGTGATGTCGGGCGGCAAAGTCACCGCTGATATTCCCCGTGAACAGGCCGAAGAATCGGCATTGGTTTCCGCTAGTGCACAAGGGTTCTGATATGAAAACGAATGATACTGTCGCGCTCACCGCCAGACCAACCTCGCCGTTTAGCTCGCGGGAAAATCTGCTGCTTTTGCTGCTCAAACTTCGCACCTTTATTGCGCTGTTTTTGATTGTGGGCTTCTTCGCCATCATGGTGCCGGATTTCCTCGCCATGGGCAGTCTGGTCATCATGATTAAACACATTGCGATCAATGCTTTCCTGGCACTCGGTATTACTTTTGTGATTATCACGGCGGGCATCGATCTCTCGATTGGCGCAACGCTCGGGCTATGCGGAATGGTTGCAGGCTGGCTGATCACCAAAGGCATTGTGCTGCCGATGTTCGGCATCGCCATCTTCCCAAGCGTCTGGGTGATTGTGCCGCTGGTGCTGTTAATCGGCGGGCTGATTGGCGCAGGAAATGGCTGGATTATTACCCGCTATAACGTCGCGCCGTTTATCTGCACGCTGGGCACCATGTATGTGCTGCGCGGGGCCGCCATGCTGACATCCGGCGGTGAAACCTTCCCCGGGCTTTCCGGCAATCCTCAACTCGGTAACACCGGTTTTGACCTGATTGGCTCCGGCACGCTGTTTGGCATCCCTTGGGCCATCTGGATAATGATTGTGCTGGCGATTGCCATTGCTTATGTGGCCCGTCGCCTGCCCTTTGGCCGCCATGTTTATGCGATTGGTGATAACGAACGTGCGGCTGAACTCTCAGGCGTGAAGGTTCGCCAGGTGAAAATTTGGGTCTATACGCTGTCAGGTTTTTGCGCGGCCATCGCTGGGATTGTTGTTTCCGCCCAGTTAGTTGCCAGCCATCCGGCAAACGGCACCGCCTTTGAAATGAACGCTATCGCTGCCGTTGTGCTCGGCGGAACCTCCCTCGCAGGTGGACGCGGCACCATTCTCGGCACGTTAGTCGGCGCATTCGTTATCGGTTTTCTGGCCGATGGCCTGGTCATGATGGGCGTGAGCGAATTCTGGCAAATGGTCATCAAAGGCATCGTGATTATTGTGGCGGTCATCATCGACCAGATGCAAAACCGCATGCAGCAAAAAGCCGCGGTCGGGGCTCAGAAGGCGATGATGGAAAGCAGCGGAAAAGTGTAGCGCGTCACAAATCCGGTACGGCAGGTTTTTTTTACCTGCATGGAATAATTATTCACCTATGATTTTTAATGCAAGAGGTAACACTATGAATCCGTTCACCCTGTCAGTTACGGATCTGGAAAAGAGAGCGCGCGCCGTCCGTCGCCGCATCATCCTGCTCAATGCCAACAGCCCGGCAGGCGGCCATACCGGAGCCGATTTATCACAGGTGGAGATCCTGACCGCTCTGTACTTTCGGATAATGAACTGTTCGCCCGCACTGATAAACAGTGACGAACGTGACATCTACATTCAGTCCAAAGGCCATGCGGTTGGCGGCTATTACTGCGTGCTGGCGGAAGCCGGATTTATTCCCGTTGAGTGGCTACCCACTTATCAACACGCCGACTCTCACCTCCCCGGCCACCCGGTAAAACACAAAACCCCGGGTGTAGAACTTAATACCGGAGCATTGGGGCACGGCCTGCCCGTCGCCGTTGGCATTGCACTGGCAGCCAAACGCAATAACAGCAAACGCCGGGTTTTTGTAGTGACCGGCGATGGTGAGTTAGCCGAAGGCAGCAACTGGGAGGCTGCGCTGGTCGCCGCTCATTACCAGCTCGATAACCTGATAATAATTAACGATAAAAATAACCTGCAACTCGCAGGGGCGACAAAAGAGATCCTCAATACCGATCCGTTGGATGAGAAATGGCGCGCCTTCGGCATGGAAGTCACCGAATGCAGCGGTAACGACATGGCTGATGTTGTCGCCACGCTCGAACAGCTACAACCGCGAGGCAAACCGCACGTCGTGATTGCTAATACCACCAAAGGTGCGGGCATCTCCTTTATTCAGGGGCGAGCGGAATGGCACCACCGGATACCAAAAGGTGACGAAATCGAACTGGCACTGGAGGAACTGAAAGATGAGTAATAGCGAACACCTGGCAACCGTAATGGTGAATGCCTTTATTGATGCCGTCGAACGCGGCGTAGACCTGGTTCCTGTGGTGGCAGATTCCACTTCCACGGCCAAAATATCGCCGTTTATGAAACAGTTCCCTGACCGCTTAGTCAACGTGGGGATTGCCGAACAAACGCTGGTAGGAACGGCGGTCGGCCTATCCATGGGCGGAAAAATTGCCGTCACCTGCAACGCGGCACCGTTTTTAATCTCACGGGCTAACGAACAAATCAAAGTGGATGTTTGCTACAACAACAGCAACGTAAAACTGTTTGGCCTTAATGCCGGAGCCAGCTACGGCCCGCTTGCCAGCACCCACCACAGCATTGACGATATCGCGGTGCTGCGCGGTTTTGGCAACATCGAAATCTACGCCCCTTCCTGCCCGGTGGAATGCCGCCAGATTATTGATTACGCCCTTGAACACGTTGGGCCGGTCTACATCCGTCTTGACGGTAAAGCGCTGCCGGAATTGCACGATGCGGATTACCGCTTCATTCCTGGTGCGATTAACTTGCTGCGCGAAGGCGATGACGTGGCGTTAGTAGCGATGGGTTCAACGGTTCATGAAGCCGTGACGGCTGCGACACAGCTCGCAGATGTGGGCATTAATGCGGCGGTGATCAACGTTCCGTCTATTCGTCCTTGCGATACCGCGCAACTTCTCACCATGCTTAAAAAATCACGCAACGTGATAACCGTCGAAGAGCACAACATTAATGGTGGCGTTGGCAGCCTGGTCGCAGAAGTTTTAGCGGAAGCGGGCTGCTCCATCCCTTTGCTGCGCCTCGGAATTGCTGACGGCAGCTATGCCATTGCAGCGGATCGCAAGGAAATGCGTGCCCATCATGGAATTGATGCCGCAGGAGTAACACGTTCCGCCACGGCGATTTGCAAAGGAGCATAGCCATGTCCAGCCCGATAATTCTGGCTATTGATGAGGGCACCACCAACGCCAAAGTTGTGGCGGTAGACAGTCACGGGCAAATTTGCGCCCGCAGTAGTGTCGGCGTAGCAATGATGCACCCGGCACCGGGGCTTGCCGAACAAGATCCCATTGTGCTCTGGCAAGCCGTGAGTGACGCGCTTAGCGGCTGCTTACAACAGCTCGGCGCGGTCACGGTCGCGGGTATTGCGATAAGTAATCAGCGCGAGTCGGTGCTGGTCTGGCAGCGCCATGACGGCAAACCGCTAACGCCGGTGGTGAGCTGGCAAGACCGTCGTTCAGAGCAACATTGTCAAAACTTGCAGACTTCAGGCCACGGCGAGCTGATTACCCGTCTTACCGGCCTGCCTGTCGACCCGCTTTTCCCGGCGGCGAAAATTCGCACCCTGCTAGATGGCATTCCAAACGGCATGGAAAGGGCTGCCAGCGGAGAATTGTGTATTGGCACTATCGACAGTTGGCTGAACTGGCAACTGACCGACGGGCACGCCTTTACCACTGATTTTTCGAACGCCGCTCGCACGCAACTGTTCAATATTTATCAGGGACAATGGGACGACGAATTACTGAAGCTGTTCGGTATTCCCCGCGCGGCACTGGCCGAAGTGCGCCCTTCTGCTTGTCATCACGGCGAAGTGCAAATCAACACCATTCCTGGGCTGCCTGCAGGCACACCAGTTCTTGCGCTAATTGGTGATTCACACGCCGCCTTGTATGCCCAGCGCAGTGTGTGCGGGCATGTCGTGAAAGCGACTTATGGCACCGGATCTTCACTGATGCTGTCGCTGCCCGAGCCGGTAAAGCGCAGTAATCACCTGAGTACCACCCTTGCCTGGCACGATGGCGAACTCAATTACGCGCTGGAAGGGAATATCACGCATACCGGTTCCGGTGCCGCCTGGCTGGGCAAAATGTTGGGGATTAACGACCCCGCCGAACTGACTCGACTGGCGCAATCCACAGACAGTAATCAGGGCGTTTATTACGTTCCGGCGCTTTCCGGCCTTGGTGCTCCGTGGTGGGATTTACACGCTCGCGGCATGATTTGCGGCCTGACGGACGCCGCAACGCCTGCGGTGCTGGCACGTGCTGCGCTGGAATCGCTGGTCTATCAAATTGCCGATGTATTTTTCGCTATGGAACAGGCTACCGGCGAGCGGCTCGACGCGCTGTGTGTTGATGGCACCGCCACCCAAAATCGCTGGCTAATGCAGTTGCAGGCCGACGTGCTGCAACGGCCGTTAATCATCCAACCGGCGGCTGAAATCTCGGCACTTGGCGCGACGCTGCTGGCAGGCAAAACACTCGGCTGGTGGCAAGACGGCACCCCGCTTGCGTCACTGGCCAACTGTGGCGAGCGTTTACAGCCACAAGCAGAACAACAAAAAATCATGCAACAAAATTATAAACAATGGCTTGAAGCCGTGGCGCGTTGCCGCTTTCAGCCGAATTAACTTTTACTGGAGTGAAGCCATGTCTCGTATCCCAAAAGAATTAACTTTCGGCGTTATCATCGGAAATCGCGGGTTTTTCCCAAGCTATTTAGTGGCGCAAGCGCATGAACAAGCCGAAGCCCTATTTGGCAAACTGGGCATCAAAACCATCATGCTCAAAGACGGACAAACCCATCTCGGTGGCGTAGAAACCCGTCAGGACGCCAAAGTGTGCGCCGAACTTTTCCGCCAGCATCGTGATGACATTCATGGTGTGGTGGTGCTGTTACCCAACTTCGGAGACGAAAAAGCCGTAGCAGAAGCTATTCGCCTTTCTGGTCTGAAAGTGCCGGTATTGATCCAGGCCGAAGAAGACAACCTCGACAAAATGGGGCTGGCGACACGCCGTGACAGCTTCTGCGGGAAAATTTCACTCTGCAATAACCTGCGCCAGTACAACATCCCCTTCACGCTCACCACGCAGCACGTTTGCGCGTTAAGCGGCGAAGTGTTTGAACAAGACTTAGAACGGTTTGCGAAAATTTGCCGCGTGGTGAAATCAATGCAAGGCGTGCGTATCGGTGCGATTGGTGCGCGGCCAGCCAGCTTTAACACGGTGCGTTACAGTGAAAAACTGCTGGAGAAAATGGGCGTAGCGGTTGAAACGCTCGACCTTTCAGAAATCTTCACCCGTATTAAGCACATCAGCGACGGCGATCTGCGCGTCCAGGAAAAGCGCGGCATCTTAATTGAAAATGCCGATGCCAGCGGAATACCCGCTGACAAACTCACGATGATGGCGAAATTGTTCGTGGTGATCAGCGAATGGATAGTAGCAAACGACATCGACACCACGGCGATTCAATGCTGGACATCGCTTCAGGAAAACCTCGGCATCAACGTCTGTTCCATCATGAGCGTGATGTCCGGGCAACTGATGCCAAGCGCCTGCGAAGTAGACGTGATGGGTGCGCTGTCGATGTACGCCCTTGCCAGTTGCTCACTCAATCCAGCCTCAATTGCCGACTGGAACAACAACTTCGGCGACGATCGCAACAAATGTGTGCTGTTCCACTGCGGTAATTTTGCCAGCAGCAGCCTGGAATCCCCGTCAATGGGCACCGCCGATATCATCGGCACCACCGTTGGCAAAGAAAACACCTGCGGCGCGGTGCATGGCCGTCTGAAAAGTGGGCCATTGACCTATTTCCGCCTCTCTTCTGACGACTTTACCGGTGAGGTAAAAGCGTACGTCGGCGAAGGACAATCTGTTGATGATGCGTTAGATACCGTGGGCTGCCGTGCGGTTATTGAAGTGCCGCATCTGGAAAACTTACTGGCCTGGATTTGTAACAACGGTTTTGAGCACCACGTCGCCATGAACCATTCGGCAACCGGTGCGGTTTTGCAGGAAGCGTTCAATAAATATTTGGGCGTGAATTGCTATTTGCATCGTTAAAACTGCCGTCATAAAAGCTAAGCGCGGTAGAGAGATAACCCTTCCTACCGCGTGAATGCTCTACAAACCGCGCTCCTGCATCAAACGCGCCAACGCAGCATCATTCGCCAGAATTTCCCATGCATGCGCCACTGCCGCCGGGATTTCAACATGGGTAATAAAATCACAGCCTTGTGGCCCATAGCCCTGTGCATCGTCTCTGATACGTGGAATTTCACCCAGCGCCAGAGAAATGTAGCGAGCAACTGGCCATAAACCCTTTTCATGCAGCGTAAATGTGGTCTGAGATCCCTCACTGATCAGCACCGGCACAATTCCCGGCCAGCTTCGCCATTGTGGGATATGCGCGTCACCTTGCCAGATGCGTTCAAACGTCGCCACCGTGCGCAGCTGCATAGTTGGGTCCTGAATAATGATCACCCGTGCGGGCGTGATGTTTTGCTGCTGCAAAAGCTGATAAGTAAAACGCGCGTTTTCGCCACAGTTGGTGGACTTCTCTTCCGTCAGCACTTTTTCTGCTGGGATCTTCCAGAACTGGGTCGCGATATCTTTGATGATTGCGGCTTCCGCGCGCCCAGTGGTGGGGATGGTGTTATAGCGCGGATGTTTAGCAATCGCGCCATACAAAAAGGTGGTTGAATGCCCGATACCACCCGTTATTACCAACGGAAGTTCGGTATTGGCAGCAAGCTGACATGCAGCATCAATAGTAGGGATAACGGCATTGCCTGCGAGAATAATAAGGTCTGCATCAGAAACCGCGGGGGGTGCAGTAAACTCGTTGTGAGAAAGCCACTGGCCCAACGTATTTACGGCATCAATGGTCGTTGCCTGCAAAGCTGGAAATGTTGTCGTCAACATAACCCCTCCTTGTTAAAAACCAGCGCACATCATAACGCAGGTTAAGTGCGGGCTATATAGGGAGGGTCTGAGTCCTGGTGGGCGGTACAGCAACCTTACCCATCCTTTTATCTCATTGAAAAAGAATCACAATAAAAAGATTTTTCGCTAACGCCTAACGATATCAGTCCATTTAATAATGAACGACTAAACGCCTGTGTCTATTGAGACAATGCAGCTTTTGCTGCCGTCAGCTCGTCCTCAGCCTCTTCCAGTTTATCCGTCTTTTTCATTATTTTATCCGAACGGCCCGATGCCTGAGCTTCCGCAAGATCCTGTTTCGCATCTGCAACCTTGCGTTCTTTTTTACTTACGTTTGCTTCACGTTCCGCTTTCAACGAAGCATCAGTACAGTGCATTTCCACTTCCGAGTAAGCTTTTTCAAGTCCGGAGAGGTGATAACTATTACCGTTCGCCTTCGCGTATTCTATTTCCTTTTGAATGGCATCTTTCTTTGCTGCACAGCCAGTCAGCTCTGCCAGAGCAACCTTCGGTACAATAGATGCCGAAACCAACATTAATACCGCGATAATTTTTTTGTTATACACAAGAATCTCCTGATAAATATTCGTTGTCCTTTCGGTCAGCAAGCACAATAGCGATGAGATCTTAACAAGATCTTAAATGTTCATAATTACTCAGTGTGACGAGCAAAGTCAGGTCACAGATAAATAACCTTGTTTCTATCCTGTATCTGTAATGCCTGGCTAAATCCCCCATTTCTGTTGGGAGTTTAGCCAGCGATTATAATCAAAACTGATAAACCCGAGCCTCCCAGGGATGCAGCCGGTAAATTTCATCCACCTGAGGATGGTAGCGTGACGGCGGTGCGGTTGCCGAGGGCGACGTACCGCCGTTTATTCCCTGCTCGCCGGTCAGTTGCCCTGCTTTGTCATAAGCGAGTGACAACACCTGCGGCTCGCCGCCTTCCGGTGTAAACGTCGCCGCTGTCAGTTGCCCCACACGGTCATACTGGTACTGCGTGATGCCGTCCGGAGCACCAGGGCGCTGTCGGTTCCGGCGGCAAAAATGCGGGCACTCACCCGGTCACAGGCATCGTATTCATAACGGGTGACCACGCCGTCCAGGCCACCATCGTCGAGACGGTGGCACCGCAGGTGGTGCGGTCATTGCTGCATACGGCGGGTTAAACAGAATAGCTGGAGGATTTATTACCCCGTATTTTTAGGTTTGCGCATCGACTGAAGACACATAAAAATAAATTGTTTTTATGTAGTTAAAACATTGAAATGGACAACTATGAGATTTATTATAATCACATGTTTTACATGCTGGTTTTAATATGTCCACTTTCTCCGAACGTCTGCATCAGCTACGCGAAGCCAGAGGTCTTACCCAGATCCGCCTCGCCGAGATGATCGATGTATTACCCAGAGCCTATAACCGCTGGGAACGTGGTCACATTTCTCCGCAACTGGAGACTCTGATTAAACTGGCTGACGTGTTACAGGTTTCACTAGATGAACTGGTGGGTCGGGTGGATAACAGTAAAGAGATTAAGATCCGCAATCCGGAATTACACAAACTCTGGCAACAGATTGATTCTTTACCGGATGAAGAACAAAGAGCGTTGATGATGGTTATTGACCGCTTTGTGACCAGAAACAATACGTAGAAAAAGCAGTATGAAGAGCGTTGAAAGAGCGCGGTAACGATGAGTTCGCACCTCACCGTACCGCTAACCACAAGCAACTAATTGGAGTAGTCAATCATGGCTGAACACGATTGTATTTCAGAAGTGAAGATTTCCAAAGCGCAACGTAACTACACCGTCGGATATTTACCGAATGGAGGCGATACCAGTACGCCGAATATTCATTTAAAAGGTAAATGGCTGCGCGAAGCGGGATTTGAGACGGGCGCACACCTCACTGTCAAAATAACCGACGGCTGTATTGTGCTGGTTCTGGACAGTGAGGAAATGGACGATCTGAAGCATGAGCAGGAATCACTTCGTCAGCAATTGCGGGATATTAAGCAGGCTAACCGGAATATGCAGAGCGCCACTAAAGCGGCGCTCCGGGGGATAAGGGTTTAACCAATTAAACTCATAAA
>CBCPKK010000056.1:0-9770 GCA_965119215.1 uncultured Buttiauxella sp.
TGCGGCGTTATGGTAAATAGCCTATGCTAATGTCCGCTAAGAGCTGTGAGTTCAACTGATGGACGCAACACACTTATTGAACCGTTCTGCGGGTGATTCATAGTCTAGCGTTTTTCTCGGCCTTTCGTTGAGCTGTCTGGCAACACTGTTAAGTCTTTGCTGGCTGTGAACCGATAAGTCAGTTCCTTTTGGAAAATATTGTCTGAGCAATCTGTTCGTATTTTCATTTGAGCCACGTTGCCAGGGGGATTGAGGATCGCAGAAGTAAACCTGAATATCTGTGGCTACAGTAAACCGGGTGTGTGTCAACGCAAAGCAGAAATGGCACCTTTACTGCGAAACAGAGATGTCCTGCTTTATTTCAGAGAATGCGTTTGACCGCCTCGCTATAAACTTCCGAGCGCTCTCTTTTCCCGACAGAAATCACAAAGACGACAACCTTCTCGTCTATGACCTGATATACAAGACGATAGCCTGAAGACCGGAGCTTAATTTTGTAACAGTCATGCATACCCCGAAGCTTGTTCGCATCAATTCGGGGTGACTCAAGCACTTCAGCCAACTTATTTTTTAGCTGTTCACGTACCGTCGAGCCCAGCTTTCGCCATTCCTTTAGTGCACGCTCGTCAAAATCCAGAAAATATGCCATCAGAGCTCATCCAGCGTCACACGTACTGGCTTAGGATTGCGAAGTCGTTCTTTCACGATCTCCACGAGCTCAGCATCCTCATCACTCAGGAGTGTCTGTTTGAACGGCAAACGTTCATTGTCAGCAATATATTCAAGCATGAGGCGAAGTGCCTCAGAGGGAGTTACACCCATTTTTTCAAGCGCAGCGTAAGAACGCGCTTTAAGTTCATCGTCAATACGCAGGTTGATGCTACCCATGTCTCACACCTCTTGTAAATACAAATGTCATTACAAGTATCGCACTACAACATGCTTAGGGCAAGCCACGAAGGAAGTCAGAAAACGAGACGTCAGAAGTGTGATCACAGTCCGCTTAGTGCCAGAAGCGGGCCTTCCCAAAAGGTATATAGGAACAGATAGATCATCAATGGCCCACGGTTTAGTATCAAAAAGTGTGTTACTGAGAAATTTCAATAATATTCTATTGTAAAAAAATAGATTAGCCGTATTTTTTTAAATTAGTAGGTTGAGTCAGATATCTTGCAGTAATAACTCAGTTTTTACTGACAAAGATACATGATTATTGCTATATTTTTCTGCGGATAATTCAAAACACTTGAGCATGAATAAGATATGAGTAAAGAATTCAACAAAAAAGAGATTTATCCTTCACCAAAGGACTCATTTAGCTTTGTATTAGAGCCCATATCTGAGATGAAAGATGAGGCACTAGTAGTGCTGGATGCAAATGTACTTCTTTTGCCTTTTACAACTAACATTAAGAATGTACAAGCAATCAAAGAACTTTATACTAGATTATCTAAAAGTGATCAGTTATTTCTTCCTGCACAAGCAGTAAGAGAATATTTGGATAATAGATCTACAAAAATCGCTGACATAAATGAATCCCTTCAAAAAAAGTCGAATCAGAATTTCAACTATGTAGGTATTCATCCACTGCTTGAGAGTTTGGTCGAATATAAAGAAGTAATTGCGCTAGAAGAACCTCTAAAAATTGCGATAAAGAATTATCAAGCTAAGATTCGAGATACACTTTCAGCTGTTCAGGCTTGGGGCTGGAATGACCCTGTAAGCAAAATGTACCATGAGGTCTTAGCTGATAGAGTTTTGGATGATAGCGCGCTAGATTTCACAAATATAGAAAAAGATCTAAAAAGAAGAAATGATCTAAACATCCCGCCCGGTTATAAAGACAGGAATAAGGATCAGAATCAGGCAGGAGATTTAGTAATCTGGCACGAGATTCTCAATCTGGCAAAAACTAAAGATAAAAATCTTATCTTTGTTTCTGTAGATGAGAAAACGGATTGGTGGCACCAAAGTGGAAAAGCTCCACTTTATCCTAGGTTTGAGTTAGTTGATGAATTTAGAGAGACAACAAAAGGAAAATCATTTCATATCGTCAGTCTTTCAACGTTACTAGAGATCTTTGATACAGATTCTGAAGTTGTCAAATCTGTGAAAATTACGGAAGAAGAGGTTAAATCTACTGCAGATTCTGATATAAAACATTCGCAGAAACAAGGAAAGGCTTCTTTTGATCCTGATGATGCACATCGTAAATACCTTAAGATACCTATTGAACATGGTCTAATAACCACGCATATCAACTGGAGAGTCAAAGGTGGGTATGATACAGACACATATCTAATTTCGGAAGTGGATAGGGCTGGAAATATCATTAACAAATATAATTTTTTCGATAGTACGAAAACCACGCCCCCATTTGGTCGTGAATTTCATGCAGAAAAAATATAACAAGTGAATATTATTGGGCTGATTCTCTGATATGATGAGAACCGGCCTAAAATCTAAGCATTAGGCTTCTAGGGAGTAATGTGTACCTATTAGATAGATCAAAGTTGATGCTGGGCGATATCATTCTCACTCGCTCGAATGAAAAAAACAGCGCGCTTATTTGTAGGATTACTAATTCAAATTTCTCACATGCGATTTTGTGTGTTGGTGAATCGAGCTATATTCATTCTGACCCTAATGGGGTCCATTCTGGTAATATACAACGATTACTAATAGATGAACCTCAATACGTAAAAGTTGTGCGAGTTGACGATCCAGTTGCAATAGAAAAAGCAATAGCTTATGCGCGATCACAAGTTGGAACTACTTATTCTAAGGCTAGCGCTGCCAATGCATTCGCTAAAATTTTCACAAAGATGGATGTTAAAAGGCAATTTTGTTCTCGCTTAGTGGCAACAGCGTTTGAACTGGGAGGCGTAAAACTTGTTGCAAACAGTTATGCATGTTTGCCGCAAGAAATCGCTGATTCAATGTTTATACATGAAGTTAAAGATTGTGTATATCAAGCAGAACTAACAGAAATCGAGTTCGCTAAGAGTTATGATCCGATAAAGAAGCAATCTGAAATAACAAATAACATACTGAGATCTGTCAGAAAATTGTTAGGTGTCAAAATTCAATCACTTTCAGACATTACTTCAGCTTTAATTTCTGACCCTAAATATGATGCTATGATCACTGAGATTTTTGATTCATCTGGCTACTTAACTATGTGGGAATATGAGCAAGAACAAAACTCATGGCGATATAACATTGACTTATTTACGGCTTTACCTATATCCGAAAGGGAAAAGCATACACTAGCTTTGAAAGAGCTTGAAATTGCTAATAAGCAACTTGATTTATACAAAAACAACCTTGAACAATACTTTTACATCAAACAACAATATAATTTAAAGTATGCTAGGCAACAATTTTTCTTATACAAAAAACTAGTCGAAAATGCTCTTGATCATAAGTTCACAGCCGAAAATTTTCTCGGGAAATAAACCTAAGAAACAGTTAGAGAGATACGTAGCCGGTGGCATTTTAATTATGCGTTGATTTTAGTGTGTAAGGTAGTTTGCAGTGGCTTGGCAAAAGCTGATCTGCCCCAGGGTGGATAAGTACACTCCGATGCTAGGAATGGCTTCATTGACTATGTGAGAGCTTCCGCTCTTCGCTCACAGCGGACCTTCAGCTCAGTTAGCTGGTCCGCTCCGTGCCAGGAGCGGACATTACTACACACCGTAAGTAGTCTTATGTGTCTGAAATGAAACCGCAGCCCGATAGTTACTTTCTCTCCTGCCCGTTACTTGAACAGAAATACGCAATGTCCTAAATAACTACCATAATTGTCATTTACGACATTTCTTTCTCACTTATGATTCTCTCATCGAATCAATGGTGATCGAAAGGAGTCTGCAATGAGTGTCGCAACACAACCGGGTAAAGGCACTGCCGTAATCACTGGTGCATCCACCGGCATCGGTGCCGTTTACGCCAGTCGACTGGCGCGCATGGGATACGACCTTACCATTATCGCCCGTAATCATAACCGCCTAAATCAGATGGCGAGTCACATCACTGCTGACACCGCCCGCAATGTGGAAGTGCTGGCAACCGATCTGGGTGATGCCCAACAGCTTGCTGCTCTGGAGAAAAAACTGCGTGCCGATGCCAGCATTACTCTCCTGGTGAACAATGCCGGTGTCGGAACTCATACGCCGTTGTTGTCGAGCGATGTCGATCAAATGCAGGCGATGATTAATCTCAATGTCGTTGCTCTGACCCGTCTGACTTACAGCGTGGTTCCCGGATTTGTCGCGCGAGGTGTGGGTGCCATCATCAATATCTCATCGATTGTCAGCCTTGCGCCGGAACTGCTTAACGGCGTGTACGGTGGCACAAAAGCCTTTGTTCTGGCATTCACTCAGTCACTGCATCATGAACTCTCTGAAAAGGGCATCCATTTTCAGGCCGTGCTGCCGGGCGCGACAGCAACGCCGTTCTGGGATAACGGTGGTTTACCCCTTGACCAACTCGATAAGTCAATAGTAATGAGCGCTTACGATCTGGTGGACGCGGCGCTTACGGGTTTTCTTAACGGGGAATTTGTCACCATCCCGTCACTGCATAACGAAGCTTACTGGCAGGCGATGGAAAGTAGTCGCCAGGCTATGATCCCGCACCTCTCCAGCAATGTACCCGCCGGCCGTTATCGTGCCGGACTTACTCACTAGCCTTGTATTTAGCCAACAGGAATAACCGTATGAAACTGACAAGCAACACTATTTTTATCACTGGCGGCACGTCGGGTATTGGCCGCGAGATGGCAGAAAAATTTCATCAAATGGGTAATCAGGTGATCATTTCAGGCCGTCGTAAAGCTCTTCTTGACACGGTTACGTCCGCCAATCCGGGAATGGATTCCGTGGTACTGGATGTCACCGATGTATCCAGCATTAAATCGGCGGCGAAAGAGGTGCTCTCCCGCTATCCGGCCCTGAATGTGGTGATCAATAACGCTGGCATTATGCCCTTCGATAATCCAGCTGCCGAACTGGATGACGATATGGCCACCACCTTACTGGACACGAACCTGTTGGGCACTGTTCGGGTCAGTTCAGCCTTTGTTGAGCACCTGAAACAACAACCGGATGCGGTATTGATCAACAACAGTTCGATTCTGGCTTTTTTACCCTTGGTGACGAATGCACTCTACTCAGCAACCAAAGCAGCGATTCATTCTTATACCCTGTCGCAGCGTTTTTTACTGCGCGATGCCGGTGTGAATGTGATCGAGATTTCACCGCCTTGGGTCGATACCGATTTGATCTACAAAAGCGGTGATTCCCGTGCGATGCCGGTAGCTGATTTTATCCAGCAAACTTTTGACAAACTGGCGACAGATTCCATTGAAGTGATTGTAGATAGTGTGCTCCCTGCACGTGCGAATCCGGGTGTGAACGAACACGAGATGGTGAACGCGTTTAATCAGTCAATGGTAGATAACCCCATTCCGGTTGCCTGACCGACTCAGGGGCAGGTAACTGCCCCATCCCTGGAGTTTATGATGCAAAATCATCTGACAACATCTCAAAGGCGCGCGTTATGGGCGCTAAGTCTGGCGTATTTTATTCAGGCGACGGGTTCACTTTCCGTGGCGGGCAGCCTGGGTTCGATTTCTCAGGAGTGGGGGATAAGCGATGCACAAAGTGCCCGCCTGCTCTCTATTTTTGGTCTGACATTTGCGCTGGGCGCACCGCTGGCGCAGGTACTGTTCGGCAAGCTGATGCGCAGAACACAGGTGCTGGCAGGCATGCTGGTATTTGGGCTCGGGGCCTTTATATTTGCCATTGCTCCAGACTACAAGCTGCTGGTGGCTTCGCGGATTGTGATGGGGCTGGGGGCATCGTTGATAGGCCCAGTTCTGGTCGCGCTCGGCGCTGAGCTGGTCGCGCCGAAAGAGCGTGGCAGTGCCATTGCCACTATTCTGCTCGGGGTGTCGATGGCCAGCATGGTCGGTATTCCGCTTGCGACATGGGTAGCCAGCGCCTGGGGGGCTCGCTTGCTGTTCATGCTTGTCACACTGGTCAGCCTGGTGACGGCGGCGGGAGTGTGGATTCTGGTTCCGAACGAGGTCAAAGGTGCCGATATTCATTTGCGGCAGGTCGCCCGGGTACTTACAGAGGGGAAAACGCTGACAGCCTTTCTGGTGGTCTTTTTTATCACCTCCGGTGTATACGATATGTATGCCTTTATCTCTCCGATTATCCGAGATCGCTGGCAGGGGGATATATCTTCCGTATCGATAGCGCTGGCTGTTATCGGCATTGCGGGTATTGTGGGGAATCTTTTTGTTACTCGCGCCGCACGCCACTACAGTGCAGAGCAATTACTGGTTGCCGGTCTGACCTTACTGGTTGCGGATATGCTGATTATTATTCTGCTACCTGCTCAGTTGTCATTGTTGTATATCCTGCTGGTGGTCTGGGCCTTCTCCACTGACCTGTTATGGCCCACTCAACAGCGACGTATTGTGGAGATCTCGACCGCGGAAACGCGTGGAATTTCGCTGGCGTTAACCAGCGCCTTTATGTTCTGCGGTATTGGTTTTGGGTCGGCGGTGGCATCATGGCTTTATCCGCTGTCGGGGTTTTACGGAGTAATGATAAGCTCAGTCCTGTTCCTGCTGCTGGCACTGGCCAGTCTGTGGACGTCTGAATGGTTACGAGCACGTTCTGCGAAATATCAGGCGGTTCACCTGTCATAAAGGAGTTGAGATGCACCGTTTAGGACTCATCATTGCCGACCATTTCCAGATGCTGGCGCTGTCTACGCTGACGGTATTTGAGTTTGCCAATCTGGTGACTGAAAGTCCGTTTTATCAACCCGAGGTCTACTCCGAACACGGTGGGACTGTACGTTCTTCTTCGGGTATTGGTGTAGACTCGGCAAAATTGAGCGAGGAAACGCAGGTGGATACCTGGCTGGTGGCGGGCGTATTATCGCCAGTGGATGAACCGGCTAGCCCGGGTGTCATTCACTTTCTGCAAGCCACCGCCCGCCAGACGCGCCGGATTGCCGGGATCTGCACCGGGGCATTTGTACTGGCACAGGCCGGGCTGCTGGAGCAAAAACGCGCCACTACGCACTGGGCACACTCACACAGCCTGGCTTCGCGACATCCCACTATTCAGCTTGAAGATGATCGTATTTTTATTATTGATGACACTATCTGGACATCGGCTGGCATGACAGCCGGGCTGGATATGGCACTCGGCATGGTGGAGAAAGATCTCGGCGCAGACATTGCCCGTACTGTGGCACATCGTCTGGTAATGAACCAGCGCCGTTCCGGCGGTCAGACGCAGCATTCAGAAATTCTTGCCCTGGCACCCCGCTCAGACCGTCTGCAAACTGCGCTGGAATATGCCCGTAATAATCTGCACAAAACACTGACGGTGGAACTGCTGGCAGATGCGGTACATATCAGTGCCCGCCAACTTAGCCGCCTTTTTCGTCAGGAGACGGGTAAATCTCCGGCAAAAGCCATTGAAGGACTCCGACTTGAGGCTGCCAGATTAATGATTGAACAAAGCCGCCTATCACTGGATGCCATTGCCCGCGAGTCCGGTTTTCGCGACAGACGACATATGCGGGAGGTGTTTATTCGCGGGTATGGCATTCCACCTCAGTCGCTTCGCGCAGGGCGTTAATTTACGGCATGGTTCACTCTACCCACGTTTACGGTGCAGAGCAGGCGTTATGCCATAGGTTTTTTTGAACGCTTTAGAAAAAGACGACAGAGACAAAAAACCACACTGTTCAGCCACTCTCTCTGCTGTCAGATTTTTCTCTTCTGAAAGCAGTCTTGCCGCTAACACCATACGTAACTGGTTGAGCCAGACTTGGGGCGTCTGATGATAGCTGTGTGAAAAGTGGCGGGCGAAGGTGGCGCGTGAGAGAAAACAGCGTTGCGCCATCGACTCCATCGTCCATGGCAATGCAGGATCAGCGATAACGGCCAGAACGGCAGGAGCAAGACGTTTGTCGCTCAGTAGCCGTAAAACACCCGCAGGAGGCTCGTGCAGCGACAGCAAAATACGCAGGATTAGCGCGAGCAACGTATCTGCCAGCCCCTTAACGATACTCGCACCGCCCGGTAAACCACCCAGACTTTCGCGTACCAGCATTACCAGCAGCGTTTCCAGCTCAGGGCAATCGTGTTGCTCATCGGCACGGAGATGGATCAGTACCGTTTCATCGGCGAACATCCAGCGATAACCCGGCCCGAAATGAAACTCTCCACACAATACCTCAACCGCAGGCCCCGGTCCTTCCGTCCACACATCAGTGACAATGCCATTATTGTTGACCTGAGCAGGAACAACCTGCCCCCAGTCCACCAGGCTTTGCAATAAATGCGGGGATCCGTGCGGGAACAGAATGATATCACCGGCGCGCACATCGAACGTCTTTCCTTCAACAATGAGCCGCGTTTCGCCACGAAGAATGACATGCCAGGGCACAATACCGGCGGCTTGTTGCGGGTGGTCGACATCCCAGCGCCCGGCAAAACGGCAGTGAAGATTAACGCTACATGCTGGAGTAAATAAGGAAAGCAAACGACTGAGGTTGTCCACTCTGGCTCCTGAGACGATAAGACAAATAATCGAGACGATACGGCCTACCTGCCTGCCTGGTAAGCCCTATTATGTGCTCATGGCCGATACGGCGAAACCCTAAACTGAAAGGAAAAAATGATGAGCCGTTTAACTTCCGTACAACCTGAAAATGCTACTGGCAAGACTGCAGATCTCTTCAGCGCCATTAAACGAGCGATGGGTAAAGTCCCGAATGCCTACCAGACCATCGGGATCGCCCCCGACATTCTGGGTCAGGCATTGTCACACAACGCCACGCTGGCGAAAAGCCAGCTGAATAAACAGGAAATTGAAGCCGTTAACCTTGTGGTCAGTGAAGTGTCAGGATGTGATTACTGTCTGGCGGCGCATACGTTAACCGGGAAAATGGCAGGTTACAGCGTTGAGCAAATTAAGGCATTACGCCGGGGAGAGTTCCCGGAAGATCCGCATATTGATGCATTGGTCAAATTTGTAAAAACTCTGGTGACGACCCGCAACACCTTACCAGAAGAAACCGTCAGTCGTTTTCTGGCAGCAGGCTTTAGCGATCGACAGGTAGTAGAAGTCATCAGTGCAGTCAGTGCGATTCTGTTTACGAATATGGTCAACCGTGTGAATGACACCGTGGTGGACTTTCCAAAAGTAAACTGACCCCGTATGTGGCAGAAAAACATTCCTTTCTGCCACAGCAATTATGATAAATGGTCGATGTATCCTCAGTCTTCGGAGAGAATTGTATTTGAGTAACAATCAAAAAAAACATCTCGTGACCCGACAGCTGTTAATTGTAATCTACCAACGTCCGCTCTTCGCTGACATTAGTTCAGACTATTTACCATAACGTCGCATAATACGAAGAGCATGAAAAAGCTCGCATGGCGAGCTTTTGGCTTAAGCTTGTAAAGATATCGAACTAAATAATCACTCTTCAATCAACTGAATTACCGACTCAGACACTTTGTTCACAATGGCATAAGCGCCCGCAGAGGCTAGGGCGACTACGGCAACACCAACAGCGCTAGCGACAATTATTTCTGCCGTATCGTTATCACTACACTCCGCTTTGAATCCATCGCTTCCAAGATCAAAACTAATCATGCTTCACCATCCAGAATTGTGTTTATGCCAAGCATAGCACTGACAAGATGACTATTTACCATAACGTCTCAT
>CBCPKK010000057.1:0-4958 GCA_965119215.1 uncultured Buttiauxella sp.
TTCGCGCTCTTCGGCAGCACCACGTAATACTTGTTCTTCCGGGTGTCGTCCGTGAGTATTTCCACCCCCGCCCCCGATTTCGCTTTCAGGTCGGTAAGCTGCTGGCTGTAGCTGTTCATCTCGTCCAGACGTGAGGCGATGAGTGTCCCCTGAAACCACAGTATCCCCGACAGAATACCGATCAGCAGCACACCACAAAACAATATCCATATCAGCGCGATCGTGACCGAGCGCCGCAGCAGGGTTGTCTGCCTGACGTTCTGTTCGTGGATAGCGTCGCTGATGCTCTTCCCGCTTGATTTCAAGGCCTCGCTGATGGATTGCTCGAGCTTCACAAACTCGCTCTTCACGCTCTCCCCTGTACGCTGTGCCTGCTGCTTCGAGGTCTCTTCGAAGGCTTTCGCTAAATCTAAAATCCCGCTCATATAACGCCCCTTTTAACCGGATATTTCGTCCACCGTCCGGGTCGGCAATGCTGAGACTGCTTTTCGTTTCCCGCACCACCGTCAGCCCGCCGTTTTCCAGCGCCCTGACCACATTCTCACGGTTGCGGATCATACCCTGTGCCACCATCGTTTCCAGCGAGTCCGTAATGGCCTGCGCCGCCTTCTGACGGTCGCCGGGAAGGTCATTGCCCGGTGTCAGGGTGCGTCGTCGGGCAGGATCATGAGGGTCATCGAGGTTCAAGCGGTCATTGGTCAGAGTCTGCCAGGCGTTGACCCTGGGACGATCAGCCCGGTCATAGTAGGGTTGCAGGCGTTTTCCGCTCTGCAATTCGATGTTCGGGAACACAAAATTCAGCTCCAGCCTGTCCTTGTCCCGGTGCTCCACCCACAGACAGGCGTACTGGTCGCCGTCCAGACCGGGCAACAGTGTCTGCTCAAACTCATCCATCAGACGCACTTTCTCATCGTCAGGGAGGTTTTGTTCCCGGAACGACAACACCCCGGAGGTATAGGCGCGGGCAAACTCACAACCATCAATCAGTTGCCTGACACGCTCAGGCTCACCGCGCAGTACCACCGCTTTATCCCGATCACGTTCTTTTCCCAGCAAGTAATCCACCGGGCCACTGCCTGAACCCGCACCGCGGCTATGAATCTTGACGATCACGCTGTGTCTCCAGAAGCTCAGATAACTGGCGATCAAGGCTGGTCAGTACCGCCAGAAGAGAAACCTGCTGATGGGCCGAAAGCGAATCCAGACCATGCAGCTTACGGGCTATCTGATTGAGGTTATTGCCGATGCCGGTCACCTGACGAAGCAGTGCCGGATCAACGTCAGGCACACGCCGGCGACGCAATACATGTTCACCCAGACCGAGCGAACGTAACCATTCAGCGAGATGAGCACGATCACAACGTGCCAGCAGTCGCTCATGTTCACTCTCAGTCAGGCGGATTTTTATCTCTTTCGTTCGCTTGTCCATGACACTCCGCTGAGAAAACTTTCGCACCCAGAGTGCGAATTTTCGCAGTGGATGCCAGGGGTTTCGGGGGGCGGCGAGCCCCCTGAACCAGTCACAGAAGGAACCCTCGTAGAGGGGACGCTGTGTGTACTGGCTTATAGTGATTGATAAGTATGTCAGATTCTGTGCTGGCTGCAAAAAAAAGCCTTCTCTGGAGAAGGCTGTTATCTGATATAGGTTGTTTTTAGTCTCACAGAGAACATCTAGTGGATTGTTCTTAGCTTTAGCGATATCAGTGATATGATCAGCATCAGCATCAGCATCAGCATCAGCATCAGCATCATATTAGTTGATTGTATTTATTCATCATGCTGGCCATTATATGCTTTGAGCACCGTAGAATGGCTCTTCCCGCAAGTCCGAAGAATAATTAGCGCATGTTCAATGAGTTCTTTACTTCGTTGAGGACTAAACCATTCACCATTAAATTTACCCCCATGGAAAAGATTATTTCTAATTCTACAAATAAGAGAAAAAACAAGCTCAGACTTATTTCTATGGTCAGGCAATACATTAGACCAACATAATAAACCATCTTTTAAAACTTGTTTTTTTGGTGGGTTGTTTATCAGGTATGATATTGACTCATTTAACTCTTTACTTGGACTTTCAATCAATGAAACGAATTCACCAGCATACTTATACCAATCAGCTTCTACTCTAGTATTTGTGCCCTTACGAAATCCGGTAACCTTAAGACAATATTCATAGCGAGCAAATTCACGAAAAAAGTTATATCCTAAATAATCTAGTTCTAATGTAGATTGCTTCATAAAAACCTCATAAATGAAAAAATATGCAATTTAATTTATATTGCACTTTTCCATTACAATAGATTCCAACACAAGAAAAGCAGGGCGCTGGCCCGGGGCAGGGACATTTTCATAAACATAAGCATTAGGAATAACTTTACCAGTAGAAGGTGAAGTCGATGGTTTTGCATTCTTATTTCTGTACTCTATCGATTCTTCAGTAGCAAACTGAAAAAAGTCTCCGACAGAGAAGTTAGGACATTTTTTCTGTCTTTTGAAAAAATCATATTGAATAACAGCGGCTAAATAGCCATTACAAAAACCCCAAGCTCCTTTTTCTTTTATATCGTTTCGTGCACTATCACAATGACTACCCCATTCTGACATGGTAGGGTGCGCTGCATCAATATATTTACTGCCAGGGATATTAATAGGCATATCAAAAATATTATTTTCAGCATTAACGGAAGAAGATAAGCTGATTAAACACAGAGTAAAAACAGACGCAACAAGTGAAAGTCTCATTATAAAAACCTCTTATTCATCCCAAGTCTATAATATTTACTACGGCTAATATTTAAATTGACCCATGGTTTTAAACTTGCATCAGATGCAATAGATATTCGTCCCTTTGGGCGACCTCCTCCTCGGCTTTTTTTTCCTCTAACTGATTGAATCTCACTAGAATGAGTACGAGATACATAGGCACCAAATGTTTCCTCACTAAATTTTGACTTAGTCCATTTAGCAATGCTCTTGGCTATACCATTAACCTCATTTTCATCCAGAGGCGCTGCAAATTGCAGGTTATAAGCGTTGGCACGTTCGTAGCAGGCTCTTAACCACTGTTCATAATCAGGCCAGCCCTGACGAATGGCGCGATAAGCCCATTTACGGGTTTTATCGAACAGGGTGCAGTTACGGCCTAAACCGTAGTCGGGTAGGATTTCTTTGTCGTTCGCTGCACTCAGGTCAAGTGAGTCTGCTAACCAGTCGAGCGTGTAGAGTTCCGGTTGCCACACAGCAAGCTGCCAGTGGTCATGGTTCGGATTTTTGCAGATTAACCCTGAATAGCCAGTGTCAGCGTCCAGTTTTTTACACAGCGCACGCTCAACCGCTGCCGCATACTTCAGCGGCTTAATTTTTCCGTCAGGTGCCGTGCGCACCGCTGTTTTCAGCGCATACAGTAAGTGGGCATGTCCGTTTTCCGGATTCATGATGGTCAGCGTTGGCGCAGGTGCGTTCCGGTCGCTCCAGTCTATCGCCGCGCCGGGGCGGTCAACGTCAAAACCGAGCCAGAACATCGCGTGTGGCTGGTTGAACTGGATGTATTTCGCAAGAATGGCGCGCTCTTTCCCGGCAATGCGTACTCCGAACTGGAGTTCGTCGGTAAAATAGGGTTTGCGGGGAAGCCGCTCGTTAAAAAGGTCGAGTGCCTGGTTACTCAATCTCGCCTGCGCTTATGGCGGGCTGTTGTTTCGCACGGTTCATGTGCTAGTATCCTTCTTAGGTTTTGTGCCTGCGCCCTCGTTAATCATGTCCTTCCGCCAAGTCGAGCATGATTACGGGGGCGTCGTCTTTTCTGCCGCTTAACGTTACACACCCCGCCGTATTTTGTCACCTGTCACCGTCAGTTATTGCCTGAAGCAACAGACCATTACCTTCCGGGTAAAAAACGCGTACACTGGCAACACGTGCTATATACACGTGTAAAAATCAGGAGATCATCATGCCCGTATCAGCGATGCGCCATAAAAAAACCGTCAGTGTGACAATCGAGCCTGCGCTTTTGCATCAGGCCCGCGAAGCCGGGATTAATCTGTCTGCCACGCTCACCACCGCCCTGAAACATCAGATCCGCGAGTCAGAAGCGGAGCGCTGGAAACGCGCCAACCGCAAGGCAATCCAGGAGCTCAACCGTATTACGGACGAGCACGGCTTACTCTCTGACGATCACAGGACGTTCTGATGCAGTTCATGGTTTACCGCAATAACAGCAACAACCGGGCTTATCCCTATCTGCTCGATGTACAGAGCGATATTATCGACGAACTGAATACCCGCCTGGTGATCCCGCTGTTTCTGCTGGATGAAGTGAATGGACGGCCCGCCCGCCGCCTGACCCCGGTGCTGAATGTGGACGGTGAGGATTTTCTGGTCATGACACATGAAATGGCCAGCGTTCGCCAGTCACAGCTCGGGGAAGAGGTGGTGAGCGTCCGGGAGCACCGGCAGGCCATCAAGAATGCGCTGGATTTTCTGCTCGACGGTTTCTGAGTTTACCTTTCCATCCCGTGATCGTGTCCCCGGCTGCGTCCGGGGGCAAATGAGCGCGTTTTCTGTCGTTCCTGTTTCTGCGCCAGCTCCCTGTCCAGTCTGGCTACCTGCGCGTCAAGCGGCTGACGGCTTCGGTTAAGCTCATGACCTGCTGCCGCAAGCTCTCCACCTGCCCGCTCAAGTGCTGACACGCCTGGTCGCTGCGCATCAGCGCGGCGGAAGTAGTGGTGAACATGGTCTGCAAGCTGTCGTAACTGGCCTGCCATGCCTGCTGTCGTGTCTCGTAATCGTCCTGTAAGCGCTCTAACGCACTCAGCAGCAGTTTTTCGGTCTCGGTCATGGATTTGCTTGTCCTTATCGCTAAAAACGCCGTATGGCGCTTCTGTGGCAACTGACGGGGCTATTTTGCGGTGTAGGTCACGACCTGTTTGTCGTTTTTCGAGGTGTACAGCTCGACGCCC
>CBCPKK010000058.1:0-4317 GCA_965119215.1 uncultured Buttiauxella sp.
CCCTATGGGAGAGGGTTGGGGTGAGGGACCGGGTGATAGCGATTGATCAGGCGATAGTCATACAACGATGCTGTAAAGCGAAACGGCCAGGGGGTCTATTTTTGCTACGGCGGTCAAAGAATTAACGCAAAGGTATTTAAAAGGTATTATTGATTGGTATGGTTAAGGTGTACCCAACACAATCATGAAGGTTCAACGTATGAAACGTACAACAATTAGCCTTTCATTCATGATGTTTATTGAATGGTTTATCTGGGGCGCCTGGTTCGTCCCTCTTTGGCTGTTCCTGAGTAAAAGTGGATTTAGCCCAACTGAAATCGGCTGGTCTTACGCCTGTACCGCCATCGCTGCAATCCTGTCACCGATTCTGGTCGGCTCGCTGACTGACCGTTTCTTTGCGGCTCAAAAGGTGCTGGCGCTGCTGATGTTTGTCGGCGCAGTGCTGATGTATCTGGCCGCACAGCAAACCGAGTTCGTCTATTTCTTCCCGTTACTACTGGCCTATTCCCTGACTTACATGCCGACCATTGCGCTCACCAACAGCATTGCTTTTTCCAATGTTGAAGACGTAGAACGCGACTTCCCACGGATTCGTGTGATGGGCACTATTGGCTGGATTGCATCAGGTTTAGTCTGCGGGTTCCTGCCGCAAATGCTTGGCTATAGTGATATCTCACCAACCAACGTGCCGCTACTGATCACCGCCGCCAGCTCTGCGCTGCTGGGCTTTTTTGCTCTGGCCCTGCCAAATACACCACCGAAAAGCACCGGCAAAATGAGCCTGAAAGTGATGCTTGGCCTCGATGCCATCGTGCTGCTGAAAGACAAGAATTTCCTGGTCTTTTTCTTCTGCTCATTCCTGTTTGCCATGCCGCTGGCGTTCTATTACATCTTCGCCAACGGGTATCTGACCGAAGTGGGCATGCATAACGCCACCGGATGGATGACGCTCGGCCAGCTCTCCGAAATCTTCTTTATGTTGGCGCTGCCGTTCTTCATTAAACGCTTTGGCATTAAAAAGGTATTACTGCTTGGTCTTGTTACCGCCGCTATTCGTTATGGCTTCTTCGTCTACGGTGGGGCCGACAACGTCTTCACCTACGGTCTGCTGTTCCTCGGCATTTTGCTGCACGGCGTGAGCTACGATTTCTACTACGTCACCGCCTATATCTATGTCGATAAAAAAGCGCCGGTACACATGCGCACCGCAGCACAAGGGCTTATCACGTTATGTTGTCAGGGTTTTGGTAGCCTGCTTGGCTACCGCATCGGCGCACAGTTAATGGAAAAAATGTTCGCCTACCCAACACCTGTTAACGGCCAGACCTTCAACTGGGCGGGGATGTGGGGTTTTGGCGCAGCCATGATCGCGGTGATCACCGTATTGTTTATGGTGTTCTTCCGCGAATCGGACAAAGAGATCACCACCATTGCGGTTGCTGGCAACCCCTCTGATAAAGATTTAAAGGAAGCATAATCATGGAAAATCGTATTCTCGGGGCCCTTTACGGCCAGGCATTAGGCGATGCGATGGGCATGCCGTCTGAACTGTGGCCGCGCTCGCGGGTAAAAGCGCACTTCGGCTGGATTGACCGTTTCCTGCCAGGCCCGGCGGAAAACAACGCCGCCTGTTATTTCGACCGCGCACAGTTCACCGATGACACCTCTATGGCGTTGGCGTTGGCCGACGCGATTATCGAACACAATGGCGCAATCAACCCGGACACGATTGGCCGCCACATTTTGCACTGGGCAGAAGGGTTCGATGCGTTTAACAAGAACGTGCTCGGCCCGACGTCAAAAATCGCCCTGAATGCCATCAAACAAGGCACTCCGGTAAGCGAGCTTGAAAACAACGGCGTCACCAACGGGGCGGCCATGCGCGCCTCCCCACTCGGTTGCCTGTTGCCGACTCATAATCTTGAAGCATTTATTGATGAAGTGGCGCTCGCGTCCAGCCCAACGCACAAGTCCGACCTCGCGATTGCTGGCGCGGTGGTTATCGCCTGGGCGATTTCAAAAGCCATTGAAGGCGCAAGCTGGGAAACTATTTGTGACGAACTGCCTTCTGTGGCTCGCCATGCCCAGGAAAAACGCGTCACAACCTTTAACGCCTCGCTTGGCGCACGTATCGAACTGGCGTTGAGCGTTGCCAGAACCGCACGCGGCACCGAATCCGGCATGGAACAGATTTATCAACTGGTCGGCACAGGCACCAGCACCATTGAATCCGTGGCGGCGGCGATTGCGATGGTAGAACTGGCGCAGACCAACCCGAACCGCTGCGCGATTTTGTGCGCAAATTTAGGTGGCGACACCGATACCATCGGCGCGATGGCAACGGCAATTTGCGGCGCGATTCACGGCGTGGAAAGCATCGACGCGGCGCTAAAACAGCAGCTTGATGACGTTAACCAGTTCGACTTTACGCGCTACAGCCGCATCTTTACCGATTATCGCAAGCAGCGGGAGGTGCGCAATGAAAGCCAGTGATCTGCACGCCCGTTTACCGACGCTTGCAGCCAAACGCCCGGTTTGCGTACTCGGCTCGGCGGTCATTGATGTGATTGCCGACGCCTACGCCCTGCCGTGGCGCGGTTGCGATATCGAACTGCAACAGCAAAGCGTGAACATTGGCGGCTGCGCGTTGAACATCGCCCTCACGCTTTCACGCCTTGGCATTACTTCGCAAAATGCGCTGCCGATTGGCCAGGGAACATGGGCGGACATCATTCGTACAAGTCTCGATAAACAAGGGATTAGCAGCGAAATCCACACCGACAGCGGCGATAACGGCTGGTGCCTGGCACTGGTTGAGCCTGACGGTGAAAGGACGTTTATGTCGTTTCGCGGCGTAGAACATCAGTGGAATCAGCAATGGCTGGATAAATTGCAGTTAACACCTGGCACCCTGCTTTCGCTTTCGGGTTATCAGCTAGCTGGCCCGTGCGCGGAATTACTGGTGAACTGGCTTGAATCGCTGAACGACGTGACGGCATTTATCGATTTTGGCCCGCGCATTGCCGATATCCCCGCGCCGCTGCTGGCAAGAATTATGGCCTGCAAACCGATTGTTTCGCTAAATCGCCAGGAAGCCGCCATCGCCGCCGAATGGTTGAGCGTTGCGGGTGATGATATTGCAGGAATTTGCCGGGCATGGCTTGAACGCTACGGTTCGCCACTGATTGTGCGGCTCGACAAACAAGGTGCGTGGTTTGCTTCATCGGAAGAAATTGCACTGGCAGCGCCTTTCCCGGCGCAGGTTGTCGATACGATTGGAGCCGGAGACAGCCACGCAGGCGGCACACTGGCAGGCCTCGCCGCTGGCTGGCGTTTGGGTGACGCCGTTTGTCTCGGTAATGCCGTTGCTTCTTATGTGGTCAGCCATCGTGGCGGCGATTGCGCACCGCACATTGAGCAACTGAATGAGGCGTTACTCTTCACAAACGAAAACGTATAAATCGCTGCGGCAATAACTGATGCTGTATTCGATTGGCCGGTTTTGCGGATCAAACGCCACTTGTTTTATCACCAAAACCGGCACTGGCGTTTCCAGTTTGATATGCGACTGGAATTCGCTGTCCGGCATTCTGGCACTCACGCGGCTGCGGGTGCGCTGCGGAATAATGTTCTGGCTGCGGAAATAGTCGTACAGCGAAACGCCGATATCGTCAGCGTCGGCGATAAGCTCTGCAGGCACGTACGATTCCTCCACCGATACCGCATCTTCATCCACATAACGGATACGCTTGAGCAAGAAAACATCGCTATCAGCCTTCAGCGCCAACTGTTCCGCGACTTCCGGCGAGCATTTCACCACTTTTTTATTCACCCAAAGCGTGTCTGGTTTCTTCCCGCGCAACACCACCTGCTGGGAAAAACCACGCGCCTCTTTCAACGAATATTCAAAGGTGTTGTTTATCTGCGTGCCGTAACCGCGGGAACGCGTCACCACCCCTTCATCTTCTAGCGTCTGCATGGCTTTGCGCACGGTAATACGCGAAACACCGGTCAACTGGCTGAGATCGCGCTCGCCGGGCAGAATATTCCCCTGCGGCAAAACCCCAGTACGGACTGCGGACTTCACCGTTTCAGCGAATTTCAGATACAGCGGCATGTTGTCCGCCTGCGCAAAACGCTCGATGAGCTGTTCTATAAGCTGAGTGTGAACCTGTTCCATGTCATGTAAGTTCTGGAAGATTAGGTGAAAAGCAGTATAACTCAATGGTCCAGGTGGATGTCACTTCAGTGAGCGACATCATGTGTTGCCAGCACCCTTTCAGCCCCCCTGTTACTTACAAAAGGGTGAGATTTACC
>CBCPKK010000059.1:0-3784 GCA_965119215.1 uncultured Buttiauxella sp.
AAGTGAAAAGCCCTGTACTGACGTACAGGGCTTTTTGCTGTCTGCGATTTATACGATCAATCCTGCATATACCCCACCACGCAAGCTAACCCCCATCATATAAGGTAAACTAACCGGGTTTAAACTCAGGAAAGATACCCAATATGAGCACCTCTCTTAAACCTTTCAATACATTCGGTATTCAGGCTACGGCTTCACGCATTGTCATTGCTGAAACTGTGCAACAGCTGAAGGACGCCTGGAGTGAGACTGTGGCCGAAAATATGCCGGTATTGATCCTGGGTGAGGGAAGTAATGTTCTCTTTCTTGAAGATTATTCGGGCACTGCAATCATCAACCGCATTGCCGGTATACAAATTACAGAAGAAGATGATGCCTGGCATCTGCATGTTGGCGCAGGTGAAAACTGGCACAAACTGGTCGAATTTACCTTACAGCATGGTATGCCCGGACTCGAAAACCTGGCTTTGATTCCAGGATGTGCAGGATCTTCACCTATTCAGAATATTGGTGCGTACGGTGTAGAACTAAAAAGCCTCTGTCATTATGTTGATTGTGTCGACTTAATTAGCGGTGAAATAAACCGTCTCGATAATTCACAGTGCCAGTTTGGCTATCGTGACAGCATTTTTAAGCATGAATATCAGAAGCACCATGCAATCATTGCCATAGGGCTGCGCTTGCCAAAATTATGGCAACCGGTATTAACTTATGGTGATTTAGCCCGGCTCGACGCCACGAATGTTACGCCACAGGAAGTGTTCGATGCAGTTTGTCTGATGCGGACGACCAAACTTCCTGATCCACGTATTAATGGCAACGCCGGTAGCTTCTTTAAGAACCCCGTGATTACTGCTGGGCAGGCTGCCGGGCTACTTTCAGCCTTCACTTCTATTCCACACTATCCTCAACCAGATGGATCGGTAAAACTCGCAGCGGGTTGGCTTATTGATCAGTGCCAATTAAAAGGCCACAAGCTTGGTGGTGCAGCGGTTCATAAACAGCAAGCGCTGGTATTGGTAAATGAAGATGGTGCATCCAGCCAAAATGTTGTGGATCTGGCTCATTACGTTCGTCAGTGTGTTGGGGAAAAATTTAATGTGTGGCTGGAACCAGAAGTTCGTTTCATTGGCACAAATGGTGAGGTTAGCGCCGTGGAAACTATTGCATGAAAGATAATAAAATACCTCTAACGCTGATTAGCATCTTAGCAGATGGTGAGTTTCACTCAGGCGAGCAACTGGGTGAGCAACTCGGTATGAGCCGTGCAGCTATAAATAAACATATTCAAACTCTAAGAGATTGGGGAGTGGATGTTTTTACGGTGCCAGGAAAAGGCTATAGCCTTCCAGACCCTATCCAGTTGTTGGATGAAGCACTGATAAAGTCGCAAATTGAGACGGGTTCGGTCGCGGTATTGCCGGTTATCGATTCTACTAATCAGTATTTACTCGATCGGCTTGAAACACTTCAGTCTGGGGACGCCTGCATTGCTGAATATCAACAGGCTGGCCGAGGCCGCCGAGGTCGCCAGTGGTTTTCACCTTTCGGTGCCAATCTTTATCTTTCTATGTATTGGCGGCTCGAGCAGGGCCCCGCTGCTACAGTTGGTTTGAGCCTTGTCATCGGGATTGTGATGGCTGAAGTGCTGCAAGAATTAGGTGCTGAAAGTGTCAGAGTTAAGTGGCCAAACGATCTATATCTCAACGATCGCAAGCTTGCTGGTATCCTGGTGGAGCTAACCGGCAAAACGGGTGATGCGGCCCAGATTGTTATTGGTGCAGGTATCAACCTTGCTATGCGTAATGTTGCGACTGATGTTATTAATCAAGGCTGGATTAACCTTCAGGAAGCAGGAATTAATATAGACCGCAATTCATTAGCCATAAAAATAATAAAAGAATTGCGCAAGGCATTATATCTCTTTGAAGAAGAGGGGTTAACTCCTTTCCTCCCACGCTGGAAATTACTCGATAATTTTATTAACCGCCAGGTGAAATTGATTATTGGTGATAAAGAGATTCACGGTATTTCAAGGGGAATTAACGAACAAGGTGGTTTGTTATTAGAACAAGATGGCGTTATCAAACCCTGGGTTGGCGGTGAAATATCATTGCGTGGAGTAAATTAATAGAGATGGGGGATAAGATCCCCCGTTTTTATTTCCTGAGTCTTACACATTCAACTTCATGGTTCGCACTTTTCGTCATAATCAGACTTGCGCGCTCACGCGTTGGTAGAATGTTTTCTTTTAGATTCAGCCAGTTGATCTCTTTCCAAAGTTGTAATGCGACATTAACTGCCTCATCCTCTGAAAGCTTCGCATAGCTGTGGAAATAAGAGTCTGGATCAGTAAATGCACCTTCACGGAACTTCAGGAACCGAGTGATATACCAATCTTGCAAGAGATCTTCAGGTGCATCGACATAAATAGAAAAATCGACAAAATCCGATACAAATACATGATGGGGATCGTGCGGATAATCCATGCCGCTTTGCAAAACATTTAATCCTTCGAGAATTAAAATATCAGGCTGAGCGACCGTTTTATCACCATCAGGAATGACATCATAAATAAGGTGAGAATAAACTGGAGCGGTCACATTCGGTGCTCCTGATTTAATATCAGAAACGAACTTCACCAGACGATGCATATCATAGGATTGCGGGAATCCCTTTTTCTTCATCAGATTGCGTTCTTTCAACACTTTATTCGGATGCAGAAAGCCATCAGTAGTAATCAACTCCACGCGACGGTGTTCAGGCCAACGACTAAGTAAGGCTTGTAACACGCGAGCAGTCGTACTTTTACCAACCGCGACGCTACCAGCGATACTAATGACGTAGGGAATCCGCTGGCCATTAGTGCCGAGAAATTGCTCTAACACAGCCTGGCGGCGCAAGTTTGAACTGATATAAAAATTCAATAGACGTGAAAGTGGCAAATAAATTTCAGCCACTTCCTCTAAAGAGAGATCCTCATTGATACCTTTCAACCGTGCGATTTCACCTTCGGTCAGTGTCATCGGTACCGAGTCGCGCAAGGCTGCCCATTGGCTGCGGTTGAACTGCATATAAGGAGTCGTCAACATTTGCTCTTTATTACTCATAAGCATGCTTCTGCCTGTAATTCAGGACAAAAATGAACGTAGTACGCAGACTGAGAAAAGGATACTCATCTCAGGTAATCAAAGGCGTGCAACGTATTTTTACTTTTCACAATGGGCAGGAGGGTAACACCAGATGGGGGAGAATAATAAGAAAAAAACAAAGTGGTGATGCTTTCAGAGGAAAGCATCACGTTGTTCCAGGGCTTTAACTTACTATGCCTTGGCTGCGTGTCTATTAACGAGCAACAATTTAGGATGGCTCGATTTAATCCATCTGACTCATTGCAGAGTTCAAGTTGTACGGAGCCATCAGTAGACGAGTATGCCATTTCAATGCCAATGAACGGCAGTTTGTGCAACGACAGAGCATTAGAAGAGGGCGGTTTGCACGCTGTAGGTGTAAAAGATGATCACATAAGGGGAGCTGGCACTAATTATTCTCGAATGATGCGTACAATAATCGCGCTGAAATGCCGATTAATCCGCCAGTTTTACGAGCTATCGCGCAAAATATAAGCGGTAGTGCATTTTCTTGAATTTTTTTGTTGCATCGCGGAGCCGGTGTTCCTAGAATGCGCGCTACTTGATGCCGACTTAGCTCAGTAGGTAGAGCAACTGACTTGTAATCAGTAGGTCACCAGTTCGATTCCGGTAGTCGGCACCATCAAGTGCTT
>CBCPKK010000060.1:0-3013 GCA_965119215.1 uncultured Buttiauxella sp.
GGTGTGTTCGAGTCTCTCAAATTTTCACGACATCGATTGTGTCTTACGAGACACCTTCGGGTTGTGAGGTTAAGCGACTAAGCGTACACGGTGGATGCCCTGGCAGTCAGAGGCGATGAAGGACGTGCTAATCTGCGATAAGCGTCGGTAAGGTGATATGAACCGTTATAACCGACGATTTCCGAATGGGGAAACCCAGTGCAATTCGTTGCACTATCGTTAAGTGAATACATAGCTTAACGAAGCGAACCGGGGGAACTGAAACATCTAAGTACCCCGAGGAAAAGAAATCAACCGAGATTCCCCCAGTAGCGGCGAGCGAACGGGGAGGAGCCCAGAGTCTGAATCAGTTTGTGCATTAGTGGAAGCGTCTGGAAAGTCGCAGGGTACAGGGTGATACTCCCGTACACAAAAATGCACTTGCTGTGAACTCGAAGAGTAGGGCGGGACACGTGGTATCCTGTCTGAATATGGGGGGACCATCCTCCAAGGCTAAATACTCCTGACTGACCGATAGTGAACCAGTACCGTGAGGGAAAGGCGAAAAGAACCCCGGCGAGGGGAGTGAAACAGAACCTGAAACCGTGTACGTACAAGCAGTGGGAGCCTCTTTTATGGGGTGACTGCGTACCTTTTGTATAATGGGTCAGCGACTTATATTCTGTAGCAAGGTTAACCGTATAGGGGAGCCGCAGGGAAACCGAGTCTTAACTGGGCGTTAAGTTGCAGGGTATAGACCCGAAACCCGGTGATCTAGCCATGGGCAGGTTGAAGGTTGGGTAACACTAACTGGAGGACCGAACCGACTAATGTTGAAAAATTAGCGGATGACTTGTGGCTGGGGGTGAAAGGCCAATCAAACCGGGAGATAGCTGGTTCTCCCCGAAAGCTATTTAGGTAGCGCCTCGTGAACTCATCTTCGGGGGTAGAGCACTGTTTCGACTAGGGGGTCATCCCGACTTACCAACTCGATGCAAACTCCGAATACCGAAGAATGTTATCACGGGAGACACACGGCGGGTGCTAACGTCCGTCGTGAAGAGGGAAACAACCCAGACCGCCAGCTAAGGTCCCAAAGTCATGGTTAAGTGGGAAACGATGTGGGAAGGCACAGACAGCCAGGATGTTGGCTTAGAAGCAGCCATCATTTAAAGAAAGCGTAATAGCTCACTGGTCGAGTCGGCCTGCGCGGAAGATGTAACGGGGCTAAACCATGCACCGAAGCTGCGGCAGCGACGCTTATGCGTTGTTGGGTAGGGGAGCGTTCTGTAAGCCGTCGAAGGTGGACTGTGAGGTCTGCTGGAGGTATCAGAAGTGCGAATGCTGACATAAGTAACGATAAAGCGGGTGAAAAACCCGCTCGCCGGAAGACCAAGGGTTCCTGTCCAACGTTAATCGGGGCAGGGTGAGTCGACCCCTAAGGCGAGGCCGAAAGGCGTAGTCGATGGGAAACAGGTTAATATTCCTGTACTCGGTGTTACTGCGAAGGGGGGACGGAGAGGGCTATGTTAGCCGGGCGACGGTTGTCCCGGTTCAAGCATGTAGGCGGGGAGTTTAGGTAAATCCGGACTCCTGTATAACGCTGAGGTGTGATAACGAGGTACTACGGTACTGAAGTAACAAATGCCGCACTTCCAGGAAAAGCCTCTAAGCATCAGGTAACATCAAATCGTACCCCAAACCGACACAGGTGGTCAGGTAGAGAATACCAAGGCGCTTGAGAGAACTCGGGTGAAGGAACTAGGCAAAATGGTGCCGTAACTTCGGGAGAAGGCACGCTGTCGGTAGGTGAAGTCCCTTGCGGATGGAGCTGAAGGCAGTCGAAGATACCAGCTGGCTGCAACTGTTTATTAAAAACACAGCACTGTGCAAACACGAAAGTGGACGTATACGGTGTGACGCCTGCCCGGTGCCGGAAGGTTAATTGATGGGGTTATCCGCAAGGAGAAGCTCTTGATCGAAGCCCCGGTAAACGGCGGCCGTAACTATAACGGTCCTAAGGTAGCGAAATTCCTTGTCGGGTAAGTTCCGACCTGCACGAATGGCGTAATGATGGCCAGGCTGTCTCCACCCGAGACTCAGTGAAATTGAAATCGCTGTGAAGATGCAGTGTACCCGCGGCAAGACGGAAAGACCCCGTGAACCTTTACTATAGCTTGACACTGAACACTGGTCCTTGATGTGTAGGATAGGTGGGAGGCTTTGAAGCGTGGACGCCAGTTCATGTGGAGCCAACCTTGAAATACCACCCTTTAATGGCTGGTGTTCTAACGTAGACCCGTGATCCGGGTTGCGGACAGTGTCTGGTGGGTAGTTTGACTGGGGCGGTCTCCTCCTAAAGCGTAACGGAGGAGCACGAAGGTTAGCTAATCACGGTCGGACATCGTGAGGTTAGTGCAAAGGCATAAGCTAGCTTGACTGCGAGAGTGACGGCTCGAGCAGGTACGAAAGTAGGTCTTAGTGATCCGGTGGTTCTGAATGGAAGGGCCATCGCTCAACGGATAAAAGGTACTCCGGGGATAACAGGCTGATACCGCCCAAGAGTTCATATCGACGGCGGTGTTTGGCACCTCGATGTCGGCTCATCACATCCTGGGGCTGAAGTAGGTCCCAAGGGTATGGCTGTTCGCCATTTAAAGTGGTACGCGAGCTGGGTTTAGAACGTCGTGAGACAGTTCGGTCCCTATCTGCCGTGGGCGCTGGAGAATTGAGGGGGGCTGCTCCTAGTACGAGAGGACCGGAGTGGACGCATCACTGGTGTTCGGGTTGTCATGCCAATGGCATTGCCCGGTAGCTAAATGCGGAAAAGATAAGCGCTGAAAGCATCTAAGCGCGAAACTTGCCCCGAGATGAGTTCTCCCTGACTCCTTGAGAGTCCTGAAGGAACGTTGAAGACTACGACGTTGATAGGCTGGGTGTGTAAGCGTAGCGATACGTTGAGCTAACCAGTACTAATGAACCGTGAGGCTTAACCTTACAACACCGAAGGTGTTTTGGTTGAGAGACGAAGACA
>CBCPKK010000061.1:0-2985 GCA_965119215.1 uncultured Buttiauxella sp.
TCGATCGACATAATGTTCTCTTACAACTGCGGGAGCATCCCATCGTATTTGTTCATCAAGGTCGGGAAAATGGCTTAATGCTAGCAAAATTTCGTCATCCGAAAGCTGTTCGGGCAAGGATTCAATCAGTGGATTACCGCGATGTTCAGGCAGAACAGCCTCACGGTAACGGGCAGTGACACTTTTCATCGTACTCATCCTTCTGGGTCATGCTTACTTTTTTTGGTTGCCAGCCATTGCGCTTTAGCCTCTCGGCCTGGTAACAACACAATATTTTCTGATGACGGAAGTGTAAATTCCCTTTTCTCTGTCTGCTTCACGACACCATTAATAGCATCAATCTCATCTTTTCTGTTTTTCCTGATATTTTTAGTTCTTTTATTGTTATGAGGTTTTAATTCCTCTAGCCGCTGTAGCCCAAGTTTGTTTAATTCATCTGAAAACTCATCGATTACAAAGGAACTCATTGTCACAGGAGACATTTCTTTTTGTAAATCTATCCAATCAGCAAGCACATCAGCCTCAATGTGCGGCATCCCATAGAAAATATTTCGCTTTTCGAGCAAGAAATGTTTTGCAAATCCCTTATTTTTATCTAAACGCACATATATATAATCAGCGCTATTATCATCAATTCTAGCTTCACAGGAAGTGTGTCCGAAAACACGCGCCGAAGAAGCTAGATCCTCGTCGCAATCATAGTAAAGATTATTGTATTGGAGACCTCCGGGGGTAATACTGATATTTTCTGGGGGCAATAAACGTGAAATAACTTCCTCTTCCGGAATCCTACGAGCACTAAATCTACTGGATTTCAGACTGATATTCCAGCTATTCAGCGGAGACATTTTCAAATCATGCTCAATCAAAAGTGGATTGATATATGCCAGCTCCTTAAAAATGCTCTGATTATGCTCTAGTACTGCCAGAATCAGTGTTTTTGTGACTTCGGTTAGCGTCAGACAGGCCCTTGAGGTGGGATCTGGTTCTCCTCTTACTATTTTCCCTCCACGTGTTGTACCCAACAACGAATGAATCGCTTCCGTGTTTAAAATTTTAAATCGACTTTCAACAATACTTTTTCTGTCACCTCTGTTGGCAGGAGCAAATTCCAGAGCAGTCATTGGTGTAACGACTTCCTGTGGCTTCAAGCCTATCATTTCACCATTGTCACACATCAACTTAAGTGGGACATGTGAACAGGGCCATTGTCTTTCAGTAATAAGAACCCCGAACTGACGACAGAATTCTTTCTTTAGCATAAAGCTATTGGCCAGCGCTTGCCTGGCCGCCCGCCAGGAAGCATGATAAAGCGAGGTATGTATACCCACAATCATTCTTGTAGCCCGATCCATAACGGTATAGACGGTTGGGCGGCCAATGACCTTACTCTTATTTAAACTCGATACGAGATGCACATCCGCAACTGTCGCATCAATTTCAAAAACATCCCCTGGTAACGTTTCTGTATTTGCAGCACTTCCAAGGAGAGCTCTCTGCGTAAGGAGAAACTGCGCCTTGGTCGACTTAGCTCGGATCTCTTTATTTCTGGGAATAAGTTTCAATTTCCAGTAGCGAAATTGTCTCATTGAAGGAACATAAGGAGATTTACCCACTTTATCAGCACGTTCAAGCTCAGGTTGAAAATGCGTTCTTAAATACTTATCATAGGTTTCTGCCAGTGTGTCTCCACCAATCTTGAGATGATGTTTCTTGATTGATTTCACTATATTGGCTTTATGTGCATTACTTAGAATAAAAGTCTGACTCCTCTGCATCGGCAACACTCTGTTTTTCTTTCTGTTTCCTAGAGGGGTATCATCGACTTTTCTTTGTTTTCCTGAACCACCACTGTTTGAATAGGCAGGCAGTAATGCGTATAAATCCTGTCCATGCCGCCAATACTGCGTTAACAGTATCCTGATTTTTTGATGGTCAGCATTGTTTTTCTTTGCATAGTTTTTCACTGCATTTGAGCGCGGAAAAGTTGCATATTCAAAAACAAAATTTTTATCATTTATTAGGGAAGAAATTAACTGAAAATTATTATCTCTTTTCTCCCTTGATACTTTCTCTATTTTATCTTCATCTACCAGCATATATGGCGGGTTGGCAAACGTAGCACTAATCACCTCTTTGGTTCTGACCATTAATGAAAATTTGTTAAATGAAAATGAAAATGGCTTGCTCATTCTTTTCTTCTGAATTTCAAAAAGAATTACGATATCTAGGTCAACATCAAAATCTAGTACCCGATATAAGCCCCCTACCATATCTTCAACATTTTCGATCTGCCATACAGTATTTCTAGTAATGTCCATTTGCCGCAACCTCCGCCGCTTCACATACATTGCTCAAAACCCTTAGCAGACCAACCTGTATGATCGGGTAAGATAAATCTACCCGAATGAGTTTTTTCGCGATGATGACCTGCAACATGATCATCACTTCATCCCTTTCGATATGCAGCACTTCAGCTAACAAATCCCGAAGCGCGCTGATGGGATAGTCACCTGGCCGTAGCACAGTTAGAACATGCTCATAGGGCAAGTGTTCGTAGATTTCAGGGGCCATCCTAATAGCAGAAGTTGCCCAACTGATGTTTTTACTTTGAATTTTGTTCAGTTTTGAGCCAACGTAAATCTGAAAATCGACCCCAAGTAATGTCCAGAACAGACGCTCAATCTCAAGCTTTTCAGCCTCGCGAACTGGGACCAACCTATCTGGTTTTACCGCTACAGCCTTATATCGAATACTGCCATCTGTATTTTTTATTGTTAAAACAAAATCTGTAGTCATTACATGTAATACAGGTGACTTCTTAGCTGAAATGCCTCTGACTAAAGGATGTTGGACACCAAGATGTTCAGCGAGCTGCTGAGTGAAACGAAGAGGGAATAAAGGAAACTGCTCACGGAGATCAACAACTGAATCATTGAATTCCGCAAGGTAAAAAAAGTCGCTTTCAATAGAAGAAAGAAAATG
>CBCPKK010000062.1:0-2388 GCA_965119215.1 uncultured Buttiauxella sp.
TTCCGAACCCGGAAAATGGACTTCGACTCTGGGAGCCTGTGGCTCCGGCGTCATACTGGTAAGCGGGGAGAAAATCGGGTCTGAAGCCTCAGATGCAGACGGCATATACACCAGTGTTGCAGGGCTGTAGCGGTTGCCGGGCACGTTCATTGACTGCTGTTCTGCTTCTGTGCGACGGCGGATGTTCTGCACAAAATAGAGCAGATTTTCCACGCGCGGAATGCGCTTTAATTCCACCTGCTGGAGTTTGTCGCAGATAAGTTGCAATGTTCTTTCCGTGCGGTACATCAGTTGCACATCGCCGTTCATCAGGGAAGGGTTCTGGCGCAGCAGGTTACCGACGCGGGTGTTAAACCATTCCAGCATGTCTGAGCGGGCCTGATAGTTCTGCGGCCAGAAATGTTCCCATTCAGCGGTGATTAACCCGGCCAGCAGTTCACAACCTTCGCAGAACCCGGCCAGCCCGTTATTGCGCGTGCGAGCCAGCGTGTAGTAGGTGGCACTGTGCAGGTCGATGCCGTTACTTTTTAAAATCTCTTGCTAACTAATGGTTTTTGAATTCCACTCATCTGGATAAATACGAACCTTTTGGGAAATACTTTCCATGCCTATTTTATTGCGTTTGATACTATATCATTTTACTAACAAATAATTTTTTGTGATGTTATATCAATGAATCATCTGAATAATGGATGTTATGTGTTTTTGATTTTAAGTTTTATTTAACAATTCGTGCTAATTTTTGTGGTGCTCCAATAATCTATAACGGAACAGAATATAAGGGGATTAAATTTAATGTTAGTATGGAGGTGTGCTTTTATGTATTCAATAGGATAGGGAATTATGAAATGAAAAATGGACTCAGACAACAAGCAACAGCTGCAGATTATCTTGGGGGTTATTTACGGGGTGAGGTACCCATAAATCAGTTGATTCCCCAGCATGATTATATATTAGATACTTTAAAACTAGAGGAAGAGTTTCAAAAAAACACTAATCATATAATGTTACTTACTCTTTCAGAGGCTGATGCAGCACTTAATCAGTTATTAAACTTGGCCGACCCTGTGGCAACATATGCTGGGAATATAAAGGACGCTTCTGATGGTGTGAAGAATATCCGAAAATTAATCTCTTATTATAATGATGCAAACAAGCTTGTTTACAATCTAAGAGGATTAGGGATTAAGGCTGTTGTATATACTGTTAAAGGTGTTCAATATGTGAAGGTTACTGGTTATGCAGGTGTTCGTCGTATTCTCAAAGGTACCCGTTATGCAATAAATAATCCTAAAATCTTAGAGTTAGGTATAGGTAATGCAGGAGTAAATGCAGCAATTCTAGGTGGCGCTCGTTTTTGTATCTGGTTTTCTTTTGCCTATCGTACTATAGAGTTCATATTTAAAAATGATTATGCAGTAATTGACTTTATTGGGGATATTACAATAGATGCGGCCAAAATAATCGTTACGATTTTTTCCACTCAAATTATAATGTCAATGGCTGTAGGGCTTGCTACTGCTGCGGGGGTGACTCTGCCATTAACAGCTACTATTTTCCTCATTGTTAGTGTCGGGTTTGTTGTTACATGGACATTGGATTATCTAGATAAAAAATATCATCTATCTGATAAGTTAAAAGAAATTATTAATCAAGGAATGAAAAGTAGAGGTGAAATTGAAGAGTGGAATTTAAGAAATACATCTCCATTTATGAATGCGCTTCGCATAGGCTACTAAAATGGATAATAAATATAAAAAATTCATTGTTCTTGCTGTTGGGGCGCTGTGCTTGCCATTTATAATTTATTTTTTTATTATAACTTGTGGTCGTGAGGTATTGCATTTAATCTCAATGGATAATGTTATTTATTTTAATTGGAGAGCGATGCCAATATTATCCATTGTGCCATTTGTTTTCTACTTCGAAATAATTGTTATTAGTTGTTTTTTTACAAAGGATAAGAAAGTACATCCTTTTTTATTAAAATATATGACGCGCGTCTCAGGGTTTAATTGTATCCTGTTTTTTTTAGTTGTATTACTGCAACCAGTGATAACCATTGGTTTCGCCTTATCTTCATATCACTCATGTCCTGTTGATGGGATATTTTCAGGTGTATATTATGTAAAGGATAAGAGTATGTGCTCGGAGTTAACTAGCTCAACGCGTTGGGGAGGGAAGTGAGAACACCCCCCCATAACGCAGAGTTATAGGGGGGTGTCTTTCAAAAAGAGTTAATACACTCTTTCATTCCATAGGCTATAAGCACTGGTTCCGGCAGAAATATGTTCCCATGTTATCGTTTCGTATGAAAGAGATATCTTCTCCTGTGGTTGTCTGTCGTTATCCGTAATAGTATGTGGCAATATTAAATGAATGTCTGTT
>CBCPKK010000063.1:0-2225 GCA_965119215.1 uncultured Buttiauxella sp.
CATCAAAAGATGAACGCTGGAGTTTTTGGGATGCTGAAGTCAAGAAGTCAGTTGGTGAGTATAATCGTCATCTCTCCGGAATCGCAAGATATATACCTTTAGACTGGTGTTTTATAAAGGCCATGTTATGGGTGGAAACAGGAGCTAACCATCCTCAATGGAGGATCAAACCCATGCAAATTGGAGTGCCCGGCGACCCTGGGTTAACCTCACTTCTTTCAGATAAAGAAGGGGGGGATTTGATTTTACCTCCAACTTTAAAAGGTCGACTGACTATGGGTACAGTCAAAATGATTCCTGAGTATAATATTCGGGCTGGCATCGGTTATTTGCTTATGCGCATGGCTAATTTTGAATATCGTACAATACTTGATGTTGATACTAAAATCTATGACGTTACTATTAAACAAGGTGATTCTTTTGAGAAAATTGCTAAGGCACAGAGGAGTACGGTTGATATACTGAGCATGCTTAATCCAAAATCCAGGGTTCTACAACCCGGGAAAAATCTGAAATATCAAAGAGCGTCTTCTCAACGTGTTATTAGCAGTTGGAGATGTTTATCCACGACATTAATTGCACAGCGTTACAATGGGGGAGGGGACCCTAACTATGCAAAGAAACTTGACTACGCATTAACGTTAATACGAATGGGGACATCTTTTGTATGTGTTCAATAATACGATTCTTCTTTGGCGTGATTGCATACATGCCAGTTTTAGTTATTGCGGCTTCAGTAATCCCCGAAGCTAGTGAGCGATCTTTACGAGAGGAGTGTAGTCTAGTATTTTCTCAGGTTGAGATGAAAGATTGTCTCGTGAAAAAGGTGGATGAGAGCCAGAGATTACTCAGGCAAGCCGAAAAGGAAGTAGACAATGCACTTTCTCAATGGGATGAAGATAAAAAATATGCTGATCAAGCAAAAAGAAAATTTCATATATCAAATGAAAAGTTTCTTACATATCGTAAAACCTATTGTGATTTTTCTTCTTCGTTAAGTGGCGGGAGTGCTGGAAACACACAAAAAATAATGTGGCTAGCTTGTGTTGCAGAGATCAATAATCATCAGGTGAAACAATTGCAAGATGTAGTTAATAATATAGTGCAGAAATAAATATTGTAGGGCATGTTTTATGAAAATACATGCCCTGATTCATTATCATATCTGAATTAGTGATGGAGTGAATTAATGGCTTAAATGGTCAGGTCTGGAAAAAATGTACGCAACAACACATTGTGAGTGCTCCAGAAATTAAAAAACTCTATCATTCCACAGGCTATATGCACTTGTTCCAGCAGTATTATGCTCCCAGGTTATTGTCTCATAAGAAAACGAAATACTTTCATATGGTTGCTCATTGTTGTCATGTGATGTATTAGGGAGGGTTAAATGTATATCAGCCATTCTTGCTTTTGTGAGTTTAATTTTGTAATAAAGCTCATTAATGCCAAAGCGATTTGTCTGGTAAACATCAAAATCACAGGTCAGAATTTCATTCTCTGATATTGCTTTACCCAATAAAGGTGATGATTTATCGATAGGTTTTTTAATGATTACAGGATGGTGGAAGACATTTTGTTCCCTCGAAATACTATGTGTCAACTCATAAACCATAATCTGATCCAGATGCGCGATCTGCGCTTTATTGCCAATTGAATCCAGTGAGCAACAGCCCGCAGAGAGTAATCCCTGTTTCTGTCCGTTTAATGTCAGATAAATTGAATTTGCCATGATACTGTCCTGTTATTCACGATTATTATGATTGTCCGATATCAATGTATTATCTGAATCGGTATTTTTAATTAACAGATAACGGCTGGACAGGGAGTCTATCCGTTCATTAATCTGTTTCTCTAAGGTTTGTGTGCTCTGCTGTTGTTTTTTTGCTTCTTCCAGTTGCGTTAATAACGCTTCCAGGGGGATTTCCAGATTCAGCAGGGTTTCTGCCTGGTAGGCGACGGTCTTGAGATATGAAAGCGTCAGGCCTTCTTTATTCTTTTCACGCTCCACGAGCAGTGCCGCAAAATTATGTAAATCCTTCTGTACCTGGATATAACCGCGCAGCGTCGGGCTGTTATCGGCTCGCTGTGCCAGTGTGGTATTCCAGCGGGCGGTGGCCTGTTGTTGTGAGGTATTTTCCGGCCAGAGAGCGGTGGCTGAACAGGTGAGATGTTCGCCGGTTTCCAGTGGCTGTAACGGCGAGGTATTCAGCAACCGGTTTAGG
>CBCPKK010000064.1:0-1720 GCA_965119215.1 uncultured Buttiauxella sp.
ATAACGCAGTTCCGTAAACGGGGCGCTGCTCTGCCGTACCTGCGTCAGGTTATCCCGCAGGTCGTACTGCCACTGCTCTTTCATCTGCGCCAGCGACGCATGCGGTGTGTGTCCGGTACACCTTTCGCATATTCGCCCGTGCCGGTCGTACCGCCAGCCGCTGTTCAGCGCCCCCTGCGTACGCCCGGTTTCACGGTGCAGCGCGTCACGGCTGAACTCGCTGATAAGTTGCGTGTCCAGCATCACCTGGAGCGCGTGGCCGCTGCCGTAATACAGCGTTTTCAGCGAACGTCCGTCCGGTAGCGTGACGGCGGTGCGGTTGCCGAGCGTGTCGTACTGATAGCCGATATCACCGTTTATTCCCTGCTCGCCTGTTATCTGGCCGATGGGGTCATAAGCCAGCGCGAGCGTCTGCGGCTCGCCGCCTTCCGGCGTAAACGTCGCCGCTGTCAGTTGCCCCACACGGTCATACTGGTACTGCGTGATGCCGTCCGGAGTCTGCTTTTGTGTCACCAGGCCGTCGGCGTTGCGGGTGAAGCGGTGAACCAGGGCGCTGTCGGTTCCGGCGGCAAAAATGCGTGCACTCACCCGGTCGCAGGTATCGTATTCATAGCGGGTGACCACGCCGTCCAGGCCATGCTCTTCCGTCAGCCGGTTGTTCTCACCCCATACAAAACGGTAGGTTTCATCGTTTTCGTTGGTCAGACGGTTTAACCGTCCACGTGCGTCGTAATGTCGCGTCACCCTGCCACCCTGCGCATCGCGGCTGAATTGCAGTTGTCCGGTGGCGTCGTCGTAGCCGTATTCACGCGTTGTGCCGTCTGCTGCCACAACGTGAGACAGTCGCCCCAGGCTGTCCCGGCTTACGGTTTCCTGCCGCCCTTCGGCTGACTGCACCGCCATCAGCCGTCCTGCGGCATCGTACACATAGCGCCGGGTTTCTCCGGTGGCATCGGTAACTACCGCCAGCCGGAACTGCCCGTCATACGCATAACGGGTGAGCTGACCGGAGCAGTCCTGCGCCGTCAGCACCTGCCCGCGCTCGTTGTACGTAAAGCGGCTGATGCCGCCCTGCGCGTTGATAAACGCCGTCACCTGCCCGAGTTCATCTCGCTCGTAACGGCTTACCTGGCCCAGTGCATCCTGCTGCGCAATCACCCCGTGGCAGGCGTCATACGTCAGCCGGGAATGGCCGTCCTGTGCATCGATAAACTCACGCGGCAGCGCGCGCTGCGCCAGCCATATCGTCTGATTAAGATGGCCCTGTGCGGACTGTTCCTGTGCCAGATTGCCCTGCGCATCGTACACAAACTGCTGCGTCGCGCCGTCCGGAGTGAGGCTTTTCGTCAGTTGCTGGTTCTCATCCCATTCGTAACGCCACACCCCGCCTGCCTCATCGGTGTAGCGCTCCACCAGATAGTCGGCATTCCACTGGTGTTCACGACGGGCACCGTCATCTTCTTCCACATAAGTGAGCCGCTGCGCCAGGTCGTAATGTATGCGGCTGCGGCGGCCTGCACTGGTGCCGTGAGAAATCACCCGCCAGCCATCTTCAAACTGCGCCCAGCCGTAGTCGCTGCGCAGCCCCGAGGGTAAACGGTGCGAGGCCATCAGCCCTTCCTCTGTGTACTCAAATTCACGCACCACCACGTCGCTGGCATCGGTGACGCGCGCGAGTTGCCCCTGAAGCGAATAGTCATAGCGCACCAGCGGAAAAGCG
>CBCPKK010000065.1:0-1638 GCA_965119215.1 uncultured Buttiauxella sp.
TCTAGTTCTTGATATTTAGTATTCATTACCGAGGGTTCCTTGGCACATTTGTTGGGAAACCAGATACAATATCTCCATTGCTCTCCTGAACAACCCTTATATCTATGCCATCGCGTGTCCCATTTGTTACCGTTCTTCCTCCACGGCCAGCAGTAGATGCCAGTGAAGGATCTGTCGCTACATCAGATATTTCATGCATTATTTTGTCATCAGACCATTTAGCTGGAAACTCGCTTTTTCCTGGATGCCCGGTGCCAGGGCGATGACCGCCACCCGTAGCATCGCCATCTAAAATATGCGCTCGCCGCTTCGGACTAGCAAGATCCACATGACCTTCACTAGTTGATTTACAACTCAACCCCCACGGATCAATCCACCCCAGCACATTCGGCGCATACTGATATAAATTCAGCCCACCACGCAACCCGATCAGATCATGCTGGGTAAATCGTCCACTGTCCGGATCATAATAACGGTGTAAATTATAATGCAGCCCGGTTTCTCTGTCGAGGTATTGCCCCTGCATCATCAGGTTCTGTGAGCCCCGTTCCATTACCGCTAACTGGCTGTTTTCTGATGTGATTTTCCCCCGCACATCCGGCTCGCCGTGCCACACCGTTTCCCCTGCGCTGTCGGTCATCGCCTCCGGTTGCCCGTTCACCTGGCAGTGGAAGTAATACACCTCCCCCGCGCCGTCTATTCTTGCCAGCGGCGCAAAACTGTTCTGGTCGCTATAAGCGTACACCTGCACATTCCTGCCGTTGTATTCCGCCAGCAGCCGCGGGCCTTCCCATAAAAATCGTGTTTCCCGTGGACGATACTTCGGGCCACCGCCGACGCCCTCTGTGCGCCGGTAGTGCACCCGTTTACTCACCCGCCGCCCCAGCGCGTCGTAGCTAAAATCCACCACGCATTCTGGCAGCGAGTGGCTCACCGGCTGGTGCAGCACCTGGGTCAGCCGGTGTTCACTGTCGTAGCGATATCGCCAGCGCTCGCCGGTTCTGCGTTTCTCCGTCGTGCGCCCGTAAATATCGTACTGGTAATCAATGCCCCGGTATTCCACCACCCGGTTATGCCGCCAGTGCGTGGCGATGACGTGGTAATCCAGCGGGTTGGACGCACCGTCATAACGGTAACGTTCTGTTGTTTCTGGTGTTTCTTCCCGCCCGATTATTCTGTCTGCACCGTCGTAGCCGTAACGCCGTTCCGTAAACGGGGCGCTGCTCTGGCGTACCTGCGTCAGGTTATCCCGCTGGTCGTACTGCCACTGCTCTTTCATCTTCGCCAGCGACGCATGTGGTGTGTGCCCGGTCCAGCGTTCGCATACCCGGCCGTGCCGGTCGTACCGCCAGCCGCTGTTCAGCGCCCCCTGCGTGCGCCCGGTTTCCCGGTGCAGCGCGTCGCGGCTGAACTCGCTGATAAGCTGCGTGTCCAGCATCACCTGGAGCGCGTGGCCGCTGCCGTAATACAGCGTTTTCAGGGAACGGCCGTCCGGTAGCGTGACGGCGGTGCGGTTGCCGAGGGCGTCGTATTGATAGCCAACTGCTCCGTTTACGCCGTGCTCGTCGGTCAACTGACCGGCTTTGTCATAAGCCAGCGCGAGCGTCTGCGGCTCGCCACCTTCCGGCGTAAACGTCG
>CBCPKK010000066.1:0-1638 GCA_965119215.1 uncultured Buttiauxella sp.
ATCAGACAATCTGTGTGGACACTACGCAAGTTCGTATCTTTTAGGTAAGGAGGTGATCCAACCGCAGGTTCCCCTACGGTTACCTTGTTACGACTTCACCCCAGTCATGAATCACAAAGTGGTAAGCGCCCTCCCGAAGGTTAAGCTACCTACTTCTTTTGCAACCCACTCCCATGGTGTGACGGGCGGTGTGTACAAGGCCCGGGAACGTATTCACCGTAGCATTCTGATCTACGATTACTAGCGATTCCGACTTCACGGAGTCGAGTTGCAGACTCCGATCCGGACTACGACGCACTTTATGAGGTCCGCTTGCTCTCGCGAGGTCGCTTCTCTTTGTATGCGCCATTGTAGCACGTGTGTAGCCCTACTCGTAAGGGCCATGATGACTTGACGTCATCCCCACCTTCCTCCAGTTTATCACTGGCAGTCTCCTTTGAGTTCCCGGCCGAACCGCTGGCAACAAAGGATAAGGGTTGCGCTCGTTGCGGGACTTAACCCAACATTTCACAACACGAGCTGACGACAGCCATGCAGCACCTGTCTCAGAGTTCCCGAAGGCACTAAGCCATCTCTGGCGAATTCTCTGGATGTCAAGAGTAGGTAAGGTTCTTCGCGTTGCATCGAATTAAACCACATGCTCCACCGCTTGTGCGGGCCCCCGTCAATTCATTTGAGTTTTAACCTTGCGGCCGTACTCCCCAGGCGGTCGACTTAACGCGTTAGCTCCGGAAGCCACTCCTCAAGGGAACAACCTCCAAGTCGACATCGTTTACGGCGTGGACTACCAGGGTATCTAATCCTGTTTGCTCCCCACGCTTTCGCACCTGAGCGTCAGTCTTTGTCCAGGGGGCCGCCTTCGCCACCGGTATTCCTCCAGATCTCTACGCATTTCACCGCTACACCTGGAATTCTACCCCCCTCTACAAGACTCTAGCCTGCCAGTTTCGAATGCAGTTCCCAGGTTGAGCCCGGGGATTTCACATCCGACTTGACAGACCGCCTGCGTGCGCTTTACGCCCAGTAATTCCGATTAACGCTTGCACCCTCCGTATTACCGCGGCTGCTGGCACGGAGTTAGCCGGTGCTTCTTCTGCGAGTAACGTCAATCACTGCGGTTATTAACCACAATGCCTTCCTCCTCGCTGAAAGTACTTTACAACCCGAAGGCCTTCTTCATACACGCGGCATGGCTGCATCAGGCTTGCGCCCATTGTGCAATATTCCCCACTGCTGCCTCCCGTAGGAGTCTGGACCGTGTCTCAGTTCCAGTGTGGCTGGTCATCCTCTCAGACCAGCTAGGGATCGTCGCCTAGGTGAGCCATTACCTCACCTACTAGCTAATCCCATCTGGGCACATCTGATGGCAAGAGGCCCGAAGGTCCCCCTCTTTGGTCCGAAGACGTTATGCGGTATTAGCTACCGTTTCCAGTAGTTATCCCCCTCCATCAGGCAGTTTCCCAGACATTACTCACCCGTCCGCCGCTCGTCACCCAGGAGCAAGCTCCCTGTGTTACCGCTCGACTTGCATGTGTTAGGCCTGCCGCCAGCGTTCAATCTGAGCCATGATCAAACTCTTCAATTAAAAGCTTGATTTGCTTCAACTCGTGAAGCGGTGCTCAAAAATTAACTTTCGTA
>CBCPKK010000067.1:0-1564 GCA_965119215.1 uncultured Buttiauxella sp.
TTACGCGTACCGCTCAGACGGCCTGAGCGCGTTTCTGACGTGTCCCCGTTAAAAACAGTAACAAACCACCCGAAAATGCACGCCAGAAACGCTACGTAAGAATCTATCCTATGACTGGATATGCACTCAACTGAATAACGCCTGGTTTCAGTCCATTTTATCGGGATCAGCCTTCTTTCTGGGTAATTTAGGGGGCTTCACTTGCTGATTACTTTGCGTGCGGCGCGTGAGCCAAGGATGGTCAGCTTTAGGTTTTACGTAGAATTTTGAGCGTAAATCAAAACGGGCATTATCCACACGTTCATGGACACTTTTTTCATCATCCAGTGGTATAGGCTCCGGGCCATCAACATATTTTTCCCATCCCAACGCTTTCCCATCATACAGAACCTTAATTTCACCGTTAAAGCTTTCGCATACCGTGACAACCGAATGCCGAAGTCGATATCCCCGGCCTTCACTGCGAATCTGAAACGCACTGCTTTTGTACTGGAAAGTGAGATTTTTGGAGAGAACGCGCTTCGCCTGGAGGCTGAAGATATAACCCAGTTCCTCTTCAGAATGGTGTACATCACGATGGGCGTTATCAGCAATACGAGGCGGCGTAGCAAACCGGTTGTTATAGGCTTCAATAAAGGTCGGCAACCATGCGTTTGCTGTTTCAATATCACTGATACCCTGAAGCCGCATTTCTTTGACCAGCCTGTCCTGCAGTGTCTGATTGGCACGCTCTACCCGCCCTTTTGCCTGCGGGCTGTTGGCATGGATTGGCTCGATGCCCAGTGTCTTTATCGCACGTGTGAACTGAGTCAACTCTCCTTCCCGCTCCGGGTTATTTACTCTGAATATACTGTGTCTGTCAGAATAGAGAGCCAGTGGTACGCCATGATCATTAAGGTAACCCCGGAGGGTTTCCATGTAAGCCCGGGTTGTTTCTGCAGGAGCGAATCGTAGCGCCATCAGAGCGCTGGTAGCATCATCGATAAAGACTATCAGTGTGCATTTGGGGCCCCGACCTTCAAACCAGTCATGAGGCGAGCCATCAATCTGGATGAGTTCACCGTAGGATGGGCGCCGCATCCGGCGCTGATAAATTCGGGCAAACTTACGACGACGTTCGCGCCATATGCCCTCCTCTACCATCCACTTCCTGAGAGTTTCAATGGATAAACACAAGCCGTGTATCTCGCGCAATTTTTCGCACGCAAGCGTAGGTCCAAAATCAGCGTAGCGGCCTTTGAGGAGTGAAATTACTGTTGCTCTGAATTCGGTAGAAAAGGAATTATTGGGACGCTTTCCACGTCGGCGGGAAACTAGACCAGAAGGCCCTTCATTTCTATACCGTTGCACCAGACGTTTAACCTGCCGAATAGAAATGCCAATGCGTGCCGCAGCTTGTTCCTGAGTAATATGGCGATTAAGTGACTCCTGAATAATGTGAAGTCGGTCGAGTTCCTTATGACTCATCGTAACAGTCTCTTTGATCATGAAAAATCCCCCAGAGAATTGTCTGGGGACATTTTAGAATGGTTCAAAGGGGACATTACAGCTTGGTGTTAACACA
>CBCPKK010000068.1:0-1432 GCA_965119215.1 uncultured Buttiauxella sp.
ACTTGTATTGTTTACAGTAGTAATATTTTGTGGGCTCGATTTTTGACCTGGCTCAACTGTAGTGATAGTGAAGGTTTTTTCAAATTTCACTCCGCGACATTGAGTACCTACAGTATTACCTTCTATGGTAAATTCAAACGAACCCTTTCCTTCTGGAATGCCAAAAATATAAAGAACTCCTCTGCGTTCTGGCCTTTCAGATGTCGGAGACACTATCTTGATATTCAACCCATTTATTAACAACTCTTTGGCATAATGTTGAGTGCTGACAAAACTCAACCATGTAACTAAAGCTCCATTAATGTATATAGTAGAACTATATTCTTTGCCGATAGTTGCAATAGGTAATCTCTCCGGTTGAAATGCCATTGATTCGTTACCAGAAATTGAACAGCAACCTGATAGAAATAACATACTGGATAGTACAATTAAAATCTTCATATTTATCTCATGTGACTTTCTTAAACACAACACATCCATAAATATATGATGCGAATTTTTTTAATGTTAACGTTCTTCCCACTGGAAATTGGATCATATTTTTCACTTCCCCCCATGAAAATAATTTGATATCCACAAGAGCATCACTAGGTGTATTCTCATCAACCGGTTGCTGAGTACTCACAACAGTCAATGTTCCTTCCCAGACAATCCAATGAGTTGGTCCCAGACTATCCCCACCCAAAAGTAAATTATGATGTATAAGTACTGCGACATGACTGGTTGAATCAACATAACGGTTAAGCTGTACGACCATATATATCGGCCATGAAAATAGAGTCATATGTCGATAAAGAACCTCTGTATTAATTGCATTAATCCATTTCACCATACCTTCTGGCATAGTGACCCCACTTAACTCATCATCAGGACTACTATATTCTAAATATATATTCTCATCATCTCTTAAGCTTGCCATTGATATCCAGTCAATAGCTGGCACTCGGGTGCTACCATCATTATGAGTATAATTAATTGGATGACAACATCCTTGAGAAGGTATAATAGATAACTTGCCTAACCTTGCTTCCCCAGAATTCCATAAGTCCTTTATAAATTGACTATATAGGCTTGGTTGATCCTTTAATAATGTGTGAAAAAATGCAGCTGGCCCACATAAACTAGCATCTTTTTGGTCTGGGTATGAAAAACTCATATAATCTATACTAGATGGTGCATATTTCAACCGACTCGCTAATTGCCTTTCTATTTTACTTTTTTCAAACGGATCGTTAGGATGTCCAACCGGAAACTGAGAATCAATAAAGATACGTTTATTAGAAATCGTACATATTTTATCAAATCTACTATTCCTGGTCGTTTCACCCCCACTGAATTTTTTATTAAACACCGTCCAGTTGTTATTAACATTAATATCCAGGGAAGAATTAATAAAGACATTTTTATCCGTACAAATCCCCGCACATAAAAC
>CBCPKK010000069.1:0-1417 GCA_965119215.1 uncultured Buttiauxella sp.
GCTTGTATTGTTTACAGTAGTAATATTCTGTGGGCTCGATTTTTGACCTGGCTCAACTGTAGTGATAGTGAAGGTTTTTTCAAAGTCAAATCCAGGGCATTGAGTACCTGAGGTAAAGCCTTCAATAGTAAACGTCACCACCCCAGCCTTTTTAGGGATACCATATATTTCTATAATCCAATTGGAATTTGGGTTATATGATTTTAATATCAATCCATTATCAAGTCGAACCAATCCATAATATGGATCATGATCTTTAACCCATAACCTGGAAACATTAGCACCTGAATTAATTATTTTTACATTGTAATTTTCATCAACCATAGCGAATGGTAATCTTTCTGGAAAAAATAAAACACCATTGTTTGATGGGAAAGTACAACACCCATTAAGTAGAAAAATAATATACATGCATAATGATTTCATCATGTTTTTCAAGGTGCTTTTCCAAACACCACCGCCCCATAAATATAAGAACAAAAATTATTTAAAACTAATGATTTCTTCACTGGGAATTGGCTGAGATTTTTTCTCTCCCCCCATGAAAACAACTCAATATCAACAAGAGCATTATCTGGTGTGTTTTCATCAACTGGTTGTTGAGTATTGACAACGGTTAGCTTCCCCTCCCATATAATCCAGTGAGTAGGCCCCATACTACCTCCACCATAAAGTAAGTTATCATGAATAAGCACGGCAACATGGTTATCAGACCCAGCATAATTGTTTAACTGTGCAACCATATATTTAGGCCATGAAAAAAGAGTCATATGACGATATTTTATATCTCCCCCTATCGCTTTAACCCATTTAACTATATCTTCGGGCATAGTCACGCCACTTAGTTCACTTTGAGGATCTCCATATCCTAAATAAGTATTTTCACCATCCCGCAAGCTAGCCATTGATATCCAGTCGATAGCCGGGACACGAGTGCCGCCACTAGTGTATGTATAATTAATCGGATGACAACATTTCTGAGAGGGTGTGATTATTAACTTGCCTAATTTAGCTTCTCCTGAGTTCCATAGATCCTTTATAAGCTGGCTATATATACCAGGGCGATCTTTCAACAAGGTGTAAAAAACACCGCTGGCCCACATAAACTCGCACGCCCTTGATCAGGATAACAATGATCCATATAATCCTGTTCAGATGGCATGTATTTCAACCGACTCGCTAATTGCCTTTCTATTTTACTTTTTTCAAACGGATCGTTAGGATATCCAACCGGAAACTGAGAATCAATAAAGATACGCTTATTAGAAATCGTACATATTTTATCAAACCTACTATTCCTGGTCGTTTCACCCCCACTGAATTTTTTATTAAACACCGTCCAGTTGTTATTAACATTAATATCCAGGGAAGAATTAATAAAGACATTTTTATCCGTACAAATTCCCGCACATAAAAT
>CBCPKK010000070.1:0-1359 GCA_965119215.1 uncultured Buttiauxella sp.
CCAATCCATTTACAGATAAAATACAGATGCCATGTTGAGTATTAAAATATGCAGAGTACCTTACATTGTCCATATTGGATTTGGCAAGCAAACTAAGTGAAGTAAAAATAATTCCTGAAACTAATAGTTTAAACATTTGTGTATCCTCAAAAAAATAGGTAAAGATAATCTATCTCTACCCATTACACTATCAACGAACTAATACCATTTTATTATCAATAACTGCAAAGAAGGGGTTCCAGGAAAATATATGTTTACCTTTATCATTGAGGAATTGAATCGGGGATTTCCTACTTGCGCCACCAATGCCCAAGCAGAAAACTCTATTGTTATGATAAGTCAATAGTTCAAATTTGTCCCAGTTTGGATTTAAATCTACCTTACCCTTTTGCACTGCATTGACGATCCCAATGGAATCGAAAAATAGTTCGGTGTCATCAGTTAAATCATTTTTTGCATACTCATTTAAAGCAATCGAGTATTTTTTCTTGATTGTGGCGAGATCGCTACTTTTCAAATCATTAATGAGATCTTTGTATGCCAATATTAGCTGGTTTCGTAAGTCTTGATTATTAATTTGCGGGGTAGCCTTTGTCCATTGCCATACAGGGATGCCAGATACACTAAAACTGCGATATGCAGTTAACCAGTCTTCAGGTTTATCTTCTCCGTTGAAAATAATTCTATTTGAGATTCCTGTTACAATAGGTTTTTTAGTAGTATCGCTTATGTCTTGTATTGAGTAACCATATGGGTCATTGAATGGTCGACTATTTTTACCATCAAAAATAATTTTGAAATTAGTTATTATTTCATCAGGCCTATTTTGTATTACTTTAACAACTTTAACCTCACAGCTATATGTGTCTGTTACGGAGTCTGATTCAGAAGGGAAGAATATTAACCCGATTGAATTTTCTTTATCATTCTCTAATGCATCAGTTATATCACTACCCGTACTGATTGTTCTAGAGTCGTTAAGAGTACTTAGATAATCTAGCCCATTCACTGATAGTATACAAATACCATCTTGGGTATTAAAATATGCAGAGTATCTTACGTTGTCCATATTGGATTTGGCAAACAAACTAAGTGAAGTAAAAATAATTCCTGAAACTAATAGTTTAAACATTTGTGTACCCTCAAAAATAATGGGTAAAGATAATCTATCTCTACCAATTACACTATCAACGAACTAACACCATTTTATTATTAATGACGGCGAAGAATGGGTTCCAGGAAAATATTCTTTTCCCATCAGCATTGAAGAACTGTATTGGCGACTTTCTACTTGCTCCACCTAATCCAAGACAAAATATTCTGTTATTTTGATAAGTTAATAACTTGAATTTATCCCAA
>CBCPKK010000071.1:0-1299 GCA_965119215.1 uncultured Buttiauxella sp.
AATGAAGGCACTTTTGTGCTCCCTGATGACCGTGCCGGGCAGGACAGCACGCTGAATATCTTCCGCCACAGCGCAGACAACACGGTGCTGATGGTCAGCCGGGGCGCGGTTCCGGTAGCACGCACGTTTGAGGAAGAGCTGGAATACCAGTGGGTGCAGTTACGGGAAAAAGTGACATTACTGGACGGTGAACAGCAGACTCACATTTTACTGCCCCGTTCACCAGGATTCGATGCCCGCCAGACCGACTGCCATTTCCGGCGTGGGGCGCACATTCAGTATCAGCGCCAGCTGGCTGTTCATCTCCCGGACAGCGGACAGATGCTGATTTTTACACACACCGCGCAGGCTCCGTTTACGGCTGTTCAGGATCAGTACTGGCAACAACTTTGCCAGACACTGTGCCTGGTAAAGCCTGCGGGGGTGGCTCATGGCTGAACAACATGCCGCGCGTATGGGTGATGACATCATACATACCAGCGTCTTTGCCGATATAGCCGCGGTGGCCTTTGAAGGGCTGACGGTGCTGGCGGCAGGGGCGATTGTGGCGGGTGTCGCGATACTTGCCACGCCCTTTGTCGCCGCGGGGGGTGTGGCAGCAGGGGCTTTAGCAGCGGCCTCAGGTTGTGCCACTTCAGGTTTGATTGCCGGTTTTATTCTGAGCGCCACCGGCATGATGGATGAAGTGGTTGTCGAATGTGAAGGGTTAGCCAGTGAGATATTTCCGCCCTCACCTGAGGGCAAAATTGTTACCGGTGCCCTGAATGTGCTGACCAACGATCTACCGGCAGCCCGTGCGGCCGGGCGTTTGCTGGCGGTGACGGCCGCCGGTGACGCAGACGCTGAAGAGGACAGCGAGCGGGACTATGTGGCGATGCTGCTCGACAGCGGGATGGCGTTTTTAACGGAGTTGGTTAACCCGACGCTGGCGTTGCCACCGGGGCCCGTCGCGCCAGCAAACCAGGATACGGTACTGTGCAAAAAACACCCGCCAATGCCCGTTCAGTTTCTGGCCGAAGGCTCTTCCTCGGTATCGATTAATGACCTGCCCGCCGTACGCAGCAATGACCGCACCACCTGTGGCGCCACCGTCTCGACGGTGGTGTCGCCCAACGTCATCATCGGCGGTGCAACGGTGGTGGTGCGCCCGATAAAAAGCGGCAAAATCCCCGGACTTGACCTGATACTGACCGCTGCCAGTCTGCTGCTGACCCGTAATCCGGGCAAAATGTTAAAAAATATGCCGTGCCTGCTGATGATGTTGGGCGGAGGCATTCTGGGGACGCAACTGGGGAATGC
>CBCPKK010000072.1:0-1232 GCA_965119215.1 uncultured Buttiauxella sp.
CCTGATGAATCCCCACAAAAATAAATAATCTGGAGTGAACATTCATGGCATTCAGCGATCTGAATAATCGCCAAACCATCCAGCCGGAGAACGCCATGAATGCCTGCATATTATTACATTCCTCGATTAAAAATGCCTGCCCACAGATTCATAAAAAACGCCTTGATACATTATTCCTGGCCGCACGGACAGTCTCTGCTCACCAGAAAACCTCCCTCAGCGCCATTGGTAGAACATTACTTTCCTCTGTAAAAACAAAACATTGTATTAAGCGAGTAGACAGGCTATTGGCTAATACTCATCTTCATGGCGAACGGCCCGCTGTCTATTCTGCAATCTGCTCACTCATGCTTTCAGAGCAAATAAATCCTGTCATCCTTATTGACTGGAGTCAGATTAATGAAGAAGCCGGATTTCATATTTTAAGGGCATCACTTGCTGTTGAAGGCCGTTCGTTGACCCTGTATGAGGAAGTTTATCCAAAAAGTAAATCTCACAACCGTCAGGTGCATATCCATTTTTTGCAGCATCTCAAAACGCTGCTTCCCGAATACGTGAAACCCTTCCTTGTTACTGATGCCGGATTTCGTTCCCACTGGTTTAAACAAGTCAGTTCACTCGGATGGTTCTGGATTGGCAGGATCAGAAACCGTGCAGATTTCCGCTTCAGCAGCACTGAAAAATGGCAACCCTGCGCAGGCGTGCATCATCTGGCTTCAGAGCATCCTTATACGCTGGGGAAAATTGAACTGATTAAAAAAAATCCGTTCGTGTGTTATGCGCACTTGTATAAAAAGAAGCTCCAGGGTCGGAAGAAAAAGAATCAGGGCAAACGAGTGTCTAAACGCACAAGCAGCACGATATATGGAAAACGAGAAAGAGAGGCCTGGTTTCTTGTGACAAATATTTCACCAGAGGAACTTTCCGCTGAAGAAGCGGTGATGATGTACAGTCTGAGAATGCAGATTGAAGAAAGCTTCCGCGACCATAAAAATCAACGGATTGGGCTAAGTCTGAAAGAAGCTCGTAGTAAAAATGCCTCCCGATTACAAATTTTACTGCTCATAGTCACGCTGGCAACATTAATACTCTGGCTAACAGGAATGCAGGCAAAAAAAGAAAATAAAGCGCGGAATTACCAGGCAAATACAATAAATAACCGGGCAGTTCTCTCAGCATTTAATCTGGGTATTCAGGTGATCAGAAAAGAAGGAATGCCTTTAATAACCAAA
>CBCPKK010000073.1:0-1222 GCA_965119215.1 uncultured Buttiauxella sp.
TGGCACCGTTTATGCGGATTCGAACGGACACTTGCATTACAAAGTCGCGGTGCCAAGCGGCATGCTTCATGAAGGTGATAACGACGTTCAGGTCAAAGTGACCAGCCACGATGGTGTGGGTAACAACGTGACTTCGACGGAGCACAGACATGTCACCCTCGACACCCATGCGGATGCGACGATCACCATCGAATCAGTCACCAAAGACAACACGCTGAATCACGACGAACTGGCTGCGCCAAAGCAGTTTGTCCACGGTACCGTGGGTGGTGACGCGCGCCTGAATGATGTGGTTGATCTGGAGATTAACGGCAAGCATTACCTCGGCAATGTTATCTCGCTGGGTGGTAATAAACTGGGCTATAACATTGCGGTCGACCCGTCGGCATTCAGTGATAACCAGGGCAAGGTTGACAGCGATGTCACCGTGAAAGCGACGGTCAAAGCCCATGATGCTGCGGGTAACGAAGTTGCCCAGACCACCACGCACAACGTGCATATTGATAACCACGCTGAAGCTACGATTACGATTAAAAACGCGACATCGGATAACTTCCTGAACCACTCTGAGCTGAGTAAAGCGCAGCAGACAATCAGTGGCGAAGTGGGCGGTGATGCGAAATTAAAAGATCCGGTTAGCCTCGAGGTTAACGGCAAGACGTTCTACGGCGAAGTCGTAACGCTCGATAACGGCCACCTGGGTTACCACATCAAAGTGGACAGTTCCGCATTCAGCGACAACCAGGGCGAAGTCGACGGCAGGGTCAAAGTGCATGCCACGATCAAGTCGCATGATGATGCGGGTAACGAAGTTATCGTGACCACCGAGCACACGGTGCATATCGATAACCATGCCAATGCCACCATCAGCATTGATGATGTCACGGCTAACAACGTTCTGAACCATACCGAACTGAATCAGGTGAAGCAGACCATCACCGGGACTGTGGGTGGTGACGCCAAACTTCACGACCACGTTGAGATTGTGATTAACGGCAAGCATTTCAGTGGCGAAGTGGGCGATTTAGACGGCCACGGTCATCTCGGTTTCCGTATCCCCGTTGATTCCTCGGCGTTTAGCGATAATAAAGGTCAGGTACTTAACGATGTTAAGTTTACCGCGACCGTCACCTCTCATGATGGCCCGGGTAACGAAGTTGTTGTCACCACCGAACACACGGTGCATATCGATAACTACGCCCTCAATAGCCAGACCATTAAT
>CBCPKK010000074.1:0-1152 GCA_965119215.1 uncultured Buttiauxella sp.
TTCCACTGGTGTTCACGACGGGCACCGTCATCTTCTTCCACATAAGTGAGCCGCTGCGCCAGGTCGTAATGTATGCGGCTGCGGCGGCCTGCGCTCGTGCCGTGAGAAATCACCCGCCAGGGGAAATAGCAGCGTCAAGCAGGCAAATAACAATATTAAGATGGTGTTGTGGGGGAAAGCGGGTTAGAACTGAATGCAACAATTGCCGGAAAGATCGGGAGATCTTTCCGGCGATTTTATTATACTAGGTAGTCATGATTTTAATTTGGTATATTCGATAAGCTGACATGAAATTTCACCTCCATCATAATCTATTTGAAATTGATAGTTAAAAGATGTATCAATGATTCTTATTTCATCACTTGATAGACAATTGAAATCAAAAAAAACATTGAAGGTTGTATCCATTTCTATCTTATATGCCCCACAATATTTCCACTCGTCATCAATCAATAAATAGCAACTACTAGTCTTTTTTTTATGTATAAAGATAGCCAGTTCAGAGAAACTGTCAAAGTATTGAATATTTTGTCGATATTCATTCATATCTTTTAATGTGGCTATTAACTTATCTGTCTCAGACAAACTTAGAAATCGCTGAACATCAATAGTTATATTCAGGAGGAATTCTATCTTTTCCCTATATTTATTAAATAAAACCCTTCCTTGAGCCTTTCTATAGAGATATTCTCTTTTATAATCAGCAGTATTCATTAACATTTCCCTCCATAATTCGCTTTCCCTTTTCCGTTACGAAGCTGTGGTCGTCCATGCCTACTCATCCTAGGATTGCCATTATCATCAACTTTCACTTTTCCCGCTTCCCAATGCGGCTGGTCTGGATGACTAACATCCATTGTTTGCTGCTGAACAGACGATGTGCCTTTACCACCGCCAGGTTCGGGTGTCTCATATCGATATTCCCAACCCGAACTGTTTTTTGATTGACTTGTAGGTTGCTGGCTAGTTGGTATTCCTGCTTGTCTCATGGCCTCACGCCTCGCAGCTCTTGAGGAACCAAATTGATCACTAACTGATGATTCACCACTCAACCCCCACGGATCAACCCACCCCAGCACATTCGGCGCATACTGATATAAATTCAGTCCGCCGCGCAACCCTATCGGGTCATGCTGGGTAAACCGTCCGCTG
>CBCPKK010000075.1:0-1114 GCA_965119215.1 uncultured Buttiauxella sp.
TGTCTAAAGAAAAATTTGAACGTACAAAACCGCACGTCAACGTCGGTACTATCGGCCACGTTGACCATGGTAAAACAACTCTGACTGCAGCAATCACTACCGTTCTGGCTAAAACCTACGGCGGTTCTGCACGTGCATTCGACCAGATCGATAACGCACCAGAAGAAAAAGCTCGTGGTATCACCATCAACACTTCTCACGTTGAATATGACACCCCAAGCCGTCACTATGCGCACGTTGACTGCCCAGGGCACGCCGACTACGTTAAAAACATGATCACCGGTGCTGCTCAGATGGACGGCGCTATCCTGGTTGTTGCTGCGACTGATGGCCCTATGCCACAGACTCGTGAGCACATCCTGCTGGGTCGTCAGGTTGGCGTTCCTTACATCATCGTGTTCCTGAACAAATGTGACATGGTTGATGACGAAGAGCTGCTGGAACTGGTAGAAATGGAAGTTCGTGAACTTCTGTCTATGTACGACTTCCCAGGCGACGATACTCCAATCGTACGTGGTTCAGCGCTGAAAGCACTGGAAGGCGACGCGGATTACGAAGCAAAAATCATCGAACTGGCTGGCTTCCTGGATACTTATATCCCAGAACCAGAACGTGCTATCGATAAGCCGTTCCTGCTGCCAATCGAAGACGTATTCTCTATCTCTGGCCGTGGTACAGTTGTTACCGGTCGTGTAGAGCGCGGTATCGTTAAAGTCGGTGAAGAAGTTGAAATCGTTGGTATCAAAGATACCGTGAAATCAACCTGTACTGGCGTTGAAATGTTCCGCAAACTGCTGGACGAAGGCCGTGCTGGTGAGAACGTTGGTGTTCTGCTGCGTGGTGTTAAACGTGAAGATATCGAACGTGGTCAGGTACTGGCTAAGCCAGGCTCTATCAAGCCACACACCCAGTTCGAGTCAGAAGTTTATATTCTGTCTAAAGACGAAGGCGGCCGTCATACTCCGTTCTTCAAAGGCTACCGTCCACAGTTCTACTTCCGTACAACTGACGTGACTGGCACCATCGAACTGCCAGAAGGCGTTGAGATGGTAATGCCGGGCGACAACATCAAAATGGTTGTTACCCTGATCCACCCAATCGCAATGGATGACGG
>CBCPKK010000076.1:0-1102 GCA_965119215.1 uncultured Buttiauxella sp.
GGATATCACCATCAATCAGATCGCCGGTGATGACATCATCAACGCGCAGGAAAGCCAGCAGCCGACGACCAACGTGACCGGTACGGTGGGCGGCGACGCGCGGGTGCACGACGTGGTGACCCTGACGGTGAACGGCCACACCTTTACCGGCACCGTGCAGCCGCTGGCTAACGGCCAGCTGGGCTACAGCATCCCGGTGAATACGGCGGATCTGGCCAACGGTCAGCAGATACATGCCAGCATCACGGCGACGGACGGGGCGGGGAATACCGCCACGGCGACGGCCGATCACACGGTCAGCACTGACTACGCGGCGACGGCCGATATCACCATCAATATGGTTGCCGGGGATGACATCATCAACGCGCAGGAAAGCCAGCAGCCGACGACGAGCGTCACCGGCACGGTGGGCGGCGACGCGCGGGTGCACGACGTGGTGACTCTGACCGTCAACGGCCACACCTTTACCGGCACCGTGCAGCCGCTGGCCAACGGCCAGCTGGGCTACAGCATCCCGGTGAATACCGCGGACCTGGCGAATGGAAAAGACATTCACGCCAGTATCACGACCACCGACGGCGCGGGGAATAGCGCCACGGCAGTGGCCGAGCATACGGTGAGCACCGACTACGTGGCGACGGCCGATATCACCATCAATCAGATCGCCGGCGATGACATCATCAACGCGCAGGAAAGCCAGCAGCCGACGACGAACGTGACCGGTACCGTGGGCGGCGACGCGCGGGTGCATGATGTGGTGACCCTGACCGTCAACGGTCACACCTTTACCGGCACCGTGCAGCCCCTGGCCAACGGCCAGCTCGGCTACAGCATTCCGGTGAATACCGCCGATCTGGCCAACGGAAAAGACATTCACGCCAGTATCACGACCACCGACGGCGCGGGGAATACCGCCACGGCAGTGGCCGAGCATGCGGTCAGCACCGACTATGTGGCGACAGCCGATATCACCATCAATCAGATCGCTGGCGACGACATTATCAATGCGCAGGAAAGCCAGCAGCCGACCACGAACGTGACCGGCACGGTGGGCGGCGACGCCCGCGCCCACGATGTGGTGACCCTGACCGTCAATGGCCAC
>CBCPKK010000077.1:0-1078 GCA_965119215.1 uncultured Buttiauxella sp.
AATCTGACAGGTCAATGGCTGCGTGAGGCGGGGTTTGAGACGGGCGCACATCTCACCGTTAAAATAACCGATGGCTGTATTGTGCTGGTTCTGGACAGTGAGGAAGTGGACGGTCTGAAACACGAGAAAGAGTCACTTCGTCAGCAACTACGTGATATTAAGCAGGCTAACCGGAATATGCAGAGCGCCACTAAAGCGGCGCTCCGGGGGATAAAGATTTAGAGTGACAACTAATTATTTAATATAACCGGGGTCGCTGCCCCGGTTGATTTTACTTCTTAGACGATCTGATTTTTTCCAGTCCTTTTTCAAGACGACTGATATTCTCATATTTATTTTCAACAGTGCTTTTAGAAAGATAGTTATACCAACCATCAACTGTTTTTTTAAATAACTCCAACCCGTCTTTAGTAACGTTTGACATTTTAATTACTGCATCAAGTTTTAATTTACCTTCCTCATCAAAGGGTTTAACGCCCACCAATAAGCTATTTTCATTGAAAAATTTTAGTAATGCGGTTGAACTTTTTATTATATCATCCTTCCACTGTTTGCTTTTATTTCTAGAGAGTAGCATCCCTACATCATGTAAAGTAAAATCAATTTTATTTTCGCTCATCACTTAACTCCAATAACAACGGATAAATCATCAACTTGTATCAACTCGCCTGTCTTGTTGTTTTTAACAAAAATACCGCCAGCATCTCGAATTCGACCCTCTTTTGATATTTGCGGTGCTTTATTTAAAGCCCCCGTTTTACTTGTCACTTCAACGCCATGCCATTTTCCATCCTGACCTTTAACCACAAAATCAATACGTCGGCGTTCACCAGTAAGAGGATCTTTTATTGATCTACCGTTTGCATCTCTTAAATAACGTTCAGACAGAACATTGTCTTTTCCATAACGTCGCTCAAATATAGCTTTAGCTCTGGCTTCCCTTGCAGAACCTGCAACCTTATTAGGTATGCAAGCGAGGCCCAGCGGATCACTCCACATTAAAGCATTCGGAGCATACTGATATAAATTCAGCCCACCCCGCAACCCTATCGGGTCATGCTGGGTAAACCGTCCGCTA
>CBCPKK010000078.1:0-1055 GCA_965119215.1 uncultured Buttiauxella sp.
GGCTTTGTTGAATAAATCGGATTCAGATAAAAGCCCCCCTCGTCGCTGACTTTCTCAGGCAATTCGTACGCTTTCTGGCATGCCTGCTCGCGTTATTTTGTTTAATGCGCGGATCATGGCCATAGCCTCCCCAACCTGCGCATCATAATCCCGCAACGTAAGATGCCCACCAAACAGCTGTTTGACACGGTACATTGCCGTTTCAGCCACCGAACGTCGGTTGTAAGCCGTGTGCCATTTCCAGTACGCATTGCTTCCTGTCAGCCGTTGCCGGGCAACCGCCTGATTTCTGTCGGCATATTCAGCAGGCCAGTAACCCGCCCGGGTTCGCGGCGGGATAAGTGCTTTGATTTTCTTACGCCGCAGCTCGTCGTGGCACCGTCTGGTGTCATAAGCTCCGTCGGCTGAAGCGACCCTGATTTTCCGGTGTGTCTGGCGGATAAGTCCCGGGAATGCCTCTGCATCAGTCACGTTGTTCAGGGACAGGTCAGCACAGATAACCTCATGCGTATCGGCGTCCACGGCCAGGTGCAGTTTCCGCCAGACGCGGCGCTTTTCCTGACCGTGTTTTTTCACCTTCCACTCACCCTCACCGAAAACTTTTAAGCCGGTGGAATCGATAACCAGATGGGCAATCTCACCGCGTGTCGGGTTTTTGAAAGGGATGCTGACGGACTTAGCCCGCCTGCTGACGCAGGAATAATCCGGGCAACGGAGCGGAAGATTCATCAGGGTAAAAATGGAGTCAATGAATCCCTGCGCGGCGCGTAATGTGAGGCGAAAAACGCGTTTGAGCATCAGAACGGTGGAGATGGCCAGCTCAGAATAACGTTGTGGACGACCACGTGAAGAGGTTTTGGGTTCGTCATACCAGGCCTGAATGGCCGACTCATCGAGCCAGAATGTCAGTGAGCCCCGATTGACGAGGGCTTTGTTGTAGACGTTCCAGTTGGTGATTTTGAACGTTTGTTTTGCCACGGGATACCGCTACAGGATCGAGAATGTGATGATCTGATCCTGATCACGGCCAAAAGTTCGATTTATTCAACAAAGCC
>CBCPKK010000079.1:0-977 GCA_965119215.1 uncultured Buttiauxella sp.
CTGTCTCTTGATCAGATCTTTTGATCAAGAGACTTCGCCAGTTTATAACCTTCGACGATATCCTGAAGTTTGAACCAGCCTTCCCACATCACTATCCAGCCCGCTCGTCCAGTACGTTTGCTGTCGTACCAGCGTCCCATTTTGGCCAGGGCCAGATAGGCCCACTTCAGGTTCGGTGCCTTTTTCGGCAACGTTTTTCCTTCCTGTTTTACCCACAGCAGTTTCCACTCTATCGGGCTAAGTACCTGTTCACAGGACTCATTCAGCGTTTCTTCACTTAATCCGCCCTGCCGTAACGCCAGCACCCGTACCGCAATGAATGCCAGGATCACGACCATCTTTTCAAGATTATCCCGGGCCTGCATACGTATTTTTTCTACCTGCGTGCCGCCGCTTTTCCATGCCTTGTGATATTCCTCGATTAACCAGCGGCGTTCGTAATAACTGATGATCACCCGCGCCTGCTCTGTACTTTCAACAACTTCTGACGTCAGAAGATGCCAGCAGACGCCATCTTCGCCGTCCTCACGACAGCAGATATAAGTCAGCGGTAACAACGCGCCAGACCCGTCAGGATGTTTTATCTGGACGGGACTGTAGCTGACGAGCATGTGCGCCTGCCGTGCTGCGCGTCCACCTTTTTGCACCACATTCAACGTGTGGCTGCCCGCTTGTATCAGCGTTTCCGGCAAGTCGAAGAGCTTATCTGCTCCGGCCTCAAGGCGGCGGTTTTGAGCTGCCCGGACGACGAAGCGTTGTCCCTGGCAGATTTTATAATTGAGGTAGTGCCAGATGTCGGCCTCGCGGTCACACACGGAGATAACGCGTGACTGCACATCCCCCAGGCGCTGCGACATCAACTGAGAGGCCAACTGCCATTTGAAGCTTTCCTTTTCTTCATAAGGCTTTTGTTTTCTCAGGTGTTTTTTACCGTAATTCGCGGTGTCCCGGCTCCAGCGCTGCTGGTCGATAAGGCC
>CBCPKK010000080.1:0-853 GCA_965119215.1 uncultured Buttiauxella sp.
CTTTTGATGCTGCAACTAATCCATCCTGCCATTTTTCATACCCGCTCTTCTGTAGCACTTGATTTGTCATATTTAACTCCTGCAATATCGCTATTTTCAACATCAACTAACAACAATTAATCGAACATACAATCTATTACAACACTTCTCTAATCAAATTATTATTGATACAGCCCCCACTACTGTCGTGCACAATACATCCTCAACATTTATCCCTACCCACCTCGAAAAAACAATCGGCAATATTCATTTCAAATATACCACCTTTTGAAATGAAGAATATTTGCGCCATGTCACAACGAATATTTATAATACATCTCTATAAAATCTATTTCATTAAAGAAAAACACCTAAAATATTCATCCCATGAATGCATTCAATGATATTTATTTAAATAATGAATATCCCTATTGTTATAATACAACTATATTTCTGAATATTTTCGACTCACCCATCTTTGGAAATCCGCTATCAGGTGTGAGTTCAACCGATGTAATGGTTTAACACCCGCGTCGGCAACCTGCTGCGCCAGAACCCTTCCCTGATGAACGGCGACGTGCAACTGATGTACCGCACGGAAAGAACATTGCAACTTATCTGCGACAAACTCCAGCAGGTGGAATTAAAGCGCATCCCGCGCGTGGAAAATCTGCTCTATTTTGTGCAGAACATCCGCCGCCGCACAGAAGCAGAACAGCAGTCAATAAACGTGCCCGGCAACCGCTACAGCCCTGCAACACTGGTGTATATGCCGTCTGCATCCGAGGCATCAGACCCGATTTTCTCCCCGCTTACCAGTATGACGCCGGAGCCACAGGCTCCCAGAGTCGAAGTCCATTTTCCGGGGTCAGAG
>CBCPKK010000081.1:0-845 GCA_965119215.1 uncultured Buttiauxella sp.
CGAAACCCGGATGACGCTTTCGCCGTCGTGGATTTTCAGCTCTTCCAGTCTTACTCCTCCTTATATCGTCTCGACCTTACCCTCGCCAGTAGTGATCCGGCCATTGAATTCAAAAAAATCCTCGATGAAATGGTTATCCTCACTATCTGGCAGGGGGACGAAATCAAACGCCGGGTACGCGGTATGGTGACGTTCTGCGAACAGGGCGACACCGGCAAACACCAGACCCTTTACCACATGACCGTGCACCCGGAGTTCTGGCGCAGCAGTCAGCGGCAGAACTGCCGCAGTTTCCAGAATTACGATATCCGCTTCATCTTTGAAAAACTGCTCAAGGAAATGGGCATTCGCTCTCACGATGCGCTGTATCGCCGTCCGCATCCGGAACGTGAGTTTTGCGTGCAGTACCAGGAAACCGACTTCGATTTTATCTCCCGCCTGGCCGCCGAAGAGGGCGTCTTCTTCTACGAAGATGAGTACCTGAAACAGAACGACCAGAAGCTGACCTTTGCCGACGACAGCAGCGTACTGCAAAAGCTCGACCCGCTGCCCTACAACCCCAACGGCGCGAATGAATCCAGCCAGTATTGCGTCAACAGTTTCTGCCGCAGTGCGCAGGTTCGCCCCGCACAGGTCACCACCCAGGATTACACCTTCAAAGCCCCGCTCTGGCCGGGTCAGTTCAATTATCTGCCCTCAGAGCTGCCCAACCAGCGGATGGGGTATGAGATTTTCGATTATCCGGGGCGCTTCAAGGATGCGCAGCGCGGTGCTGATTTCGCCCGTTATCAGGTAGAAGGCTGGCGCAACAATGTGGACTACGCCACAGGAAGCAGCAACTCACC
>CBCPKK010000082.1:0-823 GCA_965119215.1 uncultured Buttiauxella sp.
AATGCTGTACCCCAGCTGGCCGTTAGCCAGCGGCTGCACGGTACCGGTAAAGGTATGGCCGTTGACGGTCAGGGTCACCACATCGTGGACGCGGGCGTCGCCGCCCACCGTACCGGTGACATTCGTCGTCGGCTGCTGGCTTTCCTGCGCATTAATGATGTCGTCGCCAGCAATCTGATTAATGGTGATATCGGCTGTCGCCACGTAGTCAGTGCTGACCGTGTGATCGGTATGGGCTTCCACGGTGTTACCCGCATTATCCGTCGCCGTGATGCTGGCGTGAATGTCTTTCCCGTTCGCCAGATCCGCGGTATTCACCGGGATGCTGTACCCCAGCTGGCCGTTAGCCAGGGGCTGCACGGTACCGGTAAAGGTATGGCCGTTGACGGTCAGGGTCACCACATCGTGGACGCGGGCGTCGCCGCCCACCGTGCCAGTGACGTTCGTCGTCGGCTGCTGGCTTTCCTGCGCGTTGATGATGTCATCACCGGCGATCTGATTGATGGTGATATCCGCCGTCGCCACGTAGTCGGCACTGACGCTGTGATCGGCCGTCGCGGTGGCGGTATTCCCCGCCCCGTCGGTGGTCGTGATGCTGGCGTGAATGTCTTTTCCGTTCGCCAGATCGGCGGTATTCACCGGGATGCTGTAGCCCAGCTGACCGTTGGCCAGCGGCTGTACGGTGCCGGTAAAGGTGTGGCCGTTCACCGTCAGGGTCACCACGTCGTGCACCCGCGCGTCGCCGCCCACGGTGCCGGTCACGTTCGTGGTTGGCTGCTGGCTTTCCTGCGCGTTGATGATGTCGTCGCCAGCGATCTGATTG
>CBCPKK010000083.1:0-822 GCA_965119215.1 uncultured Buttiauxella sp.
ATTCTTGCCTGAGTAAGCTTTATTTTATAAAAAAGCTCATTGATGCCAAACCGGTTTGTTTGGTAGACATCAAAATCACAGGTCAGAATTTCATTTTCTGAAATTGCTTTCCCCAATAAAGGGGAAGATTTATCTATTGGTTTAGTAATAATGACAGGGTGATGGTTAACATTCTGTTCTCTTGACATGGTATGCAATAACTCATAAACCATAATCTGATCCAGATGCGCGATCTGCGCTTTATTGCCAATTGAATCCAGTGAGCAACAGCCCGCAGAGAGCAATCCCTGTTTCTGTCCGTTTAATGTCAGATAAATTGAATTTGCCATGATACTGTCCTGTTATTCACGATTATTATGATTGCCCGATATCAATGTATTATCTGAATCGGTATTTTTAATTAACAGATAACGGCTGGACAGGGAGTCTATCCGTTCATTAATCTGTTTCTCTAAGGTTTGTGTGCTCTGCTGTTGTTTTTTTGCATCTTCCAGTTGCGTTAATAACGCTTCCAGGGGGATTTCCTGATTCAGCAGGGTTTCTGCCTGGTAGGCAACGGTCTTGAGATATGAAAGCGTCAGGCCTTCTTTATTCTTTTCACGCTCCACGAGCAGTGCCGCAAAATTATGCAAATCCTTCTGTACCTGGATATAACCGCGCAGCGTCGGGCTGTTATCGGCTCGCTGTGCCAGTGTGGTATTCCAGCGGGCGGTGGCCTGTTGTTGCGAGGTATTTTCCGGCCAGAGAGCGGTGGCTGAACGGGTGAGATGTTCACCGGTTTCCAGTGGCTGTAACGGCGAGGTATTCAGCAACCGGTTTAGG
>CBCPKK010000084.1:0-812 GCA_965119215.1 uncultured Buttiauxella sp.
CCCATAATGTCGATGCCCGCGGGGTGAATGACGATAAACGAGCTGCCAACCTGCAGGCTGATTTGACTGCTGCTTTTCAGCACAATATCGCCCCGAACGTCGATACCCAGCGAACCGGCAATCTTCTGCGCCAGGTCGTCTTTCACTTCCAGACTGTACTTGCCTTTCACCAGACTGATGTGGTCTTGTGTGGTGGTGTGTTCCTGCTTACCCTTCACGGTGATCTTTCTGTCCCTGGTCACGTAAAGTGCTTCGTCGTTGCCGACATTCGCCGTGCGGTCGTTGACCACTTTCAGCGTCTGGTCATTGCCAACTTTTATCTTCTGGTCATGCGCGACGGTGATTGTTCTGTCATGCCCGCCCGCATTTTCTTTACCCACCGTAATTGTCTGCTCCAGCCCGACGGTAATACTCTGGTTATTGCCCACCGTTTCCGTGTGGTTGACCGCCACATCCGTCATGCGATTATTAAGAACGATGGTTTGCATGTCCTTCTGGGCATGCATCGACAGCAGCTCCTGACCCGTCAAATCCTCAAACATCAGTTCGTTGTAGCCTTCACCTTTATAAGTCTGGGAGCGGATAGCCATCTGCGTTTTGGTACCTGGCAGGTCGCCCGGTGAGCGGTTGCTGGTATGGTAAGTGCGGCCGGTGATAATCGGCTGGTCCGGGTCGCCATTGAGGAAATCGACAATCACTTCCTGGCCGACGCGTGGAATGGCGATGTTGCCAAACCCGGTACCCGCCCACGCCTGCGACACGCGTATCCAGCACGAACTTTTTGCATCCGCCTGGTTGTAGCGGTCCCAGGC
>CBCPKK010000085.1:0-786 GCA_965119215.1 uncultured Buttiauxella sp.
GGCCAGGGGCTGCACGGTGCCGGTAAAGGTGTGGCCGTTCACCGTCAGGGTCACCACATCGTGGACGCGGGCGTCGCCGCCCACCGTGCCGGTGACGCTCGTCGTCGGCTGCTGGCTTTCCTGCGCGTTGATGATGTCGTCGCCGGCGATCTGATTAATGGTGATATCGGCCGTCGCCACGTAGTCGGTGCTGACCGTGTGATCGGTATGAGCTTCCACGGTGTTACCCGCATTATCCGTCGCCGTGATGCTGGCATGTACCTGCTGGCCGTTCGCCAGATCCGCCGTATTCACCGGGATGCTGTAGCCGAGCTGGCCGTTGGCCAGCGGCTGCACGGTACCGGTAAAGGTGTGGCCATTGACAATCAGGGTCACCACATCGTGCACCCGCGCATCGCCGCCCACCGTGCCGGTGACGCTGGTGGTTGGCTGCTGGCTTTCCTGCGCATTGATGATGTCGTCGCCGGCAACCCTGTTGATGGTGATATCCGCCGTGGCCGCGTAGTCGGTGCTCACCGTGTGATCGGCCGTCGCCGTGGCGCTATTCCCCGCCCCGTCCGTTGCCGTGATGCTGGCGTGAATGTCTTTCCCGTTCGCCAGATCCGCGGTATTCACCGGGATGCTGTACCCCAGCTGGCCGTCGGCCAGCGGCTGCACGGTGCCGGTAAAGGTGTGGCCGTTGACGGTCAGGGTCACCACATCATGCACCCGCGCATCGCCGCCCACCGTGCCGGTCACGTTCGTCGTCGGCTGCTGGCTTTCCTGCGCGTTGATGATGTCGTCGCC
>CBCPKK010000086.1:0-771 GCA_965119215.1 uncultured Buttiauxella sp.
AACGGTCAGCTGGGGTACAGCATTCCGGTGAATACGGCTGATTTAGCGAACGGGAAAGATATCCAGGCCAGTATCACGACCACTGACGGTGCCGGGAATACCGCCACCGCGACGGCCGATCACACGGTGAGCACCGATTACGCGGCCACGGCGGATATCACCATCAATATGGTCGCCGGCGACGACATCATCAACGCGCAGGAAAGCCAGCAGCCGACGACGAACGTCACCGGCACCGTGGGCGGCGACGCGCGGGTGCACGACGTGGTGACCCTGACCGTCAACGGCCACACCTTTACCGGCACCGTGCAGCCCCTGGCTAACGGCCAGCTGGGGTACAGCATTCCGGTGAATACCGCGGATCTAGCCAACGGTCAGCAGATACATGCCAGCATCACGGCGACGGATAATGCGGGTAACACCGTGGAAGCCCATACCGATCACAGCGTCAGTGCCGACTACGTGGCGACAGCCGATATCACCATCAATCAGATCGCCGGCGACGACATCATCAACGCGCAGGAAAGCCAGCAGCCGACGACGAATGTCACCGGTACCGTGGGCGGCGACGCCCGGCTGAATGATGTGGTGACCCTGAGCGTCAACGGCCACACTTTTACCGGCACCGTGCAGTTGCTGACCAACGGGCAGCTGGGGTACAGCATCCCGGTGAATACCGCCGATCTGGCGAACGGAAAAGACATTTACGCCAGCATCACGACCACCGACGGGGCGGGGAATACCGCCACGGCGACGGCCGAACACACGGTG
>CBCPKK010000087.1:0-715 GCA_965119215.1 uncultured Buttiauxella sp.
GCTGTCTCTTATACACATCTCACTCTGGCAATCTATCAGGGTGAGATCTGTCACCTGCGCAGGTTTTCCGTTCACCAGTAAGTACAGATTTTCCATGTGATTACAGAAAACGGTGAACGTGCCAGGGGAGTTACGCCACTCCCCTGGCGACCCCGGCGCCCGGCCAATAAATCGCCGCAAGCGGTAAACCCCAGTTTATCCCCAACATTCAGGGTCGTTCGCGACTCGTTCCCGACGATCGCTCTCTTGCGTTGTTCCCGACAACACAACCCTGACTGAAGGGGAAAAACTGGGGCGATTTAAGCCGGGAACAAGGGCGTGGCTGTGAATCCAAAGAACAAACCAAACTTCTTCGTGGCTAAAGCAACTCCAGGCAAAGGTGTGCAGGAAATGGAAGCGAGGGGGTTGGGTCCGGCTTAAATCGCCTCCATTTTCCTTCATTTTTTGGGTCCAGCAGTCGGGAACTGCTGGAGGTTGTGATCGTCGGGAACGAATCGCAACCGACCCTAAAAATGAGGGGAAATGGAGGTTTACCGCTTGCGGCGATTTATTGCCGGGAGTCGAGGTTCTTAGGAGAGTGACGGTGAACTCTCCTAAGACGTTCACCGGTTCGGTGGCTGCATAAATCACATACCGCCTGGTGAACGGAACCTTCCCGATACTGACAGAGTAAACGTCACCAGTGCTTGTACTCAAAGATGTGACTAAGAGACAG
>CBCPKK010000088.1:0-679 GCA_965119215.1 uncultured Buttiauxella sp.
CGATATCACCATTAATCAGATCGCTGGCGACGACATCATCAACGCGCAGGAAAGCCAGCAGCCAACCACCAGCGTGACCGGTACGGTGGGCGGCGACGCCCGCGTCCACGATGTGGTGACCCTGACCGTCAACGGCCATACCTTTACCGGTACCGTGCAGCCGCTGGCCAACGGCCAGTTGGGGTACAGCATCCCGGTGAATACGGCGGATCTGGCGAACGGGAAAGGCATTCACGCCAGCATCACGGCGACGGATAATGCGGGTAACACCGTGGAAGCCCATACCAATCACACGGTCAGCACCGACTACGTGGCCAATGCCACAATCTCAATTGATGATGTCACCAAAGACAACGTTCTGAACCATACCGAACTGAATCAGGCGAAGCAGACCATCACCGGGACAGTGGGCGGTGACGCCAAACTTCACGACCACGTTGAGATTGTGATTAACGGCAAGCATTTCAGTGGCGAAGTGGTCAGTTTAGGTGGTACGCAGCTTGGCTTCCGCATCCCCGTTGATTCCTCGGCGTTCAGTGATAACAAAGGTCAGGTACTTAACGATGTTAAGTTTACCGCCACCGTGACCTCTCATGATGGGCCGGGTAACGAAGTCGTCGTGACCACCGAACACACGGTGCATATCGATAACTACGCCCTGAATAGCCAGACCATAAAC
>CBCPKK010000089.1:0-678 GCA_965119215.1 uncultured Buttiauxella sp.
AGCGCGCGCTGCCGCGTGAGTTTATCGATGCACAGGACGGCCATTCCCGGCTGGAATATGACGCCTGCCACGGCGTGATTGCGCAGCAGGACGCACTGGGCCAGGTGAGCCGTTACGAGCGGGATGAACTCGGCCAGGTGACGGCGTTTATCAACGCGCAGGGCGGCATCAGCCGCTTTACGTACAACGAGCGCGGGCAGGTGCTGACGGCGCAGGACTGCTCCGGTCAGCTCACCCGTTATGCGTATGATGGGCAGTTCCGGCTGGCGGGTATCACCGATGCCACCGGGGAAACCTGGCGCTATGCGTACGATGCCGCAGGGCGACTGACAGCGGTGCTGTCAGCAGAAGGGCGACAGGAAACACTGCTGCGGGACAGCCTGGGGCGGCTGTCCCGCAGCGTGGCGGCGGCTGTCCCGCAGCGTGGCGGCGGACGGTACGCAACGCGAATACGGCTACGACGACGCCACCGGACAACTGCAATTCAGCCGCGATGCGCAGGGCGGCAGGGTGACGCGACAGTACGACGCGCGTGGACGGTTAAACCGCCTGACCAACGAAAACGATGAAATCTATCGTTTTGTGTGGGGCGAGAACAACCGGCTGACGGAAGAGCATGGCCTGGACGGCGTGGTCACCCGCTATGAATACGATACCTGCGACCGGGTGAGTGCCCGG
>CBCPKK010000090.1:0-656 GCA_965119215.1 uncultured Buttiauxella sp.
CGCGCGCGCTGCCGCGTGAGTTTATCGATGCACAGGACGGCCATTCCCGGCTGACGTATGACGCCTGCCACGGCGTGATTGCGCAGCAGGACGCACTGGGCCAGGTGAGCCGTTACGAGCGGGATGAACTCGGCCAGGTGACGGCGTTTATCAACGCGCAGGGTGGCATCAGCCGCTTTACGTACAATGAACGCGGGCAGGTGCTGACGGCGCAGGACTGCTCCGGTCAGCTCACCCGCTATGCGTACGACGGGCAGTTCCGGCTGGCAGGTATCACCGATGCCACCGGAGAAACCCGGCGCTATGCGTACGATGCCGCAGGGCGACTGACGGCGGTGCTGCCAGCCGAAGGGCGACAGGAAACACTGCAGCGGGACAGCCTGGGGCGGCTGTCGCACAGCGTGGCGGCGGACGGTACGGGGCAGGAATATGGCTACGACGACGCCACCGGACAACTGCAATTCAGTCGCGATGCGCAGGGCGGCAGGGTGACGCGACAGTACGACGCGCGTGGACGGTTAAACTGTCTGACCAACGAAAACGATGAAACCTATCGTTTTGTGTGGGGCGAGAACAACCGGCTGACGGAGGAGCATGGCCTGGACGGCGTGGTCACCCGCTATGAATACGATACCTGCGACCGGGTGAGTGCCCGC
>CBCPKK010000091.1:0-511 GCA_965119215.1 uncultured Buttiauxella sp.
AACTACACGGGCAGTATCGGGGGAGTAAAGCAGAACGGAATGAGCGAGCAGGCCGCGAGTTTTGGGGTTGGTAGACGTGTTGCCGAGTTCATCGTAAGCCGTGGTGTGACTGAAGTTAATTGTCGTCGTATCTTCGAGCGCGAGGAGGAGCGAATACGGCTGAGCGGCTCTGGCGGTTGCGGCGAACCCTGCGTCAGCAATGGCTTCAGGGGAGACGTCAGGGTTACGCATAAGACGATATGCGCCTTCCACTTCAGCGGTAGACTGGGATGATTTCACAATAGAAAGTCCGGCATGTTGAGCAAGTGAAGTTGCCAAAGTGACAAGGCGGCGGGTGCGGCGTGGGTCACCGAGAGCCGCGAGTCCAAAAATCTCTTTAGCCCATGAATAACAAGCAGAAAGTACCATACTAAAAACCGAAGTGGGGAGATATACAGACAGATCAACAGACGAGAAAAAGGTTCAAAAAAATCCCCGACAAAAATATCAGGGACTTGTGTATAAGAGACAG
>CBCPKK010000092.1:0-510 GCA_965119215.1 uncultured Buttiauxella sp.
CTGTCTCTTATACACAAGTCTCCGACATTTTTGTCGGGGATTTTTTGAACCTTTTTCCCGTCTGTTGATCTGTCTGTATATCTCCCCACTTCGGTTTTTAGTATGGTGCTTTCTGCTTGTTATTCATGGGCTAAAGGAATTTTTGGACTCGCGGCGCTTGGCGACCCACGGCGCACCCGCCGTCTTGTCTCTTTGGCGACTTCACTTGCTCAACATGCCGGACTTTCTATTGTGAAATCATCCCAGTCTACCGCTGAAGTGGAAGGTGCATACCGCCTTATGCGTAATCCTGCCGTCTCCCCTGAAGCCATTGCTGACGCCGGGTTTGCCTCAACTGCCAGAGCCGCTCAGCCGTATTCGCTCCTCCTCGCGCTCGAAGATACGACGACCATTAACTTCAGTCACACCACGGCTTACGATGAACTCGGCAACACGTCTACCAACCCAAAAACTCGCGGTCTACTCGCTCATTCCGTTCTGCTTTACTCCCCCGATACTGCCCGCGTAGTC